>CAVXBU010000021.1:0-370084 GCA_963760175.1 uncultured Acidobacteriaceae bacterium
GAATCTCAGTTGGACTTCGTCACTGGGAGAGGCATATCGCACGCAGGCCGCCGACGTGATGTCGGCCGTCCAGGTTTTGCGTGCGAAAGCCTAGCTCCGGCAATTTGAAATCGGGATCGCAGACTATCGGTCGTGCAGCAGTCGCCGCAAGTCATCGTGATTCAGTCTGCGAATCCGCAGGTGGTGTACGTTCCCGTATACAACCCCGCGGTGGTTTACGGCTATCCCTAGTCGTTCCCGCGTACGTCCCTCCTCCGTCCGTTGCGGCGACCGCGGTGCTTGCGTTTGGAGTCGGCATCGCGGTCGGAGCGATGATGAGCGATGGTTGTTGCGCGCTGGGGATATAGCAGCTGGAATTGTGGCTGGCACGGCACCACCGCGGTGGTCTATCACGGTGGGGCGTACTACGGAAACACCGCCTGGCACGGCGGCTACTATGGTTCCAGTGCCTCTGCCTATGGCGCCTACGGCTCCGCGCACGCAAGCAATGGCTATAACCCATCCACAGGGACGTACGCACGTGGCGGCACAGTCTCAAACGGCTACGGCAGCGTAAGCGCCGGTCAAGCGTACAACCCAAGAACCGGGGCTTCTGCCTCGACCGTGCAAGGGTCCAATGCCTATGGCAGCTATGGGAGCCTCGACGGTTTCGAAAAACGGCACACACCGCCTACAGCCAGCATCAAACGAACGCGCAATGGAACCACCGGACAGATGCACACTTCGAACGGCGGCTCGGCTTATGCCGCGTCAGGTAAGTACGGCAACAGCGCGGCGGTTGGTCAGACCGCCAATGGCGACAAGTATGCGGCAGCAAACGGCAACACCTACAAGAACACCGGCAGTGGTTGGTCAGCAACACGCAATGGAAGTTCGAATCAGGCGACAATTCGCTGCATCAGGGCTGGGGAGGGCAGGAAAAGAGCGGCGGGTCATCGGCCTTCAGCGGAAGTGGCGGCGGAGGCTGGGGGTCCAGGTCGGAGAGTGCTCGTGGTTCGGTACAGCAGGGGCGGCGGTGGTGGCTGGGGCGGTCGCAGATAAACCAACGGTGCAGCCGCAAACGAGATCAGATCTGTGAGCGGTGTTGGTGAGATGTCTTACAGTCGATGATTTGGAGGATGGTATGTCGCTCAAATTCGCAGAATCGCTGTTACGACTGGTTGCTACTTCTGGCGTTAATCATTCTCCTTGCCGCCTGCAACAAGTCCGACAAACCTTCATTCAAGGTGTTTGCTTCGCCCGATGATGCGGGCAATGGGCTGCTGGAAGCGGCAAAGTCAGGGGATCAAAACGCGGTGCTGGCAATTTTCGGTCCGGAGTCGAAAGAGATCATCTCTTCTGGCGATGCCGTGCAGGACAAGGCCACGGTCGACGAATTTGTGGCCGCCTATGGGGTGATGCACCGCTGGCGCAAGATGCCAGATGAGGCCCAAATCCTGATGATCGGAGCTGACAATTTTGCCTTCCCGATCCCGCTGAAGAAGAATGCCGAGCGGGCAGTGGTTCTTCGACACGGCTGCGGGAAAAGATGAGATTTTGTCGCGCCGTATTGGCCGGAATGAACTGGCAGTCATCGACGTTTGTGGAGCGCTGGCCGATGCTCAGGCCGAGTATTTCTCACAACCGTCTCGATGACGGGCGCACGAACCAGTACGCTGTGAAGTTCATAAGTGACACTGGCAAGCAGAACGGTTTGTACTGGGACTCGCCAGAAGGTCAGCCCAAAAGTCCCGCTCGGTCCGCTGGTGGCATTTGCAACCTCCGAAGGATATAGCGTAAAGCCTAACGCCCACACGCCTTTCCACGGCTACTACTTCCATATGCTGACCGGGCAAGGCAGTCAGGCGCCAGGCGGTGCGAAGGACTACGTGGTCGATGGGAAGATGGTCGGTGGATTCGCTTTCGTCGCCTATCCGGCTGAATACGGCAATTCGGGCGTGATGACATTCATCATCAACCAGGATGGCGTGCTGCTGCAGAAGGATCTGGGAAAGACCACGGCAGAAACAGCAGCCGCAATGACCGAGTTCGATCCCGATGCCGGCTGGAGCCAGGTACAAGAATGAAGGTTTCCCTCGCTCCTTAGTGCCGCCAGCGAGTCATCCACCGGAAGCAAGGTGTTTGAATCGACGGAGAAATCGTCCGTCATGAAGCAGACGATCTCAGCGTTCCGCCAGCGCTGTTGTCTGCGTGCTGGCTTGCATCCGCCTCTTGCCCAGCCTGTCGCGGCGAAGGACGGGAGCTCTGTCAACCACGCCAGCATGTTGCGGCAGACGCCGCCATTCTCCAGCAGAAAATATTAGTTATAGGCAAGAAATGATCCGGATATGATCCGTAGAAAGATTTTCGATCGGTCGTGCTAGCGTCATGCCCGATTTTCGGACTGAAGTTGTTGGCGGATACCTCATTATGAACAGTATTATCGACTTCCCAATTCTTATTTTCGCGCTCTCGTTCATCGCGTTTTGCGTGTCGGCCCTCGTCGGCGGCTACGTTCGCAAAAGAGGACAACCTCTGGGAGAAGACCAGCGGCGAGACATCGACGTTGTCCAGACCGCTGCCCTCACACTGCTGGGCCTGCTTATTGGATTCACCTTCTCGATGGCCCTCACCCGGTATGATCAGCGCAAAGCCTATGAAGAGGCAGAGGCCAACGCGATCGGTACGGAGTATGTCCGCGCCGATCTGCTGCCGGCTGCAGATACGGCCAGAGCGCATGAGTTGCTGCGGAAGTATCTCGATCTGCGCGTGCTGTTCTATACCACCCGCGATGGGCAGCAACTTCAGCAGATCAACACCAATACTCTCCAATTACAGGATGAGCTGTGGTCCGCCGTCCAGGCTAGCGCTGCGGCTCAGCCGACACCCGTGAACGCCCTGGTGATCTCGGGCATGAATGATGTGTTGAACTCGCAGGGGTACACCCAGGCCGCTTGGTGGAACCGCATTCCGCTCGAGGCGTGGGGCTTGTTGGCATTGATCGCCATGGGCTGCAACCTGTTGATCGGTTACAGCGCACATCGAACCAGCGTCCTGTTGGTAGTTCTGCCGCTTGCCGTGTCCCTATCGTTCTTTCTTATAGTCGACATTGATAGCCCGCGCGGAGGCTTGATCCGCGTGCAGCCGCAAAATCTCCTAAGCCTCTCTCATTCTCTACATGCAAACTAGGTCGAGCGGATTCCTGTGGCAAAGTCCTTATCCAGTGTTGATGCGAAAACAACCAGGGCAGATCGGCTTCTTCCGCGGGTTGCTTCCTTTTCATAGACAGCCAGTGTTCCGCTGATGGCGGACGCTGAGCGCTTGGCTAGTCTGTCATCTATTCTCCTCACCAGTTGCCCGTAGGTCTTCGCGGGATTTGTTCCAGTTCGAATGGTTCTTTTTCACCTCCTCGCAGTTTGAACTGGCATTTTTGACAGTCGTCCGCCGCTCTTCCGACCGTTAGCCTAAAGCAAGGGCTGTTGGTTCGTGTCCACCTCACCACAACGTTGGAACTGCCGTTGGGCGACGCTGGCGCAACGGGCCAGGACGCCGATATCTAAATCAACGAGTCGATACGGTGGACGGAGGAAAGTCGATGTGGCAGCCGTCGCTCACCCCCAAACTCAAGAACATCTGCCTGTTGAACTTATGTTTCATTTCAGCCGTGGTGCTGGTCGGGAACGGGCTTTTGCATGCACAGCTCTCCGGACAGAAAACCTTCGCCTCGCCAGAGGAGGCGTCTCAGGCGTTGTTCGTCGCAGCCCAAGCTGGTGGCGAAGCCGCGATGGTGGACATCTTCGGTCCGGACGCCAACGAAATCATCTCCGCCGCAGACGGTGTCCACGACGAGGACGATCGGGAGCAGTTCATCGCCAAATACAAGGAGATGCATCGCCTGGTGCGGGAGCAGGATGGGACTACAACGCTTTACGTAGGATCGTACAACTGGGCCTTCCCTGTGCCGTTGGTCTATGAAAATCGTGCTTGGCACTTCGATACTGAAGCCGGCGAGAAAGAGATACTCTATCGTCGCATCGGCGCCAACGAACTAGCTGCAATAGACATCTGCTACGAACTGGTGACCGCCCAAATTGAATACTACAGCCAGCTGCAGGATGGAAACAAAATCCACCAATACGCGCAAACGATCGCCAGCGATAAAGACAGACACAACGGGCTGTTCTGGGAAACTGCCGATGGCGAGCCAGAGAGCCCAATCGGCCCATTGTTGGCTCGCGCCGTGGGGGTGGGCTACGGCCAGCCCCAACAAGGAGAGAATTCCCCATTTCACGGCTATTACTATCGCATCTTGACCCGACAGGGAAAGATAGCTGGTGGGGGCGCCAAGAGTTACATCGTGAACGGGGAAATGATCCTTGGCTTTGCGTTCGTTGCTTATCCCGCCGAGTATCGTTCGTCAGGAGTGATGACCTTCATCGTCAACCAATCTGGACTGATTTACCAGAAAGACCTTGGGGCCCAAACTACAGATTTGGCGAGTGCGATGAACGAGTATGCGCCAGATGAGACCTGGAGAAGGGCAGACAAGTAAGTTAACAGAATTCGCCCAACTGACTTGACGACGTTGAGCACATACTCCCATCCGTACCAGGTAGTTGTTCGCCGAACGCCGAACGTCGCAGCTGCCGTGTCACCTGTAAACACTGACAGTAGTGGCATTGCTCACTGCGCCATAGCATTCCGATCAAAACGAAAGTGTACTTGATACGTCTACAACGCGAAATCAGCGATGGCGTGACGCCGGAGTCGGCGAATTCCGGGCTGCGCTGCTCTGTGTCTTTTTTCTTGGTATAGTTCTACCCAGCATAGCCGCGCCAGTTGGTCCTGCTCCCCGCTCTCGTCCACAGCACGTCGAAGTGCTTTTTCTTTCCTCGGAAGATCCGGACTTGCCCGACGTTGGCGCCATGATCGAGCAGACGGAGACCCGCATTCTTGATGGCTCCGACAGGCCTGTTCACTTTAGCTTTGAGTATCTCGAGTCTTCTTCATCCTTCGAGGACCCCTCTCGCAAACGGGCAACGGCTTCGTATCTCCTCCAGAAGTACCACGGACAGACTTTCGACCTGGTGATTGCCATCGATGAAGGAACCGTAGAGTTTGCGGAAAGCATTCGAACGAAGCTGTTCCCCGATGCGGCGCTCTTGTTCTTTATGACCGATCCTCAGAACCCTTCAAGCTGGCTCAACCCGGAACCCGGCACGACGGGCGTCATCCGGAAGTTGAATTACCTGTCCACGCTGCAGCTGGCTTTGCGGCAAAATCCCGGCACTACCCACGTGATCGTCATTTCAGGCTCGTCGGGCGACGAGAAACGCGCGTCGCAGATAGCGCACGACCAGTTTCGCGGGTTTGAGTCGAATCTGGATTTTCAGTATTTGACGGATCTGCAGTTCTCACAGCTGGAACCCCTTCTGGCGCATACGGAACCTGACAGCATCATCCTTTTCCTCGATTTCGTAACCGACTCCCGTGGTGAGCAGTTTATCCCCGCGCGCATTCTGCCAGCGATTGCCCAGGCGGCAAACAGACCGATCTATGGAACGTTCTCTTCCGTCGTGGGCACAGGTGTGGTGGGTGGGAGCGTGGCTGATCTGGGCGAGGTGGGACGGGCCCTGGGGAATGATGCGGTGCGGATTTTAAAAGGTGAAAAGCCGGAAAAAATCCCGGTTATCACCGGCGATTTCCAGCACTATGTCGTCGACTGGCGTCAACTACACCGCTGGGGATTTTCGGGGAATGAGCTTCCGAAGGAAAGCGAGGTACGCTACTGGGAATACTCGCCATGGGAGCTCTACCGATGGAGAATCCTGGGGCTATCCGCAGTCCTGCTGGTTGAAACACTGCTGATCATTTTGCTGCTTCGCAATATCACCAAACGCAAGCGTGCTCAAGACGACCTGCGTCGAAACGAGGGAGACCTTGCGGAAGCGCAAAACCTCGCACGAGTGGGTAACTGGCTTTATGATCCAAAGAACAAGGCTATTACCTGGTCGAAGGAGCTTTGTCGCATCCACGGATTTGATCCCCGCTTGCCCCTACCCGCCTATGAGGAATTAGCACGGCTCTTCACCCCCGATAGTTGGGCCCGTCTAACTGCCGCGATGAAGGAGGCCGAGCGATCGGACTCAATTTGGGAAGTCGACGTGGAATTGGTACGTCCAGATGGCAGCCACAAGTGGGCCACGGCTCGCGGTATGGCGGTGCGAGATGCAACCGGCCGTGTGATCTACCTTCGCGGCACGACTCAGGACATCACCGAACGCAAGCGGGCAGAACAGGCAGTTCTGGAGAGCGAGAAGCGGTTTCGGCTGGTTGCCAACACCGCTCCTGTGATGATCTGGACTTCTGGCCTCGACAAACTGTGCGACTACTTCAATCAGCCCTGGCTCGAGTTCACCGGCCGGCCTCTTGTGGCGGAGCTTGGAAACGGTTGGACAGAAGGAGTCCACCCTGACGACCTGATCGCATGCCTGCACAGCTACACCAAGGCGTTCGATGAACGTCAGCCCTTCGAGATGCAGTATCGGCTCCGGCGGCATGATGGCGAATACCGCTGGGTCCTTGACGCTGGTGTACCGAGATTTAGCGGCGACAATTTGTTTGCCGGCTACATTGGCTCTTGTATCGATATCACGGATCGGAAGCTCGCCGAAGAGACTCTTTCCACGGTGGGCCGCAGGCTGATGGGAGCACAGGAAGAAGAACGAAGCCGAATTGCGCGCGAGTTGCACGACGATATTAACCAGAGGCTGGCGTTGCTGGCGAACGGCCTCCAGGAATTTGAACGAGCCACATCAGGAAATAACGATCGGTCGCAGCGCAAGGACCTGCATGAGCTTTGGCAGCTGACCAGTGAAATCGCGACTGACATCCAGCACATGTCGCATCAGTTGCATCCGTCAAAGCTGCACTACCTTGGGCTCGCGGCAACCCTGCGCGATCTCTGCCATGAGTTTTCCATCCAGCACAAGATTGAGGTCGAGTGTGTGGTGCAGGATCTACCAGAAGACCTCGAGAAAAGCACCGCTCTCAACCTGTTCCGCGTTGTGCAAGAGTCGTTGCACAACGTGGCCAAACACAGTCATGCCCATCACGTGAAGGTGGAACTTACCTTCCAATCGAGTGTGATCCAGTTACGCGTTTCCGACGATGGAGTTGGATTCGAGCCAGAACTGACACGAAATAAGCATGGCCTCGGACTGATCAGCATGCGTGAGCGGCTAGGGTCCGTCGGAGGCACACTTTCAATCTGGTCAAAGCCATCGCTCGGCACCCAGATAGAAGGCCGCGTTCCGGTTGCCAAAAGGGGTGTTCGCGGCACCGAGGAATCCGTGGCTTAAAGGACTTCCTGCTGTCGGAACCGTCAGTTTTGACAGTAGTCAACCTCTTCAAAATCAAAATAACATCGAGCGGGTAAAGGTTGGTCGGGAGGCCCGAGTGTCTCAGGCAACCCTGAAGCGACGACATTTGCACGTCAAGGTGCAATGGCTCACCGACACCTATCGAGAGGCCGTGTCTGTGCCCAGAACAACCATCCTTCTTGCCGACGACAATCTTGTCGTCCTCGATCATGTTCGCAAGATGCTTGAAACGGAGAAGGCTTACAAGGTCGTTGCCGTCGTGTCCGACGGGGCAAGTGTTGTCCCCGAATACCAGCGGCTCCGGCCCGACATCATCTCACTTGATATTTCCATGGGCGCACAGAGTGGGATCGATATAGGCCGGCAGCTGCGAGACTCAGGGTGTTGCGCCAAGATCATCTTCCTCACCGTCCACGAAGACTCTGACTATGTGAACGCCGCCATGGGAGCAGGGGGGTCGGCCTATGTTGTGAAATCGCGGTTGAACATGGATCTCCTTCCCGCTATCAATGCGGTGCTTTCTAACAAGCTCTTTGTCTCCCCGACCCTGATGTACGGACGCGGTTGAAGCCTGCAGCCACTCATGCAGGGGAGGTCTCTGGTAAGCAAAGTATTGCACAACGTGCGAAGGCGGCGCACTGCTGCCAATCCAGAAATATCCCATTCAAGACCGGCTGTAAGTATTGACAGTTACGTCACGGTTTGGTGCCGTGTACGGTTCGGCAGTAGATGTGAGCCTCGGCTCGTTGAGGGCTGTTCCGAGTCGCCAGAGGTGTAGGTGCGCTCTTTACGCGAACTCGAGCGTCTGCTGCTGATTTTCGGGGGGCTGATGGTCGCCCTATACGTTGCAGCCAACATGCATCGGACGGTTCTGTCCAGCGGTGAATTAGGGAGGTTCAAGGCTCGGCAACTGGCTTCCGGCACCAGCCCTCAGCGGTTGGTACTGACCTCTGAGAATCCGGACTTCAGTTTGTGGTCGCGGCAACGCGTCAGGGACTACGAGGAGAGCTTGGCGGAACGATTCGCGCCTGCCATCGCTATCCTCCGAATACCAAAGATTCACGTCGAAGTCCCTGTCTTGGAAGGAACCGATGACCTGAGCTTGAACCGGGGAGTGGGGCACGTAGTCGGTACAGCCAATCCAGGGGAGAACGGCAATATGGCCATTGCCGGACATCGCGACGGATTCTTCCGCGGTCTAAAGGACATCGGTCTCGGCGACACGATTGAAATGGCTACGATGGCGCGGACGGAGACCTACATCGTCGATCGGATCACCATCGTGGATCCGAACGATGTCTCGGTGCTGAAGCCGAGCCTGCATGCGTCGCTCACGCTGGTGACTTGTTACCCGTTCTATTTCGTCGGCGACGCCCCGAAACGTTACATCGTTCAGGCATCTGCCGCCGATTCCGTTACGTCGAATGGTCATGCCATGGGGCCATGGCAGTCCGAGCCCGGTGGCTTTGACCAGCAAGCAAAGGCAAGATGAACCGTTTCGAACAGACAGGCTGAGGGATCTAAATTCCGGGGTTCCGAGAGCCTCCTAAGGAGAAAAAGCAATGAAATCAAAAACAGGTTGGACACATACATGGCTGGTGCTCGTGGTGGGGGCTATCTGCGTGGCCTTTACTCTGAGCATGAGCGGGCAGGTGCAAACAAAAACGACAACAACCAGCGGTCCAGCCGCAATCCAGACCAAGGTTGATAGCGGCGAAGTCGTGACTGTTTCGGGCAACGACCTGGTAGTCAAGATGTCAGACGGCACCATCCGGCACTTTGCCAATGTGTCGGAAAGCGCCAGAGTCACGGTCGATGGCCGGCAACTCGGGATTCACGATCTGAAACCGGGCATGAAACTTCAACGCACCATCACCACCACCACAACCCCCAAGACCATTACGACGGTGCAGAGTGTTACGGGAAAGGTGTGGTACATAAATCCGCCGAATTCTGTGATCCTGACCCTGGCGGACGGAAAGAACCAGCAATTCAAGATTCCCAAGAATCAGAAGTTCAGCGTAGACGGACAGATGGTCGATGCTTGGGGTCTGAAGAAGGGAATGACAATTTCCGCCACCAAGGTTGTGGAGGTCCCCGTCGTTGACGTCGCGCAGAATAGGAGCGTGACCGGCGAGATGCCGACGCCACCACCTCCGCCGCCGGCCGATGTACCGATTCTGGTCGTCGAGGAAGAGGAAGTGGTTGTTCCCGTAGAAGTGGCTCAGGCCACGCCCCCGGCATTGCCGAAGACCGCAAGTCCGCTGCCCTTGATTGGACTGCTTGGCCTTCTGTCGCTAGCTTCTTCGCTCGCGCTGCGAACCGCTCGGAACAGTCGCTGAGGTCTGGGCGAGAAGCGCATTGAATAAGAACCACAGGAGTTGCCCGCTTAACGGTGGGCAACTTTTCTTTGGAGTCGTACGGTGCGTCCGTCGAGACTGGCATTTTTTGCCAGTAGCCCCCGGCACTTCCGGCGGCAAGGCATTGCTGCGCCGGGGTAAGGGCCGAAATGCCGTGCCGGCAAGTAGGAGCGGCTTGGCGGTTCCACCAGCCAAGGGGATACGGGGTGCCATCAGATCCTGTTGGAAGCTAATCGGTGCCGGCTGAATCCCGAGGAAGCCAAAATGAACGGCAGTTCGTCGCAACCGATGATCCGCCTCCTGCAAGGGGTCGCGTGTGTAGTCATTGTTATGTGGGGAATTAGGACCGCCTCTCATCTCCTCGTGCTACTCGCGATGGCCCTTCTACTTGCCTACGCGTTTGTTCCATTGCCTCAGTGGCTCATGCAACGTTTCCGGCTCGGGAAGGCCGCAGCGCTGGGGTTGACGGTGGCCTTGTTGGGAACATTGAATGTGGTTACGGTTATCCTCCTATACGACAGTGTCGGACGGATGAGGAACAGACTGCCCATTTACCATGAGCACTTCATGGCCCTCTTTGAGAAGTCAGTGGTTTTCGCGAATGCGCACGGCATCAACTTTGCGAACCTCTCTACTGCCAAGGTGGCCACCTCCGACCGTATCCTCGGGTTTTCCCGCATGGCCCTCAGCGGGGCAGGTAGCTTTCTGGCGGATGGCCTGCTGATTTCTGCACTCGCATGGATTCTCCTGATCCAGATGGTGGGGGATGCCGGAGCCAAGAGGGGCGCCCTGGCCGAGAAGCTGGCCTACTATGGCAGCGATGTGCAGCGTTACATAGGGATCTCGGCCGAGACTGGTATCATCACCGCGCTGGCCAACTTGCTTGTGTTCGTCGCTGTAGGCGTGGATTTTCCCATCATTTGGTGCGTCCTGTACTTTTTCCTCCACTTCATCCCCAATGTGGGTTTCATCTTAGCCATCGTGCCCCCGGCTTTTTTGGCATTGCTCATGTTGGGCTGGAAGAAAGCCCTTCTAGTGGCGGGCTGCCTGGTCCTGACCCAAATGCTGACGGACTACGGGCTCACTCCGATTCTCATGAAGAAGGGAGTGGATATATCCCTCCTCGAAATCACGGTATCGCTTATGGTTTGGGGTTTCCTGCTGGGCCCGGCGGGCGAGATTCTCGCGATTCCGTTGACCATTACCCTGAGAAAATTCATCGAGCAATTGTCAACGGATGCGGAGCTCGATGCGCGCGCCATCGGAGTGACCTCCGCCACGCAACCTGTCGTTGAAAGCAGCGCTCTGGCGGGTGCAAGAGTCTGAGGCGGAGTACCCGTAGTTTCGCCAGTGGTGGCTTCTTCTCGTGCGACTGCTAGTTTTACCAGTGGTGTCCGTCCCCGTCTTCAGTTATTCAAGGTGGGAAGCAATAACCGGAAGCTTTGAACCTGCAATCCTACATGGGGTGGGTTCGTCGCCAGAGCAAGGGTAATAACGCTCAGATCAGATTTGCTCCAGGCAGCCTCCGCACAGCCGATAAATAAGGATGGAAAGACATATATGAGGCAGACTTCGAAACCAATGGTGGCGTTTACCGTGTTACTGTGCTGTTTGTCGGTCGGGTTGGCCTATGGCGCATCCAACGGCGAGAACGTCAAAATCAAGGGATTGATCACCACACGAACCGGAGAGACTCTGGCCGTCAAGACCGCTGATGGTGGCAATGTCACGGTGGTTCTCACCGATGCCACCAAGGTGCAACAGCCAAAGGGTCTCGGCCTACGCAAGAAGCAGATGTCAGTCACCGTTCTCATCCCGGGACTCAAGATTTCGGTAAATGGGATCGGCGATGCGCAGCGGGTGACGGCTAAGACAATCACCTTCGACGCAGACGATCTGCAACTAGCCGAAACCATTCAAGCCGGGTTGACGCCGACTAAACACGCGGTTCAGGCCAACCAGCAGAACATCGCGACGAACAAACAGGACATTCAAACCAATCAGCAGGGGATTGCTGCCAACCAGGTCCAAACTGCTGCCAACAAGCAGCAGATCACCTCCAATCAGGAGCAGATCGAAGCCAGCCAGCAAGATATCGAGGCAGCCAACAAACGTTTCTCTGCACTCAGTGAGTTTGACACCAAGGGCGAGGTGAACGTCAATTTCGCAGTTGGAAAATCAGTAATCTCGGCGAGCGATAAAACGGCCCTCTCGGCTCTGGCGCACGATGCCGTGAATCTAACTGGCTACATCATCCAGGTGAAGGGTTATGCCGACTCCTCGGGCAACGCCGCCATGAATCAGCAATTGAGCATGGACCGTGCCCAGGCGGTGATTGCCTATTTGATCCAGAGCTGCAACGTGCCCGTGCGGCACATTATAGCGCCAGGAGCGATGGGCACGGCCGATCCCACCGCAACCAATGAGACGGCACAGGGTCGAGCGGAAAACCGTCGCGTGGAAGTGAAGGTCCTGGTGAATAAAGGTGTGGCAGGACAATAACCTCCGGTCCCAGCTTTTATTCGAAGCAACCTCACGTTCGAACTTGGGATTCGAACGTGAGGCTTCTGGCAGGCGCCGCTATTGCTGCGTCAGCCTCTTCGGTGCGTTTCCGTACATTCGGAACAACTGAGGGCAACTCCAAGCCAAAAGACTCCGCCTCGCCCATTCCCTGCGGAACGGCCACGTCCTCTTTGATTTTCTCGCAGAGGCAAAGAACAATGCTTTACTCTTTGCGCCGCGCAGTGTCTTTAGATTCTGTTGGTGCAACTAGCCCCAGCCGCCAGGGTCGCCGGCATAGAACCGCAGGTGTTCGTCTGAGCGAAATCGCCAGCATTCGTCCCCGTGATCGTAATGCTCGAGATGGTGTATGCACTGGTGTCATTGTTGGTAGAGAGGCCCAACGCGACTATTCTGGGGGGGGTGGAGGATTCACAGTTTGTACCAGCGTACTCGAGCTGCTGGGTTGGTAATTAGTGTTCCCATTGAAGGTCGCGGTAAGGTTGTGGGTGCCCTCACTTAACTTGGGGAAATCGATGCTCACGGTCCCGTCGCTCAGGGGCCACTGTCCCTTTACCGTCGATCCGTCTGTGATGGTCACGGGGCCGGCTTGAACCGTTGTGCCGAACTCCGACGTCACCGTTACGGTCAAGACCACCTCCTGCTGGAAGATCGACGGATTGACCGACGAAGTCAGCACTGTGGTGGTTGATGCTTTGCCCACCACCAGGGTTATCGAACTCGAAGTGCTCCCCCCGAGACTCGCATCGCCGCCGTACACTGCAGAAATAAGCTTGGTGCCCAGAGTCAGCGTCGACGTGGTGCAACTCGCGGTTCCGCCAGTTAAAGTTGCCGAGCAGAGCACGAGCGAACCCTGCTGGAACAACACCGGTTCGCCGTTCGCAGGAGGACCCCCGCTAGAAGTAACGACCGCCGTGAAAGTCACTGGTTGGCCGAACGACGACGTCGCCGGACTCACCGGAGATGTGATCTTCGTCGTCGTAAGCGCCAATATAACCTGGGTCAACGGTGCCGATGTGCTGCCGCTGTTGTTGGAATCGCCTTCGTAAACCGCCGTGATGACATAGGTCCCCGCCGCCAGTGAGGGGGCATAGGTGGCAACGCCGCCGGTGAGGGTCTTTGTGGCCAGTAGCTTTGTTCCGTTCATGAATTCGACCTTGCCGGTGGGTAGCGCGCCCGTCGACGTCACCGTTGCCGTCAAGGTTGGGACCACGCCCAGCTTGGTCGGATTTTTCGAGGACACCAGCGTTGTGGTCGTAACCGCCTTGCTCACGGTCAGCGCAAAGCTTTGGGATACGGAGCCCACGCCGTTCGTCGCGGTGAACGTCAGGTTATACACTCCGCCAGGGGTGGGCGTTCCGGCGAGGGTCCCTGTTCCATTCCCGTTATTTACGAAGAACAGGGCGGGCAGTGCGCCCACTTCCGTAAGGGACGGCGTCGGGAAGCCCGAGGTGGTCACCGTGAACGAACTGGGTACGCCCGCCAGGAATGTCGTGTTGCTTGCGCTGGTGATAACCGGAGCCTGATCCACGGTCAGCGTAAAGCTTTGGGTCGTGGAGCCCGCTCCGTTTGACGCGGTGAAGGTTATGCCAAACGCTCCGCTAACGGTGGGTGTTCCGCTAAGCGTTCCGGTTCCATTCCCGTTATCCACGAAAGTGATGCCGCTGGGCAGCGCACTCGCGCTGAGACTCGGCGTGGGCTCTCCGGTCGCCGTCACGGTGAACGAACCGGCTACGCCCACCATGAATGTCGCACTGCTCGCGCTGGTGATGGCCGGCACAGCGGAGGCAGTGAAGTTCAGGCACCATGAGCCGAGGCTGCCCGTGCCGGTACCATTGGCCGGGTTTTGATCGAAGTATAGAGCCCAGGTCCCGTTAGGATTCGAGTTGTTGAACGTTTCTGCCAGCGTGGTTGTTCCGTCGGTGGCGGGGAAATTTACCTCGGAGATCGCAGGCGCCGGAGCCGGGAAGCTTAAAGTGGTGCTGCCAGTCAGCGAACTGGGCCTGTAGGTACCGGAGCTCGGATAGATTGCTGGTAGCAGGCTGCCAGCGTTGTCGGCGAGCGTAATGTTGAGGCCACTGACGTTGGAGGCGCCCCCCGCACCGGCTAAGGGTACGATCGCTGCTCCAGTCGGGCCCACCAGCAGCGTGTCAATCGCCGACATGTCGCTGGAGGTTAAGTTATTCAGCGTGATGGTTAAGTTGCCGATATTGTTCGAGCCGGAGACGAAGATGTTCGACGGATAAGGGGTGGCCGCGCCAGGCGCACTGGCTGTGATGCCACCTGGATTGCAATACTGGGTCACGTTCCCGTTCACGGTCACCACGGTGTGGCTGTCTACTTCCTGGCTAAACGTGCCGACACTCGGACTATAGCTTGTTGTGAAACCGAGTTCACCGCTGTAGGTTGCGGTGATTGTATGGACTTCTTCGATGAGCGACGTGGTCGTGCAGCTGACTTGGCCGCTCGCGTTCAGCGCCACCGGGCCTGCAACACAACCCGCCACCGGGTTGCCGCCGTCGGTGAAAGTAACTGAGCCGTTAGTCCCAACCGGCGAACCGCCAGCGGTCACGGTAACGGTAGCCGTGATCGTGACGGAGTTGTTCGGCGCGGAGGTAAAGGATGGATTTTGCGACGACGTCACGGTTGTGGTGGTGGGCACCGCGATGGCGTATGCCTGGAAGTTTGCAGTCACGCTCTCGGCCGCACTCATCGTGATGGTGGTGTTGGCTGAAGTTGGATTAGCCACCGAGCCTGGGCTCGACGTCCAATTCAGGAAGGCGTAGCCCGCGGCGGGGGTCGCGGACAGGGCCACGACGCTGCCTGCGGTGTAGTTACCGGACGTGGGCGTGACAGAGCCGCTACCCAACGGGCTGGCGGAAGTGGTGAGCTGGAATTGCGGCGCGCTCACCGTCAGGACAAAGCTCTGGGACACGACACCCAGGCTGTTTGCAGCGGTGATGGTTATGGCGAACACTCCGCTGGAGGTGGGTGTTCCAGAGAGAGTCCCGGTTCCGTTCCCGTTATCTACGAATGACACGCCGTTGGGCAGCGAGCTTGCGCTGAGGCTCGGCGTCGGTGATCCGGTAGCGGTTACGGTAAATGAACCGGAGATGCCTACGAAAAAGGTTGTATTGTTCGCGCTGGTAATCGCGGGGCCCGCGCCGATGGTAATGGTCGCGCTTACCGTCTGATTGTCGAGTTGGGCCGTCCCGCTGCCCAGGCCGGTCGCGGTTCCGCTCGTAAAGACGGAAGTCGCCTGGCCGTCGGTGGTGGTGCCGGTCGGCTCGGCCGTCCCCAGCGTGCCGCCGAAGAGCACAATAGTGCCGTCCGGAATGCTGAATCCGCCGGCGCCGTCCGAATTGTGCGTGATGTCTGCGGTCAGCGTCGAGGTACTGCTCACGCCGATTTGAGTCGGGTTGGCGCTGAGGCTGAGCACCAGCCAGGGACTGGAAGTCGCGGTGGCGCCGGAGTCGGCACCCACAGTGTCGCAGCCGCTGGTATTTGGGCCGCCATTGCAGCCCCACCAGTTGCTGGTAACGAAGGCGTGGTTCACCGAGCCGGGTTCCGCGCCGCCGCTTTCATAGAATCCCCCTCCCCCACTAATGGCGCTGTTGCCCGAAATGAGGGAGTTCGTGACGGTTACGCCGAGATCGGCAAAGATGGCGCCTCCCTCCGAGCCTGTACCAGTCGCCTGATTGCCGGTGAAAGTTGAACCGCTGATGGTGGCAGTATTGCCGGTGCCCGGAAGTATTGCCAACCCGCCGCCGTCTGCTCCGCCGGTCACGGTGTTGCCGGTGATGGTGCAATTCGTGATCACGACATCTCCGGAGTCATCGGCATTGGTTACGAAGAGGCCCCCACCGTCCGCGTCAGTGGCGGTGTTGTCGGAAATAGTGCTGTAGGTGATGGTCAGGTTTCCGATTGGGCCGGCGCTAATCGCTCCCCCGTCGTCCGCCGCACCGCTGCTATTGTTGTTAAGCACGACGTTGTTCAAGGTTAGGTCGTCGCCGGAGATGGTTCCGGTTCCCAGGATTGCTCCGCCGCCATAAGTGCAATCGGTGCCCGTGGTGCAGCTGCCTCCGCTCAGGGTCAGATTCGAGATTGTGAGCGGATTGCTGCCGGCTAAAGGAAAATCCTGCTCGATGATGCGGTCGACGCCGTCGGTCTGCTGGATGATGGTGGTGCTTGCGCCTGCCCCAACAATGGAGATGATCGCGCCGCCGTCGGGGGCACCCAGCTGCAGTTCGCCCGTTTCCAAGCTAGTGAGCTCATAAGTGCCGGCCTGAACGTTGATAATGTCGGTTGCCGCGCCGTTGTTATTGGCCTCGCAGACCGCCTCGCGCAAGCTAAGCACGCCACCCGTTTCCGTTTGGTTCGTGATCGTGGTATCGGTGCAAGCGCCTAGATTGTCCTCGTCGACGGGCGTGTTCACGCTAAACGTCGGGTCCGTGCCCGAGTCCATCAAAATCGGAGCAATTGAGGACGAAGTCAGCACGACTAAGCTGCGGCCCCCGTTCAACATTGCCGGCAAAGCGTGCGCTGCTACCGGCGTTCCCGAAATTGCCAGGCCGTGCGGACCCGTCGCCGCAGTCGAGGTGTCGAGCACGTTCACTTGCCCTTGCGCGCCATCCAGCGCCATCAAGCCAAAAGTCGAAGCCGGCACCAGATGTGAAACCTGCAGCATGGCCTGCGGCGCCACACCGGCGGTCGAAGTGGTTGCTCCGGCGATCTGTCTGGCATCTTCCCACGCACCCAGCGAGGTCGGGTCCTGCGCCGGTTTTCGCGACCACTGCCTGGCCTGCGCGCGCCGTCCAGGGATATCAGCGGCGGTCAATCGACGCGTGTCGAGTGTCCCATGCTGCAAAATGTGGACGGACCCATCATCTCCCAGCGCGGCGATTTCCATGCGGCCGTCGCGGTTCCAGGTGAAGTTGCCGATGGTGAGCGCCTGTACATTGACCGTCAGGTTGATGGTTTCGCTTTGGGCGCTGGGACTCAACGCACTGTAGAACACAACCACGCTGCGTCCAGCAGCGACCGCAAGATCGGAAGTGTTGATGCCAAGTCTTCCCCACTCCATCGAAGTCGCTGGAGCGGAGAGTGCCTGTGTCGCCACGGGCTGAGAGAATCCGCTGCTTGAACGGGGATCAAACACCAGCAACTGCGCGACTCCGCGGCTCTCGAGTGCGGCCGCGACATGCCCCGCGCCATTGACGGCCAGCGCGGAAAGCGTGCCGGGCAAAGCTACCAGCTTGGGCGCCGCCAGATTTCCGTGGCCGTCTCCGGCTAACAAATAAAGCCCCCCACCGCGCGTGCCTACCAGCAAGTCCTTGTAGCCGTCGCCGTTGAAGTCCCCGGTCGCCAAAAAGTCTGGAGATCCAGGCACGGAAAAAGCGACCGCCTTATTTAGAAATTCCGGCGGAACTTTGCCCTGCAAGGCGAGCGCGTACAAACTCGGATCCCTGGGTGCGAAAGCATCCGGGTTGCCGCGAGTCACGGTGACCACGCCGCCTTTGGCCGTGCTGTACCCGGCCACCAGATCGGGAGCGCCGTCGGCATCGAAATCCGCCGAGGTGAGCGACACCGACTTTGCTCCCGCCTGCAGCGCGGCCACGGCGTCGGCTTTACCCGTGTAGGTGAACTCGAGAGAGTGCGCACTCTGCGCGTTGACAAACGGCTTCGACCCTCGGCGAAGAGTGACTACGGGAGCAGACGAAGCAGCCAGTATCCTTGCGATGGGGAAGTAGGCCAGAGATAACGCTACGCAGAATAGAGACGCAAAGGCCAAACGAGTAGAACGGGACGCGAGGCGGCGCTTCATGGGAGGAATCTCCAGGCTCAGAACGCTCGCGACGCGTACGGCACCGCCGAGCATTTGCTGGCCTTAAAGTCCAATCAGTTCGAGATCACCGGGGGCCCAGGCCGCGAAACTCCGCAGCGTTGGAAGTGCTCTCCGGGTACAGAGAGAGTGTGAATAGTGTCCTGAGAGGTTGTCGATGTCAAGATGAAATGTTTTGCATCCAGCGCGGCTTTTGCACAGGGCGCCGTGGCAGCGCGGGCCTTGACAGGGGCTTTGAGCCGTGTCATTATCCGCGCCTGTTTTGAAGGTTGTTACGACATTCCTTTTCCAGACTCAAGCCCCATGGTTTTCGAAATTCATTCCGGAGGGCGGACCGGCTTGATCGACGGCGCGGAGGTCGATTTCTCCGGAAACCCCGACCGCGAACACCGTCGCGATGACAACGCGCACCCTGGCAGCGTCTCTGCCGGGACGATCACCCTTCATCGAGCACAGTCGGATGATGAGGCCTTTTTGTTTGCGGTCTACTCCAGCACTCGCATGCCAGAGATGGCGCTGACGGGCTGGCTGCCTGCTCAGCAGGACCAATTCCTGCGCATGCAGTTCGAAGCGCAGAACAGCTCTTACCGGATGCAGTTTCCGGACGCCGATTATTGGGTGATCCGCTGCAACGGCGTCGCCGCCGGTCGAATGATTGTCAACCGCAGCGAAGATGAAATTCTGCTGGTCGATATTGCGCTGTTGCCCGAACACAGCAATCGGAAGATCGGTTCCCTGCTCATGAACCAGTTGCTGGAAGAAGCAGGGAAGGCCGGCAAGACTGTGCGTTTGCATGTGGAACGGTTTAATCCCGCGCTGCACTGGTATGAGCGGTTGGGGTTCAAGACGGTCAGTGAAAGCGAAATATATCTGGAAATGATTTGGCGCCCCAGGGAAGCGGAGCAACGCCTATGATACCGGCGAGTGTAAGACTCCCTCTCTCTTTCGACGCGAGCAGGCTGAAGCGTGACGCCAGCGGCATAGGCGAAAGCGAGTGGGTGGCCCACTTCAACAAAGCGGTATACGAAGGAGATTGGAGCGGGATCGCCCTGCGATCAGTGGGTGGAGCGACGGGAAAGCTGTATCCCGACCCAACCGCGACGCAATCCTATGCCGATACGGAGATACTTAGCCGTTGTCCGTACATTCAGGAAGTTCTCTGCGCGTTCCGCTGTCCTTTAACTTCAGTTCGGATTTTGCGGCTTCGGGCCGGTGCGAGAATCCGCGAGCACCGCGACTACAAACTGGGATACGAGGACGGCGAGGTCCGCATCCACATTCCCATCCAAACCGGACCCGGAGTGGCTTTTTTTCTTGACGGTCGCCAGATATTGATGGAGGAGGGAGAAGCCTGGTACCTGAATCTGAACCTTCCCCATCGCGTGCACAACGGGAGCGCGGCCGACCGTCTCCACCTGGTGGTGGACTGCGTGGTGAACGATTGGCTGGCTGAATTGTTCCCGGCTGCAAAACCGGAGCCGAGCACGGTGCTGGTTTGAAGGATGCATGATGTCGCAACAAAAGCTGGCGCAACAAAACGTGCCGAAAGATGACTTGGAGCGGTTCCGAGAACTGGTGCCGCGGGATTCCGTTCTGCAAGAGCAACTGAGAACGCCGGAAGACGTTAACAAGTTTGTCGCCCTGGTTCTGCAATTGGGACGGGAGCGAGGGTTCGATTTCACACAGGATGACGTGACCGCCGCCATGCAAGCCAGCAGGCGGGCCTGGATGGAACGATGGATCCAATGAGTGTGACTGCTGCCCAATTCGCCGACTGGATGCCGATCCGTATCTACTGGCAGGGCAATCAGCCCACAGTGGACTGGTGTCATCTGGGTAGCTCGCGCTTCACGGATCCTTTTTTCACGGGCACGATCGAAAAGGCCCTGCGCCAGCCTTTCAATCTTCTCTTTCGCCGCCAGACTCCCATCGAGAGCCTGTGCGAGTTGCAAACCTGCGAGCCAGGGCTGCCTCCCACTGGGTTCATCTTTCACATGTCACGCTGTGGCTCTACCCTTATGGCACAGATGCTAGCAGCGCTGCCCCAAAATATAGTGGTCTCGGAGGCCGGCCCGATTGACGCAATCTTGAATGCCGGTTTTCGCGACCCCGCTGTCACCGATGAGCAGCGGATGCTATGGTTGCGGGCCTTACTCAGCGCCTTCGGCCGCCGCCGTCACCAGCAGGAAGAGCACTTCTTCATCAAGTTTGACAGCTGGCATGCCTTGGATCTGGCATTGATTCACCAAGCCTTCCCCGCGGTGCCTTGGATTTTCCTTTATCGCGATCCAGTCGAGGTGTTGGTCTCTCACCAGAACATGCCTGGCGCGCAGATGATTCCGGGATCGCTTGGAGCGCGAATCGGGTACTCCGTTGCAGATGTTGTCGGGCGGATGTCGATGGCGGAGTACGGTGCCAGAGTTTTAGCGCGCATTTGTAACGCCGCACTTGAGCATCGCAATGATCACGGCTTATTTGTCGACTACCGGCAAATGCCCGAGGCAGTCTGGCTCTTACTGGAAACGCATTTTGGCGTGGTTCCATCGGAAGCCGAGATTGTGCGCATGCGCAACGCGGCGGAATTCGACGCAAAGACTCCCTGCATGCCCTTTATCCGCGATGAGGCAAAGAAGAAGCGTCAAGCGACGGAGATGATATCCGCGGTGAGTGCGAAGTGGCTGGATCCGGTTTATGAACGTCTCGAGGCCTTGCGGTGGCGAAGCGGGCTCGAAACAATACTGCCGGTCGAGACGGGGGTGGATCTGGCAGCGGTGCGGGGATGACGAGAAGAAGATGACGAGAAGAGGATGGAGACATTAATGAACACGCAGTTGACCAGAGTGATGTTTGAGCAGAACCTGAACAGCCGGTTCTGGCTACGCGACGGTGACGGAGAACGGAAGCCGCTGGATTTGATCGAGCTTAAGAATGGCCGGTCGTCTCCGCCGTATGAGCAGTTCTCGCTTCTGTTTCGGGGAGATAAAGATAAGATCCATCCGCAGAGCATTTATCCGGTGGAGCACGACACGATCGGCGGATTCGATTTGTTCCTCGTTCCGGTCGATCGCAATGACCAGGGAACCTTTTACCAGGCCGTGTTCAATCGCCTGGCGGATCGTGGCTAGATGATCGATGATCGTGGGCGAATGAGGAGGCAGCGATGTCGGAACCGTTCCTAGGTGAAATCAGAATGTTTGCCGGCAATTTTGCGCCCAAGGGCTGGGCGTTGTGCAACGGGCAGGTGCTGTCCATTTCGCAGAACACGGCGCTGTTCAGCCTGCTGGGCACTTTCTATGGTGGCAACGGCAGCGCTACCTTCGCGCTCCCCGACCTGCGAAGCCGGGTGCCTGTTCACCAGGGACAGGGTCCGGGGCTCTCCAATTACGTCATTGGGGAAGAGGGCGGCGCGGAGAATGTGACGCTCCTGACCAGCCAGATCCCCTCCCACACCCACGCGGCGCAGGCAAGCTCGACGAGTGGTGGCAACAGTGATCCCACAGACAGTTTCTGGGCGAGCAGCGCCGCTACCAAGCAATACTCGCCGACTACCAATGCTGTAATGGCGCCGACAGCCATGACCCAAACCGGAGGCCAACCGTTCAGTATTCTGATGCCGTACCTGGCGGTTAACTTCATTATTGCGTTGCAGGGCATTTTCCCTTCGCGAAATTAGCAGGGCGAACGATTTTTTGAAACAGGAAACGAGGAGCAGGATTTATGGCTAACCCATATCTCGGTGAAATCCGCATTGTAGCCTTTAATTTCGCCCCGCAGGGCTGGGCAATGTGCAACGGCCAACTTCTGCCCATCAACCAGAACACAGCCCTGTTCTCGATCCTGGGCACGACTTATGGCGGTAACGGCACAACCACTTTCGCGCTTCCCAACCTGCAAAGCCAGGTGCCTATTTTCTGGGGACAGGGAACGGGGCTTTCCAATCAGTATACCCTTGGGCAAACTGGTGGCACGGAGAACGTGACGCTCGAACCGTCTCAACTCCCTTCGCATTCACACTCTGCGAATGCAAATTCAGCGGGCGTCAATGCAGCTACGCCCGGGGCCAACTTTTGGGGAAATTCACAACAATCGAATTACGCCGCTGCGACCGACGGCACCACTTTGGCGGCGGGCACGGTTTCTCCGGCAGGCGGCGGCCAACCTTTCCAAAGGCTGAGGCCTTTTCTGGTGCTCAATTTCGTCATCGCTATGCAAGGGATTTTCCCGTCGCGGAATTAACTAAGGAAGTCGCTACCAGGAGGAGTGTCATATGGCTGAGCCGTTTCTTGGAGAAATCAGAATGTTTGCCGGCAACTTTGCCATCTATGGATGGGCCTTTTGCGAGGGCCAACTGCTGCCCATCAGCCAGAACACGGCCTTATTCTCGCTCCTGGGCACGACTTATGGCGGCAATGGCACAAGCGATTTCGCGCTCCCGGACCTGCGAGGCCGAACGCCTGTTCACGCGGGACAGGGCGCGGGGCTCTCCCCTTACGTCATTGGTCAAGTGGGTGGCGCCGAGACGGTGACGCTTACCGAGGCTCAAGTCGCTGCCCACACGCACGCCGTCAACGCCTGCAACGGCACTGGCACTTTGGTACCGGCAGCCGGCCACTACTGGGCTAACGATGGAGCCACGCGCGGGGCTCAAGTTTACGCTTCCACCGCAAACACGACTATGAACCCGGCGGTATTCGCGCAATCCGCCGGTGGAGGGCAGCCCGTCAGCAACATTATCCCGTATCTGGCGGTGAGCTTTATTATTTCGTTGTTCGGGATATACCCATCGCGGAATTGACTAAAGCTATGGCCCGGTCTAAAACAAATGCATTGATTCTCGCCATTGGATCAGAGGAGAGTAACAGTAACGAGGAGAAGAACATGGCTATAACCAGACGAGAGCTTTTGGGACGTTGCAGTATGTGGGCCGCGCTCGCGGCCATGCCCTCGGCGCTATCTGTGATGGCCGACGCCGAGATGACAGCAACCCCCTGCCGCGCTGAGCAAGGAGATGTTCGCGTCCCTGAAGGGATCGAGCTTTGAGGTCACCTCGGGCTCAACTCGCCAAGCGCTCACGTTGGTGTCGGTGGACGATATTCCGGAAGGGGTTCCGCCCGACCGCACGTCGTTCGATGTCGCGCCTCCAAAGTCGGCTCCGACGCGCAAGCTGACGACGTTTTCTTTGCTCTTCTATGGAGGCGTCAAGAGACTGAAACAGGGGACGTATTCATTCCAGCACGAGAGTACTGGCCAGTTCAATCTCTTCATCGTGCCAACAGGCGGTAAGCAGCTCTTCTACACCGCGATTTTCAATCGCTTGTAGGAAACCTTAACGAGAGTGCCGCCAGCCAAGCCCGACTGCCGGTCGTTTCCCAAGGCATGCGCCTTGCCCGTCATTCATCGGGATCCCTACGCGATGACTTGTCGCACGGGACCCTCGGCTATTGAGGATGCAGGGACCCCTTCCACATTGAAACCGCTAGGTCTTCGATTTGTTTATGGGCGACTTTTTGTTGAGTGTAGCCAGCAAAACCTTAGCCGAGGCAGGTGCTGGTACCGCGCGGTTGAACACAATGTCTTTCGCGCTCACCTCTTTGCCGTAGAGATTCTTATTTGCGTCATTATCCGGACGAAGCGTTGAGCCGGAGAGAGAGATTCCGGCGAACAGTCCCCGGGCGCGAGAATAAGAAAGGATCTCGGCTCGCAGGGTTACGTCGGTCTCAGCGGAAGCGGTCCGCCCCACGGGTCCCGCCGCTGCGGAGACATCGCCCCCGAGTTTGACCTTGCTGACGAGGATGTTCTCGGCTGACCGAGGGCTCATCAGCAAGAGCACGAAGTCGGTCGCCTGCCCACCCAATTGCAAGCCAAAGCTGCCGCCTTCGAGAGCCATCATGGTGGGAGCACCCCAATGGCCTTTGAAATCCTTGCCGCCGCGGCAGGTCATCACACCGCGGCCATAGCTCCCGCCGATTCCGATGGCTAGTTTGAGCACGGACGGCAAAACGACAACACAATCCGCTTTGTCGAGTACATCCTGCGGAATATCGTCGGGAATATTCACAATTTCCTGCATTACCTTTCCCGCATTTTCCACTCGATCCTGCTCTTTCTTCTGACCAAAAGCCGGCCAAGAAGTCAGGACAACAAGCAGGCCTGCTGCCAAGCAAACTGTTTTCATAAAGGTCTCCATCAATATTTGAGAGTCTGCTGCCGACAAAGCGCAGCACCGAAGCGGCTGGCTCCGATGCAGTGCTGCCTCAGCAGCAGCAAGATCTCTATTTCGTTCAGTGAATCTGAAGCTGGGGTTCGACTGACAAAGGATACACCTGTTCGCCGGGTATGGGCGATTTGTCAGATTATTATTGCGGACACAAAAGGCCCAGCATGCCAGCGCGCTGCGGGGCATGGCTTGTCGCTGGCACCTGTAGAAAGTGACAGTTCCAAAACAGCCGCCATCGTGGCCGAATTGTGACTCGATATCCAGTGGAGTTATGATTCTGGTTGCGCTTCTGGCTGGATTAGCGATGGCTCGGCCGCAGGCTGCACCACGGAACCTAATCTCCACGCTGGTGGCGTGGCAGCCTTCGAAGGAAACGTCTTGAGCGCCTGAGAACCCAGGGAGGTTCGATGAGTGGTGCCCAGAACACTGAGATGCGGCCGTTTGCGGTTAAGAATGCGCTTGTGGTGGGCACCGACCCCGAGATCGGTACTCTCCTGTTGAACGTCCTCAAGTCTGGTTCCTGGGTGGTCAGGACCGTGCGGGATAATCTCGCGGCACTTGCAATATCACGGGTGAGAACTTTCGACCTCATCGTGACCAGCGATCAGACATCCGGCAGAGAGGACATCGAATTACTGCGGCAGATTCGCCTTGTGCATCCCCATACCCGTCTCATCATCCTCACTGGCGAGAGCACGCCTCAGGATGTGATCACGGCGATGCGTGAACGTGCCTTCAGTTATTTCACCAGGCCATTCTCATTGGATACGCTCGCCGAGATGATTCGCATCGCTACTGAGGGGCCTTGCTGGGACGATGGTATAGAGGTCGTGTCAGGGACGCCGGAATTGATCCGGATCCTCGCACGGTGCGATGTGAAAACGGCCGATCGATTGGTGCAATTTCTCGACGAGGTTGCCGAGTTGCCCGACCCGGAAAAACATCAAGTGGCCATGGCTTTTCGCGAGATGCTTTTGAATGCGATCGAGCATGGCGGACAACTTGATCCGAACAAGTATGTCGAGATCGAATACGTCCGTGCCCGTCAGATGGTCACGTGCCACATTACCGATCCCGGGCCGGGCTTTACGCTTGACGAGATCCCTCATGCCGCGATCGCTAACCCTGCCGACGACCCGGTTCGCCACCTTGCTCTGCGCGAGGAACAAGGAATGCGGCCGGGTGGATTCGGTGTGCTGCTGGCGCAAAAACTCGTTGACGAGCTTATCTATGGGCAGGATGGCAATGAGGTCCTCCTCGTTAAGTACCTAGATTCCGCCAGGCCGAAGTCTGCCTGATGCAGCCACGAGTCTCAACCGATGGAAGCGGGGTGGGTTTGATGAGGAAAAAACTATTCAATGTGGGATTGATCAATGCTTGATCTGATCGCTTGCGCTACGCAAAGATTGCAGTATTTCGGGTTCTGCTGAATTCCTGAGGCAGTTTCCCAGCGCCTGTGTAGATAGGACCGTAGTCGAACATCGGCGCATGCAGTGGAGTAGTATTATGGCGATGTCGGCCCCGAAGATTCAACCTGAACCGAAAGGAAACACCGCCATGATTGGGAGAAAAATTGCGGCAAACACCCTAACCGTAGCTCTGTGCTCCGTGCTGCTGCTCGTTCTTTTCGCCGTAGCTGCACTCGCTTCGGCTCAGAATCAAAAGACGACGGGTGCCCCTGCATCCCGCGGATCCGCTCCGAGTAAGCCGGCTACCAGTGCGCCGCGCGCGGCTCCGGCGCAGCACCCGGGTGGAAACCCCAGTGGCGCTCAGCGGCCCGCGACGCCGGGCGGCGCGAACAAAGGCGGGCAGACAGGCGCGAACAAGAGTGCTCCGTCGAACGCGAACAAAGGCGGGCAGACAGGCGCGAACAAGAGTGCTCCGTCGAACGCGAACAAAGGCGGCCAGACGGGTGCGAACAAGAGTGCTCCCTCGAACGCCAACAAAGGCGGCCAGACGGGCGCGAACAAGGGCGCTCCGTCGAACGGGAACAAAGGCGGGCAGACAGGTGCGAACAAGGGCACTCCGGCGAATGCGAACAAAGGTGGCCAGACGGGTGCGAACAAGGGCACTCCGGCGAATGCGAACAAAGGGGGCCAGACAGGCGCGAATAAAGGCGGTCAGACGAATGCCAACAGAGGCGGGCAGACGGGCGCGAATAAAGGCGGTCAGACGAATGCCAACAGAGGCGGGCAGACGGGCGCGAATAAAGGCGGTCCGGCGAACGCCAACAGAGGCGGGCAGACGGGTGCGAACAAAGGAGCCGTCAAAACAAGCCGGTATCAGCCGGCGGGAAGCAAGACCGTTGCCCTGAAGGGCGGCGGCAAAGCGGTGTACCGAAGCAATGGCCAGGTTCGCACGATTCAGACTCACGGGATGACGATCAATCGCGGGATGCACGGCAGCACCCGAATCGTGAGCGTGAACAGAGGAGTCACGGTGGTGGGCTATGGAAGAGGCGGTGGCTATAGCCAGCGCTCGTACTATAGCCACGGCGGACACGTCTATGTCCAGCGAACCTACTATAGGGGCGGACACTACTACGCCTACGGGTATCGCAGCTACTACTACGGCGGCCGTCCTTATTATGGATACGCTCCCCCCTATTATTGGGGTCCCAGATACTACGGATGGGCTTACAATCCGTGGCCCGCACCGGTCTATTACGGATGGGGCTGGCGCACGGCGCCGTGGTATGGCTACTACGGCCCTTACTTCGCGCCGTACCCGGTGTATCCGACGGCCGCATTTTGGCTGACGGACTATTTGATCGCGGCGAACCTGCAAGCCGCTTATGCGGCGCAACAGGCTGCCGCTGCAAGCGGGGAAGCTACGCTCCAGCCGTTGGCGACGGAGTCGGCCGGCGCGATTGCATCGTTGTGGACATCCGATCCGCTGATTGCCGCGAACTTCGAGGTTGCCTATGGAGCGTACATGTTGGGTGCGGAAACACCGGCAGCAACTGGCAATGCCACACAACTCAGTCCTGAGGTGAAGCAGGCGATCGCGGATGAGATGAAGCAGGAGATTGCGGCGGAACAAGCCGCGGCGGCGAGTGGGAAGAAGGATACGCCGAGCACGGACAAGATACCTGCGGCGCTTGATCCTAAAATACGCATCTTCGTCGTCTCCAGCGACGAAGATCTGACCACGGCGGAGGGTGTGGAGTGCGCACTTACTCCCGGCGATGTGGTCTATCGTACCGGCGACAAACCGGACGCTGACAATATGGTGGACGCAACCGTCAAGAGCAGTAAGAAGGATGAGTGTGCAATCGGCGCGACCGTCGGAGTCAATGCCGACGACCTGCAGGAGATGCACAATCAACTCCGAATCCAGATGGATGCCGGGCTCAAGGAGCTGGCCGACAAGCAAGGAAAAGACGGAATCCCCGCCGCTCCGGACACCAAGACTCAGGCTGGTGAAGTTCCGGCACCGAAGCCAGATGAGAGCGTTGGAACCGAGTTGGAACAACAGCAAAAGGAGGCTGCCAAGGCGGAAGCGGAAGCGCAGCAGCCGAACTGAACCAGGAAAAGGCGGCCGAGCTGTTCAAACCGCCGATCAGGCCCTCGTCGTCATCGTCGCTCGGCGAAGGTTGAGTCGCGCAATTTTTCCGGATCAAGATCAAGGCTGGCTGTCACTATCGGCGGCCATACCCTATGATCGGCATCGTGGATTATCCTCTTCTAATTTTCGCGCTCTCGTTCATCGCGTTTTGCCTGTCGGCCCTCGTCGGCGGCTACGTTCGCAAAAGAGGACAACCTCTGGGAGAAGACCAGCGGCGAGACATCGACGTTGTCCAGACCGCTGCCCTCACACTGCTGGGCCTGCTTATTGGATTCACCTTCTCGATGGCCCTCACCCGGTATGATGAGCGCAAGGGCTACGAAGAGGCAGAGGCCAACGCGATCGGTACGGAGTACGTCCGCGCCGATCTGCTGCCGGCTGCAGATACGGCCAGAGTGCATGAGTTGCTGCGGAAGTATCTCGATCTGCGCGTGCTGTTCTATACCACCCGCGATGGGCAGCAACTTCAGCAGATCAACACCAATACTCTCCAATTACAGGATGAGCTGTGGTCCGCCGTCCAGGCTAGCGCTGCGGCTCAGCCGACACCCGTGAACGCCCTGGTGATCTCGGGTATGAATGATGTGTTGAACTCGCAGGGGTACACTCAGGCCGCTTGGTGGAACCGCATTCCGCTCGAGGCGTGGGGCTTGTTGGCATTGATCGCCATGGGCTGCAACCTGTTGATCGGTTACAGCGCACATCGAACCAGCGTCCTGTTGGTAGTTCTGCCGCTTGCCGTGTCCCTATCGTTCTTTCTTATAGTCGACATTGATAGCCCGCGCGGAGGCTTGATCCGCGTGCAGGCGCAAAACCTGGTAAGCCTCTCTCGGACGCTACGTTAATATCAGGCCGCTCTAGTCGTGCCCTGAAATTGTCCGTAACTTCACCACTTTACCGGAGTCCAGTTCCTGAACAGCTTCGAACACCGTTAGCTTGCCGTCGTGCAGGAAATGCTGCAGCACTTCACTGCGGGCCAGTACATCTTTCGCGCTTTGGTCAACATTCTCCAGAATCGCTGCATGCAATAGTTCATCGCCTTTAGCTTGCGTTTTCGCCCGCGTGACGGCCGGCGAAATCTGGTCCACCATGGCCTGGAGATTCGTCGTCGGCATTTTCTCACCGGAGCAGGCCGCCGTGACCGCGCCGCATTTATCGTGTCCCAGCACCACCAGAACGCTCGATCCCAGGTGCTCAACCGCGTACTCGATGCTGGCCACACCCAGTGCACCCGCGATGTTCCCGGCCGACCGGACCACAAAAAGCTCGCCCAGACTCTTATCGAACAGAATCTCCGGCGCAACCCTGCTGTCGGAACAAGCCAGTACCACAACCTTGGGCGCCTGCCCCTTCGACAATCGTTGGCGTAAGGTGACTAAGTCGATGGTGTCGGTTTTGTCGTTGACAAATCTTTGGTTACCAGCCATCAGATCAGCCCAGATCGCTTCGGCGGAAGGAGTCTGCGTCGCAGTCGCCGCTGCGGGCGCGGTTGCCTGCTGCGCAAGTGCCGCACCCAGAAGCTGGCTCATCAAGAGCACGAGGAGCAAGTATCTTTTCACAGTTTCCTCCTATTTGAGGCACGATCATCCGCGCCACGACACCAGGATCCGAGGCGCACGAAAGCCGACGTTACGCAGTACGACACCCCAGTGAAAGTCGGGAATGAGACTTACTTGAACGCATTCGACGCTAACGGAAGGATGATATCGTAAAACCTGTCATTATTGACAAGTCACGATTAACAGGTCGCGGGCATTCGATTCTGTCATCTATCGGCTCGCGGATTTATTTCAAGCCCAACTCGCCATTGTACTGTTGGATAATCCCGTAGCACTCGCAGGCGGAGTCTTCAAGTTTCTTGCGGTTCACGATCTTTACTGCGCCACGGGTGTACTCGATGAGCTTCTTTTTCTGCAGAACACCAGCTGCCAAGCTCACGCTGGGCCGATCTGTTCCTAGCATGGTTGCGAGAAAATCGTGGGTGATGGGCAGCGACTCTGAATCGACTCTATCCTGAGTCATTAGCAGCCACCGCGCAAGGCGCTGCTCAATGTCGTGCAACCGATTACACGCGGCTGTTTGTGCAACCTGCATTCCCTGAACCACGGCATAGCGGCTCAGCATCAATTGCAGATGTGGAGTGGACTCCAAAGTGTTTTGCAAAGCCGCGACCTTTACCCGGAACCCATCCCCCGTGATTTGTACCACCGCTTGCAGCGGGCCCATCCTCAGGCCAACGGCGGCTGCGATTCCTATAAAGCCTTCGTTGCCAACTATGCCGGCTTCGGCGGTCTTTCCATCTTTCATGACGACTACAAGAGAAATCAAACCTCGATTCAGGAAATAAGCAAATTCCAGCCTTCCACCGCCCTCGTGAAGGACTAGATGGTTCGGCAAACTGACGTAATCGAGATGAGGACGCAGTGAGTTGTAGTCGCTATCGGAAATCGATAGCAGTATCAGGTTGCTGACTGGTTTCCCTTCGGTGTTCGTCCGCTCGCCGGACTGCACGACTTGGAGACCTTTGTTTTTCACAAACCATCCTTGGAAGATTAGGGTCAGAACCGAAAAACCCTTGCAGATGCGAGGATGAACTCGCCTGCCATGCTGTGCGAAAGCGATTCTCGGAGGGCGTGGTGAGCCCCGTATCGAGGACTTATCAACACTAAGCTGGATATGTTCCTGATACTGAGCAATACTGATCGCTTCAAAATGCACGGAACCTGGATCAGCACTCCGGCGATTCCGCTACCTTGAACGAGGCCCCGAGATCGGGCGGCGGAGAATGCGCGGGCGAGTCGCCCGCGCCCAGACCTGCGATCAGGAACAAAGATTCTCCCAATCTAAAGATTGTCAAATCTGTGTAGGATTCCCGACAGACCATCTCGATTAGCGCCTGTAGGATTTGCGCGCGATGAGGCGGAAGCTGGTATGGATTGAACAACAACGTTTTCGGGGTTTTGGTTGCTCCGAATGTGGCTGGCGTTTCCAACCTTCTGGTCCGCCCGACGGCGGGACGTTCGACGAAATGATGCGCAACTTCGAGTTGCAGCGCGACAGAGAGTTTACCTCGCATGTTTGCGCTGATCACCCGAAGAGGCACGGGCACCCGGAGGAATAACGATGAAGGCGGTCGGACAGCGGTAGCTCACGCGACTGATGGTGGACAGGACTTGGTCCCCACTAGACGTCCCACTATACAAGGAAAAGGACTGTCAGCTCGCTACTCGGCTGATCCCGTGTTCTGGGGCGCGTCGGCGTGCCAAACGTACAGGAATTTCTCGTCACTCGACGTTACCACGGGGATATTTTTCTCACGCGTTACGCGGTTCAAAGCCGACCGAAGATTCTGCATCTTCTCGCCGTTCAGGGTGCTCAGCGGAATCTTGACCGCTTGCTGGGCCTTCAGCTTTGTAAGATCCGCCAGAATGTCCGCTACCACCTTGCGATGCTTTCCTTTACGGCCCTGCGGAACGTCAGCCCGATTTACCGACTCATAGTTCCTGCTTCCGTTTCGTCCCATGTCGGGCAACTCCTCTCCTCAGCAATCGTATCCGTACGCGACAAATCGTACTGTAAAAGCCCGTATGCTGCAACTAAAAATCCTTACGAATTTCAGATATCGCTGCGATCTACTACGTACAAATACGATTAAGCTTATAGTCTTTATGAAGATGTACGGCCTGCGTTGCACTAAGACTTGCTAAGAGTTCACCCGTACGATTTGAGCCACGCTAGTATGGGCGGTATGGGTGCTGGAGACGCTCAGGAGGTGAGCGTTGCTGTGGCAACCGCCCTGACGCTCTCGTGAGGGGGCACCCAATCATGACCCCCAAAGCAATGGCCAAGAAGAAGCGCGATTTCGATCCTAATGAATTCCTTGCGATCATCGGCGAGGGCAGGAAATTTCTGCTTTTCCCAAAGAAGCAAACCATCTTTGCGCAAGGCGATCCCGCCGACGCGGTGTTTTATGTCCAGACGGGCAAGGTAAGACTCACTGTGGTCTCGAAGGCTGGCAAGGAAGCGACGATTGGCATATTAGGCGAAGGAGATTTTTTCGGGGAAGGTTCGCTTGCGGGTCAGATTCTCCGCATGGGCTCCGCCATCGCAATGACGGATTGCGAGATCCTGCGCATCGAAAAGAAAGCCATGGTGAAAGCACTTCATCGCGAACACGAAGTTTCCGATATGTTCGTGACCTATTTGCTGGCGCGCAACATCCGATACGAGGAAGATCTGGTTGATCAGCTTTTCAATTCGAGCGAAAAGAGGCTGGCCCGTATCCTTCTATTGCTCGCTCATTTCGGCAAGGATGGCATTCCTGAAGCCGTAGTGCCCAAGATCAGCCAGGAGTCGCTGGCGGAAATGATCGGCACCACTCGCTCGCGGGTCAGTTTCTTCATGAACCGGTTCAGAAAATTGGGATTTATTCACTACAACGGCGGTCTGCAAGTCCACAGTTCACTGCTCCATGTGGTCCTGCACGACTAGCGTCCACCGGACGAACCTGGAGCACACACCCTCAAAGCCACGCTGAACCATTCCACCCGTGTCGAATTCAGACCGGACCGGAATCCCCTTATTTCAAGACTGTCTAATTTTGAACAGATTTCGAACTTGGCACTGCGTAGATTGGTCCTCCAGCGAGCTATCCGACTCCAAGAGGTCGCCGGGGTTGTTTGCTCCAATGATGGCGCAGCTATAAAGGCTGCGCCGTTCTTTCTTACAGGTGTCGCACGGCAACACCGGCGAGCGAGAAGGCATCGGTTGAGCAATTTTGAACAGTTTCCTGAGTCCCCAATATTGAAAATTGGTTCTTGAAGGTGAACCATGCCCCCATCGACTTTTCCGAGCTCTTCAAGCGGAGTAGTTCTTTGCATCGACGACAACCTGGATGTGCTGGAATGCGAGAAGCAATTTCTCGAAACTTTTGGCTACACCGTTTTGACGGCCCCCAGCGGCAGCAAGGGACTGGAACTTGCTGCCATCCATTCGGTGGATGTCGTGATCGTCGACTATTTCATGCCCGAGATGAACGGGCCGGAGGTTGCAATCGAGATGAGACGGCTGAGGCCGCTAGCGCCAATCATCATGCTTTCCGCGGCACGGGAAATTCCCGAGCAAGCCCTGAAGCTGGTAGACGCTTTCATCGCTAAGGATCGTTTGGCCAGCCAGTTGTTGCCCGCGATCGCACAATTGCAGGGATGGGGAACGGCTCCTCCGCCTTCGTATGACGCGTGACGGCGGAGGAGCCGTTGAGTGAAAAGCTTGCTGCTTTGCAGACCTGAGGACAGCCTTACCTCTTGGACATCTCCCGGCTCGCTGGCTGCTGTTTAGCCTGCAACTGCTGTTGCTCCTGTTGCTGCCTTTGCTGCAATTGCTGCGTCTGTTGTTGGTGGCCCTGCTCCACCTGCTGCCTTTGCGTGTCATTCACCTTCTGTTTGTCCATTGTCACGTGCTCCTCGTCCTGCTTCTGCTGGAGTTTGTCTCGTTCCTGTTGCTGCTTCGCATTTTGCTTATCCTGCTGCTGCTGGTACTTCCTGTCCCGCTTCGCGTTGCCAGTATTGGGAGTGCTCCGTGCCAAGGGAGGAAGGTCGCGAGGATGGACAGCCGCGCTCGGTTGAGCGGCGCTGTTCTCCGAACGCCCCTCATAGCCGCCCCGATTGGCCGCAATATAAGGCGCTCCTGCTTCTTTGGCCGGTACCGCGCCACGGTCGTTAAAATCTCCGGGCCGGGGTGTCGCTGCGATGCTTGGCTTGCCCATGTTTACCGACGCGCGCTCCTGCGGATTGGCTCGGGCCGCCTGTGCATGTTCAGTTTGAGCCGCTACCGGCGGGACATGTCTCTCACGCCCTGCAGCCTCTTCTTCAGCTGTCGGACGCGCGTTGATTCCACCGTTGCCGCCGTTGTAACTGACGTGGCTCTCGTTGTTGTAACTCACGTGGGTGTCGTAAACGTTGCGGATGTTGGCGCCGTTCACGTTGCTCACGGAACGGTTGTAAAAGAAGTGTCCGCCGTCCCACCGTCCGCCTTCAAAGCCCGAGCCGAAATAGCCAAAGCCGTAATTGATGCCGCCGTAAAAACCTACCTGCGGACCCCAGTAGCCTTCATAGAAAACAAATCCGTCGCCGCCCCAACCCCAATAGGCTGGAGTCCACAGGAAACCGACTTCCGGCGCCATGACCCAGGTGCCCGGCACCCAGTAATAATCGGTGACGTCGTAATCGTAGCCCCAGTAGCCGGGTGTCCAGAGATAGCCGTCTCCCGGACAAAGCGGCTGCTCATAGATAGGCAGCGCGGGCGGGCCGATCCTAATGGCCACGCCAATTTGAGCAAACGATGCTGCTGACATCGACAGCACGACGAGCGCGAACAATAGTCCGAACGACAGCCCGAAGGACAGCCTACGAATCAAACGAATGTGCATGGTGATTCCTCTGGTTCATCATCCCTCGCTTGCCCGGTGATGCTTTGCTGACGCGGGTTGCGTGGATTGGCCTATTTTGGACGAAAGGTACTGAGATTCCGTCTCGCTAACAGATGGCCCTGACAGAGAATCTCGCATTTCGGAGGTGTCGAAATCTGAGCAAAAAAGCTCACTCCCTGCGATTCGCATCGGGGGAGCCAGACACGAAAAAGCTGACCGAAACCGTCACGCGGCTTCGGTCAGCGGAAAGAAACATGTCCCAGCTGCAAATGCTTACAATTTATTTGTTGTCTTCTCGCGCTTCCGCGATGTGAGCCTGGTGGCCCGCTTCGGACACAGCCGCCACAAATGCGGCTCCGCTTGCGGGAGTTGCTGCATGCCCCGAAAGAATGTTGCGGAACATCATGTGATGGCCATAAATGGCGCGCGTCGAGTCATTGTCCTGCTCGATCACGGCGCCTTCCAGCGTCAGGCCGGCGAATATGCCTTTCGAGCGCGAGTAGGTCAACACTTCCGTGTTCAGCAATATGTCAGTGCCCGCCGAAGTGTGACGGCCGACTGGGCCCGCCGCTACCGATCCTTCACCGGTGAGTTCTAACTTAGTGGAAAGCAGATGCTGCAAGCCACGGTCGTTCATAACCAGCATGACCAGGTCGACGCCTTCGACTCCGATCTGCAATCCCCAACTCCCACCACCAACCGAGACAAATGCGGGAGCGCTCCAGCCTTCAGGCGTGCGGCACGAAGCTACACCGCGTCCGTGCTTGGCGCCAAAAATGAAACCACCCTTAATTAGGTTGGGCACGATGACGACGCACTTGGCGCCGCTTAATACTTCCTCGGGGATACCTTTGTCAGGCGTCGACATGATGGATTGAAGAACATCCACGGACTTTTGCATGCGTTCAATCGTCTCTTCGCGATCCGAACCTGCCCATGCGAGGGTTCCAGCCAGGCCGATCAAACCCATCAGCAGCAACGACATTATCTTTTTCATATTTTATTCCTTTGGGATCCGACTAAGAGGGGAGGACTTCAGATAGGCTGACTTAGCTCAGAGACCTGAAAGAGAGAGAAGAATTACTCGTCTCAAGTGTCATGATCGCTCAGCGGACTGGAGTAAAGCTGGTCTATATTGCTCGGTTATTACTCCTCAATTGCCCGAACTCGTTGGGCTTATAACTGGTGTGCCCGCACGACGAACCGCTTTGGCGAGGGACCGACAAAGTAAAATGGGTAGCAAGTCACAAGCGTAAGTGCTGATTCGGCTGAGGATTTCAGGACACTGGTGTCGTTGGGAGCGACGACCTTCGCCCAATCGACCTGGTAGTGGAAATGTCCATTTGCCGTCTGCAGCTCAATCTCGTCATTCGGGTGAACGTCTTTCAGCGCCCGAAAAAAGGTGTCGCGGTGCCCGGCGATACCGCTGTTCCCGGGCTCCCCTGGGAGCGCCGTGCCTGCTATGTGCCCAACCCCCAGCCGCAAAATTCTCGAGTTGGTCCCTTGTAGAACTGCGACCGACACTCCCAGCCGCGGAATGTCCATGCGGCCTAGGACGTCGCCATTCTTGAGCACTGGTTTGGGGCCGGCGGGTGTGTGCTCGTTTTTCGCCTGGATCTGGGTTTCCAGAGACCGTTTTGCAGATGCCTGATAAATCCTGGCGTCGAGCAGCGTGAACCCAACGTAACCGAGTGCAACGATACCGGTGATGAAAAAGAAGTATTGACTCGCACGAAGTAACCATTGAGTTGGCGTCTGGGCTGGCGTCGAGGGAAGCATCCGCCGCCTGATTCGGACCTTCATGGCCGGCCGCCAGCGACGGGTCGAGACTCCGAGGGCGCGAAGTAGCCGGTTCGGGTGCGGACAGACAAACGTCCGCGGCCCGCGCCACTCGCCTTCACTTGTATGACCCGATACGTTCCGTCATGTTTGTTGTTCGTGGGCACATAAGCAAGAGTGTATTGGTTACGGATATCGTGTGCGATCTGTTCGCAGATAGGAAGGATGTCTTCCAGTGTATTCGGTAAGAAGGCCTCGCCGCCCGTATCCTTCGCAAACCGCTTGAGCACGCCGGGGTTTCGATCGGGATCTTGCTCATCGAAGATGCCGATGGTGTAGATAATTGCGTCCGGCTGTCCTGCCAGGGCCGTGATGTAGGCCAACTTATGTTTGCTGGCGTTGTCGCCTCCGTCGCTGATTACGATAAGCACTTTCTTGTCGCGGGTGCCCTTCCTCAGGCGCTCAAGACCGACAGCGATGGCGTCATACAGCGCCGTCTCACCATCGGCTGCGATTCTGGACAGGGCAACCTCCAACTCAGGTATTTGGTCTGTGAACGGAGTGTTGTCAGGAAGACCGAACGAAACCTTCTCGTTGAAGTTGACCACGAACATCTGGTCTTTCGGGTTGCTAGAGCGTGCAAATGCCAGCGCCGCCGCAATAACGTCGGCTCGCTTCCGCTTCATGCTGCCACTGTTGTCGACGACCAGGCCGACCGTGACCGGGATATCTTCGTGGCTAAAATAGCGGATCTGTTGCAGCACTCCATCTTCGTAAACCTGGAAATCGTCCTTGCCGAGTCCCGAGACCAGAGTATTCTTGTGGTCCTGCGCGGTTGCGCTCAAGACAACCATGTTTACGTTAACGCTAATGGTGTAATCGTCGGCGTTGTTTTGGAGGCTCTGGGGCGGAGAGGATGTTTGAGACCGAGCCACACATGGCAGAGCGATCAGGGCGACAAGCGCAGCCATGAACCGAAATCTGCAGGCACGCTTCTTATTGATGCACAGGTCCTTGACGATCCATTCCGCGGCCTGCGGCCTCAGCCCGCTTTGCAGACTGGGCGCGGATGAGACCAGCTCTGTCATCCGTCTAGTCCTTTCATGTAGCACGACGGGAGTGTCCGCCCCGCGACCTAAAATAGTCCGGGCCTGGCGACAAGAGGTAGTACTCGCGCACCACCTCTTTCGCCATGCCATACCCGGTCAACTTACTGGGTGGGAAATCCACCCGTTTTGCTTGGCTTAAACGGCCTGCTTTGCAAAAGTTGAGAGGGCGAAGCCGGCACCGATTGTAAGCAGCCCGATCAGTGCAATCAGGGGCAGCGGGCTGGCTGTTTGCGGCAGAGGCTCGGCCGCTGCAACAGTAACTGGTTCAGCGGCAGCCACAGGCGGCGGTTCAACCACCTTGGCTAGCTCAACTGGCTCTCCCGTAGGGGCGACGGCCTCGACAGGTGCGGTATTCAGAGTCTCGATGGGTGCGGCTGCCAGTTCGACAGGAGTCGCGAGCACCGGCTGGTTCGTTTCTTTCGCCAACTCGATAGCTCTCGGTTTTGCATACACAAACTCCTCACCCCATTCACGTCCTGGGTAAAACCATCCTCTCAGGGCCTCAGGCTCTCCAGCGGGCCGTTCGCGAAAGGTGATTACCGTCTTGTTGGTTGTCTTCAAGCGGTAATTCGGGATTGCCACGATGGTGGTGAAGAGATGGGTCTTGTCCTGGCTGAATATCTGAACGATGTGGCGGTCGGATAGTGAATTGAAGATCTTGAAGACATACGTGCCTGCCGGCAGGATCTGAGCGCCCACACCCGGAACTTCGACGGGCGCGCTGAAGTTGACAACTGTCTCCCTGTCCCAGTCGCCAGCGATTGCTGACGGAGCGACCAGTAGACAGAGCGCAAAAAGGCAAAATCCGGTTGCTAACATCTTAAAAGTTTTCATGTTTTGACCTGTACTTTTCTCCGACTAGTTCGCGCGGCGGTATTGATTCTGGGAGAACTCTTTGCGATGTCGGCTCACAAGAGATCCACAGCGGAAGATCTGGGTCGTTTCTCAACCGTCGAGAGCTGTGCGATCTCGAGTATCAAGTGTTGTAAGTGGGATTACTGATCAATATTGACCGCAGTGCTTTCGTGGGCTTCGCCGGCCATCGTTCTCGAATCTGGTTAGAACTGTAGAGTTCCATCCCGAAGGCTTCGCCAGACTTCCCGCGAAAAGGGCGTATCCTTCTCGGCAGTCGCCGATGGGGAAGAGATGGCCTGCCCGCGGTCCCTACCTCCCCGCGACCTCGCCGGAACCCGCCGATGGCTAGGCGTTTGGGATCTCCGCTTTGCTTCATGACGCTGCGCCGGCTTCACATTCAGCACAAAGTGAACCGTCGCCCACAAGAAATGAACTCCGTCGGACTTGACCACCAGCGCATCTACCGACTTCAACGCGGCAGCGGGCAATTCCATGTCGTCGACCAGCATGACAATGGGTACCTGCGGCCGCGCGCGCTTGATTTCATCGGCGATGGCCGTGCCGTTCAGCTGGGACAGATGGTGTTCGAGGACAACCGCGTCCACGGGCCGCGACATGAAAAGCCGCAGTCCATCGGATCCGTTGGTAGCGGTCGCGAGTTCGTACCCGTTTTCTTTCAATAAATTCAGTTGATCCGGATCCCGGTGTATGCACAGGAGAGTGCCATTAATGCGCATGCGGAATCATTTATACAGGCGACCTTCCAACAATGCTGGTCAAGATTGCTCAACTTAGATTGATTGGCTTAGGGCGGCAAGGAAGGTGTGTGGACGAGTGCAAGACAGTAACTCCCCAGAGCCACCGGAGAGCAAAAGATATCTCAGGCGGTGATTCTGGCGTCGTTGACGCTCGGAGGGTTCTCACCGCAGATTCTAGTGATCACCGGCAACAGGCGGCTGGGTGCTTCGTTCTTGGAAACAAAAGCATCGACGACGTTCAAAACTTGCTCCGCAATTCCTTCGTCACTGGAAACCATCACGATGGGAACGTGCGGGCGGAGCCGCTTTATTTCGGTCGCGAGCTCATGCCCATTCATATCGGGCATATGGTAGTCGACGATCACCGCGGCCACCGCGCTTGCTATAGCAATTTGTAAGCCTTGGATGGCGGAGGCGGCGGTGAGGACTGCAAATCCACGTCTCTCAAGCAGCGCTCGTTGGTAACCCAGCATGCTGGAATCGTCGTCGATACACAGAATCGTTTTGCGACCGGGGAGATTGGACATGACTTAGACCTCAAGTCGCAATGATCGTTGATGTGCAGGGGCGGTGCTGTTCCAATTTGCTCACTTCTTCGAGCGTAGTTACGTAGTTGTTTTCTTCTTGCTCGACCGTTGGCAGCTCCCTAATAACTGGTCAATTTTGACCAGTCCTCAAGTCCTCTTTCGTTGAATACTAAAGAGAAGCGAATTCCAGATTAGACGAATCACACAAACTGCAAGTCGGCGGAACTCGTCTGCAAACCAGCTTCTGTCAATACACGCCTGTACCCAGGAAAGTGAGGGGCCAATGTCGCTGCCAATTGCCGCACTTCCGCATAAACTGCTGGAAGTTGTCTCCTCAGGCTCCTCCGCGGTACAGACGTTCTCGGCGGTTCGTCCAAGATTGCACACGAAGCCATCTCTGCCCAGTCGGATAGCGGTGATCGGAAATTATCTTCCGCGACAATGTGGAATTGCCACATTCACCACCGACTTGTGCGCCGCGATATCCGCGGAGTACGGAACCGCTCGATTGTTGGCCCTGCCAGTCAATGACACGGAACAAGGATATGACTACCCCGCGCGGGTGAGATGGTCGCTCGCCCAGGACGACGTCACGTCCTATCAAGACGCGGCTGAGTTCCTGAATTTCAACAACATCGACATGGTGTGTCTGCAGCACGAGTATGGAATCTTCGGCGGCGAGGCCGGAAGTCATATTCTGCACCTGCTGCGCGGTTTGAAGATGCCGGTGGTGACCACGTTGCACACAGTCCTGCGCGAGCCGAACCCTAACCAACTGATGGTCATGGAAGAGATCGCGGAGCTTTCAGATCGCCTCATCGTCATGAGCCAGCTCTCGTCGCAGTTCCTGCAGGAAATCTTCAAAGTGCCGGGCAGCAAGATTGACATGGTTCCGCACGGCGTTCCCGATTTGCCGTTTCTCGATCCCAACTTCTTTAAGGATCGCTTTGGCGTGGAAGGAAAGGCGGTGTTACTCACCTTCGGCCTGCTTTCACCGAACAAGGGAATCGAAAACGTCATCAAGGCGTTGCCGGAGATTTTATCCAAACACAACAACGTTGCCTACATCGTCGCCGGCGCTACCCACCCTCATGTTCTTCGGCGCGAGGGAGACAAGTATCGAGCCAGCCTGCAAGCCTTGGCGAAGGAAGTGGGGGTCGAATCGCAAGTGATCTTCCACGACCGTTTCGTCAGTCCGGAGGAAATGGCCGAGTTTATCGGCGCCGCCGATATCTACATCACTCCCTACCAACATGAAGCGCAGGTGGTTTCCGGAACGCTGGCTTATGCGCTAGGTGCAGGCAAGGCCATCATTTCGACTCCCTATTGGCACGCGATTGAGTTGTTGGACGATCGCCGAGGCGTGCTAGTCCCCTTCCAGAATCCCGGCGCTATCGCACTCAAGACCATCGAACTGTTGAATACGCCCGCGATTCGCCACGCCATGCGTAAACGCGCTTATCTGTTCGGGCGGGACATGGTTTGGAAAAAAGTTGCACAGGGTTACATGGAGAGTTTCGCCCGGGTTCGCAGTGATCGCATGGAAAATCCCCGCGTTCAGTTCTCGGCTCGCGCTACTCCAAAAGCGCTCGATCAACTGCCTGAATTAAAACTCGATCACTTGCGTCGGTTAACCGATGACACGGGAATGCTGCAGCACGCGATCTTTACCATCCCCAATCGAGCCGAGGGCTATACCACCGACGACAACGCCCGCGCACTGATTTTCACCGTGCTGCTGGCGCAACTCGGCCCGGAGAAAGATCGGCCTGCAGATTCACTCGCTCAAGATCTCTCTTGCCGGTATCTGTCGTTCCTGGAGCATGCGTTTAATCCAGGAAGCGGCAGATTCAGAAACTTTCTTGCCTACGATCGCCGATGGAACGAGACTTCAGGCTCGGAAGACTGCCACGGGCGGGCGTTGTGGAGCCTGGGAACGGTGCTCGGCCGATCCGAAGATCAGGGATTGAGGAGTGCTGCCGGGCGTCTGCTGGAATTTTCTCTCCCCGCGGCTTTGGAATTCACCAGCCCTCGTGCCTGGGCCTATACCCTGCTCGGAATCCAGGAATATCTGAATTCGTATCCGGGAGACCGCGACGCGCAGAAAGTAAGATCCGTACTTAGCCGCCGCTTACTCGAAATGTATGAGTCGGTCCGCCGCCCGGATTGGAAGTGGTTCGAGAACGTTCTAGCCTACGGCAACGCGAGATTGCCGCAAGCCCTGCTGCTGGTGGGATCGGCGTGCTCGGATAATCGGATGGTTTCCGCCGGTCTCGAGGCGCTGGATTGGCTCCTGCAAACGCAGCACTGCGAGACCAACCACCACTTTGTGCCCATCGGGTCGCAGGGCTTTTATCACCAGGGTGGTGAAAAGGCACGGTTCGATCAGCAGCCGATTGAGGCTGCTGGGGCGGTATCTGCCTGTCTCGAAGCGTACCGCGCAACCGGCGACGGCCAATGGCGGAGTGAGGCCTGGTCGGCGTTCAACTGGTTTCTGGGCGACAACGATCTGCAGCTTCCTCTTTATGATTCGGTTACCGGCGGCTGCCGGGACGGTTTACATCCCGAACGCGCCAATCAGAATCAGGGAGCGGAATCGACGCTATCGTTCCTGATGGCCCAGCTCGAAATGAACTCGCTGCAAAAATCGGAAGTGCCGCCCGAAAGGACAACAGATCCGTCATGACTGCTCCTGAAACAGCAATTGTGAACGTCGAGAACTCGCACTACCCGCCACTGCTTCTGCGTCACCCCGGCAACCCCATCCTGACGGGCAAGGATTGGCCGTACTCCATCAACAGCGTGTTCAATGCCGGCGCAACCTTGCTGGCGGATGGAACCACTCTGCTGCTATGCCGGGTCGAAGACCGCCGTGGCTTGTCGCACCTGTGCGCCGCCCGTTCTCGAAACGGCGTCGATGGGTGGCAAATTGATCCCGAACCGACTTTGATGCCCAACCCCAAGGAGTATCCCGAGGAAATATGGGGCATTGAGGATCCTCGCATCACGTTCGTGCCCGAACTGCAGCAATATGTGGTCACTTACACTTCCTATTCGCGCGGGGGGCCCGGAGTTTCTCTGGCCCTAACCAAGGATTTTCGCAGCTTCGAGCGCTACGGCGTCATCATGCCGCCGGACGACAAAGATAGCGCGCTCTTGCCGCGGAGAATCAATGGATGCTGGGCGCTGATTCATCGCCCGATGACGCCGCTCGGGGCGCACATGTGGATTTCCTACTCTCCTGACCTGCGTTATTGGGGCCGGCACAGGCTCATGCTGGAGGCTCGCCGGGGCGCCTGGTGGGACGCAAACAAGATCGGCTTGTCGCCGCCGCCCATCGAAACTCCCAGGGGATGGCTCGCGCTCTACCACGGAGTGCGGCACACGCCTTCGGGCTGTCTCTATCGACTGGGTCTGGCCCTCTTCGATCTTGAAAATCCGGAAAGATGCCTGCTGCGAGGCGATTCTTGGATCTTCGGCCCGGAGGCCCACTACGAGCGCCACGGCGACGTCGACGACGTCGTGTTTCCGTGCGGATACACCATGAACCCCGATGGCGACACGATCAATATTTACTACGGCGCTGCCGATTGCTCAATCGCCCTGGCTCGCGCTAGCGTGCGTTCTCTGCTGAATTGGCTCGATGTCCATGGAAGTTGCGAGCGCCGGCAGCGAGCGAACGATTAATGGAGGGCTGGTGAACCCGCTGGTTTCAGTTTTTCGGTATGCCTTCGGGTGCCATCACCGCCGACGCAGCGGTGTGTTTACGATCAAGAAACGGACCTACCAGGTCTGCTTGAAGTGTGGGCAGGAATTTGAGTATTCATGGGCGCTGATGCACTCCATAGAGTCGAGCCTCGCCGATAGTCCCCATGCGCCGCTTCCGCCGAAAGTGAGCTATCTTGCTCAGACACCAAAATCCACACCTGTCATTGTTGATTCTCCTGAGTGTGTAGACGGAGCCGCGAACGCCGATTCGTAGCTTTGATTCTGAGGTCACTGCGGGTCGGTTCTGATTAACTCACCGCGCAGCGACCACATCCAGTCAATCGGCATTCTTCATCCGTGTGTGCGCCGCGAAACCACGCGACGGGACACGATTCGACCCTAAACAGTCTCGCACGTCGAAGTCAGAGCAACACCTAGTCTAGGGAAACACCTCCAGCGGATGGGAGGAGTTAGCCCGAAGAACTAAGGAAGGTCACACTTATGCCTTTAATTCAATTGCTGGAAGTTCTGATCGTGGTGGGTGTTCTCCTGTGGCTGGTGAATCGTTTCATTCCCATGCAGGGGACCATCAAGTCAATTTTGAACGGCGTTGTGGTCATTGCCGTGGTTCTGTGGCTGCTGAACGTTTTTGGACTCTTTCACTCGCTTTCTGGCATGCGCGTTGGCACGTAGAGGATGACGTAAGAGAGACCGGCGAAGAAATGGACAATACCGCCTGGTCAACACGGCCGCAGGGAGCTTGCGCCAAAGCAAGCGTACGCAACGAACAATAATGGAGGCAACATATGAAACTAGTTGGATTGCGCAAAAACCGTTTGCTATTGCTGGCTTTTCTGATACTGGCCATACCGGCCATCTCGTTCGCGCAGATCGGCGTTTCGATCACGATCGCTCCCCCCGCGCTGCCTGTGTACACGCAGCCTCTTTGTCCGCAGAGCGGTTATTTGTGGGCGCCCGGCTACTGGGGCTATGGCGATGAAGGCTACTTCTGGGTGCCGGGTACGTGGGCGATGGCTCCCGAGGTTGGTCTGCTCTGGACCCCCGGTTACTGGGGTTGGGGCGACAACGCGTTCGCATGGAATGAAGGCTACTGGGGCCAGACTGTCGGCTTCTACGGCGGCGTCAACTACGGCTTCGGCTACGGTGGTGTCGGCTACGGAGGCGGATATTGGAATAACGGAGCCTTCAGCTATAACACCTCGGTGAGCAACGTGAACGTCACGACGATCACCAACGTCTACAGTAAGAGCGTAGTCAACGAAACCGCGGTAAACCATGTCAGCTATAACGGCGGCGAAGGTGGAATCAGCGCCCGTCCAAGCGCTGCAGAAGAGACGGCGATGCACGAGAAACACACGCCGGCAACAGCGGCGCAAACCGCGCATGTTCGCGCTGCCAGCACCAACCACGCACTCCTGGCGTCCGTGAACCATGGGCGTCCGGCCATTGCTGCAACTGCGAAGCCGGGAGAGTTCAGCGGTTCTGGAGTGGTAGCGGCCAAAGAGGCGGGAGCGCCGTACAAGGCTCCGGAGAATAAAGCTGCCGAAACCAAGGCCACTGAAAACAAGGCTGCTGAGAATAAGGCCGCCGAAACCAAGGCCACCGAAAACAAGGCCGCTGAGAATAAGGCTGCTGAGAACAAGGCTGCCGAAACCAAGGCCACGGAGAATAAGGCTGCTGAGAACAAGGCTGCCGAAACCAAGGCCACGGAGAATAAGGCTGCTGAGAACAAGGCTGCCGAAACCAAGGCCACGGAAAACAAGGCTGCTGAGAACAAGGCTGCCGAAACCAAGGCCACGGAAAACAAGGCTGCTGAGAATAAGGCTGCCGAAACAAGCCAGAATAGGGCTGCGAGAACAAGGCAGCCGAAACCAAGGCCACGGAAAACAATGCTGCTGAGAATAAGGCTGCCGAAACCAAGGCCACGGAGAATAGGGCTGCTGAGAACAAGGCTGCCGAAACCAAGGCCACAGAAAACAAGGCTGCTGAGAACAAGGCTGCCGAAACCAAGGCCACACAAAACAAGGCTGCTGAGAATAAAGCAGCGGCAACTCGCACCAGTGAGAATAAGGCGGCTGCGAATAAGGCAGCGGCGACTCGCACCAGCGAGGATAAGGCGCCTGCGAGTAAGCCATCGGCAACGCGCCCCACCGAGAATAAGGTAGCTCACGCGCAGCCTGCCCCTCAACCAAAGGCCGCACCTCAGCCTAAGGCTCAGGCTCGCCCCGAGAGCGCTCCTCGTCCGGCAACTGCAGCTAAAGCGCAGCCTGCCCCTCAACCAAAGGCTGCACCTCGCCCCGAGAGCACTCCTGAGAAAAAGGCACCTGGAGGTATCGATTAGCCTCGTCAATAGCGAGCTGACTGCAACGTGTCACGTCAGGCCGCTCGAGGTTGAAGACTCGAGGTCTAAGAAAGGCGATTTAACTCTTGCAATGACGCGGGCCCACTTCGTGGGCTCGCGTCATTTCCTTTTCGGCGGTACGCAGCGACAAGTGGCGGGCCGCGTTGTGGAGACGCGATCCAGCCGCCACAAATCGCCGGCATCCAGGAGAGCGCTCACGCCACCCGTTTCGCCCTGATTCTTCACATTGAGCAGTTTTGACCAGTAAGGAGCTAGTAGAACGCTTATAAAGAAAGTGGTTCTTCCTCTCTTCCTCAATGTTGATCCCGGTGCGCATTCTTGAGGATTCGGAGGGGAAAAAGGAGTGAAAATGCTTGGAACTATATTGATCGTGATTCTGATCTTAGCTCTCTTTGGTGCGCTGCCAAGATGGTCGCATAGTCGAGACTGGGGTTATGCTCCGAGCGGAGGATTAGGTCTCATCCTTTGCATCGTCGTCGTTCTCCTGGTTCTCGGTCGCATTTGAACCATGCATCACCCGGCAACTTCGGCAGGCGCCATTGGTCAATACTTGGCGCCTGCTTTCTCTTCGCGCGCTGGCACTTCTTCTCGTCGTGATCATGTGCCGCAGCGGTTCGTTTGCGTACTCCGTTCTGACCCATGAGGAAATCGTGGACCTCGTCTGGACCGACGAGATCCGGCCCTTGCTGCTCAAGCGCTACCCCGGCCTGTCGCCTGCGCCGACGGTGGCGGACAACTTCACTTCAAGAACGCCGCGGTAGTCGGATCCCACAATTGCGATTTAGAGATGCAGGAGGAATCTGGCGGCGCAAAGGAGCTTTGCAGCATCACGGCCGGTTATCGTTTACGGGTTTCTTCCACGGCCTCGGCTGCGGAGAGCTTCCGATCCCGGTGTGGCTCAGTGCGCGGGGCACCCGTATGCAGTTCACAAACTTCGCCGATTGCTGCACCACACGTGTTGCAAGGCACGGATAATATCTGTTTCAGGGTGAGTTCTCTCGTCTTCACACCACAGAATGCATCGCTTACAAACACGAAAGATGTTCAATATTGATCATTCTCAATATATTTAGCAAAACGGCAGGTTTCATCGTGCGTTCAACAGAGTTTTTTTTCGATTATGAGCAAAAGTGAACACCTTTGATAACCACGATCCTGTGAGAATGATCAAGAGTGTAGCTCTACACGCCGGAGAAATCGTTGATGGCATCACCAGTCCCATTGGCCAAAAGAAAGCTCGACTTCGAGCCAGAGAGCTTCCTGGCCACGATCGGCGTAGGCGGTAAGGTCGTGGCTTTTCCCAAGAAAGAAACGGTCTTCTCGCAGGGAGACGCGGCTGACTCCGTCTTCTACATCCAGGAAGGCAAAGTTCGACTCACGGTCGTCTCCAAGGTTGGTAAGGAAGCGACCCTGGGCATATTGAGCGAGGGAGAGTTTTTCGGAGAAGGTGGCCTGGCTGGACAGCCCTTACGCATGGGGTCCGCAACCGCCATGACGGACTGCGAACTGCTGCGCATCGACAAGAAAGCGATGATGGAAGCGCTTCATCGGGAACACGAGTTTTCCGACATGTTCGTGGCCTATCTGCTGGCACGGAACATTCGCTACGAAGAGGATTTAGTCGACCAGCTCTTCAATTCCAGCGAAAAGAGACTAGCCCGAATTCTGCTTTTGCTGGCTCATTTCGGCAAGGAAGGCGTGCCCGAAACGGTAATCCCCAAGATCAGTCAGGAAACTCTCGCCGATATGATCGGCACAACCCGGTCCCGGGTTAGTTTTTTCATGAATAGGTTCAGGAAGTTAGGCTTCGTTGACTACGGCGAGGGTGGTCTGCAGGTTCATAGTTCACTTCTAAATATCGTTCTACACGACTAGCATTCGCCTGAGTTCTCCATCAACCCATGAGGCAGACTGCCTTCGCACATTCGGGCGGCAGGCAACGAACCCGGTTCTAGAAGAGACAGCGTCATTCTGCCGGATCCTTCTGGCGCGTGGCCTTAACGCCGGACAGAATACCAATGCCTAAGAGAACAATCGCCCCTACGACAATCCAGTGCGCGGGCATGTGCATCAGGTGCGCGGCGTAAATCAATCCGCCGATTAAGATTGCAAACCCAATCGAGTAAAGTCCAAACGACATAGCATCTCCTTATCGAGTCGTCGATGAGCCTGGAGTGGGGCTGCCTGCCGTTCTCCGGCACGCATCAACTCCACAGTTGTTCCTATAGTGATGGTGATGAACTGGCTTTCTGATCTTTAACCTGCAGGTCATTCACGACTTGTTGAACGTTGGGCACGCCGCTCGCTACCTGGCCGGCACGCGTCCGCTTGTCTTCCGAGTTCACCTCTCCGCTCAACGTCACTACACCGCTCTTCACTTCATATTTCACCTTATCGTGCATCTTGTTCTGGATCAGAGCAGCATCCAGATTCTCCTCGATGCCTTTGTCCAGATCGGAATTCACGGCTTTGGCCTCTTTCGCTCCGACCACGGGAATCACCTCAATCTGATCCGCGACCACCTGGGCACCCGCGAAAGATTTTGCCAGTGATTCGGCCTGTGACTTGGCATTGTCAGTGGCGACTTGTCCGCCAAGGGTCACGACGCCCTTGTCGCGGTCCTGATTTACCGAAACGTCTTTGAGGCCTGCCTGATCGAGCGATTTGCGGATACTGTCGGAAACATCAGGGGACTTTGCGGCCGTCGCTGAGCATCCGGCCATAATCCCGGCGGCAAGCAGCGCGACCAGGGTAAAGAACACTTTGCTCGTTTTCATGGTTTTTCCTTTGCTCGGATATAGAGATTGATCCGGGGGAATGAGCAGCCAGTGGAGACAGCCTGTAGCTACAGATTCGCTCACTCATAGACTCGCTCACTCGCGCCGGCAATGCTGTGCACAATCGCTCACTTTGTAAAGAGCGCGTCTGGCCGCGTCTCCGGAATGCCGCGGCGCATGATTTAGAAACCGGTCAATTCTGACCAGTCTTCCGCCGCCCAAACGTCGATACTGGCAACTCACAGGTTCCGAACCCCGAAAAACTTCGGTCGACCCGAATCGGTTCTTGTGGACATTTGATATCTGGAGGTTTCGATGAATCTGCATCTGATGGATTCGAATCTGATTGTTCTCGCCGCCGTGGCGATTCTGATCGTCGCCGTGCTGATTTGGCTGTACATGCGAAAACGCAGGAATACAACCGCAGACCTGCGAAAGAAATTTGGGCCCGAGTACGATCGCGCGGTGCTGGTGCATGGAGCTGGCAGGAAAGCAGAAGCGAAGTTAGAGGATCGCGAGAAGCGGGTTGACAAGCTCAACATTCGCGAACTTGATCCGATCGAACACGAACGTTTCTTGAAGCGGTGGGAGTCGGTCCAGTCCCGCTTCGTCGATTCCCCGAAGGGGGCGGTCACGGAAGCCGATGACCTGGTGTGTTCTTTAATGAAAGCTCGCGGCTATCCCGTATCCGACTTCGAGCAGCGTGCCGCCGACATTTCTGTCGATCATCCCCGCGTGGTGGAGAACTACCGCTCCGCGCATGAGATCGCGCTGCGGGTGGGGAAAGACGCAGCAACCACGGAAGACCTGAGAACGGCGATGATTCACTACCGTTCTCTATTTGAGGAACTGGTGCAGGTGCCGGTGATCGTGGAAAGGAAAGAGGTGGCGTGATGGCTGAGCTGATGGCAAAGGAAGAAGAAGATGTTATCACCGCCGATGCGGCGAGCATTTCGCCAAAGCAGCCCGACGGGCCGACGCTGGTGAAAGTCCGGGAGCCAGAACCTCTTGATCGACTGCCCGCGATCTCAGAGCCCGTGCCCTTGTTTTCTGAAGCGGAGACGGGAGATTTTCGCTCGCAGTGGAGCAAGGTACAGACTGGTTTCGTGGACGAACCGCGCCGGACGGTAGAAGACGCGGACAAACTGGTCGCTGCGGTGATGCAGCGACTCGCGGAAGGATTTGCCAACGAGCGATCGGGCCTGGAAAAGCAGTGGGACAACGGCGACAACGTGTCCACCGAGGATCTGCGGGTGGCCCTCCAGCGCTATCGTTCCTTTTTTGACAGACTATTGAAGCTGTAAGGACGAACGCGCTTTCGACAGCATCCGCGGCATTACGCTCTGGCAAAGGGCGGAACCACAAGCGAACCTTAATACAAGAAGACAGGAGAAACTCATGAAACCAAGCACGCAAGACAAGGCCGAGGGCAAAATTCACGAAGTGAAGGGAAAGATTAAGGAGGAGGTCGGAAAGGTGACGAACGATCCCGATCTGGAAGCCTCAGGGGAAGCGGAAAAGAACGTCGGCAAAGTTCAAAACTGGGTCGGCCGCGCTGAAAAAGTTGTCGGAGAATGAAAACGCATCCACCCAAGTTCGCAAGAATACAGAGGAGGGACCGATGTCACAAACCGTAGTGGAAAAAACAGCTGAACGGATCAGCGAATCAGCGCGGCGGGCCTCGCGAGCAAGCAGCGCGATTGCCGACGCAATAGACGATGGCGTGGGAGTGGCGAGGCGCGCTGCCAAGCAGGGTGGCGATGCTGCCGAAGAACTTCTGAATGACACAACTGAGCGCATCCAACGACATCCGGTGCTGACGGTTGCGGCGTCATTTGCGGTCGGTGTTACCGCAGGAACATTGCTCGGCTTGATCATGAAACGAAAGTAATAGAACGAAGATAGACCAACTAAATTAATCAAGGAGAACGCAAATGACGACGATAGATAAACAGACTAAGTGTGCGCACCTGCCATGCCGTTGCTCGGTGCAAGCCGGCGACAAGTACTGCGGTCAGGCGTGTAAGGAGGCGGGGTCCAAAGAGGTCGACATCGCTTGCCAGTGCGACCATGGAACTTGCCCGCTTACGGTCTAAAAGGCGGCCGATCTTTAAAGCGATAGATGTTTGCTGTGCAAACCGAATTTCAGATCGGCCGGAGAGAATCTCGATATGAAGATCCGCCAGGTTGTGCTCGCGCTGTTAACGATCGGGGGCTCCGCGGCCCTGGCGGTACCGGCGATGGCGCAATCGGCGTCGGCATCATTGGCCGATTCGAGTAGCTCCTCCAGCAGTGCTGCCTTGCCCGCGAGCCCGACGTACCCGAACGTGGACGTGACCTACACGCGCCCGACCGAGAAAGCGAAGATCCAGAACTACTTCTTCGACGCGTTCGGTCCGTATCCGATCGTCGGCGCCGCGTTCGCGGCTGGCATCAACCAGGTGTATAACACCCCGCCGGAATGGGGCCAAGGCGCGGAGGCTTTTGGCAAACGATTCGGGTCCAACTTCGCGATCGCGGCAGTGGCGACGACGACGCGCTATGGGCTCGCGGAAGCCTTTCACGAAGACACGATCTATTACAACTGTGAATGCAAAGGTGCGTTGCCGCGGCTGAAACACGCCGTGATTTCCACCTTGACCGCACGCCGCGGCAACGATGGCCATACGGAATTCTCTTTTCCTGCCTTGATCGCTCCTTATGCAGGCACCATGACTGCCGTCTATGGGTGGTATCCCCACCGCTACGACGCCGAGGATGGATTCCGAATGGGCAACTACACTCTACTGGGGTATGTCGCCGGAAACCTTGCGCTGGAATTTCTCTATGGCGGTCCACACTCCTTACTCTCTCGCATGCACCTGAAAACTGACCACGGGGCGCCCGATTCGGGCTCAAATCCGTGAGCGACCGGAAATTCAGCATCGTCGCAAGCGTGGAACCTCCACTTCCCGAGCCGCGGACAGCACTGATACCCCCCATGGTGAGTTCCTCGCCGGGCATGATCAGCAAGTTCTTCGAGTGGTTTGGGGATCTGGGCATATTTTTCTGGCGAGTTGTGCGTGCCGCTGTGACGCCGCCCTTTGAATTCCGGGAGTTGTATCGACAGCTTGACGAGATCGGATCAATGTCCCTGCCCCTGGTTGCCTTGGCCGGCGCCGCCACCGGAGTCGTCCTCTCCATGGAAGCCCGTTACAGCCTGACTCGTTTCGGGGCGAAGTCGCTGCTTCCCGCAGCGATCGTGTTTTCCGTTATTCACGAGACCGGCCCGATCATCACCGGTCTGGTAGTAAGTGGTCGGGTGGGCGCGGGCATTGGGGCGGAGTTGGCGTCGATGAAAGTGACCGAGCAGATCGATGCTATCGAGGCATCCGCGGTTAGTCCTTATCGGCTGCTGGCGGCGCCCCGCATCCTGGCTTGTATCCTCGTGCTGCCTCTGCTGACTCTTGCTGCCGACGCCAGCGGCTTGCTGATGGGCTGGGTCGCCCAGGCCCTGGTTGAACCGCTCTCGTTACATCAGTTCATCAATGCCGGTTTCAAGGGAGCCGCCTTCAACGATTTCCTGCCACCCACATTCAAGACCATGGTGTTTGGACTGATCATTGGAGTGATTGCATGTTTTCAGGGGATGCGTACCCAGGGAGGCGCCGCGGGCGTGGGCCGTGCGGCCACAAGCTCGGTGGTCTTGTCCTCGCTGTTCGTGATCATGGCCGATGTCGTGCTAGTGAAACTCATTCTTATATTTTTCCCGTGACCATAGTCGCGTGAAGATGGACGAAGTGAATCAGCAGCTCGCGAAACAAAGTATGGAGACAATCGATCAAATTCCGATTCAAACCGTGATCAGGCCTATAGGGGCCGAGAAAGACGACAATGCCCCCGCTATCGCCGTTGACGGCTTGCAGAAGTCCTTCGGCGATCAAAAGGTCTTGAACGGGATCAGCCTGGCCGTCGGCCGCGGCGAGACTCTGGCGGTGCTGGGGCGCAGCGGTACCGGTAAAAGCGTCTTGCTGAGACTCATCATCGGCCTGGAGAAGCCTGACTCAGGATCGGTTCTCATCCACGGCCAGGACATCGCCGGTCTCAGCCTCGACCAACTCGGCGAAATAAGAATGAAGATGGGTTTTCTGTTTCAGCACGCCGCGCTTTACGATTCGCTCACCGTTGAGCAGAACGTGGCTTTTCCACTGCAGCACCATAAGAAGGAGATGTCGAAATCCGAGCGGGACGACCGGGTGAAGCAACTGCTGGCGGAAGTGGGCATGGAGGGTCACCTGGAGAAGATGCCTTCGGATATCTCGGGAGGCATGCAGAAACGAGTAGGGCTGGCCCGTGCTCTGGCTTTGGAGCCGGACATTCTGCTGCTCGACGAGCCGACCGCTGGTCTCGACCCGATCAGTTCCGGGGAGATTGATGATCTGGTGCTCAAGCTCCAGGCGGAACATCACATGGCATCGATCGTAGTAACTCACGATCTGCACAGCGCGAAGACGATTGCCGATCGTCTGGCCCTGCTCAATGAGGGTGATGTGGTGATCGAAGGCAGCTTTGAAGAACTGCAAAGAAGTGACATCGAATTTGTTCGTGAGTTTCTAGGGCATTCCTAGCAGGAAATATGCAGCAAGTATGCAGGAAGTATGGGGGACATATGTCGAGGGCAGCGCGGTTAGGAGCTTTCATCGTTGTGACACTGGCAATTCTGGTAGCCGGTATCTTCGTCATTGGGAACAAGCAGTATCTGTTCAGCTCCACGTACCAATTGAAGGCGCAATTCGACAACGTCGTGGGCCTGGATGCGGGAGCCGATGTGCGGGTGGCCGGCGTTCATAGTGGAACCGTGAGCAGCATCGTGTTGCCACACAAGCCGGGCGAAAAGGTTACAGTGGTCATGGATCTCGGCAAGTCGACGCACGAGATTATCAAGCAGGACTCTGTTGCCACCATCGAAACCGAGGGACTATTGGGTAACCAGTATCTCGCGATCTCGTTTGGGTCGGCTGGAAAAGCGAACGTGCGGGACGGCGATACCATCGCGAGCGAGCCGCCACTCGAAATGTCAGACCTGCTGCAAAAGGCGAGCGGCATCATGGACAGCAGCCAGCAAGCCATCCAAAACGCTACTGGGGCGGCGGCGAATATAGAGTCGATCAGCGCCAAGATCAATACCGGTCAAGGAACCGTGGGAGCGCTGGTGAACGACAAACAGCTCTATAGCAACCTCGAACAGACGACGACCACCATGAATAAAACGATGGTCGAGGCGCAAGCCGGCGTAACCGACTTCCAGGAGAATATGGAAGCCCTGAAGCACAACTTCTTCGTGAAGGGGTATTTCAAGAACCGTGGCTACGAAGATTCCGGCGAGCTGGCACAAAATGAGATTGAACATCTGCCGCAGGGCACAACGATAAAAGAGTTCACCTACTCGGCGAAGCAGCTTTTCGATAAGCAAGATTCGGCCAAGCTGAAGAATCAGAAATCTCTAAACGGCGGCGGCGAGTTCCTCGCGAATAACCACTTCGGGTTTGCGGTGATCGTGGTGTCCGCTGGTATGGAAGGCGATACCCAGAAGGATTTGGTGCTGACCGAAGCCCGAGCTATGGTCGTGCGCCAGTATTTAGTCGAGAACTTCGGGTTTGACGACAGTCAGCTTAAGACTCTGGGAATGGGAAAGCAGACAGATGCCAATGGGGATGCCGGCTGGGGTAATGTCCGGATTTTCATCTATCCAGCAGGAACTGAAATGCCGCCCAGTAAGCAAACAGCGGCCGGAAGTTTATCCAAAACAGCCTCAACCCAACCGGTTCAGGATTCGGCGACCGCAATAGCGAAACCACAGTAGCGGCTGCCCGCAAATTTCCTGTACACCCTGTCAGCAGGGAATCCTGCGGAGAAGAGTTAGCGCGGGACTGCTTGCGCTGCCAACTATCATCCGCTAAAGCCCGCTAAATCACTGCGATTTCGTTGAATGACGTTCGCGGAAATCCGCATGGGCCCCGGCCATCGCGGGGCGGCCTCGTATCCATCGCTTGCGCATTATAGATTCCGGATCTGAGTATTCGCTTCACTGAGGTTGTCCCAATGAAGTAGTATGCGATGACGTTCATGCACACATAGGGAGACTACTGACGTGACGAAGAGAATCCATGGAACAATTTTCAGAGTTGGGCTGGCAATCACCGCTGTCACGCTGATGGTCGCGACGCCGTCTGAGGCCCAGCAGCTGACGAACGACGAGCTGTCCCTGATGGTCAACGCGCAGGAGGGATCGTACCAACTGTCTTTATCGTCTGGAGGGCTTGGAGGGCATGATGGTCAGCTCGTGCTCAGGTCGCGGGTGGCGGCAGAGGTTGACCACCAGTGGCTTCGCTCGAGCGATTACCCGCAGCGCCAGGCTTCGGAGTCTACCTTCGAAGATGATCTCGGCCCCGGCCAACAAGTCACGGTCACTTGCAGCGGACTGGTTGGCAAACCCGATCTTGTTTACGTGGTTCAACTCTACAAGCAACGTCCCTATGGCACAGTCCAGGTAAAAGTGCAAAACAGCGCCGGCAAGGAAGTAACTGTGCAGGCCATTCGGAGCGTGGAGGCCATCGGAGAGCCGATCATAAACCTGGGTGGCGGTCAATCGGCCGACCGGGTTCTCTCCGACAGTTTCAGCGAAGATTGGCCGGACTTGGCTCTCTACGACCTCGGAGGAGCGCCGGGCGGAATGCATCGCGGCACAGGGAGCCAACTCATCTACAACCGGGAGACTAAGCAGAGTTTATTTCTTGGCGCACTTACCTCAAACCGGTTTCTGACCCTGATGCATCTGCAAGCTGAGGGTGTGGGCGCGAAGAGCAAGATCGCGTCCTATACCGTTGAATCCACCGGGACCACGGAAATTCAGAAAGACTTCGATCTGAAGGATTCTCCCGCGGACGACCAGGTCGAATTGAGTCTTCCCGTTAAACCCGGGGAAGCCATGGTTTCAGAGCGATTGCTGTTCGAGGCCGGTCCCGACTACCACAGTCAACTGCTCGCCTACGGTGATGCGGTTCGTCGACTGCACCATGCGCGCGTCTCTAGTGAGACTCCCATCGGTTGGTGGAGTTGGACCGTCTACTATGGCGCCATCAACCAGGGCGAGGTTTTGGCCAACGGTGACTGGCAAGCCGAACATCTGAAGTCATTCGGCTATAAATATTTCCAAATCGACGAAGGTTATCAGTACGCTCGCGGAGAATTTGCAACTCCGAATGCGACGCAATTCCCGGATGGTATGCGGTTTGTCGGGCATCACCTGACCGGAGAGGGCCTGACATTCGGCGTATGGACGGCGCCGTTTGAAGTGACAACCCGGGCTTGGGTTTACGAGCACCACAAGGACTGGCTGGTGCACAACGCCAAGGGCGAACCGATCCCCATTGGCTTGGTCTGGGACCAGAAGTCGGATGTGCTTTACGCGCTGGACACAACCCATCCCGACGCTCAGGAGTATATGCGTCAGACTTACAGGACACTCGTGCGCGAATGGGGGGTCCGCTTCATCAAGCTTGACTTCATGGATACCAGCGCGATCGAGGGTTACCACTACCGGCCCAACACCACAGCCCTGGAAGCCCAACGCATCGGCCTCCAAGTAATCCGCGATGCCGTGGGCGATGAAGTGATCATAGATAAAGATGGAAGTCCCATGCTCAACCCGGTGGGGCTGGTAGATACGGGCCGGATTTCCGCGGATACCGGCCACAGTTTTGAGAGAACCAGGAATGCCGCCTCCGGCATCGCCGCCCGCTTCTATATGCAGCGTAATTTCTTCGTCAATGATCCGGACGCCTTCAACGTCACCGCAACGCATCTCATGGAGCGTGCGAACGAAAAGTCTTCGATTTCGCTGGGCGCAGCGCAGGCGTCGATCGCGCTCTCCGCAGTGTCCGGCGGCATGTATGAGATTGGCGATGACATGCTGGTCCTCGGCTCAGAGAAAGATCGGCTGGCGCTGGTTGAAAATCGAGAGTTGCTGAATATGCCCAAAGTCGGCCAAGCTTCCACGCCGTTAGACCTGATGACCTACGAGCCGGAGGATGGACAGCCCAGTATTTTCTTCCTCCGTGAAGATCAACGACAGGCCATACTGACGGTCTTCAATTGGACGAACACGGTGCGCTCGCACACGCTAAGACTGGCGGACCTCGGCTTGCCTGCCGGCCACACGTTTGCGGCGGCGGATGTGTTGAACCAGAATGAGGCGGTCGCGCTCGTGGGTGGTGCCGTGCGCCTGGAGAACCAGCCACCCCAGTCTGTGAGGGTGATCAAGCTGATCGACAACAACGTTGCCGCGGCTGCTCCGACTGTGACGGCGCAGGTGCCCGCAGCGGCAAACGCCGGTGAGACGATCATTCTTTCAGCGCTTTCGGCGACGGCCGAGGCTGGCGGTGTGCCCGCAGTCGCGTATCACTGGGACTTCGGCGACGGAACGAACGCGGATAGCGCGAAGGTATCTCATGCCTACACCCGCGCGGGGGAGTTCACGATTCGCCTCACAGTGGACGGAGTGGATGGGGTACCGGCGCAGAAGGATTTCTCCGTCAAGGTGACCGGCAATTTAAAGGCGCACTCTAACCTTACCGACAATCGACGCTTCGTAGAGCCAACCGACCGCTGAGCACGCACGTTTCCACTAATTGGACCGATTGGCTAAACTAATGCCAATCATGTTCCAGCGCACGCCGGTTACGCGACGCGAGATGCTGAAGGCGACCGCCCTGAGCCTGGTCGCCCTGCCCGGTTTTGCCCCCGTAGCCTGGGCATTCAAGCAGAAAGCGTTTGATGAACCAACAAGAACTCCTTATCGCGGTTCCGATGATCAACTCCTGGACGAAATCGAGCACGCCGCTTTCGACTTCTTCTGGAACGAAGCCGGCGGCGTAACCGGCCAAGTCAAGGATCGCGCGCTACTCAACGGCAACGACCGCCGGCGAGTTGCCAGTATTGCGGCAACCGGTTTTGGACTCACCGGCCTGTGCATCGCGGAATCTCGCGGCTACGGAAAAGCGGCGGCCATCCGCGACCGGGTGCGGCAGACGCTCCGTTTTCTGGAGCGGCAGTTGCCTAACGAACACGGTTTCTTCTACCACTTCATTGACATGGAAACGGGAGAGCGAGCGTGGAACTGCGAACTCTCCTCGATCGACACCTCGCTTCTACTCTGCGGTGTGCTAGCGGTTCGCCAGCATTTCAATGATGGCGAGATTCAGGATCGCGCGACCGCAATCTACGAGCGCGTGGATTGGCCGTGGATGCTCAATGGCGGCGAAACGTTCTCCATGGGATGGAAGCCGGGCAGCGGTTTTCTGCGCTCTCGCTGGAGCCAATATTCCGAACTCATGATGATCTACCTGTTGGCCATCGGTTCGCCGACGCATCCGGTTTCAAGTGAGACCTGGAAGGCATGGACGCGTCCCACCGTGAAGTTTCAGGGACTCGAGTACATTTCCGGGCACGATCCACTCTTCACCCACCAGTTTTCGCAAGCGTGGTTCGACTTTCGCCACAAGCGCGATGCGTATGCCAACTACTTCACCAACTCGGTGACGGCAACCGAGGCACATAAGGCGTTTTGTATTTCGCTGCGCGACGAATTCCCCGACTACAGCGATCACCTGTGGGGAATCAGCGCCTCCGATTCAGCAATGGGTTATGAGGTTTGGGGTGGTCCTCCGCGGATCGGACGGCTGGATGGCAGCGTCGTTCCGTCCGCCACTGGCGGGTCGCTGCCCTTTCTGCGAGAGGATTGCATGCGCGTGCTGCGGACAATCCGCGAGTGCTATCCGAAGGCGTGGGGGCGATATGGATTTGTCGACGCCTTCAATCCGCTGACTGGCTGGTACGACGCGGATGTGCTGGGCATCGATCTAGGCATCACCATGCTGATGGCGGAGAACGCGCGTTCGGGGCTCGTCTGGGATGTGTTCATGAAAAACAAGGACATGCAGCGAGCGATGGAGAAGGCTGGGTTCAAAGCTTCGGGATAGCATCAAGTGTACGTACAAAATGTTCCACGTGAAACACTTTGTTGTTGCTTATCTGTACATACATAAATGTTGTTGCATAGGAAAGCGTGGGTTGCAAGTGATTGATAACGCTCAGAGGCCGGAGTGGTTAATTGGACACAAGCAAGCACTTGTTATACGGCACTAATTACACGGTTCGTTGTGGGATCGAAAAAAGAAAGGCGCACCCGGATTTCGAGTGCGCCTTGGCGAAAATTAGAATCAGCGTTAGAAGCTGAAGCGCGCTCCTATCGAAAGGACGCGGGCAGAAAGCGCGCCGCTTATCGTGCCGAAGTTTGAATTGCCAATGTTGTTCGAAATCTGATTGTCGTTGAGGTTCAGGTTATTGAAGATGTTAAAGGCATCAATCCGGAGCTCAATTCTGGCGTTTTCGCCGAGTACAGGCGCCTTGGGCAGACCAAAGCCTTTGACCAGGGTTAGATCGACGTCCTTGTATCCGGGAAGGTTCAGAGAATTGCGGCCAACTCCGGGTGCCGGAGGGACGGAGGTTCCGTAGCCGTTGCCATTATAGACAGTGTAGGCTGATGTCGGGAGTGCGGCGAAGTATGCCGCGCCACCGTTGGGGAAGTTCGAGTTACTAGACGGAGCGGGATTGGGAGCCACCTCGAATTTTTTATTGCTGGTACTGGTGCCCGCGCCACCCAGGTAGGCGGCAGGGAAGAGATTGTAGGCACCACAATTTCCGCAGTAGAGGCTTCCGCCCTGAGTACTTGTAAACACGGTCCACGGGAATCCGGAGTGCCAATTCCAGATGCCGCTGATCGACCAGCCACCGACAACTTTTTCCAGCAAGCTGTTACCGTGGAAAAATATCGGCTGGTACAGGCCGAAAAGCTTGAAGGCGTTGGTGACGTTGTAATCGGACCGTCCGTAATTGTAGTTGAGCGCGAACGGGTAGGGCTGTTGCGAGTAAGGCGCGGAGCTGGTGTCCATGCTCCTGGCCCAAGTGTATTGGGCATCCGCCATAAACTGGTGCGAGAACTGATGTTTGAACTCGGCGAGCATGGCGTTGTAGTTGCCACGGCCGTTCTGATTATAAGTGTCGCCACCATTGATATTAAGATTCAAAACGGCACCCGCGCTGATGGGGGCAGCGAGCGCGTTCTCATTGAAGTAGACGTCACGCGACAAGCTTCCCTGATATCCGACAGTCATTATGTACTGGTGTCCGATATCGTATTGCGTATCGAACGAGTAGTGATAGGTGCGTGAGGTGGGGAAGTTATTGGGGAAGATGTCTACACCGGCCGCGTTGGGTGTACCGTTCGTAGTACCTGTGGGCAAGCCATTGGAGCCAATAGGTAAGGTGAAGTTAGGGTTTGCGGGATAGCCAAAGACGCTGTGCGGATTGGTTGAAGTGGCATAGAGGATGCCGGGATTCGGCGTCGGATTCGCGGCGGTGCCAGGCGAGGCCATCGATATGTACTCCCCGATACTCAATCCGGGATTTCCGCTGATATTGGAGGAGATCGCGATCTCACTCTCGTTGTAGTTGAGGCCGAACCCGCCGCGGAAGACGAGTCGATTATTAAATCTGGTCGGGCTCCAGGCAAAACCGATTTCTGGACCAAAGTTATTTTTCTGGGGATTCCAGGAATTTCCCTTACTGACGGTCAAACCCGTCAAGTAATCCGATCCGGCGCCGGGATGGGCCACGTACATGTTGTTTTGCTTGGAATAGAGCGGACCAAAGTAAGACCAGCGCAGGCCCAAGTTAACCGTCAAATTGGGACGGAGTTTCCAATCGTCCTGGGCAAAAAAGCCCAAAATGTTTTCACGGTCGTCCTGGCGCAGGGTTGTGGGCAGACCGGTAGCAGGATCAGCGGTGAGATAACCTTCGCGGTTTGGCGCGTCGTTGAGGAAGTCCCAGATATTAAAGAAGCCGTAGCTGGGCACTCCGCAGGGATAGCACGAGTCCTGGTAAAAGAGCCGCGTAGCATCTCCACCGAACTTGAAGGTATGGCGCCCCCAGATCTTGGTGGCAACGTCTTTGTAGCTATAAGTCCACTGGTTGTATACGTTACCGACGTTCCCTCCAAAATCACCCAGGGTGGCGCTGCCGAGACCGCCGATGGAGTCCAAAGGAAGTCCGACCGGTGTTTGGGGGTTGTCGTTGATTTCGTTGAACCGCCACCCGGCAGCATTCGCACGAAGTTCATTGAGCAAGGTTGGCGAGAAAGTATGGTTCCAGATTACGGAAAATGCATCGTTGATCTGGCTGTGATGGAAGATGTCGTATTCGCGGCTGCCGTTGTAGTCGTTGGTGGACTGAGGAACCCAATAGATGGCAAAACCGATGCGATCTCTGCTGGTAACGTCGGCATCAAGACGGCCATTGTATTGTTCGGCGTTATGTGTGGTCGGATTGACAGTATTGTACAGGGCAAGATCGGCAACGGTTCCCAAGGGGCTACCGGTAGTTCCACAGCCAGTGCCGAGCCCGCCGCAGCCGGGGTTGCTTTCGCTTGTCCAGCCAAAGTCTTGTGTACCCGGGGGCGCCGTCAAAGGGGTTCCGACATTGATACCCTGGCCGGCGATGGTGGCGCAGTTTACGCCCTCGATGAGACCGGCGGTGCCGCAGTTGGCGTTGGGATTGATGGTTCCGACGACAGCGTTGCCGGGGAATGAAAGATATTGCGCCGCGATACTCCCCGCAGGCGCAAGAGCGTCGAACGCCGGGGTATCGTACCAACCGGTGCCGGTGAGAGACGCGTTGGGCTCGCGGACGGTTTCGAAATTGAAGAAGAAGAAGACCTTATTTTTCCAGATGGGGCCGCCGACACTGCCACCGAACTGATTGAATTTGCTGTTATCTCTTTGGGGAGTTTGGGCATCACCGAAGAACGGTTGATAGGCGTTCAGACCCGGTTGGTGGGCGGTGAAGAAGAGGCTGCCATGGAAGTTGTTGGTGCCGGTCTTGGAGGTGATCTGAACCTGGGCTCCGGCGAAGCGGCTATCCTCAGCGTCATAGTCGTTGGTGACAATCTTTACGTCGCTGACGGAATCTTCAGACGGAGTGATGACCGTGGCGCCGCCCCAAACGGCGCTGGTGGTGCTGATACCGTCAATCGAAACTCCATTGTTCTGTGCCTGGTTGCCATTGGAGTAGCCCTGGATGAGGTTTTCAGTCCTGAAGATTCCAGTCGATCCACCCGAGGGTGTGGGTGCACTCTGGGTGCCGGGAAGATTGCCTTCCTGTCCGCCGCCGTTTTGCGAACCGTCAGCGAACAAGCCAGGGGCAAGTTGCGCGAGTTTGGTGACGTCGCGGCCGAAGGATGGCATGTGCTGGACCTGGTTATCGGTGACGACGCCGTTGAGGGAAGCCGTCTCGGTCTCAAGTGCGGGCGCCGACGAAGCATCGACGTTGACGACCGTCGCTTGGGCCCCGATGACGAGCTCCACATTGAGAGCGTTGGCCTGATCGGGATTCAGTGTGACGTGGTCGAGGACTTTCTTTTCGAAGCCCGTCCTTTCCACCTCCAACCGGAAGGTTGCCCCAGCGGCGGCCAGTGCGTTGAAGTTGAACACGCCGGAAGCGTCGCTGGTTCTGACCTGCTTTTCGCCGGTGGCGGGATTGGTCAGGGTGAGAGTTGCGCCGGGAATGACTGCGCCGGTGGGATCGGTCACCACTCCCTGAATAGAGGTTCGATACTGCGCCTGGACCAGGACAGCTGATGCAACGATGCTGACGATCAGCAGTACGACGTGGACTGCCAAACTCGAACGCCTCATGAAGTTTCTCCTCGGATGGAAAAGTGCTTTTCGCAAACGCTGGCTTCGATTTGAAATGGGGCTCCCACCAATGCCTGGCCAAAGACGGCTGGCTGCATTGGGGGAAACTCCGCGTTTTAAAGCAACCAAGAAAGTTAGCCTTTCGACTATCGTCTGACTGTTCAAAATTGCTCACTTGCTCAAGATTCTTCGCGAAGCCCATCGGGACTTGGTCTTCTGCGAATCGGGCACTAAATCTCTGAAAAAGCGATTTAGTAAAACATTCGCCGCCTGCTTATAGCACGTCCGAATTTCGTCCGTCAAGAACCAAAGTGGAACCGCTTCTTCGCTGGGCGTCTGGGGCGTATATGGAAAATTGCAGATGAGGTATGAAAAACGATAGACCCGCTAAGACTTATGTTTACCGCGCGCTGGCTGCCCGGCTGGGGCCGGACAGGTGGTTTCTCGTATAACCAGTTCCGGTTCCACCGTGTGTTTTTCGTGCAGCACGGAGCCGGGACGGTTAATGCGCTTCAGCAGGATCTCGGCGGCGGCCCGCCCCATTTCGCGCAGCGGCTGACGCACGGTGGTCAGGCTGGGATTTTGGAAGGCGGCGCTTTGGATGTCGTCGAACCCGATGACGGAAACATCTTCGGGGACGTGCCTGCCCGACTCACGCAAGGCGCGAATCGCACCCATGGCGGAGATATCGTTAAAAGCAAACACAGCGGTAAAGGCCTCCCTTGCTGCCAGGAGTACCTTGGTGGCCATGTATCCCAGTTGAGGAGACGGCGAATCGCCCTCCAGTTGCGCAACCAGGCGGGGATTGATGGTCAAACCAAGATGCGTGCGCCACGCGCTCAATATTGGCCCATCGCACCTCCGTATCGGAGCTGAACTCCTGCCCCTTCATGAACGCAATCTGGCGGTGACCGAGATGGAAGAGGTGCTTTAATGCTACCTCGGCCGCGCGCTGGTGATTGAGCACGATGTTGGTTACACCCTTCACGTCATTGTGTCCAGACACGGTGACCACCGGCACAGACAGATTCAGGTGCCAGGGTGTGTCCACGGCGATCAGACCGTCCACCGATCGTTCGAGAAACATCCGCGGGTATTCGTCGATCAGATCGGCGCGGTGCCGGTGGCTGGCGACAAAGTAGAAATAGCCCTCCTGCAGGAGATAATCTTCTACTCCACTCATGACGGTAGCCGAATACCCGTCGCTCACTTCGGGGACAATGACGCCGATGGTGAAGCTGCGCTGAGTGCGTAAGGACCGGGCAAAGAAACTGGGACGATACTTGAATTTGCGAACTGCGGCGAAGATTCGATCCTTGGTTTCCTGGGGGATGGAGTCCGCGACGCTCGACCGGTTGATGACCAGCGAGACGGTGGCCGGCGAGAGTTCGAGGTGTTCCGCCAGCTTCTTCAAGTTCATGGGTTTTCGGGCGGCGTGCCCCGTTCCATCGCTGCTTTGTCTGGGTTTCCTGGAGGTCACGCAGCGCAGTCTCGCACAATGAAACCGCGACGGCAAGCGAAGATCTCGAGCGGACAATTTCTGCACTCTTGACAACGACGATAAAAGCGTATTTCATACAGTTCGTCGACGCTACACTAACGCGATTTAGTTGCTAGGAAAATCGATATTTTTCCGAGGTCCAATTCATGGGGTTCCGGGTACGAGGCGCGCAGGCTCCAGGCCTGCTGAGTCCAGGTCTGCTGAGTCTCGGTCTGCTGATTCCTGGTTTCGCGCGGAACCCATTCCGTCGAAAAGCTTGCGCGCTGTTGCTCTCGGTGCTTATTGCAGTGTCGGGCAGTGCATCGGTGTCGGCTCAGGAAGCGGCTGCTTCTGCTGAAAACCGGCATGGTGCGAGCGAAACCGGCATCGCGGACCCGAAACTTGACGCCCGGGTGGAGTCTCTGCTCCACGGCATGACGTTGGAAGAAAAAATTGGACAGCTTGTGCAATATTCCGCCGGCCAGCCGACGGGACCCGGTACCGGGCGATCCGACTACAAAGAAATGATTGCCCGGGGCGAGATCGGAGCGTTGCTCAATGTGATTGACACCCCTCTGATCAACGAATACCAGCGCATTGCGGTCGAGAAGTCGCGATTGCATATTCCTCTCCTCTTTGGGCTCGACGTGATTCACGGATTTCGAACAGAGTTCCCGATTCCGTTGGGAATGGCTTCCACGTGGGATCCTTCTCTGGTAGAGAAAGCGTCTCGTGTGGCGGCCTTGGAAGCATCCGCCATCGGGATTCGATGGACCTTTTCACCGATGGTCGACATCGCCCGCGATGCCCGCTGGGGCCGCATCGCAGAAGGCGCCGGGGAAGACCCGTATCTGGGTTCGGAGATGGCTGCGGCGTACGTGCACGGATACCAGGGTTCGCGTCTGGATGCGCCCGACACCATGGCGGCGTGCGCGAAACACTACGTGGGCTATGGCGCCGCGGAATCTGGCCGGGATTACAACACGACCGAAATTTCCGAGCACACACTGCGTGAGTTCTATCTGCCTCCTTTTCATGCTGCTGTCAATGCAGGAACGGCAACTCTGATGAGTGCCTTTAACTCCCTCAACGGAGTGCCGGCTTCGGCGAATCCGTTTACTCTCACCCAGATTCTGCGGCAAGAGTGGGGATTTAAGGGTGTGGTGGTCAGCGATTGGTCTTCCATAGGCGAACTGGTGGCGCACGGTATCGCCACCGATGATGCAACCGCGGCGCGCAGAGCCTTTCTTGCCGGCGTCGACATGGATATGGCGAGCAGCTTGTATCACGATCAGCTGGCACAACTCGTGCATTCGGGCGCCGTGCCTGAGGCGAAGATCGACGAAAGTGTCCGCCGAGTTTTGCGCGTAAAACTTGCGCTCGGCCTTTTCGAGCATCCCTACGTTGATGACGGACGCGCGAAACGCGCATTCTTTCTGCCAGAGAGCCTGCAGTTGGCGCAAACGGTTGCCGAGCGGTCTTTTGTCCTGCTGAAGAACGCCCCGATGGCTGGAGGCAATCCTCTGCTTCCGATCTCGAAGGAAGTGAAGACGGTGGCAGTCATTGGACCGCTCGCCGATAATCCTTCGGACCCAGAGGGTTTGTCCACGGCACCCAAGCCCGCAGTCTTAATTCCTTCTTTTCCTGCCGAGTTGGCGCGGCGTTTAGGGGAAGGGAACGTGTTCCGCGCCAGGGGCGGCGGGATTCTCAAAAGCAGCGACGAAGAGATCGCGGCGGCGGTCGCGGCGGCCAAGCGCGCGGATCTGGTGATCCTTACGCTGGGTGAGTCTCCGGAAATGAGCGGTGAAGCAGCCTCTCGTGCGCATCTCGGTCTGCCCGGGCGGCAGCAGGAACTGCTCGAAGCCATCGTCAACGCCGGCAAGCCAGTCGTGCTCATTCTCTTCAGCGGCCGTCCGCTAACGGTGCCTTGGGCCTTTGAGCATGTACCGGCGGTGCTGGCAGCGTGGTTTCCCGGAACCGAAGCAGGTCCGGCGCTCGCTTCGACCCTGTTCGGTGAATTCAATCCCAGCGGTAGGCTGGTTGTAAGTTGGCCACGCAGCGTGGGTCAGGAGCCGCTTTACTACAACGCGCTAAGTACCGGCCGTCCTGCGGGCAGCACGGATCTCTCCCGCCCACCGTACGATTCTGACTCCAAGTATGTGTCGCGCTACATCGATGAGCAGAATACCCCGCAGTTTCCCTTCGGCTATGGAGAGTCTTACACCAGTTTCGGATTTGGACCGACTGAGGTCAGCAAGTCGCGACTCAGCGCAGCGGACTTGAATCACAATCTGAATGGAAAAGCGGGCGCGGTCGACACCCTGACCGTGGAGGCCAACGTCTCCAATACTGGATCGCGAGCCGGCGAAGAGCTGGTTCAACTCTATGTCCGTCTGCAAGGCACCAGCACTGCGCAGCCCGTTCGCGCACTGAAGGGATTTCAGCGGATTGCCTTGGCTCCGGGAGAGACGAAGAAAGTTGCATTCAATCTGAAGCCAGACGCGTTCGCGATCTGGGATGACCACAACCAATTCACCGTTGAGCCCTCAAAGGTTGCCGTTTGGATTAGTCCGGATTCCGCCGGCGGGACCGAAGCCAAGCTCGAAATCTTGCCGTAAAAAAAGACCGTTATGAAACTATCTCCTCTCGCCTTCATTCTTCTCGGGCTGGCGTCTACCGCTGGTTTATGTGGCGCGCAAACGTCAACCGTGCCTGAAACAGTGGTCATCGATGCCCACGCCCCCGGACGACCGTTTCCTCATTTCTGGGAACAGACGTTCGGGTCGGGACGCGCCATTCTTACCTTGCGCGAGAGCTACCGTAGCGATCTGCGCGAAGTGAAAAAGGTCACGGAGTTCCGTTACGTCCGCTTTCATGCCATTCTGCATGATGAAGATGGTGTCTACAACGAAGACGAACATGGAAATCCCATCTACAATTTCTCCTATGTCGATCAGATCTACGACGGTCTGCTGCAGAACGGTGTGAGGCCCGTTCGTCGAGATCAGCTTTATGCCGAAGAAGCTGGCGATGCGCCATGATGCGTTCATCCTTTCTGGTACAAGCAGAATCGTCTCGCCTCCAAGGAGTACGAAAGATGGGACGATCTCATGCCGCGCATTTCGCCCAGCATCTAGTCGATCGATATGGAATCGACGAGGTGGCACAGTGGTACTTCGAAGTCTGGAATGAACCCAACATCGACTTCTGGAGTGGGATCCCGAGCAAGCAACGTTACTTCGAGCTATACGATCACACGGCGCGAGCGTTGAAAGCAGTGAGTCCGCGGTTGCGCGTCGGCGGTCCAGCGACCTCCGCGGCACACTGGGTAGACGCATTCTTTCAGACATGCCGCCGCAGAACATGTTCCCGTCGATTTTATTTCGACCACGGATACGCAGATGATACGGTCGAGGATCATTTGGGCACAAACGAAGACATTCCGATGGATCGAACGTGTCTGTCTCGATCAAGAAAGTGCACGATCAGATCCAGGCATCGTCGCGTCCCGGGCTGCCGCTCTGATGTGGACGGAATGGAATGTCCCATCCTTCGGCCGCTCAATGCAGGCCCGCGACACCGAATATGTAGGCCGGCGCTCGCGCGACGACATCAGGCAATGCGATGGCATGGTGAACATGATGTCGTTCTGGACGTTCAGCGACGTCTTCGAAGAAGATGGACCGAAACGCGAGCCTTTTGACGGAGGCTTCGGTCTTATCGCAATGGGCGGGATCAAGAAGCCCAGTTATTCGGCTTTTGCGCTGCTGCACAAGCTCGGACCAGAGAGGATATTGCACGATTCCTCCGATGTTCTGGTTACCCGACGTCGCGACGGATCACTCGTGATCGCCGCTTGGAATCTGGTGGATCCAGACAAGAAGGGATCTGAGCGCAGCCTTGAATTCAAGATCGTCGAATTCAAGATCCGCGGCGTGCCGCTCGACAGCCGTGTGCGCGTGAGCCGCGCAGATTCCGAACATGGAAACACGCTGGCAGCATACAAGGGTATTGGGAGTCCTCGGTATCCGACACAAGCGCAGGTGCGCGAGCTGAATCGTGTGGCAGAGGCTGACTCCGCTCAGAATCTGAGACTCTCAAAGGGTTCCATCGAGTTGCGATTGCCGGTAAACGGACTATTGCTGCTTGAGGTGCTCGAGAAGTAGTTGGTGCCCATCGGAAGCTGCTCCGCGGGGATAGCCTGGAGTCCAAACTCGACCCGCCGCATCCAATCTTAATCATGGAGGCGAATATGTACGTCGTTCTTGGAGCAAGCGGCAACACTGGACACGTAGTGGCGAAGAATCTTCTTGCCCGCGGGCAGAAAGTTCGTGTCGTCGGAAGAAACGCGGCTCATTTGCAACCTCTCGCGGCGGAAGGCGCGGAGATATTCATCGGCGATGTCGCCGACGCGTCATCCCTGACCAAAGCCTTTCACAAGGCAGACGCAGCCTACGTCATGATTCCACCCACCCCCACCAGCAACGACTATCGCGCTCACCAGGATCGTGTCAGCGACGCGATCGCGGCGGCAGTAAAAAACGCGGGAGTCAAGCATGTTGTTTCGCTCAGCAGTTTCGGAGCCGACAAGCCCAGCGGAACCGGCCCGGTAGCGGGCCTTCACGACCTCGAACAGAAGCTCAATCAGATCCAGGGCGCGAACGTACTCCACCTGCGCGCCGGCTACTTCATGGAGAACACGCTGCCGCAAGTGGGTGCCATTGGCATGCTCGGCAGTATGATCGGACCGGTCAGTTCGAATCTGAAGCTTCCCATGATCGCCACTCGTGATATAGGAGCAGCCGCCGCTGACGCCCTCTTGCGGCTGGCGTTCCAAGGCAAGCAGACGCAAGAGCTGCAAGGCCAGCGCGATCTCGATTACGCCGAAGCCGCCGCCATCATCGGCAAAGCTATCGACAAACCCGATCTTCGATACATCCATGCGCCCGACAATCAGATTCGAGCCGCCATGGTTCAGATGGGAATGTCCGACAGCTTCGCCGGCGTGATCCTGGAGATGGCGGGTGCCCTGAATTCCGGACACATGCGCGCACTGGAACCTCGTACCGCGACCAACACAACGCCAACGAAATTCGAAACCTTCGTAGCCGAGACCTTCGTCCCGGCCTATCGACAACAGGCAGCGGCGTAACCGTCGATTTCGCGTCTAGCTTGTCATCCTGAGCGAAGCGAAGGACCTATGCATTCCGGCGCTGCGAGCAAGTACATAGGTCCTTCGCTTCGCTCAGGATGACAGGGCGGTTTGGCTTTGTTTCAAAGCGGGTCGTCAGGCAACCCGCGACTTCTTCTTCGTGGACCCGCGCTCCTGCGCGTACTGCTGATAGCGTTGGCGAGCATACTCTTTAGCTGCGTCGCCGGTCTCAAACACCGGCGCTACGTGGTGATATCCGTTACCTGGAGTGTCGTGAAGAGGCAGATCATCGGCGTGCTCGGCAAGCGCAGTCTCGAACTTGTCGGGCTTCGCTGATGCCGGCGGACGCAAGCCGCTGGCCGGTACCTTCACGCCGGTGAGGGGATCGTCCGTACGGAGCTTCTGCAGAGTGAGCACTGGGCCGATGTTTGGAGCCGCAGCGTCGCGCTTGGTCAGGCTGGGTACGCCGAACCGCGCTTCCAGCGTGGCCAGGATCGATGTGTGGTCGAACGGCGTGGCCGACTTTGTGCGAAATACTGTCCCGGCTGCGATCATCGGCGAAACCAACACCGTCGGCACCCGAACCCCAAAACGCTTGAAATCAAAATCGAGTTCACCGGCAGAGTTGTCCGGTGGAATTGCATTCTCCGGCGGCGGAACATGGTCGTAGCATCCGCCATGTTCATCGTAAGTAATGATGAGCAACGTCTGATTCCAAACCGGCGTGCCGATCAGCGAGTAGTAAATATCGTGCAGAAGCTGCTCGCCTTTGCTGACATCGTAATTCGGATGCTGGCTGTTTCCTTTGGCGCCCCACTGCGGTTCGAGAAATATGTAGTTCGCCAGGCTGCCGCCTTTGGCCGCTTTCTGGAAGTCAGCGAACTCCCCAAAATGGGTTTCAGGGGCATGGGCAATATCGGAGACCGATCCGCGCATCAATGGCGGAGCGTCGTAGCCGTAGATCGACCAGCTCGCCGATTTCTTCGCAAGCGCGGTGAAGATGCTGGGAGCTGTGTACATGCTGCAGGACTTGTCCCGAACAAATCCTTGTGAGCTTGCCATGGCGACAAATGCGCGGTTGGGAAATGTCTCGGTGGGCGCTGAGGCATACCAGTGATCGCAGACGGCATAGCCCGTGGCTAATTTCGATAACACGGGAAGGGCTGCGGGTGTGTACATGCCCATGATCTGTGAGGGCTGCGTGCCCGGCACGACGCTCCCTGACGGATGGCTTAGCGCGGTGGCGAAGTTGGTGACAAAGCCATTGTTGGAGGCGGGAGAAATTGGAGTTGGGGCATCCTGTTTGCCGAACAGTTCCCAATTGGTGTTAAGGTAGCCTTCGGCCGGATCGGTCCCGGGCCGCAAATACGCGTTAGGATCGGTAGGTTGGATGGGAAAGACGGAAACCGCCTTTCCGTTCGTGTCGGGATTGCTCTCCTTGCCGGTGAGTCCTTCGAAAGGCTGCCCCAGCGGAGAAACATTCTTGCTCGACTGGTACAAGAACCCCAGCATGTGGTCAAAGGACCGGTTTTCTAACATCACCACCACAATGTGATTAATCTTGGACAACAGAGAACTGGCAGCGGCCATACTAGCCTCCTTTCGCGGACGCGAGGGGTCCGCGGTTTTCCAGAAACTGGATGTGGAAAAAAAGGGGAAGTGCCTGGCTACTTAGTATAGAACGAGAAAAGTGAGCATTTCCCTTCTCGCTGGAGCTGGGATCCTCTTGGCATCCGGCCAAGCTCAGCCCGAAAGACGCGACCTCTCACCCACCGGCACGATTTCGTCGGGTGGACCGTAGCCGCGATCGTGAGCTTGATTGGAGACACTGTACATCTTCAACTCGCTCCAGCTCCATCGACTGGAACTGGGCGGCTTCCCGCACGAACAGTACAGGGTCCATTCCTCCGGGAAGCCTTCAACCAGAGGCACCAGGCACGATCCGTTACGGTATGGACTGAAGCCAACCAGATATCGAGTAAGGCATTTCGGGCACTCGACGCAATGGCGAATACGCAGTGTCATGGCACAGATCAATCGGCATAGATTCGTTGGCCAATCGAGGTGCACGGTTGATGAAACGAGATACGGGCCGTTGCCGTTGGGCTCCTCGCCGGCATCGCGGCCAAATGTTTCGCTAAACGTAAGCCAGAAAGTGGTCGGGCGCAATACCCACTTGACTGGATTTAGACATAGCCATTATGATCCGCGGAAATGAAGAGAGTAGCCTCCGGAATTCTCCCCATGATCGCCGTCGACCGAAAGGCTCCGAAGGCTCTGCATCGGCAGATCTACGACGCGTATCGCACTGCAATCATCGATGGCAACCTTCGCCCCGGGCAGCGAATTCCATCAACCCGAGTGCTTGCATCTGAACTTGATGTTTCGCGGTTCCCCGTTCTGAATGCGTACGCCCAGCTTTTGGCGGAGGGCTACTTCGAGAGCCGCATCGGCGCCGGGACAGTCGTTTCCGGTTCCCTTCCGGATCAGTTCACGTCGAGCGAGCCAACCGGGGCGCGCTTCGCCGCAACCCGCTCCGGACCGCGGCCGGTGGCGCGCCGTGCTTCGTATCTTCCGCCGATTGAAAAATTCCCATGGCTGCGGGGCTGGGGTGCATTCAGTGTGGGGCAGGTTGCTCTTGATCAATTTCCGCTCCGGGCCTGGTCGAGCCTGGTCGTGCGTCGTTGCCGAAATGCGGACGCCAGGTCATTTCACTACGGCGAACATATCGGCTCCAAGGCTCTCCGCGAAAAGATTGCAAGCTATCTGCGCACCGCGCGATCGCTACATTGCGAAGCAGAGCAAGTTATGATCGTCAGCGGTTCTCAGCAGGCGCTCGAGATTTCGGCTCGCGTTCTCCTCGACCCGGGGAGTCCGGTGTGGATAGAAGAGCCCGGTTACCGCCTGGCACGAGACGTCTTCGCGCTGATCGGCTGTCGCCTCGTACCCGTTCCCGTCGACAATGAGGGTCTGGACGTTGCCGCCGGCATCAAGCAGTGTCGCAAGGCGCGCGCCGCGTTGGTCACACCCTCTCATCAATTTCCACTCGGCGTGACCATGAGTGCCTCGCGGCGCTTCCAATTACTGGACTGGGCCCAAAACACGGGATCATGGATCATCGAGGATGACTATGACAGCGAGTATCGCTACGAAAGCTTGCCGATCGCGTCGTTGCAGGGGCTCGACGCCAACGCTCGCGTGATCTACATAGGGACCTTCAGCAAAGTCCTGTTTCCTGCCTTGCGCCTCGGCTATATCGTCATTCCATCGGACCTCGTCGACCGTTTTCTGGCAATCCGCCGCGCCATGGACCTGGGGCCGCCAACCTTTTATCAGGACGTGCTCTCAGACTTTATTGGGGAAGGGCATTTTGCGCGCCACATTCGAAGAATGCGGGTACTCTACCGCGAGCGCAGGCGCGCGCTGGTAGACAGTATTGGCAGGGAACTCGGGCCCACGGTCGAGGTGCTCGGGGACGAGGCCGGTATGCATCTGGCGGTGGCGCTGCCGAACGGAAGCAACGATGTAGAAATATCCGAGCAAGCCGCTCGCCAGAACCTTTGGATGTGGCCACTCTCTCGCTCCTACCTAAGCGAGGCGGCGCGCCCTGGCCTCATTTTGGGATATGGCAGCACCGCGGCAGACGAGATTCCCCGTGCTGTTCGCAAGCTCCGTAACGTGCTTACCACGAAGTGAGAAGCTCAGTGACCGGGCTTGAGAGGAGACGTTCATGACAGAAGCCGATCTGAAAAAACATCTCGACGCCGCCGAGAAGAGCCCTAAACAAATTGCCGCGGCCGTGTCCGGACTGTCGGCTGAAACGCTGCGCTACAAGCCTGCTCCCAACAAGTGGTGCATTCTGGAGATCCTTGCGCATCTCGCGGATATGGAAATTTTGTATGCCTACCGCATGCGGCAGATGCTGGCGGACCGGGACCCGGTTATCGCGCCGATTGATCAGGATGCCTGGGCGAAAAATCTGGGATATATGGAATCTTCACCGCCCGAGTTAGTCGCGCTGTACGGGCTGAACCGCCATGCCAACTTGCAGTTGCTGCGGCGGCTCAAGATAGACGATTTGCAAAAATCGGCTCGTCATCCCGAACTTGACCGGGCGGTCACTGTGGCAGATTACGTCCAGATGATGTCGAAACACGGGCCGAACCATTTGGAGCAGATAGAGCGGCTGAAAAAAGAAGCGACGGGTTAGGGGCCTTCGGTGCCCGGAAAGTGCTCGTCGTTGACGCGGCTTCCGCACGTCCTTAATATTGCAGCCTGAGTCCTGCGCGCTCATGATCGACCAGATCATCTCGCACTACCGCATCGTCGAGAAGCTGGGCGGCGGCGGCATGGGCGTGGTCTACAAGGCCGAGGACATTCGGCTCCATCGTTTTGTCGCTCTCAAGTTTTTGCCGGAGGATGTCGCCCGTGACCCGCAGACGCTCGCCCGCTTTCAACGCGAAGCCCAGGCCGCATCCGCTCTGAACCACCCCAACATCTGCACGATTTACGACATTGGCGAGCAGGATGGCAAGGCGTTCATCGCCATGGAGTATCTGGATGGCGTCATGCTGAAGTACCGCATCGCCGGACATCCTCTTGAAACCGATCTGCTCCTGTCACTTTCGATCGAGATCGCCGATGCGCTTGACGCCGCTCATACGGCGGGGATCATTCATCGAGACATAAAACCCGCCAACATCTTTATCACCAAGCGTGGACACGCCAAAGTTCTCGACTTCGGGCTGGCGAAGAGGACGAGCGCGGGCACCAGGCGAGAATCGGACTCGGGCTCGGACGATCCCACCATCGCGGAGAAAGATCTCACCAGTAAGAACATGGCTATGGGCACGGTGAGCTACATGTCTCCCGAACAGGTCGCGGGCAAGCCTCTGGACGAACGCACCGACCTGTTTTCTTTCGGAGTGACGATTTATGAGATGGCCAGCGGCCGTCTGCCCTTCGATAGAGACACCGACGGGGCAACCTATGGGGCCATCCTTCACGAAGCGGCGGCATTGCCCAGTCAGTGGAACCCACAGATACCGCCGCAGCTCGATGCCATCATCAGTAAAGCTCTGGAGAAAGATTGCTCGCTGCGCTACCAGCACGCCTCGGAGATGCGAGCCGACCTGCAACGGCTGAAGCGCGATACCGACAGCGGTCACGCTAAAGCCATCTCGGAATCATCGTCGGTCCCGGCGGCGGTGGCGGAAGTTCCGGCGTCTGCGCGAGAGACGCCGCTGACGACAATCAGAAAGGTTCCTGTTGTGCTCGGCGCCGTGATCATTGTTGTTGTCGTTGTCGGTCTGATGGCAGGCGGACTTTCCTACTACTACCGCTGGCGTCAACAAAGCAAGCGCCTGACCGAAAAAGACACCGTCGTCCTCACGGATTTTGCCAACGGCACCAGCGATGCGGTGTTCGATGACACGCTGAAGACGGGGCTCGGTGTTTCGCTGCGGCAATCGCCTTTCCTGAATGTGCTTCCCGACAGCGAAGTCGCCAAGACCCTGCAACAGATGACCCGGCCTGCCAACACGAAACTCACGCCCGAGGTGGCCCGCGAGCTTTGCCTGCGAGCGGGCAGCAAAGCTTACATCGCCGGGACAATTGGCAGTCTGGGCACCGAATACGTGCTGGAGTTGAAGGCGGTGAATTGCCAGAACGGAGACACGCTGGCCGAGCAGCAGGTCACCGCGGCAAGCAAAGAAAAGGTGCTCGACGCGCTGGGCAAGGCCGCGTCCAAACTACGCGGCGAGCTGGGCGAATCTCTCGCTACCGTCCAGAAGTTTGACGTTCCGCTTGAACAAGCCACCACGTCTTCGCTGGAAGCTCTGAAAGCATACAGTCTTGGTCGACAGGCCTATCGCGACCAGGGCGCCGCCGCCGCCCTGGCTTACGATCAACGTGCCATCGAACTCGATCCAAATTTTGCCATGGGCTACCGGGAGGTGGGCGACAACTACTACAGTCTCGGCGAGCTAGGACGAGCCAACGAGTACTACACCAAAGCATTCCAGTTGCGGGAGCGTGCCAGCGAGCGGGAAAAGTTGGCGATCACCGCCGACTACTATTCGAGTGTGACTGGAGATCTGGATAAAGCCGCCCAGACGTATCAGGAGCAGATTGACAACTTCCATGTGACCGGAGCGTACGCCAACTTGGGCATTGTCTATTACGCCAAGGGGCAGTACGAGAAGGCGCTGGAGATCACCAGGCACGCCGCGCGGCTTGCACCCCATAACGTCGGCTATTACGAGAATCTCGCCAACTACGCGCTTGCCATGCAGCGGCTCGATGAAGCGCGGCAGATCATCCACGATTCGCAGGCGCGAAAGCTGGACGATTTCGCATTCCACAACACTCTCTACGCGCTTGCCTTTCTCGCGGCGGACTCGGCGGCGATGGCGGAGCAGCAGCAGTGGCTTGCGGGCAAGCCCGCGTATGAGCACTTTGGACTTACCCTGGCCTCCGACACCGAGGCGTTCGCCGGTCATTTGCGTCAGGCGCGGCAACTGACCCAGCGGGCCGTAGACTCCGCTGTCCGGGCTGACAGCAAGGAAGCCGGGGCAATATGGCGGGCCAATGCCGCTCTGGTGCAAGCTGCGTACGGCGACGCTGCCGAAGCTCGACAGACAGCGGCAGAGGCTTTGAAGCTCGCTCCGGCGAGCCCGGGTACGCAGAGTGAAGCCGCGCTCGCGTTTGCCATGGCGGGCGATACGGCGCGGGCTGAGTCGTTGGCGAAGGACTTAGGGAAACGCTTTCCGTTCGACACGCAGATGCAATCGCTTTGGCTGCCCGCGATTCACGCGCAATTGGCGTTAGGAAGAAAGAATCCGGCTGTCGCCTTGAATGCCCTGCAAGCCGCTTCACCCATTGAGTTGGGCGCCGTTCCGTTCGGCAACAATATGTCCTGCCTTTACCATGTCTACGTACGCGGAGAAGCGTACCTGGCAGCCAAACAAGGCACTGCCGCGGCCGCCGAGTTTCAGAAGATTCTCGATCACAGCGGCATCGTCTGGAACTGCTGGACGGGAGCATTGGCGCATTTGGGAGTGGCTCGTGCGAACGCCTTGCAGTCGAAAACCTCGCAAGCGCAAAGTGCCGATGCCGATGCCGCGCGCGTCCGGGCGCTTGCCGCCTACAAAGATTTTCTCACCCTCTGGAAAGACGCCGACCCCGACATCCCCATTCTGAAAGAAGCCAAGGCAGAGTACGCGAAGCTGCAATAACAGCCAGTACTATTGGGTCTTAGCCTTGGTGGGCGGGTGTTTGAGTCCGGCGACAAGATCCTGGAAATGCGGGTTCTGGCGAAGGTTTTTCAGATCGTCGTCCGCCATCAACCCATCGGCATCTGTGTATCCGCGATTGACGGCTTCGTGCAGATACTGCAGCGCATCATCGGGGTGGTTGGCAGCCTCTGCCACACAGGCGAAGATATACCACACCGACGATTGGTCTCCTTGCGGCGGTTCTCCTTGCCCCGGGGACTTGCTTTCCTTTTCGATCACGTCGCGGAACAGCTTGCTGGCCTCGGCATAGTGATGGTCATGGGCCATCGCCGTCCCGAGTTGCCGCAGCGCCGCAAGCGTTTGAGGATGTTGCGGCCCAAGATTACGCAAGCGGATTTCGAAGCTCTCCTGCGCGATCTTCTCTGCGTCCTCGTATTGGCGCTCCTTGATCAGTATTGCGGCGAGTTCGTCGTCCGACGCCAGGGTATAAAGGCTGTCCGGTCCGAGGACGCGAATCGCAGTCGCAAGCGTTTCCCGCTCCAATTTTTCGGCCTCTTGCAGACGGCCTTCCTGGTAGAGCAGGTCTGCCAAAGTGGACTTGCAGTGCAATGTGGCAGCGGATTCGGGCCCACGGGTTCGCACCCAAATCGCCAGCTCTTCCCGATAGAGTTTCTCGGCATCGGCGGGACGGCCTTCCCGCGCGAGAACGTATGCGAGATTATCCATAGAGTCGGCGGTTAGCGGGTGCTCGGGCCCCAGCACACGCTGTTCGGCGGCCAGGACCTCGCGATTCAGCGGTTCGGCTTCCGCTAAGCGCCCCTGCCACGCAATGGCGGTCGCCAGACTGCTCTTCGCTCTCAACGTTCCAGGGTAATCTGGTCCCCAGACGCGAGGCGCGACGTCGAGTAGTCGCCGATACTCCTGTTCAGCCTCGGGAAATCGAGATTGCACCAGGAGAGCGGTGCCCAGGTTATCCATCGACCGCAATATCTGGTCGCTTTCCGGGCCGAGTGTGCGAGTTCCCACCTCAATGACCTGGCGCTCCAACTTCTCCGCCTCGTCGTAATGAGCCTGGTAGATCAGGGCGGCGGCCAGGTAATCCATGGTCTTGAGCGTGAGCGGGTCCTCGTCCCCGAGAGTGCGGCGCTCGCCCACCAGCGCCTGGCGTTCCAACTTCTCCGCTTCGGCAGGATGCCCTTCGCGATGCAGAATCAAGCCCAGTTGAGTCATCGACTCCAGCGTCCTTGGGTCATCAGGTCCTAGCAGGCTCAGTCGCGCGTCCAAGGCAGGCTTGGCCAGTTCCTGAGCACGAGCGTAGAGCCCCAGGTTCGCGTACGTGCTCGCCATGACTTGCATCATCTGCGATTGAACCTCGGGATCCTTCGCCAGGCCTGTGCTCATATCCTTCGAGGCCTTGTCGAGAATCTCGCGAGCGGTCACGCTATTGCCGCGCGCCTGGCTCGGATCGGACACCTTGAACATGCCGGTCATGAAATCGGTGATGCGGGTGGCGCGATCCCGCTCGCGGTTTGCCCGGTCGCGCTCGCGAGTAATCCGGCGCAACTGAACTGCTTGCAAAACGGAGAAAGCGGCAAGCAACAGCACCAGTCCAGCTGCGACACTCATGGCCACACGGTGCCGGCGGAGATACTTTCGCAACCGGTAGCCAGTGCCAGCCGGGCGCGCCACTACTGGCTCATGGTTCAGATACCGCCGAAGGTCGGCGGCTAGCTCTGCCGGTGAGCCATATCGATGAGCGCGATCCTTCTCGAGCGCCTTCATCGTGATCCAGTCGAGATCGCCGCGCAGCAGGCTCACCAGTTGCCTGGGCTCGGTGCCGCGCGCTTCCGCTGTCGCGGTCGATGTATCCCGATCCGCGCTCACCTTGGCGCTCGGGCTGGGCGGTTCTTCCTCGCGCAGCTTTCGCAGCCACTCGTCGAGCGGCTGCTTTTGGCGCTGCTTGGTCTCAAACGGCTGCAACCCCGCCAGCAGCACGTAGAGAATCACGCCCAGCGAGTAGACATCGGTGCGCGTGTCAATGTCTTGCACGCCGTCCTGCGCGCCTTCATGGAGCCCGGGGTTGGCCTGCTCCGGACTCATGTACCCGGGCGTCCCCACAAAATGTCCCAGTTGGGTAAACAGGCTTTCGCCCTCAGCTCGAGGCGTGATCGCTTTCGCCAGGCCGAAGTCGATGATTCGCGGCACCGGCTTGCCGTCCACCTCGACGACCAGAATGTTTGCCGGTTTCAGATCGCGATGGATAATCGCTTTCTGGTGCGCGTGCTGCACGCCTTCGCAGGCCTGAATGAAAAGTTCTAGCCGATCCCTGATCTTAAGTTTCTTCTGATCGCAATACTCCGTAATCGGCAGCCCAGGCACATACTCCATCACGAAGTACGGTTGGCCCTGCGGCGTTGCCCCGGCGTCCAACACCTTGGCAATAGCGGGATGATCCATGATCGCGAGCGATTGCCGCTCCGCTTGGAAGCGTTGCACGACCGCCTCGTCATACATCCCGGCCTTGATCAGCTTGAGCGCAACTTGCCGCCGCACCGGAGAGGTCTGTTCCGCCAGCCAGACTTGTCCCATGCCTCCTTCACCAAGCTTGCGGACGAGTTGAAAACGCTGCGCAAAGACTTGCCCCGCTTCTAGCGCACCCACAGCGCCGAAGCCGTCACTGTCCGAGCCCACCCCTTCCGCCGGAGGCGGCGATTGCAGGAAGCTGGAACGGACATCTTCGCCGGCCAGCAAAAGCGACTCCACCTCGGCGCGCAGCGCAGCATCGGAAGCGCAGGCCTCGTCGAGGAACCCGGCGCGCTGCTCGGGAGCAAGTTGCATGGACTGGTGCAGCAGCTCTTTAACGCGCTCCCAGGAGTGAGTGGTCATTTCTCGTCCATCATTACTCGTCCGTCACAGCTCTGCTGTCCGGCTCATTTGGCGATGCAACCAGACGCGGGCGGTGGCCCAGTCGCGGTCGACGGTGGCGCGGGAGATGCCCAGCACCTCGGATATTTCGGGAGCCGACAAGCCCCCGAAGAACTTCATCTCTACGATCTTCCCCTGGCGCTCATCGATGCGAGACAACTCGTCTAGCGCGTTGTCCAAAGCCAGGAGCTCCGTGTCCCCGGTGACGGGCAGTGCCGCCAGATCCTCGAAGGCGATCCGGCATCCCCCGTCGCGTTTGTTCGCTCGGCGGTTGCGCGCATAGTCCACCAGGATTTGCCGCATGAGCCGCGAAGCCACCGCGATAAAATGCGCCCGGTTCCGCAGCTCAACCGGTTGGCCTCCCAGCAGCCGGAGGTAGGCTTCGTGAACCAGGGCTGTGCTCTGCAGGGTGTGATCTGGCCGCTCGGCTTGGAGGTGAAAGTGAGCCAGACGCCGCAACTCCTTATAGACGAGCGGCACTAGAGCGCGGAGGGCTTTTTCGTCGCCCTGCCTCCAGTGAAGCAAAAGCTCGGTGACTTGGCCGGGCTGATCGTCGGGCATGCGTCGCGGTCGCCCCCTTACCCCGCAGAAGGTCACCAGCATATTCGCCGGCTTGACGGTCGTCAATCTGCTTTGATTTCTTAAAGATGAGCGGCGCTCCGCCCGATCGAATTTTTTTTTGCGCCAGATGAGGCGTTTCGCGCCCGGTTTACGCCTTTCTATACAGGAGCGCGGAGTTCCGAACGTGGGTTCCGCGAGTTCTGTTAAGGCAGCGGGGGATTTCTTGGGGAAGCAGTCCACCCGCTTCCTTTTTCCTTCCGAGGGCGCGCCGGCGATCCGAGACGCCCGTCGCAAGATTACCAAAGTCGGTGCCCACGGCCCGGTTTCGCCTCATCACCATCTGCATCTGGAGCCCCCACCCCTCTCTCGCTAGACTTTACCCGACAAACAAACATGGGCACGGGAATTGGTCACGCGCCTCCCGGAATCCCTCCCCCTTATTCTTGAACCAGAAGTCGCGCCTCGTTGCGCAGGCTAACATGCGCAGCTAGGAAACGAGGCGCAGCGAGGAACCGAGCCAGTATGCCCGTGCAGTGGATTAACTCGCTCCGCCTTTGGCTTGCCGCTCTCATCGGTATCATTCCGGTCGTTGCGACCTTGGTGACCACCATCTTCAGCGTGATTCTGGTACGCGCAACCCTGCGTTATGTGGAGGCGACCGACAAGGGTTTGAACCTCGCACGCGAAGAGTTTGAGCGCGAATGGTCGCCTGATCTGCACATCAAACTGGAGCGCGTGTCGTCCAGCGAAGTGAAGATCATCGTTACCAACCTGGCCAAAAGTTCCGTTCTCCTGCAACTGTTGCAGTTGCGCAAAATTTCGCATGCCGTACCCTTCGAACGTCACCGACTGAATGATCCGCTGGTGGGCGGGATGACCTGGACTCAGGAAATGGGCAGGCGCATCCTGGCCTGCACCGGAAAAGAATTCGAAGGTCCGATCGCGGCTTCGATGACCTTTTATTCCTCGGGACGAATGTTCCGCACGGATTGGTTTCGGTCGCACATCCAGGTGCGCGACGGGCGCGTCCTCAACCTTGAACCCAGCAACATGCCAGCCCGCCGCGTGCGCGTCGTTGAACGCAAAGGCCCCGAACGCCGCCGTGATTTCGTGCAGGACGTCACCGCCGACGTAGCCCCCAAAGTCGAAAAGAAGCTGGACGAGAGGACTTTCGTGACTGGGGCGGGAAGCTAAGACGCAACTCCTTAACGCCAGCGGCTGGAGAGCCCTGCTAAGCTGATTCCTGCGTGAATCGGGACTACGACGTCATCATTCTCGGAGCCGGCGCTGCCGGCCTGATGTGCGCCATCGAAGCCGGTAAACGGGGCCGCCGTGTCCTGGTGCTGGAACGCGCGGATCGCATCGGCAAGAAAATCCTGATCTCGGGCGGCGGCCGCTGCAATTTCACCAACCTCCACACCGGCCCGGAGAACTTTCTTTCCGCCAATCCGCACTTCGCCAAATCGGCGCTGGCCCGTTATACTCCTGCGGACTTCGTGCGCCTTGTCGAAAAGCATCGCATTCCGTATCACGAGAAAAAGCTCGGCCAGTTATTCTGCGATCGGGCCGCGAGTGATATCACTGCGATGCTGGAGCAGGAATGCCGCGACGCCGGAGTGGAAATCCGGTGCAACACGAAAGTAAACGAAGTACTGAAAAACGAGGTGCTGAAAAATGAGGTGCCGAAAAACGACCAGTTTACCGTGCAGACCGAGGACGCCAGCTTCAGCGCCTGCCGCCTCGTGGTCGCGACCGGAGGCCTCTCGATTGCAAAAATCGGCGCCACCTCATTTGGTTACGATCTGGCCCGGCAATTCGGCCTGAAGATCGAGCACCCGCGCGCCGCTCTGGTTCCTCTCGTCTTCAGCGAACGCGACCGCAAGCGCTGGCGCGAACTGGCGGGAGTCTCGACCGAGGTGATTGCTTCCGCTGGCCGCACGAAACATGCTTTAGCATTGCAGGCGTTCAGGGAAAACCTGCTTTTCACTCATCGCGGCATCAGCGGACCCGCGATTCTCCAGATCTCTTCTTACTGGGACGGCAAGGGGCCGATTCATCTCGACCTTGCGCCCGGCCGCGACCTCGCTGCTGATTTCGGAATTCGGGGACATCGCGATCTGTCGAGTTGGAAAGCGCTGCTGAGAGAAATCCTGCCGCGTCGCTTCGCCGATCGCTGGCTCGAAACTTATCCGTTAGCCGGCAACTCCGAGCGCGCCTTCGCCGACGCCGAACATCAACTGCATACGTGGGAAGTGAAGCCGGAAGGGACCGAGGGTTACGGGAAAGCGGAAGTCACCGCGGGTGGCGTCGATACCGGCGAACTCTCTGCCAGGACCATGGAATCCCGGAAAGTGCCGGGCCTTTATTTCATTGGAGAAGTGGTCGACGTCACTGGCCAACTTGGCGGCTTCAATTTTCAATGGGCGTGGGCGTCGGGGTTTTGCGCGGGACAGACGATGTAAGGATAAGCGATGCCGCCGTTACTGGATCTCCGCGCCTTCCTGCATGAACGGCATGCGAGCGAGAATCTCCGCAGCCTGCTCTACTTGCCTGAGGTCTTCGGCGGTAAAGTCTGCGCCCGAGACCGAAGCATCCAGCCCTTTGCGTGAAATCTGAACCACTCCAATCACTTTGCCTCCGGAGAGCGCCACGGGAACCGACATGATTTTCTGAATCGGCATTTGGTCCTGACTTCGATCTTCTTCCACGGCTCCGAGCTTCACCGCTTCAAACAGGCTGACATGCTTCACGCGCATAAAGGCATTCGACAGGAGCGGAGTGCGAGTCGCTGCCGTCCGCGCCGCGACCGCCGATCCGCTAAGCGGCAGTACGCCCGCCGACCGCAGTTCCGGCGGATAGATAAATCGCAGACTACCCTTCTCTAACCTGAGCAGCGCCACTTCGCTGCGCCGCACATTCAGCACCTGCGCCAGCTTCAGGCAGACTCTATCCGAACTCGGAGATTCCGCGATCATGCTCTCCAATTCCTTGAGGCTGACTTTCGCGGCCCTGACTGCGGAACCCTGATTTCCAGTCGATGGCATAGTTGTGGCCATTATTCTTACCCGTCTATCCTGCGGGCATTCGCAACTTTTCCACAAGTTACCAGAGTACTTTTGCCCGCTTTGGGCAACGCGAGTTTGCCCCTGTCGAGGCGAGCGACTTTTTTCCATAGGGAGGAGCGAATTTTTCGATGCCTCGCGCCACACTTCCACAGGAGTTCGCGCTATAGTTAAGTAGATCATTCATCGCAAACAGTCGGACCGCGGCTATCGGTAAAGCCTATGTCGCTTATTCATTACGCAAGACCATTTCTGGAGTTGGGTATCTGTAAGGAGTACTGTATGGCACGCAAGACAACCGGAAACACGACCACCAATCGCAGCAAGAAAACCGCAGCCTCCGTTCAACCCGCCGCTGGGCAGGTTGTGACCGAAGTTCCCAGGAACGGGAACTCGGCCAGCCTCGCGTCTACCAATCTGGAAGAAGAGATTCGCCGCCGCGCCTACGAACTCTACCTGCAGCGCAGAGCGACTGCGGGCAGTGAGAATGTCAACGGCGACGAGAACCAGGATTGGCTGATTGCGGAGCGCGAGATTCTTTCGCGCCACGGTGGTCAAGAACAGCGCTCGGCATAAGCCCCGGCGCGTCCGCACGCTGGAGTTCTACCGGGCGAAGGAGATTGCCTGCGCCCGACGCGCGGGCTACCGTCGCTATAGCTTCACTGCTGCACGGCCTGGACCAGCGTCGGCCTCACCTGTTCACGCTGAATTTCGGAGGCGTCCCACGCGCCGCCCAGAGCCTTCACCAGATAAACGGAAGTCACCATCTGCTGTCCGAGCAACTGCGTTGACAGACGTTCATTGGTCAGCAGCGTGGATTGCGCGGTAATCACATCGAGGTACGTGGTGAGGCCGCCGACATAACGGTTGTTGGCGAGGTCGAGGGCGCGGCGCGAGGCGTCGACCGCCCCTTGCTGAGTTTTCGCAGCCTGGTCAAGCAGCGCCAGACCGGAGAGCCCGTCCTCCACCTGCTGAAATGCCTCCAGCACAGATTCGCGATAGTTGGCGACCGATTCGTCATAAGCGGCGCGGCTGGCCGCCAGGTTGGCGCGATTGCGGCCGCCGTTAAAAATCGGCTGCAGCAGATTACCGCCCAGCGACCACAGAGCGCTGGGAGCGCTGATCAGCGAGGAGATGTCGCGGCTCTCATATCCGCCGCCCCCGGCCAGCGTGATATGCGGATAAAACGCAGTCATTGCTAAACCAACTTGCGCATTTTCGAATGCCATCTGGCGCTCGCTGGTGGCAACGTCGGGCCGGCGCTCCAGAATCTCCGACGGAACTCCGGTGGGAATCGCCGGCGGCGCGGCATTGAATGGCGCCTCGGCCAGGCTGAACGCCGAGGCCGATTTCCCCGTCAGCACGGCGATGGCATGTTCATATTGCGCCCGTTGCTGCAACACAAGTGAAAGCTGGGTCGCAGTCGAATCGAGCAACGCGGCCTGCTGCGCAACTTCCAGTCCGTTCGCGACCCCGCCTTCGTGACGATGGTTGACCAGGTCTAATCCTTTTTGCTGGATTTCGACCGACTGCCGCACCACGCCAGCTTCACGGTCGAGTTCGCGCAGGTTGAAATAGTCGGCGGCGAGTTCGGCGGTCAGCACAAGCCGCACATTTTCCAGGTCCGCCGCGCTCCCCTGCAGCGAAGCATTGGCCGCTTCGAGGCCGCGACGCACGCGTCCGAATAAATCAAGCTCGTAGCTGACCGAAAACGGGACGATAAAATCGTTCTGGGTGAAGGGCGGCAGTTCGCCGCCCGAAAACGCACGCGTGCTGGAGACTTCCTCGCGCTGCCCACCGGGATTGACGCTGACCGTGGGAAAGTATGCCGAGGAAGCAATCCGCGCCTGCGCCCGAGCCTGTGAGAGCCGATCTCGCGCCGCATCCAGCGACTGGTTTGCCTGAAGCAGATCTTGCTCTAGCCGGTCGAGTTCCGCGTCGTGAAATATCTGCCACCACGCGCCCTTGGGGATGGCATCCTTAGGAGCGGCCGTCTGCCACGGCCCTTCGCCTTTCCACGCGTCGGGAACCTGCGCGGTCGGGCGCTTATATCCGGGCCCGACGGTGCATGCCGACCCCGCAAGTAATGCCACGGCCAGCAAAGCCCAACACCCGCCACGGAGACACAGAGACACAGAGGAAGGTCTTTTGGCAAACTCATGGGCAGGTCGCATTTGCTCCATTGGAGACGAAATCATGAGCTCGCTTTTCTCCGTGAAGAGCCTGCCCTGAGCGTGGCCGAAGAGTGCCTCCGTGGTGAGGTTCTGGCATCACGACTGAGCATCTCCCGCGGCCGGCTTCGCGACGTGCACTTGCTGGCCTTCGTCAAGTGAGTCGGACGGATTGATGACGATCTGATCGCTCACCTCGACCCCGCCAAGAATTTCGAGCGTCGCTCCGAAGTCGCGCCCAATGCTGATCGGGTGCAAGTGCACCTTGCCGTCTTTGTCGACGACCGCGACCCGTGGCCCCTCGGCGCGGAACAGCATGGCGTTCACCGGGATCGTAATCCGGGGAACAGAAGTTCCGGTCGCAAAATGCACTTGGCCAAACGAGCCCGGCAACAGCTTGCCGTCTTTGTTGGGAACATCCACTTCCGTGTTCAGAGTGCGGGTCGCGGGATCGATCGCGTCGGCGGTGCGAACCACCGTTCCCGCAAATTTCTGCCCGGGAAATTCCTGCAGCGTAACGTTCGCCTTCATCCCAACTTTGATGTTCGGCGCATACGCCTGCGGAACGCTGACATAAACCCGCAGCGGATCGACGCGCGCGATATCGAATAGCTCTTTGCCGGTCGCTTGCGCTCCGGAATTGATGAGCGCGCCCGGATCAACAGTGCGTCGGGTCAGCACGCCGGAAAACGGAGCGTACACGCTTTTGAAAGACTCGAGGTCTTCGAGGCGGTGAACATTCGCTTCCGCTGCCGCGAGGTTGGCTAGCGCCTGCTGGTAGCCGCTGGTTTGCTGGTCGGCTTCCTGTTGCGAAACCGAGTCGGTCTTGCGCAGATTTTCCCAGCGGTCGGCGGAGATCTTCGCCAACGCCAGCGCAGCCTTGATCTGCTCGCGGTTGGCCCGGGCCTGTGACAGTTCCTGATCGATTTCCGGAGTGTCAATCGACGCCAGCAGTTCGCCTTTTTCGACCTTGCTCCCCATGTCCTTGTACCAGCGCAAGAGGTAGCCGTTGGTGCGGGCAAAGATCGGGGACTCTATAAAGGCCTGCAAATTTCCCGGCAACACCAGTTCGTCGTTCCCGGGCTCGGTTTGCGGGTGCACCACCGCGACGGTCGGAATCGCGACGGCTTCGGTTTCCTTGGCCAGCGCGTCGGTTTCGCTCTTCCTGTTCAGAAACGTAACTGCGCCGGCGGTGATCAGCACGAGCAGCGCGGCGCCAATCAGAAGTCTTTGCACGGCCCGCCGGAGCCGGGCCCGGGTCGGAAGGCGCGATCGCTATCTGGAAGCACTGCTCGTCCGTCTCGTTCTGTTCGGGCGTCACGGGCGGCGGTTGCACTGGCATGATTGCGATCTCCAACAACTTCCCTGCTTCTGTTCTTTTTACGTTTACGGCAGTCTACTTCTGTTCCGGCTGCTGCCGTGCCTCGCGGCGGCCATGAATCATCGTAAACACGCTCGGCACGAAAAATAATGTGGCTACGGTTGCGAAGAGCAGGCCGCCAATCACGGCGCGGCCCAAGGGCGCGTTCTGCTCGCCGCCCTCTCCCAAGCCCAACGCCATCGGAACCATGCCGATGATCATGGCGAGCGCCGTCATAATCACGGGCCGAATGCGCGTATAACCCGCTTCGAGCGCCGCTTGCAGCGCTGGGGCTCCCGCATCCATGCGGTCGCGCGCAAACGAAACCAGCAGAATCGAATTCGCGGTCGCCACCCCCATGCACATCACCGCGCCCGTCAGCGACGGAACACTGAGCGTGGTGCGGGTAATCAGCAGGAACCAGCAGATGCCCGCCAGCGCTCCCGGCAGCGCAGTAATAATGATAAAGGGATCAAGCCACGACTGGAAGTTGACCACGATCAGCAAATAGACGAGCACGATCGCGCCGAGCAGGCCAACGCCCAAGCCGAAGAACGAGGACTCCATGGTCTGCGACCTGCCCGCGAACCACGATGCTGCGTTCCGCGCGGCAGATGGTCCTGGAATGGTTTGAGCGCCTTCATGATGTCCGATGCCACCCCGCCCAGATCGCGCCCCTGCGTGCTGGCATACACATCGATCACCGGCTGCACGTTGTAATGATTGACCACGGCCGCACGCGCCACCGGGCGTGAGTTGCACCAGATTGCCCAGCACCTGCGGAGCTCTGCGAACGCTCGCGCCCGTCACCGGCGTGTTCATCAAGTCCTGCAGCGACGTCATGCGATACTGCGGCGACTGGACCGCGATGTGATAGCTCACGCCGTTCTTCGGATTCAGCCAGAAATTGGGAGCCGTCTGGAAGCTGCCGCTCAAGCTGACCAGCACGCTCTGCGCGACATCCTGCGCATTCAGCCCGACCTGATTGATGCGCGTGCGGTCCATGTCGAGGTGGAGCGTGGGCAGACCCAGCATCTGCTGCACATGTACATCGGCGGCGCCGGGAATCATGGCGCAGCCGATTTGCGATCTGCTGCGCGATATCATAGTTCGTGCGCATATCGGCGCCGATCAATCTGGATATCGACCGGCGCGGGCAAGCCAAAATTAAGAATTTGCGACACGATATCGGCCGGCTGGAAGAAGAACTCCACGCCCGGAAAACTGCGCCGGCAACTCGCGCCGCAACCTGCGAATGTACTGCGCCGTGGGATGATGGTGTTCCGGATTCAGCGCAATCAGAATCTCCGCGTCGCTGGTCCCAATCACGCCCGAATTGCTGTAGGAAAGATTGATGCTAGAGTTCGGGCAGGCCGATGTTGTCGAGCACCGTCTGCAGTTCGTCCTTCGGAATCTCGCTGCGCAGATACGCGCTCGACTTCATCGCACAGACGCGCCGTCTCTTCCACGCGCAGGCCGGCCGGGCGCGCACGTGCAGACGAATCAGACCCGCATCCACCTGCGGAAAGAAGTCCTCGTCCCAGAAAAAACACCAGCCCCAGCGACAGCAAGCAGAAAGCGCGAAAAGCCAAACGGCGAACAATTTCCGGTGCTCGAGCGTGGTTTCCAGCAGCTGCTGATAGCCGCCGCGGAACTTTTCAAACCCGCGCTCGAATGCGCGCTGGATGCTCCCGAAGAAGTTCTTCGGCTCGGCGGCGCGGTGCTCATGCCCGCGCATGATGAACATCACCAGCGTCGGGATCAGCGTCCGCGACAGCAGATACGACGCCAGCATGGCAAAGACCACGGCTTCGGCCAGCGGCACGAAAAGAAACTTCGCGACTCCGGTCAGAAAGAACATCGGCACAAACACGATGCAGATGCACAGCGTGGACACGAACGCCGGCACGGCGATCTGCTGCGCGCCATCGAGGATGGCCTGCTTCATCTCCTTGCCCATGGCCAGATTGCGCTCGATGTTTTCGATCTCGACCGTGGCATCATCGACCAGGATGCCGACCGCGAGCGCCAGTCCTCCCAGGGTCATGATGTTGATGGTCTCGCCGAGCGCGCTCAGCAGGATCACGGAGACGAAGATGGACAGCGGAATCGAGATCGCGATGACGATGGTCGGACGCCAGTCGCCCAGGAAGAGCAGGATCATGACGGCGGTCAGGCAGGCGGCGATCAGGCCTTCGCGCAACACTCCCTGAATCGACGCGCGCACAAACAGCGACTGATCGAACAGCGCCTTGATGTTAAGGTCGCGGCGGCAGCGACTGCGCCGCCACGCGGCACCATCGCCTTTATGCCGTTGACGATGGTCAGCGTGGAAGCGCCGCCCAGCTTGTACATCGACATCAGCACGCCGCGCACCCCGTCCTGCCGCACGATGTTGGTCTGCGGCGCAAAGCCGTCGCGCACGTGCGCCACATCGCGCAGGTAAATGGTGGACGAATTCAAGGTCTTGACCGGCAGATCGTTCAGTTCGGCGATGGTGTTGCGGGGTGCCGTTCATCTCCACCTGGTATTCCAGTCGGGCCGATCTTGGCCGTGCCAGACGGCAGGATCAGGTTCTGCGCGTTCACGGCGTTGACGATGTCGGTGGGCGACAAGACCATAAGCCTGGAGCTTGGCGATATCGAGATCCACCTGCACCTGGCGGATCTTGCCGCCATAGGGATAGGGCGTGGCCGCCCCTGCACGGTGGTCAATTGCGTGCGCAGGAAATTCTGTCCCAGATCGAACAGCTGCTGCTCGGGCAGCGTCTTGCTGCTCAAGTCCGAGTTGCACGATCGGGCGTCGTGGATGCCGTGTAGGTAATGACCAGCGGCGGAGTCGTACCCGGGGGCAGGCCGCGCAGGACGGTCTGGCACATCGCCGTCACTTGCGTCATCGCCATGGAGATGTTGACGCCCGGCCGGAAGAAGATCTTGATGACGGCTATCCCGTTCACCGACTGCGACTCATGATGTTCGATGTCGTTGACCGTGACCGTGAATCCGCGCTCGGAGTTGGTCACGATCCGGTCGGCCATCTCCTGCGGCGAGAAGCCGTCGAAGTTCCACACCACGCTGACCACGGGAATGTTGATGTCGGGAAAGATATCGACCGGGGTGCGCAGGATGGTGATCGGGCGTAAGAATGATGATGAGCAGTGCCATCACCACAAACGTATAAGGACGCCGAAGCGCTAACGCAACTATCCACATAAGACTGGCGAAAACCCGGTAACGCTGAAAATGCAAACTGGCTTGTGCTGGTGGCGGGGCTTTGCCCCGCAAACGGGGCGGAGCCCCGTCACCACACGAAACCCCAGCCCAAACTGGCCTAGGTTAATTGTAAAACAGATTCAAAACAGTACGTTTCGGATTTAAATTATATTAGACTTCTGCCATGGCTCAAAACCATCCCCGAAGTGCCGGGGCAAACGAAGGGGTCGGAACCAACGGGAAGCGACCGCCCGGCCGTCCACGCAGCGAGGAATCGCGTCAGTCGATTCTGCGCAGCACCCTGAAACTTCTCAAGCAGGATGGTGGCTTCGCGGAACTGAGTATTGAAGCTGTCGCCGCCGACGCCAGCGTCGGCAAGACAACTGTCTACCGTTGGTGGCCCACCAAGGCCGCCCTGGTCGCCGACGCTTTCTCCACCAGTGCCGACGAGGAACTCCAGTTCCCGAATACCGGCTCTGTTTATACCGACATCAACGTGCAGATGAGGCGGCTGATTCGCGTTTTCCGCTCCCAGCGCGGGAAGGTCGTGGCGGCAATGCTCGCCGGAGGGCAATCTGATCCGGAGTTGATCAAGGCCTATCGTGACCGGTTCCTGTGGCCCAGACGCAAACAGGCCTATCAAACTCTGCAGCGCGGCGTTGATCGCGGCGAGCTACCCGCCGACAGCGACTTCGACCTCATTCTCGACGCGCTTTACGGACCCATCTTAATGCGCTTTCTGATCCGCCACGTCAAACTCGAGGAAAGTTTCGCTGACGAAATTTGTACGCTGGTGCTGCAGGGTTTGAAACGAAAGACGAATGGTAGAGATTAGGCCGCCCGGGCGTTATTGCGAGCGTTATTGTGAACTATACGACTCGACTGCCTTATCCTCATCTTCGAAAGTGGAGAAGAGGTTGAGCACGCCGATCAGCCGCAGAGTCTGGGTCACGAATTTGGAAGGATTCACCAGACGGACGTCGCCGCCGCGTTGCTTTGCCGAACTGAGCGACTTCACCATCACTCCGATTCCGCTGGAGTCGATCATTGGCACCTCGGCGCAGTTAAGGATCAAGCGGACGTCTCCTGCCGAGAAGGCGTCGTCAACGGCCTGGCGAAATGTATCCACCGCCTGGCCCAGTCGCACTGCTCCGCGGAGCTGGATGATCTGCACATCGGAACGCCGGCGAACCGTAATCTCCATCCTCAATAATCCTTTTCTTCACCCCCAGCCGCCAGGGCGAATTTTTCAGCCTGCATTGTATCAGTGCTCGCTTGGAGTTGTACTTCTTGAATCGACTGCGGAGGACCGGCCCCTAATTTCGCCAGGCTGTCCGGTCAACTTGAGTTTCCGACGGCCGGGTGACCATCCAGTAGAAAATGACGCCACACCCTAAGCCGTTTGCCTGCCGAAACTTACCGTTCGGCCGCGAAATCGGGCTGACGCCTGATCGGCCTTGCGCGAACCTGCTGCTGCGGTTAGAATTGAAATGCGACCGAAAGAGTCGGCTTTCTATCCGACTATATAGGTCGGCATTACCGGTATGCTGAAACTGACCAAAAAAGCGGACTACGGCCTCATGGCCATGAAGCATCTGGCCGAGCACGCCGACGAAGGCGCATGCAGTGCCAAAGATGTTGCCGAGGCCTACGGCATCCCGCAGGAGGCGCTGGCCAAGATCCTGCAACGGCTGGCCAAGGTCGGGTTGGTGCGCTCCCAGCATGGCATGAACGGTGGTTACACGCTCACCCGGGATCCGAAGATGATTTCCGCGTTCGAAGTGATCAAGGCCATTGACGGGCCTCTGTTCATTACTTCGTGCGTGACGGTTCGAGGCGAATGCGATCAGAGCGACCGCTGCACGATTCGCGAGCCGCTGCGGAAAGTGAATGACAGCATCCAGCAGGTGCTGAAGAACATCAAAATCTCACAGATGAAAGAAGAGCCGGAAGTCATCCATGTGGATAAGCAAGAAAATAAACAGGAGACCAGGAAGCCGGCGGAGTTGATAACGATTTCGTAGCACGGGTTAGTATCCGGGCATCGCTTTAGCGATGCCATAAGCAGCGAAAATAAATGCCCCTTCAGGGGCTGCGCAGGAGCAAGTAATCATGAGCACGGATGTGAAGACGGCGACCCCAACCAGCAAGAAGAAGGATCTCGATTTCGGACAGCGCACCACTCCCAACGGGATCAAGCTGCCCATCTACATGGACAATCACGCCACCACGCGCACCGATCCGCGGGTGCTGGAAGAGATGCTGCCCTACTTCACGGAGAAGTTCGGCAACGCCGCCAGCCGCAATCACGAATTTGGCTGGGTGGCGGAAGCAGGCGGTGGAGCAGGCGCGCGAGCGCATCGCCAAGCTGATCGGCGCGACCGCGAAAGAGATCATCTTCACCTCCGGCGCGACCGAGAGCGACAACCTCGCCATCAAGGGCGTCGCCGAGATGTACCGCGAGAAGGGCAACCACATCATCACCGCAGGTGACCGAGCACAAGGCCGTGCTCGACACCTGCAAGCGTCTGGAGAAGTACGGTTTCCGCGTCACCTATCTGCCGGTGCAGAAGGACGGCCGCATCGATCTCGACGACCTGAAGCGCGCCATGGACGACAAGACGATTCTGGTGACGATCATGGCGGCGAACAACGAGATTGGCGTGCTGCAGCCCATCCGCGAGATTGGCGAGCTCTGTCACGAGCGCGGCGTGCTTTTCCACACCGACGCGGTGCAGGCCATCGGCAAGGTTCCGTTCAACGTGATTCAGGACAACGTGGATCTCGCGTCGATCACCGGCGCACAAGTTTTATGGCCCGAAGGGCGTGGGCGCGCTGTACGTGCGGCGCAAGAATCCGCGGGTGCAACTGGTGGCGCAGATCGATGGCGGCGGACACGAGCGCGGCATGCGCTCCGGCACGCTGAATGTCCCCGGCATCGTCGGCCTGGGCAAGGCGTGCGCGTTGGCGCAGCGAAGAGATGGCCGCAGGAAGCGAAGCAAGATCGCGGCTGCGCGAGCGCCTGAAAGACAGCGATCATGGGCCAGCTCGACGAGGTGTACATCAACGGCTCGATGGAGCACCGCCTGCCCGGCAATCTGAATATCAGCTTTGCTTACGTGGAAGGCGAGTCGCTGCTGATGGGCATCAACGATGTCGCGGTTTCGAGCGGGTCGGCATGCACGTCGGCGACGCTGGAGCCATCGTACGTCTTGAAGGCTCTGGGCGCGGGCGACGATCTGGCGCACAGCTCGATCCGCTTTGGCATCGGACGCTTCAACACCGAAGCCGAAGTCGATTACGTGGCCGAGCGCGTGGTGGAAACGGTAAAGCGTCTGCGCGAGTTGTCGCCGCTGTACGAGATGGCGAAAGAAGGCGTCGATTTGAAGAAGGTGAAGTGGGCGGCCGAAGCGCACTGAGCAAGGTCAGCGCTTCAGAAGCTTCGAAGGATCGTCAAGTGCCTCGCGAAGTTAAGCGCTAGACTCAGCAGTTCTGAAAGCTTGAGACTGTGAACTGAAGGAGCAGAGAAAGATGGCATACAGCGATAAGGTCATCGACCATTACAACAATCCCCGCAACGTGGGCTCGATGGACAAGAAGGATGCCGACGTGGGCACCGGCCTGGTCGGCGCGCCCGAGTGCGGCGACGTGATGAAGCTGCAGATCAAGGTGAATCCGCAGACCAACATCATCGAGGACGCCAAGTTCAAGACCTTCGGCTGCGGCTCGGCGATCGCATCGTCATCGCTCGCGACGGAGTGGGTCAAGGGCAAGACGATCGACGAGGCGCTCGCCATCAAGAACACCGAGATCGTGAAGGAACTGGCCCTGCCGCCGGTGAAGATTCACTGCTCGGTGCTGGCCGAGGACGCCATCCGCGCCGCGATCGGCGACTGGAAGAAGAAGCAGGAAGCCGCGAAGCCGGTGGCGGTTCAGGCGCACAGTAACGTGTTTTTGCTGTAGCAGACGGGGCTTGCCCCGTCTCCGCCGGCAGCGGCAGAACAGCGTAGAGACGCGACAAGCGCGTCTCGACGGGAAATCAGTATCGACTCATGGATCAAGCAGTCAAAGACAAGCCCGCAGCCCCCGGCCAAGGGCATTCAGGTGACCGACAACGCGCTCAAGAAGATTCGCTCCGCCATGGTGAAAGAAAACATTTCGCCGGAGCAGGGCGGCCTTCGTTTGGGCGTGCAGGGCGGCGGTTGCTCGGGCTTGAGCTACAACATGCGGTTCGATACCCAACCGCGCGAGCGCGACCGCGTGTTTCAGTTCGGAGACGTGCGCGTTTTTGTGGACCCGAAATCGTTCATCTATCTGCACGGGATGATGCTCGATTACCAGGAAACCCTGATGCAGCAGGGATTCGTGTTCGTGAATCCGAACTCGACGAAGTCCTGCGGCTGCGGCAGTTCGTTCTCGTAGCAGAGATCGTGTGGTGACGGGGCTCGGCCCCGTCCGGACGGGCCCCAGGCCCGTCACCACACACCCAGAGTGGTAGAGGGCGGGCCGCGCGCTCGCCCTGAATTTTGTTATGGCAAATGAAGAATCAAAATCGTCGTTGGTGATTACCGGGCAAGCGCCCGGAGAGGCAACCCCCAGTTGCTGGTCGTGCGGCACCATGCGCGCGGTGCATTTCTGCAGCGCGTGCGGCAAAGTGCAGCCCCCGGTCCCGGTCGACTATTTCACGTTTTTCGGATTTCCGCGCAAGCTCAACCTGGATACAGCCGAGCTGGAAAAAGAGTTTTACGCGCTGAGCCGCAAACTTCATCCCTGACGTGTTTGGACAAGCGGACATTCGGGAACGTACCTGGAGCCTGGAACAAAGTTCCATGCTCAACGACGCCTATCGCACGCTGAAAGATCCGATCAAGCGCACCGAGTACCTGTTGCGATTGGAAGGCATCGAACTGGAAGAGCAATCGAAACAGGCCACGGAAAAGGCCCGCGCCACCGGAGAATTGAAGAAGCAAGTTGTGCCTCCCGATCTGCTGGAAGAAGTTTTCGAACTCAACATGCATCTGGAAGAACTGCGCATGCAGAAAAAAATGGGAGAAGACGATCCCGCGTTACTGGAAGAAATCGGCAAGGCCAAGCTCTCCCTCGAAGAGAAATACGACGGCTCCTGAACGAGCTGAAGACCGAGTGGAATCACTGGGACAAGGCCGTGGACGCCGGAACGGAAGAGGCCCAGCGGAATACCGTCGACAGGAAGATCATCGACAAGATGGTGGATATGCTGAACCGCAGGAACTACATCCGGAACCTGGTACGGGACGTGAAGAGGCAATGGAAAACTAGGTCAGAGGTGGGAGGTCAGATTGCAGAGGTTAAAGCACATGGGTTCTCACCTCTGCAATCTGACCTCAAGACCTCTGCAATCTTCTATGGCAACTGACACCATCGTCGGCATCGATCTCGGCACCACGAACTCGCTGGTGGCCTACATGCAAGGGGATTCCCCTGTCGTCATTCCGGGGGAAGACGGGCTGAACCTCGTGCCCTCAGTGGTGGCGCTGGACGAAAACGACCAGATCATAGTGGGCAATGCCGCGCGCAGATATTTGATCGAAACGCCGGAACGGGCTGTTTATTCGATCAAGCGTCTGATGGGCCGCGGCGTCGAAGATATTCAGGACGAGCTGAAGCTTTTCCCGTTTCAAGTTGGCGGAAGATCTTCACGCCGGGAGAGGTGCTGCGCATCAAGATCGGCGAGCGCACCTACACTCCGCCTGAAATTTCGGCGCTGGTGCTGCGCCAGTTGAAGCGGAATGCCGAGCGCTTTTTCGGTGCGCCCGTAACTCAGGCAGTCATCACCGTTCCCGCATACTTCAACGACGCGCAGCGGCAGGCGACAAAAGATGCCGGCCGCATCGCCGGGCTGAATGTTTTGCGCCTGGTGAACGAGCCGACCGCAGCCTCGCTCGCCTACGGCCTCGAAAGAAAAAGAACGGCATCGTCGTGGTTTACGATCTGGGCGGCGGCACGTTCGACATTTCGATTCTCAAGCTGCACGACGGCATTTTCGAGGTCATCGCCACCAACGGCGATACCCATCTCGGCGGTGACGACATCGACAATCTGCTGATCGCCGATCGCGCTCGACGATATTCGCGGCGAGCACGGACTCGAATTCGGGATCGACGTCCGCCGTAACGGCGAAGCCGTAGCGCGCATTCGCAAAGCCGTAATCGAAGCCAAGATTGCCCTTTCGTCGCAGCCGACGGCGAAACTCGACGTGGACTTCCCGGCGGCAAGAAATATCAGCGCGAGATTTCGCGCGAAGTCTTCGAACAGATGATCCAGCCGATCGTTGATCGCACGGTCGGTCCCTGCAAGCAGGCACTCAAAGACGCCGGCCTGAAGCCCGAACAGATCGACGAGGTCGTCCTGGTCGGGGGCTCGACGCGCATTCCGCAAGGTGCGGCAGCTGGTGCAGGAACTGTTCGGCCGCGAGCCGCACACGGATTTGAATCCCGACGAAGTGGTTGCGCTCGGCGCGGCCGTGCAGGCGCAACATTCTGGGCGGCGGTTCCGAAATCACGAAAGAAATGCTGCTGCTCGACGTAACTCCGCTGTCTCTCGGAATCGAAGTAGCGGGCGGCGTGACCGATAAAATCATTCTGCGCAACTCGACGGTTCCGGCGTCGGCAACGCAACACTACACCACCCAGGTGGATGGCCAGACGAACGTGGCGATTCACGTGTTGCAAGGCGAACGCGAACTGGCCCGGGATTGCCGGTCGCTGGCGCGCTTCGATCTGAAGGGCATTCCGCCGATGCCCGCCGGCCTGCCGCGCATCGAGGTGAAGTTTCTGATCGACGCCAACGGCATCCTGCGCGTCTCGGCGCGCGAACAGCGCAGCGGAAAAGAAGCTGAAATCGACGTCCAGCCCACCTACGGCCTCACCGACGAACAGGTCGAGAACATGCTGCTCGAATCCTTCGACTACGCGGAGGAAGATTTCCGGCAGCGGCAGGTGATTGAAGCGCGACGCGAAGCCGAGACGATCTTCACGGCGCTCGCGAAAGGAAAAAAGAATCAAGCCTGGCAGCGAACTTAGCGACCGACGAACGTCCAACGTCGAAACGCTGGAAAAATCTCTGATCACGGTGAAAGACGGCGACGACTATCACGCGATCCGCAAGGCATCGACGCACTGAATCAGGCCACGATGCATCTGGCGGAACTAATGATGGATACTGCCGTCTCGACTGCACTCAAAGGAAAGGCCATGGACGACACCGATGATTGGAAGATGGGCCGCAGCGCCGGTCATCCAGTGGCGAAAGCGGATATTGAATAAACCGGTAGGCTAGTGGGGTTCAAGTGAAGCTAGTTGGGACCTTGAAACTGAAACTTGAGATTTTGAAATGGGGTCTTCAATGTCGAAGAAAAAACGAAGGAACCGGGACAACCACTATGGATGCTCCCCCCGCGGAAAATGGCGAAAATACGGTTGAAGTCACGTTTCTTCCTGAGGGCAAGACAGTGACCTTCGAACACGGCAAGCTGCCCTACAAAGACCATGGCAAGGAGGAGTCGCTGCTCGATGTGGCGTTGAACTTTGGCATTCATCTGGATCATGCCTGCGGAGGAAACTGCGCCTGCACCACCTGCCACGTCTGGGTGAAAGAAGGCGCGGACCTGGTCTCGGAGATGGAAGATGACGAAGCCGACAAGCTCGACATGGCCGCCGATCTTCAGCTAAACTCGCGGCTCGGATGCCAGACCGTGATCAAGAAGCCGGGTAAAGTAGTCGTGGAAATTCCGGCGTGGAACCGGAATTACGTTTCGGAAGAGCATTGATTCCCGCAAGAAGGGCAGGAATACGCCACCATGCCAAAACAACTTACCTGGACCGATGCTGAAGACATCGGGATTCTGCTTTCTGAAACCCACCCGCAACTCGACCCGCTCGCCGTCCGTTTCACAGACCTCCACAAATATGTGATCGCGCTCCCCGGCTTCGGGGATGATCCCGCGCAGTCGAACGAAGCCAAGCTGGAAGCAATCCAGATGGCATGGCACGCCGAGGTTCTCGACCGCACCCAGGGATAGGAACCCGGCGATCGCGCCTTACCTACGGCTTTGAATCTTGCAGCAGCACTACATCGGAATCGGAATGAGTGCGAAGTATGCCTAAGTTCTTGCCGTCCGGCGACCAGTGCAGATCAACAATTTGCTCGGAGTTGAAATTGGTGATCCTTCGTCCGGCGGAACCATCTCGTGGCTGCAGCCAAATGTTGTCGACTCCGTTTTCTTTGACTGCGTAGGCCATGGCTTTTCCGTCGGGAGTGAACCGGAAACCGGTGCCGGTGATTCCCGGTTCAACCTTAAGCAGGAGTGGCGCCCCGGCAGAATCCAGATTGACGAGCGCGATTTTGTCCTCGGGTTTCATGACCTCCGGATTCAACGCGTTTACGATAACGAATGCCAATAACTTCCCATCCGACGACAGGTCGGGGCGCAGGCCAGCAATAATGGTGTTGGGCAGAACGGAGCCGGGAACCACTTCGGCTTGGCCCGATCCGTCCGCTGGCACACGCCATATCTGACCGGCGCCATCATTTTCGTAATACAACCATTTTCCATCGGGCGAACATACCGGAAAACGCGAGGCCACATCGGTGAGTTTCACGGGATTCGAGCCATCCGAGTTAGCTCGCCAGACGTTGCCGGCTCGCGCGCCGGCGTGAAATACCCACGTAAATACCATGTAGCGAGCGCCACAAGCCGCAGGCTCCAGAATCGCCGACGCAGCATCCCCGAGCAGTTGACTCGAGTTGCCACCATCCGGCCCCATGCGCGACAGATGGCCCGACTCGCCAACCAGAAGGTTGCCGCTGCCGTCCCAGCCGAAACCGCTGACGAATTCTCCCTGCGGCAGAAGTGACGGCGGCTCCGGAGTTGCGCTACCCGTGCCGGATGCCAGATACAAGCTTTGAGTCGTTTTCACCTGCACCGTGGCCAGAGTCTTGCCATCGGCGGAAAGAGTCAAAGATCTGTAGCTATTGGTATCGCGGGTAATAGGCTGGAGGACGCCTCCGCCGCTGGGCACGAAACCGATCTGGGCGCGTTGAAAACTTGGGCCAGCCTGCTGGTAGTTAACGATGAGACCGCTGCCGTCGGGCGACCATTTCAGTTGGTTCAGCAACTTGTCTTCGAAGGTGGCAAGTTGTTCCACCTTACTGGTACTCACATCGAATTGGCCGATGCCGCTTAAGGCAGCGGCGGTTGGGGGCTCGCTCAGGGCAATCTGCCGGCCGTCCGGGGACCATGCTGGAAAATTCGGGACGGTGTTACCCGGCGCTGGTGCAATCAGCAGAACCTTTTCGTCATTGCCATCGAGGTTCGCGGAGAGTATCCGGTATTTGCCCACTTCAGGGTCATTCCCTCGAATGTAGGCGATACGATGGCCGTCGGGAGAGAAGGTGATATCACTGTCAATATCACGAACCAATACTTGGGGGGTTCCGCCGAGCACCGGTGCGCGGTAAAGAAAGAAAGTGGTCTCGAGCGCGTCTTCAGCTTTACGAAAATAAAAATAGTTGGCGTCGGGCGAGAATGCCAGGCTGCGATAGACAACGGGAGCCGGTGGAACCACGCGGGTGTCGCTCCCGGTAGCCACGTTGCGCAGCCAAAGACTCTGTTGTCCTTTGTCGTGCAATACGCTGAGGACGTATTTGCCGTCGGGAGAGATGGCGGCCGCTCCCGCCTTACCCGAGGTGGTGACCTGGGTGATGGTGAAATTCTGGAACGGCACGGAGGCCGCGCGGTGAAGCACGGAATACACACCGAATCCCGCCGCCACCAGCACCACCGCCGCTGCAACCGCGCCAGCGGTGACTCCCAGTTTGTGTTTTTTTGCGATGTCAACCGCGGAGCTACTCCCCGTTTGTGCGGGCGCATGCGCAGTCTGCGCCGACATCATCTTCGACACATTTCCCGACGATCCTCCCGACGATGACCCTCCGGACGACGATCCTCCCGACGACGAAGGTCCGGGCGCAAAATGCTGCCCACTCGACTGCGATCCGCTCTCCTGCGCGATCGCGGTAGCCGACGAACCGGTCGATGGACGCTGGCGCGAGTCGGTCTGTCGTTTCAGGCGTTTCAAATCCGCTCGTATCTCAGCTGCGCTTTGATAGCGCATCTCCCGGTCTTTTTCCAGGGCCTTATCAATGATGTGTTCGAGTTCGCCGGGCACGTCGGGATTTAGCCGTACGACAGGCGTCGGCTCCGCATCCAGAATCGCTTTGAAGATCACCGCGGTGCTGTCGCCGCGGAACGGCATCATGCCGGTCGCCATCTCATAGAGCACGGCGCCAAACGAAAACAAATCGCTACGCGCGTCCAGTTCCTTGGCCTGCGCCTGCTCCGGAGACATGTAGGCAACCGTGCCGAGCGCCGCTCCCCGACTGGTCAGGTTCTCTTCGCGCGTTTCGGCCGTCCGCGTGTAGTCGGATGCGCCCTGGCCGGAGGAACCGCCCGCGGTCACGACCTTCGCCAACCCAAAGTCAAGAATCTTGGCGTGACCGCGCTTGGTCACGAAGATGTTGGCCGGTTTGATGTCGCGATGAACGATGCCCTGCGAGTGCGCCGCGTCCAGACCGTCAGCAATCTCGATGGCCAGCGAGAAGACGACGTCGATCTCCAGCGGCCTGCCCGCAACCAGATGCTTGAGCGTCATGCCATCGAGAAACTCCATGGCGATGAACGCCTGCCCATTTTCCTCGCCAATGTCGTAAATCGTGCAGATGTTGGGATGGTTGAGTGCGGAGGCTGCCTTAGCCTCACGACGGAAACGCTCCAGAGCCTGACGGTCCTGGGCCACGTCTTCGGGCAAGAACTTCAAGGCCACAAAGCGGTCGAGGCGGGCGTCTTCGGCCTTGTAGACAACACCCATCCCGCCGCCACCGAGTTTCTCGACAATGCGGTAGTGAGAGATGGTTTGGCCGATCATCAGGGGCAAATCTTACGTGGGCGAACTGGGCAAGTCAATGAAAGTCGCAGGGTCGGCACGACCAGGAATAAGTCACTCGCCACCCGGCAACAGCCTACCGCGCGCTGACCGTACTGGGAGCCGCGTCTTCCACGCTCGCTTCGCGCAGAAACTTCGCTGCTTCTTCCGGCGGCGTAGGGTTGATGTAGAAACCGGTGCCCCATTCAAATCCTGCCGTCTTGGTCAGTTTTGGCATGAATTCGATGTGCCAGTGGTAATACTCGTTGGTAGGATCCTGCGCGGGCGATGTATGCACCACCAGGTTGTATGGCGGATTATCGAGCACGCGGTCCGCTTTCATCAGTAACAGCTTGAGCGCCTTCGCCAGATTCTCGAACATCTGCGATGACGAGTTCTCGAAAGCAGATTCGTGGCGCTTGGGGAGGATCCAGGTTTCAAAAGGAAATCGGGGAGCATACGGGGCGAGAGTCAGAAAATCTTCATTCTCCGCCACCACGCGAATGCCGCCGTCGAGCTCCTGCCGGATGGCGTCGCAGAACACGCAGCGCTCCTTGTAGATGTAATACTGTTTCGCTCCCTGCAGTTCCTCGCCCACGTAAATGGGCACAATCGGCAAAGCGATCAACTGCGAGTGTGAGTGCTCGAGCGAGGCGCCGGCCGCTTCTCCATGGTTCTTGAAAATCAGAATGTACTTGAAGCGCCGGTCTTTCTTGAGATCGAGAATACGATCACGGAAGGCCCACAGAACATCTTCGATTCTTTTCGAGGGGAGCGAGGCCAGGGTGGCGTTATGGTCGGGCGTTTCGATGATGACTTCGTGGGCGCCGATGCCGTTCATCTTGTCAAACATGCCCTCGGCTTCCTTATTCAAATTCCCTTCGATTCCCAGTGCCGGGAACTTGTTCGGAACCACGCGGATCGTCCAACCTGGGCCGTCTTTCGGAGGACTGCTGCCGTTCGTGCTGGGGCGATACGCCAGGATTTCCGATGGCGTCTTGCCTTCATTTCCATAACAGAACGGACAGAATCCACCTTTGATCTTCACTGCCTCGCGCGCAAAGTCGGTAGGCCGCTTGGCGCGATCCGTGGAAATGATTACCCACCGGCCCACGATGGGATCTTTTCTTAATTCAGGCACCTACTAAATCCTTTCAGTTGGAGTCCGCAAACCCACGATTGTACGATACCGGGAACGCATTCTGAAATAACTCGAACGATGGTCGGCCGTATCCGCGATATCCGCATTCGCGATCGCCATTATCGCGATCATAGTATACGGCGATCACGTCAAACCGCCACTGGCACAAAACGGGCATCTGGCGGAGAAAGTCACGGGCGACCAGCGACAACTCTCTTTGCTTATCACGATCCACCGCAGCTTCGGCGGGCTTGAAGTCACGCGTAGTCCGAGTTTTCACTTCGATAAAACACAGGACGTCCTTCTCCCAGCCGACCAGATCGAGTTCGCCGCGATGATTCGGCGAGCGGAAGTTACGCGCGATGATGGTGTAGCCCCGCCGCCGAAGGTAAAAATAAGCGTCCTCCTCGCCGCGCCGGCCGGTGCGCTGGTGCGCGGGAATGTCCTCGGGCGCAAGCGTTCTTGCTGCCAGCCAGTCCAGTAAGCGCAGTGTGGCTTGCGTCAGGCGTCCGGAGAACATAGAAGACTCCATCTTCAGCCTAACTCGTACCAACCGCGCATTATGTGATGCCGGTCACCGCGCATCCGGTACAATTCGCCGCTTGCGAGTTCCGGCGGGATTTAGTCCGGCCGGATTTCCCCCGCGGCTCAGATCTTGATTGCCGCAAAGCGCAGGCGAATATAGTCCGCGGTCCAGCGCTCTTGGGAATCGCACAGAACAGGCTTGAGCCTGGCGGTGACTTCATCGAGAAAGTCGCCGCGCTCGCTCTGCGGCACCGCGGCGCAGAACGGATTCGCGAAGGTTTCCAGCCATCCGCGCATTCCGGTTGGCAATGACGTGGGGCGCGGAATCAGTTGTACACTTTGCGGAGCAAAACCGGCCCGGCGAAGCCGTATTTCGTAGTCGTCGACGGTCGGGAAGTACCACGGAATCCACGAAGCCGCGTCGCTGACGCCCCGGCGCTCAAGCGCGCCCAGCAGCGCGACGGTAATTGCGCCAACGCAGCCATGGCCGCCCATCTCACCCACGAACCTGCCTCCGGTCCGGAGCGCGCGGAAGGCACCCGCGACAGGCGCGTCCGGATCATCCTTGACCCAATGCAGTGCTGCATTGGAAAAGACGGCATCGAATTCGTTTTCGAAAGTCAGCGCTCTCGCGTCCATAATTCTCGCGTCAAGGCCACGCTGACGCGCGGCTGCGATCATATCGGCGGAATTGTCGACGCCCACTACGTGAGCACCCTGCGCAACCAGCTTTTCAGTCAGTGCTCCGTCTCCGCAACCTAGATCCAGGATGCGCTCGCCGGGCTGCGGCTGGAGCAAATCGAGCACCGGCTGCCCCAGTTCCGGCACGAAGTGCGCGTTGGCAGCATAGACGTCGGCCCTCCAATTCTGGGAGGCTGGTAATTGCACGGGAACGGTCACGGCTTCAACCTACCACTTCCGAAAAAAGTAACGAAGCCGCATCGACCGGCTTGCCTTTGTCCATTTTGCTTTTGCCCAAGGTATTCACCAGCACCACGCCGCCGAGCGCGATCGCGCCGCCAACCAGAGAGATCATCTTCGGCACCTCGCCCAGCCAAATCCACGCAATGCCAATGGCCACAATCGGAATTACGTAGAGCAGGGTTGACGTGCGCCCCGCAGCGCCATGCGAGAGCACGTAGGCCCACGCCACATAGGCAAGCGCTCCCGGGAAGATTCCCAAATAAATAACTGCCAGCGTCGCCGAAACGGGTGCGGCGCGCAGGGTGTGCATCAGGCCGCGACCAAACGGCAGCATCAGCGCGGTTCCGAACCAGATCGAGTAAGCCGTAAATTCCAGCGCGCTGTATCTCCCGAGATAGTGCTTTTGCAGAATCATATAGACCGCGGACGTAACCGCAGCGGCCAGAATGATCAGCGCTTGCGGTGAGAGCCGGATGCCCGCGCCTTCTCCGCTCGAAATCAGCGCGACTCCCGCGAAGCTCACCAACACTCCACACCACCCGATCGCAGTCAGTTTCTCGTGCAGCCAGAATCGAGCCGCCAGCGCCGTCCAGATCGGCGTGGAGGCAATCAGCAGGCTGGCCGCGCCCGCAGTCACTCGAGTCTCTCCGTAATTCAGCGCCAGGTTGTAAAAGGTGATCCCGATGGCGCCGGTCAGGATCAACCCTGGAATGTCACGCCACTCCGGACGGCGAAAGTGTGCGATCCCCGCATAGATGGCGAGCACCAGAGAGGCGACCAGAAACCGCAGGATGGCAAGATTCGCCGGCGAATAAGCTTGCAGGCCGGCGCGAATGCCGGCAAAGGCAGAGGCCCAGACCATCAAGCTGAACGCCAATGCGATCAGCGTGCGAGAAGTAAAGCGTGGCATCGAGAGGCCTCCTTCCAAGAGGAATGTTTTTTGATGAATTTCAGAATATGAGTAGAGACGGTTGCTAGCCCCGTCTCAGGCAGCGAGGACGCGGCAAGCCGGGTCGCTCACCAGGTATCGCCGCCTCGTTCCGGAGGCCAGGCGCCAAACTGGCGCCGCAGCAAGGCAATCTGACCGGCGTGATAACTGTTATGCGCCACAATTTGCCACAGCATGGCATGCACGGTGAAGTTACGCGGCGACTGTGGGGAGCCCACGTTCTGAACCTTTCGAGCCAGTTCCACTGCATCGGATTCCCCGAGCCGCGACAGCCGCGACAGCAAATCGGTGAAGCGGAGAATCGTGGCCTGCCACGCCTCATCCGCTGCTCCACCGTCAGGAGCTGGATTCGGATGCGCCGGCCAGCTTTCGATCGCCTTGTCCGGGTAAGGCCGATTCTCGCCCGCGACTTTACCGAGATCGTAGTCCATCCAATAGTTCATGTGCTCCACGATTTGCCAGATGGAGTGCGGATAGCCCGCCACAGTCCGCGCCGCCAGCTCCGCCGAAATATCTTCGACACAAGCAACCGGATCCACGTGAGCGCCTTTGCCATGCACCAGTTTGCGCAGTGTGCTGTCGCCCATGGTTTCCATCCTTTCTATGATCTCTGACACGTGGAATATGTTCTTAATGTGAGGAGACGGGGCTTGCCCCGTCAGCCTGCGAAGACGCGGCCAGCCGCGTCTCTACGGAATTGTGACTTCATCCCCGACGCGAATCGTCCCCGACGTAAGAATCTGCGCTCGCAATCCCCCGCGGTGCAGAAGGCCCTTGATCAGTGGCTTGCCCGTTACTTTCTCCAGGTGATCGCAAGGCTCGCAAAGGCGAAGGCCGCGAATGCGCACATCGCCGATAACAAATTCCTTGCCCACCAGATGATTCAGTGGCACATTGCGCGTCACGATGTTCCGCCGAGCGTCGCCGACGCTCAGTTCGACCTGATAGTCGCGCCGCAGCGCTTCAACCGCCTCCGCCTCAATCAGCGTGAGCTCGCGATCCGGCTGGGGCTTGTAGAACGTGCCCAGTTTGAGTGCGTACCGGTCGCCCTCAAGCCCCGCACCCGGAATCGCCGTCGCCTGACCAACAGATTCCGGCATCCCTTGCGCGGTGGAAGCGATATAAATCGATTCCACAGTCCCGTTCGGCATTAAGCACCTCCGCCGATTAACTGCTCTTCTCAACGCTCGCGATCGACTCTTCCAGCGCGTCGATGGCCACGTCAGCTTCGTCCTTAGTAACAATGAGCGGCGGCGCAATGCGAATCGTGCTCGGACCGCAGCCCAGGAACAGAACGCCGCGCTCGAACGCCAGCTCAACAATGCGATCACGCTCGCTCGCGCCGTACTCGCGAGTCGCCTGGTCTTTTACGATCTCCACGCCGATCATCAGCCCTCGTCCGCGGACGTCGCCGACAATCTTGTGCTTCTTCGGCCAGTCGGCCATGCGTTTCCGCATGTGGTCGCCGACCTCCTGCGAATTCCGCAGCAGCCCTTCTTTCTCGATCACATCAAGCGTGGCCAGCGCGGCGGCGATGCAAACGGGGTTTCCGCCGAATGTCGACGCGTGCGAACCCGGCACCCAATCCATGATGTCGGCCTTGCTCATGGTGATGCCAAGCGGCATCCCCGAGGCAATGCCCTTCGCGATGCAAACCATGTCGGGATGCACGCCCGGTGTGCTCGACCGCAAACCATTTGCCCGTGCGGCCGATGCCACTCTGCACTTCGTCGAGCACCAGCAGGATGCCGTGCTTGTCGCAAATGCGCCGCAGTTCCTGCATGAAGATCGTCGGAGCGACAACGTATCCGCCTTCGCCCTGGACCGGCTCCACAAAAATGGCCGCAACTTCTTCCGGCGCGAGGATGGTCTTAAACAGTTTGTCTTCGATGTAGCGCGCGCAACCAAGCGCAAATTTCTCCGCATCCTGCGGACCACACGCCAGCCCGATAAACATCGGGATAACTCACGTGCGTAACTCCCGGCACGAGCGGCGAGAAACGCCGCTTCTGCTGCGGCTTCGAGGCGGTCAGCGAAAGCGCGCCCATGGTACGTCCGTGGAAAGCCCCGAAGAAGGCGATCACCTGCTGCCGCTTGGTGTGATAGCGCGCCAGCTTCAAAGCGCACTCGATGGCTTCGGCGCCGGAGTTTCCGTAATAAATCTTGTGCGGCCCCGGCATCGGCGCGATCTTCGAGAGGCGCTCGGCCAGCGTCACCATGCCCTCGTAATAAAAGTCCGTGCCCGACATGTGGATCAGTTCGCCCGCCTGCTTCTGAATGGCGGCGACCACTTCCGGATGGCAGTGGCCGGTCGAGACCACGGCAATGCCCGCGGAAAAATCGAAGAACTCATTGCCATCCACGTCTTCAACCACAATGCCGCGCCCGCGCTTGGCCACCAGCGGATAAGAGCGCGTGTAGGAAGGCGAAATATATTTTTCATCGCCCGCGAGAATACGCTTGGCATTAGGGCCGGGAAGCGCAGTCTTGAGCTTGGGGCCGGCAATCGTGGCGGCGTCGTTGTTCCGGCAATCGTTGTTCCGGCGTTCAGTGTCTTAGTGGTCATGGGATCCTCCAGATCGGGTATCAGTTCTCAGCGGTTATTACGCCGGAGTTCGAGCAGCGCAGCTGCTTAGGCTAGGAGCTAGAAGCTGATAGCCGGAAGCTAAAAGCGATTAGCTGAGCAAGAAGAGGAAAGAATATTAGTCGCTGCCAAAGAGATTGGCGCGCACGTGCGACGGCAAAACGGAAAGGTACCGGCGGGGACAAGCGCGTCCCTCGATCCAGCAAGTCCGTAGAAGCGAAATGTAGCCTTTAGAGCGCATAGCAACTATCAAATATTATATCCCGTGTGAGCTCGCGCCGTAACCCCCAAAGAAACACTCCAAAGTCACTTCCAAAATCCTTGTGTGGGGACGGGCGCCTCGCCCGTCCAGCCGAGCAAAGCTCGGCATGCCGCTAAGTCGAGTTCGCGACCGCGTCAGCTCTCGACATCGAACACAAACCGATCCCCGAGCACGAAATTCAGCAGCGAACAAGAAACGATCGCGAGCAGATTCGAGGCAGCGTAGTTGAACTTAAATTCGCCCACCAGCACTCGCATCAGCACCAGGTTTCCGCCCAGAGAAACTGCCCCGTTGCTGCCATTGAACTTGGCCAGCCTGACCAGCGATTGAAGCCGCCGCCGAGCAGGCCGGTCCGCCCAGGTGAAGCGCTCATGCCACAAGAAGTTGTGGATCACCGAGATCTCAACCGCCAACCCCGTAGCCAGCAGATAATCCAGTTTCATGCAGCTGCGAAAAACGGCCAGCGCTAACAGTTGCACGCCAATGCCGATCCCGCCAACGGCATTGAACTTCATCCAGCGAGGGAAGGTCCGCCGAGCTTCACTCGCCCGGACGGGCGAGAGCGCCCGTCACTACACGAACTCTTCACAAAATTCTCTCTTCCCGATAGAGCCGGATCGTATTCTTCACGCTCACCACCACCAGCATCAGCAGCATTCCGGCCAATCCAATCGCGCCGCCAATATCAAACAGCCGGAAGCGCCCGTGAATCACCCACGCCCAATGAAACAGCGCCAGGTTGCCAACCATCAGCAAGACCCGCAACTCGGTCGGCCCGAAGTGCCAGAAAGAAAGATGAAATTCGCCCAGCGCATATGCCGCCAGATACGACTGGATGGAAAGCAAGAGAAACGCAACCAGCAATCCAATCGCAATCACCGGATGCATGTATCCGGACAGCGCGAGGCCGCCCATCATGGCCACTGCACCGATGGAATCGATGATGTGGTCCACGTAAAACCCGTAACGCGGTCTCTGCCGCTGCCGAACGCGCGCCAAAGTTCCGTCAAGGCTGTCGCCAAACCAGTTCACCGCGAGACACAGAATCGCCGCCAGCAGCATGCGGCGGTCCGAGGCGGCAAGCGCGTAACAAACGCCAGTAGCAATCTGGGCGGCAAATCCGACGACAGTCAAATGGTCGGAATTCACCCACGAGGGCATATGCTCTGCCATCCAGACGAGGACCCGTTTCTCGGCGGCGGCAAGAAGGCTTCCGTGCACCCGCGTGGCCTGCCGAAAGTTGCTGCGGCGGATCTCGGCCAAGGTCCCGGGATTGATCTGTTCCGCAAAATCGGCAAATGAGGTAGCCATAGTGCCTCCGTTTCTGTGGGCACTATGCGACGCGGGCGCGGTGATGACAATGCAGAGCAGGTAAAACGCAGATCAACCGTCAAGCCAAAACATTTCAGATAGTTAGAGCGATATCTCACCTGAATATCCGGGGTCGGACGGGCGAGGCGCCCGTCCCCACAAAGGCTCCGAGCGAAGCTCGGCAGTCTCCTCGGAACTCAGCGAGCCTGAGCAGCCGACTCCAGAATCGCGGCCCGCATCTGCTCCGCCGCCCACCGAATCTCTTCGCCCGAAATCACCGCCGGAGGCGCAATCACAAGATGATCCCCCGCGACTCCGTCCACGCACCCCTGCATGGGGTAGACCAACACCCCGCGCCGAAGACAAGCCTGCCCCACCAACCCAGCAAAATTCTTCTCCGGAGCGAACGGAGCCTTAGTCTTCTTGTCCGCGACAAACTCAATCCCCCACAATAACCCCAGCCCGCGGACATCCCCAACCGCATCCAGATCACGCAAGCTCTGCAGCGCGATTTTCAAAGCCGACCCCGCCGTACTTTCCGTACCAGAATCGGCAGCCTCGGAATCGGCAGCCCGCACCAGATTCGACGCCCGGATGCGCCGCAGCACCGCGCGTCCCGCCGCCACCGAAACCGGATGTGCGTTGTAAGTAAAGCCATGCAGAAAAGCTCCCGAGCCCGCGGCGATCGCATCGACAATTTTCCTGCTGGCAATCACCGCCCCCAGCGGAGCGTATCCCGATGACAAGCCCTTGGCGGTAACCAGAATGTCGGGCACAACTCCCCCTTGTTCTGTCGCAAAATGCTCCACCGCGAAATTTCGCCCGGTGCGCCCCATGCCGGTCATCACTTCATCGGCAATCAGCAACACTCCGCGACGCCGGCAAATATCGGCGATCGCTTGCAAATATCCCGGTGGAGGCGTAACCGCTCCCAGCGTAGCTCCGCTCACGGGCTCAAAAATGAAACCCGCCACCGCGCCCTTCGCCGCCTCGATGGCGCGCTCCAACTCGGCGGCATACTGCTGTCCGCAGTTGTAGCAACTGTCGGTGCAGTCAAACGCGCAGCGGTAGCAGTAAGGCATGCCGATGTGCTCGAACTCGCGCACCATCGGCAAATAAATCTCGCGCCGTTTCCGGTTGCCGGAGACCGCAAGCGCCCCGAGCGTCGCTCCGTGGTAGCTCTGCTGACGACTGAGAACCTGATGCCGATTCCCTTGGCCGATCTCCACCTGATATTGCCGCGCCAGCTTCAGCGCCGTCTCCACCGACTCCGACCCGCCGCAGGTGAAGTAGACTGCTCCGCCGGCGAAGCCGTCTCCGGCGAAATCCAGCAACTCCTGCGCAAATTCCTCGGCGACCGGAGTCGTGAACTGGCTGCTATGGACAAACTCCAACTGCCGAGCCTGCTCCGCCATAGCATCCGAAATTTCGCGGACACCATGACCAATAAAATTCACCGCCGCCGATCCCGAGAAATCCAGGTAGCGATTGCCGTCGCCATCCCACACATAAACGCCCTCGCCCCGCACGGCGACGGGATATGGCTTGCGAAACGACCGGCGCAACACGGGCGTGCGAAGCTGTTGTTGGGTGACGGGAGGCTGGCTCACACGCGGATTATAGCAACGAGATTCGTGTGGCGCGGGCTCGCCCGGAGCGAGGCCGAAATGTATGGATTTCGGAGGTGTTTACTGGTTAGTACCGACACCCCCCTCCCCCCTGATCTCCTGGAATCAATGAGTTGGCGGATTTTTTTGGACTTGGTCTTTGAATCTTAAGGACTTATATCAAAGTATTCTGGAATAAGGACTTAGAGCATTCTCGGCTCGCTGAAATGAATTTGTCAAAAGAGCGGAACCGGCTTTCGGACAGCTTCGAGAGGCGCCCCGGCAGGACGCACACCGCTGCGGGTTGCACTCTGGGGCAACGTTATCGCAATCGAGGGGATTTGTCTGTGACAGTGCACACCGGGCGTTTGTGATGAAAAAAGGGCTGGAACCGCTCCACCGTCGGCAGTGGGCACCCGGCTCCTGGAGTCTTCTTTAGACTCCGACTCTTCAATGACTGCTGCAACACGGGACTTCCCAGTCGCCGCTGTCTCGCGGCGCCGGACCCACCGCCGAACCGGCGACCACCCCGGCCCCTTCCCCTGCAGCCATTCCTTGAGCGTGTTCTCCATCGTCCCCACTCCGACGATGTCCTGACCCGCTCCCACGACATTCAGCATGATCAGGTTGATGGCGTGTCCGTGCATGGTGCCGCGCAGCTCGACCTCCGTCGGGCCGTCGGGAACAGGGGCGAAGCTGGCTCCTTTCTGCGTGAATAACACCGTGGGGAATGGCAACCCGGTCTCTAAACTCACCGCCGGGGTCAGTGTGCCGGTGAAGTTGCCGTCGCGCGGATCGACCTGCAGCGTAAGGACGCCATAGGCCACCAACCCAGCGTCCGGGCCTTGACGAATCGTAGCCTGGAAAAACGCCTTCAGTTGTTGAGAATCACTGGATGCGGCGGCGAGGGACAAGCCACTCACCAGTAACAGCATCGCCAACCACCACTGCCCTGCAGATTTCATCCGACTCATACCTGTCTCCTTTTTCGGCGTCTCGACTCTGACTCTTCAATGAATGGTGCAGCACGGGCTTTCCCAGTCGCCGCTGTCTCCCGGCTCCGGACCCACCGCCGAACCGGCGACCACCCCCGGCCCCTTCCCCTGCAGCCATTCCTTGAGCGTGTTCTCCATCGTCCCTACTCCGACGACGTCCTGCCCCGCTCCCGCCACGTTCAGCATGATCAGGTTGATGGCGTGCCCGTGCATGGTGCCGCGCACCTCGATCTCCGTCGGGCCGTCGGGAACGGGTGTGAAGCTGCCGCCTTTCTGCGTGAATAACACCGTCGGGAAGGGCAACCCGGTCTCTAAGCTCACCGCCGGTGTCAGAGCGCCGGTGAAGTTGCCGTCGCGAGGATCGACCTGCAGCGTGAGTACGCCATAGGCCACTAACCCAGCATCCGGGCCTTGACGAATCGTAGCCTGAAAAAACGCCTTCAGTTGTTGAGAATCACTGGATGCGGCGGCGAAGGACAAGCAACTCACCAACAACAGCATCACCAACCACCATCGCCCTGCAGATTTCATCCGACTCATACCTGTCTCCTTTTTCGGCTGGACTCTTCAAAGCTGACTCTTCAAGGACTCTGACTCAATGACTGGAGCAACACGGGTTTTCCCAGTCGCCGCTGTCTCCCGGCTTCGGGCCGACCGCAGGGCCGGCGACCACCCCAGGCCCCTTCCCTTGCAGCCATTCCTTGAGCGTGCTCTCCATCGTCCCTACTCCAACGACGTCCACGCCCGCTCCCGCGACGTTCAGCATGATCAGGTTGATGGCGTGGCCGTGCATGGTACCGCGCACCTCGACCTCCGTCGGGCCGTCGGGGACGGGCGTGAAGCTGCTGCCTTTCTGCGTGAATAACACCGTCGGGAAGGGCAAGCCGGTCTCTAAACTCACCGCCGGGATCAGTGTGCCGGTGAAGTTGCCGTCGCGCGGATCGACCTGCAGCGTAAGGACGCCATAAGCCACCAACCCGGCATCGGGGCCTTGACGGATCGTGACCTGAAAAAACGCCTTCAGCTGCTGCGTAGCGTTGGGTGCGGTGGCCGCCATGGTAAGAGACAAAATGCTCACGACCAACAGCATTGCCAAGAACCAGTTGCGCGCAGATTTCGGGTGATTCATAACCTATCTCCTCTCGGCTGCCCAATGTAGAGCACTCGCCAGGGAGCCGTGATTCATCCTCTAGTACTAACGTCAGTGCGAACTCAGTTACGAAGACTGCGGCCTGCCTGGATTTACCTTGGCGAATTCCTTGAGTGGAAACGTGATCTGCGACACCATCTCGGCCAGGGCTGGCTTAGGTAAGCCTATCGGCGCGGGGACGCCAACGGCGGGGAGTATGTCCCAATTGGCGCCTATTGTCAACTCCCAGTTTGGACTAAGTTCTCAATTCCTGATGCTGAAAGCGGCGCTGGGAGCCTGGTTTCGATCCAAGTTCATGAGTGTAATGTCACCGCCGCGTCACAGACTTCCAACTGTCATGCGATTACACTCAGAACCTCGTCCGCGACACAGCTACCCTATAGGCACCTACTGCACGACCGCCGCGAAGATCGCTCCCAAGGAGTCGATTTTCTTAGTATTGGCGACCATCATATTGCGCACCATACCCGTTGTTCACGATACCGAAGATCAAGACGGCCTTCGACAGCCGGTCATGGTGATGCTTGTGTAATTCGTATGACACAGCGGCATCGATGACTAGTAAAGCGCCGAAATATCCAACCGCCAACGCGTTGCCATGGGAGACGAAGGGACGAGCGATAGGGTCGGCTTCAAGCGCCAAGCCGGGATGGTTCATGCCTCGCATGGTGTAGTAGAAGTCGGCCCCCTTGGCAGCGGCATCCAGCGCGAGGAGTGTGGTATTCGCTTTGGTCCAGAAGCTTGTGGACGGAGAGTCTGGGAGTTCACCGCGCCCAGCGAAAGCTGATTGTGCCTGCACATTGATTGAGGTCATCAGGAGAAGGACAATAGCGATCGGCAAAGATTTCAATTGCGGGCCTCTGTGCGTTCCGAAATGCTCACTGGCGACGTTGGGCGCGAAAAACGCGGCTGATCCCCATCGCCTCGGGGTGGGCGTAAAGTTGTAGCTGCATTCTTGGGTCCAGGGAGACCGACGAAACCGAAGAAGGATAGCTGCTAAGTTGAGCAGCCGACACAGCTAATTCGTTGGGTTCCTTTAAGTTGATAGAGCTGAGATGAAAGAGTGTTCACTAGGAGAGAAACTCTTTTGCCTCGGCCAACCCGTACGTTGACCTTCCCGTCATCCACACCTAACATGTTTAACGAGTGTCCACGCCCTCCCAACCCGTGGGACAGACAGTGTCCCACTACCGCATCCTCGGCAAGATCGGCGGCGGCGGAATGGGTGTGGTCTATGAAGCGGAAGACCTCAAACTCGGCCGCCACGTTGCCCTGAAGTTCCTTCCTGACGAACTGGCTCACGATGCGCAAGCTCTCAGCCGATTCCAGCGCGAGGCCAAATCCGCGTCCTCTCTGAACCATCCGGGCATTTGCACCATCTACGAGATCGATGAGGCCGATGGGCGAACCTTCATCGCCATGGAACTGCTGGAGGGTCAGACGCTCCGGCACCGGATCGCTGGCAAGCCGCTGGGGATCGAGGAGGTGCTCGATCTGGGCATCCAGATTGCCGATGGGCTCGACGCTGCCCACGCCAAAGGCATCGTCCATCGCGACATCAAGCCCGCGAACATCTTCGTCACGAATCGGGGTCAGGCGAAGATTCTCGATTTCGGGCTGGCCAAGGTGTCGGGAAAACTCGAGAGTGTTGCCGGAAGCGCCGCGACGGTCGAGTCCGAGGAACATCTCACCAGTCCCGGCAGTGCGCTGGGAACTGTGGCGTACATGTCGCCGGAGCAGGTTCGAGGGAAGGAACTGGATGCGCGCACGGACCTGTTCTCGTTCGGCGCGGTTCTGTACGAGATGTGTACAGGAGCGCTGCCATTTCGGGGCGACACTTCGGGGTTGATCTTCCACGCAATTCTGGAACGCGAGCCCGTGGCTCCGGTGCGGCTGAATCCCGATATTCCAGTTGCGCTGGAGCAGGTCATTAACAAGGCGTTGGAAAAGGATCGCGACATTCGCTGCCAGTCTGCCGCCGAGCTGCGCGCCGATTTGAAGCGGCTGAAGCGAGACACTGACTCCGGCAAGATCTCAGCCACGGGGTCCGTTTCTCCTGTCGGCCGCAAGAGGAACCTCTGGCTTGGAGTCGTTGCCGCTGCCCTCGTCGTTGTGTTAGCGGGAATCACGTGGGGTGTTTATCACTACCAGTGGCTTGCCCCGAAGACCGGCCCGGTAACCTCGGCGAGCGAGTACATCCAACTCACCAACTTCAATGACTCGGCCACCGCTCCCGCGCTTTCGCCGGATGGACGCATGGTGGCGTTCTTCCGCGGCGGAGGGTATTTCCTGGGCTCCGGGCAGATTTATGTGAAGCTGCTGCCGGACGGGGAATCGAAGCAATTGACCTTCGATTCGAACCTGAAGTACGATCCCGTATTCACGCCCGACGCCTCCCGCGTCGCGTACACGGGCCTGTCCCTCACTGCCGGTACGCTTTGATACCTGGACCGTGCCCGTCCTGGGAGGGACGCCCACGCGCCTGATGGTGAACGCGGCAGGCCTCAGTTGGATCGGGCCGGACCGCGTCCTGTTTTCCGAGATTATGGCCGGAACCGCCCTGCACATGGGCGTCGTGACGGCGAAGGAGAGCCGGGCCGAGGAGCGCGCCATCTACTTCCCGGCGCACGAGCGCGCCATGGCGCACTACTCCTGGCTGTCGCCGGATCGGGATTGGGTGCTGATCGTGGAGATGAACGGCGCCGCGGAATGGCAGCGCTGCCGGGTGGTCCCGATGGACGGAAACTCGGCGGGCGTTCAGGTGGGGCCGCAGGGCGCCTGCACGGCCGCCGCATGGTCGCCGGACGGACGATGGATGTACCTCAACGCGGAGGTGGACGGCAGTACGCACCTGTGGCGGCAGCGGTGGCGCGAGCGGCGCTCCGCAAGGAAATCCGGAGCAGATCACCTTTGGCCCCACCGAAGAGGAGGGCCTGGCCGTGGCGCCGGACGGGAAATCGCTGATCGCCTCGGTGGGCGTGCGGCAGAGTTCGGTGTGGACGCACGATGCCGCGGGCGATCATGCGGTTTCGCTGGAAGGGTCGGCGGAGGCGCCCAGGCTTTCGCCGGATGGCAAGCGGCTGTACTATTTGCTGCGAAAAAGCAATTCGTCGAACGTGAGCGAGCTGTGGCGCAGGGATCTGGCGTCGGGTAAGTCCGATCCGGTGCTCACCGGCCAGCGCATCGTGGACTATGATGTTTCGCGCGACGAGGCGCGAGTCGCATTTACCGTCCTGATGGGAGACGAATCGCAGATCTTCCTCGCGGCGACCGATCGAAGCTCGCCTCCGCGCCTGGTTGTGCGAGGGGGAGACCGGGTAAGCTTCGGCGCGGGGCAATTGTTTTTTCGGCAACTGGGCGGCAAGGCGGACTACCTGGCGCGGGTTCAAGAGGACGGGAGCGGGCTGACTCGCATTCTGGAGACTAAGATTGTCGAAATTGGCGGCGTTTCCCCGGACGGAGAATGGGCGACCGTCGGCGGCCGCATCGAGTCCGAGGTTGGGACCTTCGCCGTAGCGGTGCGGGACCGCGCTCAACGGAGGATCTGCGCCGGAGCGTGCTTTGTGCAGTGGTCCGCCGACGGAAAGTACATGTACGTTTCCCCCACCAGCCGGTCTTCGGCAACGGGATCCACCAAACTCACATACATCATTCCGATCCCGCACGGCTTCGGGCTTTTGGATTTGCCGGCATCCGGGATCGATGGCGCCAGCGAGGCGGAACTCGCCGGGATCCAATCGATTCCGCAAGGCCCCGATATGTCGCCCGGACCGGATCCCCAAACGTACGCCTTCACGAGCGTCGGCGTTTCAGGGGAATCTGTTCCGCATCCCGCTGCATTGAAGCCATCAGATGGAAAAAAACTGGACAAATACTTAGAAGTAAGAGTCACCTCACTGCAACGATGCCCAACCGAGTCCGTCAACTCGATTGCCGGCAGCGATGAGGTTCTTTATCGACCAATCGGAAAGGCTTATCGCGGCGATCTTGCCGCTTTTGGTGCAGGAGACATACGCAACATCGTTGTTGGGAGAGATGAAGATTTCGTGCGGCGCTGGGGGTACGTCGATCGTGCGGGCGACCTGCAACGTTTGCAGGTCGACAACTGCCACCTGAGAAGTACTCTGCATCGCCACCAATATCCACCGCCCATCGCGCGTAGTGGCGGTGCCATATCCGGAAGCGCTCAAAGGAATCCACGTCTTCAACTTGTTCGTGGCGGTGTCGATCACCGCTAAACGCGGCTTCGTCTGGTCGGCGGTGAAAACCGTTCGGTCGTCGACAGAGATGGAAATGCGCTGCGTTTTCTGAGAAACAGGTATAACCGAAATCAGTTTCCGAGCCTTAAGATCGAGAACCGAGACTGTTCCGGGCCCCACATTCGCCGTGTATCCAAATCGTCCGTCATGAGAGAGCACAAGCATGTGCGATTCGTCTTGACCTGTAGGAATCGTTCCCACCAATTTCAGTGTTTTCGGATCGATGATGGTGACGCTGCGGTCTAACTCGGTTGTGACATAGAGCAGACCGTCGTTGGGATTCATCGCTGCACAATGGGGGCGGACGCCGTGCCCGAAATCGAAGCGCTGGACGACCTTGCGAGAGCCGATATCAATCACTACCAACTCTCTTCCATCACTGCCGGGATCACCCACGCTCGAATCTCCGTAAATCGGAACGTAAGCCAGCTTTCCATCGAAGGAAGTGGCCACCTCGTGGCCAGTCACGCCTCCCTCGGCAATCGTTGCGATCTGCTTGCCTGTCCGCGGATCGACAACGCCGAGCGTGGCTTCACCCTGGTTGACGGCTAACAGCATTCCGGGCCCGGTCTCAACGCTGCCCCTTACGCGCACGAAGGGGAAAATCAGAACTATGAGGGTCATCAGGCTCAGGGTTGTTCGAAAGATCCGAAGGGATCGGGAGCTTAGTTTGTGTGGTGGGACTCTTGGATCGTTTGCCATGTCAATCTCATTTCTATGGGAGCATTCCCGGTTGTTTCCTGGCGTATTTTCTTTCTGGATGTAGAATACGAGTAAATGCTCACAAATAAAACTCGCGTTCGCGACGGCAGAGGCAGGCCGCGCAAGAACACGCTGAAAGCCCGCAAAGCGCCGGGTCAGGCGAGGTCTCAGGAGACGGTAGGCGTCATTCTGGAAGCGTCTGCTCGCATTTTGGAATCAGATGGACTCCGTGGATTCAACACCAACGCGATCGCAGCGAAAGCCGGAGTAAGCGTTGGGTCCCTCTATCAATACTTTCCGAACAAGGACTCCATTGTCCTCGCCCTGATTGGCGGCTTTGAGGAAGCGATCCACGACACCGTCGTCAAGGCCGTGCAAGGTGGAAAAGGAAAAGGACTGAAATCCCGCCTTAGATTAGTCGTTCGGGCGCTTGTGAGCGCACATTACTACCGCCCTCGGCTGAATCGTGTGCTCGAAACTGAAGAGGAAAGACTCGGCAGCGAGGCCGACAGCGCAGCGTTCCATGAAAGCGTGCTGCAACTATTACGAGATCACCAAAACGAAGTGGCAGTGCCCATTTCGAGGACAACGGAGCGGGTCGTCATTGCCGTTCTCCGCGCTTTGGTGGACCTTGGCCTTGCGTCTGGCGCAAATCCGCGATCCACCGAACAGCGAGCTATGCGCGCCATATGCGGATACCTGCTCTATGCGGGCTAAAGGTGGGTCATCATCGATCAGGACTTAAGAGCACCCGGCAAGAACAACAAGCTCACCCCAGCGCCCACAGTACGATGATCCTCAGCTTTCGTTGCCCACGCCGAGATTGCCATTTCCGATTCCGGCCACGCGATAACTCTCCGCCACCCCGCCAGATGCGTTAATCTGCAGATGCGTCATTTCGCAAATCATGCGTCTGTTGCGTTTCTTCCGGCCATCGCACCAGCACACGGCGTTTTCGGCGACGCTGCTGCTGATGACGACCATTACGCTCTCGCGCGTGATCGGATACATTCGCGAGGCCTACATCGCCTACGCTTTCGGCGCCGGACAGCAGACCGACGCCTACGTCGCCGCCTTCACCCTGCCCGACTGGCTCAACTACATCGTGGCCGGCGGCACCGCTTCGATCACCTTCATCTCCATCTATACGCGGTTTCTGGCGGACAAACGCGAGCACGATGCGCAGAAAACTTTCTCCATCATCATTACCGTGATGACCACCGTGCTCATCGCCGGCACCATCGTGGCCGAAGTCTTCACGCCTCAGTTTGCCGGCTGGATGTTCCACGGCTTCTCGGCCGAACAGATGCGGCTCTGCGTTCACCTCACGCGCATCCTGCTGCCGGCGCAGATCTTCTTTTACGTTGGAGGAGTGGTTTCGGCGGTCTTGCTCTCGCACCGTCTGTTCCTGCTGCCGGCATTCGGTCCGCTGATCTACAACGTCTTCATCATCGCCGGAGGAGTGATCGCCGGGCGCCAGATGGGAATCGCGTCCCTCGCCTTCGGCGCGCTCGCCGGCAGCATTGCCGGACCATTCCTGATCAACGCCATCGGCGCGGCCAAAATCGGCACCGGATACCGCCCGTCGTTCGATGTAAAAAATCCAGCATTTCGCGAATGGGTCCGGCTCTCCATCCCGCTGATGCTGGGCGTTTCGCTGGTCACCGCCGACGACTGGATCCTCCGCTACTTCGCCTCCAGCGGAATCGGCGACATCGCCCGCCTCAACTACGCGAAGCGTCTCTTCGCCGTCCCCATCGCCATTCTCGGCCAGGCCGTCGGCCAGGCGTCGCTCCCCTTTTTCTCGCGCCTCTTCGGAGAAAAAAAGTTCGCCGAATTCGCCGCCACCGTGAACGGTTCGGTCTATCGCATCACTGCTGCGTCTCTGCTGATCACCGGCTGGATGATGGCCATTGCCCTTCCGCTCATCGATCTCGTCTATCGGCGCGGACGCTTCACCTTCGCGGATTCCGAATCTACCGCCCTCTACTTCTTTGTGTTCTCGCTCTCGCTGGCCTTGTGGTCGAGTCAGGCGCTTTATGCTCGCGCCTTTTATGCCTCGGGCAACACGCTGACTCCGATGATCGCCACCAGCCTCATCACGCTCGCGTCTCTGCCCATGTACGCGTTCTTTTTTCGGACGCTCTCGGTCACTGGACTGGCCATCGCCTCCGACGTTGGCATTGCGGCGAATGCGGTCGTCATCGCCGCGCTGCTGCACATCCGCGGCATGGTGTCGTTTGCCGGGCTGAACTGGAAGGAATTAGGGAAGTCTGCTTTGGTGGGCGTCGTTTCCGGCGGCTTGAGTTATGAAGTGATGCGCACGGTATCACTCGATGGCAGCCGCCGCGCCGATCTTCTGGCCCTCGCACTGGGCTCTTTGACCTGGGCCGCAGCCGTCGCCGCCGGACTCTGGCTGTTGCGCTCGGAGTTACCAGCAGACCTGCGCAGGAAGAAACCAACCGCCTTTCCACGGGTCGCCGAAGGTGGTATTGCGGAGACGATGGCCACAGGCAAAGAGCCGTAAGAGTCGCTGCTCGTGACGGGGCAGAGCCCCGTCACCACACGCGCATCACCCGACAAAGGAAACGGGCCTCGTCTGAGGCCCGTCTCACAACCATCTTGCCGCCGATCAGCGAATAGCGAACGACGATCAGCGAAAGGCTTACGCTCGCGCCGCGATCGCCGGTTCGGGAGCCGCAGCCGCAACGCTCTTCACTTCTTCCGGCCGCCCGTCCGGCTTCGTTCCTGCTTTACGAATGTCGATGCCGCCCTTGAAGAAGGCGCCGTCTTCAATCGAGATGCGCGCCGCCACGACATCGCCGGTCAAAGACCCGTCGCTGCGGATATCCACCCGGTCGCTCGCCGTCAGGTTGCCCCGCACTTTGCCGAGCACCACGATTTCCCGCGCGTTGATGTTGGCCGAGACCACTCCATTGCGGCCGATGGTGACGCGATTGCCGGAGAGGTTGATCGAGCCCTCCACCCGGCCGTCAATATATAAAGATTCGGAACCAGTCACTTCGCCTTTAATCACCAGCGACTTGCCAATCGTGGCTTGGTCCGAAGTGGTGGTAGTAACCGGACGCGGCACAGCCGCCGGTTCGCTCGCGCTCAGATTCATATTCACGCTCGGTGTCGTCGCCGCGGTCGTGCTCGGACGCTCCGCCTCAGCTGGCCGGCCAGGTGTCGCAGGTTGATTCGTGGGCTTCCACATTGTCGTCGAAATCCTTCCTTTATTAAGGGATTTTGAACTATCGCCGCATTTCGGCTGCCAAAGCGAATTGTACTCCTGGGTATACGCCCTGCGTTGTGGAAATCCAGCTTTTCCTAGCGATTTTCATAGTTCCACTCGTGGTTCCCCATACAGCGCATGCACTATCGGTCGTGCCTCAGATCGTGTAAGCCCTGCCCGCTCTGCGGTAATTCTTCTATCGCGACGGTTCTGTCGGCGATTGCTCTGGCTCACGGAGTTGGAATCAGGATCGGACCTTGGTAACTCTCCCCAAACCGGAGGGCGGCCGATAGCCCTGAGAGGAGATTTCAATGAGCGAACAGGAACTGGTCTTCAATGTCAAAGAACTCCATGTAATGAGCCTCGCGTGTGCCAACTGCGGGCATGGGACAACATTTGATTTTGAGACTAAGGACTATCTGGAAAAGTTGGTTTCCCCTAAGTGCGCGGTATGCGGTACTGAACTGGAAGTCGATCTGCGAGAGCAGCTGAATGCCTACCGCTGTTTCTATGACAGCATGTCGAAGTGTGAACGCGTCGAATTCCGGGTGCGCGTGAATAAACCCGAAGCCGCAGCGTCTGCCAGCGAAGTGCAGGAAGCGGTTTCTACGGCAGTAGCTGAAGTACAGGACGCAGTGACCACTGCCTTTGCCAAAGAACACGCAATCAGCCGTTAACTTTCTAGCCGGTTGTTCTCTGTTACGACGCTTTGTCGCGATGCCTTCGCGCGCGATAGTATGGATCCGTGGGACGCGCCCAAACCGTGTCCCCTCACCGACGAGGAATCCATGCCTTCGACTGAAACGCCTTCAACCGCGCCGACTTCAAATGCCGCCACCTCCCTCCGGCCCCAACCCGGAGAATTCGCTCCTTATTACGATCGCTACATATCACTGGTGCGTAGCAACGACATTCTCGCCGCCTTCGAAGATCAGCGCCGCCAGACCCTTCTGCTGCTCTCCGGACGCCCCGAAGCCGACGGCGGCCTCCGCTACGCACCCGATAAGTGGAGCCTGAAGGAAGTTCTTGGCCACCTCAACGATACCGAGCGCATCATGAGCTACCGCGCCCTGCGCATCGCGCGCGGCGACCAGACTCCCATCGAGGGCTTCGAGCAGGACGACTACGTCCGGAATGGTCCATTCGCGCGCCTCCTGCTGGCCGATTTGATCGAGGACTACATCGCCGTCCGCCGCGCCACCGTTTCCCTGTTTCGCAATCTGGACGAGCCCGCCTGGAGCCGGCGAGGCGTGGCCAACAAGAACGAGATAACCGTGCGGGCCCTGGCCTACGTCATCGCCGGACACGAACTGCACCATCGGAGAATTATTGAAGAGAAGTATTTGAGGTAGGTCTCAGGTCTTAGGTGTCAGGTCTCAGGAAATTTGCTGGAACCCATGGCCTGACACCTGAAACCTGACACCTGACACCTGAGACCTGATGCTTTCCGATTCCGCCATCCTCCGCCACATCGCCCGCCAGCCCAAGCAGACGGCGAGCCACAAGCAGCTCTTGCGCGAACTCGGCGTAAAAGGAGAAGCGCGCCGCGAACTAACCGACCGCCTGCACGCGCTCGTGAGCAAAGGCGAACTGCTGCAAGTCGACTCCGACTCTGATCGCTACGCCATTCCGCAGGCCACCAAGGGACGCAACCTTCTGGTCGGCCGCTTGACCATGCATCGCGACGGCTTCGGCTTCGTGATTCCCGAAGCCACGTCGCTCGATGCGAGTTTAAAAGCGCGTCTCGCTGGCGATGTCTTCATTCCTCCGCACGCCACCGCATCCGCCATGCACGGCGACCGCGTCCTGGTTGAAGTCGGCGCCGTCCGTCCCGACGGACGCGCCGAAGGCCGCATCCTCCGCTCGCTGTCGCGCGCCCATCCCACCGTGGTCGGCATCTTCCACTACGGACACCGACACAACTACGTCAAGCCCATCGACGAAAAGGTGACGCAGGAAATCCTGATTCCGCCGGGGATGGAAAATCCAAAATCTTTAACCGCCGAGGGCGCAGAGGACGCCGAGAAAAATCAAAGTGGAAGATCAAAGGCAAAGCACCGAGTCATCGGCGAAGAAGCCGTAGTCCACACCGACTGGCAGGATCTGGAAGGCGTGGTAGTCGACGTGGAAATCACCGACTGGCCCAGCGCGACGCAGCAGCCACGCGGCCGCGTGATTGAAATCCTCGGCGAAGAAAGCGACTTCGGAGTCGACGTCGAGATCATGATCCGCAAGTTTCACCTGCCCCACCGCTTTCCGCCCGAAGTGATCGAAGAAGCGCAAGCGATCGAATCCATAATTCCCGCGAGCGAACTGCGCCGCCGCCGCGACTACCGCGACCTCCCCATCGTCACCATTGACGGCGAAACCGCCCGCGATTTCGACGACGCCGTCCACGTCCGCCAACTTGCAAACGGAAACTACGAACTGCAAGTCCACATCGCCGACGTAGCGCAATACGTGACTCCCAACTCGCCGCTCGATCAGGAAGCCCGTCTGCGCGGCACCAGCGTCTATTTCCCCGACCGCGCCGTCCCCATGCTGCCGCTCGAACTCTCGACCGACATCTGCAGTCTGCGCCCGCATGTCGACCGCCTCGTCCTCTCCTGCATCATGGAGATCGACCACCAGGGCGAAATCGCCGGTTACGAAATCAACGAAGGCGTGATCCGCAGCGCGGAGAGAATGACCTACACCGCCGTGAACGCCGTCATCGAAGGCAACCCAGCCGCGCGCCACACATATGCGAACCAGGTCGAGCACTTCGAACGCATGCGCGACTTGGCGATGATCCTGAACCGCAAGCGCAAACGCCGAGGATCGATCGACTTCGATCTCCCCGAACCCGTCATCGAGTTCGACGAATTCGGCATGATGAAGAGCATCACCCGATCCGAGCGCAACATCGCGCACCGCCTGATCGAAGAATTCATGCTCTCGGCGAACGAAAGCGTAGCCCACTATCTGGAAAATAAACGCATCGCCTCGCTCTACCGCATCCACGAAAAGCCCGACGCCAAGCGCGTCTACGACTTCGAAGTGATCGCCGCCACTTTCGGATACTCCCTGGGAGTGGGCGCGCTGCCCATCCAGCGCGTGCAACTAAAAGCCGACCGCCGCGACGCCCGCGGCACCGGCAAACGCGTCCGCGAAATCGAAGTACCCAAGGAAGTCCACATCACCCCGCGCATGTATCAGAAGCTCACCGAGAAGATCGCCGGCAAGCCCGAAGAAAGAATCCTGAGTTTCCTGATGCTGCGCTCGCTGAAGCAAGCCCGCTACTCCGAAGAAAATCGCGGGCACTTCGCCCTGGCCGCCACCACCTATACTCATTTCACCTCGCCCATCCGCCGCTATCCCGACCTGATCGTGCACCGCATCCTGAAAGATGTTCTGCGCGAATCGCCCGAAGAAATGGATGGAGAAGTGCCAGTGGGAACGTCGCAATCTTCCGACATCGTGTGGAAGCGGGGCTCTGCCCCGCTTGGACGGGGCGAAGCCCCGTCACCACATGGGCAACTTGACAGCGCCCCGCCATCCCCCTGGTCCAAGCGCCGCGATCACGACGCCCATCAGCACGCCCTCGAACCCCTCGGCGGACCGATAACAGCTCGAAGAACTCCACAACATCGCCGACGAATCCAGCCAATCCGAACGCCGAGCCGACGAAGCCGAGCGCGGCCTGATGGAATGGAAGAAAATGAAATTCATGGAGCGCCGCATCGGAGAAGACTTCGACGGCCTGATCATCGGCGTAACCAAATTCGGATTCTTCGTGGAACTGACCGACCTCTTCGTCGAAGGCCTGGTCCCGCTCAACACGCTTGACAGCGGCGATAAGAACGACCGCTACACCTATCACGAAGACACCCGCCAGATCATCGGCCAGCGCTCCCGCAAAACCTACAGCCTGGGAGATCGCGTTCGCGTGTTGGTGGATCGCATCGATCCGGTGGAAAAAAAGATACAATTCGCCGTGTTCGAAGAACAGCCCAAGCCTTTAGGGAAACATAGGCGTAGATGAACTTGAAGCCGGACAACAAAATCCAGCGAAGTATTCCCCATCTTTCGCGGACTGGTACCGTGGCCGCACTGCTAGCGTTGACCTTGCTGTCCATCCAACCCGCGCGGGCCGACCAGGGCCTGGAAAAACAAGTCAAGTTCGACTACCTGGAAAAAGTGCTGACGCTGCGTCACTTTTATTCCGGCGAACATCTCAAGTTTCACCCGGACGGCACCCTGCAAGGAAATGCTCCCCTCGGTTCCTGGACCGTCGATGGACAAATCGAAGTCGAAGACATCCATGTGCGTGGCGCGCAGTTGGTGATCAGAGGCAGACGAATTCACCGGATTTTCGACGGCCAACAAAAACCACTGGACCAGTTGGCTACGGTAAGAAACGCACCCGGGAAAGAGCAAAAAGATCTGGAGAAAGACCTGCAGCATTTGAAAGTGGAGATGCAGATCGAACTGCCCACCCAGAATCCTGACGAAAAAGATGTTTCTGCCGCGATTCACGCCGTCTTTCTAACCAGCTCCGACTCGATGATGGATATCGTGCCGGCTTACTGGCTGGGGTATTTCGCGAAACTGGAGGGCAAGCCGCGACCCGCGCCCGAGACTAAGGAGCACGCCGCCTTCAGGGTAGGGGGCGGAGTTTCAGCCCCACACGCCTTATATGCTCGTGACCCAGAATACTCGGACGAGGCACGCAAGGCGAAATACATGGGAACGGTTGTCCTCTTTCTTGTCGTCGATCCATCTGGGGCTCCGACAAACGTGCAAATCGTGCGGCCACTCGGACTCGGTTTGGACGAGAAGGCTGTCAACGCGGTCAGTTCTTGGAGGTTTAGACCCGCGGAAAGAGACGGCCAACCCGTGTCCGTCGCGATCAACGTCGAAGTGAACTTCCATCTTTATTAGTGTCTTTATTAGTGCCTTAGGATCTCCGTCCAGAGCCATTCTGTATAGAATTAAGCTATCACCGGGGAGCAAGCAACCATGCCCACGCCAAATGAAACGAAACCCGACCAAGACTCAACCCAAGCCGCAGAACACGTCGCCAGTGCTCACCAGATTCTGAAAGAACTGCAACAGAAGGTCGGAAATCATCCCGAACTCGGCGTTGCCATCACCAAGCTGGAAATGGCGCTCAACATTCTGGCGGTACAGACCGGCGGACTGTTGTAGCCGCGACCTGCTAAAATTCTTTGTCACCACTCTTGGCGCCTGCCTAGGAAGTCAATCCACATGTCCAGCACTCCCACTCCCCGCACCCGCGTAGTGCGCGAACCGCAACGCGCCGTCTACGACCGCGACACCATCAACCAGATCCTCGACGAAGCTTTCCTCTGCCACGTCGGCTTCGCCAGTCGATGCCCAGCCCTACGTCATCCCCACGTCCTACGGACGCAACGGAGACACGCTCTACATCCACGGATCAGCCGCCAGCCGCATGCTGCGCAATCTCGATCAAGGAGTCCCCGTCTGCATCACGGTCACGCTGCTCGATGGATTAGTGCTGGCCCGCTCCGTTTTCAATCACTCGATGAACTACCGCTCGGTGGTGATTCTGGGCACGGCAACGCTGGTCGATGATCCAGCAGAAAAACTCGCGGCCCTGCGCGCGTTGAGCGAGCACATCATCCCCGGACGCTGGGACGACGCGCGCCAGCCCAACGAAAAAGAGCTGAAGCAAACGTCCGTCCTGCGTCTTCCAATCAATGAATTTTCGGCGAAAGTCCGAGTAGGCCCAGCGATGGATGACGAAGAGGACTACTCGTTCCCCACCTGGGCAGGAGTGATTCCGCTGGAGATGACGGTGGGTGCCGCGATTCGCGATGAGCGCTGCGACCAAGAACTGCCCGCGTACCTGAAGAACTACTCGCGCACGAAGTAGATTCGGGTCCGAGCTGCTCTCGGCGAGGCGGACGCTAGTCATTCGCTCGCGGGAACGTAAACCTGGGCGGCCGACACAAGGTCGACGTTGTGCAGCTCGGTCCTCAACTTTACTGGTTGCAAACCAGACTTCTTCTGGGGCTGCGCCAGGAACGTTAACAGGTATTGATGATCCAGGCGATTCGCCACATCCTTCAGAAAAGGCGAGAAGTCCGGAGCCGGGCCAGTGAATCCGATGTAATACCCTTCGCCTCCAGTTTCTTCCGTCAGCCTCGAGAGGTAGATTTGTCCCCAGCGGTTAGACCGGCGACCGCGTCCGGAGCGCCGGCCACCGGGCGCATAAATGGCGGAGACGAGAATACCCGCACGCTGACAATCCTCGATCGCCGCCGTCACGTAAGGATCCTGCGGATCGCCGCCTCCGTAATAGGGGTCTGAGCCATCGCTGATCATGACGACTGCGTGGCGATTACCGTTCGGCTGCCAGTGCTTGGCAAGGTCGCTGAGCGCGAAATACGGGCTGGCAGTTGCGCCAATAGAGCCCAACGGCAAGCGAATCGCTTTTGCGGCGAGATCGTGGTCGCTGGTCAGGTTTTGCTCGATGCGAGCGATACCGTTTTGCATGTAAGCCACACCGACCTGTGCGGTGGCGGGCAGCGCGACGATGAACTTCTTGATGTCTGCCAGCTGCGTGCCGATCGAGGAGCCGGTGGCGTCATCAATCAGGACAAAGAATTCCAGTCCAGCACGCTCTCCCTGGGCTGGGACCCAGTCGGTGACCTGGTCGCGGGTCTTTCCCTCATACACCATCACGTCCTCACGAGTCACCACCGGCAGGTCGGAGCCCTTCCGGGGCTTGACCGTGACAATCATGTGTACCGGAGTGCCATTCGTGTTCGGAGCCTGTTGGGCGACGGCATGGCCGCCGAGCGCGGCCGAGATGAGACATGCCATCAAGACGAATTGATGTCGCAGAATGTCCATGAAATGAGCATTCACAAAACGACGATTTACAAAACGACGATTCACGAAACGCCTCCCGGGAAATCTTGAATTCCCATCTCTGGCGTGGGATTCATCTGCATACAGCCTGCGGAGTTGGATGCACTGGTTGGATGCACTGAATGTCGGGCGCGGTGCGGACCGGAATTCCTTCCAGCCAGCACCCCGGTTAGGATCAGGGCAGCAGCAACAACTTTCCAGTCGTCTTCCGCCCTTCCAAATCGCGATGCGCCTGCTGCGCTTCAGCCAGCGGATACGAATGTTCACTCCGCAACTTGAGCTTCCCGTCCCGAATCATCCCGAACACCGCACCAGCGCGCGCCTGCAACTCCTGCGGAGTCGCAATGTAATTTCCCAGCGAAGGCCGCGTCAAAAAAAGTGATCCCTTCTGCGTAAGCACCAGCGGATCAAAAGGCGCGACCGCCCCGCTCGATCCGCCAAAAAGCGCCATCATCCCTCGCGGACGCAGCACATTCAGTCCCTTGTCGAACGTCGTCTTTCCCACCGAGTCATACACCACGTCCACGCCCTTGCCGCCAGTCAGCCGCTTCGTCTCCGCCTCAAAATCCGCCTGCGTATAAAGGATGACGTCGTCCGCTCCCGCCGCGCGCGCCAGCGCCGCTTTTTCCTCGGTCGAGACCGTAGCAATCACGCGCGCGCCGATGTTGTGCGCCATCTGCACCAGCAGCAGTCCCACTCCGCCCGCCGCCGCATGAATCAGCGCCGTCTCGCCTTTCTTCAGCGGATACGTGTCGTAAACCAGATAGTGCGCCGTCATCCCCTGCAGCAGGACAGCCGCCGCGTCGCGCTCACTCACCCCCGCCGGAATCTTCACCAGCCGCTCCGCCGGCACCGCCGCATACTCGGCATAGCTCCCCAGCGCCATGGTGTAAGCGACGCGATCGCCGACCGCTGCCGTGTGCACGTCCGACCCGACCGCCGAAACCACGCCCGCCGCTTCCTGTCCCAGAACCAGCGGCAGCGGCGCCTTGTAACGCCCTTCGCGGTTGTAGACATCAATAAAGTTGACGCCCGCCGCTGCGATCTTCACCACCGCTTCATTCGGTTTCGGCTGCGGAACCGGCAACTCCACAACTTCCATCACTTCCGGCCCACCGGTTTGCTTGATCTGTATGGCTTTCATATTTTCTTAAGATGACTCCTGCGCGCCCAAAGACTCTACGCAAAATCAGGTGTCAGGTCTCAGGTGTCAGGTCCAAGTCCCCGGAAGGTTTCCTGAGAACTAGATTTGCCTGAGACCTAAGACCTGAGACCTGAGACCTGCCACCCGACGTATTGCCATCTCGCCGCAAGCCTGGGGTAACATGCCCAGCCGGTCCCCAAAGTAACCGGGTCTAGGTCTCTTCAGTGGCGTTGACCCAACGAATTTTGCGATAGTACCATCTCAGTAGGATGGAGGCCGGGTAGCTCCGGGAGCGGTTACGGTAAGTTTCTGAAAATATGAGGCCTTCTTCTCACACATATCTGGAGCTCCTTCTCTGCGCCCCATTGGCGCTGACGCTGGCCTGCCAGACCGCCCAGAAGACCGCCTTTCTGCCTCCCGCGCAGGCGCAGGCCCCAGCCCTAGCAGCGTCAGGAGCCGCGCCCGGCGGCCAACCCGACCAGCACCAGAAGCCCGCCGCAGCCGCAGGCCAGCCCCAACCATCGACTACCCGCCGGCGCCGCCGGCGCTCCAGCCCGATCCCGTAGCCGACCTGATCGCCAAGGTAGAAAAGGAATACCAGGCTGGCCAGGATAACTACAAAGCCGGCCACCTCGAAGCCGCCAAGCAGAATTTCGACTCCGCCTTCAACCAGCTCCTGGGCAGCGGATTCGACCTCCGCAGCACATACCGACGACCGCCTCCAGCGCGAACTCGACCGCCTTCTCGACGGCATCAACACCCTCGACGTAGCCGCCCTGCAGCAAGGCGACGGATTCGCCGAGCAAAAGTCCGAGCCCGCGCCCATCGACGAAGCCAACGAGCTGACTCCCGCCGTTGACCAGAACGTCAAAGCCAAAGCCGAAGCCGAAATCAAATCCACCCACTCCGGCCTGCCGCTGATGATGACCGACCAGGTAGCCGGCTACATCAATTATTTCTCCAACCGCGGCCGCGGCACCATGGAGCGCGCTCTAGCCCGCTCCGGCCGCTACGAAGACATGATCCGCCGCGTCCTGCAAGAAGAAGGAGTTCCCCAGGAACTGATCTACCTGGCCCAGGCCGAGTCCGGATTCCATCCCCTGGCCGTCTCCCGCGCCGGCGCCCGAGGCATGTGGCAATTCATGGGCAGCCGCGCCAAAGGTTACGGCCTCGAGCGCAACTGGTGGGTCGATGACCGCCAGGATCCCGAAAAAGCCACCCGAGCCGCCGCTCACCACCTGCACGACCTCTACAACGAATTCGGAGACTGGTACCTGGCCATGGCCGCCTACAACTCCGGCCCCGGCACGGTCCAGAGCGCCGTCAAGCGCACCGGCTACGCCGATTTCTGGGAGCTCTACCGCCGCAACGTGTTGCCCAAGGAAACCCGCAACTACGTTCCCATCATCGTGGCCGTAACCATCATGGCCAAGAATCCCGCCCAGTACGGCTTGGATTCAGTCGTAAAAGACAAGCCCGTTCCCTACGACACCGTAAAGATCGACTATCCCATCGATCTTCGCCTAGCCGCCGAATGCGTCGACGCCACCACCGCCGACTTGCTCGACCTGAACCCCAGCCTGCTCCGCCTGACCACGCCGAAAGCCACGGAGAAAGGCCGGCCGTTCGAGCTCCACCTGCCCGCCGGAACCGCCGACAAATTCGAAGCCGCCGTAGCCGCGATCCCCGCCGACAAGCGAGTCTGGTGGCGCTATCACAAGGTTCAATCCGGAGAAACCCTGGCCGCGATCGCCCGCACCTATCACACGACGCCGAAGGCCATCGCCGAAGCGAATGATCTTGAGACCGGACCAAGCAACGAAGCGCTGGAGACTGAGACCCGTCTGATCATCCCGATCGCTCCCGGCAAGCAGTCCGACACCAGCACCTACGCCCGCGCCACCACGCACTACAAAGTCCGCAAAGGCGACACGGTCGAATCGGTGGCCGAAAATTTCGGAGTCTCCGCCGAAAATGCTGCGCGGCTGGAACCGCATCAAAGGCGACAGCCTGGCCGGACGAAGAATCCTCTATCTCCACCTGCCCGTAACCCGCGAACCGGGAGCGGTCCAGACAGCTACCAGGCATACCGCTCAAAAGCCGCGTCCAGCGGCCCAAACCGCAACATCGACGCCGGCGTCAAGCTCAGCCTCCGCATCAGCTCGCAACGCCGCAGCCGTGATTCATCATCGAGTCAAGCCCGGCGAGACTCTGTATTCGATAGCCAATTCCTACAACACCACCGTAAGCGCTCTCAAGCAGGACAACCGCGACCGCGACATAGCCACCCTGCGTCCCGGCATGATCCTGGTGGTCCACAATCCCCGCTAACCCCGCCCGCGTTGAGAATTTAAATAGAGAAGCTAATCGAATCTGTCATCCTGAGCGGAGTAGCCGCTTCGCGAAGCGAAGCAGCTACGCAGTCGAAGAGCCTGCCCTGAGCGAAGCCGAAGGGACCCCTACGTTTGCCACCGCCGCCGCGTGCGTGGGCGTTTGACCTCGAATTGAAAGGACGCCCCCCAACCCAGCCAGCACTAAAGTGGTCTATACATCTTTAGTCGGGATTGGTAGATAATAATCCCGACCGAGGGGGTCATGGGGAAACCCATGGCCCTTTTTCGTTATTTAGGCTCGGGCGCCCACCTTTCGCGCTGTTCGAAAGATGAGATTCCGCTGTCACTGTCATCTCATCTCCGACCGGTTTGCATCTCGACTGAGGGGCGGGGGAAACAGCATCATAAAGGTCGAACTGCGGTTGCGGCGTCCCGAAGGAATTCATCCGTTTCCATTTCCCACGGAAAGCAACCCAAAGGTGATGCCCCGCAGCGCAAACATGCGGCTCCTCCTCCGAGCTAGAATATCGGAGATTAACCCATGGGAAACGACGATCTAAAGTTTATGAACGAGGCAATCGCCTGGGCGGAGGTCTGCCAGCCTATCAAAGAGAGCATACCCAAGGTTGGAGCCGTCATTGCAGTGGGAAGTCAGACGCTCGGCCGCGGTCGCCGGGGCACTGGCCAAGAGGGAGATGATGATCATGCCGAGGTGAATGCACTAAAGCAGGTCGACAACAAGTCGTTGTTGGCGCAGGCGACGCTTTACACAACGCTCGAACCCTGCACGAGGGATGTTCGAAGCAACCCGCTGGAATGTTGCACGGAGCTGATACTTCAACACCAAATCAAAAGGGTCTTCGTCGGTATTCTCGATCCCAACCAAGGGGTCACCGGAAAAGGGTTGTTGCGCCTCCAAGATTCCGGGGTTGAAGTAGTTCTCTTTCCTCATGACCTTTCCAGGAAGGTTCGGGCCCAAAATGCGGTCTTTATTCGTTCTCAACAGACGCTAGGTGCGACGATTATCACGCCAAAAGATGGCGACGAACTCCGAACATACGAAAGCGGGGGGAGGCATCCAGTTCGATTCAAATGCCTCAATCCTCCTGGATCTGGCACATATCTGGTCGCTTATCAAGGGGGGCAGTACTGGCCACAGCCGGGCCCATTTCGTCAGATTAAACCGGGCATCTGGGAAATGAGATGCGCATTTCGGCATCACCGGAGAGCATTCCCTTCAATTGGTAACAGCGGAGGATCTCGGCGGCGCCCTGATTCGATATTATCGCAAGGTTGTTGAACAGAATCGGAGCCGCCGAGAGAGAATGCGCGATAAAATCGGCGACCTGTCGATTTTAGGAGGAGATCATCCCGGTATTGAGATGAACGGCCTCCCTTAAGGGAATTCGACTCGAAGCTTCTGTCAAAGTTTTTGTTTCTTACAAGGTTAACTTGATCGCAACTTCTGTCGAACCCGAAACGATTCCTCGGGGGAGAACTCTGTCAATTAACTACGAAATCGAATGCTCTGAGGACGTTCCTACAGGAATTTGGCTTGGGGCATCTTTCCGGGATGGGACCGGCAAGATGTTTAATAATACGCACCAGGATAAGGCTGTTCCGCTCATGAAAGGCAGACACACTTACAGTAGGGAGTTCACGATTGCGAAGAACTCCCCACTCGGCGAGCAAATGCTTGGGACAAATGTCTGGCGAGGAGTCGTCGGCGATAGTAGGCAATCAAAATATGTTGCCGGCAGACCTCCGATACCAATAGAAGTGGCTGAATAGTCAAAGGGCCCAAAAGCGCGGCCGGGTGCCCGGTGAAATTTCGCAGCCTTTGACCGCAGCGGTCCACCCCTGCGAAGGCGAAACTCAGATGATCGCCTCAATACACGCCTACATGGACGAAAGCGTGGACAAGCAAGAGCGCCTATTTGTGGTTGGCGGATTTGTCAGTAGGCCCGAGGCGTGGTCCTCGATTCTGTATCAATGGGTAGATCGCATCCAGCCAGACAAACTCCCTAACCCGATTAAGGCTTTTCACATGACAGATTGTGAAACTGGCCAAGGGGAATTTAGAGATAAGCTGGGATGGAATCAGGATACTCGCCGGCAATTGATAATCGACCTAATTGACATTATTTGTGGTCATGTCGTTGGCCTATTTGCTGTTGGCCTCCCGATTGCAGAATACAAGGCCCTTGATCCGATCACGCCGGATGGAACTCGATTGGGTTACAGCCAATATCATTTTATTTTTCAGGCCGCTATTGCCTACCTCGCAGGGGAATTTGAAGATTCTGGTTTCCCCCATCATGAAACGATTGCCTTTTTTTTCGACCGAAATTCGCCATACGAAAGTTGGGCCAATAAACTGCATGCGGAACTGAAGAAATCAACTCACCCGTGGAGCCACAGAATTGGAAGCCTAACCTTCGAAGACAAAGAAAGGATGAGACTCCTACAAGTGGCAGACCTGGGAGATTATGAGGGAATGAAATATCTTACAAATTCCATTTATAACGAAGGTCGCACACGCAAATCATTTGAGAAGCTTGCAGCACATCACTGCGTGATGAAACTCTCTGCATTTAGCAAAGATAATCTCCAGGAGATGGTCAAATTCAAGAAAGAAACGTTGGGAGAACTCATCAAGAGATCAAAAACAAAAGGTTCGATTGTATAGAAAAATTCGGGATGCCGACCGCGCCATCCTAACTTCGTGGCGTTCGAGGCGGCTAGGAGGGTAAATTCCGCCTCCGCGCGAAGCGCGCGATTCTCCCTTAGAGTTCCAACTCGCTCTGTGCTACAATGCACTCTGATTGGGGCAGTTTTGAGGCCCGTCCGCCGACCCGGACGACCCTCAAAACTGCCCCAAAGCCGTTTTCAGCGCTCTTAGACTCTTTGACAACCTAAGTCCTTATTCCTGAGGAATTTACAAAAAAGTACTTATTTATCAATATTTTACGGAAAATAGGGGGGGGATGGGCGCGTCCTTTCAAGGCGAGGTCAAATGCCCATCGGCGCGGCGGCGGTGGCAAACGCAGGGGTCCTTCGACTGCGTAGCTGCTTCGCTTCGCGAAGCGGCTACTCCGCTCAGGATGACAGATTCGATTGAGCTCCGAGATCGCTCAGGATGACAGATTTGTTTGGCTTCGCTTTGCCCCGTCTGGGCGGGCGAGGACGCCCGTCTCTCCACCGGCATCTTCCGCCCAGCTCATCGTTCCAGAATGTCTTTGTAGGCATTCAAAACGACTTTTTTCGGCTGCCGGGGCAGCAGGACATCGAAGCTGCGGGTCGAATTGCCGATCAGTCCCATTTGGCCGAAACGGTCCAGGCCGTCGCCGAAATCGGCGAATACCGGAACCAGCATGGCAAAGTGCTCGTCAACTTCGCTCTGCGTGATGGTCATGTGCAGCTTGAATTTGCCGCCGTCCGCCGGAGCGACCTGGTATTCGAAGTGGTACCTCGGTACCTCGGTACCATAAACCCACTCGTTGAAAAACCAGTCGAGCCGGCCATTTTTTTGCAGATCCATGATCTTGGTCATGTGCTTCTCGGCAATGGCCTTGAAGCTCTCGGTGGTCGCTGATCGTTCGCGATGGCTCTCCACAAAGTCATGCATCATGGCGATGAACGCCGCGTCCTGGTCGTCGAGTCCGTACATCAGCGAGCGCAGCATTTGCAGAACATAAGCGCCCTTCGGATACGTCACGTTCTGATAGGCATTCGCCGACCGAGGAGAAATCAAGCGCAGTCCCATCCAGAGCGGACCAGCGTCGGTAGGAGCGACGCCAAAATTATTTTTCTCCAGAATGCGCACGCGCAGCCGGTCCCAGAATTCGACGTAATCCTTGCGCCAGTCTTTCCCCATAGCCTGCTGCAGAAACAGGCCAGCGGAGAATTCGGCAAATCCCTCGGAAAGCCACTGATCATGGTAGGAAGCCCAGCCAACGCTGTGTCCCCACCATTGATGAGCGACTTCGTGAGGCGTTACTTCCTGCACAAAGCCGGTGAATTTGCTGTCGATGTGCCCGAACAGCATCCATCTCTGCGTCGAATCCATGTACGCGGAAATCGGAAGGTAGACCAGATTCGGCCAGGATTGTCCGAATGCGAAGTCAGGCTGCTCGGTGATGGAGATATTCTCATAAGCACTCCTGCCAAAGAACAAGGTGCACACCTGCATCTGCGCCCGCGTCTGCTCCAAAGCGTATTTCGTCATGCTTCCAGGAGCCATGGATTGCAAGGCCCTGTAACGACGGAGCCTGTCGGGCAACTCGGTCAAGTAATAGCCCGAGATCTTGTAGCCGGTTTTCTCATCAGGCAGATCGATCTTCTTATAGTCGCCATAGTTGAATCCAGCGACCGCAACCGGAATGGGAGTTATCCAGTGGCTGACGGCGAAATCCTGCTCAACCGATTCTTGCTGGAGCTGTCCGACGCTGATGACTTTGTATCTGTGCGGAACCTTGAAAGTGAGATCATAAAGCGCGCGCTCTCCAAAGCCATTGAGGTTCGGATACCAGGAAGTTCGAGCCATGACGTAGAAGCTTCCTTCGCCAGCCTCTTCGAGCACCTTGTCGCCTGCGTATTCAACGGTGATCGAATGTTGCTTGCCGGCTTCCGGGGCTTCCGGGAGAACGGCGTAAAACGAACCGTCTTCTTTTCGGCTTTCCTGAATGAAATAGAGGTCGCGCCCTTGTTCATCGGAGACGCGCGTGACCCGCAGATTGGGCAGCAAGCCAAATTTCAGGACTCTTTCTCCGGCGACCAGAGGCTCGTAGGTGATGGTTGCTATGCTGAATAAGTGGTCGTTCTTGGAAATTACGGTCTCGATTTTGTAACGATGCGTGGCGAACATGCGGCGATCCTCGGCGGAACTTGCCGTGTGGTTCAAGTATTCCGACTGCAAGTGAGCCAGATACCAGACGCCATCATCCATTCCTTCGGGATCGTAGTTGATGAGCGCGACCTCCTCCGGTGAATCGAGTTGGGGCAAAGCCCCCACTCGAGCCCTCACAAAGAACCGAAGATCTTTGTGCTTCTTGCCGCGAAGGTAAGCGTTGAAGAATTCCGGATGCGAGGGATTGTACAAAGCGGCTAGAAGGTCGGCATCCACGTTGTCCATGGTTTCGCCCTCTAATAGATACTGAGTAAAACCCAGTGCCCGTTCCCGGCGCTGGCGCACCTTCTCCTTCCAGTGGTTAAGGACTATTGCCGCCTCCTGAGGAGTTGGCACTCGTCCCCCAACTCCCGGAAGGAACTTCGCCGAGGCGTCGCGAGTGAATCGGAACACCGCCTCGGTAAAGTCTTCATTGGCTTCGGCTGCGCCGGTGCGCCGTGTGAGTTCGCGCGCATCGAGTGGAAGCACGGGTTTTAGATTGAAACGCCCTTCGCCGATGAAAATCGCGCCGGTTACGACTCCGTTCACCGGAGCTAATAGAGTCAGCGTCCCGCTCTGAAACTGGAAGGTTGCAACATCCCAATGCAAGGTGTAATTGTCAAAGCGAAACGTTTCGCCCAGTCCAACCTCGCGAAGCTGCCGGTAAACCGGGTCGGAATTGGCGAAGGCAAGACTCTTTGCCGGAACGGAGATACTAACCTGCTGTTTGGCAACGGTGAGTGTAAGTTGCAGTTGGACGGCGCCCCGCAAATCCACAGTCTTTACCAGCGGCTCGAAACCATCGCGCGTCACCCGCACCGAATAAGCCCCGGGTTTCAGATCAGGGGACGCAAACTTGCCCAGCGCATCGGACGAAAGCACCACCGGCTGCTCCAGGTCTCCACCGGTGATCTCGATCCGCGCCCCGGCGATGACGGCGGCTGAGGGATCCTGGACGGTTCCAGAAATCGTCTCTGCAGGCAGCCACGCTGGCGCCATCACGCAGAGAAGAAACAAGGTTATCTTCAGATTAGGAAAGCAGGAGAGACGCGGCCGGCGGGCGTTGGCCAGGTGATGCAGAACTTCCCCGGAGGTATAGGGCAACATTTAAGCCTCTTGCTCAATCGCCGGGGAATGGCGATACAGGGTAACACTAGAACCTCTTCCGAAGGAATTCAAAAAGTATGTAACCGATGAAGGCGGCGATCAGGGCAATTTCAAAATTGGCCGCGGTGCAAACATCTTCGATGGCCCAAGCCAATCCTCTTTTTTGCCCCATGCCTGAGCGCTCGAATTCTCCCATCAAAAGATTGGAATAAAACAGGAAGACGATGAAGCCGATCTCGATCAGCGCTCTCCAGAGATTTTTCTTCATCGCTCAAAGTCAACAGCAAGGTCAAAGTCAATGGCAACAAACAAGGACTAAATCAACGGCAAGGTCTAGATCAACAACAAGGTCAAGGGCGGCGGGCGAGGGCGCCCGCCCTACACTAGCCCATTAGTAGGCCGCCGTTGACGTTTAGCACATGGCCCGTGATGTAGGATGCTTCTTCGGAAGCCAGAAAGCATACCGCGCTGGCTACGTCTGCCGGAGAACCGACCCGCCCCAGCGGGATCGTCTTTACCGCACTCTGCCTGAATTCCTCGCTCAGAGCGGCGGTCATGCTGGTTTCAATGAATCCTGGAGCGACCGCGTTGCAGGTGATATTGCGCGACGCCACCTCGCGCGCCATCGCCATCGTCAGCCCGATCAGTCCGGCTTTCGACGCCGCATAGTTCGCCTGGCCAGCTTGGCCCATTTGTCCGAAAACGCTGGTGATGTTGATGATTCGTCCCCAGCGCTGCTTGAGCATCGAACCAATCACCTGCTGAATGCACAGATATGCGGAAGTCAGATTCGTATTGAGCACGGAGTCCCAGTCGGCGCGCTTCATGCGCATCACCAACTGGTCGCGGGTGATGCCGGCGTTATTCACCAGGATGTCGATCTTGCCGAATTGCGCGAGCGCGGCTTTGATCCCGGATTTCACCTGCTCTTCGTCGGCCACGTCGATGACGAAAGCAGCCGCTTTGCCGCCCGCAGCGACGATCTCGCCCACCAGTTCGTCCAGCTTCTGATGATTGCGAGCCGCGACCGCGACGGTCGCGCCCTCCCGCGCCAGCGCCAGCGCGCAGGCATGACCGATGCCTTGCGACGCTCCCGTGACCAGCGCGACTCGACCAGCGAGTTTCATAGTGCTCCTTAGGAAGCCAGCTTGGGAACCGAAGTCAGGAATGGAGGATTATAAACGTCGAAGGCAGTTCTCAGTTCCCGGTTCTCAGTAAAACCTGCTTCGCACTGAGGAACGGGAACCGGGAAATGGGCAACGGGTAACTGAGAACCGAGAACTGAGAACTGAGAACTGGGAACCGGGAACCGGGAACTGAGAACTTGTTCTAGCCGGCTTGCGTCGCCGGACGCGCCCGCAGTTCCGCTCCAAGAATTTTTTCAATCTTTTCGATCAGGGTTCGGCGGGAATAAGGCTTCGCCAGAAAATACGGCGCGTAACTCGGGTGCTTCGGCCTGGTACTCGAGATTGTTGTAACCGGATGTCAACGAGCACCACGATATCAGGGCAGTGTTCGCGCAGATCTTGCCCCAGTTGCAGTCCCGACCGTCCCGGAAGCACCATGTCCGTCATCAGCAGGTCGATTCTCCGAGTGCGTGCTTGGTAGATCTTCGCGGCATCGCTCGCATTCTCGGCCTGCAGAACTTCAAAGCCCGCGCTCTCCAGAATGCCGCAAGTCGCCTCGCGCACAAAAGGTTCATCCTCCACCAGAAGAATGGTGCGGCGACGGGGCTGATCGTTCGGGAATGCGTGGGGCTGAAGAGTCATACGGTCCTCCGATTCACTGGCTTGTTAATCGTCAAGCAATCGCATGGCCTCTCCACCGCGCGCAGTCATCGCAGGCCGCCACTAACGTCTCTGATTGTTGGGAATTACTTGGGCGCGCTGAGAATCGTCTGCTTCGGATCGAGCACAATCTTGTGCACGTCGCTGGGAGCGATCAGCCGGAAGCCAGTCTCCGCGCCATCTGCCAGCACTTCGCCCAGAAAAACGAGCGTGCTGCCCGACGTCGCACCATAGACCGGAACCGCCGTGACCAGATCATCGGGTGCGTCCTTTTGTACGATCACGCCTGTAACCGTGGTCACTCCGGCTTTTTCGGTGATGCGAATTTCGCGCGCTTCCAGCTCCGGTATCGCTGTCCCTTCGATCCAACCTTCCAAAAACCAATCCAGTTTGGGACGTTTCTCGTACCAAAGTGGGCGCGGAAGGTTCTCTTCGAACGCCTGGACCAGTTCCTCCGTAGTAAGGCTCTTTCCCGCATACCGCTCCCTGATTTTCCGCAGTACGCGGAAGAACGGCTCATCCGGACTAGTTCGAGCGTTCCGGGAACGGGAGGCCGCTTCAGAATCGCGCAACATGCATCGCAGCATATGAAACAGCCACGTCCCTCTTTCGTAGCTGATCTCCTCGTATCCCTGGGGAAAATGCGATGAATCCAGCCGCTGTCCGAGCGTCACCGGTCCAGCGTCGCGCAGCCACTCCCCATCTTTGTTCTTACTCAAGAGATCGCGGCGGTACTTCTCCAGAACATCCCGGAATTGCGCCGGTTTCTGTTGCTCCAGCATCAACAGCGACGCATAGTTCGCCAGACCTTCCGCCAGCCACTGATCCCTGTAGCTCCTCCACAGAACGAGATCGCCCCACCATTGATGTGCCGTCTCGTGCACCAGAACCTGGCTATCAATCGCGCGCGCTACTGGGGCAAGATGCAGATCCGTCTGCTCCTGCGGGCTGAGGAAGGCGAAGCTCGACAGGAACACCAACCCAGGCCAGCCCTGGCTGAGATTTCCCGGCATCTGGGTCAGCGCCAGCGAACTATACGGATACGGGCCAAACCACTGCGAGAAACTGGCAATGGCTTTCGCCGCTCTATCCGCCACCGCCTGTACATCGCGCGCCGGCGACGGAGGGGGCGGAGTCACCAAAATCGGTGCCACCGATCTCGATCTCAGCCCCGGAGCAGGGGGGAAGGTCGGCTGCTCAACCGCCTCCGGCTGCGCCTTCGGAAACGATTTCTCCACTCCCTTCGTGCCGTACGCCTCCACCAGAATGTTGCCTGCCATGGCCTCGGCGCGAACGTACTTGCCCAGGTTGAAGCCCGCCACCGGAATCGGCCGCTCCGACTTCCAGCGCGAAACTTTCTCGCCTGCTTCCCGGGTCCTTTCCGCTTGGTTTTCGTCTTCGTCTTCGTCTCCGTCACTGCCCACGCGAGATATCTGTTTTCCCGTTGCGACCAGCGTCCAGTTTGCGGGATAGTGAAATTCCATCTCGAACTGCGCCGGGCTCAAGCCGAGATTCGGATACCAGGTACCGCGCTCGCCCACATACAGCAATCCGGGTCCTGCCTCCGATAGAACCTCGCCCGCATAGCTGAAGTGCAGGTTCAATTCCTGTCCGGGAACGAGCGGGGCAGGGAACACCACCGCGACCAGATCATTCCCTTTTCGCTGCAACTCGGTTCCTTCAATCGCCGGATTTTGGATAAAGTCGATCGCCCGCCCATCCGCTTCGACGGCATCAATCTTCAGATACCGCGACAACTCGAACAGCAGCATCCTTTCTCCGCCGTTGCGGACCCGAACAGTCACCTCCGTCGATGCTCGCAACATAGTCGGAGGCTCGACCGAGGCTCGGATCCGGAAGCTCGTGATCGAGGCGTCAGCGGCCGGTGGAGCCGCGGCTGCGCTGCCCGCCACGCTCGGTGCAAATGAGGTCCAGATGTCGAAGAACAGGATTCCATCTTTTACCCGCGGCTGCCCTGCCCACAAGGGTTCGGCGCTTGCCGCATCCCAGAACACTTCGAAAGCACCCAGTTGCTTGCCCAGCAAATGAGCGTGCAGCAGAGGCGGGAATTTTCGATTTGGATCGTTTCCGCCGGGCACTGGAAGAAAATGACTGAAGTCCAACAGCAGGCGCAGAGCATCGAATTCGGCCAGCGTGTGGCTGGCACCGGCCCATCGGTTTATGAAGTCCGCTTTTATGAAGTCCGCGCCCTCCGTCGCCGGCGAAAGAAAGGGCTTCAGAACCGACGCCGAGTCATCGTTGAAGCGCAGATATCCCGAGGTGAACTGCTCTTCTAAAATCGCCATGCCGGTGAACAGCGCCAGTGATCCGCGCTCCACCCGGTTCGGCGGCCGCAGCCGTACTTCGCCATCGCCCTCGAAGAACGCGCCCGTGATCCGCCCGCAAATATCTTCCGTAAATGCGAGCGTGCCGTCGTCCAAATCAAGATGGAAATTGGGCCGGTCAATCGAGGCGTCCCGAACGTGGTACACGCGCTGCGGATCGAGTTCCACCGAGCGAATCCGCGCGTAAAGCTCGCTGGTGGTTTGCGGACAATCGGTGCCCGAGCCGGCCGCCTGCGCCCCAGCGGTCACGGACAGCAGACAACAAGCCAGCGGGATCATCCACCACCGCCAGACCGGCAAATCCCGCCTCGGTTCCAGCACCTTGGTCACCTTACAGGCCCTCCGCGCGGTTGCTAAAATCAGCCGAGTGCGAGCCCTCGTTCTCATTCTAGTGCTTCTGACGGCGCTTCTCGCGCCCGCCGACGTCATTCATCTTAAGAACGGACGCACCATCTGGGCCGACCAGGTCCGCGAAACCAAAGACCGGGTCGAGTATGACCTCGGCGAAGATACTTACGCCATCCCGAAATCGTCCGTCGACCACATAGAGGCGGGCGGCGCCGTGCCCGTCCAGGCCGGGTCCGGAGCAGCTTCGAGCGCGCCGCCCGATATCACCCCGCCCGCGCCCTCGTTCAATCACGAAGCCGACGTCGCAGAAAAAGTAATCCGCGAGGGCAAGGTGGATACCGACGCGCTCGCCAGCGTTGCGCAAACCGGCAATTCCGAACTCGCTGCCACCGCCTACTTTCTCGCCGGCAAACATGAATCCGATAACGGGAATTTCCCGCGGGCCAAGGGCTACTACGAATCCGCGCTCCACTATCAGCCGGATAACTCGACCCTGCTGATCTACTACGCTGCCACTTTGATGCGCACCGGCCACGCCGCGGAAGCTTTGTCCTATGCGCAGCACGCTGCCAGCGTCGCTCCCGACTCGCCCGATGCCGTTGCCATGCTAGGCTTCGTGCAATTCGCCAGCGATCATACTCCGGATGCCATTCGCTCGTGGAAGAAGTCGCTGGCCCTGCGTCCCGATGCCACGGTCAGCCAATATCTTGCCCGTGCCGAGCGCGAGGCGACGGTCGAATCCGATTTTTCGCAACGCGAGAGCGTCCACTTTAATCTCCACTTCGAAGGCAACGCCACCTCCGAAAACTTCCGCCGCGATCTGCTCGCGACCCTCGACTCCGACTACGACGACCTGGTGCGCGATCTCGGCTACTCGCCCCGCAACAACATCGCCGTAACGCTTTACACGCAGCAGGCGTTCTTTGACGTGACCCAGGCGCCCTCCTGGAGCGGCGCCATCAACGACGGCAAACTGCGCATCCCGATCAGCGGCGTTCAGAGTGTCACGCCCGAGCTTGCCCGCGTCCTGAAGCATGAACTGACGCATTCGTTCGTCTCGCAGATGTCGAGCAACCGCTGCCCCACCTGGCTGAATGAAGGCATCGCACAGATTGAAGAAGGCAAGTCGTCCGCGCAGTACGGGCGCCAGCTGACGCAGCTTTTCGTCGCCGGAAATGAGATTCCTTTCAATCTGCTTGAAGGCAGTTTCATGAGCTTTCCGGGCCCGGTCGCTACCGCTGCCTATGCCGAATCTCTCGCCGCCACCGAATACATCCGCGATGCTTATGGCATGAGCGAAATCGCACGAATCCTGCAACTTCTCTCCCAAGGCAGTTCCATAGAAGCCGCGCTCCGCGCCACGGTCCACTCCGACTACCGTCAGCTCCGCGACGAAATGACGCGCACGCTGAAAGAGAAATACGGCGAATAGGTCCGTTCGGGGCGCTAACTACAACCACGGGCTATTACTCTAAGTGCCAGGTATATCTTTTCAGCGATGCCTGGGGAAGCCCACTGTTCCCCAAGCTTTCGCGAGGCTTGCTACCACCACTTCCCGGCCATTGCTCCGCTTCAAGGTTTATGTTAAATTTCGCGGCTTATGGCAGGCCTACTCGCAAAGTTCAGGTTCAACTCGACGGCAGTGGAAGTTCCCGAAATCATCCAGGGGGAAAGCACCGGGCTCTGGGGCGCTAACATGGCGGTCGCTTACTTTTCCACGCGCTCCGGAGGCGATTTCCACGATTTTCTGCGGGTCAGCCCGAACCGTTTCCTTTTCGGACTGCTCGACGTAGCCGGCAAACGCGAGACTGGCGCCCCGGTGCTGCAGGCCGCGCAGGCTTGCTTCCGCTCCGCGGGTGAGGAACTCTTCGCGGCCGCCGAACTGAACGAATCGGACGCGATGATCGAATTGTCGCGCCGTCTGAATCTCGAGATCATGCGTGCTGCTGGAGGCGTGCGCAGTTGTCCGGCCTTCGCCGGCCTCTACAACGAAGAACTGGGGACGGTTTGCTACGTGAACGCAGGCCACACACCGGGCTTGCTGCGCGATCATAAAAGCATCGTTGAATTGCCCGCGACCGGACTGCCGCTGGGCCTGTTTTCGCTTGCCCCCACCGATGCTCGCATCGTCGGTCTGGGACCAAATGGCTCGCTGGCTGTGGTTTCACGCGGAGTGGTGGAGGCCGAGTCGAAGAACGCGGAATTTGGTCTGGATGGGGTCAAGAGCGTCATGCAGGCGGAACCTTCTTCCGCCCAGGATCTTTCCCGGAATATCTTGCAAGGTGTGCAGGCCTTCATGCACATGTCTCCGAAGCACAATGACGGAACCGCGCTGGCGCTGACGCGGGGAAATTAGCCAGAAACCAGCGACCTCACCACAGGGGCACGGAGACGCAGGGAGAACCTTCAAACCTGTACAAACCTTTGGGATTTCCAAACCTCTGAACTCCTCTGTGACTCGGTGTCTCCGTGGTGGGTGTCGCTCGGGACGGGGGCTGACGCTCCGGGTCGCCAGCTCCGTTGGCCTCGATGCCGCTCACGGCGTAAAATAGATAAACAATTTCCTTGGGTGTACGCGGTTTCGAGAGAGCGGTTTGAAGAGAGCCGTTTCGAGAGGGCCCTAATGAAGAAGACCAGACTTCCCTTGCTGTTGGCTATTGGCTACGCGCTGTTGCTCCCGGCTGTTTCGGCGGCCGATACCGTGGTCGAAGAGATCGTTGCTCGCGTTAACAACGAAATCGTCACGCGCTCGGAATACGTCCGAAGCCGCGATCAGCTCAAGCAGGAGATTCAGCAACAGGACGCAGCCAACGCCGACCGCACTTTTGCTGAAAAACAGAAAGACGTTCTGCGCGATCTGATTGACCAGCAACTGCTGCTGCAAAAAGCCAAGGACCTTGGCATCACCGGCGACACTGAACTCGTCAAGAAGCTCGATGAAATGCGCAAGCAGATGAACCTCGAATCCATGGAAGACCTGGAGAAGGCGGCGGAGGCGCAGGGGGCTTCGTATGAAGACTTCAAGCAGAACCTGCGCAACCAGATCGTCACCCAGCGCGTGATTGGGCAGGAAGTGGGCTCGAAGCTGGCCATGAACAAGGACGAGGAAAGGAAATTCTACGAAGACCACAAAGCGGAGATGGAGCAGCCCGAGCAGGTGCGTCTGAGTGAGATTCTGATCGCGCCAAAAATGCCCAAACCGGCCGAGGGGGCCGACGGGAAGCCGGTGCCGCCGACCGACGGGGAGACGGAAGCAGCGCTTGCCACCGCCAAGGCCAAAGCGGAAGATCTGCTCGACCAGATTCACAAGGGCGCGAAGTTTGCAGACTTGGCGAGGAAGTACTCCGATGGACCGTCGGCGAAAGATGGCGGTGACCTCAGTTATTTCAAGCGCGGCACAATGCCGAAGGAACTGGACGATAAAGTCTTCGCGCTGAAGGCCGGTGGAATCACGGATGTGATTCGGACGAAGCAGGGTTACGTGATCCTGCAGGCGGTCGAACATCAGATGGCGGGCATTCCCACCCTGAAGGAAGTTGAGCCGCGTATTCAGGATGCGTTGTATATGCAGAAGCTGCAGCCGGCTCTGCGTGTTTATCTGACCACGCTGCGCGAAGAAGCCTTCATTGACATCAAGACGGGCTACGTCGACTCGGGTGCGAGCGACAAACAAACCAAGCCGGTCGAGACCACGATGAAAGAAGACAAGGCGAAGAAACTGAAAAAGAAGAAGAAGCTTGGCGTGTTTTAGGCTTGTCGTTTTTGAGCTAATCTGGCTGTACCCACGGCGGGAAGCCGGGTTTGCGGAGGCTCATGAAAGAGTTTTTTATCTCCGACTGTTCCCAGCAGGAAAACAAGACCATCACCTCCAGCTTCGTGGTGGCGTCGAAGCAGGTGAAAGCCAAGAAAAATGGCGAGCCTTATCTGGCGTTGATCCTGGCGGATCGCACCGGCCAGATCGAAGCCAAGATGTGGGATAACGTCGACGAATTCATCCTCGCCTTCGAGCAGGACGACTTTCTGAAGATCAAGGGGCTCATCAACAAATACAAGAATCGTTTTCAACTCACGATTCACAAGCTGCGGCGCATGGAAGAAGGCGAGATCGACTTTACCGACTACCTGCCCAAGACCACGAAAGACATTGGCGAACTCTGGAGAACGCTGACCGAGTTTGTCGCGACCTTTCAGAATCCGCACCTGAAATCGCTGGTGGAACTGTTCATGGCGGACGCGGAGATTGCCGAGCGTTACCGGAATGCGCCGGCGGCCAAGACCCTTCATCATGCCTACATTGGTGGACTGCTCGATCACGTCGTGTCGCTGTTCCGCTCCTGCGATTTGATCTGCCGGAACTATTCCCAAGTCAACCGCGACCTGCTGTTGACGGGGGCATTTCTGCACGACATCGGCAAAGTTCAGGAACTCGCTTACAATCGCGCGTTTTCCTACACCACGCGCGGCCAGCTGCTCGGGCACATGATCATCGAACTGGAGATGCTGCAGGCTAAACTCGCAAAACTGCCGGATTTTCCCGAGGAACTGAAGACTCTTCTCGAACATATGATCATCAGCCATCACGGGCAATACGATTTCGGATCGCCCAAGCTGCCGATGTTTCCCGAGGCGCTCATGCTGCACTATCTTGATGATCTGGATTCCAAGATGGAAGCGATGCGCGCGCACTTCGACCGTGAGTCCGAACTCGAAGGGCCGTGGACCAGCTATAACGCGTCGCTCGGGCGTCCGCTGCTTGATTCCCGGAAATTCATGCAGGGGGAGAAAGAGGCGGCAAAGGCCAGCGCGGAAGATTCTGCGGCGCAACCGGCCACGCCCACAGAGGCGGAAAGCCCGGCTTCCACCGCGCCCGCGCTTGATCTGTTCAGCGAACAGAAAGCATAAGAAAGTTCTCAGTTCCCGGTTCTCAGTTCTCAGAAAAAACATGGTTCACTAGAGCGGGAGACCGTTTGCATTGGCTATGGACTTCTCACATTTCACCACCATCAGCTTTGATTGCTACGGCACTCTGATTGATTGGGAGTCGGGGATTCTGCCGGTCTTGCGCTCCGTTCTCGCCAAACACGGCCACAGCCTTGCCGACGCTGCGATTCTTGAGCTCTACGGGGAATTTGAGGCGGAGGCGGAGAGCGGCCCATACCAAAGCTACCGGGAGGTGCTGCAATCCGTGGTGCGGTCGTTTGCGGAGCGCCTCCAATTCGAAGCCACTTCCGCTGAAATCCATTCGCTGCATGAATCCGTTCACGCATGGCCCGCTTTTCCAGATACGGTGGCTGCGCTGCGTGAGCTTCATAAGCGCCTCAAACTCGTCGTGATCTCAAACATTGACGACGATCTATTTGCGGAGACGCGGAAGCATCTGGGGGTCGAATTCGACGGTGTGATCACGGCGCAACAGGCGAGGAGTTACAAGCCTTCCGTCAACAATTTTCAGATCGCTTTGCGCACGCTTGCGCTTTCTCCGGATCGACTGCTGCATGCGGCGCAGAGCGTTTATCACGATGTTGTGCCGGCGCGCTCGCTGGGTATCTCTACGGTGTGGATAAACCGAAGGTCGGCTCGTCCCGGGATTGGCGCGGTTCGAGCGTCGGACGGACGGCCCGACCTGGAGGTTCCCGACTTGGCCAGTCTCGCAGAAATCGTGAAACGCGGGCGCGGCTGAGCCGGGCGGGGGCGCCCGGCGCTCCATCACCGCGTCGCTCCATTACTGCGTCGCTCCATCAGTGGCGCGGGTGCTAGTTGGTCGGGATCGGCAAGGGAAGAATTTTCTTCTGTATCGCGACCGTCACCAGTTGGGCCTTGTTGTGGATGTCGAGTTTGCGCATCAAGTTGAATTTGTGCGCTTCCACCGTCTTGGCGCTTACGCCGAGAACCGCCGCCGTTTTCTTCACGGTATTGCCCTCGGCGAGCAACTTCATCACTTCGCGCTCGCGCAGAGTCAGTGCATTTCTCCGCAGCGGCACCCGGGTCGTCTGGCTCCGCAGGGTCGCGTCGTCGTTCAATTTGGTCTGGATCTGCGGACTCAACGACCGTTGGCCGCGATGCACCTCGCGCAGCGCGTGCAACAAAAGTGGCGCTGGAGTGTCTTTCACCAGATATCCGCTGGCGCCCGAGCGCAGGGCCTCCTGCACATATTCCCGGTCCTCGTGCATGGTCAGATACACGATGCGCGTGCCGCTGCAGTGCTCTTCGATGAGGCGTCCGGCTTCGAACGATGACATGCCCGGCATCCCGATATCGAGCAGCACCAGGTCGGGACGGTGCTGCAGAACCAGCTTGAGCGCCTCGGCGGCATCGCCCGCCTCGCCCACCACGGCAAAGTCAGGAGCATCTTCCAGCAGCCGGCGCACGCCGTAGCGCAGCATTTCGTGATCGTCAGCGATCACGCAGCGAATGCGCGCAGCTACCCCGAGATGAAACGGACCAGCCTTCGCGGTCAGCATGAAAACAATCCTCGCGTATTCTCCCTCTCGTATTCTGGCGAAGTGGCGTGACTGAGTCTGGAACACTCAGTCTGGAACCTCAGAGCGTCCGGCGGCTACTGGCACAAAGTGATCCTAATTGTACCTGCACAGGCCACGCCACGGGCAAAAAAGACTGGGGAAAATCAGCGACAGCCGAACCTTATCCGAACTTTATCCGAACTTATCTTCATCATTTACAATGCCTTTTCCACATGCTGCGTTACTTTACCTCCGGAGAATCCCACGGCGAGGCCCTGGTTGCGTTTCTATCCGGGCTGCCTGCCGGGTTGACGGTGGATCAGGCATTTGTGGACCGGGAACTCTGGCGGCGCCAGCAAGGCTTTGGACGCGGCGGGCGCATGAAGATCGAGAGCGACCACGCGCATTTTCTGTCGGGCGTGCATCACGGCAAGACGATCGGCTCGCCGATCGCAGTGATGCTCGAGAACCGCGACTGGCAGAATTGGAAAGAATCGCTGCCGGTGGAGACAGGCGATCCGGAGAAACACAAGCGAGTGGCGTCGCCACGGCCGGGCCATGCCGATCTTGCGGGAGCTTTGAAGTACGATTTCACGGAAGCGCGCTATGTGCTGGAGCGCGCCTCGGCCCGGGAATCGGCGGCGCGGGTTGCCATCGGCGCGCTCGCCAAGTTGCTGCTGCGGGAGTTGGGCGTGGAAGTTCTGAGTCATGTGATTGCGGTGGGCGGGGTTTCGATTGGCGATCGGGAAATCGCGTGGGAGCAAATCGAGCCCCTGGCGCGGAAGAACGAGGTGCTGCTTTCTTGTGCCGACGCGAACGCCGAGCAGCGCATGAAGGAAGAAGTCGACAAAGTGCTGCGCACGGGCGATTCGGTGGGCGGCGTATTCGAGGTGGTGGCGCACAATGTTCCTCCCGGTCTGGGCAGCTATGTGCAATGGGACGAGAGGCTGGACGCGCTGCTGGCAGCGGCAGTCATGTCGTTGCAGGCGGTGAAGGCCGTCGAAATTGGAAGCGGAATTCAGGCAGCGCATTCGCCGGGATCGGCCGTGCATGACGAAATCGGGTATCAGAGCGACACGGGGTTTTCGGGCTTCACGCGCACGCGCAACAATGCGGGAGGTCTGGAGGGCGGCGTCTCCAACGGGCAGGAGATACGGGTCCGCGGTTATCTGAAACCGATCTCCACGCTGCGGCGTCCATTGCAGTCGGTGGATTTTGCGACGCGCGAGCCCGTGAAAGCAGCGTATGAGCGCTCGGATGTATGCGTCGTGCCCGCCGCTGGCGTGGCCGGCGAGGCCATGGTCGCGCTCACGCTGGCCCGCTGTGCGCTGGAAAAATTCGGCGGCGACTCGATGAAGGAAACCAAACGAAATTTTCAGGGCTATCTGGAACAGTTGAAGAACTATTAATTTGAAACGACTGATTTGCAAAAATGATTTATCCAATTGTGAAATTTGGCGACCCGGTACTGGAAACACCCGCAGCCGCGGTGACCAGCTTTGACGACGAGATCAAGAAGCTCGTGGAAGACATGTTCGAGTCGATGTATGCGGCTCGCGGCGTCGGCCTGGCGGCTCCGCAGATCGGCATTTCGAAACGAGTCGCGGTCGTGGATGTGACCTTCAAGGAAGATCCCGGCGCCAAGCTGGTCTTGATCAATCCGGTTATTGTCAGCAAGGAAGGGCGGCAGCGGAGCAGCGAAGGATGCCTGAGCATTCCCGAATTTCGCGAGGAGGTCACGCGCGCCAAAACCGTGACCATACGCGCGCAGGACCTGAGCGGCAAGTTTTTCGAGCACACCGGAGAAGACCTGCTGGCGCGGGCCTTCCTGCATGAAACTGATCATCTGAACGGCAAGCTCTATATCTCGCATATCAGCGCGCTGAAGCGCGACCTCATCAAGCGCAAGATCAAGAAGATGGTAAAGGCGGGAGAGTGGTAGAAAGGCAGGTCTCAGGTGTCAGGTCTTCCTAGGCGCAGCGAGGACGGCAACATGTGCTGGGCGGACTCTGGATAATCTTGGCCCGCTTTTGGTGCGAGTAGCGCTCGCCGAGTATCCCTATCGACTTCGGTTCCTAAGAGCAAACACTGTGGCGGAGCTGGAAAATTGCCACTCACCTGTGTTCTCCCCAAATGAAAAGTACGTCGCCTTCATTTGCGAACTCAACGGAGTCTTTGTAACCGACGTTGAAGCCGCGTTCAGAGAGCCCTAAGCCCGAGACCTGACACCTATGCTCTTGGTTTTCTGCGGCACTCCACAATTCGCTGTTCCGACTTTGGAGAAGCTGGTCGGTGCCGGTCATTCCGTGCCGCTGGTGGTGACGCAACCCGATCGGCCGCGGGGGCGCGGCATGGAAGTGGCCGTTTCTCCGGTGAAGGATGCGGCAATCCGCCTGGGCATTGCCGTGGTGCAACCCGCCACTATCAAGAACAATGCCGAGTTTCGCGAGCAGCTTGCGGCGATTCGTCCGGACGCGATTATCGTTGTCGGCTATGGCCGCATTATTCCGCAGTGGATGATTGATCTTCCCCGATTCGGAAATTTAAACCTGCATGCTTCGCTGCTGCCCAAGTATCGCGGCGCGGCGCCGATCCAGTGGGCGATCGCCAACGGCGAATCCGTCACCGGAGTCACTACCATGCGCATTGACGCGGGCCTCGACACTGGCGACATACTCATGCAGCGCGAAATGTCGATTGCCGCGGAAGACACAGCCGAGACGCTAGGCCCGAAGCTGGCTGGCGTCGGCGCGGATCTGATGGTCGAGACTCTGCGCGGCCTCGAGAATGGACAAGTGCGCCCGACTCCGCAGGATCATTCGCGAGCCACGCTGGCGCCGATCCTGAAAAAAGCAGACGGCCGGATGGACTTCGCTCGCAGCGCGAGAGACCTGTTCAACCGCCTGCGCGGCTTTCAGCCGTGGCCCGGAGCGTTCACGACCTTTAAGGGTAAAACGCTGCAAGTGCACCGCGCTCGAACCGTTGCAACGTGCGGTTAAGATGACGCCAGGAGAAATCGCAGTGGATGGAACGCGCCTGTTCGTCGGCTGCGGCAAGGATAGAGAGGACCTGCACGACACTGGAGATCATCGAAGTTCAACCCGAAGGCAAGCGCCGCATGACCGCACAGGAATTCATCAACGGCTACCAGCCCAAATCTGGCGACCATCTGGGACAATAGGTTGCGATGGCTGTTTCTCGTGGTCGATCTTCTCGCGCTGGACCTTCTTTGTCGGTCTTCTCTGGCTCGAACCGCGGCTTTCGAAATTCTTCTGCGGGTCGAGCGCGAAGAATCCTACGCCGCCGAACTGCTCCATTCGGCTCCTCTTGCGAAGCTTTCCTCGCGTGATCACGGGCTTGCCACCGAATTGGTGATGGGAGTTCTCCGCTGGCAGTCTCTGCTCGATCAGCGACTGGCCGCCGCATCATCGCAGAAAATCGAGCGGCTGGACAGCGAGGTTCTCGCCGCGTTGCGTCTCGGCGCGTATCAATTGCAGTTTCTCTCCCGAGTTCCGGCGCGCGCGGCGATCTTCGAAAGCGTGGAACTTGTCAAAGCGGCGCGAAAGCGTTCGGCGGCGTCGTTCGTGAATGCGGTTCTCCGGAAAATTGCTGGCATTACGTCGGCAGCGCGCGGACGATATCTTCGCGGAAATCGGCAGATCGCCCGACTCGATCACGTTGGCTCGGAACGCGGCGCATCCGCCGTGGCTGGTGGCGCGCTGGGTCGAGCAATATGGACTTGAGGCGGCGCGGCAGATCTGCGCCCATGATCAGACGGTGCCCGGCACGTCCATCCACATTCACAGCGATCGATCTAACGGAGCTGAAACTGAGGCCGAACTTGCCGAGGCAGGCGTGCAGCTGGCGCCAGGTCGATTGCTGTCGTCGGCACGGCGCGTTCTTGCGGGCGACGTAACTGCGACGCGCGCCTTCCTGGAGGGCCGCGTCTACATTCAGGATGAAGCTTCGCAACTGGTCGCGTTGCTGGCGGGTCGCGGAGAAATGAGCGTCGATTGTAGATTCTGGATTGTTGCGCCGCTCCCGGCAGCAAGACGGCCTTGCTCGCCCGGCGCAACCCGCGCGCTAAAGTGTTTGCGACGGAACTGCATCTGCACCGCGCGCGCTTGCTGCAGAGCCTCAGTCGCTTGCCGAACGTCCACGTGGTCGCGGCGGACGCGCGCCATTTGCCCTTTTCCTCCTCTCTCACGTTTGACCGCATTCTCGCCGACGTTCCTTGTTCCGGCACGGGCACTCTGGCGCGCAATCCAGAGATCAAGTGGCGGCTCAAAAGCGAAGACCTGAGCGATCTTCAGTCGCGGCAGGTGGCCATCCTGAAATCCGCGCTCGCCCAGCTTGCGATCGGCGGACGACTCGTCTATTCCACGTGTTCGCTGGAGCGGGAGGAAAACGAAGCGGTGGTGGAAGCTGCCCTCGGGGGCGCGGCGGAATTCAAGGTCGTCGATTGCAAAGGAGAGCTGGAGCAACTGCGGCAGTCGGGCGAAATGTCGCTGGAAGGATGTCGCGTCGCTTGCTCGAGGGCCCGTATCTGAGAACAATTCCCGGCGTGCATCCTTGCGATGGATTTTTCGCCGCGATGATTGAACGGAGATGATCCATACCCACGAAGCGGCCGAGCCGCGCCGGCTTGGACGGGCGAGGGCGCCCGTCCCACACGAGTAAACGCTAGCGGACTTCGAAATTCACTGCGCTGCCGGCCACAATTTTCTGTCCTGGCGCTGGAGTCTGGGCTCACAATCATGCTTGCGGCGCTGGGTTCGGAAACCGCGGACGGCGCAACTGGCGCGGCTTGCGGCTCGCCTGGCTGAGAAGTAGCGAGCTGGTGGAAGCACGGTGACTTTGCCGACCTTGATGCCGGCGTCCTGCAAGCGCCAGCGTCGCGCTGCCGAGCGGTTGTCCAGTGAGGTTCGGCATCACATAGGTCGGCGGCTCGGGGCCGTCGCTGACCAGCAAACTGATTTTTGGCGCGGACACTCCGCTGGCGTTCGCGGGCGGGCTTTGCGATATCACCTGGTCCAGCGGCGCGTCTGGCAAATTGACGCGCGCGACCGAACCCAGACTCGAGGCCGCGGCGCCGTATGTTCAACTCCGCGACCCGCTCGCTGCCTCCCGTCACATCGGGAATCGCCACCCGCTGCGGCCCCAGACTCTGTGCCACGCGAATCGACCAGCCTCGCCGCACCTTAGTTCCCGGCGGCGGCACCTGGGTCATGATTTTTCCTTCGGGAATGTCAGGGCTGTAGAATTGCCGCTCGACCGCCACTTGCAGGCCCAAAGCCGCGCCCGCGCGCTCGGCTTCGAGCGGACTCATGCCCACCAGTTTCGGGATGGCCACCTCGCGTCCGTGGATGGCCAGCTGCATGGCGGTGAGCGCCGAAATCAGCGCCACCGTCATCAGCACCAGAGCCAAGAGCAGCATGCGGAAAAATTGTCGCATTGCTGGCGATTATAACTGCTCAGCGGACGACAAATTCAGCCCAGCCGCCTTGCTCTTCCCACGCATTGCCGCAGGCATGGCAGGTCCATCCCTGTTTGTACACTGGGAGGGGAACGCCGGCGTACGCCGTCATATAGGCGACCGGCTTGTTCAGTTCTTCGAAGCTGACATCGAGCGAATGGCAACTGGGACACTTCGGCTGCTCGAAGTCTCCGATGCCCTCAACATCCAGTGTTTCGGGGATGGGCTGGTTCAGAATTTCGCTGGCCGCTTCGGCATCCTCGGGGCGAACCTTCAGCTTGATTCCGCCGAGAAGATTGGAGATGAACCAATCCATGCGGATCATGTTGTCGTCGACCAGGTAGGCCTGAATGCCGGCCGACTCCAAACTGCCCTTCGCCAACAGCGCTTCGGGAAGATCGCGGAACTGGCGCAACGTCACGGCTTCGTTGAATTCGAAAACGTCTTCGCCGCGGGGCGTGGGCTAATCTCGATCTTGAGGCCGCGCTTCGCAACCTCCGCCTGAAATGCTTCTTGCGCAGCGACGCTCAATTCATCGCCGCTTTCAGCGATCTCGCCAAGTTCTTCGTCGCTCATCGCGGAGTACACGCCGGCTATGCGTGCCCGTTCTTCTTCAGGCGTCGGCATCGTCATAGCCGGAAATGATACTCCGAAATGAAGCTACTGGTTTCTGAGTCGAGCTCGACCGCGATAACGAGGCCTGCGTTTTCTGTTGTCCGACCCATTCGTGAATGCGCGTGCTCAGCACGTCCATGGGAAGCGCGCCGCCCGAGAGCACTTCGATCGTGGAAGGCGCGAAGGTCGAATTTGTCGCCCAGTTGGTCTTTCGAGTACTGGCGCAGCTTCAGAATTTCGAGCTGTCCGATTTTGTAGCCGAGCGCCTGCGCCGGCCATGCCATGTAACGGTCGGTCTCGCTCTGCACTGCGACCTCATCGATGGCGGAGTGGGCGTGGAAATAATCGACCACCTGCTGCCGCGTCCAGTGTTTGTAGTGGAAGCCGGTGTCGACGACCAGGCGGATCGCGCGCAGCATGTCGTCCTGCAGATGGCCATAGTAGCTGTAAGGGTCCTGGTAAAATCCAACTTCCTTGCCCAGGCGCTCCGAGTAGAGCGCCCATCCTTCGGTGTAGGCCGTATATTCTTCGTGCTGGCGGAAAAGCGGCAGTTCGGGCAATTCCTGCGCGATCGAAATCTGCATGTGATGTCCGGGCACGCCTTCGTGATAGGCGGTGGTTTCAATGTCGAGCAAGGTGCGCTTTCGCGAAGTCGCCGGTGTTGGCCATGATGTGGCCGGGGCGAGATCCATCCGGAGTGCCTTCCATGTATTCGCGTCGAGGCTTCCTTCTCGCGGAATTCCTCGATGGGCATGACTTCCAGCTTGGCTTTGGGAAGACGTCCGAACAGTCGCGGAAGCTTCGGGATACATTTGATCGGTCGTATTTCCGGTAGAGGTCGAGAATCTCCTCTGCGGGAATGCGCGTGCAGTTTGGGGTTCGCATCGACGGCGGCGCTGAAGCTCTTCATATCTTTGTAGCCGAGTTGGTTCACCACTCCGAGCATGCGGGCTTCAATTTCTTTCACCTGCTCCAGCCCGAGCTGATGGATCTCTTCGGGCGACAAATTTGTCGTCGTGCTTTCTTTTACGCGGAACGCATACCAGCGCGTCGCCGTCCGGCAGAGACCAGGCTCCGGGCTCGGTTCTGCCTTTGGGCGCATACTCGTCGCGAACGAACGCGGTGAACTTGACATAGGCCGGAATCACGGAATCCTTAACGGCAGCCAGGCCCGCTTCGCGAAGCCGCTTGCGATCGGCCTCGGAAATAGCATCGGGAAACTTGTCAAAAGGATGCGCGAATGGACTTTGATCGGCGGCGTCGTGGCGATTCCGTTCGCTTGCGTCACGACTTTCTCCAGCAGAATCTTTGGTGGCATCAGCCCCGCTGCCATGCCCTTGCGCATCTGCGTCGATGGTCTGGTCGAACAAGACCGGAAGCAGCTTCAGTCGCGTAATGTAGTCTTCATAATCCTTGACACTCTCGAATGAAAGAACGCTGACCAGTTGCGGCGCGTCAATGTGAATTCCGCTGAACTGGTTCACCGGCATTTCCCACGGTTTGAAGCGCGCGCCTTCGAGATCCATCTTCAAGTCTCGAACCATGAGTTGTTTGTTCAGCACTTCCTGCTCGGGAAAGCCGGTTGTGTCGATTGCTTCGAAGCGGTCGAGGAAGCGGCGAGTCTGTTCCAGATCGTCGTCGATGGCTCGCTGAGAGAAGTCGTCGAGTTTATCGTTGTAGCGCTTGTCGCCCAGAATCGAGGCGTAGATCGGGCTCGTGCGCATGGTGTATTCCCATTGCTCGTGCAGCAGGTCGTTCAGCGCTTTACGCCGCGCTTCGAGATCGGCGGGTGGATTGGCGGCGGCCACGTGGCCGGAATCAGTAGGACGGCGGTCAGCAGGCAAATCAAAAATCGCATTGAAACTCCAGAAGAATGTTTGTTGGCTTTTAGACAGACCTTCACACACAACTATCCGTTATTAGACGAATACGCAAGCATATGGTTATCAGTTCCCAAAAATCATTTGCCCGCATTCGTACGAGCCCGCCGCAGTCCGGCGGCAACTCCCTGCCGTACTGCTCGTTCGTATCCGGCAGCATCCATTTTAGCGGTGGTGGCCGCGGCAACACCACCGGGAGTGGCCGCCTCCTCGAGCAGTGACTTCAGGGAATGCTTCCCTTCGCGCCAGGCGATGATCCCATCCGCCAATGCATGCGCGCTCGCCAGCAGCGCCGTGTTTCGGTCAAGGCCTGCCGCTTGGGCAACTCGCGCCAGAGTTGCCAGCGCATGATAGCCATGACTGCATGAAAAGGTCACGGTGAACGCATCGAACTTGTTTTCCGGGATTTCGACCACCTGGCCGAAGGTGGCGAAAAGATCGCGGACGCGTTTGCGACCCGCGCGCGACAAAGTCCGGGGAAAGGTTACGGCCGTGAGGCCGCGCCCGCTGCGGCAGAGAGGACTCGGCATGGCACGAGCCCAGTGCATGGGCGCGCCGTTCTGCTTGCTCAGTGCGCGCAGCGGCACACCTGCGGCCACGCTGACGGCAAGCATCTTTCTTGCGGGCAATGCCCGGTTCACTTTTTCGAGGACCTTGCCGACGATTTGAAGAAGCTCGCGAACCGAACTTGGGCGAACTGCGACGATCAGCATGTCCGCCTGCTTGAGGGCTCGATTCAGGTCGGGCTCGACAGCAACCGCGTAACGCGTTTTCAGATCGCGCAGCTTGCCCGGATTGCGATCATGCACGACCAGACGATGCCTGGTCTTGGCTAAGCGCAGGCCTGCCAGCATTGCGGACGTGATCCGGCCTCCTCCGAGAAAGACGATCGTGCTCATGCCAACTCTTTCCTTTTCCTTCGCGCGGGAACGACGGGGCGCCACTAACGGCTGGCCAGTCCCCCTGCGATTTCCCCACCGTCGCAGGTGTAAACATGGCCGGTTATGTTTTGCGCATCGTCAGAGGCGAGGAACGCAAACAGCGCCGCGATTTCTTCCGGCTGAGCATGACGGCGTAGAGGAATCTTCCGATTGACGTCTGCGATCATTTCATCGGTGTACTCGGCGCGCTGCATCGGCGTCATCACGTATCCCGGGGCCACCGCGCATACACGTACTTTCGGAGCCAGTTCCAGCGCCATCGATTTCGTCAGCTCGATCACGCCCGCCTTGGTCGCGTTGTAATCCGCATAAAACGGATATCCCATGACGCCGTTGGTCGACGCCGTTTGCAGAATCACGCCGCTGCCACGCTCCATCATGTGCCGTGCCGCGGTCTGCGCTACGTAGAACACTCCGGTGAGATTCACGGCCATCACTTTGTCCCACTCTTCCGGCGTGATGTCGAGAAAGCTATGACGGATGCTGATGCCGGCGTTATTCACCAGCACATCCACACCGCCCATCAGGCGAACCGATTCGGCAAAGGCGGCCTGCACCTGTCTCAGATTCGAAACATCGGCGTCGAGCGCTGCGGCCAGACCGGGCAATTCGCGCTGGACGTTTCGCCGCGCCTCGGGGTCACGGTCGAGCACGCACACCACCGATCCCTCTTCTAGAAATCGCGCTGCCGTGGCCGCTCCTATGCCGCTGGCCCCGCCGGTGATCAGGACTCGCTTCGCCTTCAGCCCGCGCACTCGCGCCTCCGCAAAATAAAATCGGGCAGATCAGGATACCTGTCCGCCCGCGAACCTGCCATCGCTCGAAACTTTAGGTCAGCTAACCTGCCACACCGTATCCAGCACCGTCCCATCCACCCACTTCACCACCGCGCACGGACGGTCGCCCAACTTCGGCCGCGCTGGCTTGCCGCAAATCTTTTCGACTTCATCCTTGATGTCCTGAATCGGACGAACCGGCAGCTTCGATCCCATGACCGCATGGAGCAAGTCCGTGCGCTTCGGATTGATGGCAATTCCGCGCTCGGTCACGACCACGTCAATCATCTCGCCCGGCCCTGTCATCGTCGTGACTTCGTCCACGATCACCGGAATGCGATCGCGAAACGATGGCAGCGCGAGAATGGTGCAGCCGGCAAACAGGCAGTTCTGCCATCCGCCAATGCTGTGCAGCAATCGGCCGTCAGAGTGCGTCACCGCGTTGGCGTTGAAGTTCACGTCAACTTCGGTCGCGCTCAAGACCACGGCATCGACCAGCGAAGCGAAGTTCCCCTTGCCGTGGTAGTTGTACGAAGCGAACGGCGAAGTGGCCACGTGCCGCGGATCGTTCGCGATCGACTTCACGCCGTCGAGATCCAACGTCTGCCCGTCCAGGATGTAATCCGTCAGCCCTTCCTGCAGCAACTCCACCAGAAACTTCGTCGATCCGCCGCGAACGAAGCGTGCCTTTACCCCATCTTCTTTCATCATCTGTTTCAGATACTCGACGTATGCCAGCGCGATTCCGCCCGCTCCTGCCTGAAAGGAAAATCCATTCTTCATGATTCCCGTTGCCCGCAGAAACTGCGCCACCAGTTCCGCGATCCGCAGCCGGTCGGGGGAGCGCGTAATCTGCGTCGTGCCGGAAACAATCTTCGCCGGATCGCCAATCGAGTCCACTTCCACTACAAAATCTACGTTGTTGCCTTGAATCTGCCAGGGCACGCACGGGAAAGGCACCAGATTGTCGGTAACCACGATCACGCGATCAGCATAGGTCGAATCCGCCAGCGCAAAACCGAGGGAGCCGCATGCCGATTTGCCATGCGAGCCGTCCGCATTGCCGAAAAAATCGGCGGTCGGCGCCGCAATCACGGCGACGTCAATGTGAACTTCTCCATCCTGGATCGCCTGGTAGCGGCCGCCGTGCGAACGCAGCACGCCCATGCCGCGCATCTTCCCATGCGTGCAATAGTCGCCCAACGGCCCGTTCATCGAGCCTTCGATATGATGGATCACGCCTTTTTTCATCAGATCGATGGCGCCCTGCTGGGATGGAAACGATGCGCTCGGGAACCACATCAGGTCTTTGACGCCGATTTTGGCCGCCGCTTCCAGCGCCATGAGCGCTACTCGATCGCCGTCCCGCAGATGATGATGATTCGAGATCACCATTCCGTCGCGCAGCCCGCAGTTGCGCAGCGCGGTCTCCAGGTTGGCCACGCGCTTATCGCCGCTATCCGGATAATCTTTATTTGAGCAGATCGCCGGCGCCGCCTTCCGCCCGCGCGGCTGATATTTGCCCGCGCCCAGAAATGGAATCTGCGGTTTGCCGTTCACCATCGTCGGCACCGCCCGCCCCGCGGCGTTATGCGCCAGTTCTACTCTTTCTTTCGTGCTCTCCTTGACACTCCCGCTCACGAGATCACTCCCATCGCCTTCGCCCTTTCCACCAGCTTCAACGCGTGCTGCACGACCGGCGGATCGATCATCTTCGAACCCAGACTCACCGCGGCCAACCCCTTGCTCTGCGCTTCTTCAAAAGCGGCCACCACTTTCCGCGCCTTGTTCGATCTCGACCGCCGTCGGCTGAAACGCCTCATGGATCACCCGAATCTGCCCGGGATGGATGCATCCCATGCCTTCAAACCCCGCCGCCCGCGAGGCTTCTGCCCAACGCCGCAACCCGTCCAGGTCGGCGACATCGCTGAAGACCGAATCGAGTGGCCTGCACTCCCGCCGCGCGCGCCGCATTCACCACGCGCGACCGCGCATATTGCGACTCACGCCCTTCCGTGGTCTTCGCGACGCCCAAATCGGCGGCGTAATCCTCGAGCTCAATCGCCAACGCCGCTACATTTTCGCTCGCCGTCGCGATGGCAAATGCGTTCTCGATTCCCAGCGCTGATTCGATGATCGGGATAATCCAGATCGGCCGGATAATTCCGTGGCGTGTCTTGATCTCGCCGATCATGCGATCCGCTTCCCGCACTTGCTCGGACTCTTCGATTTTCGGAATCAAAATCAGGTCCGGACTCTCGCTCACCACTTCGGCCAGATCTTCGAGCCCAAGTGGCAACTGATTGATCCGCACCATGCGCTCGCACGATCCGAAATCGACCGCCCGCAAAGTGTTTCGCACGAGGATGCGAGCCGCATCCTTTTCTTCGCGGTGCACCGAATCTTCCAGGTCGAGAACCACGGCGTCCGGCCCATGCAGTGCGGCGTTGATGTAGTACCTGGGTTCAGAGCCGGGCAGATACAAGCGCGATCGACGCAGCCTATCTTTTGGCGAGGGCGGCGGCAGCGGATGCTGCTCCGGCAGCGAGCGCTTGCCCAGCCCGATTCCCGCGCGCCTGGCTGCGGCCTCAATCCGAGCCGCGATCACAAAGGGCAGCGCGCCTTCATCATGAATTGCAACCCGCGCATGCTTCACTCCCAGTTCGCGCGAGGACGTCTCGCGTCTGCTCCATGATCGCCGAGCCGTAAAAGGGCGCAACGCGAGATTCCAGTGAGGTCTCGATCCCACCGGTGTCCCGCGCCTCAAAGGCGACGTGCACGTCCGACCGAACTTCTTTGCCCCAATGGCCCGCCTCGGCTGAACGCGGGGAGGTAGTTTCAACAGCGCGGCTCATAATTGCGCACCCGTAGAGCGCATCATATCGTAAGTCCGGTGACGCGGCCTTGCTCCGTCCTGCGGGGCGGAGCCCCGCCACCACACGAGAAAAATCTCAGTCTTTCCGCTTCAACTCAAATTGCAGATACATCAGCTGGCCGATGTGATGATGCAGATGGGTCGCACACGTCAGGACAATGCCAAATCGGTCCCGGGCATCGGCACCTACTGCCGCGTATTGCTTTGACCAATCTTCCACCGACTGACTGTTGATTGTGCCGAGCACCACCTCAATTGCCTGATCAAATTTCTTCAACACTTCTGCCTTGGGTGGCCGCGTCGCGTCTGAGAACTCCAGCGGACGATCGCGTACATAGCCCGTCGCCGCAATCTGCGTGCCGATGTAGTAATTCAAGTTGCCGGTGAGATGCAGCACGAGGTGGCCGAAGCTGTTGCCGAATGCGAAGGGCTTAGTCCAGAATTGATCTTCGCTCAGGGGTGTGGCCAGTTCGCAAACCACACCCGCCAGCTTCTGGTAACGCGCCGCCAGGTCGGACGCAATCGTTGAATTTAAATCCGCTCTTAAACCCGTCATAAGCTGCCTCACTTCTTCGAACTCACCTGCGCTCCCTGAATAGATTCCTTTTCGATGGACAGCAGCTCAATCTGGCATCCCGAGCCGCTGCAGCTCAACAGGCCCCGGCGAACGATTTTCACTGACGACACATCCGGAAACCTCACAGGAAAATCTTTCTCGCGCAATTGGTCGCCCGCGGAACGAAGGCTCTCATCCCCGTCAACAAACTCCGCACGCTCGGGACGAGGCGAGGCATCGAACACAAGATTGAACCGCGCCGAAACTGGCTTGCTGCTCACCTTATCACTCACTGGGATCGGCCCGAGCTGTACGGTGCGCGCCTGCACTAACTCCGCCGACGCCTTGGCGGCGTCCTTTTCCGCAGCGCTGGAGTCGCCCGCCAGCTTGGCCAAGCGCGCCAGCGAGTCCTGCTTATCGTTGCCTCCTGCCGCTACGGCCAGCGCATACATGTGGCGCGCCTTCTCCGCCTGGCCTTGTTTTTCGAGCACTTGCCCCAGCCGATTAGCGACTGTCCCGGACTCGCTCAAAAGCCACGCCGACGTGAGAAACTGCATGGCCGGCAGATTTTCGTCCCGCTGAAATTTTGCCCATCCGATGCGCGCCCACGACAACGCCACCAGTCGCATCGACGAAAAGGCCGAAGGCCCCAAGCGGTCCAACTCGCCCGAGTCAAACTGCCCTCCAATGTCGTAGAGAACCTGCTGCGCATCGGTCTCGGTCTCGGTGGGATTGATATTGCTTTTCATCTTTAATGCGTCCGCGAAAATATCCTGACTCGAATTCGCGTCCGCACTGCCCGTCAGCCCCTTCATCAACTCTTGCGCTTGCGATTTCTCTCCCAGTCGCGTGTATACCTGCGCCAGCGCCATCTTCGTTTCCGGATCAGCCGGAGGAATCGCGGCAGCCGCTTCCAGTTCCGTGCGCGCTTCGGCATCACGTCCCAACTGCGCCAGCAGCAGGCCGAAATTCTTCAGGGTCGTTTTCTGGTACGGGGTAATTTCTAACTGCTTGCGATACGCCGCGATCGCCTCGTCGGTCTTTCCCGTTTGCTGCAACTCCATTGCCAGGTCGCCATTCGCCTGGTTGTGATTCGGATCAAGCTCGATCTGCAACCGGAAGGCGCCGATCGCTGCCTGGATGATCGTTGGCTCCGGCGTAGGCCTGTCCCAGGTCATACCAGCCGTCCTTCAGGCTCGGCTGCGGGACATCCGCGTCCACCGCGCGCTTCAGCAGTGTGATCGCCGTCTGATAATCCTTGCTCTGCAGCGCTTTCATCCCCGCTTTTTGCAACTCCGCGGGAGTGCCTTCCATTTTTGAAGCCGTCTGCGCCCCTTGCCCCGACGGCGTCAGGATGGTGCACGACAAAAGCTGGTCTTGATCGCTTTGCGTGGCATTGCGAAACGATTCGTAATCCGCTCGTCGCGCCGCCGCCAACTCGTTCATCTTCACGACAAGTTTGCGTTCGCCTTCCAGAATCCCTTGTTTGCCGGAAGTGCTCAGCGAATAGGTTGATGAATAGTCGCCATAATCTCGCGACATTTTCACCGGGGTCGGTGTGCGCACCGTGTAGTTGGCGGGAAATTGCAAGTGGACCCGGTAGTCCGCTTCACCTGCGGGGCCGATGTTCAAGGGTGCCGTGTTCTTTTCCGACGCTCGAATCGCCGGCATCCCCAGCGGCGGAATCGGACGAAAATTCACGCTCGCCGATGGAACTACAAAATACTGATCCTGATGCAGGTGATACTTCAGATGAAAAGGCCTGCTCGTATCCTCGATGGGATCGAGCTGCACGTCATCGACATCCCCTGGCAAGCCCCAGCTTGCAGAGAGGGCTTTGACAAAATCCTTCCATTGCGCCTGCGAAAATCGCCGAAAGCTGGCGCGCATCGGCCAATCGCGATCTCCCTGGGCGGTGACATCAAGGGTCGCGTCGAGCGCGCCGAACTCGCTGAACTTGCCGTCGAGCGTGAAGTGCATGAAAGTCTTGATGGGAGAATCCGCCGGCGTCCGCCGCAAGCCTCCCTCACTGTCGTCTGACGCCAACACGGCTTCCTTGTTTCGCAACTGGTAGAGAATCAGGCCGAAGGGCGTCACTTCAGGAGTTGTATCGAGCCAGGTCAGCTCCGTTCCCGTCCCCAGCCGTGCCGCCGTGATCACGTGATCGAACTGTGCCGGTGAGGGAACGTCCTCATCCAGTTGGCGCGTACTGTCGATCAGCACCGGATAACTCTGAATTCCCTCTGCCCGCAGCATCGCGGAGAACAACGTGTGTTTATCCTTGCAGTCACCGTAGCCATTCTGCAGGACGTCCGAAGCCGAGTGCGGCTGATAGCGGCCGACTCCTAGCGAGATGCTCACGTACCGTACACTCCGCGCCACAAAATCGTACAGTCGTCGCGCTTTCTCGGTGGGCGTGTTCGCTCCCTTGGTGAGCTCGTCCGCTTTTTTTCGCACGCTGTCATCCACCGTCATGCGCTCGCCTTGCAGCTTTGCATACCATTGCGCCACCTGATCCCAGTTGGTGAAAGTCGTCAACTGCACGTCAGGACTGGTGGTTTCGTCCGCCTCATCCTTATCTTTGTCCTTGTCGCGATCCGGCTGGATATCCTTCACCACCCAGGTGTAAATGCGCCGGTCTCCGGTGTCCTGAATTTCCGGCTTTCGCGCCGGCGTCTTGAGCTTCACTTCACGCGATTTCGGGATGTTGATTTCGAGCCGGTCTTCGTTGACCACTACTCCCTTCGGAAATGTGTATTCGTACCAGAAGTTTCCGGCTGCGAGCGGCGTGAGAACGCGCGTGACGGTGCGGTACTCGAGCGTGTCTCCGGGCTGCAGCGCCGCCACGGAAATATGCCGCTGCCGGTAGTCGCTGTACATCGGAGCTTCTTTCAGCACATCGGGAGCGAAATCCTGCGCCGTCGACTCCGGCGTTACCACCACCTGCCCGTCCGGTTTGCGCACGCGGACATATTCGACTTCCAGCTTCTCGGTCGCCGATGAGTACCCGAAAACCATTTGGCCGAATTCTTCCACCCCCGCCTGGCTCTGAATCCGAACCACGGCCTCGGTCTCGCTGACTTCGGTTCCGTCGTTTTCAAAGCGGACACGATTCAGGATTCGTTCGAAGATCGCGGCTTCTTCGGAGTCGGAGTTGGCAGTCTTCTTTTGCTCCTGGCTTTTCTGCTGGGAAGAAGCTGCGGCCTGCGCCAGAGCGTCCGGATCCGTCAGACAAACGAGCAAATAGAAGAATAAAAGGCCAACCACAACGCGGGATAGACGATAGGACATATTGCAGTTCTTTTACGCTGTGCCCAGCGTAAAATCAAACGAGCCAAGATGAATTTCACCAAAATCATGAGGCTCGTTGCGATCCTGACTAGTCTCTGCACTCTGCTGACCGCGCAAGCTCCGCCGCTCGCCGTGGGGAACGAAACTCTGCCCCCACTCGACGCAGGCGTGGAATTTCACATTCTTCTCCATGCCCACGGCGGCGTTCCGCCCTACGTCTGGAGCGTGGCCAGCGGCGATCTTCCCGAAGGAATCACGCTCAGCCGGGAAGGCCTGCTGGCTGGCCGCCCCACTAAACCCGGCTCTTTTGCGCTGACCTTAAAAGTCGAAGACTCCGGCCTGCCCGCGCACAGCATTAACAAAGAGCTCCAGATTGTGGTGTCTACATCTCTGTTGCTCGAATGGCTGGACTTTCCAAAGGTCCACGACGATCGGATTGACGGCTCCTTGCAGGTCTCCAATGGCTCCAAAAGCACCTTCGATCTGACCGTCATCGTCGTAGCCGTCGCCGAAAACGGGCGCGCAACGGCAATCGGTTACGAGCATTTCCCACTGAACGCCGGGGTTGCGAAGGTCAAGATTCCATTTGGCAACACGCTACCGTTCGGCGGCTATGTGATCCACGCCGATGCCATTGCTGAAATCCCCGCCCGCGAGGCTATCCTGCGCCAGAGACTCCAGACCCCGCGACCTCTGCAGGTCACGCAGGGTCCGTAGCGGCTTCGCCGCCCGGCAAGTGCTAACCGGGTACGCAAGTCACTTGCCGTTTGCGTGCTATCCTCAGTATGCTGAGGCAGTTGCACCAGATTGTGTTCGTGGTATATTCTCCGAGAAAATCGTGAGTATGGAGCTTTTTCTTAACCTCTGCTGGCTGTCTCTGCTGGCGCCCGGCTATGTGCTGTGGCGGCAGCGAACTTCTTCGACCGGTTCGAATGGTCCAGCAAAAGGTCCGGCGGCGCGCCCTTTCGTCTTTCTTTGCGTACTGGGCTGCGTATTCGTTCTGCTGTTCCCGGTGATTTCGGCATCCGATGATCTACACGCCATGCGCGCCGAAATGGAAGAATCTTCGCCATGCAAGCGCAGCGTCTGCGAGGCAGCTGTTGAGAGAGTCTCTGTCTGGCACAACCCCTGGCAGACCCTGCCTGCTGTCGTCTGCGCCGCGGCGTCGCTCGGACTCATCAGCGAGGGCTGGCACGAACTGTTCACGGTGCCTCTTTCGGTGCCTGTTGCTCCCTCCATTCTCCGCGCTAGCCGTGCTCCTCCGTACTCCCGCCACCTCACGTAGCTTGCGAAATCGCCGATCCATTTCAATTCAAGAATCGACGGCGACCTCCCTCTCTTTTTTGGTAGTTCTTACAGGGGCCTTACATACAGGAGCATCCGACACTCAGATGGCGGACGCCCCACGGAGACAGCAGGCCCAATCTCGACTAAGCCTTCGGAAAATCCGAGAGGCCGCTGACGGAGTTACTGGATGCACATAAAAACCCAGCGATGTTGCTGGCGTCTCCTGGTTCTAACGCTGGGAGCTGCCGTGGCTTCGTCCGCGCAGCAGGCGGTTCAGCCGCCGACCCCGCAGCCCGCACTAGGTTTGACCTGGGAGAAGGTGAAAGACCGTTTCGAGCAGCGCAACCCCACCCTGCTGGCCGGGAAGCTGAGCATTGACGAATCCAAGGCCCAAGAGATTACCGCCCACATGCGCCCCAACCCGAGCTTGGCGTTCGACGTCGATCAGATCGATCCGTTCAACGGCGGACCGCCTCACAGTACGTTCGGATACATGGAGACGATCGTATCCGCCAGCTACCTGCATGAGCGCCAGCATAAGCGCGAATTACGACTGGAGAGCGCGAAAGAAGGGACGGCGATCGCCGTATCCAGCCAGGATGATCTGGAAAGAAATCTTCTGTTCAGCTTGCGCGGCGCATTCGTCGGAACCCTGCAGGCCAAGGCGGTTCTAAACGTGGCCAAGGAAAACCTGGCCTATTACGACCATGTGCTTGACATCAGCCGGGAACGATTCAAAGCAGGCGACATCGCGCAAATTGACCTGGATCGTCTGGAATTGCAGCGGGTCCAGTACGAATCGGACTGGCAAACCGCCGAGGTCAATCTTCGAACCGAAAAGATTCAGCTGTTGATGCTTCTAAACGACCGGACGCCGGTTGAACAATTTGACGTGACTGGGCCATTCGACTTCAGCGACCAACTTGCACCTCTGGACGACTTCCGCAAGATTGCATTGGATACGCGGCCTGACCTGCGAGCGGCAATCCAGGCAGTAGAGAAGGCCAGGACCGACCACAAACTCGCCGTTGCCAATGGCTCGACCGATCCGACTTTCGGTTTTGACGTGGGCCGGAACCCTCCCATCGACCAATACATTGGCTTCAATGTAAGCATTCCACTGCGTATCTTCGACCGGAACCAGGGCGAGAAGCTGCGCACGCAACTGGACATCGATCGGAACCAGAGGCTACTCGATGCCGCCCAGGCGCAAGTATTCAGTGATGTCGATTCCGCCTACGCCACGGTCAACAGCAACGTGATTCTGCTGCAGCCCTATAAAGCGAAATATCTACAGCAGGCGGTGCGCGTCCGCGAGACTGTTACTTTTGCCTACCAGCACGGAGGGGCATCTTTGTTGGACTTTCTGAGCGCGGAAAACGACTACCGCAGCGTTCAACTCAATTATGTGAACCTGGTCGGCTCTTATTTGATATCCGCGAGTCAGTTGAATCTCGCGGTGGGGCGCGAGGTAATCCAATGACAGTCACAACACCAACCACATCGGTTCGCCGGCGGCAGTCGTTCATCTGGGTGTTTTTCATAGCGGCCATTGTGTGTGTTGCATTCACTGCGCTCGCCGGCTGCGGCGAAAATAAGGCCGACCCGAAGGCCGAGGCGCCACCTGCGGCAACCGTCGAGCCGGACCTGGATGCCAACAATTTCAAAGTGGACCATCCCGACCAGTTCCCATTGGTGACTGCGGTTGAGCATAAAGCGGCGCCGGCGTTGAATGTCACCGGCGTGGTGCAGCCCGATGTCGCACGCGCCGTGCCCGTGATCTCACTCGCCGCGGGACGAGTGGTGGAAATCAAGGCCAGGTTAGGCGACACCGTGAAAAAGGGCCAGTTGTTGCTCAGGGTTCAGAGCAACGATGTTTCCGGAGCGTACCAGACGTATCGCAAAGCCGTGAGCGATGACCTGCTGGCGCGACAACAGCTCGAACGGCAGCAGATCCTTTACGATAAGGGCGCCGTGGCCAAGAGCGCTCTCGAACAGGCCCAAGACGCCGCTGACAACGCCAAAGCCGGTCTGGATGCCTCTATCGAGCAGTTACGGCTTCTCGGCATTGATAAGGATCATCCCTCGGGAATCGTCGATATCTTCGCTCCCATATCGGGCGTGATCACGGACCAGCAAGTTACCAACGCATCGGGCGTGCAAGGATTGGGCTCTCCGAATCCTTACACCATCTCTGACCTTTCCTATGTCTGGATCATCTGCGACGTGTACGAAAACGATCTCGACGCCGTGCACCCCGGTGAGTATGCGGATATCCACTTGAGCGCCTATCCCAACCGGCTCTTCAAAGGCCGGATCGACAACATCCTGCCGGTTCTCGATCCGACCATCCGCACTGCCAAAGTTCGGCTCGAAGTTGCGAACCCCGGAATGATGCGTGTAGGAATGTTCGTCACGGCCACGTTCTACGGGAAGGAGCCCGAAACCCGGGCGGCAGTTCCCGCAACCGCCATTCTGCACTTGCATGATCGCGAATGGGTTTACACGCCTGTAGCGAAGAGCACGGACCATTTCAAACGTCTGGAAGTGGTCACGGGGAAAATGCTTCCCGGCAACCTGCAAGAAGTTATTTCAGGCATCAAGCCCGGAGATCGAGTGGTTTCGAACGCTCTGGTACTGCAGAACACATTGGAGCAATAAGGGAGCAATGAATGATTCGCCGAGTCGTTGATTTTGCTCTCGACAACCGCCTGCTCGTGTTGGGTTTTGCCGTGATGCTTTTCGCCGGCGGCATGGTTGCATTCCATAACTTACCCATCGAGGCCTATCCCGACGTGGCGGATAACTACGTCGAGATCATCACGCAATGGCCCGGGATTTCGGCGGAACAGATCGAGCAGCAGGTCACGATTCCGCTCGAAATCGTGATGAACGGAATTCCGCATGTTGTGCATCTGCGTTCGTTCTCGCTCTTCGGGCTCTCCGACATCAAGCTGATCTTCGACGACGTATCGGACAACGACTGGAATCGCGAACGGGTTCTTGGAGCGCCTAAGCGAAGTCACGCTGCCGCCGAACGTGGTGCCGCAAATGGGCACGGATTGGAGTCCGGTCGGCCAGATCTATTTCTTCACCCTGCACAGCACGAATCCGGCGTATGACCCGATGGAGTTGAAGTCCATTGAGGACTGGGTCGTCGAGAAGAGTTTCAAGTCTGTCCCCAACATTGTGGACGTGGCCAGCTTCGGCGGCCCTACGCGCGAATACCAGGTTCGCGTCAACCCCGACAAACTGGTTGCGTATGGCTTAAGCCTGGCCCAGGTCGAGCAGCAACTCACCAATAGCAACGCCAACGCGGGCGGAAGCTTCATCCAGGAAGGTTTGCAGCAGATCAACGTACGTTCCGTCGGATTGGTCGACCACGCGCAGGACATCGAACGCACGGTCATCGTAACCAAGAATGGCACGCCGCTGCGGGTCAAGGACATTGCGGTCGTTTCGCAAGGTCCCAAGATTCGCCTCGGTCAGTTTGCCCGAGCCCTGCACCGCGAGGACGGCAAGATTGTCGATAACGATGACGTAGTCTCAGGCATCGTATTGCTGCGCAAAGGCGCAACCGGCGAGAAGGCGCTCGCGGACATCCATGAAAAAGTAAAAGAACTCAACGATCACATCTTGCCCAAGGGCGTTAAGATCGTCCCTTTCCTCGATCGCAGTCTGCTGGTTCACTACACGACTCACACCGTGCTGCACAACCTCACCGAAGGCATGATCCTGGTATCGGTCATCCTGCTGCTATTTCTGGGTAATGTTCGTGGCGCCCTCATCGTCGCCGCGACCATTCCGTTTGCTTTATTATTTGCGGCCATTTGTCTGAACTTGATGCACATTCCCGCCAATCTGCTGTCGCTTGGAGCACTCGACTTCGGTGTGATCGTGGAGGGGGCCATCGTGTTGATCGAAAACATTGTGCGCCATTTAAGCCACACCGACGGGGTCAAGACCGCTACCGAACGAATCAGTTTTGCCTCGCATGAAGTGCAGCGGCCGGTGTTCTATGCGATCGTCATCACCATTACCGCTTTCTTGCCGATCTTTACGCTGCAACGCGTGGAAGGCAGGCTCTTCCACCCCATGGCTTGGACCGTCGCCTTCGCGCTGCTCGGGGCATTGCTCTTCTCGATCCTGGTCGCGCCCGTGCTGGCAAGTTTCGCGTTCGCCCATGGGGCGAGCGAATGGCGTAACCCGGTCATGGGCTATGTGAGCGAACGATATCGCGACGGCCTGCGCTGGGCGATTCGGTGGCGCATGACCACTGTCGGTGCGTGTGTTCTCCTGATGGTCTTTGGGGCGTACCTCGCTTTCAGCGGCGTCATCGGTTCCGAATTTCTGCCTCACCTGGATGAAGGTGCACTCTGGGTACGCGGCACGCTGGCGCCCAGTACCGGGCCGGACGAGGGGATCCGGATCGCAAACCAGGCCCGAGTCGTCCTGTGTTCGTTCCCCGAGGTGCCGCAATGCACCAGCCAGGTGGGGCGTCCAGACGACGGAACCGATAACACCGGTTTCTTTAACACCGAATACTTCGTGGACCTCAAGCCGAAAGAGGAGTGGCGGCCGATCTTCCACGAGAACAAAGACGAACTGATCGCGGCCATGGGTCGCGAACTCGACAAGATTCCCGGCGTGGTCTGGGGCTTCTCGCAGCCCATCGAAGACAATATGGAAGAGGCTGTCAGCGGAGTGAAAGGCGCGCTGGCCACGAAGATCTATGGCGACGATCTGAAGGTTCTGGAGCAGAAGAGTGACGAAATCGTCGGCATTATGCGCAAAATCGATGGCGTTGAGGATCTCGGAGTTTTCCGTGTCCTCGGCCAGCCCAACCTCAACGTGACGGTGGATCGCGAGGCCGCCGCCCGTTACCAGATCAATGTTTCCGACGTGCAGGATGCGGTTCAGACCGCGGTGGGCGGGAACGCGCTCACCCAGGTTCTCCAGGGCGAAGCGCGCTACGACCTGACCCTGCGCTACCTGCCAAAATATCGCGATACGCAGGAAGCAATCGAGAACATCCGCCTGCTATCTCCTTCCGGGGAACGGGTGTCGCTGGCGCAGCTCTGCAAGATCAGCGTGACCGATGGCGCTTCGGAGATTTATCGCGAAGGCAATCGACGTTATGTAGCCATCAAGTACAGCGTCCGTGGTCGTGATCTTGGCAGCACGGTGGAAGAAGCGATCAAAAGGGTGGGCGACCAGGTCAAACTGCCCACCGGATACAGCATTGATTGGGAGGGCGAATACAAGAGCCAGAAGCGAGCCAACGCGCGTCTGCTGATCGTTCTCCCGATTACCATCCTCCTCATCTTTGTCATCCTGTACACGATGTTCAAATCTTTTAAATGGGCGCTGTTGATTATGGCGACGGTTGCGATCGCACCGATTGGCGGTCTGCTTGCTCTTTGGATAACCGGCACCCATTTCAGTGTTTCCTCCGGCGTGGGCTTCCTGGCGCTGTTCGGTGTGTCGGTGCAGACGGGAGTCATCATGCTGGAATACATCAATCAGCTTCGAGCGCGGCGCTATTCCATCGAGGACGCCGCAGTTGAGGGCGCCGTCCTGAGGCTGCGTCCCATCATGATGACGATGCTGGTCGCAACTCTGGGACTGCTGCCTGCCGCTCTCTCGCACGCCATCGGTTCCGACTCACAGCGCCCGTTCGCCATCGTCATCGTCGGCGGCCTGATCGCAGCCCTGATAATGAGCGTCTTCCTGCTGCCGACCTTGTATGTTTGGATCGCGGGCGAACGCGACGTCCTGCCTCCATCCGAAGAAGGGTTCGAAGTGGGCGAGCATGTGGATTAGGAAATGGCCGGGTTATCTGACCTTCCTGTCATTGGGTCATTTCTTGCTTTTTGAGCGTGCTTCCGCTAGCTTTTATCTTTCCTTGGTTTGACGAGCACGATTTGACGAGCATGGTTTGACAAGCACGATCTGACATGCGGGCAGGCCGAAACTTGCCTCCAGGAGTGGTGGGTATGAAGCGGAGCTATATTGGGCTCGCCTTGGGCGCGCTGGTGGCGCTGGGAGCGGTGTTAAGCCTGCCGAGTTGCGGACACGACCAGAAGTTGGTGAGCCTTCAGGTTAACCCCGCTAGTTTTACTTTTCTGACGCCGACTGCTGGAGGTCAAGGGCAGTTCACCGCGATCGGCACGTACATCCATCCTCCGGCGACAAAGGATGTAACCAGCCAAGCGACCTGGGCGGTCAACGATAACGTGGTTACGATAAGCGCTGGTCTGGTGACTACAACGGGAGCAGGCTGCGGTGGCGCGAATGTCTCGGCGACTATGCCGGAAGGCACTGGCGGTCCTTCGAACATCGTGATTGGTTATGCGACCGTGACCGTGAATGATCCGGCCAACCCGGTCTGCCCGGGAGGCGGTACGGAGGCCACGCTAAGCGTCCAGGTTGTCGGCCCCGGCACCGTGGCAAGTTTGACGGGGGGCATTAGTTGCCCGGCAGCGTGTATTTCAGAATATCCCGTGGGGGCGTCCGTTGGACTCACTGCGACGCCTGCATCAGGCGGCAGTTTCGTTACTTGGACAGGCTGCACGTCTTCTTCGGGCAATACCTGCGCGGTCACCATCCCAGTGGGTGGCGCGAGCGTCTCCGCGACTTTCGACTGAGAGCCGGGCGCTCATTCATCTGTCAGTAGTTTGCCCAGAGTGGGCTTGTGCCGCTCGGGCTTACTTTTCTTGGCGCGGACGAGTTGGGACGGTTTCGGACTTCCCACGCGTTCGCGGGCCATTTCGCGAACTACCTGGGCGGCGGAGAAGGTCTTTTTCTTGCGCTTGCGCGGCATGGTCGTAATGCCCGCATCTTCGCACATTCGCTGCGCAAAAATGCAATAATCTGAGGTGGCTGTGGTCCCTAAATCCCAAGCCGAGGGTCTGATATTTTATGGATGAGCGCGAATTCTTTGATGAAAAGTCCGACAAGAAGCCGGCAAATTTAAGTTGTCCGCACTGCCATCAGTCGGCGGAGTATGAGATTCAGTGGCTGGTGCGCATGAAGAAGAAGAGCCTGCCGCCGCGGGCGGATGATCGTGACCGGGCGAAGTTTGCCAAAGCGCAGTCCTACATGCTGCGGCGGGACGACATGATGATGTGCAAGAACATGCGCTGCCGAAAGCGCTTTGAGATCACGGGCGTGCAGAGCGTCGCATTCCTGCAGTAGCGCTCCACTATTTAAACTTGGCGGCTGGGTACTAGCTCTTGGCGGAGGTACGATTGGCCACGAGTGTGGCGGCGATACGGCGGACACTGTGCAGGAGTTGGCCTAGCGTTTCCGAGGCTGGGGTGGAAAGCGGCTTAGCTGGCGGAGCGTCGCTGAAGCCCTCTTCTTCCATTTGTTTTGCGGCGGCAGCGAAGCGTCTGGAACTGGCATCGTCCATGGCCAGGAAACGGAAGGCTTGCGCGAGCGGAATACCATCGGCGCCGGTCTGAAGGAATTCGATATGCGCGCTGACTTTGCCGAAAACCGTACCCAAAGCCATTTCACCCATGGTCCCGCGGGAAATCGGACCTTTGGAGAGGACGGCGGAACCTCCGGTTAGAGAAAGGCGCTGAAGCACGCCAACGAAGCGGACACCATCGACCGTAAATACAGCGCGCTCACTATTGGGGACGCGGATACGGGGGGCGCGCGGACTCTTGCTCTTCTGAGACTTCTTCACAACATTCAGCATCGCAAGCGAGATGGGTGCGGTCAAGGTTACGGTGGTGTACCCCTCCAGGACGTGGTCCCTACACGACGCTGAAATGTCCCCATTCCATCGCCTCGTTTATACTTACCAGTTTGGCCACCAGACTGACGCTGCAAGGGATGGGAGTTGATCTGTGAAGATTTTGGTTTGCCTGAAGCAGGTGCCGCAGAAAGACGCTCCGCTGAAGCTGAACGACGCGGGGACGTGGATCCGCGAAGATGTTTCCTACGAAGTGAATGAGCCGGACGCATTCGCGCTGGAGACGGCGTTGCGGCAGAAGGAAAAGCATACCGGCGAGGTAGTGGTCATTACGGCAGGGCCGGCCCGCGCGTCGCAGGTGCTGCGCGAGGCGCTGGCGAAAGGCGCGGACCGGGCGATCCATCTGGAAGACGATGCTTTTGTCGGGCTCGATGCCTACAACACGGCGCGGGCCATCGCTGCGGCCATAAAAGACGACAAGTTCGACCTGATCTTTACCGGCTTGCAGTCGGACGATTATGGCTATGCGCAAACAGGCGTGATTCTGGCGCAGATTCTGGGACTGCCGCACGCGACCATCATCATGCAGATTGAAAAAAATGACGCCGGCATCCGCGTGAAAAGGGAACTGGAAGCCGGATTCTTTCAGTTCGTCGACATGCCTTTGCCGGCGGTGCTGACCATCCAGTCGGGCATCAATAAGCTGCGCTATGCGACCCTGATCGGGATCAAGCAGGCCAAGAACAAACCCATGCGCAAGGTCACCTTGGCCGAGGTGCAATCGGCGATAGGCGCAAATTTGCAGAAGATCGAGAAACTATACCTGCCTCAGAAGTCGAAGAACACAGAATTCCTGGAAGGCCCTCCGGCGGAAGTCGCGAAGAAGCTGGTGGAAAAACTGAAGAATGAACTGCGCGTAATCTGAGATTGTCGGAGAGGGCGCGAGACGCGGCAAGCCGCGTCTCTACCACGCATTTTTCGTAGAGACGGGGCTTGCCCCGTCTCGGCATGCAGAGAACTGACTTTTATGGCTGACACAATTCTGGTAATCGTTGAACAACGCGAAGGGAAACTGAACCGCGTCTCGTGGGAGACGATTGCTGCCGGGCAGGCCATTGCCGCTCAGACGGGATGGACGCTGGAAGCCGCGGTGGTCGGTTCCGGCGTAGCCGCCATCGCCGGCGAGGTGGCGGCGAAGAAGGTTGCCAAAGTTTATGCCATCGAGTCGGCCAGGCTCGAGCCCTACACTCCAGACGCGTTCGTCCACGCCCTGCAAGAATTCATCGGGCAAGCATCCGGCGAAACTGGTGTTGATGCCGCATACCTACCAGGTGCGGGATTTTGTGCCGAAGCTGGCGACGGCCTTGCAAACCACAGCTATCAGCGACGTGATCGGCTATAAGTACGAAGGCGGCAAGCTGCTGTTCACGCGGCAGATGTTTCAGGGAAAGTTCGTCGCCGACGTGAGTTTTGCCGGCTCCGGGCCGTGCTTCGTCACCTTTCAAAACGGCTCGTTTCGCGCCGATAAAGTCGAGGCAGGCGCAGCGCCTGCTCCGGTCGAGACGGTGAGCGTTGAAATTCCGGATGGCGTGATGCGAAATCAGCCGCAGGAAGTTTTCAAGGAAGCCAAGCAGGCGGTCGATCTGACGCAGGCTGAGATTATTGTGTCGGTGGGGCGCGGGATCAAGGAGGAGAAGAACATCGTACTGGCGAAGCAGTTAGCCGATGCGCTGGGCGGTGAACTGGCGGCGTCGCGTCCGATCTGCGACAACGGATGGTTGCCCATGGACCGCCAGATCGGATCGTCGGGACAGACGGTCGCTCCGAAGCTTTATCTGGCGCTGGGAATCTCGGGCGCGATCCAGCACTCGTCGGCATGAAGGGTTCACGGAGCATCATGGCCATCAACAAAGATTCCGAAGCGCCGATTTTCGAGATTGCGGACATTGCCATGGTCGGAAATTTGTTTGACATCGTGCCGCCGCTGATTGAGGAAGTGAAGAAGGCGAAAGGGTAAAAAAGGTTCCAAAGTTTCAGGTGCCCTCGGCAGACGAACAGCAGGTTCTTCGCTTCGCTCAGGATGACAATTTCTTTAAGGGATCGGACTGAAGAACTGGAGCCTTACGAGCCGGCTGCAAACCCGCCGACGCGGGCCACCGTCAGCCTCAGGTACTTGTAGGGATTTACCGGGGCGTCGTTGATGCGAACTTCGTAGTGGAGGTGCGGGCCGGTGGAGCGTCCGCTGGAGCCTACGTAGCCGATGGTGTCGCCACGGTGGATGAATTGGCCGGCGGTGACGGCGAAGCTCGAAAGATGGCCGTAGCGGGTGGTGATGCCGTGTCCGTGGTCAACCATGATGGCGCGTCCGTAGCCGCCCAGAAAGTCGGCGAAAGTGACGCTGCCGTCCGCCGGAGCGATCACCGGCGAACCGACCACCGCGGAGATATCAACGCCGGAGTGGAAGGCGCCTTCCCCGTTAAACGGATCGATGCGCTCTCCAAAAGAAGCCGTGATCTGGCCTTCGACCGGCCAGAGGTTTGGAGCCGAGTTGGCTCGGATCCAGTCGGCCGTAGTGGAGTTCTTGGTCAGGCCGAGTGAGATGCCGACGCTGGCCGCGCCGCTCAGCGCGGTGTGCTTCAACGCATAAAGCTGGTCGAGCGAAGAATTCACTTGCGCCGCTTGAATCTGCTCGGTCGAGGCTGACACCATCGCGGGATCGGACTTGAGTCCGTAAAGCGCGGATACCTCGCTGGCCAGCGATCCCAGAGAAGCTACCTGGATGTCACGTTCCTTTTCGACCTGTTCCAGACGCGAATAGTTGTCCTTGAGCTGCGCGTGCTCGGTGCGGAGCTGGTGATAGTGCGCCACTTCTCGCAGCAGGTGGGTATAAGAACTGGCAATTCCCGTGAGACAGAGCGCGCCGATTGCCGCCCCGGCCAGAAGAACGTAAAGGTACTGGACCGGAATGGTGATCTTGCGAAGCTGTCCCGCTTCGTCCCTGGCTACGAAAAATATGTAAAAGCGTTTACGCAATTAGCCATCTTCCACAAAGCGTATTTTTGCTTCGGAATCCTGCCAGAGCTGGAACTGTCACGCTCGGGCTCGGAATCCTGATTCCACCAGCCGCATTAGGAGCAGGCTGGCTCTTCACCTAAACCACGGAACCAGGCAAGCCAAAATCCAATATCGCTGCAACTGATTCAAGTTGCAGTACTTGGGTTCGGCACAATTTTTGTGAACGGCGAATTAAAAGGTAGCAAACCCGGTTCCCCATGTCAACCTCACTACGCCCTTTGGAGAGTTACCAAGGCAGCGCCAAATACGTGACCATCCGGCCAGATTACCTAGGTAATCGAGCGCCCATTACCGGTCGCCTGGGCGGTCCCAGAACAGGGGACGAAGTGCTCCCATCCCTCGGCCTTGAGGCGCCGCGCTTTTCCATCAAACCCGATCAGCCGCATCCCGGCGGACCGCGTGATCTTGCCGATCGTGATTTTGCCGATCCTTGTCACTCGAACCCCCGCGATTTTGGAGGGGACTGCCGCCGCGGACGTAAACAGCAATTCATAATCGTCGCCGCCATGCAACGCCAATTCGAGTGCAACCCGCTTTTTCCCGGGCCCAACCTGAGCCCGCGGGATCGCCTCCGCCTCGATCTCAGCGCCCACGTGGCTTTCTTGGCAGATGTGTTCGAGGTCAGTGGAAAGGCCGTCACTCACGTCAATCATGGCGCGATGCCACTCCACGCCGGCGCAGCCATTGGCCCACCGCAACCCGCGCTTGCGGATGAAAGCGGCGATACGCTGCTTCCACCGGCCTCGATTCCACCACCTTCGATTCCATCAGCCGCGCGAGCGCCTCCGCGGAGCGCCCCAACTCCCCGGTCACATAAATCTGCTGGCCCGCCTTCGCCCCCGACCGCAGCACCGCCGTTCCCTTCGGCACCGAGCCCACCACGACGATGTCCGCCTGTATCCCGCCCGGCGACTGCGCCGTGTCGCCACCGGCCAGCGGAACCTGGAATTCTCGTGCCAGCTCCAGCAGTCCTTTCAAGAAGCGATCCACCCACTTCTGCGGAACGTCGTTCGAGATGGCCAGCGATAAGAATGCGGCCTGCGGCTCACCGCCCATGGCCGCGATATCGCTCAGCCCGCGCGTCAGGCAGCGTCGCCCCACCAGTTCGGGAGGGTGCCAATCTCGCCGGAAATGGACGTTCTCGATGGTGAAGTCGGTGGTCAACAGCACCTCATGTCCGGGAGGAAAGCGCAACACGGCGCAGTCATCGCCGATGCCCGTCGTCACCGACTTGCCTTTGTTTCTGCCGGCAGAACGGCGGATCTGCTGAATCAGTTTCCTTTCACTCAGTTTCTCGTCACCCAGTGGCACGTCGATCACTATACCCCGGCTGGGGCGTTGGCGTTATCCAGGCACTGGAAAGCTTGGAGCCTCTGAAACCTTCTTCGATAGGTGACTTTCGTTACCTGCCTTTGGTGACACAACGGGGCTAGAGTAGGCTCATGAAAAAAGTATCTCTACTCCTGGCGTTCAGCGTCGCGCTGTTGATTCCAGCTTTCGGGCAGGGGCAGCCTGCGACCGGCAAAATCGATAACGCTTTTGTGCAAAAGCAGTTTGGCGACCAATTCACTTTTCTGCCCGAGATCGGAGTCCGGGTCGGCGACCTGGACGGCGACGGCGTGGAAGACGTGATCATTGCGGCGCGCTGCAAGAATCCGATGCTCGACCAGGGCGAACACAATTACCTGGTGATCGATCCCTACTACGAATACTTTGGCTACGGCAACCCGAGGATCACGACCACGTTCAGCGAAGGCGATCCCACGAACCGCGGTCTGGTGGTGCTGATCATTTACGGCGCGGGGAAAGACGGCTGGCACGCGGCAACTCCGAAGTCGAAGTTCGTGATTGTGAATTTGCCGTATAAGTCGCTCTCCGTCAGAAAATTCCAGCTGAAAAAGAGGACGGTCGAGGCAATCTACGTTGAAGAAGCGGGAGAGATGGGGGATAGCTCCGCCGTATTTTTCGATGGAAAGAAATTCAAGTACGTGCCGATGGGCGGAGATATGCAGTAGGGATCAGGGGTCAGCTTCAGGTCTCAGGTCTCCAGTCAAAATCAATTCGCGTCTTGACTGACGCTTTCCGCTGGACCGGTCTTTTGAATCAGCTTTGGTCCCGGCTGACTTCCATTCTGTTTACTCTTTGCATAGACGGGGTCCTCCCTCCCCCTGCCTATTGGAGTCATGGTTCTAGGTGGTGGGGGCGCAATATTTACCTTCTCGTTACTGTCTGATGTCAAAGAGTGGCTGAAAATGGGGCAGCTTCGCCAGCCCGGTTTTGCGCGGCGGGGGGTACATCCGGCTGCCCCAGTTCGTTCATCTGCTATCTATCGTCTATTATCGCGGATGGCTGGTTTTCTGTCTGTGACGGTACTCACAGCTAATTTGTGATGAAAAAGGTCGGGGGCGCGTCAGTTTGCGAGAGTGGGAATGATAGCGTCACTCATCATTGAGAAGATCGGCCATTCCGAGTCAATGAGTGTAATGCGGGTTTCGCAGCAACTAGCGCACCTAGCGCGCTTCAAGGAATATACTTGCCATGGAGTGAGATTTGTCGGTTTGAAAAGGTCAACACAATGACGAAGCGGTATCTTGTGATTGTGGCGGCATGGTCGCTTCATACAGCTTCATGGTTCCTTCCGGCGGTCAAGGGTTTCTTAGGGAGCAGGCTTGACCATGGTATTCCTGGATGGTCGGTCTTTCTGTCTGAAACCTGCGCGTTACGACCTTGCGGAGTTGCGAGCGCCGACCCATGGTATGGTACGGCGATCTCTGCGGCAGGAGTCCTAACAACAGTTTTGTTTGTGCTCGCTTCCCCGTGGATTGTGTGGCGGGCATCCCCTAAACTTCGCCGGGCGGCAGCATTCGTTGCCGCTGCGGCTTTCGTTGTGAACTCTCAGTGGTACGTCTTCTACGTACCGGACAGGTCCGATCTCGGAGTTGGATACTTCCTCTGGTGTTCTTCGTTTGGCTTGCTTGCGGTAGGCCTCTTCTGTCTCGCAGGATCAAACAATGGAGTTGAGCCTGCGCAACAGCAATCAGCACTGATGCTGAGATAGTGGACACAAACAGGCGATTTCACTAACTGAGAATTACTGATGAAATGCCCCCTCGAAGCTTCCGACCCTGGTAACTGGCACCCAAGTGGACGTTCGTAATTTGAAAGTACGTTCCTCCTATGGTCGAATCAGTTTGCCCGCCACTTCACTAGGTAACATCGGCCCTTCCACGGACCGAAGTATCCCCCTGAAAGAAAACACCCTGGCCGAATTGGAGATGGAGAACAACAACGATGTCTCGGCCAAAAGCAACAATTCTCTGCATTGACGACCACTGGAACGGGCTCATCGGCCGCAAGATGTTGCTCGAAAGCAACGGCTATGCAGTTCTGGAGGCGACTGGCGGGGACGAAGGACTGAAGTTGTTCTTCTCGCACTCTGTGGACGCGGTGGTCCTCGACTACCAGATGCCGGGGATGAACGGCGATGTGGTTGCCGCGAAGATGAAGCGTGCCAAGTCGCATGTCCCGATCATGCTGTTATCCGCCTACGGGCCATTGCCCAAGAGCAAACTGAAGGCGGTGGACACCTTCCTGTCGAAATCCCAGCCGCCGAAGATTCTATTATCCACGCTTCAGGATCTGCTGAACCGTCGGCCCAGGCCGTTCTTCAACCGTTGGTTCGATACGTGGAGAAGTCGCAGTGAAGGGACGAGGCAATGAGCTTGTTGAAGCGGTTTTTCGGACCTCTGTAGTAACCTTCTTTATCTTAATTGTCCCACCCTATTGACTCACCATCTGAAATACCGTGTTCTGTTGGAGCGACTGGCGGTGTGCCGGCTTGCTTCCGATGCCCATATTCCTGCGTGGGCGCTCGAGGGCGGATTTTTCTGTGTGATGCGCACACACGATGAGCTTTCTATTGTCTGCTCGGAGGATCGTGTCGCGGATGGCGCACAAGCCGAGCGCGGATGGGCCGCGCTGAAACTCGAAGGGCCGTTTCCGTTTTCGATGACTGGTGTGCTGGCGGCGTTCTTGCAGCCGCTGTCGGAAGCGCGGATCCCGATCTTTGCGATCTCGACGTTTGATACCGACTATGTCTTGATCAAGCGCGAGAACCTGGAGCAGGCGGTAGCGACGCTGGGCGCGGCGGGACACGAAAAGGTTGGTGACGGTAATTGCGGGTGAGTCCGAATTGCCGTTTAACCGCACTTTTGCACCGAATACTGGCCGAAATTGGACGGTGACCTCCCTGCAATGATTAAATCAAAATGATCTCCTATGGCTTCTCTAGTGAAACTGAGGCGTGCCTTAAAGGCGGCGGAACGGAACGTTCATGGATTGTGGCAAATCCTGAAGGGCGTGGTGTCGACCGACCATCCTCTGCTGGCGCATCTGATTCCGATCCGGCGCTGCAATCTGGCTTGCACTTACTGCAACGAGTTCGACGATTTTTCTAAGCCGGTGCCGACCGAGCAGATGTTGCGCCGCGTGGATCTGCTGGGCGATCTGGGCACTTCCGTGATCACCATCAGCGGCGGCGAACCGATGCTGCATCCGCAACTGGATGACATCATTCACCACATGCGCCGCACGCCGGATCGTTTCCGGGCTGATCACCAACGGCTATCTGCTGACCGCGGACCGCATCCAGCGGCTGAATCGGTGCGGGGCTGGAGTGGCTGCAGATTTCGATTGATAACGTGAATCCCGACGAAGTTTCCAAGAAAAGCCTGAAGGTGCTCGACCGGAAGCTGCAACTGCTGGCCGAGCACGCGGAATTTCACGTGAATATCAATTCGGTGGTGGGCAGCGGAGTGAGCCATCCGCAGGACGCGCTCACCATCGGCAAGCGCGCGCTGGAGCTGGGATTCAGCTCGACCATCGGAATCATTCACGATGGCTCGGGGCAGGTGCAGCCCTTGAACGACGAAGAACGGCGCGTGTATCACGAGATGAAGGAACTGGAGAAACGCAGCTTCACGCGCGTGAATGCCTTTCAGGACAACATTGCGCTGGGACGCCCGAACCAGTGGCGCTGCCGCGCCGGGGCGCGCTACCTCTATATTTGCGAGGACGGGCTGGTGCATTACTGCTCGCAGCAGCGCGGCTATCCGGCGATTCCGCTGGAGAAATACACGCTGGCCGATATACGCCGCGAGTTCCATACGGAGAAATCGTGCGCGCCGCATTGCACGGTGTCGTGCGTGCATCAGGTCTCGGTACTGGATGCATGGCGAGCGCCGCAACGGCCAGCACCGGCGTCCGGAGCCGCGAGCGGACTGGTGCACATCGAGTAGCAGTCAGCGTCAGCTGTCAGCCGCCTCGGCTGTCCGCTCTTCCCTGGTACGCAGAAGACCAAGCTTTTTCAGGAACAACTACTCATCCGTCGAGCTGCGCTCGATCTGGACAGCTGAGGGCTGGCTGTCCCTACGCGAACAATTTAGAACGTTGTTGCCACGGTGAAGCGGAAGGTCTTTCGTGGCTCCAGAAGAGTGTAGTTGGAGCCCAGGGTCGAGCGGGTCAGGCTGTAGGTGTAGTTGCCAGCGGCCAGGTCTTGACAGCTGGACGCCCCAGGGATCGGACAGGGGAACATGCCGCGGTTGATTTGTATGGGCGGCGAGGCGCTGCCGTCGAGGCGCAAGGCGTTGTAGGCATAGTAAATGCGGAAGGGCGCATTGACGACCGGAAGCATCATCTGCAATTCGAGCCCGGTGGACATACGCACAACCCAGTTGGTGCCCGGAACCGGCTGTAGGTTCTGCGGAATGCCGGTGATTTTTTGCCCACCGGCACAGGCGTAACCGGTAGCCGGACTCAGGTACGGACAGCCGAAGAGTGTGCTGATCAGGGTGTCGTACTGGGTCTGGTTGATCTGCAGTTGTGAGGTACGAAGGATCGGATCGATGCCGGTATCGACAAAGGGCGCGATAGCGACCGGCCCGGCGATGGTGATGCGGTATTCCAGGTTGCCGTGCACACTGAGGTCGCCGCCGGGAGTTACCAGTTGATAGTAGGGAATCGGGATATTCCAGCAGTTACTGATGCACGATCCGTTGGAGCCTCCTTGCACCGGAAACAGAGGATTGGCGGGAACGAACGTTCCATCCGGGTTCCTGAGGGGCACGGTCTGGGCGCTGGGCAAGTAGGCGATGGGCGAGACGGTGCGGATATCAAAGCCGCGCAGATCATTTTCGCCGCCGAGGTAGGCGCGTTCAAATGGAGGCGCAACCACGCCGCCATAGCCGGTGATAAACGAAGCTTGCACATTGTACCCAACTGCATTGCGGCGCTTCTGCATGGGGAAAAACTGTTTGTACTGGATGATAGGCCGGATGGTGTGAACCGTGCCGCCGAGGCCGGCGAACTCCCCACCGATGAACAGGCTCTTGCCATGGTGGGGTGAGTAGGCCGAATCGAGAGTGTTCATGGTGAAGCTGGGAGTGATCTTGCTGGTGATGATGCCGTTGAGCGCGTTGGGTCCGGTGATGCCTCGAAAGTTGAGATTCTCGAACAACAGCTTGGAAGCGTTGCTGACGGCGACCAGCGAAGAGCGGTCGAAGGAGTAGCTGATGCCAAGCCGCTTGAACGAACGCCGCAGCGGATAGCTTAGCGGTCACGCTGGTACCGGTACTGGACTGCGAGTAGTTCTGCAGGTTCTGCAGATAGGCCGAGGGCAGGTTCAGATTCTGTCCGGTGGCTATGGCATATTGCCGAGCCTGGTCATAGTTGGTTTTCCGGGCGTAGACGTTGAAGCCCGCCTGGATGGGCCGGTCAAACAAGTAGGGCTCGGTGAATCCGAACACCACGTCGCGCTGACGGCTGCCCAGGCTGGCCTGCACCGAGAGCGTCTCGCCCAATCCAAGAAAGTTGTTGGTGCTGTAATTGAGGCCAACAAAGGCGCCAGCCAGACCGCTGACGCCGCCTTGGAGTCCGATGCTGTTCTTGCCTTTCTCTTGCACTTTCAGCGTGAGATCGACGGTGCCGTTCTTTTCGTCGAGGTGGCGTTCGGTGGTATTGGGATCGTCGGGCTTGAGCTGCTCGAAATAGCCGAGCTGGTTCAGGCGCAGCAGGCTGAGTTCCCAGAAACGCGAGTTATAGATCTGGCCTTCTTCCAGGGCAATTTCGCGGCGGATCACTTTGTCGCGGGTGGTGGTGTTGCCCTGGAACTCGATGCGGCGCACGTAGAACTGCTTGCCTTCGTCCACGTCAATCGATCAGATCGACGATCTTCTTCTCGTCGTCGAACTTGGTGTCGGGGACGGAAGTGAAGTTAATGTAGCCGGCCTCGCCATAGGCTTTGCGCAGGTTCTCCAGACCCTTGGCGACTTTTTCGCGGCTGAAAATATCGCCGTCTTTCATGGGGAAAAGGCTGCGCAAGCGCGGCAGCGTTCGAAATGGCTTTGTTGTTTTTGAAGGTGATGGTGCCCAGGTGATAGCGGTCGCCCTCCTCGATCGGCATGGTGATATCGACCGATTTCCCCGGCCCGGCTGGATCCACGGTATGTGGAAGCCAGTGTGTCCGGTGTCGTGAATTTCGGTTTTCGGGTCGTCGACCAGCACCTTGAAGTAGCCGCGGTTCTGGTACTCGGCGCGGACACGTTCGGTATCTTCTTCGAGTTTGGTGGCGTCGTAGGTCTTGGCAGAAAATGTTTTCCAGAAAGATGGAGTGCGGGATGCCGATGGGCTTGAGGTTCTTCATGGCCGCGCGCAGGGTGCGGTCAGGATGTGTTTGTTGCCCTTGAAGCGGATCGTGCCCAACCTTAACCTTGGGCCCCTCCTTGACGACGAAAGTGATGCCGACCGCAGTGGGCGGGAATCGGCGTATTTCGGTGCGGATGGTGGCGAACTGACGCCCGTGCTCGGAGAGCAATTCCTTCAGGACAACTTCGGCTTTCTTGATCTTCGTGGGATCGTACTGGCTCTCCACCGAGAGTCCGACTTTGCGCTCCTTGAAGCGGTCGAGCACGTCGCTGGTGGAAACTGCATTCAGTCCGGTGTAGTTGATCTCGCGGATGGTGGGCCGTTCTTTGACGTAAATGTGAAGGATCCAGCCCTTGGGGCTCTGCTCGCGCTCAAAGCGGATGTCCTCAAAGTAGCCTGTATTCCAGAGAGCGTTGAAGTCGCGTTCGATGGCGGCCGGGTCGTAGACGTCGCCGGCCTTGCTGAAGATGCGGGCCTTGACCGTGTCGGCAGGGATGCGGTGGTTGCCATGGATATTGATGTCGACGATGAGGTCCTGCTGGCCGACAACCGGGGACCGCCAGCAGCAGAAGCGCCAACATCCCGAGAAGGCGATTCCAGACAGAGCTCCGCCTCCAAACTCTTGTGGGGGAAGAAGATGGAGACCAAGCGGAGTCTCTCTGCGGGCCCATGTCGTGGCCAAGTCGCGGGGCGCGCACAGGGATAGCATGATGACGACGATGAATCGCAACTACCTCGAAAAACTAGAGTTAGGAAAACGGTAATTATACGGTAGAGAGTGAGAACCGTCCAAGGCGGAGACGAATTTCCCCCCTGGAGTCACGCCGGAGTCACGCCCGAAAAAGTTCTACCTCAACACAGACGGAATAGAACGTCGCCGCGTTGCCCATGTCGGTAAGTTTTTCTGAGGTTAGCACGTTGATATTGCGGCCGCCGGGGCTGAATCGCGCCCAATCGAGCCGCGCGGCAACCACTCCGGGAGGCACTGAGCCGTCAACTCGGGCCTGGAGGACGATCTCGCCGCGCGGGTTGAAGGCGCGAACGCGGTCGCCATCGCGGACGCCGCGGGCCTCGGCATCGTTCGGATGCATCTCGAGATCTCCAATCCACGGTTCCATCTCGCGGACGGAGGGGAGATTGGCGAATGAAGAGTTGAGATGGTTGTCGGGCTTGCGGGCCAGAAGTTCGAGCGGGAAGCCGGCGGCTTTCGACCCGATCTCCGCGATTCGTCGGGCGGAGTGAAGGCGACGACCGGATCGAGCCCCTGCCGCTTCAGAGCTTCGCTGTAGAACTCGGCCTTACCGCTGGGCGTCGGGAAGTTGCCTTGGGCGAAAGGAAGGAATGGCTCTTGGTTTTGGGTGGCGCAGCGGTTCACCGCTGCGATAGATGGATTGTTTTCAAGGACGGCTTTAGCCGCCGAGGGCGACTGCAGTGCGCGCGACGAATTCTGCCTTCGAAATTCAGGCGTATGTGATGCTCGCGCTCCAGCCGATCGCGCGTAATCCCTTGGAGCCGCGGATTGGGCGAATCCAGGGCGCGGTCGATCATGGAATCGACGGTTTCGCGGAAACATTCGTCTTCAAAACCCATGCGTTCGGCGAGCGCGCGGAACATCTCGACATTGGACCGGCATTCGCCGACCGGATCCATCGCCTGATTGGAGACCTGGAGGTAGTAGTGGCCGTAAGCCGCCTGCAGGTCTTTGTGCTCGAAAAAAGTGGTGGCGGGCAGCACGATGTCGGCATAGTCGGTAGTGTCGGTGAAAAACTGCTCGTGGACCACAGTAAAGAGGTCAGGGCGCTTTAATCCGCGGACGACTTCGTTGTGGTTGGGGCAGACCGCTGCTGGATTCGAGTTGTACACGAACAGCGCCTGGATGGGCGGCGCCATCGTCGTCGAGTTCAGCACGCTGCCGAGTTGCACCATGTTGACGATGCGGGCCGGGCGTCCCAGCGCCTTCTGCATCAACTCGGGCATTTCGAGCGCTTCCTTATTCAAACCGAAGGAACCGCTGAGCGAGAGCTGAAGTCCTCCGCCGAGTTCTTTCCACGATCCGATCAAACAGGGCAGCATGGTGACCGCGCGCATCGACATGCCTCCGCGGTCGGAGCGTTGAATCCCATAGTTGACACGAATCACGGACGGACGCTCGGTGGCATACTCGCGCGCAAGTTTGCGGATGTCGTCGGCGGATATGCCGGTCCAGTGGGCAACTTTTTCCGGCGGATATTGTTGCGCGCGAGCCTTCAGGTCGTCGAAGCCCACGGTGTAGCGCGAGACATAGTCGGCGTCGAAAAGATTTTCCTTGATGATGACGTGCATCAGGCCGAGAGCGAGCGCGGCATCGGTGCCGGGATGATCGGCAGGTACCAGTCGGCGCACTTCGCCGTGCGCGTGCGGTACGGATCGATGACCACCAGCTTCGCGCCTTTGCGGCGAGCTTCTTCGATAAAAGGCCAGAGATGAACGTTGTTGCCGTGAATATTCGAGCCCCAGGCGATGATGTAGCGCGAATGCGCAAACTGTTCCGGCTCGGTGCCGAGCTTGATGCCAATCACCGATTTCAGGCCTTCTTCGCCGGCCGAGGAGCAGATGCTCCGCTCCAGTTGCGAAGCGCCCAGGCGATGAAAGAAACGCCGGTCCATGGACGCGCCGTTGAGCGCGCCCAGCGTGCCTCCGTAGGAGTAGGGCAGGATGGATTCGGGGCCGTATTCGGCAGCGATCTGGCGCAAGCGATGCGCAATTTCGTCGAGCGCTTCGTCCCAGGAAATGCGCTCCAAGACGCTCGTGGAGCGCGGGCGCCCTGCCCGCGCACGACGCGGTCCCTTCGGCCGCCACTCGCCGCATCGGATAAAGCACCCGTTCCGGCGAGTACACGCGGTCCAGATACTTGGCGACTTTGGCGCAAAGGAATCCGCGGGTAACGGGATGCTCGGGATCACCCTGAATTTTGGTGGCGCGGCCGTCTTCGATGGTGATCAGGACGCCGCAAGCATCGGGGCAGTCATGCGGACAGGCGGCGTGGACGACGCGCTTCATCACTGGATTATAGTCAGAGACAGGGCTTGCCCCGTCTGCACGCCGCGCAGAAGAGCGGCAAGCCGCACGGCGGCGAACCGCGTCACTACACGACTCTACTTGAACTCCAGCACTTCTTTTTCTTTGGCCTTGCTCATCTCTTCCATCTTCTTGATTTCGTCGTCGGTGAGCTTCTGGATTTCGTCGAGCGCGCGCTTCTCGTCGTCCTCGGCGATTTTCTTGTCTTTCATCGCCTTCTTGATGGCGTCGTTGCCATCGCGGCGGATGTTGCGCACCGCGGTGCGATGCTCTTCGAGAATCCGGTGCAGGTGCTTGACCATGTCCTTGCGGCGCTCTTCGGTGAGCGCGGGAACGGGCACGCGCACCAGTCTTGCCGTCGTTCATCGGATTCAGGCCGAGGTCGCCGCCGCGGATGGCCTTTTCGATCGCCGCCAGCTGCGACGGATCGAAGGGCTGCACCGTGATCATCTGCGGCTCGGGCGCGTGAATCTGGGCAATCTGGTTGAGCGGCATCTGCGAACCGTAGTAGTCGACGGAAACCGTGTCGAGCATGTGCACATTCGCGCGCCCGGTGCGCGTGGCGGCCATTTCGCGGCGGAAGTCTTCCACCGCTTTCTCCATGCGCGTCTTGAGTTGCCGTAGACTTCTTTCAGGGCAGGATTTGCTGCCATCGAGACTTGTGCCATATCGGGGCTCCAAAAGTACTAAAAATCAAAACTGGTAGATTATAAATTGCCTCTGCCTTTGCCGCCATAAATAAGGAAGCGTCGCAGTGGTAAGGGAAACCGCCATGCTATTCTGATCGCGGTTCGTCGAATGTTACAGTTCCGCCGCATCACCACCCAAAACCGATTTATCGCGCAGATTGACGGGCTGCGCTTCGTGGCCATTGCCTGGGTTGTGTTTTTTCACATTTACGCCGCTCTTTCGGATCGGGGCGCCGTTCCCGCTCCCCTGACGTTAGACATCGATTTGCCGAAGCGCGGAGTCGAACTCTTTTTTGCCATCAGCGGATTCATATTGGGGGTTCAGTTTGCTTCCGCTCTTCTTCGAAACGCCCCCGCGGTGAATCTCAAGCAATACTTCCTGCGCCGCCTGACGCGCCTGGAGCCGCCTTATTTTATCAGTCTGTTTGTATGGGCTGCGGCGCAGTGGGTGACGGCCGGGCGGCCTCTCGGCAATATGGCGCCGCACTGTTGGCGAGTTTCTTCTATCTCCACAATCTGATCTTTGGCGGATTTACAGGACCCGTAAACCCTGTAGCCTGGTCGCTCGAAGTGGAGATTCAGTTTTATCTGCTCGTTCCGCTACTGGCAGCACTCTTCGCGATTGCCGCCACTCATTTACGCCGCGCCGTCATCGGTGGATTGATGTTGGCTTCCGGCATCTTCAGCCTTCCGCTCTATAAGACGGTTCATTTTCATTACTCCATCGCTTACTATCTCGCGTTCTTCCTCGCTGGATTCCTGGTTTGCGATCTCTACGTTACGCGGCAGGCAGAATGGAAGCCGAACTTTCGTTGGGACGCGCTCGCACTGTGCCTCTGGCCACTGATCTGGTATCCGGGGCGGACCGCCGGCCATATTGTGTTGCCTTTTGTGATTGTTGTGCTTTATCTGGCTGCGTTTCGCGGGCGCATCTGCTCCGCAGTTTTCAGCAATCGCGTGATTACCGACATTGGCGGAATGTGTTACAGCATTTATCTCTTTCACGCTCTGATTATCTATTTCGTGAAGCACATGACGTATCGCCTGCACATAGGGCAGAATTTCTGGTTCTATTACTTTCTTCAGGCTTGCATGATTGTGCCGGTCGTTCTGCTGCTCTGCGGAGTGTTTTTTGTGCTGATCGAGCGTCCCTGCATGGACAAGGAATGGCCGCAGAAACTATGGCGATTTGTTCACACGCTCAGGCTCTCCAGCGTGCACGACACAAGTCAGAAGTTAGAAGTCAGATTGCAGAAGTAAAACCATGGGATCTTACTTCTGCAATCTGACTTCTAACTTCTGACCTTCCTACGCGCTGACCAACGACCCGATCTTTTCTCCCAGCACGACGCGGCGGATATTGCCACGCTGGTTCAGGTTGAAAACGATGATGGGCAGGTCGTTGTCCTTGCACAGAGAAATGGCGGTTGAGTCCATCACCTTGAGGCCCTGCTTCAGAACGTCCATGTAGGTGAGTTGGGTAAACTTCTTGGCATCTTTCACCTTCATCGGATCGGCGTCGTAAATCCCGTCGACTTTGGTGGCTTTGAGGATGGCGTCGGCTTTGATTTCCATGGCGCGCAGCGAGGCGGCCGTGTCGGTCGAGAAATAAGGATTGCCGGTGCCGCCGGCGAAAATGACGACGCGTCCTTTTTCCAGATGCCGCATGGCCCGGCGCCGGATGAAGGGTTCGGCCACCTGGTTCATCTCAATTGCCGTCTGCACGCGGGTGTAGACATGCTGCTTTTCGAGCGCGTCCTGCAGCGCCAATGCGTTGATGACCGTGGCCAGCATGCCCATATGATCGGCCGAGACGCGATCCATATCCCTGGCCTGGTCGGCAACCCCGCGGAAAAAATTGCCCCCGCCGACCACGATCGCCATCTGGATGCCGAGAGTGTGAACGTCGGCAAGTTCGGCTGCGACTTCGTGAATGCGTTTGGTGTCGACGCCGAAGCCTTGGTCGGCCGCCAAGGCTTCGCCCGAGATTTTTAGCAAGATGCGCTTGAAGATGGGAGGCATGAAAAAGCAGGTCCTTCCCCTTCGGCTACGCTCAGCGTCAGGATGACAATCGGCTACAAGGAAGCATAAACGAAAGGGGCGCCGCAGCGCCCCTAAATTATTCGGCTGCTATTTGGCAGCCGGCGCCTCGCCGCCTTCGTTGTCAGCCTTGGTGCCGATGAAGGCAACGGTGGCAGTCGCGTCGCCCACTTTGAAGCGGGCGAAGCGGCGCACGGCGATGTTCTCGCCGAGCTTGCCTACCTTGGCGGCGATCAGCTGCGAGATGCTGATGGTCTGGTCCTTGATGAAGGGCTGTTCCAGCAGGCAGACCTCTTCGTAGAACTTTTCCATCTTGCCGGCCAACGATTTTCTCGATGAGTTCGGCGGCTTTCCAGTGGCGGCAGCTTGAGCGCGATAGATGTCTTTCTCGCGCTCAATGCTTGCGGCGTGACGTCTTCTTTCCGGACGAACTTCGGATCGCTCGCCGCAATGTGCATGGCGATGTCGTGCACCAGTTCCTTGAAGTCCTCGGTGCGAGCCACGAAATCGCTTTCGCAGTTGACCTCAACCAGCACGCCAATCTTGCCGCCGGCGTGAATGTAATAGCCCACCGAACCTTCGCTGGTCACCCGCGCCGCTTTCTTGGCTGCGACCGATACGCCTTTCTTGCGCAGCAGGACAATCGCCTGTTCCAGATCGCCTTTGGCTTCGGTCAGGGCTTGCTTGCAGTCCATCATCGGTGCTCCGGTTTTTTCGCGGAGATCTTTCACTTGCGCAGCGGAAATGTTTGCCATAGTAGTGCTCATTAAGTCAACCTCAGTTTCAAAGTTTCAAGGTTTCAGAGTTTCAAGGAGGGTCAGCCGGGGCCACACTGAGGTCTAATCAAGGTTGCAACCCTGAAACTCTGCAACCTTGAAACCTTGAAACCTGTATTTTTGCTAGAACCGGCGCGTCTCGGCTTGTAGCTCGTCGACGTCTTCGGTAGCGGCTGAGGGACGCTTGCGCGTGCCCTTGCCCAGCACGTCTTCCATGCGGATCTCTTCACCCTCGGCGCCCGCAGCGGGAGCAGCAACTGCGTCTTCGGCTGCGGCCTCGGCAAATATGACTTCATCCACCGGAGCTGCGACCACCGGTTCAGGTTCCGCCGCCGCCTGAATGTCCGCCATCTGCTTGTCGTCCCGGGCATGCACGCCCTCGGCAATCGACTCGGAAATCTTCGATGTGAAGAGGCGAATCGCCCGCAGCGCATCGTCGTTGCCCGGGATCACGTAATCCACTTCGCTCGGGTCGCAGTTGGTGTCGACCACGGCGACCACCGGAATGCCCAGCTTGCGCGATTCGCGCACCGCGATCTGCTCTTTATTCGAATCGATGACGAAGATCGCGTCCGGCAACCGCGTCATGTTCTTGATGCCGGCGAGATTCGCCTGCAAGTGCTTGCGCTCGCGCTCCAGCTTGATGACTTCTTTTTTCGGAAGCAGATCGTAACGGCCATCGGTGGCCATCTCGTCGAGTTCCTTGAGCCGCTTCACGGATTTCTGTACCGTGATCCAGTTGGTCAGCAGGCCACCCAGCCAGCGCTGGTTCACGTAGAACATCGAGCAGCGCTGCGCCTCTTCGGCAATCGCGTCCTGCGCCTGGCGTTTGGTGCCCACGAAGAGGATGATTCTGCCCTCGGCGGCCAGGTCCTGCACAAATTTCGACGCTTCCTTGAACATCTTCAGCGTCTTCTGCAGATCAATAATGTAAATACCATTGCGCTCGCCAAAGATGTACTCCTTCATCTTTGGGTTCCACCGCTTCGTCTGGTGCCCGAAGTGAACGCCCGCTTCGAGCAACTCCTTCATCGTGATGTTTGCCAATCAACCTCCTCAGTTGGTCTGCATCCGGACGCTGACAGGCCCCGGATTGCCATTCCCGTCCACCCCATCTCGGGGAGGTGGGGGGATGAATTTAACTCCAAAAGCCAGGTTCGGTTTCAGTTCCGTAGCACTCGCATCGTCGCCTTCTGAAACTGAAACTCGACTGAAACCTGCGACTATACCGCTTAGTGAACTGGAACCGCTTCCTTGCGCCCTTCTGTCCATACTTCTTGCGCTCTTTGGCGCGCGGGTCGCGAGTCACCATGCCTTCGCCCTTGAGCTTGGCACGGAGTTCAGCATTAAACTCCATCAGAGCGCGCGTAATGCCGAGGCGCACTGCATCGGCCTGTCCAGAAACTCCGCCGCCGCACACATTTGCCAGCACGTTGAAGGTGGCCGCGGTGTCGGTCGAAACCAGCGGCCGCTTCGCGCTGATGCGCTGCGAGGGCGTCACAAAATATTCGTCGAACGCCATGCCGTTGACCTTGAATTCGCCGCTGCCAGGACGAAGAAAAACCCGCGCGATCGCCGTCTTGCGGCGTCCAGTTCCGTAGTATTGAACGATTTCTGCCATTGTTAGCTTCTGGCTTCTAGCTGCTGGCTTCTAGCAACCCTAAGGGCGAAGACAGCGCCGTCCACCAATCAACCTTTCCAAAAAATCTTTAAAGCCTCTCTCACCGCGACGTGATCGCTCGAAGCCAGAGGCTAGTAGCTAGCAGCTTCTTACGCAAACACCTTAGCTTCCGGCTTCTGCGCCTCGTGCGGATGCTTGTCGCCCCGGTAAACCTTCAGCTTGGTAAACATCTGCTTGCCCAGTTTGTTCTTGGGAAGCATGCGTGACACCGCATCTTCAATGATCAGCTCCGGCTTGCGCACCAGGCGCTTCTTCATCTCTTCCGAGCGCAATCCACCGGGATAGCCGGTGTAGCGGTGATACACCTTCTGATCCGCCTTCATGCCGGTGATCTTGACCTTCTCGGCATTGATAATGACCACGTGGTCGCCAGTGTCGATAAACGGCGTGTACTTCGGATTTTCTTTACCGATCAGAATACGAGCTACGCGCGAGGCAAGGCGGCCGAGCGGAAGTCCGCTCGCATCCACCACAAACCACTTACGCGCAATATCTCCCTCTTTCGGGAAATAGGTTGACATCGGAAATCTCCCAGAACTTTAAAAAAACGCTATAAGAACGCTAGTAAGAACTGAAGACCGCTGAATGCCCTGATTAAAATCTATCCACGCAGAACGCGCGCTAGGTGTTCCCGGCGGGCAGCCGCAGGACTTCCACTTTCACTTTCCAAGACATCTAGAATAGCCCAGCCGCAAGAAGCTTGTCAACGAAGACGTTCAGAAACAAGGAGATCGGGTGATCGGGCGATCGGGTGATCGGGCGATCGAAAACCTTAAAACCAAGGGCTTTTGACTTTCGATGACCCGATCACCCGATGATCCGATGGCCCGATCCCCTTACTTTCCCTCAACCGACTTCAAGCACCGCCCGTAGAGCTCCAGCAGATGGGCGGCATAATCCTCGGGCTTGTCGGCCGCACCGCTGCCCTGGAAGCCGACTCCGGTCCCAGTCGTCTTGCCGTACCCGGTAGTCATGGCGATAAATTTCATGAGGTCAAGCGCGATGTCTTCGTCGCGGCGGGAGCCTAGAGGAAGAGCGGCCGTTTCCATGATGAAAACTCCTCAATTAAGGATGAAATCCGCCGGTTTTCCCGGCCCTAGCGTGATTTTAGCAGAAGCGTTGAGAGTGGAGCCGGGCCGGTGCCACTAGTGCAGTCCGCTCCGCGACGCAGCCGCTCGGCCCCCTCCGACGCATTAGCCCTTGTGACGCGCATCATGGCGCAGAAAGCGTTCGAGTGAAATAATGCTGCTGAACAGCGTGAGGACAAGCCCCGTCGTAGCGAGGTTGCCATGCGGGTCGTGGGTATCATTGTCACAGGAATTTTTGTTGCGGGAATTCTCGTGCTTGCGCTTCTATACAGCTTGAGCCATCAATCGGCTCCCGTTGCGCGCAAAGCGTCGGAGGGCTTACCGCTCTATCAGATGAACCAGCAGTTCTCCGTGGGCTACTGGACCTATACGATATACGACGCAGGCACGCGCGCGTGGATCGCAGACTTGGACAGAGTACGCCCGGCCGATTCGGGCAATTGGGTGCTCGTAGATTTGACCGTACGCAACGACGATAACACTAGCAGCAACCGGCCCGTCATTGCGCTGGTGGACGACGTTGGCCGCGAGTTCAGCGAGACCGAAACGTACGATAACCGTCAGTTAAGTCAATTGCAGAATCTGAACCCCGGCGTCAGCAAGCGCGGCCTGATCTTTTTCGACGCCCCACGAGGACCGGCCTACCGGTTGAAGGTCTCGGGGGGATTAACCAGCGGAGTGTACGCCTTGGTAAACTTGATTGCCGCTAGGCCCCCCCGACCCGCAAACCCAAGAACCCCCGGTACAACCCTACGCGCCGCCGGTCCAAGCGTCTGCGGAGGTGCCTCGTGGTGGGCAACCGGCACACACCACGACGGTCCAATCTGCGCCTTCGGCAGACCCGATTAGCACGAACAGCAGCACAGCAACGCCTGCACCTATCACAGTGGAAACGCAATCTGCGGCCTATCCCTCTCAACTTCAGTTTGCGGCCGGCGTTCGGCTGATGATTCGCGTGAACTCCATCACCCGGCAGCCCGACGGGAGCTTTACTTTCCGGGGAACTCTATTGCAGCCGGTCGCCCTTACAGGCGCGGTTTCACTTGATCAGAGCGCGAAACTGGCTGGGTCTGTCGCAGCGAACGCACGTACGGTCTCAGTGACGGGATTCACCGTCAGCGGAAGAAACTACGAATTGCAGAGTGCGAACGGATCAAACAAGCAGCGCGGAAGCGGACCAGCGGTTGAACTTGATCCCGGCAAAGTACTGGAGATGTGGTTTGCATCGGCATCGATTTACGAGAAAACGACCGGCGTGCCCGCCCAGTGATCGGACGACTCCTACCCCACCTCCACCAGCCCATAACTCATCGCCCAGCGCGACCGCATTTCGCGAAGCGCCCGGTCAATCTCATCCTTTGAAATTTCAGCGTTCGGCCCCGAGACCACAAACGCCGCCTCGCGTTTGGCCGCCTCCAGCAGTTGCCGATCGCGGATGATATTCGCCACGCGGAAGCTCGGAATGCCCGCCTGCTTGGTCCCGAAAAACTCACCCGGGCCGCGCAGTTCGAGATCAAGTTCCGCGATCTGGAATCCGTCGTTCGAGCGCACCATGGCTTCGAGACGGCGTTCGCCTTCTTCGGAAACCTTGCCGCCGTGCATGAGCACACAATAAGACTTCGCCGCGCCGCGGCCAATGCGCCCGCGCAACTGGTGGAGCTGCGCTAGTCCAAAGCGGTCGGCGTGCTCGATCACCATGACGGTGGCGTTGGGGACGTCGACGCCGACTTCGATCACCGTGGTCGCGACCAGAATTTCGATCTTGCCCTGCTGAAATTCGCGCATCCTATGTTCTTTTTCGTCGGCATCAAGACGACCATGCAGCAAACCGACATGCAGGTTGGGAAAAATCTTTTCGCGCAACTGCCGGTGCATCTGCTCGGCGGCCTTCACTTCGCGGTCTTCTGTTTTGCTCTTCGATCACCGGATACACCACGTAGGCCTGATGCCCGGCGGCGATCTGCTTGCGGACGAAGTCCCAGACTTCAGGCGCGCGCTCGTCGGGCAGGGAGCGGGTGACCACCGGAGTGCGTCCCGGCGGAAGTTCGTCGAGCACCGAGATATCAAGATCGCCGTAAAGAGTGAGCGCAAGCGTGCGCGGGATCGGCGTAGCCGTCATCACCAGCACGTCGGGCTCGGGATCTGATTCAGTGGAGCGCCGAGCGTCCCCGCCCGGCACGGGGCGCAGCCCCGTCACCACACGAGCACTATCCATACGGGCTTCGTCTGATTTCTTCATCAGCTTCAGCCGTTGCATCACTCCGAAGCGGTGTTGCTCGTCCACTACCACCAGCCCCAGATTTTCGAATTCGACTCGATCCTGAATCAGAGCGTGCGTCCCGATCACCAGTTGCGCGTTGCCTTGCGCGATGTGGCGGCGCACGTCGCGTTTGCGATCTTCCTCGAGCGAGCCGGTCAGGAGCACGATGCGGTATCCGGCGCGTTCGAGAATCTGCCGCGCGGAAAAATAATGTTGCTGCGCCAGAATTTCCGTCGGCGCCATCAATGCAACCTGATATCCGTTTTCAATGGCGATAATCGCAGCTTGGAAAGCCACAATCGTTTTACCCGATCCCACATCGCCCTGCAGCAGACGCCGCATGGGGCAGGGCGTCTGCATGTCGGTGGCAATTTCTTTCAGCACCTTTTTCTGCGCCGCCGTCGGATGAAACGGCAGTATCTTTTTTATAGCCTCGCGAACGCCGTCATTGAGCTGAAAGGCGATTCCGGTTTGCGCCTTCTGTTCGCGGCGCTTGAGTTCGAGTCCCAGCTCGATGAAAAATAGTTCATCGAAGATCATTCTTATATGCGCTGCCGTGCGCGACGATTGCAGGTCGGCAAAGCTTTCGCCGGCATCGGGCCAGTGCACTTTCCACAACGCTTCCCACGGAGACACCAGGCTCAAATGCGCGCGCACCGCCGCCGGGATTGGATCGGAGATTGGATCGCTAAGACTGGGATTCAGATTTTCGAGCGCCCCTCGAATAATGCGCCGGAACCAGCGCGGCGTCAGTTTGCCCTGCCCGGTCGATTCGTAGATGGGAACAATCCGTCCGATTTCGAGCGAGGCAGCCGCTTTTTTTTCAGCCTCTTTTTCGGCTGCCTCGGCGCCACCTTCATCATTAATATTGATGTCGCCCAGAATCTCAAATTGCGGCTGCACGATCTGCAGTTCGCCGTCACGTCCTTCTTCGACCTTGCCATAGAGCGCCAGCATTTGTCCGGGCTGAAAGCGGTCCTGAAGATAGGTGGCGTTAAACCAGATACACTTCAGCTTTGCGCGGCCCTGGCCCACCGTGAGTTGGAAGATGGGCGCTCGGCGTGTGCGAAACAGTCCGGAGTTGCGGACTTCGGCGATCACCGTCGCCATCTCTCCGGCACGCAGTTCGGCGACCGAACGCGGGTTCAGCCGGTCTTCGTAGCGAAACGGCAGGTAGTGCAGCAGGTCGTCGACGGTTCGAATACCCTTGGCGGCAAGGATCTCGGCCAGGCGCGGGCCGATGCCTTTCACAAACTGCACTGGAGTGGACGGGTCCAGCATCTCAAAGAATGTTAGCAGCCGGGGTCACCATCGCGCCCAGTTTTCGCGCGATGGGGTGCGGGAGCGAAGGAGCGGAGATCGGCTTGGGTAAAAGCCTTATCAAAAGTCCGACGGTGAAGAATTTTATCGACGCGCTCGCGGCGGTGCTCGCCGGCAACGCGATTTATTATTTGCTCATGCCGCATCTGCCGGCGATCGCGAGGCACAGGCTTTTCCGGGAAGACTGGGGCCTGCTGGTGGACTTCGCGATCTGCACGGTGATTTTCGCAGTGGTGAAATACGCCCGCCGGGATGAAGCCTGACTGTCGTAAAAGCGGGACTGTCGTAAACTCGTTCGCAACATGTTTGCGCTGACCCCATGCTGAAGCCGCGCGCACCGATCGCCCGGTTGAGTCCGTACCATTCGCCCATCGTGAGCCGCGCCGGGCTGAGTCTCGATCTCAACGAGAGCATGGCCGGATGCTCGCCGCGCGTGCTGGCGCGGCTGCGTTCGCTCGCGGCGGCCGACTTGTCGTTGTATCCGCAGCGCGAGATTGGCGAGCGGCTGATCGCGGATTTCCTAAGCCTCGCGCCCGAGCAAGTGTTGCTCACCAACGGAGCAGACGAGGCGCTGTCGGTGCTCTTTACAAATTACCTGGGTCCGGGCGACGAACTGCTGTTTGCCGACCCGACGTTCGTGATGTTTCCGATGCTAGGCGAGGCGCTGGGGGCGCAAGTGGTGCGCCTGCGGTCGGGAGAAGACCTGACGCTTCCTGTCGCCGATTTTCTCGCTCGTATATCGCCACGCACCCGGGTGATCGTGATCGCGAATCCCAACAATCCCACCGGCCTGGCGGCTCCGCGCTCGGATCTTTTGAAGATTGCCGAAGCGGCGCCCGATGCCGCCGTGCTGATCGACGAAGCCTATTTCGAATTCTGCGGCGAGACACTCATCCCAGACCTGGCGAGCCATCCGAACTTGTTCGTCGTGCGCACGTTTTCAAAAGTCTATGGACTGGCGGGCCTGCGCCTGGGAGTGCTGACCGGCGCCGCGGACCAGATCAGTTACATGCGGCGGTTCTGCGTACCCTTCAATGTGAATTCCGTGGCGCTCGCTTGCCTCGAAGAGGCGCTGGCGGACCAGGCGTTCGTCCGCGATCACGTCGCCCAGGTAAAGCAGGGCCGCGAGCGGCTGGCGCAATTGTTCAGCGAACTGGGCCTGCGCTTCTGGCGGAGTCAGACGAACTTCGTTCTGGTGCGAGTCGGCGCGCCCGTGCAAAGGTTCGTGGAGTCGGTGCGACGGCGCGGCATTCTGGTCCGGGATTCATCGGCCAACCCAGGCTGCGAAGGATGCGTGCGCATCACCGTCGGCACGCCCAGCCAGATGGATGGAGTAGTCCAGGCAATTCGCGAGGCGATCGCGGAAGGTCGGCGTTAAGGACCTAGTTGCCACTGAATGACGACGAGGCCCAAAATCAGGCAACATATCCGCATGACCACGATTCTACTTCTGACCCTCTCCAACATTTTCATGACCTTTGCGTGGTACGGCCATCTGAAATATCGCCACGCACCGCTGTTCAAGGTCATCGTCATCAGTTGGCTGATCGCTTTCGCGGAGTACTGTTTTCAGGTGCCCGCGAACCGTATCGGTTCCTATGAGTTCACCACGGCGCAGTTGAAGACCATTCAGGAGGTTATCACCTTAACCGTGTTTTCGATTTTCTCAGTACTCTATCTTCGTGAACCGCTGAAGTGGAACTATCTGGTGGGCTTCGTCATGATCATCGGCGCCGTCGCCGTCATTTTCAAGAAGTGGTGAGTGGAGCGACGGGCGTCTCGCCCGTCCTTCCATTATTCGCTGCCCGCCTTTTGCGGGCCGGTCCGCGCGATGGCTGCTGCCGCAATCTGGGCAACGTCCAACAACTCCGGCGGATTGTCGGTAGCCGCCGCCAATCCGTCGCGCAGCATCGAGTTACAGAACGGACACGCCGCCGCGACCACGCTAGCGCCAGTAGCCACCAGTTCCTGGGCACGTTCCAGGTTGACGCGCTTGCCTGTCTCTTCTCCCAGAAACATCAAGCCGCCCCCACCGCCGCAGCAGAAGCCGCGTTCGCGCGCCCGTGGCGGATCCACCACCTCTCCGTAGCGCGCAATCACCTCGCGCGGCTGGTCATACACGCCGCGATATCGTCCCAGGTAGCAGGCATCGTGAAACACCATAGTCTTCTGCGCGGTGCTATCACGCGGCAGCTTGTCCTGATAACGGGCGAGTAACTCGCTGTGGTGCTCGATGTCGACGGTGCCGCCGTGCTCCTTCCAATCGACGCCCATGGTGCGCACGCAGTGCGGACAGATCGAAACCATTTTCTTCGCGCCCGCCTCGCGTATCTGTTCCAGGTTGCCCTGCGCCAGTTCGCCGAACAGATAATCGTTGCCCAGGCGTCGCACGGGATCGCCGTTACATTTCTCCTGACGCAGAACGCCGAAGCTGATGCCCAGGTAGCGCAGCACTTCGACCAACGCCAGCAGAATCTTCCGGCCATTCGGGTCATAGGATCCCAGGCATCCCATCCACAGGCAATACTCCTGGGTTCCGTCGAAGTAGGGCAGGCCGTTCTTCTCGATGAATTTTCCGCGTTCGGAGGGCGCGAACCCCAGCGCATTACCGTTACGTTCGAGCGTGACGAACAGGTCGCCGCCATAGCTGTTGTCCCATTTGCCGGTATTCACCGCGCCGCGCCGCAGCCCCACGATCAACGGCAGGTGCTGGATGCCCACCGGGCACTGGAACTCACAGGCTCCGCAGGTGGTGCACTGGAAAGCGGCCTCCATGGAAAGATACTTGCCGAGCAGTGGTTCGCTGCTCTGCGGTCCGAACTCTTGCAGGTAATGCCGGGTGCCCAAAATGATTTCTTTGGGATTCAGAATCTTTCCCGTGTTGTAGGCCGGACACTGTTCCGTGCAGCGGCCACACTCTACGCAGGAGTAGGCCTGCAGACTGGCGATGCGCGTAAGATCCTTGCCCGTGTCGAGGCCGAAATCTTCGTCGCCCACCAGCGGCGGGATACTGCTGAAACCATCGCGCTCCAGAAACACCGTGAATGGGCTGAGCACGAGGTGCATGTGCTTGGTGCCGGGAATCAGCGGCAGGAACACGAGGAGCACCAGCGTGTGCGACCACCACAACGGCCAGGCCGCCGCGCTACCTTCCGGCACCCAGAGCTTCGCCAGGTAAGTGATCATCAACGCGAAAATCAGGAATGCTATCAGCCCCGATTCCGGAGACAGCGGCTCCAGCCATCTTGGCCGAATGACGAACCGGCGGAAGGCCAGCCCCGCGATCGAGACGGCCACAGCCACGGCAAACACGCCGGCAAACAGAAAATAAAAACGCGAGAAGCCGCCATGCGACAGGAAGCCCAGGCCGAATCCTTCAGCGAAGTGATTGAGCGTCACCAGAGCAAAAACGCAAAAGCCCCAGAACACGAAGGCATGTGCCAGGCCGGGCAGCGGCCGTTGGGCAATCACCAGTCCCTGCGCGCCGACCTCCCAGAGCACTTTGCGGATGCGCGGGCCAATCGGCCGCAGGTGAAAGTCGGCGTCCGCCTTCGATGCCAGGATGATGCGCAGCGCGGCGCCGAACTTGCGCCAAAAAAGAAACACCGAAACGCAGATGCCAATGAGCAGGACGACTCGTCCCGGCCAGTTCATATGGGGATGCTCCAGATAACCCGACAGTCTACGCCACCCGAAGAGTCGTCGCTAATGTGCATCGCGAATATAGTCGCGAATCAGGAGCCTTTTATCGTTATTTTGTCGTTATTTTATTGACCTGCTGAGGGGTGCGCCCCGTCACTGTCTGGGCCTTTGCTGCGGGTGTATACTCCTGAGGTATTTCTGCTGGAATCCGGCTTCGGCCGGGCGCGGAGCGTGGTTCATCAGGTTCTTAAAGCTCCGCGAATAGAACGCTGGCACGGGGCTCTTAATATCATTCGCCCCGGACGACCGGCGGGGGCGGGAATCGCTCAAGCGGTGCCTTCCCCGAGAGAGGTCATACTCGTGGACGTCGTACTCATACGGTTTCTGTTTGTCCTGATCGTCGGTGTCATCTGCTTTCTGATTCATCCGTTTAACCTGCCCCAAAACCTTGCCGCCGGCGTCGGCCTGTTGATCGGTGTCGCCATCGTCCTCTTTGAGTGGCGGTTGCGCGCCATGAGCCTGAAGCGCCTGATTGGGGCCGCCATCGGCAGCGTGCTCGGCATCGTCGGCGCTTATCTTTTCGCTCTCGTTATTGGCAGCAGCATCCCGGCGAGCCCCACCCGAAGTTTCCTGCAGATCATGGTCATGCTGATCATGGCCTACGTGGGATTGGCGCTCGGCGCCAATAAGGGTGACTTGCTCAATCTGGCGGCGTTTGGCGGAATCTTCGGCGGCGAAAAATCGGGCAAGAAGAGTTACAAGATCCTCGACACCAGCGTCATTATTGACGGCCGCATCTCCGACATCGCCGAGACGGGTTTCCTCGACGGCCTCATTGTCATCCCGCAGTTCGTGCTGCGTGAGTTGCAACTGGTGGCCGATTCCGCCGATTCGCTCAAACGCAATCGCGGCCGCCGCGGCCTCGACATTCTGCAGCGTCTTCAGAAAACCGCTTCGGTGCAGATCCAGATTGTGGAAGACGACTTCCCCAGCGTTCGCGAAGTCGATATGAAGCTGATCGAACTGGCCAAGCTGTACGAAGGCAAGATCATCACCAACGACTTCAACCTCAACAAAGTCGCGCAGCTCCAGGGCGTGGCCGTGCTCAATATCAACGAACTGGCCAACTCGCTCAAGCCCATCGTACTGCCGGGCGAAGTGATGCGGGTATTCATCCTGAAAGAAGGCAAAGAATACAACCAGGGCGTCGCCTATCTCGATGACGGCACCATGGTGGTCATCGATAACGCGCGCAAGATGATCGGCAAGACCATCGACATTTCTGTGACTTCGGTCCTGCAAACCACCGCCGGCAAAATGATCTTTGGCAAATGGGATGAGCGCGCGACGGGCCGCCACGACTCCAAATCGACGCCTCCGATCGGCGCGCCTCCGGTCGTCGTGCCCCCACCGGCTGTAACCAACGGACCACCCTCCGACCCGGGAAGAAAGCCCGCGGCGGTGACGGATCGCGTGGCCGACTAAGGCCGGACTCCAAGTAGAAACCCTTCCTGGGTCAAAAATTCGTTGTTTCCAGCGCCGAAAAAGCCTACGCTTCCCTTTCACACCCCAGACAAAAATTTTTGTACACGAACTCAACTTGGAGGCAAGTGATGAAACGACCATTTGCGGGGCTATGCGCGTTAGCCCTCCTGTCCGTAATCTCACTCCTGGCGACAGCGCAGGCGCAAACAACGGCGGACGACAGAAGGCCTTTCTTTTATGACGTCACTAAGGAAGTCACAATCAGTGGCACGGTGTCGAGTGTGATCGAGAAGCCGTCTGCGGTTTTCGCGAAGCCCTCGGCGGGAATGATTATGGGTTCGCATCTCCTGGTCGCAACTTCCGATGGCCAGGTGGACGCGAGCTTGGGAAGGGTCAGTTCGCAAGGCAAGGGAGCGGTCCCCATCGCCACGGGCCAGGAAATCGAGATGACCGGCGTCATGAAGACGATTAGGAGCAGGCAGGTCTTTCTGGTCCGCACCGTGACCGCCGATGGCCATGTCTACACGATCCGAAACGAACACGGGTTCCCGGTGTCGCCGCAAGCGCGTGAGCATGCAAGCCGCAAGACGGCAGGGGAGGGACTATGAACCGCACGACCTATGCGAGCTTTCTCGCCTTAGCGTTACTGGCCATTATTTTCCTGGTGGGCTGCAGTTCGAGCTCCGGACCTCCGGTCATAGCGATCACGGGGGGGACCACTGCGTCAACCGCGACGGTCACCACAACGTATGGGGCGCTGACCGCGACGGTGACGTCGAACGGATCGCCGGTGGGCAGCTCCGTGGCGGTAACGTTCACGGCTCCGACATCGGGCGCAACCGGCACTTTCGCAAACGGAACGAATACTGAAACGGATATGACGGTGAGCGGCGTAGCCACTTCGTCGGCGTTTACGGCCAATGGGACGCCCGGCAGCTTTAATGTAGCGGCTTCGACGTTGCCCATGGCGGCGGCCAACATCAGCCTGACTAACACCGGAGGCGTCTATTCGTTCTATCTCAGCGGGACGGAACCTGTTTTAGACGATGGCCCGAACTTTTACGCCCTCGCCGGGTCGATAGTCATCGACGCAAATGGCAACGCGGTTGCGAACGGCAATGTTGCGAATAACACCACCGTTGCGGGCGAACAAGACTTTAACGACGCTTTTGGGTTCCTGTCACCTGAGCCTTCCGGCGACCTCATCGCACCAAATGTTGCAGGAAGTCCCGCGCTGGTAGTGAATGCAAACGGCCTGGGGACGCTCACCCTGACCTCTGCGAACGCGAGCGGCACTTTCGCGAACGGGAACGCCACCGAGACCCTCGGCGTCCAGTTCGTGAACGCGAACCACGCGCTCATCATCCAGTTTGATGGGGCAGCAACATCCAGCGGAAGCATGGACTTGCAGACCCTGCCAAACACGGTCAGCGGAGGCTATGCCTTCACGCTTTCCGGGGTGGACGCCAATGACTATGACGCGATTGTTCTCGGCGGCGTGTTCACGGTCGCGAGCGGCACTATGACGGGCGGTGTTTACGACCAGAACGACGCTGCATTTGTGACGCTTGGAACGCCCTTCCCCCTCGCTTCCGCCGTTGCGCCGGTGAGCCCCGGAGTGGTGTTTTCAACGCCCGATGCCTTCGGACGGGGTACTATCACCGGCACCAATTTCCTCGACAACGGCGACTTCCCATACGCGGCCGCACTAAATTACTACGTCGTTGGTGCGGAAGCTATGCGACTCATTGATGTGGATCCCGTTAATCAGGATAGCGGCTTCGGCGACTCGGGCGTCGGTTCGGCGTTCGGCCAGGGGACAGCCGTCTTTAACAACGCATCCCTCGGAGCCGCTTGCGCCACCGTGGCGAACCCCACCCAAATGTGCTCCGTGTTTGGTGCCCAGAGCACCTTGTACGGATTCCCCTATGCCGCGGTCGCCCAGATTGCGGCGATTCCGGATGCGAACGTCACCACTGGTACATTTACAGGTGTCGGAGATAACGACGAAGCAGGCTTTCCCTGTGTAGACTCCGTAACATTACTTGCGCCATGCACCATCGCAGATGGCACCTATTCCGTTTCCAGCACGGCCGGTGAGAACGGATACGCTAGCCTGGCCATCGCCAATGGGGACTTGCAAGACGTCTCCGCTCTGGGCATATACATGACTGACCCAGCACTCAATCTGAATGATCCGAACAACACGTCCGGAGGAGGAGGTGCTCTGGTTGCCGAAATGGATGTTCTCGTCGGCACGGGAGTCCTGACTCCACAAACCGATCCCACAGTCGCCGACTTTACCGGCAACTATGCTCTTGGGTGGCAGGACTACCAATTTGGTTGTTTCTGCGAATACGACTTCATCGGGCAGGGATCGGTTACGGGCGGTGTTTTGTCTGGAACGGGATACATGAATGATCCGTCGAGCTTCTTTGGCGACGGCAACCAACAGTATGCCGATGTTACGTTCATGGGAAATGTAGTCCCTGACCCGAACAACCTTGGGCGCTACACAAGTCAACCTGGCTTCAACGTCGGCGGTATTGCACGAAATCCTCCCAACATATTCATCTATCAGGCCAGTGCCGGACAGCTGTTCATGATGAACGAGGATCCATACGAAGTATTCCTTGGCCCCATGGAGCAGCAGGGGACACTACCCCCATTCGCTGGCGCGGTAAGAAAGGCCACGCCGGCAACCAAGCTGAAACAAAAATAGTAGCGAGTAAGCGCGAAAAAGGCACAGTCGGGATGTTCCGGCTGTGCCTTCTTCATTTCGAGCTGCAATCGGCGAGTAGGTAATGGAGCGCCGGGCGCCCCCGCCCGGCCACGATGCTGCTGACACTTGCAGGACGGGTCACCCCATTACTTCGACTTTCCGCCTGAACTCTGTACTATACTGATCGCCCCTATGAAGGTGTTTGTCATCGTTCCGGCGGCCGGACTGGGCACGCGCATGGCTCCGTCCTCGGCCGAGAAATCCAGAAAAAAAGCGCCCACCAAACAGTTCAAGGAACTGGGAGGCGTGCCCATTCTTGTCCACACGCTGCGAAAGTTCGCCGCCGTGCCTGCCGTCTACGAAATCATCGTCGCTCTGCGCCACAGCGAAATTGCCGGATTTCGCACCCAGGTCGAAAAGCAGTATCCGGAAATCCTCAGCAAGCGCCTGCAGATGGTCGAAGGCGGCGAGCATCGCCAGGACTCGGTGGCCAGCGCTCTGGCCCGCACCGCCGCCGATCCCGAAGACATCGTCCTGGTGCACGATGCCGTTCGTCCGTTGGTTACGCCCGAAATCATTGGCCACGTAATCGAGGCCGCACATAAACATGGAGCCGCCATCGCGGGCTGGCCCGCCGTGGATACGGTGAAACAGGTGGAACGAACCGCGGAAGGCGCGCTCATCAAAGCCACCATCCCGCGCGCCAGCATCGTGATGGCGCAAACTCCGCAGGGCTTTCGCTACAACATCCTGAAGAAAGCCTTTGACGACGCCATCGCCGACGGCTTCCTAGGCACTGACGAGGCTTCGCTGATCGAGCGCGCCGGCCTGCCCGTCGTGGTGGTAATGGGTTCGCCGCGCAATATAAAAATCACGACTCCAGCCGATATGGAACTGGCGGAGTTCTATCTGAAACACGAAGACGGGAACAAAACTTGAAACCTGAAATGCGCATTGGCTACGGTTGGGACTCGCACGAATTCAAGCGCGGCATTCCACTCAAAATCGGTGGCGTGACGCTGCGGCATGACCAAGGTCTAGGAGGCCATTCCGACGGCGACGTCTTGCTGCATGCGATCACCGACGCTCTGCTCGGCGCCATCGCCGGTCCCGATATTGGATCGCTCTTTCCGCCTTCCGATCCGCAGTGGAAAAATGCCGACTCCGCCGTGTTTCTGCGCGAGGCGTTAAAGCGGGTCAAGACCGCTGGTTACGAATTGGTGAATCTGGATTCCACGCTGATCCTGTCCACGCCAAAAATCGGCCCGCATGCCGAAGCGATTCGCAAACACGTCGCTGAGTTGTGCGGAATTCCCGCGGACTGCGTAGGGATCAAAGCCAAAACGCCGGAAGGTATGGGCACCGAGAATGCCGCGATTGCGAATGTGGCGGTGTTGCTAAAACGCAACTGACGAAATCTAATTTTGTCATCCTGAGCGAAGCGAAGGACCTCTGGACTTGTTTGCCGCGCCCGAATGCATAGGTCCTTCGCTTGACCCCGCCCGCTCCGCATGCTTTTCTCGTGCCGCCTCAATGAACGCGTGGAAAATCGCGCGCGCCGGCTCTGCTACATCCGGCCCATCATTCACGCTCCGCTCCGGATGCCACTGCACCGCCAGCACGAAATGTCCGGGTGCCGTCCCTTCCAGAGCCTCAATGATTCCATCTTCGGCGGAGCGTGCCACCACTCGCAGCCCATCGCCCACCGCGCCCGCGGACTGGTGATGCGAAGAATTCACGGCAACGGTTTTACTCCCGCCCACAATTTGCGCCAACCGCGACTCCGGCTCGATCTTTACCGTGTGCGCATTCGCCACCGTCCGCCCCGGAGTGTGGTCAATTGCCGATTCGATATGCTGCACCAGCGATCCCGAGCGGTACACGTTCAGCGACTGCAATCCATAGCAGATGCCAAGCACCGGCTTGCGCGTTGTGTAGGCATCCTGCAGCAGCAACTCGTCCACCATGTCTCGTTTGACGTCAGCGGGAGCCGTCTTCTCGTGGCGATCCGCGCCGTACTTCCGCGGATCGAGATCGGCCCTGCTGCCCGGCAGCAGAACCGCGTCGCAGCCCTCGATCTGCTTTATTACCTGCGCCGGAGTCTGGTCCAGTTCGATGCGCACTGGCTCGCCACCCGCTCCGCGAACGGCTTCTTCATACTGCGGCAGCGCGCGCTCCGGCATAGACAGGATCCCCGGAATGCGGCACGGGAATGGCAATACGCGGCGCAGTCGTTTTCAGGTCGGCCATATTCAACTCACCCGCTCAATCCCTTCCAGCGTCTTCCGCTGCCGGTAGTTCCGACGATAGTTCCGAAGTTCCATCCCCAGCGACAGCACCAGCACCATCGCTCCCGACGGTGATGGCGAACGGAAACGCGATGTGCCGGTAGGCGAACGTGAGATTGGGCGCGACGTGCTTCACCTGCGCGTAAATCACCGTGCCCACAATGCTTAGCAGAAGCGCCACCGCGAACGACAGCAGCGTCGACAGAAACGTCATTGCGAGTACGCGCGCCGGAATTCCGATCCAGCGCGCTCCGCCCGGGCGCGTTTTCGCCATGCTTCTAAATTACACCAACTGTCCGGACGATTTGCTTACGGTTTTCCACCTTGATTCCACGTCGGCGTGAAGTTCGAATTCACCAGCCACTCCACCGGCCCGAGCATGGACCCAATCGCCGCATCCATGTGCTGGAAGTCGAGATGCTCAATGTCGTCGCTCGGCCGGTGATAGTCAGCATGCATCCCATAACTCGAAACCGTCTGCGCGACCACGCCCTTCTTAGCCAGCACGTAATTATCCGACCGCGCGAAAAAATTCTGCTCAGGATGCGGGTCGCCCACCAGATTCGCGCCATGCGCCGCCAGCGTCGGGCCGAGGTTTGACCGCTCCCATCCCGTAAGCCAAAGAGAATCGGCTTTCACCTTGGGGTCCGGGCGCCCAATCATTTCAAACTCAAGGTTCGCCGCAATGTCTTTCAACGGCAACGGCGGATGTTCCCGAAAATACGTCGAACCCAATCCCCCCGTCTCTTCGCTGCCAAACAACGCAAAAATCACGGTCCGCAGCGGACGCGGTCCGGCCCCCAGCACCCGCGCCAGTTCCAGCACCGCCGTCGTTCCGGAAGCGTCATCGTCCGCGCCGTTGTAGATGTTGTCCCCGTTGACCGGCTTCCCGATGCCGAGATGATCGAGATGGGCTGAAAGCAACACCGCCTCATGCTGCAGCTTTGGATCAGTTCCCTGAAGAATCCCAACCGCGTTCCAGGTGAAGCCCTTCCCCTGTTCCGACGCGGTTCGAAAATGAATCTGGCTTCCGTCGGGCATTTGCGCCAGCGTCCTGGCCGCATCGGCGCTCAATTCCAGAAAGTTAAAGTCGCCCATATCGCTGCTGTCGCCTTCGAGCCGATCCGGCGGGCGAGGGAGATCCTTAGCCTTCGCTTCGAAGTCCCGCCCGCTCTGGTCACTCGCGCTAAGACACGCAATCGCGCCGGCACTAGCCGCCGCAAAGCTTGCGCTGCGAACTTTTTTAGGATCTCCCGTGACCAACACCACCGCGCCGCGGTCGATCTTCATCTGGGGATTCGTCACATCTGCGGCATCCAGTTTCCGCAGCGGTCCGGAAAACTCCGTCCGCGTCAGATGGCTAGCCCGGAATTCCTTACCGTAGGTCCAAGTGATCGGAGCGGCGCCATCGGCGGTTATGATTTTGATTTCGAGTGTCGGAGGCGCGGTCAACTTGCTCTTGATCAGCGGCGCGCTCTGAATATAACCGCCAGTGTCGCCCGCCGGAGCGATCCCATACGCCCGCAGCTCGGCGGCCACATAAGTTGCCGCAACCAGCTCATCGTGCGTCCCGCTGCCGCGCCCTTGCATCGCATCCGAAGCAAGAAATTCTTCATGGGCTCGAATACAGGCCGCGCACACCGTCTGCGCCGGCTTTCCATATCGCCCCGGAGCGGCGCGCTTAACCGTAGCAACTTCCGGGCTTTGCGCCAAAATCGAAACGTCACCAGCAGCGAGACGAGCAACAAAGCAAGTAGCGAAACGATCATCGAAACGAACATCGAAACGACCATCGAAAAAATAGTGGCGCGAGGCGGAAAGACAAATCGTTTTGTCATGGCGGTGTTTGCGAGGAGCGACTGTAGGAAGACTAGCAGATTGTTTTCGATTGGATTGAGCCTGCGAAGCCGCGAATCTAAGACTCGAATCTCGCGGGAGGAGAAACTGCGAAAGCCGCGGAGCGCCCCTGAGACGCGTTTGCGAAGTGAACCGGGCTCCCCGCAGCACGACTACGCTACAATACCGTCATGTCGCAAACCGCCTCGGCGATCACCCGCAGCCCCGCGGAGATCGTGCAAAACAGCCCGGTTTCACAGGCCCCGAACGGCATCTGCTACGCCCGCTCGGGCGAGATAAACATTACCGACAACGACCTCGAACGCATGATTGCCGCCGTGCCCGTGCCGGTGGCCGCCGCCCTCAGCCGCAAGGCCTACTACTTCGTGCCGCTCACCGTGACCCAGGGCGAAGACACCGTGATTGCCGACCGTTACGACGTTGTCCTCAGTGACAACGCGGTTTGCCATCGCAACCTGAATCTCGGCGACGCACAGTGCGTCTTCATCTCGACCCGCTTGATGGAGGACAAATTTTCCGTGGCCTTCGAGTTCTACATCAACGTCGGACACGCGCTGGTCGAGCGCGCCGGAGTTGCGCAGAATTTCGCCGACCTGGCCTGGCAGCAAGTGGAGTCCGGGGTGCGCGGCGAAACTTCACTGGACGCATGGGAAGCGCGCAAGTTCGCCACCGCTCACGGTGCGGACGCGGAGAAATTCAAGAACGATTATCTCGCCGCCAGCTTCGCCGATGCGATTTCCATCTATCTGCTCTCGCTCTACCTCGACGTCGATTACTACGATCTGCGCGAGCGCGACTATCCGCTGCTGGCGCCGGTTCCGATGGCCGAGCGGTTGCGCAAGATCGCGGAGATCTTTCCTCCGAATCCGGGATTTGAATTCAATATTTACTATCGGCGGCGGGCGTAAACCCCTTCGCGTGCGCGCGCGGACATTCCCTTCAACTTCGCCTTGAGTACTCTTGGCGCTCAGCAAGGTTACAGCTTATTCTGAAAGTAGGAACTAGAAAGTAAAATGAAAGGTTCCGGTTTCGTCTCCCGATGATTTCGCTTCGTCTCTACATCATTGTTCTGGCCGTGATTGGCGTTGCCGTTGGCCTCTATGCGCTGCTGCGTCGCAAGACCAAAAACGCGGACGACATCGAACGCGAGCGCCGCACCTGGCTGAACACGGTCGGACGCATCACCGATGGCACGGTGATTGACGTGCAGGAAATCACGACCGCCGTGAAGCGTCCCGCCACCATGCTGATCTACCAGTATGACGTGGCCGGAGTCTCCTATGAGGCCTCGCAGGACGTCACCTATCTTCGGCAGTGGATCAATCTGCATTCCTGCCGCCTCGGCCTGCCGACTTCAGTGAAGTACGATTCACGCAATCCCGGAAACTCCATGGTGATCTGTGAAGGCTGGATGGGCTTGCGGCAATAACAGTAAGGTCAGAGGTTAGAGGTCAGATTGCAGAAGTGAACAGATTTAACCTCTGCAATCTGACCTCTAACCTCTGACCTTCAATCAGAGTTTTCCGAAGGCGACCAGAACGAAATAGGCAACTTGAGCGGTCGCCAGCCCGATCCAGATCCGCTGCCGAATACGCGAGCGGCGTATGTCGCGAAGCAGGCCGGCGGCGGTAGGCTCCTTGACCAGCACCTCTTCCAGTTGTTCATCCGGCAACACCACCGGCTGCAGACTGATCGGCCGCGCCGCCTCGATCTCTTTCGGCTTGTCGGGATAAAACACTTTCGGCGTGTCCACGACTTCCGACCACATCGGCAGCAGGATCCATGATTTCGGAATGATGTCCAGAATCGGTTTGGAAGTTAAGTCAAGAGCCGGCTGTGCTTCGGGCGCGACGCGATCGGCCATATTTCGCAGCAGCGAACCCCACCAGAAGTGGCTGAGTTGATCGGTGAGGAGTTCGCCGACGTCGACGGGCCGCGATTCCAGTTCAAGCGGCGGCAGCGTTTCCGGCGAAATCACGTCCCCTACGTTGGTGAACACGGTGCGGAACCAGGGCAGGCGCAGACGGTCGCCCAGCGCCAGGCCGACATTCACCGGCCGTGAAGTGAGTGCCAGTGGCGGCAACTTTTCCGGTGCGAAGGTATCGCGCAGATTGCCGACCAGCGACCTCCAGAGCGGCTGCGTCAGGCTCGCTGGCGGGAGCAAATCCAGCGGAATCTCATTCAGTGCCTTCGTGGACTGCGGGTCGGGATACCAGGCTTCGGCTGCGTTCGAGCGGTAAGACATAAGAAATATTTAGATGACTCCGGGTCGGCTCCGTCGGCATTATCCCAGAAGCCCACCGTTAATGATGTTAGATGCTCCAGCCAGCGTCTGTCACGCTTATTTACGCAATGCCAGGCCTAAATCCAGCCAAACGTCGTCTCGAAAACCGGAATCTCGAAAACCGGAACAAAGACAGGCAACTGAAAAAGGATGCGCAATCGCAGCAATGCGGGTACACTCCCTTGACCGGAGCACACGATGACCGGAGCACCCGACCGGAACATCCCCTTCGTTGGTACATGCACTTTGATGCCGTTGAGGGAAGCCGTTGCGGTGAAGCACAATCAACGTTCGAACGCGACAGAACTCGCATAGTTGCGAGGAAAGTTGCGAAGGTTGATGCCCCTTTTCCCGTTCATCAGAAAGAACGGTAGGAAAGGATAAGATGTGAAAGGATGTGAAAGCGAGATCTGCAATGGAGAAGCGGAATTGACCGACAACGCACCACCGACAACCAAGTCCTCCAGGCAGATGAGGCGGTTCTCGCGCTATCGCTTCGATGCGCGCATTCAGGTGTCGGTGTTTCGCGAGGGCGAGACGGAGTCGTGCTGGGGCCGAACCAGCGAACTCAGTTTGGATGGCATTGGCGCGACTCTCAGCGGTCAGTTCCAGAAGGGCGAAGTTGTTTCTCTGGAGTTTCCCATCCCGCTTCCGCCCCACGAGATGAAGCTGCGAGCCGTGGCCCGTTACAGCGATGGCCTGCGCTGCGGATTCGAGTTTCTGGTTGTGACCGAGGAGCAGAGGCTGTTGCTGCGCCAGGTCTGCGTAGTGCTGGCAAACGCCTCCACACAGTAGAAGCGTTGGTGGAGAGCCGGGCGCCCCGCCCGGCCACCACTGCTCAACGGGCGAGACCTTCGTGCGAGACCCCCGTGCTGGACGGCACGCGCCGACAGCGCTCGCAACTTTACCCGTCCTGTCTGACTCTCCATTACGCCCGTAACTATCGGCGGATAACCCTGCCCGCTTACCATCGCCCTATCTCCATTTCTCTGGGAAAGGACTGTATGGGGGAGAAAATCGCCCCGGCGTCAGCTTCCGCTGAATCGCCGGTGGTGAAGGCGATGCCGGAAGCTGTTGAGCACGGTGCCCCGCCGTCCCCTACCCACCCGTCCGATCCAACTCCGCCCACCAACGGCCACGCCGCCGCAATAGCGCTCACAGCGCCGCTCACATTGGAGCAGGCCTACTTCGAACAGCTCATCGAAAACGCGCCCGATGCGATCAGCATTGTCGACCAGGACCTGAACATTTTACGCATCAACGGGGAGTTCACTCGACTGTTCGGCTTCACCTCGGCTGAGGCTGCGGGGAAACGGCTGGATACGCTCATCGTTCCGCCCGATCGCTATGCGGAAACCGGCTGGATCGCCGAGAGCATCAAGACCGCAAGCAAGCTTTCTCTCGAAACCCGGCGCCGGCGAAAAGACGGCTCACTGGTCGAGGTGCTGCTCTCAACCTCGCCCGTGAACATGAACGGCAGTGGAGTCGGAGCCTACGCCTCCTATCGCGACATCACCGAGCAAAAGCGCGCCGAGGAGCTGAATGCGGCCTTGTACGCCATTGCGGCGCGCAGCCAGTCCGCCGAAGATCTGCAACAGTTTTTCGCCGCCATTCACAACATCGTCGGGCAGTTGATGACGGCGCGCAACTTCTACATCGCCCTCTACGATCCCCAATCTCAGTTGTTAAGCTTTCCCTACTTCGTCGATGAAGAGGATCCTACCCCGGTCCCCAAACCTCTGGGCCGCGGTTTGACCGAGTACGTCCTGCGCTCGGGCGAGCCCTTGCTCGCGACTCCGGCAGTTTTTGAGGACCTGGTGCGGCGCGGCGAAGTGGAATTGATTGGCGCGGCGTCGCTCGACTGGCTGGGTGTTCCCCTGAAGAGCGGCACGACCTGCATTGGAGTGTTGGTGGTCCAGAGTTACAACGAAAACGCGCGCTTCGGCGAACGCGACCGCGAGATTCTCAAATTTGTTTCGCAGCAGTTGGCCGCCGCCATCGAGCACAAGCGCTATGAAGAAGCGCTCCGCCGCTCCGAAGCCCGTTCCCGCTCTCTGATTTCGAGCGCGGCCTTTGGCATCTGCCGCTGCACCCTGGCTGGAAGATTCCTCGACGTGAATCCGGCGCTCATTACCATGCTGGGCTATCAATCGGTCGAAGATCTTCTTCAGCTGAACCTGCGGCGCGAAGTCTTCGTCAATCCCCAGGAGTTGGACCGCCTGGCCGAGGACTATCGCCGCACCGGAAGCCTGAATGGCGTGGAAGTGCAGTGGAGACGCAAGGACGCCCACGTCATCATCGTGCGCCTCAGTGGCAGCGCCACCGCCAGCGCCGATGAACCCGAAGAGGTATTGGAGCTGATCGCCGAAGACATCACCGACCGGCGTCAGCTCGAAGAGCAGCTGCGCCAGGCCCAAAAAATGGATGCGGTCGGCCGCCTCGCCGGCGGCGTTGCCCACGACTTCAACAACCTCCTGATGGTGATTAACGGTTACACCGAGGTGTTGCTGGAGCAGCTGGAAAAGGGCGGCGAAATGCACCGTAAGGTCCAGTCCATTCAGCAGGCAGCCGACCGCGCCGCCACCCTCACCCGCCAGCTACTGGCCTTCAGTCGAAAACAGCTCCTCGAACTCAAGGTGGTCGATGTCAACACCGTCATCGGTGACATGGAGCGCCTGCTGCGCCCCCTCATCGGCGAAAACATCGAATTGGTCACGCGCCTGTCCCCTGAAACCGGACACACCCGCGCCGACGCCGGCCAGCTCGAGCAGGTCATTATGAACCTGGTCGTCAACGCCAAGGATGCCATGCCCGACGGCGGCAGGCTCACCGTCCAGAGTTCCGAAGCCACCGTGCGCCAAAACTTCCGCGAGCACCGCCTTATCCAGCCCGGGCGTTATGCCGTGATCTCGGTTTCCGATACCGGCCTGGGCATGGACAAGGAAACTCAGTCCCGCATCTTCGAGCCGTTCTTCACCACCAAGGAAAAAGGAAAAGGCACCGGCCTCGGTCTCTCCACCGTTTACGGCATCGTCAAGCAGAGCAACGGATACGTGTTCGTCCAGAGCGAGATGGGAGCGGGCACAACTTTCTACGTTTACTTGCCCCGCGTCGAAGAATCCGCCGAAGAGCTGAGTCCCGCCAAAGCCCCGCAGAGCGACGCAGGTGGCTGCGAGACCGTCTTGCTGGTGGAAGACGAGGAATCGGTGCGCGAACTGGTGCGTGTAACCCTTGTCTCTCGTGGCTACAAAGTCCTGGAAGCTGAAAATGGCGAGTGCGGCATGCGCACCGCCGAGGAGTTCAAAGGAAACATCGATATCCTTATCACCGACGTCGTCATGCCCGGCATGGGCGGCCGCGAACTGGCCAAACAACTCCTCCTGCTCCGCCCCGGCATCAGCGTGCTTTATCTCTCCGGCTACACCGAAGACGCCGTCGATCACCCGGGCACGCTCGGCCCCAGCAACGCGTTTCTGCAGAAACCCTTCACCCTTCAGAATCTCGCCAAGAAAGTCCGCGAAGTCCTGCGCGCCAGATCCGACCCCAAGTCGATCGCCAAATCGACATCAAACTGACCGAGGGCGCAAGTGGAGCGCCGGGCGTCCCCGCCCGGCCGGCACACTGCATGTACTCACCATCCTGCTGCTCTATCGTCGGGGCGTGGGGCGTGTGTGCGTCAGGAAAAGCGTTCGAAAAACGCAAACAGCCCGCCATTCCGGCCCCGGCACGGAATCCATTGTAGAGACGAGGGCAAGCCCCGTCCCCGAAGCGGCAACCCTCCTGTCAATTTTCCCAGTTTTTCCACCGAAACTTTCTTCTACAATCCGGGTTAGCGCATCTTAAGAAATAACCCTAGGAGTGTCTTATGAACCCCCACGCCTCCACCAACTGCGCCGGACGCCTCCTCATGGCTCTGGCAGCGATCGCCAGCATCTCTTTTATGGCAGCCTGCGGCACCAACAACTCGATCGCCCCGATCAACCCAGTGGGCTTTAACAACGGCAGCCTGAATGGCACCTACGTTATCTCCATGGCGGGCACGGACGTCAATACCGGTACGGGTGACGTGGTCCCTTTCGCTATCGTGGGTACCATAACGGCAGATGGCAAAGGTGGCATCACCGGCACGATTGACATCAACGACCCCGCTAACACTGGAGTGAATCTTGGCGTGGCCGTCACTTCGGCCAGCGGATACCAGATCGGCTCGGACGGTCGTGGCGACGGCACGCTGGTGACTTCGGTGGAAAGCTTTAACATCGATTTCGTTCTCAGCTCGACCAATCAAGGACTGATCACCCGTTTCGACAACCAGAATGGCAACGTCGGGACCGGCAGCGGCACCATTGATATGCAGACCAGCACAACCCAAGGCTCGCTCGCGGCCCTGTCCTTCTCTCTTGCCGGCTATGGCTCGAACGGACCTGTGGGCACAGTAGGAGGGTTCACGCTCAATACTGCCAATGGAACCGTCACATCTGGCACTGAGGATTTCAACGACGATGGCACCTCCGGCCCCGGATATACGGATCTGCCCCTCGGAGGTCAGTTGGTTCTAGCCGGATCAGGTACGACGGGAACGGCACAGCTTGCAACCAGCTTGTTCGGCTCGGTTGGGTTTGACGTCTGGGTGATCGACTCAACGCACCTGAAATTCATCGAGAACGACACTGCCGACTCGGGACTCCTCCTCTCCGGCGACGCCTTCACGCAAGTGAACTCCGTTGCCCCCAGTCAGGAGGTTTTCACGCTCGCCGGTCTTGACAGCGGCGGGGCTCCCGTCTTCGCCGGTGGTTATGTAAGCATCACGGACGCCAACTGCAACCTCTCCAACGGCCTTGAAGATTACAACGACGACGGCACCGTGAGTTTAGGGAAGCCTTTTTCCGGAACCGGCTCGTACGACACATCCACGGGACGGTGCGAAAACCTTCTTAACGGTTTCAGCAACGGCATCTCCCAATCGTTCACGTTTGCCAGTTATTCCTCCAGCGGCGGGGCCCTGTCACTGGAAATCGATAGCCTCGGACTGCTGCAGGGCGTGGCCTACATCGAATCCGCTACGTCATTCACCGCTCCCGGAAGCTACGCGCTAAACCTCTCCGGCAGCAACGGAAACGGCGAGGTGGATGACATTGCCCAGTTCAATGCCACCACTACAGCGGCACCGGCAGCAAACATGACTGGCGTACTGGACGAAAATAACCTTGGCAATCTGAATTCGGGTTCGCTGTCGGGCGCCTACACTCCGGATCCATCGCCAGACGGCCGCGGCTCGATCCTTGTTTCCACGCCCAATACGTTCCTGACCGGGTTAACCCTGCAGTACTACGTCGTCGACAGTGCGACCGCCGTCTTTATTGACGTCGACACTGGTCAAGGAGGGGTTGGGGTATTTGAAGGGCAGAGCGCACCCGGAGGCGGGGGAGCGGTGGCCAGGCCGCACATCGCAATCGCGCGCCCAGCCGTCCGCTCACACGTAGCCTTGCGGCACAAGTAGGTCGGACGGATGGTGTAAATAACCAGGGGCGCGGCTCCAAAGCCGCGCCCTTTCTTCTGCCCGATGAAATCATACGGTGGAGCGACGGGCGCCCCGCCCGTCCACGATGCTGCTAGCCCTCGCCTCCGCAACCCGATTCTGAAAAATCCTGTCAACCCCCCGTTTCCCGCGATTTTCCGCGTAAGCCCATGAATTAACTCGGAAAATAAAGTCGGAGAAGTTGTCGGTGCAGGTAGGTTGAAATTGATATAATAGAGGTAAGAGATTAAAAATGAAAAGGGCGCGGAATCACTCCCGCGCCCTTTTCTTATTGCGGTACCCCCGTCTCCAAAACGGCCAGAGATGCCCAGCTAAGTCGTTATTCGTGAGTATTTTGCAAAAACCCACCCGCAACCCAATGATTCTAATAGATCAAAAAAGGGGGGGTGGGGGTGCATCGACATACAGCGCCACCGCACCGACTGACAACTGAAAACTGACAACTGAAAACTGACCACTGATTTCAAGGAGCCATCATGCCAACCTACCCAGGCGAACGCTGCCAGCACATAAAAATCAACGGAGATCGCTGCGGGTCGCCCGCCCTCCGTCATCGAAAATTTTGCCACTTTCACGTCCGCTGTTCCCCGGTGCAAGTCGACGTCAGCACCTCCGCAACCGTTCCTCCTGCTCCTTTTTTCCTGCCCGTCCTCGAAGACGCCCCCTCGATCCGGTTAGCGATTTCGCAAATCTGCGAGCACTTGCTGCACCGCCGTCTGGACGCGAAAAGGCTGGAGTTCTGCTCTACGCCATGCAAGTAGCATCCTCAAACCTTGATCGTCCAAGCAAGGATAAGAGTAAGGATAAAAGTGAGGACAAAAGTGAGGACAAAAGCAAGGACAACAGCGAGGAGGAAAGCACAGAGACGCCGTCACTGCCCGCTGGCCATCAACCACCGACCACTGCTACTTAATCGCTTCCGATAACGTGAAATCCACCCGCAGGGGCACCGGTACAGTAATGAAATTTAACTTACACGCACCATTTTTGCAGCAAGTCTACAGGTACAAAGTCTCAGCTGGGGGCGTTCCTGCCGTGGTATTATCCCGCCTTGGATGCCATTGACAACAAACGGATTCGAAAGCGTAGCGCAGTTAAACCACCATTTCCAAGAACATGGTGGTGACTTTGGTGCATCAAACGCTAGTGACTACGAACGGATGGCCGATGGTTTCCTTGGCGGAAGTAAGGCGGACGCAGTACACGAATGCATACGTTCTTGTGGTATGAAGTTGCGGTATGATCCTGCCGATGAAGCGTTTGGGATCATTGACCGGGGTGACATCATTAGGACCTACTTCAAGCCGGTTCCGTGCTCTTCGTTGGCTGGTGCGGCGCGAGCCGCAGCCAGGCAAGCAGGGAGATGTCATTCATGCGCAAATAATCTCGTCTATTTCAAGCTGGAGTGTAAGAAATGAATATTGTTAACCTTTGTCCAGTTTGCGGATTTGAAATGGAAGCGCCTCCGCAGAACTACAACATCTGTTCTTCGTGCGGCACGGAGTTTGGCGTCAACGATGTCAATGCCTCCATCGCGGAACTGCGAGAGGCTTGGATGAAGACTGGTCCAAAGTGGTGGAGCAACACTGAGCCGGAGCCCGCCAACTGGGACCCGCTTAAGCAGATGGAAGATGGGGGCATCGCAGTTAAGCGGCTACCCGCAAGCGAGTCATCCTCCATCAGCACATCCAGTTCTACCGCTGTGGTGGGAGGCCAGGATTGGGCGGGTTGGGCTGCGGTACAACCCAGTGGTAGACCACTCGGAGTGGGATCTCGCTGAGGGATCGTCCATCAATCGACACATTGAACCAATATATTCCCGGCTCTTGCGCAGGAAACGTCATCGGTAGCACCACCCCGATTCCGCGCTCATCATCTCCCTCGAAAAGAACAGGTACGTCTATCGGGGGCAGTCTTTCGTCGGACGGAGAGACAGGTGTGATTCTGAGATGCGCTTGTCCTCTATGAATCCCTGATTTAAAAATGACAACAAGAGTGGCTTGGATGCCCGTTGGCGGCATAATTTCTGTTGGGCCGGTTACAGTCCAGCGATCCACGAGGCGAATGCAACTCAACACTCCGTCAACTTCTCTGAGCGCCTTCTCACAGAGAAACGCCGCCGCTAAATATGGACCACCTTGAATTGGCATCGCGGACACATCATACAGCAACGAAAAGAAAATCTGAGTGCCCTGTCACGCGTCTTGGCTCCGGCACTCGATTCGCGGCTTAGTAAGTATGTAAATTCCATTCAGGCTCCGGGAGCCTCACCACGGCTCACCGATTCCTACTTAATCGCTTCCGCTGCGATTCGCTCCGTAACAAACGCCTCGATCACGTCGCCCGCCTTGATGTCGCCGTAGTTCGAGATGGAGATGCCGCACTCCATGCCGCTGGTCACCTGCGACGCATCGTCTTTGAAGCGCCGCAACGACGCCACTTTTCCTTTGAATACGACCACGTTGTCGCGCAGCAACCGCACTTCGGAGTCGCGCTTGATGAATCCGTCGCTCACGCGGCAACCGGCAATCGTTCCCACCTTCGGAATGCGGAAGGTTTCGAGCACCTCGGCGCGCCCCTGGTAGGTTTCTTTGATCGTCGGCTCCAGCAAGCCAGTCATGGCGCGCTTGATCTCGTCCTGCAGTTCGTAAATGATCGAGTGCAGACGAATGTCGACTTTCTCCTGATCGGCCAGTTCCTGCGCCTTGCGCTCCGGACGCACGTTGAATCCAATAATGATGGCATTCGAAGCCGACGCCAGCAGCACATCCTTTCGGTGATCGCGCCAATGCCCGACCGCAGCAACTTCAATCGAACTTTTTCGTTCGACAGCCGGCCCAGCAAATCGCCCAGCACTTCGACCGAGCCCTGAACGTCGGCCTTGAGGATGACGTTCAGCTCCTTCATGCCCGCCGTCTTCAGTTGCTCGGCGAGGCCTTCGAGCGATACGCGGGAACTCTTGGCCAGCGTGGCTTCACGCGCTTTCTGCTCGCGGTAGTCGGAGATATCGCGCGCCTTCTCGCGGTCGGCCACGACCACGAATTGGTCGCCCGCCTGCGGCAGCCCTTCCAGCCCGATGAATCTCGACCGGCGTCGAGGGTGCAGCTTCTTTCAGCGCCTTGCCCCGATCGTCGAACATGGCGCGGACTTTCCCGTAAACGTTTCCCACCACGAAGTTGTCGCCCGCGTGCAGCGTGCCATTCTGCACCAGCATCGTTCCCACCGGACCGCGTCCCCGATCCAGTTTCGCTTCCAGCACCAGTCCGCTCGCCGCGCGTCCCGGGAGCCGCTTTCAATTCCTGCAGGTCCGCCGTCAGCAAGATCATTTCCATCAGCAGATTCAGATTCGTCTTCTGCTTGGCGGAAACGTCGACGAACACCGTCTTGCCGCCCCACTCTTCCGGCATTAGCCCGCGATCCGCTAGTTGCTTCTTGACCCGCTCTGGAAGCGCGCCCGGTTTATCGATTTTATTGACCGCGACAATGATGGGAACTTCGGCTGCGTGCGCATGGTCGATGGCTTCAACCGTCTGCGGCATGACGCCGTCATCGGCCGCGGTGACCAGCACGACGATGTCGGTTGCTTTCGCTCCGCGCGAACGCATGCGCGTGAACGCTTCGTGACCTGGCGTATCGAGGAACACGATCTCGCGCCCGTACGCGGGAGACGCTTTGTCGGTGATGGAGACCTTGTAGGCGCCGATATGCTGCGTGATTCCGCCTGCCTCGCCTCCCGCCACATTGGTCGAGCGGATCGAATCGAGCAGCGTCGTCTTGCCGTGATCGACGTGGCCCATGATCGTGACCACTGGTGGACGCGGCACAGCTTCCGCGCCTTCTTCGCTGCTCTCGACCGCTTCGGTGGTATCTTTCGCAGCCTGCTCTTCGAAGGTGATCACTTCCGTATCCGCTCCGAAGAAGCGCGCCATCTCGCTGGCCAGTTCGGCGTCAAGCGTCTGATTGATGGTGGCGAACACGCCCCGCACGACCAAGCGCGCAATCAGATCCTTGGCGCGGATGCCCAGCTTCTCGGCCAGGTCCTTTACGCTGAAATTCCTTCCGTAATTGTAATGTTGCGGGTGATCGGCGCTGGCTCCGTATTGATAGGTCATGCGCGGCGGCGGAGTGTAGCCCTTCATCGGGCCTTCCTTCACGCCTCGCGGCACATATCGCTGACCCGGTCGTCGCGCTGGTCCCCCCGGACGGCTTCCCGGACGCGTCGGTCCCGGTGGCGGCAGCGCTCCCGGACCTACGCCCAGCGGACGCGCTCCCGCTGGCGCCACTCGCGTCGGATGCATCGGCCGCCGTTCACCCGGACGAAGTGTCGGACGCGCGCTCCCGGCGCTTGCGGCCGCGCGGTGCGCTGGAAGATTGGCTGCCCCGGCACAGGGCGTCCCGGCGCAGGCCGCGGAGGTGCGCCTTCCGCTGCCGAGGTGCGCCTGGCGACGGCATCGGCGCCTTGTATACCGGACGCGGACCAGTCTGCGGCATGATCATCCGCGGCGGCGGCGCAGTCGGAGTTACCGGCCTGGCAGCCGCAGTCCCTTGCGTCTTGCGCCGCTGAAGGCTGCGCTGCCGGCGGCGCACTTCCAGTCGCGGTCGGAGCAGTGGCTCGCGGCGGAACAGCAATTGCTGGCGGAGGAGCGGTACTCGCGGCGGATGAGATGGCCGGAGGTGTCGTCGTGGAAACTTTTGGCGGAATCACGACCACCGTCGGCGGCCGGTATCCGGCAGCTACCGAAGCAGGCGTCACAATTCTCGGCGTCGCGGGCGCTGGAGCGTCGATCGCAGGCTTGGGCGGCGTCGCCCTTGCTGGCGCTACCGGCGGGCAGCTTCTGACTTCGCTTCTGCCGCTGGCGTTGCAACTGGCGACTTGACTGCCGGACGCGCGGCTGGCTCGGCCGCTCCCTTGTGCTGCGTGATGGCGCGCAGCACGTCGCCAGGCCGCGAAATATGCGACAGGTCGATCTTGGTCTTGATCTCTTCTTCACCGCGAGCGCTACGCGAAGTCTTCGCGGAACTCGGCGCCGCCTCGGAGCGGCGGCGAAGATGCTTTCGCACCAGTTCCGCTTCGTGCTCTTCCAGAGAACTGGAGTGCGTCTTCTTCTCCGTAACGCCAACCGTGGTCAGCACGTCAAGAATTTCCTTGCTCTTGACTTCCAGCTCACGGGCCAAATCATTGATTCGAATCTTACTCATCCGCTCTCGTTTCCTCTTCGGTGTACCGCTAATCTGCGTCTCTAAGCTCGCATATCTAACCTCATGAAATGCTACGTAAATTCAAGTCCGGCTGACGAACCCCGCGCCTTCGGTCCGGATCAACTCCGAACTCGCCATCATCCCAGCTTTCAGCTCTGCTTGTCTTCCGGGGCTTCTTCGTCTACCGACTTCTGCGGTCGCAGGTTCTTCAGTAGTAGCAGCTTCTTCAGCCGCAAGCTCGGCGCTCTCTTTTGCTGGTGCCGTTTCGGCGGGCTCCGCTTCCGCGGCCAACGCATCCGCTTCTACCGAGCCTTCCGCCACCGATTCTTCGTTGACTGCGACTTCGCCGACTGCCGCTTCGGTCGGCGGCTTCTCCGGTCGCTTCTCCGGCTTCCGCGTCGGCTACTGCTTCGCCGCCATCCAGACTGGCGAAATAATTATTGACCGCAATACTGATTTTTTCCACCGTTTTCGGGCCAATGCCTTCAATCGCTTCCAGTTGCTCCGGCGTCATATCGGCCAGCGACTCTACCGTGTTCACGCCCGCCGCTTTCAGTTTCTCGACCAGTCCCTCGCCCAGCCCGGTAACATTCTCCAGCGGAGTGACGGTCTGCGTGACCAGCGCCGACATCTGCTGTTCCACTTCCTGACGCTTTTCTTCCTCGCTCTTGATGTCGATCTTCCAGCCCAGCAGCTTCGCCGCCAGCCGCACGTTCTGCCCTTTTTTCCCGATGGCGAGCGAAAGTTGCGTGTCGTCGACCACAACTTCCAGATGCTTGTCCGCCGCATCGACAATCGTCACCCGGCTTACTTTCGCCGGCTGCAGCGCTTTCTCCGCGAACGTAACCGGATCCTCGTGATACTCGATGATGTCGATCTTTTCTCCACGCAATTCGCGAATGATGGACTGCACCCGCATGCCCTTCATGCCCACGCAGGCGCCGACCGCGTCCACGTCCTTGTCCTTCGACATGCACCGCGATCTTCGTGCGCTCGCCCGCTTCCCGCGCAATCGCCCGGATCACCACCGTGCCGTCATAAATTTCCGGTACTTCGGTCTGGAACAGATGCTGGACCAGTTCCGGAGCGGAGCGCGAAGCGATCACGCCCGGACCCTTCACCGCTTTTTCCACACGCACGATCACCACTCGAATCCGCTCGCCGACCGCGAACGATTCCAGCCGCGACTGCTCCTTGCGTCCCATGCGCGCTTCGGCCTTGCCGATATCGAGAATCACATCCGGACCTTCGAGCCGCTTCACGGTCGCATTCACGATCTCGTTCACATGACCGATGTACTCGTTGTAAACCGTGTCACGTTCCGCTTCGCGCACTTTCTGAAATATGACTTGCTTCGCCAGTTGCGCCGCAATCCGACCCAGAATTCCTTCCGTCACTTTCGGGATGAGCAACTCTCCGCCGGCTTCCGCGCTCGGATCCAGCTTCCGCGCCTGCTCCACCGTCACCTGCAGATTCGGATCTTCCACTTGCTCCGGAGTCTCGACGATCGACTTCACCGCATAGGCATTGATCTTGCCGCTATCTTTGTCGAGCACCGCGCGCAGGTTTTCCTGCGTCTTGTAGTATTTGCGCGTGGCCACCACAATGGCGTCCTCGACCGCGCTCACTACAATTTGCGGATCAATGCCTTTTTCCCGGCTGACCCCTTCGATGATGTTGTAAAGCTCACTAGCCATAAAAAGTCCAGGTGTCAGGTCTCAGGTCTCAGGTCTCAGGACTCAGACTTCGGTTTTCCTGAGACCTGAGACCTAACACCTGAGACCTTATGTCTTTCAGATTTCCGGAACCAGATTCGCCTTCTCTACGTTCCTCAACTCAATCTCCAGCTTCGCCGCTGCGCCCTCTTTCGGACGCATCTTCTTCTTCCGCGCCGCACTCAGATCCAGCAGCAGCTTTCCGTTTTCGAAGCTTTCCAGCTTCCCTTCAAAATGCCGGTTGTTGTTCACCGGATCCCGCGTTGTTAACTTCACGCGCTGTCCGCGAAAGCGCTCAAAATCCGCCGCCTTCGTCAGCTTGCGATCCAGTCCCGGAGACGAAACCTCCAGCACATACGATCCGCCCGGCACCGCATCCTCAACATCGACAATCGTCCCAAACTCGCGACTGAATTTCGAGCAATCCTCGTGCGTCACGCCGTCCGGACGACCCGCAACGGCTGCCGCTCCCGGCCGGTCAATAAACACGCGCAGCATGCGGTGCTTACCCGCGCCGCATACTTCCACCTCGACCACTTCCAGCCCGCTCGAGCCTGCCACCCGCTCGGCAATCTGCCGGACCTTATCCAGATCTAAAGCCATGTTTTCAGCAACTTGCGTCCAGAATCGCCGCGCCGGTTATCCAGCAATTCTCCCCGCCAATCGGCCCAAACTAAAAAGTGGGCTTTCGCCCACTGGTGTGCTTCGACAATCCTGAGACTACGACACAACAGTATTCATCCCCAACTATACGCTGGCATTTTGGAAAATACAAACCAGTGGGGCCTGCGGCAACGGCCACGTGCGGATGGGCTCAACCTGCGGCCCTCGACCGGTTTCGGAGTTACGAAAGTATCTGAAGTAACCTTGCCGTCACTGCGCCCATCCTCCAAACTTCTCTAGATGCAGTCTTCCCGCACCCATGTCGCCATCGCAGTGGGCTTCGCAGTCCTGCTGGTCGGTGGTTTCCTCGGCTATCTGAACTGGCTCAGCAACCAGGGGCCGGTTCTATCACGCTCGGCGGAACGCGACCCTCTGACCCAGATGCCGATCAGCATCACCATGAATCCGTTTCGAGATCGCACCATCGAACGCACCGCCAATCGCTTCATCGCAGAGATGCGCGACGGCAATTGCCGCAAACTGCTCGGCCAGTGGGAAAGGGACTACCGCAAGAAGCGCGCCGACTTCCTCTGCAACTCCGAAGCCCAGCACCCGCTGATTTCCTGGAACCTGGTGGAATGGGAAGACGCGCCTCCGCTCGTGATTCTGCACTACAAAGGCCAGCGCTACAGCGATACGAGCCAGGAAGCAACCTACAAAGATCTTTTTTCCGTGACCGTGGAACAGAAAGATTCCGGCTGGACGGTCACTAAGTACGACTCCTTCTACTGATTCCTTCCCACCGAAACTCGCAATCGACCTGCTACCCGCCAGCAGGCTTATGGGTGCCTTCCGAGGTGAAGGGTGTTCATGGCTTCGCCAGTGTCGCCTTGGCCTGCAGGTCACCAGAAGCGGCTGCGTTTACGGTCTGAGCTGGAGCCTCAATCCTTGCCTGCAGAACTTTGGCAGTGTCGCTGATATGGACGGTATCTGTGACGGGTGGTGGCGGGTTCGGTGCGGGCGCTGCCTGGCGCTCCGCCGATGGCTGGGCTTCAGTCTGAACTCCAGTCTGGGCGCGGACCTTCGTTATGCTACTTACGGGGCTGGCCATTTGTTAGAACCTCCTAATGTTCCCTTCGGCACTGGGGCGGATACACTTTAGGACTTGTCCAAAAAAAGCGTTGGGGACGCACCCGCCGTCGACCGTGCCGCGTCAGGTAACTCGGAAACTGATGACTGGAGTTTGAGTTAGGAGGGAATCTCTCGGCGCACTCTAAGTCTCGGTGGGGCAGCAGGTTTCGGCGCGATAGCCGTGTTATCCGCCGATGTGCACCATCGTCCGTGACGCCGGCACAAAACTCGGCTCCCCGATGTGGTGCCGCTCTTCTTTCTTCTCCACCACGTTCACAATGAACTCTGTAAGCTTCTCGTCGGTCGCGCCGCGCCGCATCAGCCCACGCAGGTCATGATCCCACACCGAGAATAGACACGTACGAAGCTTGCCATCCGAGGTGATGCGAATCCGGCTGCAATGTCCGCAGAACGGATGCGATACCGGTGCGATGATTCCAATCTCGCCCACGCCATCGGAGAAGCGATAACGCCGCGCCGTTTCGCTGCGCTCGTGTGCAATCTCTTCCAGCGGCAGATATTCCGACATGCGGCGGACGATCTCATCGAGTCTGACCACAATTTCCGGAGTCCAGACACGGTCTTCTTCGAGCGGCATGAATTCGATGAAGCGCACTACTACCCGCTCTTCGCGGGCGAACATCCCAAACGGAATAATCTGATCTTCATTAAAACCGCGCAGCAGCACGCAATTGATTTTCACCGGATCGAGCCCCGCCCGTCGCGCCGCGCGCACTCCCGACAGAACGCTCTCGTATCCGTTGGGCACGCGCGTGATCCGCGCAAAGCGCTCCGGATCCACCGCATCCATGCTGACCGTCACGCGATCGAGTCCGGCGTCTTTCAGCGGTTGTGCGATCTCTGCCAGCAGATGGCCATTGGTCGTCAGAGCAATTTCGGGACTTTTTCCTTCTAAGGTGCGAAGCTTCGCGAGGTCGCGTACAAATTCCACGATCCCTTTGCGCAACAAGGGTTCGCCGCCCGTCAGCCGAATCTTCGTGATTCCGAGCCCGACCAATAGCCGCGCCATCCGCAGATAGTCTTCGAAGGGAAGCTCCGCATACGCTGCCCCGTTGGTTCCTGTGCGGCAATACACACACCTGTAGTTGCAGCGGTCGGTGATGGAAATCCGCAGGTCGTGGATCGAACGCCCGAAATTGTCAGTAAGCGGCATTTAGTGTTTTGCGCTTAGCACTTAGCATACAGAGTTATCACGCACCGGGCCGGTTTGGCCTGAATGCAAAATGCTCAGTGCTATGTTCTACGCGCGGTCCTCATTATAGATGCCGGGGAGCCAGCCTGGTCACATTTCATGCCCCCGCTTCCTGGCCGCCGCCGATACCCAGCCGCCTGCTAAACTTTCCCTATGAGGGCACTCGTCATCACTCGTTTCGGCGGCCCGGAGGTTCTCGAATTGCAGCAGGTCCCCGACGCGCACCCCACGCCGGAGCAGGTGCTGGTGAAAGTGGAAGCGGGCGGTTTGAATTTTGCCGATCTGATGACCACGCACGGTGGATACGCCAACACTCCCAAGCCCCCGCTCACTGCGGGCCGCGAGTTCGCGGGCGTCGAAGAATCCAGCGGGCGCCGCGTGATGGGCTACACGCAGTGGGCGGCTTTCGCCGAAAAAACGGTGGCGCTTCGCAACCTTGTCTGGCCCGTCCCTGAAAATTGGAGCGCCGAACAAGGCGCCGCTTTCCCCGTAAATTTCTTCACTGCCTACCTCGCCTACTGGAAGGCCGGTTTGCTCGAGAAACCCGCCGGTACCCGCGTCCTGATTCACGCCGTAGCCGGCGGCGTCGGCACCGCCGCCGTGCAAATCGGAAAGATTCTCGGCATCGAAATGTACGGAACTTCTTCTTCAGAAGACAAGTTGGCGCGAGTGCGTGAACTCGGCCTGCAACACGGGATCAACTACAAGCAGCGCGATTATGTCGAAGCAATCAAGGATCTGACGCACGGCGAAGGCGTCGACGCGGTCTTCGAGATGCTCGGCGGCGAACACGTCGCAAAAAGCGTCCGCTGCGTGCGCGACTTCGGACGCGTCATCGTCTATGGCGCCGCTACCGGCGAAACTCCGCAACTCGACACCCGCATTCTCTACGCGAAAGGCGCAAGCGTCCATGGGCTGTGGCTGTCCTATCTCAGCGCGAATCGCCCGCTCATGGAATCCGCCTGGAAGCAGCTTTCCGAATGGCTGGCAGCGGGCAAGCTCAACCCCGTGATCGGGAACGTCTTTCCGCTGAGTGAAGCACGTGCCGCCTACACGCTGATGCAAGAAGGTAAGAACTACGGCAAGATTGTTTTGAAGATTAGTCAGTAGCCCTCTCTTAACTCCAGACAAAACATTCCCACACTGTTACCGGAGCAAGACGCAACCTGTGTTGCTAACCCGGTTAGCTGCCGCACGTCCAATGGACATGTCGGCAAGAACAATGGTTCGCAAAGAAATAAAGAAATCGGGAACTTACTCAAATCGAGATTCGTATCCTGTAGCGAACCAACGAGAGGTGGATGAAGCTTCGATCCACTTAAAAGAGTTTGCAGGGTGACGGGAGTGGCGCACGCATGGTTTGGCGGCCCTGGGTGCGCCGGGTCCGAGTAAAAGCACGAGTGTGAGGCTCGCGCCTTATTGCATCACCCTGGCATGCGCATTGTAGGAGTTTGCACGAAAAAGGCAAGCCCTCCGGTGGAGCGTCCTCGAACTAGCGCTATCACGATCACCATCACTAGCCGCCCCTAACGTCCGGCCGAGAAACCGGGCAGAAAGTTAAGGAGCATATGAAACTGAATAATCTGGCAAAGAGTGTCGTGCTCGGGCTGGCGGTGTTGCTCGCATCGAGTGCGTTCGCAAGTAACAAGGGCTTGCTCCAGGTACATGAGGCTGTTGAAATCAACGGTCAGCAGCTTGCTCCTGGCGTCTATCAACTGCGCTGGGACGGCACGGGATCGAACGTGGAGGTAAGCGTCATGCGCGGTAACAAAGAAGTCGCGAAGGTTGCAGCGAAAGTCATCGCACTCACCGAAGCCGCCGACTACGATTCCACCATCGTCGACCACGCTAACGGCAAGGCTGCCGTTTCCGAAATACGCTTCTCCGGCAAGAAGTTCGCCTTGGCCGTCGGCTCTACTGATAAAGCTGAAATGGGCGCGGGCTCGGGCAAGTGACTTACTAACTAGTGGAAATGAAGTTAGGGAGCACTTCGGTGCTCCCTTTCTACTGTTCTGGAGGTGCCGCGTCGCAATCAATACTTAGGCATCTTAGTATCGATTCGTTCCGCCCAGGCATTGATGCCGCCGGTCAGGTTATGCACCTTGGTGAAGCCGGCCTGCTTCAGAAAGGCTACGGCCTTTGCGCTCCGTCCGCCCATCTTGCAATGAGCTACGATCTCGCGGCTACTGTCGAGTTCGCTTATGCGCTTCGGCAGATCGCCAAGTGGAATGAGATATCCGTTCAGGTTACAGATCTGGTATTCGTGAGGCTCGCGCACGTCGAGAATAAAAATGTCGGCTTTCGCGTCGAGCTTTTTCTTCAAATCTTCCACAGAAATTTCAGACAAGTCGCCTCCGGTAGTTGTTGGCGCGGCTTCCACGCCGCGGATGCCGCAGAACTGATCGTAGTCGATCAACTTAGTAATCGTGCGGTTGGTGCCGCAGACGGGGCAATCGGGATTCTTGCGCAACTTTAATTCGCGGAACTTCATGCCGAGCGCATCGACCAGCAGTAATCGTCCGACGAGCGAGTCGCCTTGCCCGAGAATCAGCTTGATGGTCTCAGTCGCCTGAATCACGCCCACTAGCCCGGGCAGAATGCCGAGCACTCCGCCCTCGGCACAGGACGGGACCAAGCCCGGCGGCGGTGGCTCGGGATAGAGACAGCGATAGCAGGGCCCATCTTCGGTGGCGAACACGCTCGCTTGCCCTTCGAAGCGGAAAATCGAACCGTAAACGTTGGGCTTGCCGGTGAGCACGCAGGCGTCATTGACCAGGTAGCGGGTGGGAAAATTGTCGGTGCCATCGGCGACGATGTCGAACTCGCGAAACAATTCGAGCGCATTGGCGCTGGTCAGTTTTGTGTCGAACGTGCGCAGGTTCAGGAAGGGATTAATCGCCTTCAGTTTGTCGGCGGCGGAGTCGAGCTTCTTGCGGCCTACGTCGGCAGTGGTGTGGATGATCTGGCGCTGCAGGTTGGTGTAGTCGACGACGTCGAAGTCGACGATGCCAAGCGTGCCGACGCCCGCAGCGGTCAGGTAGAGTGCGAGCGGCGAGCCCAGTCCGCCGGCTCCGATGCACAGGACTTTTGCGGCTTTCAGCTTCTGTTGGCCTTCCATGCCTACTTCGGGCATGATGAGGTGGCGCGAGTAGCGCAGGATTTCGTCGTTGCTTAGAGTCTGCGCGGGAGCGGGTGCAACATCGGGGAGAGTGGCCATACGGATCGTTTTCTGTTTTTCGGGGGGTACCCCCCCTTACTGTCGGTCTATTAGAATCATTGACTTATGGAGGTATTCCCCGCAAAGTCTTCAATCAAAAAGGGTTAAAGTCAAAGTCTTGAAAATAAATACCTTAACTGCCGGGAACCGATTGGCTTGCCTTTCTAGTTAATCCCTTCTGAGCTGTGCCCCAGCGGCAGATCATACCTCTATTATAAAGAGGGGTGTCAAGCAACGCGGAGCGATTTATGGTAGTGGTGCAGTCTGAAAATTGCCGTCCCTCAGCGGCTAAAGCCTCATTCAAAATAGTGCAGTCACCGCGGCGGTGAACCGCTGCGCCACCCAAAGGCAAGGGCAAACCCCCTGGTGGACCGCGGCGCCACCCAAAGGCAAGGGCAAACCCCCGGGTGGGCCGCTGCGCCACCCAAAATCAGTTCAAACTGCACCACTATCCGATTTTTCGGTTCGTCGAGGCCGCCGGCAATCGACGGCACGATGGAAATGGTATCACCGTCCTTGAGCGCGGTAGCTTCTTTCTGCAGGTAGCGCATGTCTTCGTCATTGACGTAGACGTTTACGAACGAGCGCAGTTTGCCTTCGTCGTTGTAGAGGTGTTTCTTCAGATCGGGATGCCGCAAAACCAGGCCGGCCAGGGCCTCTCCCACGGTTTTTGCCGGGACATCGACTGAAGCCTGTTTCCCTGAGTATTGGCGCAGTGGCGATGGGATCTGGATCTGGGGCATGTAGATAAAGATGCTATGGTACGGGCGGAAGATGCAAGTCGAAAATGTCTGGTGCTCTGGTCGGTGGTGGACGGGCGGGGACGCCTGTCGCTCCATTTGTTCCGTGGTCAGACGACTTCGGCCTTCTCGTCCACGAATTTCTTATCGGCTTCGTCTGTACCGGTCAGTTCGAATGAATTTGTCAGCACGGCCTTGCCCCCCTCAACACTCGTGATCACGTAGGAGCAGCCGAACCAGTGGGCTTCGGCGAGGTCGGTGGACGACCATTGCGCGGGATGGTCGGGATGGGAGTGATAGAAGCCGACAATGTCTTCGCCGCGCTCGCGGCCTTCGCGCTGAATGCGGATCAGCTCTCTCGGATCGATGTGGTAGCGATTTTGTGGCGAGTCCGCGCGCGTGTTGCCACAGCGGGCAATGCGCGAGACGGTCTTCGTCCCGTCATCGTCGAACTTCCCGAGCAGCACGCCGCAGCACTCGTTTGGATAGGTTTCCTCTCCGTGTTGACGAAGGGAGAGGTAGGCGGACTGGGTCCACTGAATCATTGAAGTCATTGAGTCATTGAGTCAGTTAGAATCATTTAGTCATTGCGCAAATGCATTCAATGACTGCAATCGCTCAATGACCTCAATCCTGGCCTTCATTCCAGAATCTTTCGCTCAGATATTTTTCGCCGGAGTCGCAGAGGATGGTGACGACGGTCGCGCGCTGATCTTCTTTCATACGGTCGAGATTCAGCTGCTCGAGATTCAGGCGTTCGATGACTTGCAAACTGCCGATCACGGCTGCGGCGGAAGAGACTCCGACGAGCAGTCCTTGTTCGCGCGCCAGGCGGCGGGCCATGGCGTGCGCGTCTTCGGTTACGATCTCCAGATTCTGGTCGGCGAGCGATGGGTCATAAATGCGCGGCACGATGGCCGAGGGCAGGTGCTTTGCCCCTTCGATGCCGTGGAACGGGGAGTCGGGTTGCAGCGAGATGCAGCGAATCTTCGGATTTAATTCCTTCAAACGGCGTGTGGTGCCGACGAAGGTTCCAGTGGTGCCGAGCATGGCGACGAAGTGGGTGATGCGTCCTTGAGTTTGCTGCCAGATTTCATTCGCGGTGGTGTCGTAATGCGCGCGCCAGTTGGCGTCGTTCGAATACTGATCGGCGTAAAAATAAAGATCGGGATTGCGCTCGGCGTACTGACGCGCGATCTTGATGGCGCCGTCGGAGCCTTCAGCGGGATCGGTATAGATGATATTTGCGCCATAGGCCTGTAGAATGCGTTTTCGTTCGGGAGAAACATTCTCCGGGATGCAAAGGCTGACGGGAAATCCGAGAGCGGCGCCGAGCATGGCGTAGGCGATGCCGGTGTTGCCGCTGGTGGAATCGAGCAAGATTTTTCCGGGAGACAGTTGGCCTGAGCGGCGTGCTTCGGCAACGATGCGGGCGGCGGCGCGATCTTTGACAGATCCGCCGGGGTTATGCCATTCGGCCTTGCCCAAAAGTTCCACGCCCGGAAGATCGGGAATAAGCGCGTCGAGCGGCAACAGGGGCGTGTTGCCGATTTGAGCGAGCACAGCTTCTCCGGGCAGGCCAGACGCGGGGTTGGCCCGAGAGGACGACGGCGAAGGCGCGGAGCCGTAAGCTGCTGGTGTCATTGACTGTCAACGGCCTTATGACTAGAGTAATGTGCCGGCAATCCTAAAAGGGTATATCTATCTACCTATACTAACGTCGTTAAATTCTACTGTCATCACGTTTAGATTCGTCGTGGAGAGCATTGGTTCCATCGAATCCGCGAACGGCGCATCTAACCTGATGCAGTGATAAACGAGAATTGAGTTCATAAAATGGCCGCGAAAGTCGAACAACGAACCTACGAAGACGCAGTCAGCTGGCTGCGCGATCATGGCTTTGACCTGATTGAAGCTCCGGGGACGAAAACGCGCGTGTTCCTGAAAAAGTACAACTGCTCGGCGGCGATCGAGAAGACCGACGACGGCGGGGTGAAAATTTTCGCGTATCCCGGATACATGATTGGCAGTGAGATTTCGAAGCTGGTCAATCGTGGCTACCAGCAGTTTATGAAGACGACGAAAACCGAGGTGCCGGCGACAGCCGACCATTTGAAGGCGCTGCAGCAGTTCTCCGAGGAAATGAAAGAAGCGCTGGGAATACCCAGCCTGTACAACGAGTCGCTTGGAACCACCAGCGATTCGTATCAGTACGATCGCATCAAAGATCGCGACGAGCCGGAAGTTGAGCGTCCGAAACGGCCATGGGAGACGGTCAAGGTGAAGGCGGCTGTGGCGGCGAAGAAGAGCCCGGCGTAGGGTCCGGTCACCTATTCTCCGAGGCCGATGCGGCTCCAGGGCTTGTCCATCGCAAATCGATTCTGTTCTCCTTTCCTCTTATTCTCTCCGCTTCAAAAAATCCAGAACAGTTATGATGCCAGCGGACGTTTATGGAGGCACTTCATGCGTGATTTGGTTTTGCTGGTGGGCATGATTGCTACGCTGGCCGTTCTTGGTATAGGACAGGATACGGGCGCTGCGCGCACAGCGATTCGGAAGGTGATGGATGACCAGCAGGCGGCATGGAACCGACAGGATCTGGAAGCCTTCATGGCTGGCTACTGGAACTCGCCTGAGCTGACTTTTTTTTCGGGAGCGCAGGAAGCGAAGGGCTGGCAGGCGGCGCTTGGTCGCTATAAGAAAAAATATCAGGGTTCCGGACACGAGATGGGGAAGCTGGAATTCGCGAACCTGCGGATCGAAATGCTGGGGCCGGAGTCGGCATTTGTGCGCGGGGAGTTTCATCTGACGATGGCGGATGGAAAGACGCCGCACGGATTGTTCACGCTCGTGTTTCGCAAGTTTCCCGAGGGATGGAAGATTGTGCACGATCACTCGGCCGGAGAGTGAGGGGAGGTCAGAGGTAAGAGGTCAGATTGCAGAGGTAAGGAACTCCTGGTGCTGACGATGCCGAGACCAGAAGATTTCACCTCTGCAATCTGACCTCTTACCTCTGCAATTGTTTTTTACCTCTCGCTTTGCCCTCGATCCATAGCCTCATTCGCCAGCCGATCGGCAGTCTGGTTGTGTTCGCGCAGGGCGTGGCGGATGTCGAAGTGCTCCAGCCGCCTTACCAGTTGTTGCGCCTCGTCGTACAGCTTGCGCAGTTCCGGATGCCGCACCTTGTAAATCCCTTTCATCTGCCGGACCATCAGTTCGGAATCGCTGATCACCTGGAGAGCCTTGAGCTGGTGTTCGGCGGCATAGCGAAGGGCGGCGAGCAGTCCCTGATACTCGGCATAGTTGTTGGTGTGGTGCCCAAGGTATTCGCTGAGCTCGGCGACGGGGTGGCCGGCGGCGTCCTGAATGACGACGCCATAACCGGCGGGGCCGGGATTGCCGCGGGCTCCGCCATCGACGTGCGCCGTATGAGCGGGCGGCGCAGATTTCGACGCGGATTTCGAAGTCGTGAAAAGATTTCTGGAATTGGGAGCGCGTGGAGGCATAGAGCGAGTTTACAACGTCCGCGCGTTACGGTTTCGGGATCGAACTCTGTATATTGACTGTGACTAAGGCCTCAACAGAAATCCAAACAGGCAATGGCGCATGAATAGTGAGAAAGCCCTGAATCACGCCGAAGGCGATGTGGACAAAATTGTCCGGCAGCGCTTTTTTCCCGGGCAAGACTCGGGGGTCCTGGTTGAAGTCGGCGCGGCGCGGCCAGATTATCTGTCGATCAGCGCTCTTTATCGGTCATTGGGCTGGACGGTAATCGCTATCGAACCGAACCCTGCATTTTGTGAGCTGCACAGGACGCGGGGCTACCCGGTGCTGGAATACGCGTGCGGTGATCATGATGAAGATGGGGTCGATTTTTGTGTGGTGAATTCCCATGGCACGCGATACGAAAATGGAGAGGTTTCGTATGAATCGCTTTCCTCCCTCGCTATCAAGGACGCGTACGCGAACACGAGCGCTCACCTGGATGTCAGCAAGATAAAAGTGAACTTGAGACGTCTCGACACGATTCTGCGCACCCATGCGCCGGACATCAAACAGATTGATATTTTGTCGGTGGATGTTGAAGGCTGGGAGCTGGAGGTTCTCGAAGGACTGGATTTTCAGGCATACCAGCCGCGCGTGATGGTGATTGAAAACTTATTTCGCGACAAGAGGTACAGGGCATATATGCGGGCGAAGGGTTACAGGCTGTGGAGATGCCTTCGACCTAACGACATTTATACGAACGAAGCAGTCGGTTTTCGCGAGCGCTATGGGTATTCCGCGTATCAGTGGATATGGCGTCGCTGGAATCGAATCGGGCGTTTTGCGTCGCGCCTTCGCCGGTCGTAGGTCCGGTCTCAGCCATGTCCCCATCCTTTCGCACACTCGGCGAAAAGGGTGGGGGGTCATGGCTGATCGCAGTGGCGATTTAGTTAGCGGTGGTCGCCGTGGCTGTGGCGCCAGCTCCAATATTCTTTCTGTTCTTCGGGCGGCAGCTTGCGAAAATCGCGATGTGGATCGCGATGGTATTCGCGGGCCCACTGCTGGTAATAGACCACCTCGTCCTGGTTCCAGACGTGATAGTCGCTGTAATAAGGGTCATAGACCCGGTAATAATGATGTTCGGCACAGGCCGTGCCCAACGCGCAAGAGGTTACGGCGGCGGCTAGAAAAAGTGAACTGACAAAACGAGATCCCTTATTCATCTGCTTAACGGTCCTCCTTAAGTGTCGGCTCTCATGGTGGATCTGAAAACAGAGTCGACGGTGTATGGAAAAAAGAAGCTCGAGGCTATTAAACCCGGGAAGACCAGGAAAGTTTCAGCGCCTGAAGGCGCTTTCATAACGCGGCAGTGGCGGCATCGCTAAAGCGATGCCCTGATACGAATCTCATTCGCGCCACGGAGGGTCAGTCCGGAGGGACTCCAGAAGCTCCTTAAGAACAAAGCAGTTCGAAAGTTGCTATCTTCCGGTGGCGAGCCTGGTGGCCAACCGCTGCGGCAGATTGGCAGCGATAATTTTCTCCTGCGCCACGCGCAAGTTGTAAGGCACCCGATAAAAAGTCACGATCCAAGCCTCAGTGTCGAATACGGCAAACGCAGCGCGCCAGTCGCCATCGCGCGGCTGGCCCACCGAACCGGGATTGATGAGATAGCGGCGATCTTTGCGGAGCGGCCAATCCGAGGACTCGGGCTGGCCTACGGTGCGATATCCGGGACGGTAGGCTTCGCTGATCTCGCCGGTGAGCACGAATCCGCCCTGCAGGTGCGTGTGTCCGAAAAACGTGATGGGGACGGGATCGGTGATGAGCGGGGCGATGGCGTCGCGGGCGCTGACCATGTATTCATCCTCGTCGAGCGAGGAGCCGTGCACGAACTGGATGCCTGGGAGTTCGTCGATGCGGATGGGACCCTGAGGTAACGAGCGGAGCCAGGCGAGATTTCCGGGGGTGAGCTGGTCGCGCGTCCAGAGCGTGGCCAGGCCGGCGACAGGATTGAATTCGTCGAGGCTCATAAGGCCGCTGACGGCCTTGTCGTGATTGCCGCGGACGAAAACTTTTCCGAGAGACTGCGCTTTGGCGATTACTTCGTTGGGATTTCCACCGTAGCCAACCGTATCGCCGAGATTGATGACAAGGTCGTGAGCGGGTGCGGCCGCCAGACAGGAGTCCAGCGCTTCGAGGTTGCTATGAATGTCGCTTAGAACAAGGATGCGCACAAAGGGAGGATTATAGCTTCTCTGGAGGGGAAAGGACGAGGGAGGATGACAAAGTCCCAAAGGTTTTTCGACAAGTGGGGTCTATCTGATGCGCGGCGGATTCACGACTGGACAGCGGGCCCAATGCTGGGAACTGACTTCAACCAGCGGCGGAATCTCGAGGGCACAGGCGGCGACACGGTGCGGGCAGCGGGGTTCGAACCGGCATCCCGAAGGAAGTTGGGCGATGGTAGGGACAGTGCCTTCGATGGTGGCGAGCGGGATGGAGCGGTCGGTCGCGAGTGTGGGAATGGCGCGCAGCAGGCCTTGGGTGTAGGGATGAGCGGGCGCGCGGAAAATATCGGACTTCGTGCCGATCTCGACCAGGCTGCCGGCGTACATGACGGCCACGCGATCAGCGACGTGCGAGACGACGGCGAGGTCGTGCGAAATAAAGAGCATCGCCAGTCCGAATTTGCGGCGGAGATCGTTGAGCAGGTCTAGGATTTGCTGCTGGATGGTGACATCGAGCGCGGTGGTGGGCTCGTCGGCAATGAGCAGTTGCGGGCGGTTGACGATGGCCATGGCGATCATGACGCGTTGGCGCATGCCTCCCGACAGCTGGTGCGGATAGCTGCGGGCGCGCTGCTCGGGGTCGGCGATGGCAACGTCACGCATGCCTTCGACAGCCTGCCGCCATGCTTCGGATTTCGAGACGCGATGGTGAGCGAGAACAGCTTCGGCAATCTGGTCGCCGACGCGCATGACGGGGTTGAGGGCGGTCATGGGCTCCTGGAAGATCATGGCGATGCGCGAGCCACGAAGGCGGCGCAACTCATCGGAGGGCAGGGTGGTCAGATTCGTGGGGGAGCTATCGTTCTTCTGCAAGCCGTTCTGGAAAACGATCTCGCCCGTGACCATGGCGGCCGGCGGAAGCAGGCCCATGATGGCAAGCGAGGTGATGGATTTCCCTGAGCCGGACTCGCCGACCAGGCCGAGGACTTCCCCGGGGGCGATGGAGAAGGAGACGCCGCTCACCGCGGCCACGGGCGCTACAGCCTTCGGCTGCTGCCCACGGGATTGCGGAAACTCGATGGTCAGGCCGCGGACGTCGAGCAGCGGGCGCACGATGAGTATGGTATCAGCCGAGACACACTACTTTAATTCGACTCCAACAACCGCTGTCTCACTCCAGTCCAGCCTTTCGCAACATCTCGAGAAACTGCCGCTGCGTGCGCATATCAATCGACTGCGCCACCAGATTTCCATCGCGGTCGTAGACAAAACTCTTGGGGATGCCCTCCACGACAAACATTTCATTCACCTTCCGTCCCGGATCGAGCAACACGGGAAACGAAACCTTGCGCTCCCGGATGAACGGCTCGATCTTCGCCGTCTCTTCATCGGAAATGCCCAGCACCACCAGCCCTTTCGACCCGAAACGCTGGTAGAGCGCCTCCAGATCGGGCATCTCCTTACGGCAGGGCGGACACCAGGTCGCCCAGAAATTTACCAGCACAACTTTGCCCCGCAATTCAGAAAACGTCCAGGTCTTGCCGGAAAGATCCGTCAGCGCAAATTCCGGATGTTCCCGCTTGCGGTCATCCGCCTCGAGCCGGGCCATCGCCGCCCGATACTGCTCATTGTTAGTATCAATCGCGGCCTCGACATGTTCGTAGCGCACCAGCATGGCCAGTTCGATATATGGATAAGCCGGTGCGCGAGCGGCTGCGGCGTTGCCGCCTGGGGTGGAATCCGGCTCTGCCCAGGGCACGGGACGCTCGCGTAACGTATCCGCCAGCGTCGTCGCCACCTCTTGCAGTGTGTCGCGTCCAAAATCGCCTTCGGTGGAGAGTCCGGCCAGACCCATCGCCAGCCGCAGCTTGTTCGCGGTCGGCGGCAGCTTTCGGATCTTCAGCGCAAGATCCTTCGTGGTCCCCGCCCGGAACGTCATCCGCGAGGCTGCGAAGGCCGTGAATCTGTTCCGCAAGCGGCTTCTCGTCCGCGCTCCACACTACTTCTTTCTGCTGCGCCGAGGCGAGCGGCAGCCCTAAGGTCACTAATACGGCCAGCACAAGGGAGAGTTTTATCCGGCGACGTAAGGTCTCGAGTTTCATTGCCCACCAAGCTTAACAATAGAGCTTGCCCACGGACCAGCCGTCGCCCTCAACCAGTTGCGTACCCGCATTCTGAGAATGCCCGCTATACTGACAGTTCCGAGGTAAACATGCCGAACCGCACCCACTTCTACTCGTTGCAACTTGCATGTGTCGTTCTTTTTTCTTTTGTGCTTGCGGGCGCGCAGACGAATGTAGATGGGCAGAACAAAAAAGATTTGCAGAGTAACAATAAAGACGCACCTAATAAAGAACGGCAGAGCCCAGCCTCGAGTCCTGCGGCCGGTGCGGATTACTCGGGCATGTACAGTTTTTTGCTCGAGGGCGAGTTTGTGCAGGTTACGGTCGAAGACCAGGGACACGTCACCGGTTTTGTCTCCCGGTACGGCGACTCGGAGGGCGATCGCGGCGCTTTTCTCGAGCACTTTTTTAAGTCGGGCAAGGTCGACGGCAACGGACTCACGTTTACCACCGAGACTGTGCAAGGTGTATCGTTCGAATTTCGGGGAACGGTCGAGCGGGGCGATGGCAAGAGCCGGGGTGACGATGGGTATTACGTGCTGAAGGGAACTCTGGTCGAGAACACAATCGATGAAGCAAAGAAAACCTCGTCCCGTTCGCTCGAGGTTGTGTTGAAAAGTTTCCCGCAAGATCTGGCTCCCGCACCGACAGAAAAGAAGTAAGCGGGCAGTCGAACTTCAGTCCGAAGTGTCGAGTCAAATCATCGATGGAAAAGGAGCTTTTATGAGGAACAGAGTGTGGCTGGTGGTCCTTATGTTGGTCGGCGCGCTGCCGGTTGTGGGACAGATGAAGGAAAACGAGCGTATCGAAGAATCGGCGACGGTGATGAAAGAGATTCTGGATATGCCAGACACGATTAACAGGGATGTGCTGAACAAGGCGGCGTGCATAGTCATCTATCCGTCGGTCAAAAAGGCGGCGTTCATTGTAGGCGGCAGTTATGGGCGGGGACTGATCACGTGCCGCAAGGGGCTGGATTTTTCAGGTCCGTGGAGCGCACCGGCAATGTTTGCCCTGGAGGGTGGGAGTTTTGGTTTCCAGATCGGAGCGCAGGCCACAGATTTCGTGCTGCTGGTGATGAATGACGCGGGTGCAAAGTCGGTGATGTCGAGCAAGGTGAAGCTGGGAGGGGACGCATCGGTCGCGGCAGGGCCAGTAGGACGCACCGCTTCCGCTGAAACCGATATCGTGATGCAAGCGGAGATTCTGTCGTATTCCAGATCCCAGGGACTGTTTGCCGGCGTGTCGCTTGAGGGTTCGACGATGCGGTCCGACGACGGAGGTAATAGGGCCCTGTACGGGAAAGAACTGAGCGCCCGGGAGATAGTGCGGGAGGGAAAAGTGGCGCCACCGGCATCGGCGCAGCCGTTGCTGGCGATCCTGAGTAAAGCCTCTCCAAGACATATTAAGTAAACATTTCTAGCCGAATAATTTCAGCAGCGCGGCTTGTAGAGTTCAGTCTGGTGGGCATGCCGTCGACAGCCTCCCGATCCGGCCTCATGGCCCTTTCGGGGGGTTGTTTTTTTCCGGCCAGTAGGTGAAAAATTAACCCTCAGTCTGGGCTAGGATCCGTCGGCGGTTAATTTTCGTCCGCTTGCCCACGGTAAGCGGCGTTTTTGGAGGTCAATCGCGTGCCCATCGACGCTCCATTCAGCAGCACGGCCGCGCGCGTTGCCGTAATGACCACGGACGAATCGGTCATGCTGGCCGCTCAGGAAAGCCTCGCCTCGGACTTTCATATCACCTTGCTCGACTCGGCGGAGGGCGTGCTGGCGCTGCAGAATGAAGTTCCGCTGGAGGCCGTCATTCTGGACCTGGACAGCCCGGAGGGATCTGCCGAGCCCATGGTGGAGTTGGTCAGGCAACTGCGTTCGAAGGATGAGGACCTGGTGCTGATTGGCCTGGTCCAGTCGCTGACCAAAGTGTGGCGGCGCAAGCTTCTAGCGGCGGGAATTGCGCACTGTTTCATGGCCCGGGTGGAGTTCGCCGAGGTGCAGGGATTCCTGCAGAGCGCGCTGGAACAGCGCCGCCGCGAGATCGAAGGGAGAAAAGTCCGCGAAGAGGCGATGAGCCGGTATTCCTTCGGGGAGCTGATCGGCGGCAGTGAAGCCATGCATCGGGTGTATGAGGCGCTCAGCCGCGTGGCCCACGGCAACACCACGGTGTTGATCCGGGGTGAAAGCGGCACGGGAAAAGAACTGGTGGCGCGCGCCATAGTAGCCAACAGCCAGCGCAGCGAGCAGCCGTTCATCAGCGTAAACTGCGCGGCGCTGCCGGAGACGCTGATCGAATCGGAGTTGTTCGGACACGAAAAAGGAGCGTTCACGGGAGCCCATCAATCGCGCGCGGGACACATTGAGTTGGCCCACGGCGGCACCCTGTTTCTCGATGAGATCGGCACGGTGGGGCTGGCGCTGCAGAGCAAACTGCTGCGCGTTCTGGAACAGCACACGGTACAGCGCCTGGGGGGGAAGGTGCCGAGGAAGATTGACTTCCGCCTGATCACGGCGACGAATGAAGATCTGGAGCAGGCGGTGCAGGCGGGGAGATTCCGCGAGGACCTTTACTACCGGATCAGCGTGATTCCGATTGTCCTGCCTCCGTTGCGCGAGCGGGACGGCGACATCGCGCTGCTGGTGGATCACTTTCTGCGTTTCTACAGCGCCGCGAACAGCCTGCCGGTGAAGACCATCGACCTAGAAGCGCTGGAGGTGCTGGAGGACTACCACTGGCCCGGTAACGTGCGCGAACTGGAAAACCTGATGCAGCGGCTGGTGCTGATGGTTCCGGGCTCGAACATCGCGGTAAAACATCTGCCGCAGGGGATCCTGTACACCAGTTCGGCGAAACAGGAGTCGCTGCTGATTCCGGAAGACGGGCTTTCGTTTGATGAGGAGATAGCGCGGATTGAAGTTGCGTACCTGCAGGCGGCATTGCGGCGGGCCGGTGGGAAGAAGTCGGCGGCAGCGGCGCTGCTGCGGATCGACGGGCAAAAGATGAAGTATCTGTGCCGCAAGTACGGGCTGCAGGGTTAGGAATGTAGGTTAAAAAATAACCAAGCTATGGTTAATTATTGACTATGCGAGATGCCGCTTGCCGTCCCGCGGATCCTCGCAAGAGGTATAGATCCTCGTATCTTATTGAAATGATTTGACATCGCTGGCGGGCGACGTGTTCGATGGAACACCGCGGGGTTTGGCAGGGCTATTGCACTAGGGACTGGCAGACAGCACGGGGCACAGAAACATTCCCCGGGGTCAAGGAATCCAGAGATTAAAATTCACAGTGGAGGAAAAGAATATGAGCATCGAAAAGAAATCGCTGATCAGCCAACCAGAGGTTACCAAGACGGCCCGCATTGCCGGCACCACGACCGCCAGCCCGCTGGTATCGAACAAGACGGCGATCGAAGTACGACGCACGCTTGGCGAGGAAGATGGATGCCCTTCATGTTGTTAAGGCGGCGAAGAAGAGATAGTCTCCATCAAGAGGTTTCGCGTAGCTCAAGGCCGTGCGGCGGGGTGCCGCGCGGCCTTTCGCTTTTGTTTTCAAGTTCCCTTGCCCGAGTTTCCGCCCGACGGCTGGCGGCGCGCCAAGCCACGCAAAGCTATGAAATATCTCAGCCAGCAAGTATGGGCTTCTATTGAATCTGGGTTAAAAATTAAACTTTCATTGGTTAATTATTTACGTTGCGCGATTATGCGAGCTGGTGGTGGACATCCCTACGACGTACAGATTTCTGTATCTCGCTGAAACGATTGGGGATTGCTGATGGGCGCTATGTGATACGGGGGCGGTTGGGTTTGGCACGGCTCTTGCAAGAGGTAAGGCAGACAGGGCGGGATGGAGAAAAATCCCGCAGTCAAAATATCCGGACAAAAAAATTCCAAAGGAGGAAATAAGAATATGAGCATCGAAAAAAAATCACTGATCAGCAATATGACGACCACCAAGAAGGCCCTCATCGCCAGCAACACCACGACTTCCAGCCCGCTGGTGTCCAGCAAGACGGCTATAAAGTTAGGAGTCCCATTGTTGCGGCGAAGACGGCGCATAAGGCTGAAATGCTCACCTCGAGAACTGCCATGAAATATACGAACATTAGGGCGGGGAAGGTAACGGTCGCTGAAATTCATGCGGCGAAGGCGAAGCTATAGTCGGCAGCAACAAGCTTTGCCCGGTTCGAGGTTTTGTATCTGGTTCGGGGCCGTGCGGTTGATACCGCGCGGCCCTGAGCTTTTGTCTCTCAGATTTCTACCAGAGTTTCCGTCTGACGAAATCGCTGGCGGTTCGCCAAGCCAGGCCGGCGATACTGCGGCGCACGGAGTAGATCTTGGCCGTGCCGGTCATTCCATACATCAATTTGCCTTCAGGGTTCGGTTCCTGGACGGTGACCGCATAGTAGCGTGGTGAACCCAGTCCCTTATAGTTGGATTTCGGTTCCAGTCCGGGCTCGATGTCAGAGGAGGCGACAGCGATCTCGCCGACCACGCCTGAGATTGACCGGAAAGAGGAATCCAGACGCAGACTGACTGCCTGGCCAGGCCGCACCTCGCGCATTTCAGTTTCCGGAACGTACAAGCGTGCCCGCAGCGCAGAAAGGTCCGCAACCTCAACTGCGGTTGCACCGGCATTCAGATGCGACCCGAGCAGACCAGCCAGGCCTGGACTTACTACGCTACCAGCGATCGGGCTGCGCAGCTGCAACTGACTCACCTCCAGTGCCAGCGATTGACTTTTCTGGTGGTACCGCTGAAATTCCTGCTCCATTCCTCCCGCATTTGCGTATTGCATGTGGGCCTCGGTGTTGCGGGAGCGAGCCAGTTGCAGATCGGCCTCTACCAGCGCCTGTTCCGACTCCAGATCAAGATTGCGCAGGCGCAGGAGCGGGGTGTCGCGTTCCACCTTTTGCCCCTCATGTACCAGCACCTCGGCCACGGTCCCGGGCACTTCGGCGCGGACCACGGCGCGTTCGACCGGCTCGAGAATGAATCGGGCGCGGACCGTGTCGTGAAAAACGGAACACTGAGCAGAGCAACCAGAACGATACCGAGGATGGCGGCGGGCGCGGGGGTCATGTAACGCGCCAACGGGGAGCGAAGCAGCCGGTCGCGTTTGTCCGCGTATACAGTTTTCATAAATTTTCCCAGCTTGATAAGTCTGGATTTGAAAATCAGTATCGCCACCACAATCGTAGGAACGAAATGCCCAGTCCGGGCTGTAGTGGCGGGATATGTTTCCCACAAATTCGCGCGGCGGCATACAAGAGCAGATAGCTGTAGACGCCGGAGAGGATCGCATAGGGCACGAAAAACCAGCGCAGCCGCGGACGAACATAGGGGACTTCCACAGGAAGCCCGAAGATGCGGTTCTGCACCCAGCTCGACAACAGCGCGGTTGACGCGCCTTGATCTCATCAACGCCGACGATTTCCGACAAAATATAGTAGCCGTCAAGTTCGATCAGCGGGTTGAGATTCATCAGGACGACGGCTACTCCGGTGATGAGGATTATTTTGTAGGCGATCCGTGGATCGGCCCTGCCGGGCGGCGTCCCCCACCAGACCACAGTGGCGGCGGCACAGATAATTAACTCCGTCCAAATGCCAGCCAGCATGGTGACTACGCGCTGAAAACGATTGGCATAGACCCAAGCCTCGGTGACGTCAACGAAGAACGCGGGCGACAGATAGATCAACTGAAAGCCGGTGGCGTGAACGCCACCTCCGTAGTGTTTGCAGGTAAGTGCGTGCGCCCCCTCATGAAAGAAGGCCATGATCAGGAAGAGGATCCAGAATTCGGCAACATCGGCGGCCGACATACCGGTGAACATGTAATATTTGAGCGTGTCCGCGCCAATCTCAGACCAGCGCGTGATAAAGACGTAACCCATGAAGGCAAAGAAGGCGAGCGTCAGGGCCGTGAACCATGGAGTGTAGATGAAACGCAGTTTGCGAACTGCGACATCGATCCATACGTCGGCATCCCACTGAGCGACCGTGATGTGGGCGATGTCCCCGGCCTTTGATTTCTTCTGTTTCTTGCGGCGGGCGCGCAACTTCTGCATGAGGGCGATGTTTTTTTCCTGTGGGGACAGGTACCAGAAATTGGCGTCTTGCATCATCTCCGCGAAACTCCGGACATCCTCGGCGCTGACCTGGATTGCGTTCTCCGCCAGGAACAACTCCGCAATTTCCTCGTAGGAACGCTGACCATCAAAAAGGTGCGTGAGTTTCCATTGTTCCGGGGTCAAGCGGAAGATATTCGTCGATCCCGGCACGTGTGCGAGAATCATCGGTTTACCTTCCTCGATGTGCTCACGGCCCACCAGGCGCGGATCCATCTTGAAGATGCGCTTGCTCTTCGTGGGCGTGGTTACCTCGGGAAGGACATCAAGCGCTTCAGCGAGGTTCATGGCTGGTTCGGAACGCGGATGCTGGTGGTCATGCCGGGCCGCAGATCTTTCGTGGGCCCGACGAGTTGAACGAGAACTTCGATAGTGCCGCTGGAGGGATCGATGACCGGACTGATTTCGGTCACTTTGGCGCTGTACTTGGCGTCGCCGCTGTCGACCGAGGTGACTTCGAGAGTTTGCCCGCGCTGGATCTTGCCGGCGAAACGCTCGGGCAGAGTAAATTTCACGCGCAGCGGCGAAGTCTCCGTGATCCAGAACATGCGGTCGCCGTGGTTGACCTGTTGCCCGGCGCGAACGTAGCGGCGCGCAACGATTCCGGAAAATGGAGCACGGATGCGAGTTTTCTCCAGCTCAAGTTCGAGCGAGCGCTCGGTCTGTTGGGCGTTGACGAGCATCTCCTGTACACGCTTAACGTCCCACTGGTCCGATTCGGCTTTGTAGCGGGCGTGGTCGAATTGCTCCTGAGTGATGAGCTGCGCTTCCCACATTTTTCGAGAGCGCTCGGCATCGGCTTCGAGAACTTTGGCTTCCGCTTCCCAGTTCTTAAGGTCGGCCGCGGTGCTGCGGGTGCGGGCGCGCGCCGCGTCGAGGTCAGCCGTCACCTGGCGATCATCCAGTTGGGCCAGCAACTGGCCTTCATGAACCATTAGACCAGGCTCAGCTTGAACTTCGTCGACAACTCCGTCGCGCTGGGCAGCGACATCCACCTGGTGCTCAACGATAAGCGGGCCGGAAGCCATAAAGAACTGGTCGCGATCAGCCGAACTATCGGACGAAAGGTGAGCAGCGACCGGAGCGTTAGCGACGGGCCGAGGCGCGGCGCTAACTTCGGTGGGCTTCGATCCACCGCAGCCCACCTGGAAGAGAGCGAGTGCGAGTATCAGTGTTAATAAAATCGCCACGGTTTTCAAGTTCGTCATCGCTTGTTCCTGACTTTTCGCCGCGTTACTACCGGATGGGCGAGACGCCCGTCGTTCCACCGTCCGTTACTCACCATCCGAACCATGACCACAGCTTGGAATAGAACCACATAAACGGGCTGCGGAAAAGCACGTAGCCGATGGGATGCCAGCCGACAGAAATTTTCCCGCGTCCCTGCATTCCCGAACGCAGACGGCCGTCGGGGTTCGGAACATCGACGCGGGCATAGAAAAGCCGCACATCGCCGTCGGCCTGACTCTTGGGGCTGACGACGGCGACGTCACCGCGAAAGGTACGCGTCGGGAAACCCTCGACTTTGATCGCGGCGGCCGCACCGGGACGAAGCAGGGAAATGTCGGACTCATCGATCGCGACGTCAACCCGGGCTGTGGAGCTATCCGCAACTTCGGCGAACGTGTCTCCGGCGGCAAGGTGACGGCCAGTCAAGTCTTCGACGTGTGGAGTGGTGACCCAGCCATCGAAAAGCGCACGCAGGTGTGTTCTCTCCAAACGCTGGCGGGCGCGATCGACCTCGGATGCCCAATACCTGGCCTGCACACCCTGGATGCCAGCCTGGGCGCCATCGTTGGCCGCGAGTGCGCGATTCATCTCCATGGTCGCGGTCTGGTACTTGGCTTGCGCTCCGGCGAGCGCTGCGCGGTAATCCCAATCTTCGAGGTCAGCCAGCACCTGCCCACTTTGCACGTGATCGCCTTCGCGAACGTAGACTTGGCGAACCACGCCGTCGACTTCCGACTGCACTTGGTTCGTGCGAGCCGGAGCCACGGTGGAAGTTCCGTCCACGCGCATCGGTATCGGGAAAATGGCGAGAAACAAAGCGATAGCCGCCAGGCCGGCCACCAACGACGCCCGACGGCGTTTTTCGAGGGCCAGGAATCTAGTCTTCTTTTGCAGGATCGGTCCTAGAATCCCGATGAACGGGACTTCTTTGTAGAGCGAAGCATTGCGCACGGCGACCGTCGCCTGGCCGCCAAGAACCCGGATCATTTCCAGGTGAGCTTCGCCGAGAAAGTCAGGGTCGCTGCTTTCGAACAACAGTATTCCGAGCCGCCCTTCGTCATCGGCGAGGGGGAGCGCATAGAAAGCGCGCATCCCGGTCTCGGCAAAATATTTGCGAAACGGCGCTTTCATCGCTTCTTCGGGAGCGTCGATCCGGGAATCAAGCTCGTCGCCGCGCTGGGCAATAAAGACGGCGTCCTTGACGCCAGATACCGCGGGGATCACGTCTTCAAGTTGCGTGATCTCGCGTGCTCCAGGATTGATTTGCTCCATGCCAGAGACGGCCTTCAGGCGCAACTTGCCACGCTCGTCGAGAGCAACTGAGGCCCGCTCATACGGAATCACGGCGCTGGGTGTGTTGACGACAGCCTGCAGAACGCGATCAAGGTTGAGCGTGGAGGTGATCTCGCCGCTCACATGCACCAGAGTTTGCAGAATTTCCACCTTGCGTTCGGCTTGCAGAAGACCGGCGTTATTCAGGGCGATGGCGGCGGTTTCGGAAATCGCGTTCAGCAGAAAAAGGTCGTCCTCGTCGAATGGACTTCCGTCCATTTTGTTGATGGCTTCGATGATCCCGACCTGTTTTTCATGGGCGACGAGCGGGCAAACGATCGCGGAAAACGGTCCACCCTCGACCCCGGATGCATTACGCTTGGCGAGACGCTCGTCTTTGACACCATCTTTGTCTCCAACTATGAGCAGGGGCTCGTTTGAATCGGAGACCTCGGCGATGTAGCCTTCGCCGGTGCGCTGCGAGGAGCCGACAGCCGCGGTGGGATCATTTCCGGACTGCTGCATCAGCAGCAGCTCGTTTTGATCCTTAACGAACCACAGGTTCACGGCCTGAACGTCCAACACCTCGCGAATCTTGGAGGTGATGAGGGGCTGAAGCTCAGCCATTTCAAGGGTCGAATTGAACACTTTCTCAAGATCGTAGAGTTGAGTGAGCCGCGAAACCGATTCGAGCAAGGAATTGCGTCCTCTTCATAGAGCACCCCGCTGATTAGCCCTGATCCCGCATGCTCGATCAGATCCACCAGGACCTGAACGTCCGATGAGTCGATCATGCCTTCAAAGGAGGCCGCTTCCAGCGCACCGACGAGAACGTCATTCACGATGATGGGTATGCAGGCCAGGGATACCAGCGTCCGCCGCACATGGAGATGGGCGTAATCCTCACGGGTAATCATTTCCCGGAGAACAGAAGGGGACGCTGCTCCTGTGCCAGGGTTCCCAGAATTCCGGAGTCGGCAGGTACCGTCGGATCGTCCAGCTGAATCTCGCCGGCGGTAGCTTTGGCGGTCCATGTTGAGGGATTGCCCGGGGACTTGCCCGCGTTCAGGACATAAACGATGGCAGCGCCTCCCGAAATCAATTCGGCAGCCTGTTGCGCCAGGAGCGTGGCCCGTGGAACCAACTCGCGCTCCCTGAGCATTGCGCTCAGTAACCGGGATGACACCTCGACGTGTCCGGAGGGTTGCATTCTTGACACTATTTAAGCGAACCGAACATCACGAACAATCAGGGGAGGGGTTTGACCTTTGCCAGTTGCGGACGACCCCGTAACTTTAGCGACGGAACTTTAGCAAACGGGCGCGGCCCTGTCAATCGATACTCGGGAGGGGGCCCCCGCCGCCGCGCCATTAGGGCGACAATACGCTCCGTGGGTACTTGACATCGATGAGCCCGCCGCCGCAAAATATCGCCAAATCGGGGCAAAACGCACATTTCCTCTCGAGAGATGAATAGTCGGCAAGTTTATGATGTCTAGCCAGCCGTCGCAGTCCCCACCAAAGAAAGTCAGTCCCGAACAGTGCAAACATCCACGGGTGCAGATCGTCTCCCGCGACGAAGAATCCGAATACGTGGAATGCCAGGAATGTGGAGACGTTTTCGAGGCCAGTGAATTGAAGGACATGGCGATCGAGGAAAAGAAAGAACCAGAGGAGGAGTGAGCCGCCTCAGGCGCGCGGAACTGACGGTGATCATCTGACCTCAACTCACCGGAGCCTAATCACCGGATTCTAATCACCAGGTTTTCCGACTCATCTACCCAAAACTTCTTGCCCGGCGGAATTACCGTGGTCGCGCTATATTCCGTGATCACAGCCGGTCCGCTCTTCGGACGCCCGGGGACAAGATCCCCACGTTCAAACACTGGCGCGATCAAGGCTTTATCTTGAAAGAAGACGGTTGCACGTTCGACGGGCGCTACGGGGGGCGATGGCTTTCGCGCTGTTCGCTTCCGCGCAACTTTGAGTGGGGAATCGGGTGGCGTGCGCAAGCGGGCGCGCAGACGCAGCGTGACCAGCTCGATCTCCCGTCCCGCGTGGTGATATCCGTAACGGCGCTGATGTTCGCGATGGAAGCGGGCGGCAACGGTGTCTTTGTCGTTATCCTTATCCTTATCTTCCATGACGGGCACGTTGAGCTCGTAACCTTGACCGCGATAGCGCAGGTCGAGACTCCTCTCATAATGAAGTGCGCCACGCCACCGTTCCGCGCGGAATTCTTTCTGCGCCGCGGCCTCCAGCTTGCGAAATTCTTTCTGTAGTTTTGCCTGCGGCCCTGCTTGCCGCACCGCCTGCCCGATCGCCTGCCGACGATGGCCGACAATCCGCCAGAGCAATGTGCGCGAATAATCTTTGACCACATCGCTGACCAGGATTCCAAACGCCGAAAGCGCGCCCGGCCGCGCCGGAATCATCACCGTCGGGATCGCCAGCGCCTCCGCCAGTTCGCAGGCATGCAGACCTCCAGCTCCGCCGAATGCCACCAGCGCAAATTCGCGCGGATCATATCCCCGTTCGATGGAAACGACGCGCAAAGCCCGCTCCATGTTTGCATTCACCACGCGTACGACGCCCGCGGAGAATTTTTCCAGACTCAAATACGAGCCCTGTTTCTTCAGCCATTCCAAGGTAATCCGCCGCGTTCTTTCGACGTCGAGCGTGAACTCGCCACTCAGAAAACGGTCAGGACGAAGCCGCCCCATCAGCAAATTCGCGTCCGTCACCGTGGGTTCGGTTCCACGGCCATAGCAGATCGGTCCCGGATCGGCGCCCGCCGATTCCGGCCCCACGCGCAACGAGCCGCCGGCGTCGAAGCGAGCGAGCGACCCGCCACCGGCGCCCACGGTGTGGATCTCCAGCATGGGAACTCCCACCGGAAGCCCGGCCACTTCCGACTGGCCGCCCACTCGTATTTCGCCCTGCACAGCGGCTACATCGGTCGAGGTTCCGCCCATATCGAAGGAGAGAATCTTGTGGAATCCGCTGCGGACGGCCATAGCCGCCGCGCCCACCAGTCCGCCAGCCGGGCCCGATAACACTGTGCGTACCGGTTCGCGAGCCGCCGATTCCAGCGCCGTTATCCCACCGCTCGATTGCATGACGAAGATTCGCGGCGCTACTCCCTTCTGCGAACGACCGGTGCGATTTCTCAATTCTTGGGTGAGCTGATGGTGCCGGTTTTCCTGGTGATGGGCGCGCTCCGCCAGTCTTTCCATGTAGCTCTGCATAAGCGGCTGCAGGTAGGCGTTCACCACCACCGTGCTCGTGCGTTCGTATTCCCGGAACTCGGGCAGAATCCGGTGAGACACGGATAGCGGTTTGCCGAGACCTTTGACGGCATCGGTTACGGCCGTTTCGTTCTCCGGATTGGCGAACGAGAAGAGCAGGGAAATGGCGATGGCATCCGGGTCGGCACGCTGCACCGCTTCCCGCACGCGCGTCAACTCCGCTTCTGACGGCCGGTCCAGGACTCGCCCCTCGGTATCCGTTCTCTCCTTAACGCCAAATCGCAATTCGCGGCAGACGAGCGGAGCCACCCGATCGAAGAAAAAGTCGTACAAGCGCGGACGCGCCTGCCGCCCAATCTCGATAACGTCTTCAAATCCCGACGTGGTGATCAGCGCGACACGAGCGCCCTTTCTTTGCAGCAGAGCATTGGTCCCGACCGTCGTGCCGTGCAGCAGCGTAAGCGCTGCTCGCGTGCCCATCGCTCCAGCCCCGAGAATCTTTCGCAGAGCCTCAGCAATCGCTCGCGACGGATCATCGGGCGTCGAGAACACCTTCAGAGTTTTGAGAGCGCCATCCTCGACCCAGACACAATCAGTGAATGTGCCTCCAGTGTCGATTGCGATCCGGAGTCCGGAGCGAAGCCCGGAACGAAGCGCGGTGTGCGAAGCGCGAGCCATGAACGGGAAGACTACCACCCCTCGTGGCCTGTGGAGCATCCAGAGCTTTACCACAGAGACACAGAGGCACAGAGAAAACCTTCAAATCTGCAAAAACCAAAGCCTTTACCATCTTTTGAATTCCTCGGTGAATCTGTGTCTCTGTGGTGGGTGTTGCACGGGCGGCTAGATGGCTGCCGACTCATGACATCACCCGCCCGTGCTCAAAACATAACCACCTCCCGGCTCCGGCTGCCGTATTCTGAAGATGTGAATGGGAGAACGTGGAAGGCGTGGCTGGTGCCCGGCGGCCTATTGTTGGCGCTGGCGGCGACGCTCGTAAACAGTTCCCTGTTCGTCCGGATCGCGCCCTCACTGGACTTCTACTATGTTGGCGCGTTCGCCGCCGGACTGGCGCTTGCCTGGCGCTTTAATTCCAGCCGCGTTCTGTTTTCCTTGCTGGCGCTGCTGCTCGCGCATCGCGCTGTTGAGTTCTTCTCCGCCGGACAGGTTCTCGCCGGATCTGTCCACACCGGACCCGGGCGAACCGCGGTTGCCCTTGCCGCCCTGCTAATCCCGCTGAACTTCATCGTGTTCGCCGCAATGCGCGAGCGCGGTCTGGCCATTGCTGGAATCGCGCCTCGCTTTGGATTACTGTTTCTCGAATCGGTTGCCTTCGCTGTAATGTGCCGGCCAGAGAATAGCCCTACCGACTCCCATCATCCCGGTTCCGCTGCGCTGCCGCTATGGATTCTGTTAAGCTTTGCGGCCGCCATCGCAGTATTCGTCCGGCGTTTCTTTCAAACGCGCAAGCCGATCGAGCCCGGATTTACCTGGTCGGTGACCGCCGTTTTCTTGTGGCTCCAGTTCGCCCCGGTGAGCAAAATGTCGGAGGCCTACGTCGCCACCGCGGCTCTTATCCTGGCCGCCTCGCTGATCGAGACTTCCTACGTACTCGCCTACCATGACGAACTGACCGGCATTCGTGGACGTCGGGCCTTCAACGAGTCCCTGCTTTCGCTCGACCAGCAATATGCCATCGCCATCGTCGATATTGATCATTTCAAGATGTTCAACGACACTTATGGACACGACGTTGGCGACCAGGTGCTGTGCATGGTGGCCAAGCGGCTGACTCAAGTTGGTGGCGACGGCCAGGCTTTTCGCTGCGGAGGCGAAGAGTTTGCCATCGTGTTTCGCAGCACTTCCGCCAAAGAAGCGTTCGAGCATCTGGACGCGCTGCGCCAAATCATCGAGAAATCCACCTTTCATGTGCGTGGCTCTGAAAGAAGAGCCGAAAGAATTGCCGAGAGCAGACCCGATCTTGGCAATGAACGTCGCAATGAGCGTCAGGATGAACTTCGGAATGACCTTCGGGCGGCTGGGTCCGATCGCAGAAAGTCCGCAAAAAAGAAAGCCACTGCCACGAGCCCCAATCAGTCGCCTGATCGTCTATCGGTAACGGTCAGCATCGGCGTTGCTGAACCGAGCACCCGCAACCGCCAGCCCGAGCAGGTGATCCAGGCAGCCGACCAGGCTCTCTATCGCGCCAAGAATAAAGGAAGAAACCGCGTGGAACTGGCGTCCACAGCCCCGCTTCGGCTGGCCGAAGGTAAGCGGCCGAAGGTGTCTCGGCTCTGATGAATTCCGGTCAATGAGTGGGTTTGGGCGGCTCGTTAGGAATCTTCGGAGTCAACTTCCGGATGACAAATTCTTGAAACAGATTGGCGACGGCAGTTGCGCCGACCCCGATTGCCCCGTTTTCGAGGGTTAGCCCGGCTCCATTGCGGTCTTGTGATGGATAGTAGAGATTTGAAACGCCGCCCGCCGCCAGGCTGCCGAGGATATTCGAGTAATTTACCTGCCAGCGTTTATTGTCTCCCTTGCAGATCACAGCATTGGCAATCGCATACAGAAATCGCGATGCCTTGCTGCCGGTTCCCTTGTAGAAATAGCGCGGGTCTTGTTTCAGGAGCGATGGCAGTATGGCGGCTCCGATGAACGTGCCCGAAACCATATCGGCATAGCCTGCGCCGAAGCGCTTTGCATAACCTTGCGCGCCTTGCCCATATCCGGCGAAGTGATTTTGTGCCTGCTCAACTCCGGCAGCGCCTCCCACAAATACGAAGGTGAATGGATCCACCACCGTCCTGAAGGCGAGCTTGAACTTTTGTTTTGAGCTGAGGGGAGCTGCATTCGGGATGTAGCTGACATAGAAATTTGGGAGTACGCCAAGCACGCGCTGCTTCTCTTCAATCTTGATTTCCTCTTCGGCAACTTCAGTCTGTGAAAGTCCGACCTCCACATCAGTGACATTGGTGGCAACCGCGACCGCGATCTGCGGGACAATGTAGATTTCCCCCGAACGCAGGACTCCGGAGGATGTTTGCGGCTCGAAGCCCGTTGAAGTAATGATGAGCCGGAAAGGTCCGGGAGCGATGTTGGCAAAGGAGAACTGCCCGTCGCCGCCTGATATCACCTCATGGTTCTGGGATTGATCTTCGACAGTGCCAGGGCCGGTACCAGTACGAGTAAGTCTCACCCGGGCTCCGGCGAGGACAGCTCCACTCTGATCGACGATCGTTCCGCTGATGCTTCCGGGTAATGTTCCGGACGCTCGCTGACCGGGCAGTTGCCCACCGGCCGAGGACATCCCCGGCTGTTCTGGATTTTGTTCCAAGACAGGCTGCGAACTATTCTGCGCACTATTTTCCGGACTATGTTCCGGACTATGTTCCGCATTATGTTCCACACCAGGCACAGGCGTTGGCTGTCCTAAGCAGAACGACGTCCAACCCAGAATGACCAACCCAAAAACTATAAGTCCGGGCTTGAATTGGAGCGTCATGAATAACTTGTTTTATCCTCTCCCGCACTTTTTATCCAGATTACGTTAGAACGGACGCGTCGGTTGCGGCGCACGCCGCTCGCTGCCAATCACAGCATTGCCATTTTCGCGCGTCGATGATCCCGATGCAGACTTTGATGCCTGATGGAGCCATGTGTTTGCACTCACAAACCAATGGTTGAGCATCGTGCTCAAAATGACCCAGAAAGTGCACAGCCATCCGACATTCACCATTCAAAAAGATGGATAAAAAACAGAATCACCGTCGCCCCCAGCGGCAACAGCAGGCCGGCCCGCAGACTTCCCGTGGCGTGAGAGATCACGCCCACCATCCAGGGGATGACCGCCGGCCCCACCGCTGCCAAAGAAAACATGACCGCGCCAATGCTGCGAGCGGCAACACCGAACCGTTGCGAAAGCCGGGCTACGGTGATCGGATACAAAGTTGCGAAACTCAGTCCCGTGATCAACGCCCCGCCAATCACCCCCGCCAGTACCGGGACCCAAAGCATCAGCACGATGCCCGCTGCTCCGGCGGCATAGCCCACCCGCAAAACGCTGCGCTCGGAAAAATAATGGAGAAAAGCAGTCCCTAAAGCACGGCCCACAGTCAGCGCCGACCAGAAAAACGCTGGCATCATCGAGGCTATCGCCGCTCCGCGCGGGCCCAACCGAGAAACATAAGAGCCAATCCATCCGCCCACCGCCGTTTCCGCTCCCGGATACAGAAAAAATACGACCGCGAAAATCCAGATCGCCGGACTCTTCGCCATTTCTTGCCACGAAGAAGACGAAGCCAAGGATCCGGTGGCTGTCGCTGCCGCAGGAAAGGGCAGGTTGCGCATAGCCAGCGCCAGCAATACCAGGAACAGCGACAGGGAACCGAAAAAGAACGGCAACAGCTTATGTGCCGCCGTCCAGGCCACCATCAGCGAACAGAACACCGCACCAACACCCCAGAAGAAATTCAGCAGGCTTACCGCGCCAGCCTTCGAACTGACTCCCGAACTCGCGCCCGAACCCAGGCCCGATCCCGAACTGGACCCTATCTCTGCAATCAGCAAATTGTCAGTCGGGATAATCAGCCCCAGCCCCAGGCCATACGCCGCCACCGACGTCAATCCCAACCGGAGCGATCCTAAATAGAGCGTTGCCGCTCCCCAAGCCATCAACAGCAGTCCTGAGAGGAATGCCGGACGGAATCCGAACCGCGTCAGCAGGGCCCCAGAGAGTTGCACCCCCACCAGTGCCGCCAGGAATTGCACCAGAAACAAATTGCCGGCCTGAGTGTCGTTCATAACCCAGCGCGCAATCAGGATGGGCAGCATCGGGCCCAGCAGTGTGGTCAGAATGCCGGTCGGCAAGAAAGCAATCTGGCCGGCCAGGACCAGTTTCTGGTTCGATGATGACGGCGAGAGCTCGATTTGAAGGCTGGCCATTGCGAATGAGGATTTTCCCACGCGTGTCGGGAACGTTCAGCATAACGCAACCGTCGCAGCTCCAGAATAAAAGGGACGTCAGTGGTAAACTATAATTCCGCAACGACGGAGAGGTGGCCGAGAGGCTGAAGGCGGCGGTTTGCTAAACCGTTATACGGGCTAACACCTGTATCGAGGGTTCGAATCCCTCCCTCTCCGCCAGCAAGTCTGAACTGCAGAGAAATCGCGCCGCTGTTTATCCCGAAATACGCGAAACATGCCCATTTTTTGCGCTATTTGCTCGACAAACCGGACCGGAGAGAAAGGACTATTCAGGATGGAGTAGCCTCAAGGTGCCGGCTTTTCTCTGGAGGGCCCATGCGCAGTCCGGTTTCAACGGGGGCATCAGGCGAATGCAATGCGATCACAAGCCTCGGATTCAGCTATAGCGTTGACTTTGTCAGCCAACGGAACCCGCGTTGAGCGGACCCATAAACGTGTTTACCGATCCGGTTAACTTCCTACAAGCCGACTTCTGGCCGGTTGGGCTATCCGTCGAGTTTCCGGCTTGCTCTAAATCAGGCACCAGAAACCTTGACCACAAGGGTTGCAGTGACCTAAGATTCATGCCCGGAATCGGGAGCGAATCCCAAACTTCCAAACAGGTCTGCGGAGGAACAAGCCGCGAGGACAACTCCATACGGGGTGGCGGCGGTCGTCGCGCTGGTGATCGCCGTGGTGGGCGACAGGTCCAGCTCTGCGCAGGACAAAGACAAGCAGGACAAGTACACGCTGCAGATACCCGGCGGGCTCGCGTTCTCTGAGGTCAGGGGTTACGAGCAATGGCAGGTAGTCGGCCCGAGCATTGCCGAAGCCGCAAATGTGATCCGCGCAATCGTCGCCAATCCGGTGATGATCAAAGCCTACCAGGAGGGCATTCCCGGAAATGGCAAGCCTTTCCCTGACGGATCGAAGATTGTGAAGCTGGAGTGGAGACCGAAAAAGATAACGGATCCCCCTTTTTCTGCGAGCGCGCCGGACATAGTGCCTGGCGACCTGGCGCAGGTCGAGTTTATCGTGAAGGACAGCAAGAGATTCTCCGACACCCACGGATGGGGATATGCGATGTTCGACTACGACGCCGCGTCGGGAAAGTTCGCCCCGGCCACGAAGGCCAGCCACCCTCCGGTGAATAACGACGCCAAGTGCGGCGCCGCATGTCACGAGCTAGCGAAGTCAGACGATTACATTTTTACGGCATACCCTAAAAGGTAAGCCCATCAGGCGCTCTCCTCTTCTCGATTCGTCGGCAATCCGGAAACCGGTTTCTGTAATTCGTAGTGGGCAGAGCGCTGGGAACGCGATCTTAGGAGGAGGAACAATATGAAACGGATCGGTTTCTTACTGCTTGCAGTTGTAACCGTGGCCGGCATTGTCGCCCACATGGCGCACGCGTCTGGACAGTCTGATGAGGACTCCTCTCCGATCTATGGCGTCAAGATCCCCGCCGGATACCGCGACTGGCAATTGATCGCCGTGAAGCAGCTCCATTTCGCCGGCATGGGCGAGCAATTGCGCGCTCAAGTCGGCAACGATATAGCGATCAAGGCCTTCAAGGAAGGGACGCTCCCGTTTCCGGACGGTGCCATCATTGCCGCGATTCATTGGACTCGCGTCTCGTCGGAAGACAACAACAAGGTCCTTGATGTCCCATTCCCCGGCACTGAATCGTTCGTGGTCGGGTCTCGGGTGAACGTGCAGTTCATGGTCAAGGACTCAAAGAAGTACGCCGCGACGGGCGGCTGGGGGTTCGCTGACTTTACGGGCGAAAAGCCGGGCGATAAGGCGCTGCACGAGGCCTGCTTCCCCTGCCACGTGCCCGCGAAAGATCGTGACTACGTCTTCACTCGTTACGCACCTTAACGCACTTGGTCCGCGATCAGAAGATCCCTATAAGACCACAGCGGTGTCGCGCGATCATCACGCCTGTTTACGATTATCGCGTTAACAGTGGTTGGCCACTCGAAAACGGGCCAGAAACGGACTTCGAGGAAGTTGGCTCGGTTGGAAGTAGAGAAGTTCAGCTTCTAGTCTCGCATTGACAGAGAATAGTTCGATCTCTGACTGCTTGCGTCGACGAAGCATATTCTCGCGGACTAATCGCACGAAAATCGTCATCGCGGCGTGGATCGAGCCCTAGCCGGAGGTTGCGCGACTGGAACATTCATTTGTGTTCTATGGCGCGGGACGTAGGGTGATTCCGGGGAGTAAAATGAAGCTATGATCGGGAGCAGTGGGGAATCTTCCTGCGTCTCGGAAATCTGCGCAAGGGTCAAACGTTCGGGCTACGCGGTTTCATCGCGAGTTCGGCTTTATGGCGAAGATTTTGAAGTACTTTCGGACCCTTTTCCCGAGGCCGGCGGAGTCGCCGTTCACGTCAAATCGGAGAAAGACTCAAGGATTTGCGTGCTGCGGCTTCCTGTAACGGTTCTTCAGAGTGTAAAGGGCAAACTCAACAACGCCGCTTAGCCCCGACCAGTCCTTGCACCAGTGCGCTCGGCCAGTCTCGCGCAAATTCCCTCGTGTGCCGCCGCTATGGCCAGCAAGGCCTTCTTGTCAGGACCGCGAAAAGCAGATAATCTTTGCAATCGAAAGCCGATATGATTTCAAGAAGAGATATTGGGAGCAATCGTGAGCAGAAGGCGCGGCCGTCGGAACCTTTCAAGCCCTGACTTGGCTCGCAGGCCCACGGATTCTCTCGATCCTTCCACACATTCCACGCAGGCGGTCGCGCGGAATTTGACGATTGTTGTTGGTTTTGCAGTCCTTGTTTCGCGTTGCTTGCTGGATTTCGAAAGGTTTTGGACTTAGACCTGGGTTGGCAAATGGCCACCGGCCGATGGGTGGTCATGAATCATCGAATCCCGTCCGATGTCGTCTTATCCTACGCGGCCTTGGGGGAACGGTGGATCTATCCGGTCGAGGCAAGTTTGCTATTCAGGCTACGCTCGAATACGGCGAAGCGGTCGGTTCGAGGAGTGGGGCGTAGTTTTACCTCGTGTCCTATTTCCTGCACCACGTCTGCTTTGGGATCGTAGACGGGCCACGGCGGAAGACCTGGGCCATTGGGATCGCCGGTCTTCGCGAACTGCGTCCAGTATCCTGTCATTAGATCGACGAATTTCTTGTCTTCAGCATCAGGCTCCCCCCATGAACTGGGACGAAACCATCCAGTGAGAAACTTGATTTCCATACCGTGGAAAGCGCCGAGGCCGGCGTAACGCGGCTGCGCTTGCCGTTGAACAAATGGACAACTCCAGGCCCCGCAGTTCCGCACACCACCACTGGGTTGCCCGTGAAATAGGCCTCCGCGACCGCTGCGAATACTCCATATTCCTCATGACGAACAGGAATAAACTCGATGGCGCCATTTCGGCGCAGCGCTTCCACTATAGGATTCAGAGCGTCTCCGACGATTCCGTAACAGCGTTTGACACCGGCCTTCGCCAGCATCTCCCACAACACGTCTGCGACTTTTTTCGACATGAAAACTTCCTGAATTCTTTTGTGGTACCCGGTATCCGTACCGCGCAGTTCACTCCCACCGTTTAGGTCGCGGATGGGCTAACCCTTCCACCGAGTCCATGCAATTCCGCTGCCATGAATCCGCGAGCACAAACGATGATTCATCTACACCGGGCCTAGCCCGGTTCCCAAGATTGCGTGACGACACAGATGACACTTGACGCAAGCGGCACAGGGATGACACTGCCGCCGGGCATGTGTAGTCGCCTCGCGAAATTATGATCGGGATTTCGTGAGGGTTGGCCTCTACCGCGGCTGCGATGCAGTAAATGCGAGGGCCTGTCTCTTTGGTAGCACGCTTGCTCTTCATTCAACTAAAATGCGGGACGGTAAGAAGTTTGGCGCGTGCTTGCAGTGATAACTAAGGAGAGATTCCGAAGTCTGGTGATAGCGCGCACTTCGGGAGCGAAGAACGGAAGAAGAGAGATGTCGATGCCGAGAGAATCTTCGACGTTGCGGTTCCTGGCGCAGACGATGCTTCTTTTCTTTTGGTCTGCTCTGACGGTGTGGGCAAGCGAGCCAAAAGGCTCATCTTCTAACGGTACAAATATCTTCGCTCCCGCCTCAACCCCTGCCAAGTCAATTGCTGAGTTGTCCGCCTTTGTACTTGTTATTACCGGAATCATTTTTGTCGTTGTATTTGCGTTGTTGGTCTATTCCGTCGTTAAGTTCCGTGGGCGGGCAGGGGATGCCGGCCGCGAACCCGCTCAGGTGTATGGAAGCACGCAGATTGAGCTGGCCTGGACGATCATTCCAATTCTGATTGTCGTTGTCCTGTTCCTGGCCACCGCGCGAGTAATCCACGCGATTCAGGATGCTCCAGAGCCGGCGGGCGCTCTAGAGGTCATCGCGATTGGACATCAATACTGGTGGGAGTTTCGATATCCGAAACTGGGGATCGTCACCGCCAACGAACTGCACATTCCGGTGAGCGATCCAAGTCATCCGGCACCAACGTTTCTGCGGTTGCTTTCGGCCGATACCGACCACAGCTTCTGGGTGCCGGAGCTTGCAGGGAAAACGGACCTCATTCCGAACCATCCGAACAGAATGTGGATGGATCCGCAACGCACAGGCGTCTTTCTTGGCCAGTGTGCCCAGTACTGCGGAACACAGCACGCGAAAATGCTGCTCCGCGTTTCGGTGGACGGACCGGAGGATTTTGCCACCTGGGTTCGCGCCCAGCAGAGTCTCGCTGTCGAAGACGCAGGCGCAAGCGCAGGTAAGCGAGTGTTTGAAAGCAATGCCTGCATGAACTGCCACGCAGTGGCCGGAACCGCCGCGGATGGACGTTTTGGCCCTGACCTGACGCACTTGATGAGCCGCACCACGATTGCCGCAGGCGCCGCCAACAACACTCACAACAATCTCCGGCTTTGGATCCAGGACCCCAGTGCAATCAAACCGGGCTCGCTGATGCCCGCTATGAAGCTGAGCGACGCAGACCTGGATGCGGTCGTGAGTTACATGGAGACGCTGCGCTAGAACGCTCAGGAAAATAGCTATGTCCTCGAACGCGATCACGATTCCGGGCACCCAGATGAAGCCCGTCCCTGGGTCGATGAGCTTCATCAGTGGGTGACCACGGTCGATCACAAACGGCTGGGGATTCTCTACATTACCTCCGCTCTATTGTTTCTCGCGATCGGTGGAGTCGAAGCCCTGATCATTCGCATTCAGCTCATGCGTCCGCACAACAACTTCGTTTCACCCGAAGTGTTCAATCGTATGTTCACCATGCATGGGACGACCATGATTTTCTTTGTGGCCATGCCTGTCTTGTTTGGATTTGCGAACTACCTGGTCCCATTGATGATTGGTGCGCGGGACATGGCATTTCCGCGTCTGAACGCATTCAGCTTTTGGCTATCGTTTCTGGGTGGACTACTTCTTTATTTCAGCTTTTTCGGAGGAAGCGGCTTGTACGGTGCCGGGAGCGCACCGGACGTGGGTTGGTGGTCGTACGCACCATTGGGCGCCCGAGCCTTCTCGCCTGGTCATAGTTCCGACTATTGGACTCTTGCTCTGCTCGTCTCCGGGTTTGGGAGCATCGGAACGGCCATCAATATCATTGCGACGATTCTGTGCTTGCGATGCCCAGGAATGAAGATCAATCGTATGCCCCTGCTGGTGTGGATGAACCTTGTAATGGCGGGAATGGTTCTGCTTGCGATTACTCCATTGTCGGCCGCTCAAATCATGTTGCTGATCGATCGATACCTGGGCGGCCATTTCTTCGATACCCAGGCCGGCGGATCGGCAGTCCTCTGGATGCACTTCTTTTGGATCTTTGGACATCCGGAAGTCTACATTCTGATCATTCCTTGTTTTGCTTTCATGTCGGAAATCATTCCCGTGTTTTCGCGCAAACCGATTTTCGGATATCCGGTGATGGTTGCCGCAACCGTGTGCATCGCGTTTGTGAGCATGAGCGTTTGGGCGCACCACATGTTTACGATCGGAATGAACTCCTACGCCAACAGCTTTTTCACCCTGACCACGATGGCGGTCGGCGTCCCCACAGGAATCAAGATTTTCAACTGGATCGGCACGATGTGGGGCGGCAGGATTCAGTTCAAAACGGCGATGCTGTTCAGCATCGCATTTCTATTCCAATTCCTCATTGCCGGTTTGACCGGCATCATGATGGCGGCCTCGCCTTTCGATTGGCAGCTTAGCCTCTCCTATTTTGTAGTGGCGCACTTTCACTATGTGATCGTAGGCGGAATTCTGTTCGCACTCTTCGCGGCGTTTTATTACTGGTATCCCAAGATGACTGGCCGAATGTTGAGCGAACGCCTCGGCAAATGGCATTTCTGGCTGTTCTTGATTGGCTTTCACATGACGTTCGACGTCATGCACATTCCCGGCATTCTCGGCATGCCGCGGCGGATCTATACCTATGAGCCCGGCCGCGGTTGGGACACCTTGAACTTCATTATTACTGTCGGCGCGTTCATTCAGGCGCTCGCGATTCTCGTGTTTCTGGCAAACCTCGTTATTTCTTATTTCAAAGGAGCCAGGGCCGGTAACGACCCGTGGGACGCGTGGACCCTGGAATGGTCCATCAGTTCGCCGCCCCCTGCGTATAACTTTGCGGCCGTTCCAACGGTCGCCAGCCGCCGCCCTTTGTGGGACCTGAAGCATCCTGAAGACCCCGATAGCCGCTATGAGTGAAGGCGAAATCATATGAGCGCAGTCACAACTTCATTTCCGAACACAGCGGCCGAGTGGCGTTTGCCATCTCGGGGAAAGGTGGCGATGGCCAGTCTCATCGTCGCCGAATCGGCGATCTTCACGATCTTCGTCGTCGCCTATCTCTTTTACTTGGGAAAAAGCGTCACCGGGCCGACACCGCGCGAGGTCCTTGAAACGCCGATCTTCTACACGATTTGCTTATTGTCCAGCAGCTTGACCATTCATTTAGCGGCGAAGTGTCTGGCACGCGGCATTGGATTCGCTTTCCTTGGATTCTGGCTGCTCACTATCGCGCTTGGGGGATTGTTCCTCTATGGCACAGCGCGGGAATGGCACCGGCTGATCTACGAACACGGCCTGACGATTTCGACCAACCTGTTCGGGACAACGTATTACTCGCTTGTCGGGCTGCACGCGTTTCACGTCACCGCAGGTCTCGTCATGCTCGTGGTTGTTGCGGTGTTCGGACTTGGCGGTCGTGTGGAAGAGAAGCATTCTGGTCGCATCGACGTGCTCTCGATGTACTGGCATTTCGTCGACGCCGTATGGGTTGTGGTTTTTACCGTAGTTTACGTTCTCGGGCGCTGAGGCAGACATGGCGATCATACCGGCAATGGAGCAATCGAACGAAACCTGTCGGACTCCCCGCACGATCGAGGTGCCCGCGCCAACCGCCTGGCCTTTCATCTTGGCCTTCGGGGCGACCCTCCTTTTCGCGGGGTTCGTGACCAGCATATCGGTGAGCATTCTCGGAGCCGTCCTCGCGCTGGCGGGCTGCGTCGGATGGTTTCGCGCCGTTTTTCCGCATGAACAGGAAGAAGCTGTCGCAGTGATTCCCGAAGACATTCGCCTGACTACCGATCGCCGCGTCGTGGAACGCATTCCAGTTCTGCCAGATCAACAGCGAGCATGGCTTCCGGTCCACACATATCCTATTTCGGCAGGTGTGAAAGGGGGATTAGCGGGCGGCGTCGCGATGGCTGTACTGGCTTGTGCCTACGGCGTGCTCAAAGTTGGAAGCATTTGGTATCCGATCAATCTCCTTGCCGCAGTGATCTATCGAGAATCCTTAGGGCTCCGGCCTGCGCAGTTGTATTCATTTCACGCAGATGCTTTCGCGACTGCCTTTGTTCTGCACGGCTTTGTGTCCATTCTTGTGGGCTTGCTATACGGCGCGATGCTGCCCATGTTCCCACGCCGTCCGATTGTGCTTGGTGGACTCATTGCCCCGGTGCTGTGGTCAGGGCTGCTGTACACAATTCTTGGACTGCTGAATCCGCTGCTCGCCCGCCACATTGATTGGTTCTGGTTCGTTGCCTCGCAAGTGGCCTTTGGAATCGTGGCGGGCCTCGTAGTCATGCGCCAGGCGAGCATTCCTACGCGAGAGAATGTGTCGTTTGCTCTACGGGCAGGAATCGAAGCTCCCGGACTTATTCCACCGCGCGGCAGTGGAGAGGAGCGCCGATGAGCCGGATCCCGTATCTGTCCGCATTCGCCGTTCTACCGTTTGTACTGCTCTCGGCTTGCAGCGCTCCAAGCGGTCAACCTCAGAAGGGTTCGGAGCCAGTGGCACCGAATCAGGTCGTGGACTTCGGCACTCTCTACGCCCAGAACTGCTCCGCCTGCCATGGCGCGGAAGGCCGTGGAGGAGCGTCGATTGCCCTAGCCAATCCGGTGTATCTCGCCATCGTCGATGAAAGCGCGATGCGCAACGTTGTTGCCAACGGGGTCCATGGAACCTCGATGCCGGCGTTCGCGCAGAGTGCCGGAGGATTTCTGACGGACGAGCAGATTAGCGCGATCACAAGCGGAATTGTTTCGCGTTGGGGACGCAAGGGAATTCTCGACGGAATAAATCCACCTTCATACGCTGCAAAAACGACGGGGGATTCCGCACGCGGGGAGATCGCTTTCGGAACATATTGCGCATCCTGCCACGGAACTGAAGGTCAGGGCGGAGCCAAAGGCAGCGCCATCAGCAACGGTTCATTTCTGGCGCTAGTCAGCGATCAAGGACTACGCACGATTGTGATCACGGGCAGACCCGACTTGGGGGCGCCCGACTGGCGCGAGGATGTTCCCGGAAAGCCCATGTCAGACCAGGAAATCACGGATGTAGTTGCGTGGTTGGCGTCGCGCCGCGTGCGGAGCCCCGGTCAGCCTTATTCCGCGTCGAATTATCCGCAGCATCAGTATGCGGAACACGATCATTCGGAACAGATGGAGAAATCAAAATGACGACTGAGCCTGTGATTGTCCCGCCGACTGAGAGTACGCTTTCCCGGCGCGGCTTCTTCATGAAGCTCGGAATTCTGTTCAACGCATTCGCAGCCATGGTGGTCGCCGTACCGGTTGTGCGCTTTCTTCTTTCATCCGTAACTCGTGGTCAAGCGAAGGGGTACCTGTCGTGGGTGCGTCTGGGCGACGTCACCAACTTTCCGGAAGGCCAGACGCGGATGGCTACTTTTCGCAGTCCATTCGTGATGCCCACAGACGGAAAGACCGTAGACACCGCATGCTGGGTACGGCGCATCTCGGGTGATCAATTCCAGGTGTTCGCCATCAACTGCGCACATCTTGGTTGCCCTGTCCGCTGGTTTCCCCAATCCGGCCTCTTCATGTGTCCTTGTCATGGCGGCGCGTATTACCGCGATGGCTCACGCGCCTCAGGGCCGCCGGAACGCGGGCTCTTTGAGTATCCGTACAAGGTCGAAAACGGTGTGCTCACGATCAATGCTGGACAGTTGCCAACGCCCGGCGACCCAGTGGCAAGTCTCTCATCGGAGAAGCCGCCATGCGCGTGATCAAGAAGATCGGCGAGTGGTTTGACCACCGTTTGCAACTCGCGGCACCCATTCGCGAGGCCGCGGGGCATTCCGTGCCGCGAAATACGGCGAGCTGGTTCTACGTGTTCGGCAGCGCCGCGCTCACAGTCTTTATCCTGCAAGTGGTGACCGGAATTCTGCTGGCGCTTATTTATGTTCCCTCGGCGGGCGAAGCCTGGAGCAGCCTGCAGGCCCTGAATCATCAGGTTGCGCTCGGCTGGTTCATCCGCGCCATGCATGGATGGGGCTCCAACTTCATGGTCGCCATTGTCCTGATTCATATGGTGCAAGTGTTTCTGTTCGGAGCCTACAAATTCCCCCGCGAACTAACCTGGATCATCGGAGTCTTGCTCTTATTAATGACTCTCGGCATGGCATTTAGCGGTCAAGTCTTGCGCTTCGATCAGGACGCCTACTGGGGCTTGGGAATCGGAGCATCGATTGCCAGCCGTGTTCCGATTGTCGGTCCGGCGATTGTGAAACTGATGTTGGGCGGCCCGATCATCGCTGGCGCGACCCTTTCCCGATTTTTCGCGCTGCATGTCTTCGTGATTCCCGGACTGCTGATCGGGTTCGTGAGCCTCCATGTCTTGATGGTCCTGAAGCTGGGCATCAACGAATGGCCGATGCCGGGACGCATCGTAAAGCGAGCGACCTATGAGGCCGAGTATAACGATTTGACCAGGAAAGATGGCGAGCCTTTCGTTCCGTATGCGATATGGAAAGACATGTTCTTTGCTGCATTTATCATCCTGGCCGTTGCCGCGTGCGCTTACTACCTAGGCCCGTTCGGGCCGACTGGGCAGCCCGATCCGACAATCATTCAGACTGCGCCCAAGCCCGATTATTTTTTCCTGTGGCTTTATGCGCTACTCTCACTTCTTCCTCCATCGCTTGAAACGCCATTCCTTCTCATCGGACCAGTCTTAGTAATTGTTGGCTTGCTTCTTCTGCCCTTTCTTTCCGGAGAAGGAGAAAAAAGCTGGAGGCGCCGGCCGATTGCGGTTATCACCGTGCTGATGATCGCCATCACACTCGGCACCTTTACCCGCATGGCCCAGTTCACTCCCTGGAGTCCACACATGAACGCCTGGAGCGGCGATCCAGTGCCTGACCGATACATTCATGGGACGACGGCGCTCGAGCGGCAGGGTGCGCTCGTGTTTCAGGTCAAGCAGTGCCGCAACTGCCATTCCCTCGGCAATACGGGAGGGCAAAGGGGGCCAGCCTTGGACAGCGTCGCGGTGCGGCTCACGCACGACCAGCTCATCCGGCAGGTGATCCAAGGCGGCGGCAATATGCCTGCGTATGGAAACAACTTGAGTCCGGCAGAGACTACCGCGCTCGTCGCATTCCTTGAAACCCTCCATCCGGCCACACAAAATCCGGCGCGTGATGCGGCACGGGACCTTGTGCTTAGCGAAGGCAAACAGAAGTCGGCGGCGCAACCCTAAGGCGCAGATTGTAAGGCAAAAATCAATGCCACATACTCATCACGCTTCGGTCGAGTCATTACTGGATTTCCGTCGCTTTGTCTCTGGTTGCGATTGTGTACCTGCGTCAATGGCTGCGTTGTCGCCTGGCTTGTCCCGGACGGTGTTAAGGGTTGGCGTGCCTGGAGTTTTCTTGTGGGACTCTTGCTGGTCTGGGCCGCGCTAGGTTTCACCCTTGTCTCTCCTCGATCACGATCTGCTCACGGTGCACATGGTTCAACATCTGTTGCTCATGACGCTAGCGCCTCCGTTGATCTTGCTTGGCGCACCCTTGAAGCTCCTGCTGGAACGCCCGGTGCAAAATCTCTATAGAAACCGATCGCTCTGTTGAACCCGGCCGTTGGCTGGATTGGAGCGACTGCTACCTTGGTTGTGTGGCACATACCTGGGGCGCTTACGCTCGGATTGAGATCGGAGATGTGGCATGGGATCGAGCAAGCATCGTTTTTCGTGGCCGGGCTTCTTTTCTGGTGGCCGGTGGTTGAGCCTTCGCAGAACGCCTCGAAGTGGCCGGAGTCGTCGATGCTCTTGTATCTTTTCTTGGCGATACTACCGTGCGACATTCTTTCCGGATTTCTCGTTTTTTGTGACCGTGTGGTTTATCCAGTTTATTTGTCCTCACCTCGGCGATTTGGCCTGACCGTTTTGGAAGACCAGCAATGTGCGGGTGCGTTGATGTGGACTTGCGTCACCCTCGTCTACGTGATCGCCGGAGCCTTTTCGGCGGCGCGGATACTCTCCCCCCGTTGGTCGCCGGACTTGCAATCAGAGTCGCAGGCCATTGCCGTGGCGCAGAGGGTGGCGCACGGGGACCCACAACGGATGGAGGCTGTCTGATGTCCGGCCCGTCCATACTTCCGCATAGCCGACCACTAGCCCGGTATGGCGCTGGTTTAGGCAAATCGTCAATACCGTAGGTACGCTCTAACGAATTCCGACCTGGCCTCGCACGCTATCAATCAACTTCTTGGAATCGTAGCCGATCCCGGCCTTAAACACCGTCTCGACGTTCTCGATGTCGTCAATTCGTTTTGAGGGATCGCCTTTGATCAAAACCAGATCTGCCTGTTTGCCAGGCGCGAGGGTTCCAATTCGATCTTGCTGGCCGAGATATAAGGCGCCATTCTCCGTGGCGATCTGAATGGCTTCCACGGGAGTGAAACCGGCTTCCACGAGCAGCTCTATTTCGCGCTGATCGCCGAAACCCGGCAGCACGCCACCGTTTCCGGTGGGGTCAGGGCCGGAGAGCAGCAAGCCTCCCGCCTTGACGAATGCCACCTCAAAATCCATTTCTTTGCGCATCAGAGCCGTCATCGGTGAATCCAAAGCCACTCTTGCACGAGCGGTGAGGTAGCTTTGCGCCGATTCTGCGGACATAGCATCCAACGTGCGCGGCTGCAACGCCGGCCGCCCCGGTGCACCGGCTTCAAACACCGGCAGCGTCGAAGTCACCGCGACATGATGTGACACGAGATTGCGGATCATCTCCTGCACCTGCGCTCCGTTCACGTCCTGTTTGGCCCAACTGCTGCTGCCACCACCCGTGGGGCAAACGTCGGGCTTCTTGTCTGCTACGAATTCGGTGTCGGTAAAAACCGGGCCATGCTCCAAATCATCGATTCCCAGGGCTATCGCCTCCGGCCAGGTCACGGAACACAGATGACCTGTCAGTTTCAGCTTGTGCGCATGCGCCTGCTGGATCGCCACCCCCAGCTCTTCGCGCGTGATGTTCATGTACGCTTTGTACGATGTCATGCCTTCTGCCGCCCAGTAGTCCACCATGCGTTTCGCATCGTCCGGTCCGGTCAGTTCATGCATCTGCGCGAATCGGGTCGGCGCGCCTTCCAGGTACGGTGCGGTGACGTCAATACTCGGCCCTGGCATCAGGTTCGCGTCAATTCGACTCTTGACCTTCAAGTCGGTGTAAGGCTCCAGGCTCCCTGTCGTGCGCATCGTGGTCACGCCAGCCGCTAGATAGAGTCGCGGCGCCGTGTAAGGAATCTCCGCAATGAATAATCCCGGCTCGCCAATCTTTCCGCTGACAACTTGCACGGCATAGGAATCGGTGTAGTAGAGATGGTTGTGCATTCCAACGATACCGGGGATAACGGTATAGCCAGAACGCTCAATTCGTTGCGCGCCCTCAGGGATTTGGGCGGACGCCTCCGAGCCGATGAATTGTATTTTCCCGTTCGCGATCACAACGGCTTGGTCTTCCTTCGGCGGCGCCCCGGTTCCATCGATAACTCGGACATGGTCGAGCACGAAGACTGGTGCATCAACGCTTATGAAGTCCGCAACGCCGCTCGGCTTCTGTGTTTGCGCAACAGTGATCGCCGCGACCAGCAATGACCCAAACAGGAACAAGAGACGCATTTCTTCTATACCTCGCAAGACCGACCTACGAGAATCGGCGAGAAGCCAGAATTGTACCCCAGCGTTCTCTAACGGCGTGACGCGCCGTTTTACCGGTGAGGAACGCAATTCAGCACCGACGCTTGAGTGCGTGAATTCTGGTTCTTCACCCCGAGGGACGTGCAGCCTTCCGTAATCCAGTAACGGAATGGTCGCGCCATCCGGGAAGAGCACAGATCTCGGGTCGGTGCTCCACGGCAGAGATGGAATAACTGAACTTTGGAATGACGGCTGAACCTTCCAAATTTCCGATCCGTCCAATGCGTTTTTTAGCCCGACCCCGGTTCCCAAATTTGATACCGTATCGCGATGGCTACGGCACCCATCTGTCTCGCCGGCCACGGGCTGTTCGATGGCTATGCAGCAGGCCCGTTTTACGACGAGATGTTTGCCTCCGAGGGCCGCGCGCGTTCTCACTATGCGCGCGTCTTCGGCAGGTTCAGCAACATGGCTCCAGCCCAGTTCGGAGAACGCCGCAAATTGGCCGATCTCTCGTTTCTCCTCCAGGGCATCACTTTTACCGTCTATAACGACGGCCGTGGTACCGAGCGCCTTTTCCCTTTCGACCTGGTTCCCCGCATTCTCCCGCACTCCGAGTGGGCCCACATCGAGCGCGGCCTCACCCAGCGCGTCGTAGCCCTGAACCTTTTCCTGCAGGATCTGTACGGCAGGCAGCTCATTCTCAAAGACCGTAAAATTCCGGCCTCACTCGTTTACTCCTGCCGTCATTTCCGGCGCGAGATGATTGGCCTCGAAGTCCCGCAGGGCATCTACACCCATATTTGTGGCATCGATCTGGTTCGCGATTCCGCCACTGGCGAATTTTTCGTTCTCGAAGACAATGTCCGCACCCCCAGCGGCATCTCTTACGTCCTCGAAAATCGGCTGGTCATGACGCGCACCTTCCCCGAGGCCTTCCAGGAGCATGAAGTCCTCCCCGTGAACAACTACCCCTCGGAACTGTCCCGCATCCTGCGCACGTTGTCTCCACGCGCAGAAGGCGAGGCTCAGATCGTCCTGCTCACCCCCGGCATCCACAACAGCGCTTATTTCGAGCACAGTTTCCTCGCGCAGCAGATGGGCATAGAACTCGTCGAGGGCCGCGACCTGGTTGTAGACGGCGTAGTCGTCTACATGAAGACCATCAACGGTCTCAAACGTGTCGACGTCATCTACCGCCGCGTCGACGACGACTTCCTCGACTCGCTCTGCTTCCGCTCCGACTCCGCGCTTGGCGTGCCCGGTCTCATGGGCGCCTACCGCGCGGGCAACGTCGCCCTTGCCAACACTCCCGGAACCGGCGTAGCCGACGACAAAGCCATCTATGCCTATGTTCCCACCCTGATTCGCTATTACCTGAACGAAGATCCCATTCTCCGCACCGTGGAAACCTACCTTTGCGATCGGCGAGACCACCTCTCCCATGTCCTCGCCCATCTGCCCGAACTGGTCATCAAAAGTGTTGGAGAATCCGGCGGCTATGGCATGCTCATGGGCCCCAGTGCAGATCGTTCTCAGATCGAGCTATTTCGAGAACGCATCCTGACCGAGCCCCGTAACTACATCGCGCAGCCAATCGTCCCCCTCTCGCAAGTTCCGTCCTACGACGCCGTCAGCGAACGCATGGCGGGACGCCACGTCGATCTTCGTCCCTACTGCCTCTTCGACGGTCAAAAAGTCACCATCGTTCCCGGAGGCCTGACGCGCGTAGCGCTGCAGCAGGGCTCTCTAGTCGTCAATTCTTCTCAAGGCGGCGGCAGCAAAGATACCTGGGTGCTGCGGGGAGAGTGCTGACATGCTCTCCCGCATCGCCGACTCCCTGTTCTGGCTGGCCCGCTACATCGAACGCGCCGAGGATACGGCGCGCATTCTCGATGTCACCTTCCACACCCTGCTCGAGCAGGCCCAGCAGCCCTACGGTCTCCGGTGGGATCCCATTCTCTCCATGGCCGGTGAAGCGGCATTGTTCCGCCAACTCTACGGCGAGCCCAATGCCCACAACGTCTTCGAATTCCTCGCCTTCAGTCCGAACAATCCCAGTTCGATTATGCAATGTGTCACCAAGGCTCGCGAAAACGCCCGCACCATCCGTGACCGCATTTCCCGCGAGATGTGGGAAGACCTCAACGGCCTCTACTTCACGCTCGGCAACTTCAATCCACAGGAGGAAACCGCCGCCGGCCCTCATCGCTTCTGCGGCCGCGTCATTTTCGGAAGCCATCGCTTCCACGGCGTCACCGACGCCACTCTTCCGCACGATGAGGGCTGGGAGTTTCTGCGCATAGGCTCGGCCCTGGAGCGCGCCGAAATGACGGCCCGCCTCGTCGATATGCAGTACCGCAGTTTGCTTGAGCATGCTTCCGGCGTCGGCCCTCCCGACAACCATCAATGGATGGCCGTCCTGAAATCAGTCGGCGCCTACGAGGCCTATCATCGCCAGTATCATTCGGCCATCGAGCCCGCGCGGGTTGCCGAAATGCTCATTCTTCATGCTCAACACCCGCGCTCCATCCGTTTTTCCATGACCGAGACTCAGGCTGCCCTGCGTGCCATCAGCAACACCGCGCCGGGTTCCTACGCCAATGAAGCCGAACGCCTCACCGGCAAAGCTCTGGAACGTCTTCGCTACGACCGCATCGACGATATTCTCCGTGGCGGCCTGCATGGTTATCTCAGCGATCTGATCCATAACTTCAATGGCATCGGCGAGGCCATTGCCCGCGCTTACTTCCACTACGAGGTGGTGGCATGAACCGCTACCACCTCATGCACTCGACCGAATTCATCTACGACGGTCCCGTCTACGAGAGCTACAACGAGGTCCGTCTCCGCCCCATCCACGACGATCAGCAAAGCTGCCTGTCGTTCCGTCTCGTCACCCATCCCGTCTCACGCGGCTCTTCCTACAAAGATGGCTTCGGCAACTGGATCCACCTGTTCAACCTTCTGCCCCGGCATCGCCGCCTCAAAATCGAAGCCGAATCCGTAGTCCTGGTCCATGAAGCGCCCACCCCCGAGCCCACCGGCATGGCGTTGTCAGAACTCGATTCCCTGCGCTCCAGCCTCTTCGAAGAGCACTTCGATTGGGTTGCTCCCAGCGCGTACGTTCCGTACCTCCCGCCGCTCGCGGAAATTTCCAGCGCTGCCGAGCAAGCCTGCGACGGCAGCGTCAATGGCTTCGCCCAGGCCGCCTCCGATTTTGTCCATCGGAACTTCGCCTACATGAAAGGCGCGACCCACGTGCATTCCTCGGTTGCGGACTCGCTCACCTTGCGCGCCGGCGTCTGCCAGGATTTCGCCCACGTCCTGCTCGGTGCCGTCCGCATGCGGGGACTGCCCGCTCGCTATGTTTCCGGCTATCTCGTAACCGGCAGCGCCGGACTAGGCGCCAAGCAGGAGGAAGTCATTGGTGGCCAGGCCTCGCATGCCTGGGTAGAGGTTTTCCTGCCCGGAAGCGGCTGGGTGGGCTTCGATCCCACCCTGGGAAAGCCCATTGAACTTCGTCACATTCGCGTCGCATACGGACGCGATTATGGCGATGTGCCTCCCGTGCGCGGCGTCTACAAAGGTCGCGCGGGCCAGAGTCTCTCCGTCGATGTTCGCTTTCGCCCTGCTCTCGATGAAACTGGCCTCGAACAAATCTCTGAACCGTCCTCCGAATCGGAAGAGGATGAAGGCCCCATCCCCGAGCGGCCACAGCAGCATAGCCAACAGTGATCGTTGTCGCAATCCGCGTGTGCTGCGACAGCAGCACGCACCGTGGGGTTTGGAGAAATCAGAAGCCTCATTTGGAGCTTGCGGCCGACTGCGTGCAGATAACGGGCAAACTGTTGCCAACAGGCGATTCCACTCAGAACCCGGATCGTGAGTGTAATGGGGATTTATCGCTTGTAGAGCCTCAGTGCGTTTCTAATCGTCTCCTCAGAAGCACGCCAGGTGATTCCCAACCCAGAAAAACCTCTTGTAAATGAACCCCGTATAGAGCCTCTTTTGCGTGTTGACGAGACAAAGAATACGCTCTCATCCCTGCCAGGATGAACTCTCATTTCGGCCCGCTGGTTTCGCCTATTTGCTGTCAGCGAAAGGCGAATACTTGGCTTTAACTTGAAGTATTGTTTCCACAGCCGACTTATTCCACGACCAGCCGTAGGGTAGAGGCTGCCTTTTATTTAGCCATGCGGCGAAACTTCGAATCACAAGCTCGTAACTATCGCCCGCAAGCGTCAGCTCTAGATTCTTATCCCCGATATGAATCGTCAACGGATTATTGGCAGTAAAGGCCAATTCATAAATGTGTGGGCCAGCGTATAAGACGAGCTCCCGGCACTGCGTGGGCGCATTTTTTGCAACCTGGAAGAGAACTTCTGTACCACTTGGAGATAGAGTGCCTGCAATCTCCGCATCGCATTCAACGTGATCGCCTACCTTCTCTAACGTCGCTCCTGTTACGTCCCTTAACACTGACCGAGTGATTTCAAGCTCATCATGGGGGAACAGCGCGTGCAGAACTGCGAGCAGGTGCACCATCAGGTCGAAAAGCACTCCACCTTCACAAGGATCGGCGAGCCAGTCGTTGCGAAAGATAGAATCCATCTCCAGAATGCGGCCCTCGATTCGCTGCGGTGGCCAATGGGTCCTATGCTGGACGGACGGTGGTACCTCCCCGATTCCTCGTATTAGATGGACTCGCCAATCGGTCTCCGGCAACGCATCGCAGAGCCAGAGCAAGTGGGCTGACTTTACGTCCAGATAAAGATCTGAAAAGTACACCTGAGGGTGCTTCGCGAGCACTTGCTCCACGTTCTCAAGTTCCGTCATGCTTATTACGCAGGGCTTTTCCACGAACACCAGTTGGCCAGCAGCAACCAGGTCCTCAATGTGTGCTGCATGAAAACGATTCGGCGTTAGGACAAGCGAGGCAGAGCTGGACGCGGGGACGATGGTTGAGGGACGCTCACGTGAGCCAATCTGACGGAACCGCGCCTGCTCTTCCGGCATGAGCGAAAGCTGACTTGCTTCTTGCACGTCGGCCAGCAGCACCACATCGAAGTGTTTCCAAATCGCGCTGCGAAGCTTTTGGTAATAAGCGCCTAATCCGAACACGGATATACGCGGCAGGGATGACAAATGTGGTCTCCGTTCGGATCGTGAGGAACTGTCTACCCGGGCTCAAGCCGCCAAAGACCCAGTCATGCATCAGTGTGACAGCCAATGCTGGCTAAGGAACTACCAGAGAGCGAGCAGTCGATGTGGCGACGAACGGCACACGGCGCAGATCGTCCAGCGCACACCGGGACGTCGACCAGGGAGATGAGTTGCCTTCCGTCATGGAGTTTGCTGGGTTATTTTGTCCGTCAACTCAATTCGCGCGGAGGAGCTTCCAACATACACGTTGAAGTCTCCAGCATCCACTGTCCAGTCATGATTCTTGACGTTGTAGTAACTGAAAGCCCTTCGATCGAGCGCAAGCGAAACTCGCCGAGTTTCGCCCGCGTTGAGTTGTACCCTTGCGAATCCCTTCAGTTCCTTAACAGGCCGGGGGACACTAGGATGGGGTTCGCCTACATACACTTCGGCAACTTCGGCGCCGGCACGCTGGCCGGTGTTGGTCACGTCGAAGCTGACGGTGACCACACGGTCGCCTGAGGCGCTTCCTGGAGTAATCGAAAGATTCTTGTAGGCAAACGTAGTGTAGGAGAGGCCGAAACCGAAAGGAAACTCGGGCTTGACTTCCTCCCTGTCGAAGTGGCGATATCCGAGAAACAAGCCCTCGGCATAGACGATTTTCTTCTCCGCGCCTTTCGGGTGATAGTTGTCATGAACGGCATTGTCCTCCCATCTGCGCTCAAAGGAGACGGGGAGTTTGCCCGAAGGCGCGTATTCGCCGAACAGGAGCTGTGCCAGAGCGGTGCCACCATCCTGCCCGGGATACCATGCCTCGAAGAGCGCAGGTACGCGATCGAGCCAGCTCCTCATGTCAACCGCGCCGCCGGATGTGACTACGACAATGACGTTCTTATTTGCCGCAGCCAGCTGTTGGATGAGTTCGTCCTGTCCGGGAGGAAGCTGGAAGGTGCGGTCGGCTCCTTCGCTTTCGCTGCTGGGATCGAAGCCCACCGCCAGGATGACCTCGTCGGAACGTGACGCCAGCGTTTTTGCGGCCGCAGTCACAACCGACTCGGGACGGAGGATAGCAAACCTGAGGCTCGGGTCGTCCCAAGTCGCACGCAAGAAATATTCAAGTCGAATCTTGTGCGCTCCGGCCGACAGGTACATGTGGACCTGGCCTACCCGGGTATAGGCATGTTCCCAATTATCGATGACGAGTTTGTCGTCGAGATAGAGCCGGCAACCGCCTTCCTCTCCCGAATCTTGGACGAAGAGCAAGTGGTCGCCCGGAACCCCGGGTGTGAAGTACCCGGTCCAGCGGGCCGACACGTCCTTCTCCTTTACGCCGGCCCCTAAGGACCCGCCGAAATTGACGTGCTGATCGGTGCGCTGCCAGACAGGTTCCCCGCTCAAGGTAGGATTATTGAAGATCTCCGCTCGCAGTCCGGGCTGTTTCCCGTTTTCGTCGCTGCTGAATGTGGTAGCCTCGGCCATGCTGGCGAGTGACGGAATCCCCTGCTCGTAGTACACACTGGCATCGCTGCCGAGGTATCGAGCGAGGCCTTCGAGGTAGCTCACTGCGGTAAAGGGACGCACCCCCGCGCTGCCTCCGCCCACCACCTGCGCGGGATAGGCATCGGGTCCGATTACAGCGATCGACTTGATCTTTGTCTTATCCAGCGGCAGAAGATTGCCCTCGTTCTTGAGCAGCACCATGCCGGAACGCGCTGCTTCGAGCGCGACCTTCCCGCCCGCCTCGTTCAGAAGTGGGATGGAAAGATCGGTCTGCTCACGATCGAGCCAGCCAAAACGGATTGCCGTCCTCAGAATGCGCCGGACTTTGTCGTCTATCGTCGCTTCGCTGACCTGTCCGGACTTCACCGCCGCCATAAGGGTGGCGCGATTCATGAATTTGCCGGATGGCATTTCCAGATCGAGCCCGCCATTGGCTGCGGCGACGCCATCGTAGGTGGCGTCCCAGTCGGACATGATTATGCCGTCGAAGCCCCAATCCTTCTTGACGACATCGTTGTTCAGATAACTGTTCTGGGTCGCGTGCTCGCCGTTGATAAGTTGTAGGAATCCATGATCGCGCCCACGTGGGCTTCTTTGACCGCAGCCTCAAAGGTCGGCAGGTAAATCTCGCGCATGGTGCGTTCGTCGATGATGGAATCGGAGTTGTGGCGATCATATTCGGATTGTTAGCCATGAAATGCTTGATGGTCGCGCTCACGCCTTGGCTCTGTATGCCCTCGATATAGGCGGCGGCAGTGCGGGATGCGAGAAACGGATCCTCGCCAAAGTACTCGAAATTTCTGCCACACAGGGGGGCGCGATAAATGTTCACTCCCGGGCCAAGCATGAAGTGGACGCCGCGGGCGCGTGCATCCTGGCCGATGATCGCACCCATGCGCCCGGCCAGATCCGGATCCCACGTCGCCGCCAGACCGATGCCGCCGGAAAGGTCGTAGAGGGCCCATAGTTGCGGACGCCGAACGGCCCGTCGGCCATTTTGAAACGCGGGTAGACCAACGGCTTGATTTCGCGAATGATAGAAATCGTCTCGCCGCCGATCAGATCGATTTTCTGTTCCAGGGAGAGTTGCTTCAGCATCGCGCCCGCGCGGGATTCGTTGGCAGAAGTGGAGGCGGAAGGCGATTGGGCCCAAATCGCGGCAACGCTGACATTCGCAAGAATCAAAAGGAGTGCTAGCTTGCTCTTCACCATTACCCTCCGAAGATCAGCTCTTGTGTTGGTGGAAAAACGGCGCGGCTGCGCCGGAACTGTTCGAATTGTTTTCATTTTCATCTGGTGTAATTAAGACCGGTAGTGTCAATTGTCCACGCCGCTTCCAGTGCGCGCCTGCGCGCTGGATCTGCGCACCACCAACTCGGGTTCGATCGCGATCTCCGGAACGTACTTCATCCGTGCCTCGATTCGGTCCAGCAGCGTACACGCCGCGACCTCACCCATCTTTAGCATGGGTTGTCTCACGGTCGTGAGTGGCGGACTGATGTAGGCAGCGCTCTGGATGTCATCGAAGCCTACCACCGATATATCGTCGGGCACGCGCAGGCCGACTTCCTGGAAAGCGCAGATGGCGCCAATGGCAGAAATGTCATTGTAGGCAAAGAGCGCGGTAAAAGCTTCCTTGCGCTCGAGCAATTGCTTGGCAAATGGATAGCCCAGATTCGGAGACGGATCATCTCCCTTGAGCTGGACAATCAATTCTGGCCGTATGCGAATCCCCATTTTCGCGGCGACTTCGCAGATCGCGTTCCAGCGCACTTCGGAATCAGCGCTTAACGTCGAACCTTTCATGAAGGCGATTTTTTCGTGGCCCAGGTCGACCAGATGGCTCAGCGCCAGCGAGGCGGCGCGGCGGTGGTCCAGAACAACATTGGTTACTCCCTTGATCCTGCGATGCCCAGCAACGGCGACCGTCGGTAGAGGCGGTTCTTCCGTCAGTAAAGTGTCCAAGGTGATGAATCCTTCGACCCCTCGTTCCCGAAGCACAGTGGAGTACGATGCCAGCAGTTTCTTGTCATGGTGGTGAGCCACCGTAAGAAAGAAGACATTCTGCTCTCGAAGGTAACGTTCGATTCCGCTAACGACGATAGAACCGTAGGCGTCGCCGATCTCCGCCAGGATCAGGCCAATCATGTAGGTGCGCTTAACTCGAAGAGAACGCGCGAAGAAATTCGGCCGATAGTCGAGGGCGTGAGCCGCTGCCAAAATCCGTTTTTTTGTCCGTTCCGGGACGGAACGCGAGGCGGAAGAACTGTTTAGAACGGCTGAAACGGTGCTAGCGGTAAGCCCGACGAGTTCTGCCACCGACCTCAGCGTCACGGCCGATTTTGGGATCCGACCCGTCGTCTTCTTCGTCTTCGGAGGTTTCATTTTCGGAGGTTTCATTCGGTCGCTATCCCCGCTCGACCCCGTGGGTTCGCCTCTTTTATCTCTTTGCTATCTGTTCGCGCACAGGATTGTATACGAAGAACTGGCTCGCGACCAAGCCAGACATCAGAATATCGATATTTCTCGGCCGTCCCTCTACGGAATACCATATTTTGAACGTTCCAATGTCTTAACAATATCGATATTCCGATCTCGACCTTCAAAATATCATACTTGCGGCGCTGCGCCACAAGAATAACGTTATTTTTTCCTTGACAAAGACAACGCGTCAGGAGCTTAATCTTCACGAAACAGCGAGTAGCTTAAAAGCACTAGGTGGAAAACCAGTAGAACAACGATATTTCTCACCGACCCCTCTGGGGGCGGCCACGCATTCCGAGCTGTATAACTCGCAGAATCCGTCCCTGATGACGAGATCACTTTTGGAGGAACTCCATGACGCGTTTCATCCGCTGGGCGCTTACGTTTACTTGCTTGATCGGCATTGCGGTACCGGCATTTTCACAGAGCAGGAATACCGGTGAGATTCGTGGCACGGTAACGGCGGCGGGAGCCGTTGTGCAGGGTGCGACCGTCACCCTCATCAACATTGATACGGGAGTGAGGAAGGATTTTCTTACCAACGAGGACGGTCTCTACGACACCGTTTCGACACCCGCCGGAAGATACAACATCAGCTTCACGTACAAGGGCTTCAAGAGATTGGTGCGCGGCCCCATCACGCTGCAGGTGGACGTGATCACCGAGGATGCTGCCCTTACTGTTGGCGCGGTGACGGAAACGGTAACCGTTGAAGCAACTGGCGTCCCGCTGCTGGAGACCGAAACCTCTCAGCTGGGGGCAGTTTTTGAGGCGAAAACCATCGCCGCGCTGCCCCAAATCGGCGCCGGAATTACCGGCAACGACTGGGCGAACTTCAATATCCTTCTTCCCGGTGCGGCGGGCACGGCAACTGCGCCCGCTTCGGAGGGCAGCGGCGCTTACAATGCCGGTGACGCCATCGCTCTCAACGGCAACCTCCCGAATTACGCCAACTACCTTCAGGATGGCGGCGTAGTTCAATTGCCCGTGAGCAACAACGTCGACAACACGTTGTTTGAGGCCGTGCAAGAAGTCCAAGTCACGACCTCCTCGTTTTCGGCCGAGTATGGCGTTGGCGGCGCCGTCTTCAACCAGATCACCAAGAGCGGAACCAACGGCTTTCACGGGTCGGCTTATGAATATTTCCAGAACGATTTTCTGAACGCAGTCCCGCACTTCGATACGGGTGGAAAGCCATCGGGTTTTGCGCTACGACGAGTGGGGCGGTTCGATCGGCGGTCCGATCATCAAGAACAAGTTGTTCTTCTTCTTCGTCGCGGACAAGATCCATAACACCGGCTCGGCAACTCCCACGGCAGGTAACACTCCAACACTGGCCGAGATAGGCCAGGGGACGGCCTATCCGGGTGCCCTCGATTTCTCGGCTGTCCCTTGTTCGTCGACAGTCACAACACCTTGCCTCCTTTACGACCCCGCCAGCTGTAGTACGCCAGGCTGCACTCGAACTTCATTTGCGGCGGAAAACACGGGAGCGCTTGCCGGCGTAAACGCGATTCCGATAAGCCGGTTAGATCCTGTAGCGGCAAAGATTCTGGGTTATTACCCGTCGCCTAACACGGTCGGCTCGGGAGCGTTTGGAGCCTATGTAGGTAACTTCACCACCATTCTGCCGACCCCCAATCCGAATCTGCGATTCTTTGGGCGCCTCAACTATGATCTCTCTCAGAAAAACAGCATCTCCTTCTCAATCAGCCAGAAGAATAACCCGGAGTCAACAAGTACGGACCGTTTGCCTGCCCCCTCAACTGCTTTTCCGGTGACATCGACGGTTACAACGCGCAGGCTACCATTACTTCGACGATCACCCCGACTTTGGTGAATGAACTCCGCATGGCTTATACCAAGCAAGGCAACTGGTTTGTTCCCGATACCATTGGGTTTAACAACGCAACGAGCCTGGGTCTGCAATATGCTAAAGCCAACGTTTTCCCGTCGATTAACGTCGGTGGCCCCGGCTTCTGTTGCAGCGGTTTGGCGCCCGGCACGAATGCCATATACATTGAGAACCTGTATGACCCGTCAGATGTCGTGACCCTCATCCACGGCAAACACATTCTGCATTTTGGCGTCGAGGTATTGATGGGCCAAGGCAACACAACGCCGTGGGGAAACGTTACTGCTGGCAACTTCACCTTCACCGGCAACTACACGGCGCAAAACGGCGCTGCAGCCGGGACGACCGGAGCCGGCCTCGCCGATTTCCTGCTGGGCAACGTCCAAAGCTGGAACGGGAACTTCAACTCAGCGCCGTCATATGCACGACTGAAGAGTCCGCAACTCTTCGTTCAAGATGAATACAAGCTCCGCCCCAATCTCACCCTGAATCTTGGCTTGCGCTACACCTATACCACCGGATTCAGTGAGAAATTCAACTCCATGGGCGGGTTCGACCCGAATCTCACACTGGTCTGCAGCAATTGCACCAACGCCGCCGGCGTAGATTATAACGGCACTTTGGGCTCGCTGTGGTTTGCGCCCCAGGACAACCGAACCACGTTGCAAAAGCCGGATAAGGCCATCTTCCTGCCCCGCATCGGCTTTGCATGGTCGATAAGGAACGACACTGTTGTCAGGGGCGGGTTTGGAATGTACTCGTATAACTACAGCCAGGATGTCTACGGCAACGGAATGGGCTTTGGAGCCCTTACAACTAGTGGGGGCGGTAGCACGGACCCGCACGCTGGGACCGGTCCCACTCCACTGGTCACTCTCTCCGAGTCCGCCGCCAACGCTAATCCTGTGCTGAATTACGTAGTGGGTTCAGCGAGTGCGAAAGAGGTCTCGCAATACCTGAACGTCACAACTCCCTCAAATCAGACTTACGTCCCGTACTACGTCCAGCCAGGGCACATCAATTCATGGCAGCTAAGCGTAGAGCACCAATTCCTAAACAGCTACATGGCGTCGATCGCCTATGTGGGTAGCCACGGCTCGAATCTGGAAACCGGGACGGATGCCAACCAGATAACCAACGCAGCTGGCTTGGCCGACATCGGTGCACAGAACACGCTCGTTCAAAGCGACCGTCCGTTCCCGGCCTGGGGACAGCTCCAAGGATTTAACTACAACGGAATTTCGAACTACAATGCCCTGCAAACCACCATCAACAGGCGCTTTACCAACGGCTTTGTTTTCAGTTTCAACTACACTTGGTCACACTTCCTGGATGATCAGGATTCGGGCGGATGGGGAAGCCGCGGTGGAACGCAGTACTGGCAGGTTGGGAACAACCCTTCCGCGACTTATGGGAATTCGAACTTCGACATCCCAAATGCGTTCAAGGGTTATGCCTCTTACGAGCTGCCCTTCGGAAAAGGCAAGAGTTATCTGAATAACGGCACGGCGCTCAACGAGGCGGTTGGCGGATGGAGGCTCGCCGGAACATTGATTGCACAGAGCGGAAATCCATTCACCGTAGTCAATCAAACTAACTCCAACTCGACTTTAACCGGTTGTGCCAACAATGTTGGAGGTACCGCTTCCGGCGGCGATGTAAACAACGGATGCAATTGGTTCCCTAACGTCATCGCTTCCACTCATGTCAGCAATCCGGGCCCCAGCCAATGGTTTAACGTTAATGCCTTTGCCAATGCCTGGACTGCCGGTTCGGGTGTCCCGTTCGCATTCGGCAATGAGGGCAGAAACTCGCTGCGAGGACCTCGTCTGACTGTTCTTAACTTGTCCATAGCTAAGGGTTTTCAGTTCGGAGAACGCGTTCGCCTGGAATTGCGGTCAGATTGGGTTAACGCTTTTAACCACCCGAGCCTCGGTATTCCGGGTCAAACCTTTGGGGGCCCCAACTTCGGGGAGATCAACGAGGGAACCCAGAACGCTGGTGTCGCCGTTGCCGCTCGCACCGGTCAAGTCAGCGCTAAAATCACGTTCTGATATGCAAGGCCACTGAGGAGAGGACGGCAGTTCGATGCCGTCCTTTTCTCTGAGGACAATCGAAATTCTGAGTCAAGACTCGTCCCACCGTACAATTCTGACATGAGAACAATAGGAGTCGTTGTCTTGTCTTGGGGGGTTCTCGTTCTTGGGTCGCTATCGTGTTTCTCTCAAACTAACCCCGGCCGTCAACAGCAAATCGAGTCGCACAGCCGTAAAGCTGCGGAATACTTGAAGGAGAACAGGCCCGATCTGGCGGCACCGAATTCCTAGCCATCCTCGCCATCGATCCGAACAATGTGGATGCCCACGGCAATCTCGGCGCGGTGCTGTTCTTCCAGGGCAAGTACGCCGAAGCGATTCCAGAGCTTCGCGCTGCCCTGAAACTGCGGCCAACTCTGTGGAAGATGCAGGCTCTTCTCGGCATCGGCGAAAAACGAACGGGTGACATCGACGCGGCGCGCCGTGATTTGGAGAAAGCATTTCCAAACCTGCCGGAACAGAAGATTCGGATCGAGACTGGCATGGAACTGATCGAACTCTATTCCGGCGCGGGTGATCTGGATAAATCCGCGGCGATTGTCATTGCACTTCGCAAGTTGGAACCTACGGACGAGGGTCTTCTTTACACCGCTTACCGGTCTATTCCGATCTCGCCGACGAGTCCCTGCTCAGCTTATCGGTGGTGGCCCCGAATTCCGCGCGAATGCATCAAGCCCTTGCGCACGAACTGGCAAAGCGTGGGAACACCGCGGAAGCAATCGAGAACTACCGGGCCGCGCTCAAGCTCGATCCGCATCTTCCGGGACTGCATTTTGAGCTGGCCGAGATGCTCAACACTCTGTCGACCGCCGAGGGCCGGCAAGAAGCTGAAAAAGAGTACAAGGCGGCCTTGGAGGCGAATCCGTTAGATGAACAGTCTGAATGCAGGCTGGGCGATATCGCTCTTCAGAGAGACGACTTAAAGGAAGCTAACGAGCGTTACACCCGGGCCCTACAGTTGCAGCCCGGCGATCCCGAAGCAAGCATTGGCTTAGCGAAGGTCTTTATGACCATGGATGAACCTCAAAAAGCCGAGCCGCTGCTGCAGCACGCCCTCCAACTGGACCCCACCAGTGCTCTGGCCCACTTCCGCCTGAGCACCGTATATCGAGAGACCGGACGCACCGCGGACGCCAAACACGAATTAGAGGAATACCAAAAGTACAAGCAGATGAAGGAGAAACTTCGGCAGATTTATCACGACTTGCATCCGGAGCAAGCCCCGGGCGAAAACGAAGAGACTAACCCTAAAAAGATAGTCTGGCTACTGCCGGAGATGGACGAGGAATTTCCAGGCATTGGCTTGGAGAACATCCGATGATGAAGACACTTCTTGCAGCCGCGATACTGTCATCGGCGGCTCCATTCCCACTGTCCGCCAACTCCTACTACACCGCCCGCCTGGACGATCCAAAAGCAATTTATTTGACGCAGGATAATTTTCCAGTGAAGGGCGACGGAGCAGCGGATGATTCCGCCGGCTTACAGCAAGCCATCAATACGGTTCGGGAGAGCACGAACCAAGGCATTCTGTTCGTTCCCGCCGGCCGCTACCGTTTGACCAGGACGATCTATATCTGGCCCGGAATCCGGCTGATCGGGTTTGGGACGGTGCGTCCCACTTTTGTGCTTGTAGCAAACACGCCGGGGTTTCAGCAAGGGCCAGCATATATGTTTTTCTTCGCCGGTGGCCGCCCGCGCACAAATGCGCCTCCACCGGATGCGAACCCGGGTACGTTCTATTCCGCGATGAGCAACATCGACCTTGAAATTCAAGATGGAAATCCGGGCGCTGTCGGCGTGCGCGCCCACTATGCCCAACATTGCTTTCTGGCGCATATGGACTTTCAAATCGGGTCCGGACTCGCAGGCATTCATGACGGCGGCAACGTCGCTCAAGACGTGCACTTTTATGGAGGCAAGTACGGCATCTGGACGCGCAAAGCCCTCGCCGGGCTGGCAATTTACCGTGATCGACGCTACGTTCGAGGGACAGCGCGAAGCCGCGATCCGAGAACACGAAGCCGGGCTAACCCTGATCCGGCCGCAATTCAAGAATGTTCCGACGGCGATATCCATCGATCCTCAATACTCCGACGAACTCTGGGTGAAAGACGGACGCATGGAAAACGTTGCCGGCCCCGCCGTAATCATCAGTAATGAGAACAGCGCCCGCACCGAAATCAACATGGAGAACCTCGTCTGCCGAAACGTTCCTGTGCTCGCGGTTTACCGCGAGAGCGGAAAGCGCGTCGCAGCTCCGGCTGAAATATACGAAGTGAAGACTTTTTCTCATGGCCTCAAGTATGAGGAGATCGGCGCAGTGGCCGCGATTCAAGATGTCTATGAGACAGCTCCGTTGAGCGCGTTGCCCATGCCAGTCCATTCCGACATCCTGGATTTGCCCCCGATCGACACGTGGGTCAATATCCGCTCGCTCGGCGCTACAGGTGACGGGACGACCGACGACACCGCCGCGCTCCAGAAAGCCATCGCCCAGCACCGGTCGATCTACCTGCCTTCCGGACAGTATCGTGTAACGGACACGATCACGCTGAAGACCGGATACAGTTCTCATCGGCCTGCATCCGAGTGTCACACGAATTTTGCTTGCCGATTCAACTCCAGGGTTCCAAGGCGTGGGCAGTCCGAGGCCTCTGCTCGAGACTCCTCAAGACGGGACTAATATCGTTACCGGCATTGGCCTGTACACCAACGGCATCAATCCGCGAGCGGTCGCCGCGAAGTGGATGGCCGGCGAGGATTCGATGATGAATGACGTTCGTTTCCTGGGAGGCCATGGCACGATCGATCCAAATGCCACCGCGGAGGAAAGTTCCAAGATCTGGAAAGAGATTTATAACGATACACATAGCGCCGACTCCAATCCGAAGCGTCGTTGGGATGGGCAGTATCCCAGTTTGTGGATCACTGGCGGTGGCACTTTCATCGACATCTGGACACCCAGCACGTTCGCCCAAGCCGGCTTGTACATCTCGAACACTTCCACCGGAGGGCGGATTTACCAACTGTCGAGCGAGCATCACGTCCGCAACGAAGTAATTCTGGACCATGCTTCCAACTGGCAAATCTATGCGCTCCAGACGGAAGAAGAGCGAGGCGAGAGTGGGTTCGCTCTGCCGCTCGACATTCGGGATTCGAGTAACATCACCTTGGCGAACTTGCACATGTATCGCGTCGTAAGCATGTATCAGCCCTTCCCCCATGCCATCACAGTTACAAACTCCACTAACATACGATTTCGCAACATCCATTGCTACAGCGACAGCAAAGTATCCTTCGACAGCACAATCTACGATCAAACCCACAACACGGAGATACGACAGCGCGAATTCGGCTGGTTAACGATGTCCGGTCGTGTCTCCCTGACTCACACAAGAAAACCTTCTCCAGTTCTCGCTGCGGGCGCAGCGGTAGAGAAAGTCGCGGACGGCTTCTTCAACATTTCCGGCGGAGCTGTTGACCCCTCCGGAGACCTTTACTTCGTCGACGCCCAACGCCAAACCATCTACCGCTGGTCTGCCGCCACTCGGCAATTGGCGAAAGTTCGCGACAATCCGCTGGACCCCGTGCAGTTGTTTTTTGATAGAGCCGGAGATCTGATAGTAATTTCGTATGCGGGAAAGGGAATTGTGTATAGCTTCAGGCCCGACGCGCAGGGTGACGATATTATCATGCTGGAAGCGGTGCCCGCCGCGCCACGCCCTGGACTGACACCCGTTCTCCCTGTGGACTACTGGAGAAACGAAAACGATTTTCTCGATGACATGGCCGCAAAGAGACCCTATCAATTCGTCTCTCCGGATGGAACCACTTTCTTTCCTGCGGGAGCAGACTTCGTGACCGGGGAGCTTTACTATGGGTCCAAGTTGAATGACACGCTGCGAGCTTTTGGCCTTGCCCCCGCAGATACGGCTAAGCCATATTACGTTTCCGATGAATCGGGAGAGAAAACCTACGTCGGTAGCGTCGGTGTCGATGGTGCAATCTCAAACTTGAAGCTCTTTGCCGAACGGGGCGGAGAAGCGTGACCGTAGACGACGAGGGCGACGTATATATCGCCGCGGGGCAGGTGTTCGTGTACAGCTCGTCGGGCGATCTGATCGATACCATAGAAATTCCAGAGCGACCCTCACAATTGTTGTTCGGTGGTACCGATGGCAGCACTCTGTTCGTTCTCGCCCGGAGTTCGCTGTATGCTGTCCAAACCATCCATCGAGGACGCTGAGAAGAGAGAATCCGTTAATTTGCCGCGGCCAACGGAACATTCGGATCTACGCGCGCAGACTGCCCTCTGGGCGGTCTTGTTGATCCTATTGGCGTGTCTGTCATCGTCCCCCTCGTTTTCCCAAAGCAAATCAAGGGCGCCGCGCCGGGAGCTGCTCCGTTACCACAGTTGGTCGACATTACCGATTCGACGGGCATCAAGTTCGACCATCTTTCGAGTCCGGAGCAGAAATATATCGTGGAGTCGATGAGCGGAGGCGTTGCTCTCATTGACTATGATCGTGACGGGTGGCCCGATATCTACTTCACGAATGCCCAAAGTGTGGAGATGGCGCTCACTGGGAAGAAGTCGCGAAGCGCACTCTACCACAATAATCGCGATGGGACTTTCACCAACGTCACTGACAAGGCAGGGGTCGGTTATCCCTGCTGGGCAATGGGTGCAGTCGTCGGAGACTATAACAACGACGGCTGGCCAGATTTGCTGGTGACTTGCTTCGGAGGCGTGGTCCTCTATCGCAACAATGGCGATGGAACATTCACCGATGTAACCAGACAAGCTGGCCTGAGCAATGACTCGGGATGGGCCACGGGAGCGGCCTTCGGCGACTACGATGGCGACGGCTGGGCGGATTTGTTCGTATCGCACTATGTGAATTTTAATCTGAACGATCTTCCAGCTTTCGGGTCCAGTCCGACATGCAAGTTTCGCGGAATCGCCGTCCAATGCGGTCCTCGGGGGTTGAAGGGTTCCTCCTCAAATCTTTACCGCAATAACGGTGACGGCACATTCACGGATGTATCCAAGAAGACAGGAATCGCTGACTCTCCCAATTCCTTTGGTTTGACGGCCGTTTGGTCTGACTTTGACGGCGCTGGACATCCCGACCTTTTCCTCGCCAACGACGCCGGAAGGAATTATCTCTACAAGAACGACGGCAACGGACACTTTACCGAAATCGGTTTTTCCGCGGGAGTCGCTGTAAGTCAAGACGGGAATGAACAGGCTAACATGGGCGTCGCTCTTGGCGATTACAAGCACACCGGATATCCTTCGATCGTAGTAACCCACTTCAGCGATGAATACGCGGCGCTATTCCAGAACCTTGGTGAGATGAATTTTTCTGATGTTTCGTACGCCTCCGGAATCGCTCCGAGCACCACTCACTATGTCGGCTGGGGCGACGCATTCTTCGACTTTGACAACGACGGCTGGGTTGACCTTTTCATGGTGAACGGCCACGTCTATCCGCAGGTGGACAGTGGCGAAGCTGGAGCCAGATACCAGGAGCCGGCGTTGCTGTTCTTGAATCAGCGGAACGGCAAGTTCAAGGACATAAGCAAGCTTGTCGGTCCGGCTCTTCAGACCCTGCGAGTCAGCCGCGGAGTGGCAACCGGCGATCTGTTCAACGATGGCCAGATTGACATTGTCATAGAAAACTTGAAAGGGGCTCCTACAATTCTCCGTCCACGCGGCGGCTCTTCCAATCACTGGATCAGCTTCGAATTAGCAGGTACGAAAAGTAACCGCCTTGCGTTGAACGCGCGCCTAAGAATTACCGCTGGGGATCTCGTGCAGACGAGTGAGGTGCTGAGCGGGGGTAGCTATCTTTCGCAGAACGATCTCCGGCTTCACTTCGGCCTTGGCGGCAGGGAGCATGTCGACAAAGTCGAAATCTTCTGGCCGACAGGGAAGAGTGAAATACTTACTAACTTGGCAGCCGATCGTCTCTACTTTGTGAAAGAAGGCGAAGGGTTGGTCTCGGCCGAACAAATCAGACCGACACGAGTTAAGAATTGATGTTAGTAACACTGTATAAGTATCGCGTTAGTTGTGTTGTTTGTGCAACGTATGCGATATTACGTAGTTATAGGAGACGCTTATGACAAGCCAAACGTCGCGAAGGAGTTTTCTCGGAATGTCCGCTATGGGGTTAGTGGCAGCGGCCGTTCCTGACGTAGTCCGGCCAGCTTCAGCAATGACAATGACAACGACCGGGTCCGGCAACGATATGTCGAATAGCAGCCTGGAGATTTCGACATGGGTAACATCTGGCGATGAGCGTTTTGCCGCCGCTCCTCGAGCCACTTGGCGTCCGGCAGCGGGGACGCCAACAGCGATCAGCTGCGGCTTAATCCTAGCGTGAAGTTCCAGGAGATCCTGGGATTTGGGGGTGCCTTTACCGATGCTACCTGCTACACGTTCAATCGACTCTCGCCTCCGGAGCGGGAGAGACTGTTCCACGAGCTGTTCCACCCCTCAGAGATGGGGCTGAGCGTTGGCCGCATCTGCGTCGGGTCAAGCGACTATTCGACAAAGCTCTATAGTTTCGATGAGGGTGAGCCCGATCCGGATCTGACGCGATTTTCCATCGAGCACGACCGCGAATATATTCTTCCGGTGCTGCGCCAGGCGCGACATGCCAATCCCGGCATGTTCCTTTTTTCAACTCCCTGGAGCCCGCCGGGCTGGATGAAGTTCAACAGCACGATGCTGGGGGGCGCGATGCGCAGGCATTACTTGCCGGTCTATGCGCAGTACTACCTGAGGTTTCTCCAAGGGTATGCGGCCGAAGGTGTCCCAGTTCAGGCGCTGACCTCGCAGAACGAAGTGGACACCGATCAGGACGGCAGGATGCCCGCCTGCATCTGGCCGCAGGAGTACGAGATTGAATTCGTACGCGACCATCTAGGTCCACTCCTGGAGAGCACCGGGGTTCCGACTAAGATCTGGGTGTTAGACCATAACTACAATTTGTGGGGACGCGCCATTTGCACACTGCAGGACACCAAGCTTCGCAGATACGCGAATGCGGTTGCCTGGCACGGATATTATGGCACTCCTGACATGATGACTAAGGTCCAGGACGCCTATCCGGAAGTAGAGATGCATTGGACGGAAGGCGGTCCGGACTACACCGATCCTGGTTATCTTACGGATTGGTGCAAGTGGGGCGGAACTTTCAGCGCGGCTCTAGGCAACTGGTGCCGCTCCATCACAGCGTGGAACCTGGCTCTCGATGAGCATGGTCGGCCGAACATCGGACCATTCCCCTGCGGAGGGGTGGTAACGATCGATTCGCAGACCAGAGAAATTACCCGTAGCGGACAATACTGGGCTTTTGCTCACTACTCACGCGTCATCCGTCGCGGGGCTCGCCGCTTTGACTCCCAGAGCGCGGCCGCTGACCTGCAGCACGTTGCGCTTGAAAATCCAGACGGACAGCAAGTGCTGGTCGTGACGAACTCGGGACCGGCAAGGACGATCGAACTTCGGCTCGCAAATATGGCGGCGCCGGTGCCTTTGAAGGCAAATTCAGTAACCACCATGACTTGGAGGTAAGTGCCGGGAACACGGCGTGTGAGGATTCGGATGGGCAAGTGGATGAGCAACTCAAGGAAATGTCTGCTGATCGCGGTTTGCGCGTTCGCCGGTTCGATTGCCGCCGCCGCAGCGCCATCGGCGCTTATCACAAACATTCCGGGCCGTACGAGCATCAGCCTCAATGGAAGCTGGCGCGCCATCGTGGACCCCTATGCAATCGGCACCGGCATGCGCTTCTACGAAAATGCGAAGCCCAAGAATTCACGCGACCTCGTCGAATACAATTTCGATACCTCGGGAATGCTGAATGTCCCCGGCGACTGGAATTCGCAGCGGCCCGAATTGTTTTTCTACGAAGGCTCGGTTTGGTACAAGAAGTCTTTCTCCTATCACAAGCGCGGCGATTCGCGAGTGTTCGTCTGCTTCGGAGGCGCCAACTACAAAGCGTCTGTTTATTTGAATGCCCAGAAACTCGGAGATCACGAGGGCGGTTTCACGCCGTTCAATTTCGAGGTCACCGATCAGATTCGCGAAGGCGACAATTTCCTGGTGGTGGAAGTCAATAATCAGCGCAAAGCGGAGAACGTCCGGGGTTGGTGACCGATTTTTGGAACTACGGCGGCCTGACCCGCGACGTTTCCCTAGTCGAGCTGCCGGAAACTTTCATCGAAGACTACTGGGTTCAATTGGCAAAGGGCTCGCTGAACGAAATCGAGGGTTGGGTCAAGCTCAATGGCGCCTCGGCACCTCAGCAGGTCACATTGGCGATTCCGGAAGCAGGTATCAAACAACTGATCACGACCGACAATAAAGGCTACGGGCATTTTCGCTTCCCCGCGAACCTCGACCTCTGGTCACCAGAGAATCCCAAACTCTATCAGGTGATGCTATCCGCGGCCTTAGACTCTCTCACCGAGCAAATCGGTTTCCGCAGCATTGAAACTCGAGGGTCAAAGATATTCCTCAACGGCAAACCGATCTTCCTTCGCGGCGTCTCGTTGCACGAGGAGGCTCCGTTTCGGGGAGGCAGAGCATTCTCGGAGGAAGACGATCAGATCCTGCTACTTGGGCAACGGAACTCGGCTGCAACTTTATCCGCCTCGCTCACTATCCTCACAACGAAACGATGCTTCGGTTGGCCGATCGGCTTGGCCTGCTGGTCTGGTCCGAGATTCCGGTTTACTGGGAAACTGCGTGGGAGAATCCTCCCACTCTCCAGAATGCTCAGCAGCAGTTGCGCGACGTGATTGCACGCGACCACAACCGCGCCGCGGTCGCACTGTGGTCAGTGGCCAACGAAACTCCCGTTAATCCCGCTCGCTTGGCGTTCCTGCAATCTCTGGTCGAGCAGGCCAGGACGCTTGATCCGACGCGCCTCGTCACCGCCGCTTTGAACCACTTTGAGCACCCATCTCCGGACACCATCGCACTCACCGACCCGCTGGCTCAGTCTCTCGACGTCGTCGGTTTGAATGAATATCTGGGGTGGTACGGCAACGAACATCCCGAGGATTGCGATCATATTCAGTGGATTCTTCCGAACCAGAAACCGCTCATCGTTAGCGAGTTTGGCGGAGGCGCGCCCTTCGGCAACCACGGCGACACCGATACTCGCTGGACTGAGGAGTATCAGGCCAATCTCTACGATCACCAATTAAATATGTTGAAACGCATCCCCTCGCTGACAGGCATTTCACCCTGGGTCCTTATGGATTTCCACTCCCCTCGGCGGTTGTTACCTGGCGTTCAAGACTACCGCAACCGAAAAGGTCTCATTTCCGATCGAGGAGAGCGTAAGCAAGCTTTCTATGTTCTGCAGCGGTTTTATAGCGCTATGAAGGAAACAACGCGTCGGGCTGACAAGTGAGTTTGATGTTGCCTCGGTACTCTCTCCCTCAAGGTCTCGAGAAACTCTCGTTGTCCGTCACGCTTGTCAGATGGCGATCAGCCCCAACGTTGGAGCCAGAGTTGCGGACGACACTGCATATACACTCACTGGGCAGTCGCTTCGCGCGAACAGCAGCGAGTAACAATCACAACTGTTGTTGACGGGAGTTTACAGTCACAAACAGCGGCGCGATTTCTCTGCAGTACAGACTTGCTGGCGGAGCGAAAGGGATTCGAACTCTCGGTACCGTTTCAGGAACCCCGTAAAAGGCCACACGTGCGCAACTTGTAAAGGATTGTGCAACAATAACATACATCCGGAGAATTGGTTGAAGGTCGCAGAGGGGCAAGACTGGTCCGGTTTCATGACCTCCAGAAAGACCAATGGCTAGCGATCGTTAGGCTGACGGAAATACGAATCAGTGGCGTAGTTCCAACACCGGAAATGGTTAGCAGAGACTGCCTGCGCGCCGAGCAGTCAGAGATCGAACTATTCTCCGCCCACCCGGACGCAAAAAGGGACTTCCCGCCGCCAATCCGGTCAACTTCCCCCAAACCCGTCTCTGGATAACTTCCGTATTGCCGACAAACCGGGAATTATCACGTGGGTGCTCGAATCGAAACGCCGAGTCTAGTCACTTCTACGGTTTCCGCTTTTATCAGGCATTGGGGCCCAATGCCGGTGGGACCTGTCCTGGTGGCAAATGCATTGTGTCCGGGGAAGGAGAAGAGGTACTATGCGCGAACCGGGGGTCCAAATCGAAAAAGCTGGCTAAATTTTGGCAGGTGCCCCAAGCGGGTTTGCCTAGCGGCGCGCCGTACCCGCTATGCAGCCAACTGCGGCATAACAGGTCAAATGATCGGAGATCGGAGTAGCGTTGAACGAAGCAACGATTGCAGCTTTCAGAGCCAGCTTGCGCGGAGGTCTGATCGAGCCAGGAGATCCGAGTTACGACGCGGCTCGCAAGGTATACAACGGGATGATCCATCGGCGCCCTCGACTGATTGCGGGCTGCACCGACGTGGCCGACGTCATGGCGGCGGTGAAGTTCGGCCGCGACCAGAAACTGCTGGTGGCTATCCGCGGCGGCGGGCATAACGCGGGCGGGTTGGGAGTGTGCGATGGCGGATTGGTAATCGATCTTTCGCCGATGAACTATGTTCGCGTGGACCCGAAGAAGAGGATCGTGCAGGTCGGCGGCGGAGCGCTCTGGCGCGACGTAGACCATGCAACACACGCGTTCGGTCTCGCGGTTCCTGCCGGCATCATTTCGACGACCGGCGTAGCTGGATTGACCTTGGGCGGAGGGATCGGTTACTTGACGCGGCGCTATGGCCTGACGATCGACAACCTGCTTGCCGTCGACATGGTGTTGGCGGACGGGCGGTTCGTTACCGCCAGCGCCAAGGAAAATGCCGACCTGTTCTGGGCGGTGCGCGGCGGGGGAGGCAACTTCGGCGTCGTGACCTCGTTTCTGTTCAAGGGTCAACAGGTTCACACCGACTACGGCGGCCCGATGCTGTGGCCGATGGAAGACGCGGCGGAGATAATGCGCTGGTACCGCGAATTCATCGCGAAGGCGCCCGATGACGTCTATGGGTTCTTTGCTTTCCTCACCGTGCCGCCGGTAGCTCCATTCCCCGGGCATCTGCACAATAAGAAGATGTGCGGTATCGTATGGTGCTGCACGGGACCGATCAAGAAGGCGGAGAAAGTGTTCAAGCCGATCCGGAGCTTCAAGGCTCCGGCGTTCGACATGGTCGGCCCAATTCCACATCCGGTACTCCAAAGTATGCACGACGGTCTTTATCCGCCGGGCCAGCAATGGTACTGGAAGGCCGATTTCGTACGCACGCTCTCGGACGAAGCCATCGCGATCCATGTGAAACACGCGGCGAACTTGCCGTCGATGCAGTCGACCATGCACCTGTACCCAATCAACGGCGCCGCCGGCCGCGTCAAGAACAGCGCCACACCGTGGGGCTACCGCGACGCGACGTGGAGTTCTGTAATTGTCGGGGTCGATCCGGATCCGGCTAACAAGGAGAAAATCTCCACGTGGGCGAAGGAGTATTGGAGCGCGCTTCATCCCTACTCCGCAGGTGGCGCGTACGTCAACTTCATGATGGAAGAAGGCGAGGATCGCATCCGCGCGACGTACGGGAAGAATTACGACCGTCTGGCGAAGATCAAGAAGCGTTACGATCCGGGGAACCTGTTCCGCGTAAATCAGAACATCAAGCCGAAATGAAAACGGAATTTCTCGTTGCGGAACTTTGGACGGTGTGCGCTTAGACCGTCCCTACTGCTTCCATTTGTTCTCAATCCTCGGCGGATGCTCCAAGGTTTGCATCACCACGCAATATTGCTCTGTTTTCGAATGTAACGCGCTTAACTGCTCCGCCGTTGCCCGCGGCGCGCGGACATCGAAAGTGACTCGGATGCTCTCAAATCCAACGGGCGCTTCTTTCGAGATCCCCAGGGTTCCTTGCAGATCCAGATCGCCCTCGACGGTGACATCGATGCGTTCTGTGGGTATTCCCATCGCAGCAGCTACCATTTGGCAAGTGATCTGCGCGCATGCAGCTAACGCACCTAAGAGTAGGTCTCCGGAGCAAGCTCCGGTACCGGCGCCACCGACTCCTTTGTGCGCTTGCGCCTTATAGATGGCACGCCCCAAGTCCACCGAACAAGCGATCGGTGCGTCAGCCTGAGTACCGTGTGCTGTCAGCGTGATTTGGGAACTGGTTGGGTCTTGCCGGTACCCGTCTTTTAGTGGCCGCTGCAACGATCGAATATCCATGAACCCCTCAGAAATCTGGGATATTATAACCGCATCCAGGGGGCTGCCTGGGTCTATCGAGGCAGCGACCTAAAATTCAACCGTAATGGCGCAGCGGCGAGCAATCCGCTTCGGCAAGACGAGAGTTGCGCCAGTAAGGTCCATGAACCCACCTCACATGTCAGGTTCGTTGTCATCCACCTTGTCGCCGGGTGCGCGCTTGGGCAGTTACGAGATTCTTCAGCGACTGGGCGCCGGCGGGATGGGAGAGGTCTATCGCGCCAAGGACAGTCGCCTCGATCGTGAGGTCGCAATCAAGACCCTTACCTTCGACCGCAGTTCCCATCCCGAAGCCTTATCACGTTTCGAGCAGGAGGCCCGTTCTGCCAGTTCGCTAAATCACCCGAACATCGTGACGATTTATGAACTTGGGCACGCGGACGGCACCCACTATATCGCCATGGAGTTGGTGGAGGGAGAAACGGTGCGTTCACTGCTCGCCTCCGGCCCGATTCCATTTCGCAAATTAGTGGCAATCGCGGCGCAAATTACCGACGGTCTCGCCAAAGCCCACGAGATTGGCCTCATCCATCGCGACCTGAAACCTGAAAATCTGATGGTTTCTTCCGACGGTACGGCCAAGGTGCTGGACTTCGGTCTGGCGAAACTTCTTAAGCCCGATCGCGGCAGTTCAGATTCGAGCACCACCATCACCGAGCATAGGACGGTGCTGGGCACTGTCGGCTACATGTCGCCGGAGCAAGCGACCGGCGAGGAGTTGGATTTTCGTTCCGACCAATTTTCTTTCGGATCGGTTCTCTACGAAATGGCTACTGGAGTCCCCGCATTCCAAAAGAAGACGCATGCGGAAACGACGGCAGCAATCCTTCGCGACGAACCCGAGCGCCTCGGCGCGAAAACGCCGCAGGCACCCGCTCCCTTCATTTGGATCGTAGAGCGTTGCCTTGCCAAGGATCCGAAGCAGCGTTACGCCTCTACCCGCGATTTGGCTCGCGACCTCGCTGCCGTCCGCGACCGCTTGGCCGATATGCCTGCGAGGGAATCGGGACCTCGCCGCAACAACTTGCCGGTGCAACACACCGCGTTCATTGGGCGGGAACGCGAAACGGCTGATCTCTGCCAGCTTTTGAGCCGCTCTGGCATTCGCCTCGTCACTCTCACCGGTCCGGGTGGCATCGGGAAGACGCGGCTGGCATTGCAGGTGGCGAGCGACATGGCCGACCAGTTTCCCAGCGGTGTCTGTTTCGTCCCACTGTCCGCGATTGGCGAACATGCCTTGATAGGTTCCGCGATCGCGCAGGCCGTCGGCGTACACGAGATCGGGAATACCTCGCCGCAAGAAAACTTGATGGAGTATCTCCGTGGGCTGATCCAGCCGATGCTTCTCGTGCTCGACAACTTCGAGCATCTCGTCTCTGCCGCGCCAGTCGTGGCGCAAATGCTCACTGCCGACCCCAAACTCAAAGTGGTAGTCACCAGCCAGGCACCGCTTCATATCTACGGCGAACACGAATTTCCAGTGCCACCGCTGGCGCTGCCCGATCCTAAATCCATCCCCTCTCTCGAAGTGCTCTCCCGTCTTCCAGCGATCGAGCTGTTCGTGGAACGTGCCCAGGCGGTAAAGCGCCAATTCGCACTGACGAAGGAAAATGCGCCCACCGTGGCGGCCATCTGCTCTCGGCTTGATGGCCTGCCCCTTGCCATTGAGCTGGCCGCGGCACGCATCAAGCTGCTTTCGCCCTCCGCCATGCTCACACGTCTCGAAAGCCGTTTGAGCCTTCTGACCGGTGGCGCCCGCGATCTGCCGACTCGGCAACAAACTCTTCGCAACACCGTGGAGTGGAGTTACGGCCTCCTCAATGAAGCGGAGCAAACTCTCTTGCGGAGGTTTTCGGTGTTTACCGGCGGCTGCACGCTCGAAGCCTTGGAAGCCGTGTGCGATACCAAAGGCGACTTGGGGCTGGACGTCCTCGACGGGATGACCTCACTGGTCGATAAGAGCTTGGCCCAACAGGTGGACCACGTTGATCAAGAAACGCGCTTCGTTATGCTTTCCGCCATCCGCGAGTACGCTCTCGAACGTCTCGCTGAAAGCAACGACGAACCTGCGACTCGCCGGGCCCATGCGGCGTATTATCTCGTGCTTGCCGAAGAAGGCGCCGAGGACATTGCCGCTCAACCCGAATGGCTTGACCGTTATGAGGCAGAGCATGAAAACTTCCGCCTGGCCGTTGACCATCTAATCAAAACGCGGGATGCCGAATGGGGCCTGCGCCTTGGCGCCGCTCTGTTCCGCTTCTGGGAGACCCGCGAGCATCTCGCGGAGGGCCGTCATGCCATCGCCAGGCTCCTGGCATTGGAAGAAGCCGGCACCCGTCCGAATCTTCGCGCGCGCCTGCAGTTCGCTGCCGGAGTCCTCGCGGCAGCGCAGTGCGATTACGTCCCCGCGCAATCACTCTTCGAAGCTAGCCTCGACACCTGCGTCAAGCTAAACGATAACCGCGGGGTCGCTGTCGCGCTCAACGCGTTGGCCGTCAACGCTCGCGATCGTGGCGAACTCACTGACGCGTCTTCACTCTTCGAGCGCTGTCTCACCATATGGAAGGATTTTGGCGATCCCTCTGACATTGCCCGGGCCCTTAGCAATCTCGCCAGTGTGATGAAGTTGCAGGGCAAATATGAACGCGCGTCCAAGCTTTATGACGAGTGTCTGACGATATTCCGTCAGATCGGAGACGGCGCCGGTGCCGCCTGGACCTTGAACTATCTGGGCGACGTCGCTCGGGAAAAAGCCGACGTGGTTGCCGCGCGTTCCTATTGTGAACAGAGCCTGTCGGAGTTTCGGCGACTGCGGGATAGTTGGGGAATCGCCAGCGCGCTCTCCGATCTGGCAAGTCTAAGCTTCGATCAGGGGGACAACTCTGAGGCACGTCGTCTCTACGGGGAAAGCATCAAGGTGTTTCAGGATCTGGGTCACAAACGCGGCATCGCGAGAGCCCTCGAATGTCTAGCTGTGAGCGCCGCAGCACAATCGAAAGCTGAGCAATCGCTTCACTGGGCGGGAGCCGCAGCCGCGCTTCGCCAACAGTTGGGCGTTCCCCTCGTGCCAGCCGAGCAACGCAGGCTGGAGAAGGCTCTGGAATTTGCACGCCGAACCCTCGGCATTGCTGCGGGCCTGACGGCGTGGATGGAAGGTTGGGCGATGCCGCTCGATCAAGCCATCCAGGAGGCACTGAACTGCGGCGAGGAATCAGGTCGTCAGACTACAAACTCGGGTTAAGTCAGCTCGCGGTGCCGGGATCGATCATGCGGCGCACTGCCGAGATGCGATTCGCCGGAAAACCTCCACGCCGCGCGTGTTCGCGAATCGTTTCCTCGTCTGGCGCCAGGTACACGCAATAGACTTTATCGCCGGTGACGTAGGAGTGGAGCCACTTGATGTCCGGTCCCAATTCTTTCAACACGCCGACCGACTTTCTGGCGACTACCTGCAGTTCCGCATCAGACAAATTGCCTGCGCCTGGGATTTCCCGTTCGATTACGTATTGGGGCATGGCTACCTCACCGAACACTGATGGTAGCAGATTTTTCACGCGAGAGTGCATCCGACCATGCCGAAGCAAAACGCCGAAAATGGGTCCCTTGCGAGATGATGCCGCGCTGGGCAAGCTGTCGAACGCCAACAAGTCTTTCGCATGGCCGCCTGTTTAACGGTCCATTTTTTCTCGCGACCAGGAAACTCCCGAAATCTGGTCAGAACCAAGCCGTGGCGCGGCATTGGGTTTGCCTTATCGTACGTAATCCGTCACAGAGACAAAACGATGTGGAAAGCACCCCGCTAAATGACTAAATGGTGGAAACTAAGGGACTGTAATCGTTTACAATGGCACGCATTAATTTTGAAAGTCCGGAGAGTTGGAAGGTCGTCTTGGCGATGAACACGTGTGGTAAAGGGAGGCTCATGCGAAATTCTTACCGATGTCTTCTTCCCTTGGTCATTGTTTCTTTGGTCTTCGTCGCTATCGTTCAGCCGGCTTTGTCCCAGCCAACTTCAAACTCAAGTAGCGTGATTGTGATTGACGCGAGCGGCGCAGCTCTTCCTCCCGAAAGCAGCTATCTGAAGATGGGCGGACGATCGTCCAGCGGCCATGAAATCCAGGTCAATAGCAGATATTTAACGCTTGATGGAAAGCCTTGGCTCCCGGTGATGGGCGAGTTTCATTTTTCCCGGTATCCAGAAAAATATTGGGAAGAAGAGATTCTGAAGATGAAGGCGGGCGGGATCCAGATTGTCTCCACCTATATATTTTGGATTCATCACGAGGAAGTTGAAGGCCAGTTTGATTGGACGGGGCAGCGCGATCTGCGCCACTTCGCGGAACTTTGCGGGAAGCATGGAATGTACGTGTTTGCCAGGGTTGGGCCTTGGGCACATGGGGAGGTGCGAAACGGAGGTTTTCCGGATTGGCTTCTGCAAGAGGGGCCGACACGGCGGAATGACCCTGCCTATCTTTCTCACGTGGAGCGCTTTTATGGAGAAATAGCCAAGCAGCTCAAGGGGCTACTGTGGAAGGACGGTGGCCCGGTTATCGGTGTGCAACTTGAAAACGAATACGGAGAGCAGGGTCCCGGCACCGGAGCGGCCCATATCGCAGCGTTAAAGAAACTTGCGCTTGAGGCCGGGCTGGACGTTCCAATATTTACGGTCACGGGCTGGCCCACCCTGGACTTTCCGCCGGGAGAAGTAATACCGGTATTTGGCGGCTATCCTGATGGCTTCTGGTTTGGCAGTCTGAAAGAATTGCCGGCCAATGATATTTATTTGTTCAACCTGAGTCGCGCGAGCTTCAGCGATTCGCCGCGCTATGACAAATTCAATATGCCTGACGACAGGCTCTTGCACTATCCATACTTCGTTGCCGAGGGTGGTGGCGGCATGGCATCGTCCTATCATCGGAGGCCTGTCATTAGCGCCGACGATGTTGCCGCAAGCACACTGACACATCTCGGTTCGGGGACCAACCTGTACGGATACTACATGTTTCACGGCGGAGCAAACCCCGAAGGGAAGCTCTCGACGTTACAAGAGTCAAGCGCCACCGATTATCCCAACGATCTGCCCGTGGTTTCCTACGACTTTCAGGCTCCGCTTGGAGAATTTGGGCAGGTGCGGCCTTCATTCCGACAGTTGAAACTCTTTCATCTTTTCTTGCATGATTTCGGAGAGTCTCTGGCTCCGATGGTGGCAGCTCTGCCTGACGTGATCCCCAGCACGCCGGCAGACGCAGGGCCTGCACGCGTCGCGGTTCGTTCTGATGGGCAGCATGCATTCATATTCTTCAACAACTATTTGCGGAACTATCCATTGCCGGTCAGAAATGGGCTGCAGGTTTCAGTGAAGCTCGCCTCGGAGACCGTCCTGGTTCCCGACAAACCCGTTGACATACCTTCCGGCGCATATTTCATTTGGCCCGTGAATATGGATCTGCAGGGCGCGACCCTTAGGTACTCCACATCCCAACCGTTATGTAAGTTGAATCACGCAGGCGCGACCTATTATTTCTTCTATGCTGTGCCAGGTGTGGCCCCCGAGTTTGCTTTCGATCGCAATAACATTAAGTCGATCGACGCGGGGAGAGCGGTGGTATCACGGGAGGGCGGCAGGATCTACGTGCGTGGTATCGAAGCCGGCAAGAAGGTCGCAGTCAGCGTGCGAACTCGCAAATCGGGAACCGTACACATCGTTCTTCTGTCTCAGGAACAGGCGCGCAATATCTGGAAGGCTGCTTACGGGGGCAGGGAATATGTCTTGTTTTCGCCAGCGGACATGTTTTTTGATGAGACGTCCCTCGATCTGCGGGCGCGCGACGTGGGTGAATTGCATTTCGGCGTTTTTCCCGATCTGGAGATTCAGCATAGTCCGGACATGCCGGTGGAAAAGCGGCCAAAGACGGATTGTTCTTCGAATACGCCGCATCAATCAAACCAAAGAAGCTAACGGTGCAAGTGCAAGTGGTACGGACAAATCAGCCGCCAAGCCCTGTAAAGATGGGAAAGCCAGTCGATTGGCGCAACCATAGCGCTGTGGCCGTACCTCCTGAGGATTTCGAACACGCTGACGTGTGGCGGGTAGTCGTGCCCAAAGACGCGCTGGATGGGCTAAGCGACGCATTTCTTCGGATTGCGTACGTGGGAGACACGGCTCGACTCTACCAGGGCACGCGGCTGCTCGACGATGACTTTTACAAAGGAACTGTTTGGGAAATTGGGCTAAAGCGTTTTGCACCGAGCATCACGGACGCTCCTCTAGAGGTCAAGATTCTGCCATTGCTAAAAGCGGCGCCGATCTTCCTTCCTCAGAATGCGTGGCCCAGTGCGTGGCCGGACGACGCGGTCGGCGAAATTCAACGGATCGACCTTGTACCGGAATACGAAGTCAGGGTGCAAATTCGGTAAGCGCTGAAACAGAGGGGCAACCCATTATGGAAAGAAGAGATTTCATTAAGAAGACCGGAACTCTGGTTGCCGGGATACTTGCGGAGAGCGCTTGGGCAGAGACGCCGAGTTCGTCTCTACTGCCTGTGGCGGGTGGGAGGCTTGTGCTTCCGATGAACCGGAACTGGCGGTTCAGCCGCTCCGCGGTCGCCGATGCGCGCATGAAAGACTTTGACGATTCCAAGTTCGAGCGGGTGGTCGTTCCCCACACCAACATTCGCCTGCCCTGGCACAGCTTTGACGACAAGGACTACGAATTCGTGTCGGTCTATCGCCGTCATTTCAAGCTTCCGACCTCGGCGCGCGGCCGGCATGTCTTCGTCGATTTCGAAGGGGTAATGACGGCTTCCACGGTTTGGCTCAATGGAGTTCGCCTCGGCGAATACAAGGGAGGATACACACCGTTTTCCTTTGAACTGACGCCTCACCTCGACTTTGACGCCGACAACGTGCTCACGGTTGAGGTTGACTCTACCGAACGCGCGGACATACCTCCGTTCGGGCATCAGATTGACTACCTCACCTTCGGCGGCATCTACCGCGAAGTTGCGCTGCGTGTCGTTCCCTCCACTTTTATCGAAAACATTTTCGCCCGGCCGCAAGATGTGCTCACGCCGAATCCCAGCCTCGAGGTGGATTGTTTCTTGCAGCATCTGGAGCCGTTACGGCAAGCGCTGTCGCTCGAAGTCACGCTGCGCGACGGAGATCGCGTGCTCGCTACGGGTACGCAACGAGTTGCGCCCGCGCCTGCGGCAAATGATCCGGTGCCGCACACTGTGCGGTCTGGAGAAACTGGGGCCAGTGGTGCTCTGGGACTTGGCGCGGCCAAAGCTCTATTCCGTCCACGTTCGGCTGCTGAATGGGCCACGTTTAGTCGACGAGGATTCCCGCACCATCGGTTTCCGCGAGGCCCGCTTTACCGACCATGGTTTCGAACTGAACGGCAAAGTGGTCAAGTTGCGCGGGCTCGACCGTCACCAGACTTTCCCCTTTGTGGGCCAAGCCATGCCGGGACGCGTGCAGCGGCGTGACGCGCAAGTCCTGCGCACCAACTTCAAGTGCAATATCGTGCGGACCTCGCATTATCCCCAATCGCGCCACTTCCTCGATGCATGCGACGAACTCGGCCTTCTGGTGTTGGAAGAGATTCCGGGCTGGCAGCACATCGGCGACGCAGCCTGGAAAGATATTTCCGTGGACAACGTTCGCCGTATGATTCGCCGCGACTGGAATCACCCTTCGATCATTCTCTGGGGAGTCCGCATCAACGAATCCCCGGACGATCATGACTTCTACACTCGCACCAATGCCCTGGCCCATCAACTCGACTCGACGCGGCAGACGGGAGGCATTCGCAACCACTTCGACTCCGAACTTCTTGAAGATGTGTTTACCATGAACGATTTCGGCTTCCCGCTGCACCCCCCGAACCATCCTCTGTACTTGAACACGGAATTCGTGGGCCACACCTATCCCACAAAGACCATCGACAATACGGAACGACTCACCGAGCACACTCTGCGTCATGCCCGAATCCACAACCAATTGGCTTCGAACCCGCAGTACGCCGGCGGCTTAGGCTGGTGCGCATTCGACTACAACACCCATTCTGATTTCGGCTCGGGTGACCGGATTTGTTACCACGGCGTGGCCGACATTTTCCGCGAACCCAAGCCCGCTGCAGGCTTCTACAAATCTCAGTGCGACCCGGAAGAGGAAATTGTGCTGGAAACTGCTTTCCGCTGGGCACGTGGGGACGAATCAACTGCGATTCACCAAGGGGGTGGTCTGTTCCAACTGCGACCATCTTAAGTTTTATATCGATGACCAACTGATCGCAGAACTTGATCCCGAGCGCAGCGAGTTTGGCAATCTTCGCTATCCACCATTCGTCCTCCATTTGGAGCCATTCCACAATGCGTGGGGGGACCTGCGAATCGAGGGCTACATTCAGGGCAAGCAGGTGATCGCGAAGAAGTACTCAGGCAAAGGGATTGACCAGCGGTTCTTGGTTTTGCCCGATGACACGGAGCTGGTTGCCGACGGCGCCGATACCACCCGCGTGGTCTTGCGCGTGACCGACGAATTCGGCGCGATACGTTCCCTGGCCAACGACGCCATCCAGTTGGAGGTTGAAGGCCCGGCCGAGATTATCGGCGACAATCCTTTCGCACTGGTGGGCGGGACCGGCGCGGTGTGGCTGCGAGCGAAAGAGCAGGTGGGGCAGGTAAGGCTGACGGCGTTTCACCCCGTTCTGGGCAAGCGTCAGATTGACTTCGAGATCAGGGCCGCTTCCCCGGAAGCTGTGTGAACGCTTCCCGGCAGCGCTATTTTTTCACAGACCGGCCGCGGCGCATTCCGAGGAGCAGCATAGTGATTCCGAAGACGAGCAGGGCTAACCCCCAAACCAGGTTGACATTGATGCCAAGCGACCGGCCATAAATGGCGGGGTTACTCAGAAGACCATAAATCGTCAGAATGACGCCGAACACAGAAAACATAAGGCCGATCGGCGTGCGAATATCCAAGCCCATAGCGAACTCCGGTTACCAGAAAATCAGGTTCAGCAGCGAAGCGATGCCTATAACGATCGCGCCCAGCACGGCGGGGCGCATGTACCATGCCACGTCCTCCTGGCTTGGCCTTTCAGTCAGGGAATACACCAAACCGACCAAGTCTTTCTCTTCGCGTGCGCGCGTGCAGAGGCTAATGACAATGGTGACCACGAAACAGGCGGACCAGGCCCAAATAGCGGTCCAGAAGTTCTGCGCCATTTCGCTGGGATAGGTGTGGAGTGCGCCCAACCAACCACCTTTAATGCCGACGGCGGCGCCCTGGGGCAAGGTCAGTCCTTGATGAATGGCCGCTGCCGCTGTCCCGGAAAGCAATCCGAAGAAGGCCCCGTGTCCAGTCGTTCGCTTCCAGAACATGCCGAGGAGGAAAGTGGCAAACAGCGGCGCGTTCACGAATGCAAAAACCAACTGGAGGAAATCCATGATGTTGTTGAAGCGTGATGCCGTATAGGCCGCGACTACCGACAGCGCGATGCCAAACACCGTGGCCGCGCGTCCCATCCGGAGATAGTGCGCATCTTTTGCTTGGGGTTGATATAAGACTGGTAAATATCGTAGGTCCAGACGGTGTTAAACGCGGTCACATTGCCAGCCATGCCCGACATAAAACTGGCCAGGAGGGCGGTCATCCCCAGACCAAGAATTCCGGTTGGAAAGTAATGCAACAACATGTTGGGAATTGCGAGATCATAGTCGAGGATGGGCTTGCCGCTGGAATCCAATATCGGAGCGCCCGTGGTTTCGTCTACCTTCGCGGGGATCAGCCCCTTGCCGACAGGGTTCGAAACCTGCATTTGTCCAGTGCTCGGGTTAATAGCCGTTGCGGCCGGATTCGGCAATGCGATTGCGATCATGCCTGGCAGGATCACCAAAAGCGGAAACACCATTTTCGGTAACGCCGCGATGAGCGGGGTGCGGCGTGCAGCGCTCATGGAGTCGGCAGCCATAGCACGCTGGATCACCAGAAAATCGGTACACCAATAACCAAACGAGAGCACGAATCCAAGTCCCATGACCAAGGCAAATGCATCCACCCCCAGTGGATTGGTATGAGCGTTGGACATACCCTGCCAGGAATGAGTGAAGGCGGGGGGCAGTTGGTGCTTCAGTCCGTTCCAACCGCCAACGTTCTTCAGCCCGAGAAAGACCAGAGGAAGAAAACCGGCGACGATCAGAAAGAACTGCAGCACCTCGTTGTAAATTGCGCTGGTTAGCCCACCCAGGAGAATGTATCCGAGCACGATCAGTGCCGAGACGGCGATACTCACATGGAAGGTCCAGACGGTAGAAACCCCGAACTTCGCGAACGGGCCGTCCAGAAGGTGCATGGTTTGAATGAGCTTCGCCATGGCATACATCGAGATGCCGGACGAGAAAACGGTCATCACGGCAAATGAGACGGCGTTCACAGCACGAGTCTTCTCGTCGAAGCGCAGACGCAGATACTCGGGAACGGAGCGCGCCCGCGAGCCGTAGTAGAACGGCATCATGAACACTCCCACGAATACCATGGCGGGAATGGCGCCGATCCAATAGAAGTGGCTGGTTGCGATCCCGTACTTGGCCCCGGAAGCAGCCATGCCGATTACTTCCTGAGCTCCCAGGTTCGCGGAAAGAAATGCCAGGCCGCAGATCCACGCTGGAAGAGAACGTCCGGCCTGAAAGAAATCGGAACTGTTCTTCACATAACGCTTCAGGACGACGCCAATGCCCAGCACAAAGGCAAAGTAAACCGCCATCAGCAGCCAGTCGACTGGGGTGAGATTCACGTTTGAGTCCTGTCCACTAAATTCTCGGGCACTCCTGTTTGTATAACATCCGGTAGCGCCACAGCTTCCTCCCGTGTAAGCGCGAATTGTAATCGATTACAATAAAGTAAGAAACCTATATGTTTGTTGACGGATAGTGGTGTTACCCTGAGCCAGCCATGAACATCAAGGAAGTCGCTGCCCGCGCCCGCCTATCGACTGCCACCGTTTCGCGCACCATCAATCAAAGCGAACTGGTACGGCCGCGAACTGCCGAGAAAGTGCAGCGCGCCATCCGCGAGCTTGGTTATTATCCGAATACGCAAGCGCGAGCGCTAGTTTCCGGGCGCAGCCAAATGTTCGGTTTGATCATCTCGGATATCGTCAATCCGTTCTTTCCGGAACTGGTGAAGAGTTTTGAGTTTGCCGCTATCCATCGCGGGTACGAAGTGATTATTGCCAATACGGATTACAACTCCGAGCGTATGGGTGGGTGTGTGCGCCGAATGATTGAGCGCAAGGTCGATGGCGTTGCCATCATGACGTCGGAAATCGACCGCCATCTTCTGGATGAGCTTTCTCTTCGCCGCCTGCCCATTGTGTTTTTGGATGTGGGCAAAATAAAACCGCTGATCAGTAATATCAAGGTCGATTATTCCAGGGGAATAGGAGAAGCGGTGCACCATATTGTTGCGCTCGGGCACCAGCGCATCGGCTTCATCAGCGGCCCGCTTACATTGAAGTCAGCGCGGACGCGCCGATCGGCGTTCTTGAAATGTATAGATGCTTGCGGCATTGGTGAAGGTCAACGGAGCGTGGTCGAAGGAAACCACAAGATCGACGGGGGAGATGTGGCGATGGTGCAGCTACTCTCGCTGCCCAAGCCGCCCACCGCTGTGCTCACCTCCAACGACCTGACTGCAATCGGGGCACTCGCGTGCCATCACCCGCGCTGGTTTGCGCGTCCCCGATGACATCTCCGTCGTTGGTTTCGATGACATTGAGCTTAGCCAGTTCACTCAGCCGCCGCTCACCACCATTCGCCTTTCTCGTGACGAACTGGGGCGAAAAGCTTTCGATGCGCTGTACGAATCGGTGGAGGGCCAGCAGCGCTCGGGACGTGAGATCAAAGTCACCACCGCTCTGGTCCTGCGGAAATCAACGGCACCGGTCAAGGCATCAGCGCTCGCGACTTGACGCCGGTCTGAAAATGAGAGGTGCAGTGCGTCCCGCAGACTTGGCTTGGCAATTGGGCTATGCCGCTGGGTCGGGCTCAGCCCTCGCGCCATCGGCCGCCGAACAGATATAGACGGCCGGTTTTATCCCAGTCGCCTTTTGGTAGCGACTCGAGATTTGATCGCCGAAGGACTCGGCATCTGTTGCCTCGACCAAATTAATCGTAGATCCACCAAATCCGCCTCCGGTCATGCGGCCGCCGTAGTAGCCCGGGAGGCCTTCGGCAGCCTCGACCATGATGTCCAGTTCGCGGCAACTGACTTCGTAGAGATCGCGAAGACTGCGGTGTGATTCTCGCATGCGCTCGCCAAAGCCATTCAAATCGCCGGCGCGGAGGAGGTTAGCGCCATCGCGCACCCGCTCATTTTCCTCCACCACGTGACGGCATCTCTTATAGATTGTGTCGGGAAGATCTTTCGAGTGCTCGATCAACTGATCGAAAGAAACGTCACGGAGCGCGCGAATATTCGGATACCACTTCGCCATGATTCTCACGCCCTCCTCGCACTCCTCGCGGCGCCGGTTGTATTCCCCGCTGGCGTGCTGGTGTTTGACCATGGTGTTGCAAACCACCAACCGAACTCGGTCGGGGATGGGGATGAATTCGAACTCGAGCGAACGGCAGTCGAGCAAGAGTGCGTGTCCCGCCCTCCCCAGGCATGAGACGAATTGGTCCATGATGCCGACACGTGCGCCGATGAAGGCGTTTTCGGTGCGCTGGCAAAGCTTCGCCACCTCCGGCAACGGCAAGACGGCGCCATTGAGGCTAATCAGTGCGAGCGCGCTGGCGACCTCAATTGCCGCCGAAGAACTCAGACCCGCACCGATCGGGACCTCGCTCTGCACCAGCAGATTCGCACCCTGTAGAGTATGGCCTGCTTGCTCTAGGGCGACCGCGATCCCCAGCACATAGTCAGACCAGGCTCCGGTTGCATGTTGAGGCAGGTGATCCAAATCAAATTCGAAGAACTGGGGAAACTCCTGGGAACGAATCAGCAGCTTGCGTTGGAGGCGGGGGGATATAGACACGCGAGTACGCAGACCGATCGCGCACGGCATAACAAAACCATCATTGTAGTCGGTGTGCTCCCCGATCAAGTTGACACGACCCGGCGCGCTAAAGATAGTCGGTCGTACACCGAACGAGCCCGCAAACGGCGGGACAAACTGTGTAGAATCCATGCGTAAGTCCCGACCAAGCAAATCGAACCGGAGTGAAACCGCCCCGAGACGGGTGAAAAATGCAAGCGATTACATTCGCAAAGCAAAACCATATGCTGCAACCCGCGGCGTGTCAACCGTTATCCGCGCCACAATCGTGAGCTAGAGTGATGGGCGCATGTTTTCATCGGCGAGACCAGCTTTGGAAGCGGACCGATGCCCCTGCATCCGAACTTTCCCGGATGATGACAAGTTGGTTGGCGGCGACGCTCTTCAGGGTGTCGGTGCCGCCGAGCGGCCAGCGCACTTCAATGTCGGCGGCCTTCTCAGCCCCCAGGCCAAAATGCAAGCGCGGATCATTGGCGGAAAGGTAGCTGGATTGGCTCATCACTTCTTGTGCCTGTACTTTGCCGCCATAGCGGACCGTGACGCGTCCGCCAATGGCGCTGCGGTTGCTCTTAGTGCCTTCCAATCGCACCTTCAGCCAGTGGTTCGTTGCCGGAGCGTCGTTGCGCAACAACGACGGCGCTTCGTTCTGGTTCATGATGACCACATCCAAGTCTCCGTCGTTGTCAAAATCGCCAAAGGCACAACCACGGCTGACGTGCCGCGCTGAGATGCCAGGGCCAGCTTCTTCGCCCAGCTCTATAAATCTTCCATTCCCCTGGTTACGAAACACAAGGCGCGGGCCGCGCCTCGGGTACTTGGGATAAACGGGTTCCAACTCGGGATAGACGGTTCCGGCGACTGACAGGATGTCGGGATATCCGTCGTTGTCCAAATCCACCAGGCCCGTGCCCCAGTTGATGAACCGGCGTTCCTTGGCCAAGCCAGCCTGAGCGGTCACATCTTCAAAGTTCCCTTTACCCAGGTTGTGGTAGAGGCCGGTGGCTTGGTTCTGAAAGTGAGTCTTGACTACATCCAGGCGACCGTCCAAGTCGTAGTCTCCCACCCCCACTCCCATGCCGGCCATCTCCTGGCCATCGCCGCTCAGGGCCAACCCGCGTATCAGTGCTTCTTCTCGGAAGGTACCGTCGCGGTTGTTCATCAGCAGCAGGCTCGGTGTGGAATCGCAGGCGACGAGAATATCGGGCCAGCCGTCCTCGTCCACGTCAAATGCGGCTGCGGTCAAGCCATAGGAGCCGCGGAGAGCCGAGATGCCCGACTGCTTGGAAACATCGGTAAAGGTTCCGTCGCCATTGTTGCGGTAAAGAAAAAATGCAGGCAAAGGTAATCCGCTCGGTCCGCAGTTGACTGGCACTCCTTCATAGTTGGCAGTTGGGCATCTGCAAATTCGGCCGGGGAGCGTGCGTCAGGTCGATGTCGCAGTAATTGGAGACAAACAGGTCGAGCAGCCCGTCGCGGTTGTAATCCACGAAAGTGCAGCCCGAGCCAAAACGAGTGCTGGGATAGAGGAGGCCGGCGTTCGCGGTAACATCGGCGAAGGTTCCGTTGCCGTTGTTACGGTAGAGTCGATTCTGACCGAAGTAAGTGACGAAGAGATCCTCAAACCCGTCGTTGTTGTAGTCGCCGACGCAGACACCAACGGCCCAGCCGGCATCGAGCAGCCCAGCTTTCTCGGTCACGTCGGTGAACGTACCATCGCGATTGTTCTTGTAAAGCCGATTGCTGGCTCCGGGAGGGATGCTTTCCAGGCGCCGGCCGCCGAGGATGAAGATGTCCATCCAGCCATCGTTGTCGTAATCGAAGAAAGCGCAACCGCCACCCATGATTTCCGTAACGTAGGTTGCATTGGTGCCTTCGCCATAGAACATCGTCTGCGTGAGTCCTGCACTTGCGGCTACATCCACAAAGCGGGAAAACGGTGGCGAGATCTTGGCGGCGCCAGGGATGGCGCACCAGCCCTCTCGGACAAAAGCCGAAGCGAGCGCCGCCGGTATCGCTTGTAACAGACGGCGCCGGGTCCACGGAACGAGCATCCGGGAAATCATTGGGGTCAGTGTAGCACCGGCAATTTCCAGCGAGACGCGGCTAGAGTTGCCATTGCTCCAACGCCATCAGTACACTTACTCGCTAGCGGGCCCAGTTGTGGGTCTGAGTGTCGGGGATGTCTATACCTCTTGTGAATCTGTCTGCAAGACTCTCGATTCGTTCTCTTCATGTTGCCGTGAATTTGGTTGTGCCGCTGCTCTTCCTCGGGCCGGTCGTCTTCGGACAGGCCCAGACACCTGGCGAAGGCCCAAGGGCGACAAAGGATCGCTTGATCGACCAGAACTGGTGGCCGACGAAAGACACTTCCCCTTTCAGCGCGTATGCCGGTGAGAGCGCTTGTCGGCAATGTCATTCTGAGGAAGCTACCTCACAAGTCCTTACACCAATGGCATCGGCTTCGTTTCGGGTCGGGGAGCGCGCTTCGTCTCCGAAACTCGATTCACAGACTCTGCAGAGTGGATCTTATCTGTACCGGATTGCTTCGGATAATCTCGGTTCGAGGTTAGTAGTTAGCTCGGGCAAGCAGTCGATTGCAGCCAAAATTAGTTGGGTTTTTGGCGCGGGGGTGCATGGCCAGACTTATATTCTCGAAAGTAAAGGTGATTTCTACGAGAGCCAGGTGAGCAGCTTCGCCGCTTTGCGCGGGTTGGATTTAACCCCCGGGCACTCGCAAATTGAGGCGGGTGATCTTAAGAATGCGCTAGGGGAACGTCTTTCGGTCTCTACCGCAAAGCTGTGTTTTGGCTGCCACACTACGTATTCGTCCACAAATTCCAAGTTCGACGTTTCGCGGGCGACATCGGGAGTTCGTTGCGAATCATGTCATGGGCCCGGCGCGCATCATGTCAGCGCAATGAAAGCCGGCCGGATCGACGAGGCATTGCAGGCCATTTTGAATCCGGCGCATCTCAGTCCTGTAGGCTTAGTTGATTTCTGCGGGGCTTGCCACAGGACCGGAGTGGACGTTGTTGTATCCGAAGGAGCATATGGCCCTCTCAATGTTCGCTTTCAACCGTATCGCCTGGAAAAAAGCCGTTGCTGGGGAACTCAGGGTGATGAGCGTCTCACTTGCATTGCGTGTCACAACCCACACAAGCCCTTAGTTCAAAATGAGAGCTCCTATGACGCCTCGATGTTTAGGCTGCCACAGCGCCCAGGAGAAAGAGTCGCAAGAAGCCAGCCCATCCGGTGCGGTTTGTCCAAAGGCGACGGCGAACTGCACTAGCTGCCATATGCCCAAATACGATGTCCCTGGAATGCATGCGAAGTTTACAGATCATTTCATAAGGGTTGTTCGCGCCGGCGAATCGTATCCCAACTGAGTTACGACTTGCATCAACGAGCGCGGCGCTCTTACCGTTAAGGCTGCGCCGAATCCAGCGCGCTGCTTAATTCTTGAGCCTTCCGATTTCCCGGCTCCACTTGCAAAGCACGCTGAACCGCTTCCTTCGCCTCGGGCAACTTGGACTCAAGATATAAAGTCGCCGCGAGATTCACCCAGGCCTTAGCGAATCCAGGAGAGGCACGCACGGCCAGCCGGAAATGCTCCTCCGCGGAAGCTGTTTCTCCCGCGCGAGATGCCAGGTATCCCAACTGGTTATGGGCTTCGGCCATGTTTGGATCGCTCTCGATTGCCTGTTCGAGTGCAATTCGTTCGTTCGCGGTATCGCCAGCTTTATCAAGTGCGATCGCCAGTTTGTAGGCCAGCGTAGCTTCTTTGGGCGCCGCGGCGAGAGCTTCACGATAGAGATCGATGGCTTGCTGCACTTCCCCCGCGGCTAATTTCTGATCCGCAAACGCGGCTTTTGCAGCCGCCTGGGTTAAGTCGGACTTCGCCTGCGCTTCCTGCTGGTAGAGCTTGAATTGTTCTTCGGCTTGCTCGTTTTCGCCTAACGCCCGAAGCACGCTGGCCAATTCAAAACGGACCTGCGGATCATGGCCTCCCAGCGCGACAGCCTTTTCCAGTTGTTCTCGTGCGCCTTGGTTGTCGTTGAGTTTAGCCAATACGCTCCCCAGGTAGCGGCGGGATTCGTAGTGATCCGGATTTAAGGTGACGGCCTGTCGCAGATGATCGCGGGCCGCCGCGTATTCTCCGGCGCGCTGTTCGAGGACGCCGTTCAGATACAGCACCTCCCAGTTATGGGGAGTGAGCTTAAGCAGTTTGCTTCCCAATTGATGTGCTTTCGCGGCCTCGTCCTGTATCACCAGTAGCCGCAGATAGAGCAACTGGACGCCCAAGTCCGCGGGGTGCTGCTTCATTGCCGTTTCCAGAATGCCCGCGGCTTCTTCCCTTCGAGCTTGTAAGACGAGTGTAGCCGCCAACGCCTTGGCGAGTGGCAGGGAAGTGGGATGCGCCCGCAGCGCGCTGCGTAACAGCGAATTGGCGTCCTGGAGCATTCCCAATTGGCCGTAAGCAAACGCCAGATCCAGAGTCAACGCCGGATTCAACTGCCCTGAAGCGGAGGCTGCGCGGAGCAGCGCGATCTCTGAAATGTAGTCCTTCTCGGCCAGCAGATCCTTGCTCAGATGCAGGCGCGTGCGGTTGTCGATTTTGGATCAAGCACGAGTGCTGCCCTCCATTCAATTTCGGCGTTCGTCGAGTCATGCACGTCGTCAAGCGCCGCGGCCAGCAGCAAATGGGGTTGCAGAACTTTGGGATCGAGCCGCACCGATTGTTGCAACGAACCGATTGCCTCTTTTATATTCCCTGCGGAATACAAGCTCGCTCCCCGCAGATACGCGAGGCGCGCCGAGTGCGGGTCCATTTCTTGCGCCTTTTCAAAGGCTTCTGCTGCGCAAGCAAATTGCCGACGGTTGCGAAACCAAGTCCCGAGGTCTGCGTATGCATTCGCGCTGGGATGGGTTCGCAGTTTCGCCTCGAGCTGTGGAGGACCGCTGCAAGAAGCCCTGAGGCAAGGCGCCGCGACAAGCCAGACTACCGCCGATATCAGAACTCTTCGGCTCCCGACGTAGCGCATAAACAGTTTGGTTAGTTTCAAAGAAATCACTCCAGCAGACGTTGGGTCCAGGGCCGAGGCGCGAGTCCTAATGTACGCTTCATTCTTGGGGAGACCGAAAGGGCTTGCTCCCGCGATTACTTCTTGGCGAACGTTATCATTTGACCCGACGCTGACGCAAAAAGCTCTTGACAAATGCTCCGCCAAGTAATAAACCAATTCTCGGCGACTAGTTGTAAACGATTACATTGCCTGAACGTTCCTGAATCGGTGATGAGGCAGGAACGAACTTTGGCGGCGGTTGCGCGGATGAATCTTTTCACGATTGGATGTGCACCAGCAGATAAGGAAGCTTCACAAATGTAAGCGCTTACAGGACCACGACTGTCCTGCCTGGCGATGCTACGAATGCGGCGGTTAGTTCCGCGGAGGATTATCCATGCGATTTTCCATCAATAGACTCACGCTGGTTTCAACCCTGATCATGTTGTCCTTTGCGGGAACCCTGGCACGTGGCCAGGGCACCAGCGCTAGTCTCACCGGCCAAATCACCGACGCCTCTGGAGCCGCAGTGACCGGCGCGACCGTCACCGCGAAGAATACCGCCACCAACCTGGCCCAGACTGCCACCTCGAATGCAGAAGGGCTCTACACGATTGCGCCTTTGCCGCCCGGCAACTACATGCTGACCGTCGAAGCAAAAGGCTTCAAACGCTACGTGCAAGAAGGCGTTGTGCTGGGGGTGGACATCTCGGCGACGCAAAACGTGTCCCTGAAAACCGGAAGCACTCAGGAGACAGTCACCGTCACCGCAGAGGCCGAACTGATCAATACCACCACGGCCGAACTGGGTACCACAGTCAACCAGGCTGCGATTACCCAGTTGCCCCTGAATGGCCGCGATCCTTCGTCGTTAGTGCTTCTGGCGCCCGGCGTTACAAGTGTCACGGCACCAGGAGGACAAGGAGGAGGCATGGGAGGACAGCCCGGCGTACAGAGTGGCTTCTCTTTCCCAACCGAGACCGGAGCTTCCGCAAGCGGGGGGCGTCAAGGCAGCACGTACTACCTTTTAGATGGCGTGCCCCACATGGATAACTACACGCTCTTAGACGCGCCCTTTCCCAATGCCGACGCCATCCAGGAATTCCGCGTCATCAGCAACAATTTCAATGCCCTTATACGGATTCGCACCGGGCGCGGTGGTTAGCATCGAAACCAAGTCTGGTAGCAATCGCTGGCACGGCGGGGCCTTTGAATTCCTTCGCAACAAGGACTTGAACGCCAGCAACAGCTATTTCGATCCCACAACGAGTTCCCCGGATCCACTGAGACGCAACCAGTTCGGTGGTTATGTGGGCGGGCCCATCATTAAGGATAAGCTCTTCGGCTTCTTCAACTATCAGGGAACACGCAACAACTCAGCCGCATTGGCCAACCGAACCCAGACGCCAACTGCGGCGATGCTGGCCGGCGACTTCAGCGGCATCAGTACCACCCTCTGTTCGGGCAGCGACGCGCCTGCAAACTGTCCTTTTGGCACCGTCGGCGGCAAGCCGAACCAGTTGCTGCCTGGGTTCTCGTACGACCCGGCTGCAGTCACGATTGCCACGACGGGTCTGCCGCTGGGACAGCAGCCCGATGGCACCGTTTTCTACCCGGGAGGCGCTCTGATCACCAGTTTTAACGAATACACCGGCAGAGTCGACTACAACATCTCGAACAAGCAGCGCATTATGCTGCGCAACTTTATCGACTATTTGACTGAGCCCTCCGGCGATGTTCCCGGCAACATCCTTTCCGTACTCAACCTCAATCCGTGGTCGCAGACGTTTGCGGAACGGATGGAATTTTACAACGAAGCGATTACCCACACCTGGGAGATCAGCCCGACGGCGGTGAACACGGTGTCGGTCTTCTGGATGCAAATGCAAGCGCACAACTCCGCCGCCGTGAAGGATATTAACGGGAAAAATATGTGCTGGTCGCGTTACATCACCGTGAACGAACTTGCGGGCCAGTGTTATATGGAAGGATTTTCGGTGTCCAATGGCGGATTCAATGGCGGATGGACAGAACCCTCGCAGGAGGGTCGCACGACCTATGGCATTTATGAGAATTTCAGCAAAACTATAGGCAACCACATGCTTTCATTCGGGGCAAACCTGCAGCATCAGTACGCCCAGGAAGCGACGCAATATCCGACGACGCCGATCCTCGGCTTCAACGGGAGTTACACCGGCAACGGACTAGCTGACTTTTTGATGGGCTATCTGGCCTCGTACGAGCAAGGAGCCGGCGAAATCGCCAGCCTGGCTGGCTGGCAACTGGGCCTCTATGGCCAAGACCAATACCGGGTGCGTCCGAACGTGAGCATTACTGCTGGCCTGCGCTGGGATCCAAATATTGCCCCCGGGGTCACCAGTGGACGCGGCGGGGCCTTCGTCCCAGGGCAGCAGAGCACGCTTTATCCCAATGCTCCGCTGGGTCTGGTGTTTCCGGGCGATAAGGGGATAAGCGACGGCTTGATGCCCAACAGTTACGGATATTGGGAACCGCGCCTGGGCGTGGCTTGGCAGCCTCGCTCCTTGCCGCGGACATCGATCCGGGCCGGTTTCGGTCTGTTCACCGCGCCCCTGCAGTACTCCAGTTACAACCACACAGCCGACATTAGCCCCTTCAGCCCCACCTACAGTTTCAACGGAACGCAAACCGGTGTCCCCGGAACCAGCGTGCCCCTCTCTCTGGACACTCCATGGTCCCAGTTCGCGGGCACAGGCGGTGTCAGCCCATTTCCGCCGTTCGCTCCATTCAAGCCGTCGCCGAATGCCGCCTTCACCACGCCGTTCTCCCTCGGGGCGATCTTCGCCCAGAACTTCCGTCTGGGTATCACGCAAAGTTGGAACGCCTCGGTCGAACATGAAGTCGGCCAGAACACGGTTGTCCGCGTGGCCTACGTGGGCGGCGAATCCTACCACCAAGCGGTTGTCGTGGATCAGAATCCTGGGATTTATGCCACCGGCAAGACGCGCAGTACATATCCCAACTTCCAGCAGATTCTCACCGACATCAGCCTGGGCACGTCCAGCTATAACGCTTTGCAGGTTGGAGTGGAGCGCCATTTGACCAAGGGGCTTCAGTTCCAATCGAACTTCACCTGGTCGAAAACGCTGGATACCACCTCTTCGGGGAACGTTTCCTTCGGGACGCAGAACCTTCCCGACCCCTTCAACATTGGCTATAACCGGGGTATTTCGTACCTCAACATCCCGAAGCTCTGGGTGAGCAACCTGGTTTATCTCAGCCCAAGTCTCTCCGGAAGCAACCAGTTCATGCGGCAGACGCTGGGAGGCTGGGAGCTGAGCGGAATCGTCACGCTGCAGTCCAATTACCCGTTCACCATAGCCGGCGGCTATGGCGATAATTCCGGGAGCCTTCAGGGCGGAGACCGAGCCGACGTTGTTCCCGGCCAAAGCTTTAATGTCCAACAGGGAAGCAAGTCGCAGTGGATTAACGAGTATTTCAACACAAACGCGTTCATCGTAAATGCCCCGGGAACCTTCGGCGACAGCGGAAAGAACTTGTTCCAGGGTCCACCTATCAAGACCATCGACTTGGCCTTCGCAAAAAACTGGACGATTGTCGAAGGCTACCGCTTGCAGTTCCGCTGGGAGATGTTCAATGCCCTCAACCATCCCAGTTTTTCCGATCCGGATAGCAACGTCCAAGACGGCAATTACGGCAAGATCACCGGTCAAGGCCCGATTCCTGCGCGCCTCATGCAGGCGGCGCTGAAGTTTACATTCTGATGTTTATCCTCTCGACGTGGCCCGGGCTAAACCACAGCCCGGGCTATTTCTTGGTTGCCGTCGAGCTTCGTCTCCGGTTGCCCGCGAGGTGGCCTTGCACTTCAGCCGCTCGGCCTGATCAAATTATTCGAACTTGCAAAAGTCCTCGCCCCGCAATGTTCAGGAGACAGTCATGGCATCCAAGGAGCCGCCGAAAGGAGTGGTCATCGCACCGATCGAAAAGCGGGCCATCACCAACCACAGCGTCCTCAATGAGGCGTACAGCTATGCCCGTCCGAGTTCATTCTCTCGCGGTATGCGGATCGATCTGAATGGCGTGGTCATTCTGCTGATCTCAGGTACCGCCAGCATTGATGAGCATGGCGCTTCCATCCATGTCGGGGACTTCCGCATGCAATGCCGCCGCGTGTTCCAGAACATTACCGCGTTGCTTGCGGCCGAGGGCGTCACGTGGAAAGATGTGGTGCGAACAAGTTGCTACCTCCGCGACATTGATCGCGACTACGCGCAGTTCAACGAGGAGCGGACCGCGTTCTACAAGGAGCAGGGACTGAACCCGTTGCCGGCCTCCACGGGCATACAGGCTAAGCTCTGCCGTCCGGAACTGCTGATCGAGATTGAAGCCATCGCGATGTTCCGCGAGTTGCCCAGGGAGTAGAGTAACGAGGCGACAGGGAGTGTCCTGCGTGAGAGAGAGACAGATGTCTGAAGGCGGGAGTCCGGGCCAGAGCACCGAATATCTCGCAAAGTTTGGAGTTGCACTCGGAACAGCCTTCCTGCTCGCGCTACTCGGGGCGCACTCGTGGTCATCTTATCGGCCCAGCCTACATGTCGCACTGGCGGCCGAACCGCTTCCGATTGCAGATACGCGCCTGGTGAACTCCGGCAAGGAATCCATCGTCATCGACTATCCGGAAGATGGCTCCATCTTCCCGCCTGAGATCACGCCGCCAACCTTCCTCTGGCGCGACGCGGAAGCTTCCGCCAAGACCTGGAGTATTGACATCACTTTCGCCGACGGCTCGGAACCAATCCACGTCAACTCCCGTGGCGCTCCCATGCGCATTGGTGAAATTGATCCGCGTTGCGTTTCCGAAACCAACGAGCCACCTTCGCTGACCAAAGAACAGGCTGCGGCGCACACCTGGATACCGGACGCGGCCACGTGGGCAACCATCAAGCGGCACTCGGTAGAGCGTCCGGCTGCTGTAATGATTAGCGGTCTCAGCGACAGGATTGCGGCCGACCCGGTGTCGCGTGGCCTGGTCACACTCTCTACTTCGAAAGATCCGGTGGGTGCACCGATTTTTTATCGGGACGTCCCGCTGATGCCCTCCGAAGGCGCGAAGAATTTCATTCAGCCACTGGCCCCGTCGTCGATCTACCTTATTAACTGGCGTCTTCGCGATATCAGCCAGCGCGAGAGTCGAGTCGTTATGCATGACCTGCATAGCTGCGCCAACTGCCATTCATTCTCGGCCGACGGAAAAACGATGGGCATCGACGTGGATGGCCCCAAGAACGACAAGGGCCTGTATGCCGTGGTCCCCATCCGGAAACAGATGTCCATCCGCAACGAAGACATGGTCTCCTGGAACACGGACATGCGCGTCGGACAATCGCGTGTCGGATTCATGTCGCAGGTCTCGCCTGACGGGCGCTATGTGCTATCTACTTTCGCCGGACAGGACCAGAGCATCGCCAGTTCGTATTACGTCACCAATTTCAAGGACTATCACTTTCTCCAGGTTTTCTATCCGACGCGCGGCATTCTTGCCTGGTACAACCGCGCGACCGGCCGCCGGCAGCCGCTCCCCGGCGCCGATGATCCACGTTACGTTCAAACCGACGGGGTCTGGAGCCCGGACGGGAAATACATCGTCTTCGCGCGCGCCGAGGCGAAAGACCCCTATCCCCACGGGCAGAAGCCGGCGCTCCATGCCAACGACCCCAACGAAGTCCAGATTCAATACAACCTCTACCGCGTTCCATTTAACGACGGGGAGGGCGGCCAAGCGGAGCCCATCGCCGGAGCTTCCGACAATGGGATGAGCAACAACTTTCCCAAGGTTTCTCCAGACGGACGCTGGATCGTCTTCGTCAAGTGCCGCAACGGCCAGTTGATGCGCCCGGACAGCCAACTTTACATCGTGCCGTCCGGCGGCGGGATTGCGCGGCGCATGCGAGCCAACACGAAGTTGATGAACTCCTGGCATAGCTTCTCGCCGAATGGACACTGGCTGGTTTTCTCGTCCAAGAGCCGTTCTCCTTATACCCAAATGTTTCTTACCCACATCGACGACCAGGGTAACGACAGCCCGGCCATCTATATAGACAACTCCACGGCTGCCAACCGCGCCGTCAACCTCCCCGAATTCGTGAATATCCCGCCCGACGAGATGCAGCACATCGACGTGCCCGCGTCCGATCTCTATCGCATCATCGATAACGCGCTCGACCTGCAGAAGAAGGGCGAAAACGAGGCCGCACTAGCGGAATGGAGAAAAGCTCTGGAATTGGATCCCAATGATGCCCGGGCAAACAACGGGATCGCCGTTGCCCTGTCCGTAGCGGGGAATTCAGACGAGGCCATTGTTTACTTCCGGAAGGCTATCGCGATTAACTCGAACTTTTTTGAGGCGTTCTACAATTTGGGGCTTGAGCTGGTGAAGAAAAACCAGTTAAACGAGGCCATCGACGCGTGGTTGAATGCTGTCCGTATCAGGCCGGATTTTGCGGCCGGCCACGAAAATCTGGGCTATGCTCTTTACTTGCAGGCAAGGTTCGCGGATTCACTCACTCACTTGCGTCTGGCGCTGGCCGACGAACCCGATCGAGTCTCCGTTCTCAACCTGGCCGCGAGTGTGCTGGCAACCTGCCCAGATGCCTCGATCCGTAATGGTACTGAGGCTATCGCTATCGCAACCCGGGCCCAGCAGCTTACTGCTGGACAAGACGCCGCAATCCTGGACACGCTGTCTGCCGCATACGCCGAAGCGGGCCGCTTTCCTCAGGCCATCGAGACCGAGCAGCAAGCTGTGGCCTTGGCGACGCAACAGGGTAAGTTTCCGCTCGCAAATACCCTGAAGGTCCATTTGATGCGATACAAGTCGAACGCGGCGCTGCGCGAACCGCCCGACCCCGTGTCCTTCTGATGTGGCGATTGGGAAGGGTGAACTGCGGATCAGGGCAAATCTGTGGTGGTGGCGGCAACAGGGTGCACTCGGATATAGATTTAAGGTGATGGAATAAGATAAATGGAACCAGGGAACCTCTATCAAGACCCTCATCGCCGTTTCAATCCACTTACGCGCGATTGGGTGCTGGTGTCGCCGCATCGCACGGAGCGGCCTTGGCGCGGCCAAGTGGAGTCGGCCGTCATCTGCTCCGGCCCTGACCTACGATCCCACTTGCTATCTCTGTCCCGGTAACGAGCGGGCAGGCGGAGCGCGCAACCCTAAATACCAGACCACTTTTGTCTTCACCAACGACTTCGCAGCGCTAAAGCCTGAGGTTCAACCCGCGAGACAAGATGACTCCGGGCGCGGTCTGCTGCTTTCGGAGTCTGAGGCCGGCATCTGCAGGGTGATGTGTTTTTCGCCTCGCCACGATCTGACTCTGGCGCGCATGACGGTCCCGGAAATCACAAGCGTGGTGGACATGTGGGCGGAACAATACGCTGAGATTGGCTCGTTGCCCTACATCAACTACGTTCAGATCTTTGAAAATCGCGGCGAGATCATGGGATGCAGCAATCCGCATCCGCACGGCCAAATCTGGGCCAACCAGACCATTCCCAATGAGCCTCGCAAAGAGCAGGAATCGCAGAAGGCATACCTGGAGAAGAACGGCGCTTGCCTGCTCTGTGACTACCTGCAATTGGAAACCCAGGCGGGGACGCGCATGGTGGTCGAAAACGCCCATTTCGCGGCCCTGGTACCGTTCTGGGCTGTATGGCCGTTTGAATTGTTGCTACTCTCGAAGCGACACACCGGCGACCTGGGATCTCTTGACCCGGCCATGCGCAACGGTCTTGCCGACATCTTCAAGCAGCTCACCACGCGTTACGACAATCTCTTCGAGATTCCGTTCCCCTATTCGATGGGTTTTCATCAGTCGCCGACCGACGGCGAAGCGCACCCGGAATGGCATCTCCACGCGCACTTTTATCCGCCGTTGTTGCGCTCGGCCACGATCCGTAAGTTCATGGTCGGCTATGAAATGTTGGCCAGCCCACAGCGAGACATCACGCCCGAAGCGGCGGCGGTCAATCTCAGGAACCTTGTAGGAATACACGGGGGATAGCTTCCGGGGTAGCCCGTCATCCGACCAGAATCAACGTCAAATGTGGATCACTTCCTGCTAGCCGACTTATCGGTACCGATCCGCGTCCCAATCTGGTTTGCCTCCGAATTGCAGACCACCCACCCAGGGTGGTTGCATCGGCTGCGATGTGACGTGCAGAATATAATTACACGCACGGATGGCCCTCGTTTCTGGCGCGAACTTGGTCCCTGCGAAATCCAGTCCCCGTGTATGTATCACTCGTATGTACAGCACAGTGGCTGGGTGCAGGCGGCATTGGTAAAGTGTATCGCCCATGACACGCGGTTCAGATCGGGGGACGACTTCGCCTGTCGCATGACGGTACCCGCCAAAGGCAACGAGGAACGATTCCAGAGTGGTGCGCAGGAGTATGCCGCCTACCTCAAGACACCAGAGGGCCGGTTGCGCACCGACTTAGCTCTTGCCAACCTACAGGATTTTCTTCCCCCACTGGCCCAGCCTTCGTTGTGCGCACTTGATGTCGGGTGCGGCACTGGAGCGACCGCCGTTCGCCTGGCGCAACTTGGCATTCACGTCACGTTACTGGATTCCTCTCCAGCAATGCTGGATATTGCGAAGCGCGCGGCAGGGGAAGCAGGAGTAGCGGAAAAGGTCGTACTGGAACGCGGCGACGCTAAACAATTGGCGAACTTGTTCCACACTCGATCGTTCGATGTAATTCTTTGCCACAACATCCTGGAATATTGCGAGGACCCGGAGTGCTGTGTTGCGTGGTGCAGCTCGCGTCTTGCGAGATTCATCGGCGGTATTGTCGGTTCTCGTACGTAACCAGGCAGGCGAGGTATTCAAGGCCGCTATCCAAGCGGGTGATTTGGCTGCAGCCACTGATGGCCTCACTGCTGAGCGCGGACAAGAATCCCTGTATGGAGGCAGCGTGCGGCTATTTACGTCCGATGGCTTGCGAACTATGCTGAAAGCAGCGTCGCTTGTGCCCATTGCCGAGCGAGGCGTGCGTGTCCTTGCGGATTACTTGCCGCCGCGTGTTTCTCGCAGCGAAGAGTACGAACGGATTTTTGACCTGGAGCGAAAGCTGGGCAGCCGGCCGCAGTATGCTGCAGTCGCCCGCTACACACAATGCTTCGCGCGTTTTGACCTGACAGCTAATGGAGAATGGCCCGATGAGTGACGTCGCCGGCATGTCTTCATCCATCCCATCTGCCGCGAAGGCCACTGACGCCACGATATCGCTAGGACTCGGGCTTACCAACGAGTGCAACCTCGCTTGCGCTTTCTGCTATCGGGACCCTGTCCGCACGGATCGCCTCTCTCTGGATCAGGTAAGGTCGGTCATGGAACGACTGCCCGTCCGCTCGGTGAATTTGGGCACCGGGGAGAACGGTATGCATCCGGACTTTAAAGCGATTCTGGCGTATCTGCGCACACAGCCGGTCAAACTCACCATCACTTCCAACGGCCATAGCGTTGCAGTGTTGCAGGACGACGAGTTGCTGGCGTTTCACGACATTGAGTTCTCTCTCGATTACCCTTCGCAGGCGGAACAGGATGCACAGCGCGGAAACGGCAATTGGGAACTGATCCACCAGCAGGCAAAACGGTGTGTGAAGCTGGGTGTGCCTGTCACCATCATCGCGGTCATGATGAGGTCGAACTACTTGCGTCTGGCGGAGGTCGCGCGAATAGCGAAACAGTTTGACGCTCCCCTGCGGGTGAACGTGTACCAGGCGGTGCGATCCGACATTTATGCACTGTCCTACGAACAGTATTGGGAGGGATTCCGGCGTCTGTTTGCGGAGACGGACGTGATCGCCATTGGCGAGCCGCTGGTGCGAGCCATGGCGGGCCTGCCGCCGCTCGGCGGAGGATGCGGGGTAAGCACCGTGAGGGTTACTCCGCGCGCCACGACACAGCCCTGCGTTTATTGGCCGGGATCGGGGGAGCCGCTGTCGGATTTGATATCGATGGGGCTGGACATTCTAGACTCCGCGCCCTTCGAGCAGGCCCGCACTCTTCCCGCCGCATGCCAACCTTGCGAGTTTCGGGATTCATGCCATGGCGGCTGTGCCGGACGTCGACGCCTGCAAGGCGCGCTGCTCGAGCCTGACTATTACTGTCCCATCGTTCGCGGGGAACACCGAACCCTGCAAGTCCGTATGGCCGCGACCCGCGATCTGCCCAAGCTCAGCAGTTCCTGCACTACCGTAGTGATCGCCAGATAGAAATCGCCGCTTATTTCGCCTCCACCCAGGCGTCTGACCCCGTCAGCTTGACGGCCACGCCCGAAATGAAGATGTGCAGAGGCTTTCCATCCGCATTGCCGCGGTGCTCCGTTGAGATAAGCAGCGGTCCAGCCTTCTTATAGCCTGTCCAGGTTGCACTGACGAGGCTTGGTTTTTTGTCCCCGCCGTGGTGGAAGACAAGGTACTCGACGCGATTGTCTTTGCCGACATAAAGGTCCCAGGTGTCGCCGGGCGTGTAGCCACCGAGTTCTGCCCCATACTTCACCGAGACCAGCGTCGCCGATCCGGCTCCCGCCGGCAGTTTCTTCATACCTTCATCGGTCACGGTGGCGCTCGTGTCCCAGTAGGCGTGTAACGGGAACAGGAGCCAATAATTATCGTTGGTGAAGCCGGAATCAGTTTGCTTCTTCGTGTCGTCGTTGATTTCGGAGCGCATGTACGTGACCTTGACCGGCTTCCCGTCTTTATCTTTCCCCTCGAAAGAAACCTTGCCGGTCTTGGGCTCCCACTCCCAGGTGCGAGAAAGTTTGAAGAGCCCGGTGATTTCCCCGTTCCAGGTGTAGCGGATCGCATCAATTTGCCCGAACGAATCGAGACCGTAAGTCTTGGCGATCTGTTCGAGAATGGGCGGGCGCGTCTGCGCCCAGGAGGGTGCGGCAAGGGCCAGCACTCCGCAAAGCAAAAGACCCATCGTGGTTAAACGGCGGACATTTCTCATAGTGTTCGCTCCTCGGTGAATTGAACGGATGTCGCTTTGGATGACGGCCAAAGGCCTCGGGATACACACAACTTATGTCGGCTTGATTATTCGGGCACGGGCGGTTGCCTGAGCCGCCGAAACCCGATAACTACACCGGCCGCTACCACGGATCCGTATTCCAGCAACATAATCCAGCTCGGCAGCAGCCACGGACGCCCAAGCATGCGCAAATGCCAAACGTAGTATGTGGGGATAATGCTGACTGTCCAGATGATGATCGGCACCGTCGACGCCGACCGCACGAAGGGCAGCAGCCACAGAAGGTACCACGGATATACGACCGGTGCACATAAAAGCGATGCCGCCATGGGCCAGGCAAACGCATCCGGAGACCACGCCGGGGCCTTGCGTCTCATCCAGATTGCGGTAAGAAAGCCCACGAGCACTGCCAACCCAGCTACAACCTGCGGAGTCGCCACTCGCTCCAGGATTGCAAACACTGGATCATTAAAGCGGAAACTTTGCACGTAAGTGTCGAGTGAGCCGACCGGAATCCGCCCGTGATTGAGAAATGGAATATATAGGAGCACAACCACGATGACCGCCAGCGCGGCGTCGCGCAAACGAACCCGCCGCCAGTAGAGTGGCAGCAATATAATGGGCAGCAATTTCACGGCAACCGCCAGCCCGAATGCTACGGCTGCAACCGCGCGCCAGCGCCGCCCCAGCGCTGCGAAAGACACCAACAGCAACAGCACGCCGACAATATCGACGTGACCGCTGCCCGCCACTTCCACCGCCAGCAGTGGGTTCCAGGCATAAGCCAGAACCCAGTGCGCTCCTTGGCCGCTACGAGAAAATATGTCGAGCAAAACGAAAACGATCGCAAACTCACAAAGTACAAACGCTACCTTCAGCGCAAAGACAGACTCATGAATCTCTGTTACGGCGAGGAAGAATAGCTCAGCGCCCGCTGGATATGGGCTTGGCAGGTCCGGATTGTTCAGCGTGCGGGTCTCGGGCGTATGTAATTCCGGCGAACGCAGGGTCGTTGGGAACGACAATGTAGGGGTTATAACCGAGCCGCTGCACCCTGCCGTCCCAAACATAGCGATGAATGTCATCATCTGAACCCGGCGGCATCCGCAGAAACGCAAGATGCCACAGAGCCGCCAACCCGAGCCCGATGACGATGACCCGGCGCGGGAATCTCGGCGTGGAGAAGAACTCCCGAATGGCGAGCAGGTACGCGACGCCAGCAACCGCCAGTGGGATAAGGAAGGACGGTGCACCCATGTTGCCGAACTTGCGTGAGCAGATGGTCAGCGCGACGAGCAAAATAACGCTCAACCCATACAGCCTGCGGGATGGCGTGAGCTTCACAGGTTTCCCATGGCTGTCCGCAACTGTGCCAACGTCTGTCCCCAATGTTTCAGCCAGACCGCCGTTCGTGGCGCCCTGGCCGGAGCCAGCCGCAGTTCCTCGGCGAGCCGAGTTAAGTCGCTCTCCACATCGATGTCGTAGAAAGGATCTGTGGAGGCAACGGAAAGCTGCTTTCCATGAGCGCGCGTCAGCAGGGCCTCAAGCGCGCTCTTTGTGCCCATGCCGTCGCCATCGAAAAGCGTTGGATGGGCAGCCTTTGCCCCTACGAGATAATAGCCGCCGTCATGTGTCGGTCCGACAACCAGGTCGTGTCCGGTGAGCGCCTCGAACGCGCTCTCAAGAACTGGAGCCGGCAGATGCGGGCTGTCGCTGTTGAAGGCAACCACACGTTGCCGGCCCGGGGCTGTGAAGTGCGCAAACACCGAGGTCAGGCCGGCTGCAAGGCCTTCCCCTTTCTGTGCCACGACACCTACACCGTGCGCCAATCGCGTTAGTTCTTCGACATCCGAAGCGGGGCACAGGATTGCGACATCCACAGTGCCCAACGAGCACGCCAACGTCATTGTGTCGTCCAAAAGGCAGCGATAAAGCTCGGTGACCGCTTCCACTGGAAGGCTCTGAGCTAAACGGGTCTTGACCATGCCTGGCCGCGGTGCTTTTGCCATGACCACCAGCGTGCGGTCCCGGTCCGGTGAATGTGCTGGATTTTCCTTGGAGGATTCCATAAGAGATCGCTGTACGTGTTTTGAACGGGGACTCACGCTGGCCGTGGATTCCCGGCTCTTCGATGCCGAAAATAATAGCGCACTATTAGCGAGAGGATGAACCATGCCGCTCCGACCGTGCCCCTGAGCGTACCGCTAATCTTCGATTTCCCAATGCGCGGATAGTAGCTCACCGGCACCTCAACGACGCGGAACCCCGCGAGCGTACCCTTGAGAATCATTTCGACCGCCCATCCGTATGTGTTCTCTTGCAGCTCAAGCTGGCGAAGGACATCTGCTCGTCCGGCGCGGAATGGTCCGAGATCGCTTATCTTTAGACCATATAAGAGCCTGATCAGGAAGGCCGCCAGGTGATTGCCAAACGCGGCGTGCCATGGAAGTGCCCCAGGTACGCTCTGCTTGCCGAGACGCGAGCCAAGCGTGATATCCGCGGATCCGTCAAGGATTGGAGCCAGGAGAAGCGGCAGTTCAGCCGGTCGATCGCTGTAGTCACCGTCGAGGAACACCACAATGTCAGGGCTGCTAGCTTCAGCCAGCCCGGTCAAGCAGGCGCGACCGTAGCCGCGACGGGGCTCGTGGAGGACGCGGGCTCCCATCTTTGAGGCGATCTCGGGAGTCCCGTCGGTTGAATTGCTATCTACGACCAGGACCTCCGTCACAATGTCAGCAGGTAGATCAGCCAAGACGCGGCCGATGGACTGCGCTTCATTATGCGTAGGAATGACGACCGACACTCGCACGTGACCTTGACTCAACTCACCACCATGGAGAGGATGGCCAGCGCCGCGCGAGCAAGGCGTCGACACCCCACGCACGGCCCGCCCGCCCAACCACGAGCGCAAGCGATGCGAGCACTGAAACCAGCAGTTCCCAGATCCACGATGTGCCCCATTCAGAAACCCAAAGGCTGCCCAGGTACAGAAAAGCCACAAAGGCGGCCGGGCGCGTCAGCAGACCGATCACTAGCAGGATTCCAAGACCGATCTCAGTCACGGCCTGCATCGGAGCGGCCATGGCGGCGTGGCTCGCGGCCAAACCCATAACGGCCTTCCACACGGCCGGCGAATGACTCGCCTTTATGTAGTAGTTGATCAGGCTTGCATAACCCGCTGGCGTGTAGAGACCCTTCCCCAGATTTTCGAAGAAGACCCACACCAGCATTGCGCCGATCGTGACACGAACGATTGCCAGCCCATTTGCCGCGGGCGTTTGGTTGGCTGAATTTTGCGTCGGGCCCGTGTTCGTCATCGTCATAAACCTCGTACCCAGTCGATGCCGCCACTTTGCGGTGGGAAACAGAAAGGAACGGGTATTTTAAACGGTTCCTCTTGTTCCTGCCAGTGGACGCTCCAAATCAACATCGGCAGTAGCGCTTTTTGCGCCCGGCTTCCTATCGAGAGCCGGGATTTGACAGGACGCTGCAGCAACATGCAGACTGCGAAAGTGTGCTTCGAACGGTGACTCCTTCAAAGGATACGTCATGCTGCGTCGACCTCTACTCTCCCTGCTTCTCGTATTCTCGTCTCTGCCAGCTCTCGCTCAGAATGAGCGCCATTTTACTTTTCACTACGCATTCACGGTGAAGAACGTCAGTCCCGGTGAGCGCCTGCGTGTCTGGATTCCGTTGGCCCACTCCGACGCGTTCCAGGAGGTGAAAGTTACTTCCAAGGGTGGAGACTTGCCGCTGAAGCAGGTTCAGCAGCCCGAATACGGGAACGAGGTGCTGTATGCGGAAGCGTCGAAAGCCGATAAGGGCGAGTACAAGTTCTCGGTGGACTACGACGTCGTTCGGAAAGAGCATGTCGTGCTGGTCAACGGGAAGCCGGCTGGTGCCGCACCAGCTGTGAGAGCGCCTCACGTCGAGTTGGCGCGGTTTCTCGAGCCGGACCGCTTAGTGCCCGTCACCGGCGTCCCTGCGCGACTAGCCGAGCAGGAGACGAAAGGCGCGACCACGCCCCTCGAAAAGGCGAACGACATCTACGAATACGTTTTCCGCACCATGAAATATGACAAGAGCGGCGAGGGCTGGGGACATGGCGACACCCTCTGGGCGTGCGATTCGAAGCATGGCAACTGCACAGACTTCCACTCGGTTTTTATTTCCATGGCACGGGCGGAGAAGATTCCGGCGCGTTTTCAGATCGGGTTTTCCATTCCGGCTGACAAGCATTCCGCCGAGATTCCCGGATACCACTGCTGGGCCGAGTTCTATCTTGATTCGGTGGGATGGGTGCCGGTCGATATTTCGGAGGCGTGGAAGCACCAAGAGAAACACGATTATTTTTTTGGCGCCCACGACGTGAACCGGATGCAGTTCACGCAAGGGCGCGATCTGAAACTCGCCCCCGCTCAGGAAGGCGCGCCGCTGAACTATTTTGTCTATCCGTATGTAGAGATTGGCGGAAAGGAATATCCCAATGTCGCGATTGCGTTTTCATTCGAGGACATCGGCTCGACGCCCATAAAGGCGAGCGCCTTACGTTAGAGATTTGTACCTCATCGTTCGAGAATTTCGCGCGCATGGGCTTATCCCGAAGGCGGTCAGCCTGACACGTACGGCAGGGAATTGGAAGTTCTTCATGCGGACGCCCCTTCAGGAACTGGTCGGTCAAACCCGAACTGGCACACGGCACGTCCACATTGGCATGACTCTCCACCTCGACCAAATCATCGGGGCGCATCGCTGCAGGAGTCTATGCACATATTCCCAGCAGAGTTTCGTACCGTCGGCATTGGTAAAGAGGTTTGTAGGTTTGATTCCCAGGCCGTCGCGGTGATTCCGCGCGGCCACGGATCGCGTCGGCCGCTGGCGAATTTGGTCAAGTCCGCGGAACGTTTCACCAGTGGCCGCCTGTTGTTCTAGAGGTGCGTCTTCCTCCAACGTCTAGCCTGCTTATTGCAATTGCGGCCCGCGGTCAAGAGCCTGGGACAATGTTCCGTCCATCGCACGCTTGAGTAAAGTTTGCAGGTCGTCGGCCGATAGCTTATCGAGTTGTGCGAGGAGCGCCTCGCGGCTCGTGGCGGTAGGGACGGCCGCCGGACGGGGTCGCCGTTCCAGAATCGGGGTCTGCGCCTTCAACCCCTGCGCTTCCGCCGCTTCCACCGCCGCCGCCAGTCCTGCGATCGTCGGTTCCTCGAACACCGTCCGCACCGGCATCTCCAGCCCGAACCGCCGCCGGATCCGCGCCATCACCTGCAGCACCAGCAACGAATGTCCTCCCAACTCAAAAAAATTCTGCTCCACTCCCACCTCTTCCACCTTCAGCAGTTCCTTCCAGATCTCTGCCAACCCCCGCTCCGTCTCCGTGCGCGGTGCCGCCATCCCCTGTTCGGTTAACGGTGTTCCTGCGGCCGCCCGAAGCGCTTTCCGGTTCACCTTCCCACTCGGCAACAGCGGAAATTCCTCCACCTCCACAAACCGGGCTGGCACCATGTGCTCCGGCAATTTCGTGCGCAGATGGCGTCGCAACTCCCGCCCATTCGGCTCCGCCCCATCTCCTCGCACCAGGTACGCCACCAGCTTCGCCTCGCCCCCTTCTTCCACCCGTTCCACCGCCGCCTCCCGCACCCCACCGTGCCCCACCAGTACCGACTCGATTTCCCCCAAATCAATCCGCATCCCCCGCAGTTTCACTTCCCCGTCCACTCGCCCCAGATACTCGATCTCCCCATTGGAGCGGAAGCGCCCCCAGTCTCCGGTGCGATACAAGCGCTCTGACCGGTGCGCGCCCCAGCCAATTTGCGACGAAGCGTTCGGCCGTCAACTCGACGCGATTGAGGTATCCCCGGGCCAACCCGGCCCCGCCAATGTAGATCTCTCCGATCACATTTGCCGGTACCGGATTGCGATAAGAGTCCAATATGTAGATGCATGTGTTGGCAATGGGACGACCTATGGGTATTGGCCCTTGCTCCTGGCCAGTTAAGCGATAGACGGTGGACCATATCGTGGTTTCGGTCGGACCGTAAACGTTCCAGACGGAATTACCACGTGCGATCAGGTCTTTCGCCAGCTCCGGTGCTAACGTCTCGCCTCCACAGAGAATCTTCAAATTGGAGGAACCTTGCCATCCCGCCTCGAGAAGCAGCCGCCAAGTGGCCGGTGTGGCTTGCATAATCGTGGCCCCGCTCTCCACAATTAAATCTCGCAGGCGATATCCGTCTACAACATCCTCCTCACTAGCGACGGTCACGCACGCTCCCGAGATTAGCGGGAGATAGATTTCTAGTCCCGCGATGTCAAAAGAAAGAGTGGTCACCGCGAGGAGCATATCTTCGGGGCCCACGCCCAACGTACGCTGCATGGAGCAGAGCAAGTTGACTACGCTGCGGTGTTCAATCGGAACTCCTTTCGGTTTTCCGGTTGAGCCCGATGTGTAAATGACGTAGGCAAGGTTCTGCGGACGGCAGCGGTTCCCAGAATTCGCGATTTCTTCTGGTGTGGTTGTTTCCCAACCCGCGTCCAGAATGACCGCATCTTTTCCGAAGATCTTACGTCGCAAACTCCGTTTCGTAAGAACCAGCAGAGGTTGGACATCGGCGAGCATGAAGCTTAACCGCTCGTCCGGCAACCTTGGATCGAGAGGTACATAGGCGCCACCGGCCTTTAAAATGCCCAACAGGGCAATCACCATTGCCGGACCCCTATCGACGCACAGGCCGACGCATACGTCCGGCCCCACCCCGCGCTTTCGCAAATACCCTGCAAGCTGGTTCGCACGTTGGTTCAGTTCCCGGTAGGTCAGGCGGAAATCTTGAGACGTTAGGGCGATGGCGTCTGGAGATCGTTCAACTTGTAACTCGAATAATTCGTGAACGCACGCCTCCGGAAAAGCGTTCTCCGTGTTGTTCCATCGCTCTAGAATTTGCTCGCGTTCCTCTGAGGTTAGAACCGGCAACTCCGAGAGTCTCTGATCGGGATTGGCGACGGCTCCATCGAGCAACAGTTTCCAGTTGGCGGCCATGCGAACAATGGTCTCAGCGTCGAATAAGTCGGTGCTGTAATGGAAGCGAGCCAGTAGTTCATCGGGGCGTTCGTCCAATTCCAGGTAGAGGTCGTACTTCGACGCTCCTGTGTCGATATCCATCTGGGTAAGACGCCAGGCGGGATCGACTTCCGGCAGGGGCGGCTCGAGGGAGAACAATGCCTGGAATAAAGGATTACGGCCTGGATCTCGCGGCACGCGCAGCTCGCGAACCAGGTGTTCAAAAGAGACACGGTCGTGGTCCAACACATCGATGGTCAAAGCGCGTGAGTCATGGACCAGGGTGCGGAAACTGGGGTTGCCTGACAAGTCGACGGGAAAAACTACAGTGTTGAGAAAATATCCGAGCAGGGGCAATGTTTCCGGGAAATTGCGGCCAGCGGTGACGCTTCCAATGGGAATGCGCTCTTCGCCGGAGTAGCGGTAGAGTAATGCGGAGAAACTCGCCAGCAGCACGTGGAATAAGGAGACCCCTTCGGCGCGGCAAAATTTTCGCAATTGGCTCGTCAGGCTGGAGCTCAACCTGAACGGGTACATCGAACCGCGAAATGACTGCGATCGTCCGGGCGGGTGGTCCGTCGGCAAATAGGTTTCGGGCAGAGGACCACGAAGCTTTTCACGCCAGTACTCAACGTCTTTTGATAGGACTTCGCGCGTGAGCGTTCGGCGTTGCCAGATGGAATAATCGGGATACTGAACGGCAAGCTCCGGTAATGGAGACGGCGCGCCAGCAGCGTACGCCTTGTAAAGAGTCGCCAGTTCGGGGAGAAAGACGCGATAAATCGCCACACCATCGAAAATTATGTGGCTAAGCGTCAGGTACAGCCGGTAATTCTCGTCTCCGAGTCGCATCAGACGAGCGCGGAACAGGGGAGGCCGCGCCAGGTCGAGAGGTTTCCTAGCCACTTCGGTTGCAATAATTATGGCCGCCATTTCTCGCCGCTCTTCAGAGACCATCCGAAGATCGATGACAGGTAATGAAATCGAGAGCTCCGGCATGACCACCTGAACGGGTTCGCCATCGACAATTTGGAAGCAGGTTCTCCATGCTTCATGCCGACGCAATATTTCATTGAAAGCTTGTTCGAAAGCCACCGGGTCGAGAGCTCCGGTGTGATGAATCGTCACCGGCTCGTTGTAAAGGGGGACATCGGGAACCAGTTGCGCGTGCATCCAGACTTGTTCTTGCGAGTAGGATAGGGGCACTGGCTCGTCTGGCTTCCGCGGAGCGATTCTCTGACGTGTCTCGAGCCCCAGTTCTCCCCGCAGACATTTTTCCAGTAACACCCGTTTTACGTCTGGGGAAGCCATCTTTTCCTCACGACGACTCTACCTCGGAATGCCTGCTCTGTACGGGAGTAGGTTTGCCAAAACGAACGGGCAGAGCCGTCAATCCGCGCAGGCCCAGGTTATGTCGCCACATCAGGGAGGCGTCCGGATCGAGCTCGAGGTTCGGCAGCCTGCGCAAGAGTGTTTCGAATGCAATCTGCCCCTCCATACGCGCCAGGGTCGCGCCGAAACAAAAATGAGCAGCCCATCCGAATGCGAGGTGGCGATTATCCGCGCGACCCAGATCCAGTCGGTCCGGATCAGCAAAGCGTTCCGGATCGCGGTTGCCGGCTCCCATCACCGCGATCACCGCCTGTCGCTGACGGATCTGTTTTCCTCCCAGCTCAACGTCCGCTGGAGCGAGGCGCGCCGTATGTTGGCTGGGACTCTCGTAGCGCAGTAATTCTTCAACTGCCGATTGAATCAGGGAAGAGTCCAAGCGCAAACGTTCCATCTCAGCCGGGTTGCGCAATAACGTAAGCACGCCGTTGCCGATCAGGTTCGTGGTAGTTTCCTGTCCGCCCACCATGGTGACGATGAGGTTCGCAATGATCTCTTCTTCCGTGAGTTCAGCACCTTCTACCTCGGCCTCCATCATTGCGCTGACAAGTCCTTCGCGCGGATGCAGCCGCTGCTCCTTCATCGCGGAGCGAAAATACGAGCACATGCTTTCCACACTCCGCAAGACACGCGGAAACCGATCCGGGTTGTGTTGGAAGTTGCCGAGCATCTCGGCGAAATCCGCCGACCACTCCTTCAGTTGCTGATGGTCCTCCGCCGGCACGCCGAGCATTTCGGCGGTGATAATCGCAGGCGCGGGACTGGCAAAGTCCGCGATAACATCCATTTGCCCTTTCGGGACGACCGCATCGAGCAGCCCGTCCATGATTTCCTGAATGTGAGAGCGCAACCGTTCCACGCGCCGAGATGTGAAGGCTGCCGAGGCAAGCGCCCGCAGCCGGGTGTGGTCGGGAGGATCGATAAACAGCATTTGCCGCGTCATTACCTGCGCAATCGGGTTCAGCGCGGCCAGTCCCATCGTGTTCAGGAGTTCGGGACGTGGGTGTGCGATTCGCCGAGAAGTGATGGAGCACTTGGACCACGTCCGCGTATCGGGTTACTACCCAGGCGTGGAGAAACGGATCCCAATGGACGGGGTCCTCGCTCCTTAACTGCTGGTAAAGAGGGTAAGGGTTGGCCAGGACCTCGGGGTCGAGCAGACGATACAGGCTCAGGACTTTCTCCGTCTTGCCTGAGCCGACACCGATCTGCGTGGTTGCCCACATACTTAGACCGCGTCTCTTAGCGCGTCTCCCGAAGTCGCGTCCTCCGAAGAGGCAAGAATCCGTTGTGCTTCACTTTCACTCATTGCGGAAACCTTGGCGTAGATGAGCTTCTCGATTTCTGCCGCCATTCCCCTGACGGTGGGCTCTTCAAACAAGCTGCGCAGCGAAAGTTCTACTCCGAAACTGTCCTTGATTTTGGCGATCAACTGCGCGCCCATGAGCGAGTGTCCGCCGAGCATGAAGAAGTTGTCCTCGCGACCAATATGATCCACGCGCAAAAGAGCAGACAAGAAACCGGCCAAATGGTTTTCTATCGGCGATTGCGGTGCCTCGAACGAATCGTCGTCGAGAATGTTTGACGCGGCGGGCTCGGGGAGCTCCGAGCGAACCACCTTCCCACTTGCCGATCGTGGCAGCTCTGGCAAGACGACAAATGTCGAGGGCAGCATGTAGTCGGGAAGATAGTCGCTGAGGAAATGCCGCAGATCGCTGGACTTGATGCGTTCAGGGGTCGCCAGCACGAGATACGCGACCAAGCGCCTGTTTCCGGATTGATCCGTATAAGCAGTCACCAAGCAATCTTTGATGTCGCGATAGCGGCGGAGCACAGCGACGATCTCCTGCGGCTCTATGCGAAACCCCATGATCTTGATCTGCTCATCCATTCGCCCCAGGAATGCTATTTGACCGTCCGGCATATAGCGGCCGACATCACCAGTCCGGTAGAGACGTGCGTCTGGATCGTCACGAAAAGGATCCGGCAAGAATCTCTCCACGGTTAGCTCGGCAGCATTCAAATATCCGCGCGCGACGCCGGCTCCTCCTATCAGCAGTTCGCCGGAAGTTCCAGCTGGAACGGGCTGCAGTTGTTCGTCGACGATGTAAATGTTGACACGATCAATCGCGCGTCCGATCGACGGCGCTTCGTGCATTTCCTCGTCGGGTTGAACTTTTCCCGAGGTGGCGACGACTGTGCATTCCGTTGGTCCATAATTGTTAACGAGATCGAAAGGCAAATCCTTGTTGGGACGGCGATGCAGCGTATCTGCTCCGGTCAGCAAAACCCGAAGCGCGCTCTCTGGCGGCCAATCGAGGTCGATCATGCGCTCAGCCAATGCAGTGGGAAGAAAGCTGATCGTAATTCCCTGTGCGACGATCCAATCGCGCAGAGCCTCAGGGGCTGTACGAAGCGTTTCATCAACCACGTGCACGCTCGCACCAGCCGCCAGATAAGGCCATAGCTCCCAGACCGAAGCATCGAACCCGGGGCTGGCATGCAAAGTGGCCCGATCAGCGGCCGTCACATTGAATGCCCGCTGGTGCCAAGAAACCAGGTGCAGCAGATTTGCGTGAGTTACCTGCACGCCTTTCGGGCGACCCGTCGAGCCGGAGGTAAAGACGATGTACGCGAGATTGTCGGACTGGGCGTCCATGACTGGCGAGACTCTGGGATCATGAGCGCTATACAAGCCATATTCATCCAGCACAACCGATCTCGAGGCACGAGGAAGGTTGCCGGCCACGCAGCGTTCAGTTAGGACCAGTGGGGCCCCGGAATCTTCCAGAAGCATTGAAATTCGATGGGTCGGATAAGTCGGGTCCAGGGGGACATAAGCACCCGCAGCCTTGAGGATCCCCAGGGCGGCCACCGCCAACTCGATGGAGCGATGCATGCAGATAGCGACGGGAACTTCGGGCCCGACTCCGGACGAGCGCAAAAAATGTGCCAGTTGATTGGCGCGAGCGTCCAGTTCTCCGTAGGTGACCCTATTACTACCCGACGTCAGCGCGATCGCGTCGGGTGTCGCTTGCGCGTGCTCGCGCACGAGATCCTGTACACAACGAGCTGCGGACATGCGTCTTCCTCCAACGTCTAGCCTGCTTATTGCAATTGCGGCCCGCGGTCAAGAGCCTGGGACAATGTTCCATCCATCGCACGCTTGAGTAAAGTTTGCAGGTCGTCGGCCGATAGCTTATCGAGTTGTGCGAGGAGCGCCTCGCGGCTCGTGGCAGCAACGGCCGCCGGACGGGGTCGCCGTTCCAGAATCGGGGTCTGCGCCTTCAACCCCTGCGCTTCCGCCGCTTCCACCGCCGTCGCCAGTCCCGCGATCGTCGGTTCCTCGAACACCGTCCGCACCGGCATCTCCAGCCCGAACCTCCGCCGGATCCGCGCCATCACCTGCAGCACCAGCAACGAATGTCCCCCCAACTCAAAAAAATTCTGCTCCACTCCCACCTCTTCCACCTTCAGCAGTTCCTTCCAGATCTCTGCCAACCCCCGCTCCGTCTCCGTGCGCGGTGCCGCCATCCCCTGTTCGGTTAACGGTGTTCCTGCGGCCGCCCGAAGCGCTTTCCGGTTCACCTTCCCACTCGGCAACAGCGGAAATTCCTCCACCTCCACAAACCGGGCTGGCACCATGTGCTCCGGCAATTTCGTGCGCAGATGGCGTCGCAACTCCCGCCCATTCGGCTCCGCCCCATCTCCTCGCACCAGGTACGCCACCAGCTTCGCCTCGCCCCCTTCTTCCACCCGTTCCACCGCCGCCTCCCGCACCCCACCGTGCCCCACCAGTACCGACTCGATCTCCCCCAAATCAATCCGCATCCCCCGCAACTTCACTTCCCCGTCCACTCGCCCCAGATACTCGATCTCCCCATTGGAGCGGAAGCGCCCCCAATCTCCGGTGCGATACAACCGTTTCGACTCCTGCGGCGCGATCGCGTTTTCCACAAATCGTTCCCTCGTCAGCTCCGCTCGATTCCAGTACCCCAGCGCCAGCCCCTCTCCCCCCACATAGATCTCCCCCCGCACCCCCACCGGTACCGGATTCCCATGCCCGTCCAACACGTACACCTGCGTGTTACTGATCGGCTTGCCGATCGGTACCGGCCCCCCTTTGTCCTCCTCTACCACTTCGTGCCACGTCACATCGGCCGCTACTTCCGACGCCCCGTAGATGTTCAACAGCGTCGCTTCTGCAAACCCTTCCCGGAAGCGCCGCACCAGTTCCCCACTCAGCACCTCTCCGCTACAGGTCCACAGCTTCAGTTGCGGCACCCGCTCCTGCAGTTGCGGAGCATGATCGAGCAAGGCCCGCAGCAGCGAGGGCACGACCACCATCCGCGTCACCGCCGCTCCCGCCAAACTGCGCAGCAGTTCTTCCGGATCCCGCACCACTTCCGCCCCCAATATCACACTCGGAACCCCCGCCAGCAGCGGTCCGAATATCTCCCACACCGAATCCACAAATCCTAGATTCGTCTTCTGGCAGCACACTTCCCCCGCCTGGAACGGATACCGTTCCCACATCCACCACATCCGATTGATCGCTCCCCCATGCGTCCCTTCCACTCCTTTCGGCTGCCCACTCGATCCCGACGTGTAGAGCACGTAGGCGCGTTGAACGCCTGACAGTTCCAATGATGGGTTGTGAGCAGACTCATTCTTGATGAGTTCCGCCTCGGAATCGAGTGCAATCACATTCCGAACCGAGTCCGGGAGTTTGTTCCGGATTCCGTTGTGAGTAATCACGCATGCGACCTGCGCATCCTCGGCCATGAACCGGAGACGCTCCGTGGGATAGGAGGGGTCAAGGGGCACGTAGGCAGCTCCCGTCTTGAGCACCGCCAGGAGAGAAATCACCATCTCCGGAGAACGCTCAATCGAAACTCCTGCTAGCATCCCCGGCTCCAGTCCCTTTTTCATCAGGTGGTGGGCCAGCTGGTTCGAACGCTCATTGATTTCGCGGTAGGTCAGTTCCGTGCCTTCGAACCGCAGGGCGGTGGAGTTCGGCCTACTGGCCGCCTGGAGTTCAAAAGCAGTATCAATGCGAAGAGTCGGCAGATAATCGGCAGCGGTGTCGTTCCATTCCACTAGGATCTGCTCGCGTTCACCGGGATTCATCAGCTGCATCTGAGACAGAAGCTGGTCCGGGTTCTTCAGGGCGGCATTGACCAAGTTCCGGAAGTGCCCGAGTGTTCTAAGGATGGTCGGTTTGTCGAACAGGTCGGTGTTGTACTCGAACCGGCAGTGGAAGTCGCGGTCTTCGTACAGTTCCACGGACAAATCGAATTTGGCAATTCCCGTTTCGAATTCCAGTTCCTCCATCTCGAGCCCCGAAATCTCAAATATCTGCTTCGGGATGTTCTGGAAGGTAAACATCACCTGGAACAGGGGGGTAGTGTCCATCGAGCGTTCCGGAGCCAATTCTTCGACTAGCTTCTCAAAAGGAACATCCTGGTGGGCGTAAGCTTCCAGGGCACAGCTGCGGACCTGCTGCACGAGTTCGCGGAAGGTCAGGTTGTCGGTAAAATCGGCGCGGAAGACCAGGGTGTTGACGAAGAAGCCGATCAGATTCTCGATTTCTATCTGGCTGCGGGCAGCAGTAGGAGTGCCGACCAAAATATTGTCCTGGCCGGTATAGCGCCACAGCAATGCCTGGAACGCCGCCATGGAAACCATGAACAGGGTAGCGCCTTCCTGTTGCGCGAACTTCTTCAGTTCTCCGAGGATCCGGCTATCGAAGATCAGTTCCTCGGTCGCTCCATGCCAGCTGTGAATTGAGGGGCGCGCATGATCGACCGGTAAGTCGAGGATGGTTTGCGCACCCTTCAGTTTGTTTTTCCAGTAACTAACTTGCTTCGCCAGTGTCTCGCCGCTGATGGACTCCCGCTGCCACTGTGCGTATTCCGCATACTGCACAGGTAGTTCAGGAAGTTGGGGTCCTTCCTGGTTTACGAAACCTTCATAAGAACGCGCCAGCTCGCGGAATAGAATCGAGATCGACCAGCCGTCGGTAACGATGTGGTGCATCGCGAGCACCAGGAGGTGCTCATCCCGGTCCAGGCGCACCAGAAGGGCCCGCAGCAACGGCCCCTGCCCAAGATCAAACGGTTTTTTGCCTTCCTCGCTGGCAATGCGCAACGCTGTTCCCCGGCGGTCGCCCGGAGGCAGGTGCGTTACGTCCACAATCGGGACTTGTATCTCACGATCGGACAGAACAATCTGTCTTGTTTCTCCCTCCACCATCTCGAAAACGGTTCGTAGAGATTCATGCCGTCGGACGACCGCGCCAATCGCTGATGTTAAGGCGCCGACATCCAGGAGGCCGGTGATCCGGAAGGCGCGAACCAGGTTGTAGGCTGCGGCTCCCGGTTCCAGTTGATCGAGAAACCAGAGCCGCTGTTGCGCGAACGAGGCTGGATAGTTCGCTTGGGTTGTCATGCTTCTCCTCGGTAACGTTTACTGTGCTACTCGCGGACGGCCAGCACGGATAGCTGCTCTTCGATGCCGATTCCAAGTAGATGGTTGGGGATGTTCGCGTATCCCCTACCCAGACATCCAAAATCGCTCCCCGAGTCTCGCTCCGCAAGCTAAGTCCCTAAGCAAGAAATTCTTGAGCGAGAAAAAAACGAAACCGCAGGATTCAGCATCTCATGCTTGCTGCTCTGGATTCAACCAGAGTGAAAAGTTTTGCACAATCGGGTTTAACCCGGTACTGATTGCTTAGGAGCGCAAATGCCGCGCTCGCTCGTCTCCACCGAAGTGCGTTTTCGCGCTCAAGAATTCTTGACCCTGCCAGCGCATTGCCCTCCATGGCTCGGAGCGATCGAGGAACGTGTGGCATCGACGCTCGAATTTTAGACCGTGACAGGTAAAGGCGCACAATTCTGTGCAAAATTGCACACATTATACAAGGAACTTTCAGGCAAGATATGTGAGGATTGAGGTATCTGCTTTGACGATAAGGCGGAAGTGAGTAAAATTCATACTAGCTTTGTCGAAGGTCTGGGTGATTGTAAATAGGCCGGGAGATTCTGAATCCATGCTTCACGAGGCCGATAACTTCGATAGCAGGGGGGCGCAAGAAAAGGAACTGCTGGCCGATCTACTTTTGCAGACCGGTTACAGCGAAGTGTATCCCGCTTCACTGGCGCAGCAGAGGTTGTGGTTTCTCGACCAACTGCAGGGCAAGAGTTCCGCTTACAACGTTCATTTAGGGCTATGGTTGAGGGGACCGCTTGATCTGGATTCGCTCCGGGCCAGCTTGCAGGAAATAGTCAATCGCCACGACAGCTTGCGCACGGCATTCAAATTGGAACGAGGTGAGCTGCGGCAGATGGTTGAACGCAAGCTCACTGTGAATCTTCAGATTGACGATGTCACGCATCTGCAGAAACAGGAAGAAGCCTACTCCGAGGCCTATCATCTCGCCGAGCGGGAAGTAGAGGCGCCTTTTTACCTGCGCGAGGCGCCCCTATTTCGCACGCGCATCATCCGCGTCACCGGCACTGACCATGTGCTGCTGTGCACGATGCATCACATTGTCACTGACTCGTGGTCCACAGAGATATTGGCTCGGCAGCTGGCGGCGGTCTATAGCGCGTTTTCTGAAGGAAAGCCTTCGCCGCTCTCCGATCTTCCCATCGGGTATGGCGACTACTCGGAGTGGCAGCGTCAATGGCTAGGAACCGAGCCGGTCCACCAACAGCTGACATATTGGAAAAACCGGTTGGAGAACGCACCGCCCGTCCTCGAGTTACCGAAGGATGGCCCGCGACCTCCTGAACAAACCTTTCGAGGTGCGAGCCAGTTAGTCCAGTTAGCTGATCCAGTCATTACGGGTGTTAAGCAGCTGGCAGCTTGCTGGCAGACGACTCCTTTCATATTGCTGCTCGCCGCTTTCAAGATCCTGCTTTACCGCTACAGCGGACAACCCGACTTGCTAGTAGGCGTTCCAGTGGCGGGTCGAAACCGAGTGGAAACAGAAGGGCTCATCGGGTTTTTTGTAAACACATTGGTTCTGCGCGATGATCTGTCGGGGAACCCACGGTTTCCCGACCTGGTAGCGCAGGTGCGCGAGACCACGCTGGACGCATTCGCAAACGCTGATGTGCCATTCGAGAAAGTGGTCGAAGTACTCAAGCCGGAACGTAACCTGAGTTACAACCCGATCTTCCAGGTTATGTTTTCGATGATCAAGTCCGCCGTGCGATCCCACAGTTTTGGCAACTTGACCGCCTTTCCTTATGTGGTATCTCCGACTACTTCGATCTTCGATCTGAGTGCGACTCTGATTGAAGGAGTCGACGGGCTGTGGTGGGTTCAGATCGATCACAACACCGACCTGTTCCACTCGAAGCGTGTTGGTCGGATGTTGGAGGATTACATTACAGTCCTTCAAGGTATTGTTGGCGACCCGGAAGCTCGAATCCTGGATCTACCGCCGGCAGGCACCGACTGGGATGGGGTCGCGCGCACGTCGTTGCCAGTCTCCGTCGTCCGCAACAGTGTAGGTGCCAGTAAGAGTACGGGGAAACCGCAGAGACTGTCATCTTCACTGCCCGGCACAAAACCGGAACGGTGCGAAGAATTTACAACCGAACAAAAACTTCTACTCGCGATCTGGAAGGAAGTGCTCGGAGTACCCGAAATTGGGGCGCACGACAATTTCTTCGACGTTGGAGGCCACTCCCTGCTCGCGGCTCGGCTGATCGCGGAAATTGAGCGTGCCACCGGCCGCAAGATCCCGGTATCAGCAGTGTTTCGCGCGCCGACCATTGAAGCCTTTGCGCGTCTGCTCGAAGACGATTCGATTGCCGCACCCGATTCTATTCTCATGAAACTCGGTGAGGGCACGTCGATCCCATTCTTCGCGGTCGCAATACCGGGAGTTGATGCGCTCGGGTTCGCACAGCTTGCTCATCAGCTGTCACCGCTTCATCCAGTCTATAAGATTCAGGCCACTGCTCCGGTGATCATCGAGCGGCCGTTCAGCAAGACAGAATTGGAGCAATTGTGCAACGACTACCTCCGCGCCATTCGGTCGATCCAGCCACTCGGCCCCTACTGCCTGGGGAGCATGTGTGGATCAGTGGTGGCCGCACAAGAGATGATTCGCCAGTTGGAATCCGAAGGTGAGGAGGTAGCCTTGTTCGCCATTCTCGATACCTGGGTCGTGGAGAATTCCCTCATTAAATCGCTGTGGGCCCTCAACCGTTACGTCCAGCGATTTCGGGAATGGCGCGCCCGCCCCTTTGACGAGCAATTCGCGACCCTGCGCAGGATGATCGCGAGGTGGGTCGCATCGGACAAAGAGGTCAGCGGGACGAGTTGGGAACGTGCCTGTTGGCCCGGAGAAAACTGGCAACCTCCCCGTTTTCGCGCGCCGGTGCTGCTGTTTAGGAGCCCGCGTCAACCGTATTATCGCCCTCGAGACCCCGAAATGGGATGGGGCGCCCGCTCCCTGGGCGGTGTAGAAGTCTGCGAAATCGAATGTCGGCATATTGAAATGCTGCGAGATCCACATGTGCGTCTAGTAAGCCAAAAGCTGAAGAAGCGGCTGCATATGATAATGCGGGACGATGGATCGGGCTCGGCTTCGTTGGCCAAAAAGGATCCACCGTCCGCGTCAAAGTCTGAATCCTGGGCGGGATCGACCGCATAGCATGAAGTCGCAGAGCATGGACATGGATAAGGATGCAATCGGAATGAGCGCTTCTCCAGAAATAGGAGATCCGCAGTTCACCGCACTTCCAAAAGAGATTGACGCAGAGGAACGCTGGAAAACTCCAATCGAGCCGGCACCTACCCGCGCACGTCCCATCAAAGTTATCCATCCACCTAGCTTCTCGATCGGCGCGATCTTCACCGGCCTGAGGACGTTGGCTCAATACTCAGACCTCCTGTACACACTGACTTTGTTTCGGCTGCACGTTCGCTACAAACAGTCGGCTCTTGGTTGGGCATGGGCGGCACTCCAGCCGCTCGCGCTGATGCTCATCTACACGATCATCTTCACGCGCGTGACCACGGTTGCCACCGGCGGAATCCCCTATCCGGTATTCGTCTTTTGCGCACTGTTGCCTTGGATATTTTTTTCCGGCACCATCTCCAACGCCGTTAACGGGCTGGTTCTGCATCCCAACTTACTAACTAAGATGTATTTCCCGCGAGAGATCATCCCATTGTCTTACATGTTCGCGGCCCTTGTAGATTTTGGCATTGCCTCGATCCTTCTTGTCGTTTTGTTGAAGTATTACCACGTTCCGCTGGGGTGGCATTTGCTGTACGCGCTTCCGATCATTCTGATTCTGGCTGGTTTCGCGGCAGCCATCGCATTGTTCTTCTCGGCGGTACAAATACGTTTTCGCGATGTCGGGCTCGCCATGCCGTTTCTATTGCAGGTTTGGATGTTCACCGTTCCCGTCGTGTACTCGCTGCAATCGGTTCCCGTGCGGTTCCGGAGCTGGTATCTACTCGATCCGGTGGCACCTTTAATCGAAAGCTTCCGCGGGTTGGTGATTCACGGTACGGCGCCGAAGGTTGGCATGCTCGCTTTCTGCGGAGCGACGACCGTAGCCGTTCTCGCTCTTACCTATGCTTTTTTCAAATCATCGGAAGCAACCATGACGGATGTTATTTGACATGATTGACCTCAGGTTCGATCGGGTGTCGAAGAAGTACAAGCTCCTCGGCAGTGGGAACTCTCCAAAGCGCTGGTACAGGCGGGGATTGGCGAGAAGGTCAGGGGAGATGTGGGCGCTTCGCAACCTGAGCTTTCAAGTAAAGGAAGGAGAAGCGCTTGGCATTGTCGGGCACAACGGCGCCGGGAAAACCACAATCCTGAGAATTCTTGCTGGAATCACCGCGCCCACCGCGGGCGAGATCACGATTCGCGGAAGACTGGCCGCGCTGATCGAGGTGAGTTCTGGTTTTCATCCTGAGCTTACCGGTATCGAAAATATCTATCTGCATGGAGCGATGCTGGGCATGCGACGCTCAGACATACGCCGCAAGCTGGACAGCATCATCGAATTCGCCGGCGTGGGCAGGTACATCGACGTGCCCGTGAAACGGTATTCATCGGGCATGTATGTGCGTCTCGGATTCGCGATTTCCGCCCACCTCGACCCCGATATCCTGCTGCTCGACGAGGTCATGGCAGTTGGAGATGCAGCTTTTCAAGCAAAATGCCTCGACCGTATTTCCGAACTCCGCAAAACTGGCCGCACCATCGTGTTCATTTCCCACGACCTCGCAGCCGTGTACCGGCTGTGCGATCGAGCTTTGCTGCTGAGTCATGGTTGCATACTCGCCGATGGCCCTCCGCGACAAGTTATCGACCAGTATCAGCACATCACGTTTGGCGGGCAGGGTGCGACTCTCGGGGGAGAACGCGATGAGCTAAAGCCTGTGGAATGTGCCGGAGTCTCGTTCTCTTCGCCCGACGATACCATTCGAACCGGCTACCCGATGGTGGCACGGCTTGACTATCGGGCTTCGCAACCCGTTTTCGATGTTGTGTTCAGAATTTCGATTTACTGGCCAAGCGGTTACCTGTGCGGTCAACTGACGACTGAATCCCTGGGCGGCGGCTTGCGCCTTGAACCGGGTACCGGTGCGATTGAGTTCCAATGCCCAGTGCTGCCAGTCGTCCCCGGGCTCTATCGTATTGACTTGGCGATCGAGGCAAACGGCCAGGAAGTTGACGTGCGGCAACGTTGTGCGACTCTTCGCGTCGAGCCCGGAAGAATCGCCTACGGAGATTTTCACATCGAAAACACGTGGAAGGTAGCAGAGGCTTCGTCCGACACCAGCCCTTCCACCAAAAAGAATTGATCAACCGACATGCGGAGAAACGATTTTGACTATTGGACCTCAGTAATGAGGTAGCATGGTGCGGTTGAGCGCGGCGTTCACCAGCGTTCCGGCATATGCCAGGTCGACATCCAGGGCCGTGGTAAATTTCATCCCGGATCTCCAGCTGGCGGGAGCTTCGGGATGTACTCCGGAGAGGATAACAAATCCGCTTCCCCAATAATCCTCAACGATGGCCGACTCTCCATTCGGATACTTGCCGACAACCTTGCCCCATCCAGCCAGCTCGGGGCCATCCTGCCAGTAGATGTCGAGCGCAGCCTGGCCGGGAAACGAAATACTCACCGCCTCCTTGTTAATGCCCTTATAGTAATCGGCGTAGAACTGGAACCACACTCCAGAAGTGAGATCCAGACCGTTGTAAATGGAAAAGCCACCGAAGAAGGAGCCCGCACAGAATCCGAGATAATTCAACCCGTTCTCGACCGCGTCGTGAACCGTCGCGGTCGCCTTTGAGGAGAGATTATCTCCGATCGTGATCGAGTTTCCCCCCGGCACAATGAACAGCTTGTAGGCGGCTAATTGCGCCTGCGTCATACCGTCGAGCTGACTTGAATTAACCGTGTTATATGCCAATCCGGCAGTGCTAACGACGCCTTCGACGGCTGCCACATCGGTCGAACTGGTGCCCGTCCCGTTGAAGATAAGAACCGAGACTGACTTAACCGCGCTCGCTGCGGATTCGCTTGCCGAGCCGGTGGGAACCACGGACTTCCAACCAGGCGAACCAACACCGTCCAGCGAGCTCGCGCCCAGTGGAGTCACACCAAGCGATCCGCCGAAATAACGGACCATAGTTTGGCCGGCATCGTTAAACAGAATGAGATCGGGATGGCCATCCCCATTCATGTCCTGCATTCCTGCCGCCGTCCAGCCGGTGAAATCGCCGACCAGTTCTTCCGTCGCAGTCACCGTCGTGCCATGGGGGCCTCCCAGATAGTGCACTACGATCTGCCACGTCGAGGTGTTCTGCAGAATAAGGCCGGGGTGGCCGTCGGCATTGAGATCCGCCACCCCGACAACCTTCCATCCCGTTGCCGAGAGCGGGCCGATTGTTTCGCGATCCAACCAGGTAGTTCCTTGGGGACCGCCATAAAAATAGACATCAACCTGGCCAGTCTCTTTATTGACAAAGATCACATCCGCGTTGCCGTCGCCATTCAGATCGGCAACCGCCGCGGCGGCCCATTGCTCCCCAGGTGTCGCCAATGCACGCGACCCAACCAACGTGGCTCCGCCAGTTCCGCCGTAAAAGAGTACCGCCACCGCGCCCGTCGAGTCGTCGAAATGGACCATGCCCTTAGGATGTTTGGGACCGAATTCGGCCACGCCGAGTAGAGACCATCCCGCAGCGCCCTTGGACATGATGGTGGTCGCACCCTGTAGCTGTGTTCCCACCAAGGTGTCGGAGATGATTCGGCCGGTCGACAGCTGCACGTTGTAAAGGTGGTTGGTGTGCCCAAGCGTGCTGGCAGTGTCCTGGCAAACCGAGAACGCCGCGACCGAAGCGATCATGGCCATCCATCGAAGTATTTGCCCAAGGAAAGAATGCATAAAATGCTCCAAACGGTGCATGGATAGGTGCGACCTGCCTAGACCTTGCTATTCCCGTGCGATATTTTGTCTCTCTCGATCTGGTCGATTTTAACGAGAAAGCGCGGAGGGGGAAAACACGGAAGTACATGCCAGAAAGCACGGTGGGACATGCCAAAAAACAGACTAGTGGGTGCTACGGAGAGACTACCGAACGATCCTCCAGCGAAGGCTTTAATGGCGCAAGTTGTCCGCTTGGAGGAAGCTCTAGAATTGTCGTTTGGTGCTCCGGACACCGCGAAACCCGTGCGACGAACTTTACGAAACCTATGCCATTGGCGCTCAACGACGATGACGTGGAAGTATGGGTCGTTGATTTGCGGCGTCCCGCGAAAGGCTAAGTGCTCATCTTCTTCATCGCCGGTCTCCTTTACCTCTTGCGCTTCAAGCGCGTCGATAAATTGGGAGCGTAGTTGGCGAAATCAGATGGGATGAGAAGGCCGGTCTCCAACGGGATCGTGAAATAGATTGCGATTCAGAATCCGAGGGATGCTTGATGCCGGACTGCTACTTTGCGGCTTTCGGAGCTGGCTTGTTGAAATAGGTAGCGGTATTCGCCGCGATTACGCCGCCGCCGTGCGTGTGCCGGACAAGCGGTTTTGCCGGCTTGGACGTTCGCAATCAACTGATCTCCGCGACCGGCGTCGACCCGCTATTCCAGATCGGCAATATCGTCGGGAACCTTGTCAGGAGCAACAATTTCGACGGCATAACCGCGGACAAGCAGATCCAGCGCCAGCTCTCGCGGGCCTGAACGAATATGGGCGCATTTCGCACGCGCCCGAGAGTTTTGGTTCATAGACTGCGTACGACAAAAATAATCAACAGAATCACGACAATTGTTCCTACCAAACCGTAACCGAACATAGTCCCTCCTGTCCAAAATGTGAGATCGAACCAATTGTGCTGAAAGATGATGAGCTTTCGCTGGTCACTTTTGCTCACGGATGCTGATTTGGAGGACTGGCCTTGTAGCCCCGTCCGGTTTTTTTGCATTCGGCTGCGGTTGAATTGGCGTTGTGAGCTTTTTAGCTCAGACGCTCAACTCCCAGCAGCGTATCGTGCTCTACATGCACCCAACATCTGTTGTCATGACCAAATACAGTGCTGACGTCCCCTCAGTTTCCGAAATCTGCGCCCGCGTTCATGAGCGTGTTGAGAGTGTCAGAGTTGAGCGGCGGAAGAAATCCATGGACAAATCGAAAGATCAGGATCGGGGCAAAGGCGCGACGGAACAGGACTCGCAGAACCAAGGGGGCAACACCAGTATGCAAGGTCAATTGGGGCACCGTAATGAGGATGCAGAATTGAAAAACGCTGATTCTGATTTGTCGGGTTGAGATCCGCCGTGTGCTGTGCCGCCCTTACCCGAGCTTCCTCGTACCAGTAGAAATGAGGATTACGTGTCCAAACACTTTGAACGGTGGAAAGAGTTAGCGGCCCTGTGCCTTCGGGAACAAGATCCTGCGAAGTTGACGGACCTCGCGAACGAAATGAACCTTGCTCTTACACAGAAGACATCGCATCTCGCCCCTCCGCTGGATAGGCCATCGCCAGGTCCCATGAAGAGAGCCGACTCGACGACGTTCTGAACGGAGCGACGGAGTAGGCACATATTTTCATTCTGTCCTGCCAACGGGAAGTGTGCAATTTTGAACAGATTTCTGACTTGAGCGGTCATATGCTCAATCAGCTTACAAGTCGAAGTCGTCGCGATCTTCGCGGGAGGCAATCCATTACGGGTTGCCTCTTTTGTTTCTTGGGAACAGAAAATTATTGAACTGGCAGCAAACAGGTGGAGACGGCAGTCAATTCTGAGCTAGTGCAACCTGATTTACGCCAGATGGCGAAACCGATTGGCACAGGGAAGGGTCACTTCATGGGAGCATGCACTGTTCCCCGCTAATTAAAGAAGGGGCGGCCCCTCAACGAGGCCGCCCCGTATGGCGAACAATCCCACTTACACTGCTGCGAGGACGTTATAGAAGCTCGAGGTGACGGATTCAAACGTCTGAACCTTGGGCGTTCCATCGATCGCTCTTGCAAATGTTCGCAACACTTCGGGGTAAACATTGGTGTTGTAAGCATCGGCGCTGGCTTTGTTCTCCCACAGACTGATCGAAATCGCATCCTGGCTGCCAGGATTTGACAATGTGATTTCGTCCTTGAACCCTTTTTGTTTGCGAAGTAAAGGGAGAATTTCGTTCTCAAGGGTACGGGTATAGTCAGAAAGCATGTTCGATTTCAGATGAAAAGTGACATTGCGTGCAAACATTATCAACCTCCTAAGGTTGTTGTCGCTAAGAGGAGAGAACTTCAGATGGACTGACTTAGTTTCAGGGAACCTGAAAGAGGAGAAGAGTGCTCACTCCATCCAACTGTTGCATTCAAGTGGCCCTCACCATCAACCGACGCAACTTATTGTTTCGACACGTCACATAGCAGATATCGGGCGAGCCGAGCCTGGGGTCCCGTCGTGTACTTTTGGCGGGCAGGTAGCACAAACGGCACAACCGACCGCGCGGTCTTGACCGGAGGGTTGCCGCTGCAGCCTCCGTCCATCCGGCGAAAGATGAGTTCGCCGCCGCCGTTTCCGTGAGAACTTACCTCGCTCCCTCTGACAGAGCTGGCGCTGCATGCTTGACCGCAACTGATGCCTGCAGGATTGCTGCTGACCGTCCCCCGACGGCAGGAGGCACGATACCGCTGCCCGCCCCCCACATCCGTAGAGAGCAAGGGAAAGCGAACTCAAACCGCAAATGACGATACCGTATCTGAACCTGGACATGAGGTGGCACATTTCTTTCGTCAACTAGACGCGGTTCAATGGTGACAGTGGAGTCTGGGTTGCCTTGCTCGATGTGTGAAAGGAGTGAAAGTCAGAGGTGAAAACATTTCCAGGCGTGGCCAAGCCATTTCACCAGCGCTATGGAAAAGCGCTATGACCCCCGCCTTGATGGATCTGCACCCACGGACAGTCCATGAATCGAATGTGAGCGCTTTTGATCAGACACTGAAGTTCATGACCAATAGAGTGTCTGCTATCCCACTCTGGATGCTCCAGGTTCCTAGGCCGGAAGCTCGACCGGTGCACAACGCGCGAGAGTTCTGCGTAAGGATCGGAAGCAAAATCAAATCCTAAGTGACATTGCAAACTGCCACCCGTCGAGAATCTTAGGAGGATTCTATGAAAAACATATTTCTGCTGATAGTTGCACCGGTTCTGCTGGTTACCTTGGGATTCGGACAGACTCCCGCGCCGAGCAGCAACACCGACCAGGCCAGCATCAAGGGATGCCTTAGTGGCTCCGACGGTAATTACACCGTAGCGGAGGATGGCACAACTCAAACTTACAGAATCACAAGCAGCGCTGTAGACCTGAAACCACATGTCGGCCATGACATCGAAGTCACCGGACAAAAAACGACTGCTACGAGTTCCGGTCCCTCCGACAACAGCGTTGCCGTGACCGGAGTGAATATGATCTCCGACCACTGCGCCACGCCAACTGCTAGCACTACTACCGTGGGCGACACCACCACCGCAGCGGCTGCCAGCACTCCCACCGTGGTCGACACCACCACTACTACTACGACGACTGCCAGTACTCCCGTTGTGGCTGACCCCGCGCCGGTTGCGACTGCCAGCACTCCCGTTGTGGCTGATCCCGCGCCGGTTACGACTGCCAGCACGCCCGTGGCGGCTGATCCAACGCCTACGCAAACTGCAAGTGCGCCTATGACGAAGACTGCCAGCGTACCCGACAATACCGAGCAACTCCCCAACACCGCCACTTCGCTGCCGCTGCTCGGACTCCTAGGTCTGGGCCTGGTAGGCCTTGGACTGCTGAGCCGGAGGTCGCGCACAAACCAACAGTGAAGCCCTGACGCTGGGGTACGAGATGGAAAGAACAATCCCCGGAGCGGGCGAGCTGAACGAGTCGAAGGTTTCGGTTGCGGCGTTATCGAAGGATCGAGGCCGCATACGGCAACGGCTCGCCCTCTTCTTATCCGGCATTGGGCTGTTGTTGCTGCTTTACGTGTCCTGTCAGTACTGGCAGATATTCGCCGGTCAAGAAAAGCTGGCACTGGAGTGGCAACAGCAGAACGTTCGTCCGGCAAGCGTCCTGGGAAGCGATGGTGACGCTCTTGTCCGCCTCACTATCGCCAGAATTAGCCTGGATGCCGTGCTCGTGGAAGGCACTTCGCGCAAGTCACTCAAGCTTGGTCCCGGCCACATGCAGAACTCGGCCCTTCTCGGATCTTCCGGAAACTCGGTTGTCGTCGCCCACCGGGACACTTTCTTTCGACATCTCGACGAGTTACGGCCGGGGGGATGAGATTGACCTTCGACGAAGGGTGAAGTTCGCCGATTCGAGGTTACAGAACGCCGCATCGTCGATCCTACAGATCCTACAGATCTGTCGGCCTTACGGAAGTCTCCTACAGCGCAGCTTACGCTGATCACCTGCTATCCGGCACACTATGTTGGACCGGCGCCGAAGAGGTTAGTGGTTGTGGCGCGTTGGATGGCAACCAGTAAAGATGCGGGCGAGTAGAATTCGAAATCACTTGGCCAATTCAGGTTTTTCCAATCCAGAGTACTGACGGCAATCTAAAACGCACGGTCGCTCAAATCGAGTTTCTGTCTCCTCGGGGATGAGCACTCTTGCTCAGACGCGTGACTCGTGGAGTGTTATCGTCGCGATGTGCTTGCCGCCGAATCGCCGAGGAACCGGAAAGCCGCTTGCCGCTTTGCACGGTCGAGTTATGGTGAAGCGAACTACGCCAACCCGAGTCATTTCTTTTCTTCTATTGGCTGCTTGCGCGGCCTTGTGCCAGAAGCGCCCTCCGGCCGACTTGCCTCGGGCATCACAGTTTGACGTCTCAAACTCACTCGAAATGCATCTCCAGGCGACGCCTACACTTCCTGATGCCCCGTCGTCAGTACAGCCTTTAGCACGAGCAGATGGATTTCACCGGTTCGTCAATGAAAAAAGCTCGCCTTTAACCCTCAGCGCGGCAAGCGTCATGGGCGCGATGCGCGGAACAGAGCTGGGACACGTCACTCCGAGGCCGCAACCAAACTTAACGGCTCATTATCAGGCGGCGTTTATTCCAAAAAATTCGAGCAACTTCGTAAGTAAGGATCCGTATCTGTCGTTGTTCAGGCAGGACGCGCGTTATCTCCCTTCGACCAGCAGCAGCTTTATGGGCCGAGCCACTTACGCAGCTTCGCGCATTTTTATCAAGCGCGACAACTCCGGAAAGGGAAGGCTGAACACTTCGTATTTCCTCGGGGTACTGTCTTCGGTTGCTAGCGCCGCTGCCAGGCGTCCATATTGGGCGCGATCCTCTTCGGACACATTCAACAATTTTGGCTCGACGATTGGCGGCGACGCGGGGATGAACGTTTTCCACGAGTTTGGGCCAGGCATCCGGCAAGTGGTGAAGAGCCTCACACCGAAGTTCGTGTCCAGGATCGAAGCGCGCATTACCCGCGACCAGATCTCGAGGAATGTCGTCTCCATCCCGGCAAGATGATGTCCGGTCGCTAGTCCATATTCACTATTCCAGCGGGCAATCGCCGAAATTGCCACTTGGATCCGCCATAGTGAGCATTAATGACCAGCCTGGGGCCCTGCCTGTCGCTCATGATCGATAGTGCCGATAGCTACAGTTAGGAGGGCCTTATGGTGAAGCGAATCAGCCCCGCGAAGAAGAGACTTGATTTCAATCCCCACGCCTTTCTTTCAACCATCGGGAAAGGCAGGGACATGCTGTCTTTTCAAAGGAAAAATACGATCTTCGCCCAAGGCGATCCAACCGACGGACTGTTTTTTATCCAAAAGGGGAAGGTGCAGCTCAGCGTGGTATCGGAAGCCGGCAAAGAGGCGACGTTGGGCATTTTGCACGAAAGCGATTTTTTCGGGGAAGGTGGTCTGGCTGGTCAGCCTTTCCGCATGTCGTCTGCAACCGCCATGACAGATTGCGTCCTGCTGCATATCGAGAAGAAGGCGATGATGAGTGCGATGAGTCTGGAACCAAAATTGTCGGCCATATTTCTCAAATATTTGCTGAAGCGAAACATCCGCTATCAGGACGATTTGGTCGATCAACTTTTCAACTCCAGCGAAAAGCGGCTGGCGCGAGTTCTTCTGCTGATGGCGCACTTCGGCAACGAAGGCGTCTCCGAAATGTCGGTGCCTCGTCTGAGTCAGGAGACTCTGGCCGAGATGGTGGGGACGACTCGTTCGCGGGTCAGCTTCTTCATGAACCGCTTCAGGAAGCTCGGTTTTATCAACTACGACATTGGAGACAATCTACATGTCCGTAGTTCACTTCTTAACGTTGTTCTTAATGATGACAACGGAACAACCGAGGCTACGGGTGCCGAGAACCCAAGTTCGGGTCTCCGCGAACGTCTCGAACCACCTGCAGAGCCCGGCGAGCCCGCTGACAAAGAGCGCGCCCGGAGGCCACCCCTCTCCGGTCCCAAACCACGACCGAATTGAGCGCGTCGTCGCGTCCGACTATTCCTATCCACAAGCGTCTTCCAAACGCTGACACCTTTTACGACTTATTCCCAACCTTTCCCAAACTGAGCGATTTTGAACAGACACCGAATGAGGGACGGTTGTAAGTTGTCCCGAAATGAGGATGTGAAGGAACCGGCGAGGCTCTTCCCCGTTCGTCGGTTCCCGTGGTGGCGCAGCCCAAGGGAATCTCTGCGCCACCAGTCTTTATGGAAAATGCCGATTCGGAAATCTGTTCCAACACCACAGTCTTGAAATAGGTTGGGATCACGCGGGGCAATACATTCTGGCCCTCCCGGAAGACTATTCATCACTTGTCGAGGGGATTTTGCGGCACGGAAGAGAGGAACTGATATACTTGTTGCTGGGGTGGTTTCGCCCTCCTCCTCTGTCAGATCCTCTGAACTAAGTCAGTCCATCTGTAGTTCTCCTCTCCTTAGGCTCTCAGGAAAGCCGGCCACCCAAATGCCTTCGACTGCAATCCTGCAAGAAGTTCACCGACTCTACAGCGTCAGTGACCGCCTCGACTCACTGGCGGACGAACATCCCCTTGTCTCAGAAGCGCTCCTCGTCATCTCGGGAAGCGTGCGCAATACCGCCACTTTGTTGGGAGTGCTGGTGGCGACGAAAATGTCGCCGCTATCGGGACTAGATCCAGCAAATTAGTGTTTTGCTGTCGATCTCGGATCTGGGTGTATGCGCTCCAGGTTTGCCTAAGCTAGTCGTGCAGAACTACATTAAGCAGCGAGCTGTGAACGTGCAGGCCGCCATTGTAGTGAATGAATCCCATTTCCCTGAACCGGTTCATGAAGAAGCTGACCCGGGAACGGGTTGCGCCGATCATTTCCGCCAGCATCTCCTGGCTGATCTTGGGGACTACAGGCTCGGGTTTGCCTTCCTTGCCAAAATGAGCGAGCAGCAAAAGGATGCGCGCCAGCCTTTTTTCGCTGGAATTGAAAAGCTGATCAACCAGATCTTCCTCGTATCGGACGTTGCGCGCCAAGAAAGGCGACGAACAGGTCGGAAAATTCGTGTTCCCGGTGAAGCGCTTCCATCATGGCTTTTTTTTCGATGCGCAAAACCGCGCAATCCGTTTTACCGCTTTCCCGGATAGAGTAAATCCCAAGAAACGCAACCCGCCATGCGCTTTTTTCGATGCTCTTAAATCAGGGAAAGCATTGATCAAAGGAAATTGTGTCTTAGCTCGCACGAAATGAGCCGTTCTGCACAGTATTGTTAGGGCAAGTAAAGGAATCTATTGCCGGTATACAGATATATAGAGGAGAAGGAATGTTCTTGGCCAGCAAAGCCGCGTGCGCCGGGATTGTTTTTCTGTTGCTGACGTCGGGGATCTCCCCACCACGCCGGACTCCACTGGCATCGGGAGCGAACGTCAACAAAGAAGTGCCGGCGGTCGTGCAGCGCAACGATGTCAAGCAGATACAAGAAGCTCTGCAGGGCAACGGACAACGCGGGGCGAAGGTCGACGGCGTCTTCGGTCTCCGAACCCGGGCGAGCATTCGCGGATTTCAGAAGGCTCAGAATCTGCCAGTCACAGGACAGCTGGATACCGAGACGGCCGGTAAACTTGGCGTCGGACCAGAGGGTCGCGAGGAGACTGGGTACGAGACTACACAAGGTAAACCTTCGGCGGGCATCAAGTGGGATGCAGGTTCGAGGCGGGCGAGCAAGACATTGCGGAAAACGGTCAAGAGACAGGCCCACACAGTCCCGCCAGCGTAGTGCGAATCAGACTCTCGAAGAACACTATGGAACCCAGGGCGCAGCATCCGGAACATGTCCGGGACGGCAAAATCGAATGACGAACTGAAATGTGGTGATCTGTCGGTTCCACGCGGCACAACGGTCATCTAGGGGAATAGGCTTGAGGCTCTGCGTTTGTATTGTCGCGCTTTTCCCGGTGTTTCTTGCCGTTGGCATGACCTCTTCCGTTCTCGAGATGATTCCGCCCATCAGCGGACTCGCCCTCGCGGATCTGAGGGATTCGTTCGAAGAAGTTCACAACGGGCATCGGCATGAGGCAATCGACATTCTGGAGCCGAGAGGGACACCCGTGCATGCGGTGGTATCCGGAACCATCCGCAAACTGTTTCTCAGCAAACCGGGCGGCAACACAATATATGAGTTTGATGAAACGGGAGCGTATTGCTATTACTATGCGCACTTGGATGGGTACGCGAAAGAGTTGCGGGAGGGAATTCGGGTGAAGCGTGGGGACGTCATCGGTTTTGTTGGTTCGACGGGAAATGCGGATGCGCGGACGCCGCACTTGCATTTTGAAATCCATGAGTTGGGGCCGGAAAGGCTGTGGTGGAAGGGGAAGGCCGTTAACCCATATCCTGGTCTGGTAGACGCGGTGGGGCGGGCGAAATAGCAATCGCCGACGAGAAACCTGCACGATGCGATCGACGATCCCGAAGCGGCCGGAGCGTCGCTTTCTTATTCCTCGAACAGAACCGGCGTCCCTTCTGTGACTAGGCCGGCGACCCTGATAGCATCCCAGTTTGTCATCCGCACGCACCCGTGAGACGCGGAATGGCCGATCTCCCCTGGCTTCCGGCGTGCCGTGGATGCCGTAGTGCGGCACGTTGATCCCCATCCAGACAACTCCGACCGGATTGTTTGGACCTGCTGCGATCTTCACCTTGGGATCTGCTTGATCGGCGTCCCAGAACAAGTCGGGGTTGTAGTTGTAGGTTGGATTTCGCACCACGTCAGTGATCTCCCAATTTCCGAACGGGAGCGGGTCGTGCACGCTGCCGCTCGTCACCGGAGCGTAAAAGATGACCTGGCCTTCCCGGTCATACACCATCAGGACCGATGTCTTCTTCGAGACAACGATCTTGACCGCCCCAGTCTGGGCCCGGGTCTCTTGTCCGGCGCCCAATACGTTGGGGACACGGATGTGCTCTCCCGCAAGGAACCGGGCACGGGGGTTCAAGCGCTTGAGCAGGGCCGCTGCCGAGTGGAATCTCCCGTCAAGCTCTTCCAGCACGGATGTGTAGTAAAGGCCTTTTAGTTTCGACTGCGCTGTCGCGTCTTCCGGAATCTTTGCGAGAAAACGGCCCTGCGGCGTCGTCCTCAGTGATTGTGTAGGGCACGATCGCTTGAACGGCACCGGCGCCGAGCGCTTTGAGCAGCGCCTCGCGGCTCCGCGCGCCGGGAGCAATCCCACGCGCTGCCTGGAACGCCGCCAGGGCCTCGCGGCTGTTCTTGCCGACCTTCCCGTCGATCTCACCCGGCGAGAAGCCGGCTCGATCGAGAAGGATTTGCATTTCAAGTTCTGTGGGCGCGACGGGCCGAGCTGATGGGGCCGGACGGTTGGCTGCGATGGAGGTGGATGAGCCGAGAAAAATCGCCGCGCTTGCGACGAAATACGACAGGGTCTTAAGTTTCGATGCCATAGCGCCTCTGGGAGCGACAATGTGACTGCTACCGGGTCAATACAACGTTGAGACTAGGTAACGCAAAGTTATCAGGCCGCAATCCGACCAGTCTGTTCAACACTGCTCACATCAGCCAGAACGACGGCAGAGATCATTCGATGAAAACGGAATAGCTTTCCGAAACCACCTTGGCCGGTCAGTGTATTGGCCGGTCAGTGTAGAGGTTGCCCCACGTAGGTTTGCCCCGCGGAGGAACGCCGACAGAGTGATCAATTTTGAACAGACACACATCGACTGACTGCCTATTTTGAGGTGGTGGCCGCCCCCCGATGCGCGGCTATTTTCAACTCGCATGGGCCAGCGGTGGCGAGCGGGTGTGTCGTTACGACGAGCCAACTATGGCTTGTATCTTCACCACTCGTAACTATCCAGAGGAGAGTGTGGCCATGGAATCCCCTACTGTGTTGTGCATCGACGACCTTCCACAGGCCTTGGAGGTTCGCAAAGCGACTCTAGAGTCTCATGGTTTTTGCGTCAAGGTCGCATCGACCGGCCACGCTGCGCTGAAGACGTTGGAGGAAGCTTCCGTGGCTGCGGTTCTACTGGAGTACAAACTGGAAGGTATGGACGCTGAAGCCGTAGCCTGCCATATCAAGCAACGGTTTCCTAAAGTGCCGATCATCCTGCTTTCAGCGTACTCCGAGATGCCGGAGCGAATCCTGTGGTTAGTGGATGAATACGTCATGAAGAGCGAACTACCGGAACGGCTGGTGCCGATCGTCGAGCGAGCGCACAGGTTCGCACGACGGTCAGACGAACGACGGTCAGACGAACCGCGCCAGCGTAGTGGGGCGGCAGCGTAAGGGACTCTCGCTCTTGCTTCCCAGCGGGCGCAGGTCTCCTCCAACCAAAAGATGGCTGGCGCTCGACTTGTGGACTGGGCTGACACGGGCCGGGAGCTAGTCGCAAAAGCATTCGATCCAGCGGTCGACGATCTTCACGGTTCCGAAACTGCCGGACGGCGGCAGACCTCTCACTATTGAAGGCTTAGGTTCATCGCGCCGTGTTTATTGAAGTGGATTCGCAGCACCTTTTCTTTCCCGCTGGCAAACGTCCCCACCACGGTACCGGACTGGTCATATGTGTCCGCGCCAGAGACCATCCGTACCCGGACGCGATGCTTCCCGGGAGCCAATTGCATCGCATGGGATTCATGGCCCTGGACGTCGTGGAATACGACCAGGCGCTTCTTGTCGGTTCCTTCCGTCAAGTGGGTATAAATCGAGTGATCGTCCACCCAAACCGACAGATGGGCCGCCGCGAAGTTGTGCTCCACCTCGATGTCCAACGTTGCTGGAGAAACCAGTGAGCCTGTATCGGCTACTTTCACAGATTTCGCTGTCGGCGTCGGCGCCGTGGCTACTGCAGCGACCGAGCTCCCAGCAGGTGCCGTCGGCATCGCCGCCGTTTTGACCGGGTCAACCTCCCCGGCAGGAAGCCGTGGCTCGGCAACTCTTGGTCGCAATCGCGAAGGACGAAACGAAGCAAACCAGAGTCCAAAGACGAGAAGTCCAACCAAAAGCAACGCGCCGACGAAAGACTTTTTCTGGATCGTCTCCAGTAGGTTTTTCCCTGTGGCGTGCCGCCGCGGCAGAGGGCGCGTGCTTAACAGGATATTAGCTGCGATCCCCGATTTACCCAGGGTCGCTTTGGCTCTTTCCATCAGCCGTTTGGCCTGCGCCTGCGTCCGTGGGCGAACCTGGCAGCTTTGACTTGCTCCATGGTTCTCGTCCCTCCTGAAGTTCCTGAATGTCCAGCACCATCTCCATGCCGCGTTGATAACGTTCGGCGGGATTTTTCGCCATAGCTCGAGCAATGATGTAATCGAGTCCCTGCGGTAACTCAGTATCGAGAAGGGTCGCCGGCATAGGTTCGCGGTTGACTACCTTGAACGAGACCGTAACCGCGCTGTTGCCTTGAAACGGCCTATAGCCGGTCAGGACCGTGTACAGTACTACGCCTAGGGAAAACAAGTCTGATCGCCCATCCACCTCTTCGCCATTCAACTGTTCAGGCGACATATAAGCGGGTGTGCCGAACGCACGTCCCGTCGGAGTGTGGGGGGCGCGGTTCAGTTTAGCCACTCCGAAGTCGGCAATCTTGGCATGGCCGTCGTCAGTCAACAAGATATTCGCGGGCTTTAGATCGCGGTGCACCACGCCTTGACCGTGGGCGCAATCCAATGCTTCTGCCAGTTCAAGCGCTAACTGTAGTGCCGCCTCGAGCGGCAACTTATCGTCGTGCCGCGACAGCAGCTTGTCGAGGGATTGCCCTCCAATAAATTCCATTACGATGTAAGGCGCCCGTGTCTCTGGTTCCTCGCCCACGTCGAAGATGGTTACGATTCCTGGATGCGACAGGCGGCCTGCAGCTTCTGCTTCCCGGAAGAAACGCTCGCGATACTCAAGTTCCTCTTCCGGCGCCTGACCAGCCAGCGAAACGGTTTTTACCGCGACGACGCGATTGATCTTGGGATCACGCGCTTTGTAGACAACGCCCATGGCTCCCCGTCCCAGCTCGGCCAGGATCTCGTATCGCCCAAAGCGTTCGCTCCTGCGATCATCGATAGGTGTCATCTGGTTTCAGACTTTCGTTGTGTCTTCTCTGCCCGACGTCGCTTCCGTCTTTTCATCCGATGCGGTAGTGGCAAGTACGCCGATCACGTTTTCGTTAGTTATCGCCATGTATGACACCTGACGTGGTAATAACTTCAGCGCACAACTCTCCCTGCGCCCAAGGAATACAGTTTTTGGACTCTATCTATCATTGTCCGCTTGCCGGCCGAATCGTTCCAAGTTACTGACGTGTTGGATGCTGGGGGCCGTCGGAAGGTCGTGCAGAACAGCACAGGGCAGGACAGGTTGAATTTTTCCCGGCAAATTTCGGCAGTACGTTGGTGAGCAGTATTGCTCAGACCGTTTGAATCCTGATTTGCTAAGTTCGATTACTTCTCTCCCGATTGGGTGAGATTCACATTCGTGTGTTCGTAAAAGGGCACTGGAGGCTCACATGCTTTGGACCATTTTCGTTGTTCTCATTATTTTGTGGCTTTTGGGTTTCAGTTTGCATATCGGGGGGAGTCTGATTCACTTGCTGCTGGTTGTGGGATTGGTGATTCTGGTCATTAACTTACTGAGCGGACGAAGCGCAGTTTGAAGAAGGACTCTGCGCAATTTGGCCGGCGCATGCGCAGGGTTCGGATGAGCCACTTTAAGGCGTTGAGAAGTGAGCTGTAGTGCACAGACTTGGCGGTGCCTCCGTGGAATCCTTTCATCGACGCGTCGCCGTTCAATCCACGCAGCCCGCAGCGGCAAGGTAGGACCGGGCAACCGAAGGATGATCTGGCAAGGTGGTTCAAAATGCGCAAAGTCCGTTTGCTATCTGCTAGCTGTTCTGATACTGGCCATACCGGCCACCTCGTTCGCGCAGTTCGGCATGTCGATCACGATCGCTCCGCCTGAACTGGTAGCGTACTCGCAACCTATTTGTCCGCAGAGCGGTTATTTGTGGACGCCCGGCTACTGGGGTTATGGGGTGAAGGATATTTCTGGGTGCCTGGCACATGGGCCGAGCCGCCCGCCGTTGGCCTGCTCTGGACTCCCGGTTATTGGGGGTGGGGTGGCAACGCCTTCGCCTGGAACGATGGCTACTGGGGCCCCACAATTGGTTTCTACGGCGGCGTCAACTATGGCTTCGGCTATGGCGGTTTCGGCTATCAGGGCGGATATTGGAATAACGGATCCTTCAACTACAACACCTCGGTAAACAACGTGGACATCGCCAACATTCACAATACTTACGAAAAGAACGTGAGTCAACGAAAGAGCGGGAAACCACGTTAGCTATAACGGCGGAACCGGTGGAACAACCGCTCGACCGACCGCTGCAGAAGAGACCGCGGCACACGAGCGTCATACTCCGGCAACAGCCGCACAAACAGGGCATCAAAGGCCGCCAGCAGGAACCATGAACTATTAGCGTCCGTGAATCATGGCAAGCCGCCAATCGCTGCAACCTCCAAACCGGGAGAGTTTGCCGGCAAGGGCGTGGTGGCGGCCAATGGTGCTGCATCCGAGCACAGGGCCACCGAGAACAGGGCAGCCGAAACTCGCACGAATGAGAACAAGGCGGCCGAGAGACAACAGCCGCTACTCGCATCGAGTGAGAATAAAGCGGCTGCGAATAAGGCAGCCGCAGACTCGCACGAATGAGAACAAGGCGGCCGAGAAGAAAGCAGCTGCAACTCGCTCGAGTGAGAATAAAGCGGCTGCGAAGAAGGCAGCGGCAGACTCGCACAAATGAGAACAAGGCGTCCGAGAAGAAGCAGCGGCTACTCGATCGAACGAGAATAAAGCAGCTGCGAATAAAACAGCCGAGACTCGCTCAAATGAGAACAAGGCGTCCGAGAAGAAAGCAGCGGCTACTCGATCGAATGAGAATAAACGGCTGCGAATAAGGCAGCCGAGACTCGCTCGAATGAGAACAAGGCGGCCGAGAGGAAAGCAGCTGCAACTCGATCGAGTGAGAATAAGACGGCCGAGAAGGCATCGGAGACTCGCTCAAATGAGAATAAAGCGTCCGAGAAGAAAGCCGCCGCTACTCGCTCGAATGAGAATAAATCGGCCGAAGAAGGCAGCTGAGCTCGCTCGAATGAGAATAAAGCGGCCGAGAAGAAGCAGCGGCTACTCGATCGAATGAGAATAAAACGGCCGAGAAAGCATCCGCTTCCCGTTCGAATGAGAATAAAACGGTTCATTCAGAGAGTGCAGCTCATTCGCAGCCTGCAGCAGCTCGTCAACAGGCTGCACCCCGGCCTGAGGCTCACCCCGAGAGCGCTCCTGAGAAAAAATCACCTGGAGGTAAAGAAAAACCTCGCAGTAGCGAATTGACCATGACGCATTGTGGACCCATTGTGTCGGGCACTTGAGCTACAACAAAGTTAGAGGTGTGTCCGGGGTTTGTGAATTATGATCGAGGGCTTCGCTGGCGATTGGTAGCACCCTTACTCGTTTAACCTTACTCGTTTAACCGGGCGAAGACTGTTTCCCCGCGCTATGTTGCGCCCCGACGACACGCTCGTAGCCACCGCGCTAAAAACTCCAGCAAGTCTTCTGGCGGTCTGATCCATAGGGCAGCCGCCGTCTCGCGCCATACGGGACGAACCAGCACGCTCAGGCCCAGGGTACCAAGAGCGAGGAAAGCCCGCTCGTCGGTCGAGTCATCCCCCATGTAGGCGACAGGAACCTCAGGGCCAATTTCATCCAGGATGGTGCGGACCGCATCCCCCTTATCACGACCCGGCATGCGCATTTCAATACCGCCATCGAACTCCAGCAGTTCCATCGGCGTACTTTGAGCAATTGGGAACCAGCCCAGCAAGACCTGGCTGCGGGTTTCCGCCGCTGTCGCTTCGTCCAGCCCGCGCCAATGGATGGCGACGGCGCCGGTCTTGAACTCAGCCCGGTTGTGCAGCCCCTGATACCTTAACCAACGATCTGCTTCAGCCAGTGCGTGCAGCACAGGCTCTTCGACGCGGGGTGTCTCGCAGGTTCCATCCGGTTTCAACCGCTCCAACCCATGGCATCCCCAGATCTCGGGACGGGGGTGAACCGCAAGCAGAGGGATCACTTCGCGGGCGTTCCGACCGGTGATGATGACCACACGGGTGCGGCCATTGGCGATGATCTCCTGCAGGAGTTCGGTCATTCCCGGATAAGGGAGAGCCTGCTGCCGATTAAGGCAGAATGGCGCGAGAGTACCGTCATAGTCGAGCAGAAGCGCGGAAACCGGCGACTGTGCCACCGCGTTCATGAACTGCTCGACTTCGATTGGATTGACCGTGCGGGACAAACACATGCTCCTCATCCCCAGGCAGCAGTACTCGCCCGAAGTTTCTCCTTGCTTTCGTCCGACGCGTCCAGGCGCAGCTCGCAGAGTTCCGCGATGAGGCTTCCTGCCCAGCGGTAAACATTGTGTTCCCTGACCGTCTTCCGCATGCGTTGCATACGCAATTCCTTTTCCTCCGGCTCCATCTCAAGAGCGATGCGAATCGCCTCCGCCGTCTGGTCGATATCGTAGGGGTTTATCTGTAACGGCATCGCGCAACTCGTGGGCGGCGCCGGTGAAGCAACTCAGGATTAAAACACCCCTTTCGTCTTGCCGGGCGGCCACGAATTCTTTCGCCACCAGATTCATGCCATCGTGCAACGACGTAACCAGGCATAAGTCTGCGGCGCGGTAGTACCTTTGAATTTCCTCGTGATTATGCTGCCGGTTCAGAAAAACGATGGGCTTCCATTTGTCCGTCTGGAACCGCGCGTTGATGCGGCCGGCTTCCGCTTCCACCTCCGCCATCAGATCGTGATAGCGCTTGAGGTGGCTGCGACTGGGAGCGCCAATCTGCACGAATGTGAACTTGCCCTGATAGGAAGGATACTTCTCCAGAAAACGCTCAATCGCCAGAAAGCGCTCCAGAATGCCCTTGGTGTAGTCAACCCGGTCGACGCCCACACCCATGAAGGTAGCCTCAATCCCCAAGGCCTTGAGCAGGGCAGAACGTTCGGTGTAGGAATCCAGCGTCGATTCCGGAACGTTGCGACATCGGTAAAGTCGACACTGATGGGGAAGGGTCGCACCAGGGTGAGATGATCCAGGCGTCTTACCGAAAAGTGTTCCCAATCGACGCGTGATTCCACTACCCGGTCCACCGTATGCAGGAAGTTATTGCAGTGCGACTGGATGTGAAACCCGATCAGGTCGGCGCCGAGCAGACCGTCCACAAGTTCGCGCCGCCACGGGGAAATGTCAAACGCCTCTGGGTTGGGCCACGGGATGTGCCAGAAGATTGCCACCCTGGCCTCCGGTCTTTTTTCCTTAATCAGCCGAGGCAGCAGCGCGAAGTGGTAATCCTGCACCAGCACAATGGGCTTTTCCACGTCCCTTATCTCCTCGAGCAGCGCATCGGCGAACTTCTGGTTTACCGCCTGATAGCATTTCCAGTCCTCCGCGCGAAAGATCGGGCGGGTGTGCGCGATATGACATAGAGGCCAAAGTCCCTCGTTGGCAAATCCGTAGTAATAGCCCTCTTCTTCCGCCTCGTTCAGCCAGACGCGACGCAAAGTGTAGTGAGGGTCTTCCGGAGGCACGCGCAGCCGGTCGTGCTCATCAACCGTTTCGAGGTCGGCATCGCCACTGCCATGGGCAATCCAGGTTCCATCACAGGCGCGCAGTATTGGCTCGATCGCAGTGACCACCCCGCTGGGCGGCACCATCACCTCCACTGATTTGCCACGCCGCAGGTGCACATAAGGCTCGCGATTCGACACGACAAAAAGCCGCGCATTGTCCAGGCGTGTGCGCACGTGCACGGCCAGTCGGTCGGCCGTCCACAGAGATTCACCTGTCTCCCGCAAGCGGGCTTCGGTCTCGGCCGCCGACCGCGCCTGGTGAAGGCTTTCCGCGAAGGCGGCGACCTCCCGCACCAGAGGACGAAACAGATCCAGATCCGTGGCGTTCTGCCCGTGAAGGGATTCGCCCCGTCCGCAAGGCACGCATCCACCGCGCCGTACGTGCGATGGGTGCGGCAATACTCCAGCGAACAATCAATAGCGTGATCAGCACGATGAGAAACACATGTGCCAGCGCTCGCAGGAATGTTTCGCGCCAAATGTGAAGGCTCTCCGCTTGAATATAGCCGGCATCATGAACAATCGCGAGGCCGCCGATGACTTCGTCGTGCTGGTGAAGAGGCATCGCGTAGATGTGCAGCGAGGCATCGCCCACGTCGTTGAAACGCGCCTTCTCCATGGTTCTCACGCAAGGCTTGAGACATTACAGAGGGAACGGTAGCCAGCGTGGATTTCAGCTCTGGCGTAACTGCCAGCAAATCGCCCTGCCTAGCGTAGATAGCCAGTCCCGAGAGATGCTCCCGGTTCCCGTAATGCTCTACGATGCGCTGCAAATCCTGCAGCGAATCTTTCTCCAGGTCGCGTTCGACATTTCCCGCGAGGCTTTCGCCCAATACCTCGGCGCGTCGCTCCAGGTCCCGGCTCAGGGCACGTTTCTCACCCAACGCCTCGTAATACGAGGACGAGAGCGAGACCAGCGTGATGCCCACGATGAGGGAAACAATGAGCCGGATGCTGAGTAGTCGCATGGCAGTCGCCGCCCAAATGGAGCAGGAAGCAAATTTCATCGTACCGCAATGGGCGCCGGGTTGGCACTTTCGGGCCCCATGTTTCAGGCTAGAGCGGCGACAGTTCGTCTTCGTCTCTCCTTCTTCTTCTCGCGAACAAACCTCTTCTCCAGGAAACGCTTGGCCAAGTCTCTGCCGCCCATGCCGAATGCGATGGCCAAGCCGAGCATCAGGGCTCCGAAGGCAATTCCGAAGGCAACCAGCATGGTCTGTTCTGCCAGACCCAGTTCTTCAAAGACGATCGACAATACGAAAACAATGATGATGCTGCGGAGCGCGAGGCTCAAAACCCGGGGTGAAGGCACATTCGCATTTACCGCAGCCAATAGAGCGGCGCGAGAAAAGAAGCTGGCTGCCAGCAGTCCGAAAAACAGAATGAACATCGCTACGAATAGACGCGGCAAGAAAAGAAAGAATCTTGCGGTTTGCTCCTGCAGCCCCAGGATACCGAGCACTTGCACACCCAGCAGAATGAAGCCGAGCCAGGTCACCCAGAAGACGAACCGGCTCAACAGTTCCGTCGCCGAAGGCAAAGCGGCCTTGGTGAGCAACTGCGAAGCGCCCGCATTTTCTGAAAGCTTGTCGAACTTGATGAGCCTCAGAATGCTGCGCAGAACCGCTTTTACCACGTACGCGATCACCCAGCCCGCAAATGCCAGGATCAGCATCACGATGAGACGAGGAAGGAAGTGGGCGAAATTTCTGGCAATCTCGTGCAGCGCCTGACTCAGTTCGCTGATAATCATTTCCCGCATAGTGGCCTCACTCTCTTGATTTCCACAGCTGCAGCAGATACGGTTTCAATCGCTCGAACTCAAGGCACAAACCTTCGATGTTGTTCTCGACGTCGTCCGCAGAAGCGTTGCGGTTCTCCATCAGGAACGTGAATGCTCGGCCGCGGAAAAGCGGCGCCAAGGCCTGGATGATATGATCCCGGCTGATCACAGATTTCTGATACGAGGCGGCAAACTCGTAAACCGTCCTGACCCATAATTCCGCAGGGTAATGAAACTCTTCTTCTCCCAGGCGGGCGATGCGCTGGAGTTCTGCCAGAGTGGACGGGGAAAGAATTGACTGAAAGACGGATTCCAATTCGGCAATTCCGGTCGAGAACATCTCTCGCAATCGTTTCCGATTTACTCGCAGTGGATCCAGAAGCACTTCGTGGTCGGCCCCGGTAGTAGGGAGCGGCTGGGAACCGGCCACCTCGCTCCAGACGGGAAATCTGGCTCCAATGCGGAGAACAGGGTGCCGGCAGTTTGTCGCAGCGCCGGCACCAGGTCAGCGGCACTGCGCTCGACGTGATTCTTTTCTCCAAGGAAGGACTGGCAGATACGGTATTGTCCCGGTGATCGCAGCCAGGGTGAAGCGGAGTTCGACGCCGGCCCCTTCGGTTCCATCATTCCAGGATTTTGTCCAAGGAATTGACTTCCGAAACGGCCCGAGAATCCGAACTCGGGCGAATATGCTTCGCGGATTCTTAACCCGTAAAGTGCGCGGGTCATCGGGTATAGCAAATTCGTTATGAGCAGCCCTTCAAACTTATGTCTGCGATAGGTCGGGGTGACCAGATCGAAGCCGTCGTCATAAATGGGGCGCAGAAGCTTGGAGATCCATTCGGGTTCGATGTTCACGGACTCGGGCGACATCACCACACAGGCCTTGGCGCGGAGCAGTTCGGCGGCAGCCAGAATAGTCCGCAACGCGACTCCGCTCGCCGGGGCTGCTCGCATACTTCGTGCTGATGGAGTGCAACGTGCGGAGCGCGTACAGATTGGAGGCTGGGCGCACGTCATCGATAGAGACGCCCGTGACCAGTTCGGGAGTGCCATCACGCGACCCCCCATCGGCATTAATAATGACGGCTCGTTCTCGGGGAAACCCGCGTAGGATGCCGCTCTGAATCGTGTGGACGATCGACCCGACGGTCTTGGCATTATTATGGGTGGGCAAGCCCACGAGGATGTCGACTTCGCCGACGTCGATCAGTTGGCGAAGAAAATCATCCGTAAGAAAGCTCTCCTCTGCCAATTTCGTCTCCGTTCGAAGTACCGACGCGTGCCTGTGCAGACGCGCGTCATGTGACATCGTTTTCACTATCTACATTTCAGATTCGTCGCAGCCGAAACCAGTAAAACTGGTAGGGTCCCATGGTTAGCAGATAGGGCAGGTCGCCCACACGCGGAAACATATTCTTGCCAAACATCTCGATCGGAATATTTCCCTTGTAGCGCCGCAGATCCAGTTCGACTGCTTGCGCAGTGCTCGAAAGATTGTTGACCACCAGGACCGCTTCGTTTCCCAGTCGCCGCACATAGGCCAGTATTCTATGATTGGCTGGATAGAGAAACTCAATCGATCCCCTGCCAAAAACCTCGGTCGATCTGCGGACCGTTATGATGCTTCGCATCCAATTGAGGAGCAAATGTTCGCTCGCTTTTTGCCGCAAGACGTTCACGGCCGGATAACCATATACCGGATCCTGGATAAGGGGGGCATACAGATGCTCCGGGGACGCGGTAGAAAAGCCGGCGTTCGTTCCCCCGTTCCACTGCATCGGAGTCCTTACTCCGTTACGGTCACCCAAATTGATGTTATCGCCCATTCCGATTTCATCGCCGTAATAGATGACAGGAGTGCCCGGTAACGACATCAGCATTCCATTCATTAACTCAATGCGCCTGCGGTCGTTGTCCAACAAAGGAGCGAGCCGCCTCCGAATTCCGAGGTTCAGCCGCATCGTCTTGTTTTCGGCGTATGCGTCGTACATGTAGTCGCGTTCCATGTCGGTTACCATTTCCAGGGTCAGCTCGTCATGGTTGCGCAGGAACAGGGACCACTGGCATGAGGGCGGGATTTCCGGGGTCTGTTGCAGGATTTCAGTGATCGGCTTGCGGTCTTCCAACTTCAGCCCCATGAACATCCTGGGCATCAACGGGAAATGAAACGCCATGTGGAATTCATCTCCCTCGCCAAAATAGGGACGAAGATCGGCGGGCCACTGATTGGCCTCCGCCAGAAGCATCCTGCCGGGAAATTGTTCATCGAGTTTCCGCCGCAACTCTTTCAGGATAGCGTGCGTCTCCGGCAAGTTTTCGCAATTTGTGCCCTCCCGTTCCACCAGGTAGGGCACGGCGTCAAGCCGGAAGGCATCGACCCCCATCTCCAGCCAGAACTTCATCACATTCCACATTTGTTCCCGAACCGCGGGATTGTCGTAGTTGAGATCGGGCTGGTGACTAAAGAAGCGATGCCAATAGAAGGATTTCGAAATCGGGTCCCACGCCCAGTTGGACTTTTCGGTGTCAAGAAAAATGATGCGGGCTCCCTTATACCGGGTGTCGGTGTCGCTCCAGACGTACCAATCGCGGCGTGGATTGTCCCGCGAACTTCGCGATTCTTGAAACCACGGATGCTGATCGGAGGTGTGATTCAACACCATCTCGATGATGACCCGGATTCCTCGGTCGTGGGCCGACTCCAGAAACTTCCGAAAATCCTCCAATGTTCCATAGCTTGAATGGACGGCGTTGTAATCCGCAATGTCATAGCCGTCATCGCGCAGAGGAGAGGGGAAGAACGGCATGAGCCATATCGCGCTGACTCCCAGTTCCTGCAGGTAGTCGAGCTTCTCTTCAAGCCCGTGGAAGTCGCCGATGCCATCTCCGTTGCTGTCGTGGAAAGTGCGGACGTGGACCTGTAGATGATCGCGTCCTTGTACCAAAGCACATCCCGGCTTAGCGGCAATCCGTTTCCTTCCGGACCGATTACAGGTCCCCGCAAAGTTGCGCAACCATGCAAGTTTATATGAAGTGACAATCGTCGCGGTGAAGCATGTGTCGGGCATAGATCCCTTTGAATTCCTTGGCGAAATAACGGAACGCATCGGGGCCGTGATCGCGTATTTTTAACGGCTTTTCGTCGCCGCGTTGCGCGGCCTTAGAATCCCCAGCGTAGGTTTGCATCTCCTGGATTGTCTTTTGAACGGTCTGGCGGCAAAAGCGCACCTAAGACCGCTTCTAGTCTTAAGTCCGCTCCCTCAGTGAATCTCCAGTTCTACGATCCCGGCATACTTTCAGTTTGTGCGGACTCCAAGGGAGGGAGCATGTCGACAAGGCCGAGTCGCAGCTGGCCGAGGGGGGAGCGAAAAGTCTATGTTCTCTGATTGAAGTCGTCGATGCGCGCCTGACCCTGCGGAATCCATATCATCTGGCGTAACTGGTGCCCATTCCCCTCAATCGCCAAGGCTGCCTTAAATTCCGGAGACACGTCAATGTCATAAATGCTCAAACACAACAATTTGTCCGGGCCGATTCTCACACGAATAAGTCCCGCTGGAACTTCCGGACCGAAGAATACCTCGAAACTGTTCAAAGGCACAGAAAGCCCTTCACCCAATGCTTTGACATACGCTTCCTTTCTAGTCCAGCAGGAAAAAAAAGCCTTCGCTTGCGCGCTCTGAGGTAGCGTCCGTAGTCTGGCAACTTCGCTGACAGAAAAGAAATGTTGGGAGATTTCCTTGGTGGCAAATTCAGGATTGATTTGCTCGATATCTATGCCGACAATCAGCCCTCGCGTCACAGCTATCAGAGCAGTTTCACAACAGTGAGACACATTAAATGTGATGCCAGACTTTTTCGCGTCACCCTCAAGTTCCGGCTTGCCTTGCTTGCCGTAAGAAAAGACCAGTTCCTTCGGAGCCAGATTGACATATTGGCTGAGTATCTGCCTTGTTGCCGTCCGAGCCACGATAAAACGCCGGCGATCTCTTTCGAAACAGAATCGATCTGCACGCTGAGTTTCATCCGGCGAGAGTAACTTAGGAAACTGCTGGATCTCAGCTTGGTGTTCAGCAAGATCAACTCGCCAGATGTCCACCTCGGTTCCCGCGAGCAATAAGCTTTCCAATCGCGTGTTCCTCTTATTTCCGAGCTGTGTACACGACTGTTCCAACAATAACGCCACCTCAATGACTTTGCCCCGCACTAAAGAAAGGCTGTCTCTCTAATGGTTTGCCGATCCTTGCGTCTAGCATGATTGCGCATCGAAAGCGGCGGAGGTTAACCGAGCTTGGTATTTCTAGATCTCCGATCGTGCCATGCTCCCCAACTCGAATTCGGACAAAAGATCGTCGTCACTTGATCCCCGTTTTCATCTTTATCCTTCGACTTCTCAAGTTTACAGTGGAACGAACTATCTCGCGCCATAGCTCCGCCGTCTCCTTTAGCCGAGCTATGAGGATTGTAAAGCGAACAACCGCATTTTTTATAGGGTGGTTGATGAAAGCTGGCGTTAAGCTCTCGTCGATCATCGACCCGCTCCTCAATATGTTTGCTTGAGACGCGTGGCGGCGCCTCCCGGCATAAGGCCCGATCCGCAACGCTGAAGCTGGCGGGATTCTCTGCGGCAGTACCTGGCGCCCACGCCACCCGATGCAAAATACAAGCCTACTTTGGCTCGGTGATTTCTAGGGTACGGTTCATATGAAGACCCTGGGTTACGATCTGTTTGCGGCCGGAAGGCCAATCGACCTCAACCCGGTCTGCCCCAAAACCAAACTGCAAAGCCCATCCGACCGCGCACTCGCTCCTCTAAACAGTGGCAGTTTCGGCCCTTTCCGGCTTAAAGTAGTGTCTGACGCGGCCCGGAGTCGGCGCTATGAAATCGGCCTGCGATAGGACATACCTCGACTTCTCGAATCTAATAGGGTCGGGAAGGACAATTCCATGGAGAGAGCAATACAGTTTCCCGCAAAAGTCCTATCGCAGAACGCACCGTCGGAACATGAGTTGGGGCTAATTTCGACTGAGTCTGTCCTCAACCTGCAAAAATTGATTTTTGCGGGCTCTCCTCTGTCCGAGGTTCTAGCGAACATTGCTCAGTTGGTTGAATCGCAAGCCGAGGGCATGTCTTGCACGATTTGGCTTCCCGACGAAGACGGAAAGGAACTCCATTGTGCCGCTGCGCCAAGCCTTCCTGGATTCATCGCTCACGTAGGAGACATGGCTGTTGGTCCGAAAGGCGGATCTTGCGGCACAGCCATTTATCGGAAGGAACCGGTCTATGTAACCGACATCCTGACCGATCCCATCTGGGAGCACTATCGCAACCGCATGTTGCCTTATGGAATTCGTTCCGTTTGGTCACGCCCGTTGTTCACGAGCGAAGGCAAAGCTCTCGGCACATTTTCTATCAACTATCGTGAACCACGCAGGCCCAGTGCCAACGAACTCCAGTTGATCGAGAATGCCAGCCACATCACTGGGATCGCGATTGAGCGCCACATGAACGAACAAGCACTGCGGCGCGAACGCGATCGGCTGCGATTGCTTCTGGAGATCACAAGCAGCGTCACATCGAGGTTGGATCTCCGGCAAATGGTTGAGGCGCTTTCAACGAATCTGTTCAGAGTAATGCAATGTGACGTGTCCGTCTTGTTGCTACCCGACTCCGACAGTGGCGCGTTACGCGTCACTCTCTTGCACAATCCCGACATGAGAGGACCCTACCGTGAGGGATCGCTGGTGCCGATGAATAGCTCGATTTCGGGTCAGGTATTGCGGAAAGGCAAGAGCATCCGGATCGATAGCTTCGACCAGGTCCGCGAGGACCCCGAAATTTATGGAAATCGTGATGGCCGACTCATCTATAAGCACGTGCTCGAAGAAGGCCTGAGGACGGGGTGCTATCTTCCGCTGATAGGCCGCGATCGCGTGGTTGGGGTTCTGATGCTCTGCAGGCGTTCGGACAATCATTTCGCGAAAGACGACGTCATCTTGCTCGAACAGGTAGCCTGTCAGGTAGCGATTGCCGTTGAGAACACATTGGAGTACGAACAGGCGACCAAGGATCGAGACAAGGAAACGAAACAAAGACGCTATCTGGAAGAGGAAATTCGCGCCGAGTTAGGAGAAATCGTCGGAGAGAGCTCAGCATTGAAGACCGCGCTGAGCATGGTATCGGTCGTTGCCCCTACGGATTCGGGCGTATTGATCCTGGGAGAGACGGGCACCGGCAAAGAACTGGTTGCGCGTGCGATACATAAGCTGGGCAGTCGCAGCGAAAAGGCATTCGTGAAACTGAACTGTGCCGCGATTCCCCTCGGACTTCTTGAGAGTGAGCTTTTCGGTCACGAAAAAGGGGCATTTACCGGCGCCATCGCCCAGAAAACCGGGCGCTTCGAACTCGCTGACAAAGGTACGCTGTTTCTTGACGAGGTTGGCGATATACCACTCGAACTTCAGGCGAAACTGCTGCGCGTGCTGCAGGAGCAGGAATTCGAGAGGCTCGGGAGCAACCGTACGCATACGGTTGACGTCCGCCTGATCGCGGCCACGCATCGGGACTTGCCCGCCATGGTAAAACAAGGGACGTTTCGCGAAGACCTTTACTATCGTCTGAAAGTATTCCCGATCCATGTCCCAGCCCTTCGACAACGCACAGGGGATATTCCGAGATTGGTGCGGCATTTCACGGGGCTCTACTCTCAACGCATGAA
>CAVXBU010000022.1:0-192957 GCA_963760175.1 uncultured Acidobacteriaceae bacterium
CCGCCACCACGCCCAGCGGCTGGCGAATCATAGTCTCGTCAATACCGCGCGCCACATCTTCCAGATTGTGGCCCTGCATCATCATCGGAATGCCGCAGGCGACTTCAACATTCTCAGCGCACGTCGCATTTCGCTTCGGCAAACGTCTTGCCATTTTCCTGCGTGATGACGCGCGCAAGATCGTCCTGGTGTTCTTCCAGCAGCATCTTCAGCTTGAAGAGCGGCTGGATGCGGTCTTCCGCGGGAGTGCGCCGCCATTCCGGATAGGCAGCCTGTGCCGCATCAATGGCGCGCGTAACCTCGGCGGCGTCGGGAAATCGGAACGCGGCCGATGATCTCAGGCCGTCGCTGGATTGACAACGTCCTGCCATTCGGCGGCGTGCGATTCGACCCACTGACCATTAACAAATTGTGGGATCTTGTTGGCGGGAGGTGCGGCAACAGTTGACATGAGGATGCTACCTTTCGTAATCGCAAAGAAATAAGTATTAAAGAAGCACTGAGAAACAGTCGCCCTAAGTGAGCTGCTCCGTCAACGCGTTCTTTCTTCTCGGCAACGTGAGCCAGCGCGGACTCCAGCACGTCCATGCCTTTCGTCCATCTGCGCGTCAGTAATCACCAGCGGTACGAGCAGACGAATTACGTTGCCGTACGATCCAGCGGCGTCGCCACCAACCCATGCTCGTAGCAGTATTGTGACACTTGTTCCGTCTCCTCGTCAGCAGGCTGGCGCGTTGCCTTCGAGCGCACCAGTTCGATCGCTTGCATTGCACCCAGTCCCCGGACATCGCCGACATTCCCAGCGCGCCTGCCACTTCGTCGCGCGCTTCGGAAATGCTCGCCCATAACATTCCGCGCGCGCAGAGATCTTCCTTCTCGATAACGTCAAGTACGGCCAGCGCCGCTTCGCAAGCCGCCGGATTGCCTGAGAACGTGCCGCCCAGCTGCCCGGAGCCGGGCGCATCCATAATATCCGCGCGCCCCGTAACCGCGGCCATGGGCAAACCGCCCGTCAGTGATTTCGCCATCGTGACCAGATCGGGTTCGAGTCCCAGTCGCTCGCAGGCGAACATCGCGCCGGTGCGCGCGAACCCAGTCTGCACTTCGTCGGCGATCAGCAGGATGCCGTGCTTGCGGCAAATCGCGCTCTAGTGTCGGATAGAATTCTGGCGGCGGCGTAACGAATCCACCTTCGCCGAGCACCGGCTCGACGATCACCGCCGCCACCGATTCCGCGGCGACCACCCGCTTGAACGTGTCTTCGATGTGCCGCGCGCAGTGTACATCGCACGACGGATACTGCATCGAGTAAGAGCAGCGATAACAGTACGCATATGGAACGCGATACACCTCACTCGGAAACGGCTCGAACCCCGCCTTGTAAGGATACGCTTACTGGTCGCGGCCATCGCCATGTAAGTGCGCCCATGGAACGCGTCTTCGAAGCAGATGATCGCCGGCCGCTTCGAGTGGACGCGCGCGATCTTGATCGCATTCTCCGACTGCTTCCGCGCCGGTGTTCACGAGCAAGGTTTTCTTCGGTCCCTTGCCCGGCACCAGCGCGTTCAGCCTTCTCGCAGACGGCGACATAGCTCTCGTAGGGCAGCACATTAAAGCTGGTGTGCAGGAAGCGATCGAGCTGGCGGCGCACCGCGTCAACCACCGCCGGTGCGCGATGTCCGGTGTTGAGGCAGCCGATGCCGCCGGCAAAATCGATCAGGCGGTTACCGTCAACATCTTCGATGACAGCTCCCTCCGCCTTGGCAACAAAGACCGGCGTGGCATGATAGGCCGCCTGCACAACCGCAGCATTGCGCCGCTTCATCAGCGTCTGCGAGCGGGGCCCGGGAATCGGAGTGCGTAATTGAATAGTGGACATAAGTCAGTTCTCAGTTGTCAGTCTCAATCAGTTCTGTAAGTACCAAACCAGATCGGAGCTTCATTCAGATTGATATACACCTGCTTGGTCTCGAGATATTCTTCGATGCCCCACGGCCCAAGTTCGCGGCCAAAGCCCGACTGCTTGTAGCCTCCCCACGGGGCTTCTACATAAGTCGGCTGCATGTGGTTCACCCACACTATGCCCGCGCGTAACGCCTTTACCGCGCGCATGGCTTTGAAAATGTCGCGCGTCCAAACGGCCGCAGCCAGCCCGTAGGGCGTGTCGTTTGCGATCTTCAACGCATCTTTTTCATCGTCGAACGGAATCACAGCCGCAACCGGCCCGAAGATTTCTTCGCGCGCAATGCGGGCGTTGTTATCCACGTTATAGAAGATCGTCGGCTGCACATAGTAACCCTTGGCGAATTGGGCGGCACGTCCGCCGCCCGAGGCTACTTTGGCTTCTTTCTTGCCGATCTCGAGATAAGAACAAACGCGGTCGTATTGGTCTTTTGACACCAACGCTCCCATCTTCGTTTCACGCTCAAGCGGCGGACCAATCTTGATCTTCTTTGCTTTCTCAGCCATCGCTTCGACAAACTTGCTGTAAATCGATTTCTGGACGAGGATGCGGCTGCCGGCCGAGCAAACTTCTCCCTGGTTGATGAAAACGCCGAACAGCGCTCCGTCGATGGCGGATTCGAAATCGGCATCGGCGAAAAAGATGTTCGGCGACTTGCCGCCCAGTTCGAGCGTCACGCGCTTCACGGTATCCGCGGCTTCTTTCACGATGATCTTGCCGACCGCGGCCGATCCAGTAAAAGCAATCTTATTGACGTCAGGGTGCTTGACCAGCGGCGATCCGCAACTCTCGCCAAAGCCGGTGATTACGTTGACTACCCCTTTCGGCAGGCCGACTTCGTCGAACCACTTCGCTAGTTCCAGCGCGGTGAGCGGCGTTTGCTCGGCTGGCTTGAGCACGCAAGTACAACCCGCAGCCAGCGCCGGAGCCAGTTTCCACGCAGCCATCATCAACGGATAATTCCATGGAATAATCTGCCCGGCGACGCCCATCGGCTCCTTCAATGAAAGGCTCATCGCGTTGTCGGGAACAGGATTCACGTAGCCGACGACTTTGGTGGCCAACCCGCCGTAGTATTCAAAACACGTTGCCACGTCGTTGATGTCGTACTCAGCCTCAACAATCGGCTTGCCCGAGTTGCGACATTCAATTTCGGCGAGCATAGGCTGGTTCTGACGCACCTTCTCGGCTAGACGAAAAAGGACGCGTCCTCGCTCCTGCGCCGTGGTGGTCGCCCACGGACCACCTTCAAAGGCAGCCTTGGCAGCCGCGACCGCGCGGTTCACGTCGTCCGCGTTCGCGTCTGGAACCTGCGCAATCACTTCTTCGGTTGACGGGTCGTACACAGGAAAGGTCTTCGCCGACTTACTCGCGACCCACTCGCCGTTAATCAGCATCGAATAAGTCTTGACGTCGGTTGTAACTCCACCAGGCATAAGTCCTCCATGAAATACTGCTATCTCAACCACACGGTCGCGCCTGGCGGCTCTTTCAGCCGCCCGTACACAAAGAAAAAAAAACGCGGCCAATCCGATAAAGAATAAGGGTACCGCCCACCATCCAAATCTTCGTAGGACCACAGCGAAGTAATTTGCTGGGCCGGAAAGAACACGAGCGCGATCCCAAGGATCGTGGTTAGAAAGCCGCTCGTCCCCGCGAGGAACATGGTAGTCCGGCCGTACCGGCCTTGGGGGAGCGATCTCAGTGACTGCGAATTTTAACAAGCGCACCAAAAACATAGACGAAAGGCACAAGCTGCAGAACCACCGCCAGTGAAAGCAGTCTTTGAAACACTTCCCGGCCCCCGCAGGACTCAGATACAAGCGCGGCAATAAGCCGAAGACCGCCATTAATTTGTCCCAGAACCACCATCCAAAGAAGTTCATCAGCACTAGAAGCGCCGACACAATACCCTGGACGATCAATGCCGCGTAAGGCGTGGCGTAGCGAGGATGAATCTTGCCCAGCCATGCAGGCATATACGAATCTAGTCCAGCGACGAACGGAATTCGCGCGGAACCTCCCATCCACGCCGAACCAATACCCGCAATCGAGAAACTGAGCATCAGGGCGAAAGGCACCGATAATCCATGCGATGCCGACCCGATCCGCCATGTGGTTGACGGCTTGAACGATGCCCTGCAGCACATTGATGCATTCTTGCCGACCGCGATGAGCAGAGTCAGCGTGGCGCCAATGTAAAGCAGCGCCGGAGAGCACGCCGCCCCAGGCGACGGCCCCGGAAGCGTACGCCGGGGTCCTCGATTTCGTCGCCCATAACCGATGCAAGTTCAAGGCCGACCAGACCAAAACAGATAACGCCGAAAGAATTCAGCACGAAGCGAGGGTCGGCAGGGATCCGGAAGTCCGCGGCTGTGATGCTTGTACCGAAATGCGACCAGATCACGCGCCGAGGCCAATGAGCACGGCGGCGGCGACAAAAGTTCCGATCGCCCCGACGTTGTTGATCCACTTGCCGACACCGAGTCCAACAATATTGAAGACGGTAAGCAGCGCCAATAGAGCAAGCGAGGCAGTCGGAGGCAAAAAACTTGTTATCTGCCAGCCATAGCATGGCTTGGGCCGAGCACGAAAACGGATACTCCCACGAAATACAGCATTACCGTCGGCACATACAGCATGTTATTGGTCCAGTAGCACCAGCCGGAAAGAAACCCATGAAAGTCGCCGAACACTTCTTTCGCCCACAGGTAGACGCCGCCTTCGCCGGGATAACGATGCGCCAGTTCGATCACCGCGATCCCCTGCGGCCAGAAAAACAGAAGCAGCGAGATAATCCAGAGCCAGACGGTCACGCCGCCGTTGGCGGCGATCGACGGGACGACGTTGAGATTGAACACGGCGACGACAAACAGCAACACCAGGTCGCGGCGACCAAGGACGCGCTTCAGGTGCGGCTGGCTGGGATCAGAGTCATCGGAGTCATCGGAAGATCGGACCATCGGTGATCGATGATCGCGCTTCCCGATCCGGCTCTCGGATTTCGATCACCGATGGCCGAGGCAGATGACCCGATCCCGTTAGTGTCGTTGCTACAGCTCCCAACCGCTCCTGCTGCGCCGCGGCCAGCGACCCGGCAACGTCGGCAAATGCCGCCAGATGCTTGTCGATGTCGGCCTCGGTGTGTTGCACGGAAATCGTCCACTGCTCGTCCCACCAGTAAGGCTGCGCCATCACGCCGCGATTCACCATGCCGAACCAGTAGTGCCGCCACAGGTCGACGTCAACCGCCAGCCAGTCGCGGTAGTTGCGAATCTCCTTCGGATACAACATCAACGCGCCGTTCGCTCCGGCGCTCGCAATGTAGCCTTGCAATCCGACTTTAGCGATGGTCTTCCTATAACCTTCGACCAGCTTGTTACTAAGTTTCTCGATGTGCGCAGTAGTTATCCCGAGTAAGCACTTCGCGGAAAGTCGCCAGGCCAGCCGCCATCGAAATCGGATTCGTGTTGTAAGTGCCGCCGTGGAACACTTTGTGCTCCGAAATCAAATCCATGACCCGCTTGTGCGCACCGAAAGCTGCCAGCGGAAATCCTCCGCCAATCGACTTCGCCAGGCAGATCATGTCGGGAGCCACGCCAAAGTATTCCGAAGCGCCGCCCCAGCAGAGCTTCGCGCCCGTCTTGACTTCGTCGAAGATCAACAGTGCGCCATACTTGTCGCAGAGCGTCCGCAGGCCTTCCAGAAATCCCTTCTGCGGCATGCACAGCCCAACGTTCATCATGATCGGCTCGAGAATCACCGCCGCAATCTCATTCGGATTCTCACGGAAGCGCCGCTCCACCGTTTCCAGATCATTAAACGTCGCAACCAGCACGTTGGCGATGCTCGCCTTCGGGCACGCCAGCGCCGCCCGAAACAGGTTTCGGATTCTTGATATCGCCGAAATCGTCGGCGGGCGGATGCGGCTTCACGCTGACCAGCGCCGCATCATGCAGCCCGTGATAACCGCCTTCGAACTTGATGATCTTGTCGCGCCCGGTGGCGGCGCGGGCAAGACGAATGGTATGCATGGTGGCTTCGGTGCCGCTGTTGCCGAAGCGGCACATCTCCACCGGAAAACGCGTGCAGATTTCTTCCGCCAGTTCCCACTCCATGTTGTGCGGCATCCCGTAAGCCGTGCCCTTGTGCAGGCGGCCTTCGACCGCCTTAATCACCGCCGGATGCGAATGGCCAGCCATGAGCGTGCCGAAACATAGATTGTGGTCAAGGTATTCGTTGCCGTCGAGATCGCGAAACTTGCTTCCCGACGCCTCTGCCACGAAGATCGGATAAGGATCATAAGCGCGATAATTGCTGGCCACGCCCAGAGGCAGGCGTTTCAGGTTCTTCTTATGCGCTTCGGCGGACTTCGGAGTACGTCGCTCGAAGGTATCGAGCTCTTTCTGCAATGCGGGGTACATCGTGATTCTCCAATAAGGCTCAGGCCGGGTCGGCCATTAGATTGGGCCCGGGCGGCCGAAACCGCCCGGGATCGAACATGTCTATTTTATTCCTTCAAACTCATCTTTCGAACTAAAAGTAAAACTTCAATGCAAACTGCACCAGACGAGGGTCTTTGACCTGAGTAACCTGGCCAAACTGCGTACCATCGGTGCTGTTGCCGTCCGGATTGTAGAACTGTGTGTGGTTGAAGATATTGAATATCTCCGCGCGAAATTCGAAGTGGGTCCTTTCGTTGACCGCGAATGTTCTTCATGAGAACAAAATCAGTTTCGCTGATCCCCGGCCCGCAGCAGATCGTGCGCGGAGCGGTGCCGATACGCCCCAACAGGCTCGGATCGTAGCAGCCATACCCGGGGTTTGTCGTGCAGGGAAGAACCCCGTTAGTGGGAGTCGGCATGACGGTTGCGTTCTCAGTGAAACTGTTCTGGTTGAAGTAGTAGCTCTGATTGTTCTGTGGGTGGAGCTTTTGCAGAGGAGCAAGTTGGTCGGGCTCGCCCGGCAATTCGAAGTCGTCGCTGTTCATCAGCTCATTGTCCGCGGAGGACGTGATGCGGATCGGAAATCCCGTCTGGTAGGTCGTAATGCCCGACACTGCCCAGTCATCAAGCACTTTTCCCGGCAAAGCCGCTGTATTTTCTTACCGGCAACTCCCAGTAATAACTGATGACAATCCGGTGCCGTGCGTCAAAGAGCGACCGCGCGTAATTATTTGCGCCAGGCAATGGATTCAAGATCCCCTCAAAACTCGAGGCCTCGTCAATCGACTTGCTAAACGTGTAGGCGGCAGTAAATTGGAGCCCGTGGGCAAATCGTTTCTCCAACGAAGCTTGCAACGAGTTATAGGCTGAGCTGGCAATCGTGTCCTGGGCAAAGATGCCGGTAAACACCGGATCTCCGTTCGCGGGACAACCAATGCCGGTCGTGGGATCGCACTGCGGCGACGAATACGGACGCAAGCCAACAAAATTAAGCGTTGGGCCACCTGTCCCGGCAACAGTCGTGCCGTTGGGCAAATGAAAATTGAAGCCATTGGGCACAGTGCACGAATGGGTATCTCGCGAACGGCGCGTCTTCCGATGAACGCCCTACAGGTTCCCGCGCCAGCGAGCGTGTTAATGTCAAGGCAGGTCTGCGGGTTCGAGTAGTTGATGTCATGCGTCGCCAGCAAGCGATGACCTTGCGATCCCACGTAGCCAATTTCCAGCTTCAGGTCTCTGGCTAATTCACGCTGAATGGTGAGGTTGTACTGCGCGGAATACTGCGTACGCATATGCGGCTGGAAATCGCCATACAGATCAATGGGCTCGAATTTCGCCCAATCCTGCATCTGCCCGCGTGGGGGGCTGATGACACCGTGAAACGGATTCAGATATGTGGTGGCACCGTCCTGTCCGAGAAAAGGCAGGTTAAATTGCGTCTCGGAGATGGACGTGCTACCTCCGAACGGTGGCTCAGCGCCGAATTGGGCCAGCACAAACTGCTCGATTGGGTTATAAAAGAGTCCCCAGCCCGCGCGAATGCTGGTCTTGCCCGAACTGCCTGGACTCCATGCAATCCCAATGCGGGGAGCAAAGGCCTTGTAATAAGTCTGGGTCATGCCGGGAGGGACGCCGGGGTCGCCCGGAACGACCAACCCGATCGCATCTTGCGACGTGCAATCAGTATTAGGGCCTCCACAAGGGTAGATCGTCGACGACTGGCCGGGGCGGAAAGTCTCGACGTGTTGGAATTTATCCGCCAACGGGGTGTTCAACTCCCATCGCAGCCCATAATTCAAAGTGAGATTCGGCCTTATCTTCCAGCTGTCCTGCGCGTACAAGTACAATCCGGTGTTGCGGACTGCTTCGTTTTGACCCGAACCCTGTCCGAAGGTATCGGCAAGGCCCAACATGTAGTTTCCGAAGAGATCGTTCGACTCGAGGTCGTTCGGCCCTCCCCCGTAATAGTTGAACTCTCCGTTCACGTTGTAGTAATAGAATTGGTTAAACTGTTGCCGGCGAACATCCACGCCATACTTCATCGTATGATTGCCCCAAATCTTGGTTAAGCTGTCTGACCATTGGAACGAATTCCCCGTCTGCGGAAGCTCGCCTTCCCAATCATTGCCGATGGAAAATCCGCCAGAAATCGCGATAAAGGGAAGTCCCTCGCGGCCGGCGCCAAGATACGGATGTATGCCATAGAGACTGCCATTTGGGTCAGTGGACCCGTCACCATAAAAACAGGGCGGGGGGCCGGTAATCCCGGTGAGCCACGTAGGAGCCGGGGGACAAGAATTCTGTACGAGTTCCGTATTCGCCGGATGCTGGAACGTCTGTTGGCCCTCGCGATTGTAATTGAAACGGAATTCATTCACCGTGTTGTTGCTGATCGTCCAGGTGTGCGTGATGTTCCACTGCTGGAAACGCTCTGCCACAATGTCTCCGAAGCCGGGGAGATCGGCGCCGGCGAGCTCGAAATTCGCAAAAGGATTATGCGTGGTATCGTCGTTGAAATAGTAATAGATACTCAGGTTCTGTTTGTCATTCAACCGATGATCGATTTTGACCGTGAACTGGTCGGCGCGCACGGCCTCGGGCGGCACAGTGCTGACCAAAGAACCGCCGTTCGGTGCAACGGGAACGAACTGCAGTAGATCAACCGCAGTGGGGTCCATGCACGCCAGCGGGATCTGACCACTGGGAAAGACAGGCGGAAGTGGGTTCTGAGGGGTGCTAGCCCCGTAGGGCGCACCATCTTGAATTAGCGCGGAAGGACCGTTAACCGCGTAGTTGGCCGTCTGACAACCTTGACGACTTGTCAGAAGCGCGGAGTTACTCAGTACCCCTGGGAACGGTACGCCCTGCTGAATCCCAGAAAAGTCCCCAATAATCTGCCCATTCACCGTGTTCGAAGGAGACGGTCTTTCCATGGCGGTGGGCACGGTCACCGCTGGAGATTGGATGCCCTGACGAATGCGGCGTCCTTCGTACGAGGCAAAGAAGAAAGTTCGGTCCTTCTTAATCGGTCCGCCAAAAGTGCCGCCGAACTGATTTTGATTGAACTGTGGCTTCTCACAAGCAAGACCGTCTGAGGCCTCCGTCAGGCAGTAGTTATTGGCGTTCAGCACCTTGTTGCGGAAAAACTCGTAAGCGCTGCCATGCCAGTCATTGGTCCCTGACTTGGTGACGACGTTCACGACCGAACCCGAATTGCGCCCGTATTCCGCGTCGAAAGTATTAGTGAGAACGCGGAACTCCTCAATGCTGTCCGGCGAAGGTTGCACCGTCGGAAGGTTCGCGAAGAGGTCATTGGCATCGCCGCCATTGACGCTGAAATTGTTGGAGCGCCCTCGGCCGCCATTCACCGAAACCGCGCCTGCATTGTCGCTTCCATAAATGAGCGTATTGCTGGAGCCGACGGTCGACATCACTCCCGGCTGCAGTTGCAGAAGCTGATAGGTGTCGCGAGTATTGAGCGGCAGGTTTGAGACCTGCCGCGAGTCCATAATCGCGCCCAACTGCGTGCTGGTGGTATCGACGAGCGGCGCTTCAGAGGTCACTTCGACGGTCTCTTTGGTTGCGCCGATCTGCAACACCGAGTTCACGGTCACGATCTGGTTGAGATCGACGTTCACGGCGCGCTGCAGGTTCTTCTTGAAGCCGGTGAGGTCGAATTCCATCCGATAGATGCCCACCGGAACCTGTGGGAAGCCGTAGTCGCCATTACTGTTGGTGGTGGCCTCGCTGCTCACGCCGGTGGCGTCGTTGGTGAGCGTGACTTTAACTCCGGCCAGCGTGGCGCCGGTCGGGTCCGAGACGCGGCCGAGGATGCGTCCGCCCGTGCCCTGGGCAGACGCCAGCGTGGTACAGATCAGGCACAGGCTCAGGATCGAGGTCAACGAGATGAGCCAGCAAGACATCTTCGACGGTTTCGACGACGGCATGGGACAGATCCTCCTGATCTCCGGGGAACAGACTTTACTTGCACCCGAATTCAACTTGCGCGCAGCGCAAACCTTGCTATAATCGCGCAAGGTTAGAGGCTAACGCAGCCCTCTGTCAAGCGGAAAAATGCATTCCCCGCGGCGCGGCCAACAGCCACATTCGGAAGTCATGTCGAGCGACGTCCAAGCTCTATCTTAAAATCGGCGACGTAGCCCGTGTGGTAGGGATTTCTCCCTCGGCGATCCGCGGATGGGAGGCGCTCGGGCTCACGCGCCCCCAGCGCACCGAAAGCCGGTATCGTCTTTACACCAACGATGACGTGCGCCTGCTGAAAAAAGCGCGCTACCTGCGCAAGGTCCGCGGACTGAACGCCGCCGCCATCGTGCAGATGCTGAAGCGCGAAGGCGCCATCAAACCTGCCGCCAGCAACGGCACTGCTTCAATCGGCCCTCGATTGCGCCGGTTGCGGACCAAGCGCGGCCTCAGCCTTGCCCAAGTCGCCTCGGCCGCGGAAATTTCGGTTGGCTTCCTCAGCGCTCTCGAACGCTCGCAGATGAGCGCTTCCGTCGGGACGCTGCGCAGGCTGGCACGCTATTACCGCACCAATATCCTTGATTTTTTCGATGCGACGGAATTGAATACCCGATTGGTGCGGCCGTCGAAACGCAAGGTGCTCGAAGCCGGTCCCGGCGTGCGCATGGAGCTGCTCGCCTGGGGCAACAAAGTAATGGAGCCGCACCTGTTTCGCATCGCGCCCCAAGCCGGCAGTGGCGAGTCCTACGCCCACGAAGGCGAGGAGTTCCTTTTCGTATTGCGCGGAGAGTTGAAGATCGCTCTTGACGACGAGGAGTACCATCTGAAGCGCGGCGACAGCTTTTATTTTGAGAGCGCGACGCCCCATCGCTGGAAAAATCCCGGCCGGAGCGAGACCTGGCTGTTGTGGGTCAACACTCCGCCGACATTCTGAAGCAAGAACTCGGTGTTGTACTTGTTTTTGTGTGGAGCGGGCGCCCTCGCCCGCTGCCTTTGACTTTGACTTTGATTTTAAGGCCGCCGGGTGCCCCATCCTTCGCGCACTTTGCGAAGGTGGGATTCCACGGTCATGTCCCCCGTGGTGGTTTGACTTGAGCAGGTGGTTTGACCTAAGAGGATAACTAAATGCTTCATAGACTAACCCTAGCGCTATTCGCCACATCGCTCATCCTGTTCACCGCATCCTGCGCCCGGAAAACTCCCACGCTCAACCTGCTGGTGTGGGAAGGCTACGCCGATCCCTCTTACGTCAAAGCCTTCGAGGAGCAGAACCACTGCAAAGTATCGGCTTCCTACATGGGTCGAGCGACGAACTCGTCGCCAAACTGCGCGGCGGCAGCTCGGGTAACTACGACGTGATCTCTCCCTCGAGCGACGTGGCCACCATGATCGCGACTTCAGGCCTCGCGGCGCCGCTCGATCTCGGCAAACTGCCCAGCTACAGCCAGCTTTCGCCGCAGCTCACTTCGCTGTCACTGGTCCGCGTAAAGGGCGAAGTCTATGGCGTGCCCTTCATGTGGGGACCCGATCCGATGATCTACGACACCACCGCATTCCCTCAGCCTCCCGAAAGCTGGAACGTCATGTGGGACCCGAAGCTGAAAGGAAAAATTTCCGTGTGGGACGATCTTTCCACCGTCTACATGGCGGCCCAGGTCCTCGGCTACGACAAGCCCGATCCCGGCCATCTCTACAACTTAAGCGATGACGAACTGGACAAAGTCAAAAAGAAGCTGGTGGAGCTGAAGCCGAACATTCGCAAGATCTGGTCCACCGGCGGCGAACTTGACCAATCTTGTTCGAGAATCACGAAGTTGTTATCGCCATGGGCTGGCCGCTCATGACACGGTGGAACTTGCGCAAAAGAATTTTCCGGTGGGCGAGACCATTCCCAAAGAAAACACCACCGGCTGGATCGATCACCTCATGATCACCGCCGGCAGCGACAACAAGGATTTGGCGTACAAATTTCTGGAGTACATGATCGAAGCCAAAACGCAGAAGACGGTCACCGACGTGACTCGGTTACACGCCGGCAAATCCGCACGCGGCGCAGTACATGACGCCGGAAGAAGTGAAGAGCCTGCACCTCGACGACGTGGACAATTACCAGAAGCGTATCTACTTCTGGCAAAATGTTCCGCGCCGCGCCAAGTACAACGAGATCTGGAACGAAGTAAAAGCCACCCAGTAATGTGTAGCGCGGGCGCCCTCGCCCGCGTGCAAGCAGCGCCAAAAAGACAGCCATGGCAACGACGTCGGAACCCGCAGTCGCAACCAGCAGTCAACCAGCCCCCGCATCCCTTCTTTCCATCCGCAATGTAGCCAAGCACTTCGGCAAGAACGTCGTGCTGCGCGACATCTCCCTCGAAATCGCCGAAGGCGAATTCCTGACCATCCTCGGCGAGAGCGGCTCGGGAAAAACCACGCTGCTGCGAATTCTCGCCGGCTTCGAGCAGTCCACTTCCGGAGAAGTCTGGATGTCTGGCAAGCGCCTCGACACCGAACCCCCCTATCGCCGCCGCGTAAACACAGTGTTCCAGAGTTACGCGCTCTTCCCGCACATGACCGTCGAACAAAACGTCGGCTATGGATTAGCCATCGCCAAACGTCCGGCCGATGAAATTCAATCGCGCGTGGCCGAAGCGTTGGCGAAGGTCAAAATGTCCGCCTACGCCAAGTCGAAACCATCAAAAATCAGCGGTGGACAGCAGCAGCGCATCGCGCTCGCCCGCGCTTTGGTCAATCGTCCGCGTCTGCTGTTGCTCGATGAACCACTCTCCGCGCTCGACGCCAACCTGCGCCGCGAGATGCAAGTCGAACTTAAAGCCCTGCAGCGCGAAGTGGGCATCACCTTCATCTTTGTGACGCACGACCAGGAAGAAGCGATGGTGATGTCCGACCGCATCGCGTTGTTGCGCTCCGGCGAACTCGAGCAGGTCGCCAGCCCGCGCGAAATTTACAACCGACCCGCGACCTCGTACACCGCGCAATTCATCGGACATACAAATCTACTGAGCGCCAACATTCGCCAAGGCGCAGCGACCTGCGGCGCGCTGCAATGGCCCACGAAGCTGCCCGATGGCCCGGCGCTGTTCTCGTTGCGTCCAGAGTGCATTCGCCCGGCGAGCGCTGCGCCAACCAGTAACGCGGCAGTTCGTTTTCGCGCCAAACTTCGCGACCAGGCTTTTCACGGAGCCACCGACCTGTTGCGGGTCGAATCCGATGGCGGACTGATTCTGACCATCCGCACCGCCAGCCGCGACCTTCCCGAAAGCCCGCTCGAGTTCGAATTCTCCGCCGCCGATGCGATCCAGGTTCGCGCGACCAGCCTTAATTCCGGGGAGAGAGCTTAATGTTCTCTCGCGCCTACCGCACCGCGATCACCGTCCCGCCGCTGATTTGGGTTGCCGTGTTTCTGCTCGTGCCTTACCTGCTGATGTTTTGCTACAGCTTCTGGTCGGTCTCCGAATCACAAGCCATCGTGCATTCCTGGAACCTCGACAACTACAACGAACTCCTGACCAAACCCGTTTACTGGCAGACGTTGCTGCGCTCCATGTGGATCGCCGCCCGCGTGATGTTCTTCTCCATGCTGCTCGGCTATCCGCTAGCCTACTTTCTCTCGTTCCACGCCGGCGGGAAAAAAGATCTCTACTATCAACTCGTCATTATTCCGCTGTGGGTGAGTTACCTGGTACGCGCATACGCCTGGAAGACGATTCTCGGCACCGACGGCGTCCTGAACACGCTCCTGCAATATGTGCACCTCACCAGTCATCCGCTAGATTTCCTGCTCTACAGCCCATTCGCCGTCGTGCTCACATTGACGCACATCTATACGCCCTTCACCTTCCTCCCAATCTACGCATCGCTCGAACACATTCCGCGCAACCTGGTCGAAGCCTCGCACGATCTGGGAGCCACGCCCGCACAGACTTTCTGGCGCGTGATCTTTCCGCTCTCGATTCCCGGAGTCCTGGCCGGAGCAACCTTCGCCTTCGTCCTAAGCCTGGGAGACTTTCTAGCGCCGCTCCTGCTAGGCGGCCCCAGCGGCATCATGATCTCAAACATAGTAGTCAGCCTCTTCGGAGCCGCCTACAACTGGCCCTTAGGCGCCGCCATCTCGCTCTGCATGCTGGCGCTGGTGCTGGGCCTGATCTTCTTCTCGGAACGTCTGGAGAAGAAATGGAGTTTCCAGTGAACGCCCAGCCCAACCGTAGCGCCGGCATCCTGCCGGCCGGACACCCCATCGCTCCGCGTCATTTGCGAATCCCGCGCTGGCTCACCGCACACGCGCTAGCCGTCTTCGCCTTCCTCTATCTGCCCATCGTCATCCTCATCCTTTATTCCTTCAACGGACAAGGCGTAGGAGGCTTCCCGCCCCACGACCTGACGCTCAACTGGTATCGCATTCTATTCAACGACGGCCCCATCTGGGATTCAGTCTTAAATAGCCTGCTGGTGGCCTTCGCCGCCATGCTGATCGCTCTAGTCTTCGGAATCCCCGCCGCGCTGGCGCTCGACCGCGCCCAATTCCCCGGCAAAGCTCTGTTCCGCCGCCTGGTTCTTTTGCCGCTGATTCTTCCCGGCATCATCACCGGCCTCTCGCTATTAATGCTCTTCCGGGTAGTCGAAGTAAAACTAAGTCTGCTAACCATCGTGTTAGGCCACGGCACCGCACTAATCTCCGTAGCCACCACCGAAGTCTTCGCCGGATTGCAGAAACTAAATCGCGCCCAGGAAGAAGCCTCGCTCGACTTAGGAGCGACTTACTGGCAAACCTTCTGGCGCATCACCGTTCCCAATCTCAAACTCTCCATCATCGGAGCCGCGCTCCTGATCTTCACCCTCTCCATGGACGAAATCGCCGTAAGCTTCTTCCTGATCGGCCGCGACAACACGCTCCCGCTAGAAATCTGGGGACGCCTCCGCCGCGGCATCACCCCCGAGATCAACGCCATCTCTACTATCATCTTTCTGTTCTCGCTGATAGCAATCGTGTTCTGGTATCGCCTACGAACGCGAGCGGAAGTAACTCCGGAAATCGGCGCAGAGTTGGTCGAAACTTCAAATTAACTCTAAGTTGTCATCCTGAGCGTAGCGGAACGATTCGCGAAGCGAGTCGTTCCGCGGAGTCGAAGGACCCCTACATCCTCAAAAATGAAAAATCAGGTCGCTGGCCGCCGTCAGCTGATTCTGCTTGCGCCCATTGTCGTAGGCCTTCTGATCCCACGCCCGCTCGAAACGCAACTCCGGACGCAGCTGAACCGTCGACCCCCACCAATGACACCACATGATCGTGTTCTCTGAATATTTCGTAGCGTAGCCCGTGCGCTGGCCCTTCTTGTCGTCGAGAAAGTCACTGCGAAACGACAGGAAGTCATGCGCCGAAAGTTCCTTCTGCAGAAAATTCACCACCGCGTATTCCGGAGCGGTGCAACGCTGCTCTCCCGTCAAGCAGTAGGCCGCGTTGGCGCCAGGTTCCGGCTTGATGTCGCCTCCAAGCGCGGGCACGTCGCGCTCATACATGTACCAGGACTCCGTCGCCATGTGCACCGTCTTCGAAAATTTGTGATACCAGGTGGCGTCATACTGCTGCAGATTGTTGTACGCGTACTTGCCATCGTTGATGCCGTTAGCGCAGATGTACAAATTGTCATTCACCGACATAGTCGTATAGCTCACGCAGGCCGTGCCCGAAGGCTTCGCATCGGACGTCCACGGGGCCACGTCCTGGCCAGCAGTAATTCCCAGTTGCACCAGCCACTGGTCGTTCAGCTTCACCGTCGCCATCAATCCCGTGTCGGTAAACGGATCAATCGCATAGAGCAGCGAGTGGCTGAAGATGTAGTTTTGCGGCGCCAACTGCGCCTCGATGCCCGGCACGGAGATGAAGCGGCCGATCCTCAGATTCATCCCCTGCGCGACCTGCGGAATATAAATATCGACATATTCCAGCGTCGGATCGAAGCCGTATTGATGATGATCGTCCAGCAACTGGCTGTTCCCGTAGCCCTTTCCCGTCGTGTAGCGATAATCCGTGCCATAGAGAGCGGTCAGGTGGTATCCCCAGTCGACATGATCCTGTTGCACGGAATCGGGCAGACGCTCGGCATAGAAGACGAACTGATTCAGCTCGAAACGGTTGGAGTAGACGTCGTTCGCCTCGGGCGCATTGCTGTTGGTGGAAGTGCTGAAGTTCAGCGTCGGATCGATCCATCCATAAAGCTTCGTCCGGCTGCGGGCTCCGTTGATGGCGGTCATCAGCGGATAGCTATTCGTATCCGGCTCGCCAATCACGGGCGAACCTCCGTACGACCAATCGGAGTTAGGAAATGGCGGCGAATCGAGCGGCGAAGGAAGGCCGCGGCGCGCTGGAGCCGGCGCGGAAGCAGTCGAAGAAGCGGACGGCGGCGACCAGTCCTGGCGATAAAAGTCCGCCCAGCGCGCGAAAAAGCCCTTGTGCTCAGGCGTGCTCGGCTTTGGAGCATCGGGTAGCGTAGAAGGATTCTTATCTGACTGTTGCGCGCGAGAAAGGCTGCACGATAAGAACATGACGCCGACGAATAGGAGGGAGATTTGGTGGCGGCGAGAGTTTTCGTTTGGACGCATGGTATGCCGAGCCAATTAAGTCTACAAGCCCCGCTTGCTTGGACAGCCGAGGGCAGCTAAGCCCGTGTGGTGGCGGGGCTTTGCCCCGCGCCGGAACGGGGCGAAGCCCCGTCACCACACAGTCGTTTCGCTCAACAAACCCGAATCCGGCTCGCCATAGTAAAGTAGTAGTAAGCCCCAATTTGCACTCGCTAGGAGTTTTCGATCTGAATCCGAGTATTCGCAACATCGCCATCATCGCCCACGTGGATCACGGCAAGACCACGCTGGTTGACGCCATGCTTCGCCAGAGCGGGACTTTCCGCGACAACGAGACCGTGGCCGAGCGCGTCATGGACTCGAACGATCTGGAACGCGAGCGCGGCATCACCATTCTCGCCAAGAACACGGCCGTGTTTTATGCCGGCACAAAAATCAATATCGTGGATACGCCCGGCCACTCCGATTTTGGCGGCGAAGTGGAGCGCGCGCTCAAGATGGTCGATGGCGTCATGCTGCTGGTCGACGCCAGCGAAGGCCCGCTGCCGCAGACGCGTTACGTGCTGAGCAAAGCGCTCGAAGCGAATCTGAAGCCGATTCTGGTCATTAATAAGATTGACCGGCCCGATGCGCGTCCGCAGGAAGTTCTCAACGAGGTTTACGACCTATTTATCGATCTCGACGCCAAGGAAGATCAGCTTGATTTCCCTGTCCTCTATACGAATGCCAAGGCGGGCACGGCCGCCGTGCATCAGGGAGCGGCGGGCGAGGATCTGCGTCTGCTGTTTGAAGCGATCGTCGATACCATTCCTGCGCCGCAGGGCGACAAGGACGGACCGCTGCAGATCCTGGTCGCGAATCTCGATTACAGCGACTACCTGGGCCGCCTGGCCATCGCCCGCGTTTTTTCCGGCACCATGAAGACCGGCGAAGACGTGGCCATCGCCAAGCGCGACGGGTCATTTCAGAAGACGAAAATCACCAAGCTCTTCAGCTTCTCCGGCCTCAAGCGCACCGACATTACGGAAACCTCGCTCGGCGACATCATTGCCGTCGCGGGCGTTGAAGGCATCACGATTGGCGAGACCATTACCAGCGCGGAGAATCCCGCGCCGCTGCCGCCGATCATCATCGACGAGCCGACGATTGCGATGCTGTTCACCATCAACACTTCTCCGTTTTGCGGACGCGAAGGCAGTTACGTTACTTCGCGCAACCTGCGCGAGCGACTGGAAAAAGAGCTGCTCACCAACGTCTCGCTGCGCATGGAAGAAACCGGCAGCACCGACTCGTTCAAGGTTCTGGGCCGCGGCGAGTTGCAGCTTTCGATCCTGATCGAGATGATGCGCCGCGAAGGTTACGAACTGATGGTGGGCAAGCCCGAGATCGTCACCAAGCGTATTGACGGCAAGCTGATGGAGCCGGTCGAACACCTCACCGTCGATATCCCCGAAGAATTCGTCGGCGTGGTCATGGAGCACGTAGGCTCGCGCAAAGGCGAAGTCGCCAACATGCACAATCACGGCTACGGCCGAGTGCGCGTCGAGTTTCGCGTTCCCAGCCGCGGACTGATCGGGCTGCGCAGCACGCTGCTCACCGACACGCGCGGCACCATCGTGATGAATGCGCTTTTCGATGGATACATCGAGTGGCAGGGCGAGATTCCGCATCGTCCGACGGGCGCGCTGATTGCGGACCGTCCCGGACTTACCACCTCCTACGCTCTCTACAATCTGCAGGAGCGCGGCGCGCTTTTCGTCGGACCCGGCATCGACGTTTACGAAGGCATGATCATCGGCGAGAACGCCAAAGACACGGATCTCGACGTCAATATTGTGCGCGAGAAGAAGCTGACCAACATGCGGGCTTCGACTTCCGACGATAGCGATTCGGCTGGTGCCTTACCGCAATCTGAATCTTGAGCAGGCGATTGAATTTATCGCCGACGATGAGTTCGTCGAGGTCACGCCGAAATCATTGCGGCTGCGCAAGAAGATTCTGCAAGCGAATAAGCGGAAGAGAGGCTCGATGGCGGCGGTGGAAGGCTGATCCTGCCTTCCGTAGAGACGGGGCTTGCCCCGTCTCAGACGCGGCAAGCCGCGTCTCTACAGCGAAAGTCGGCGAGGCCGTTGAGGCGTCTGATGCGGCGATGTACACTAAGTGAATCCGCAGTGCGCCCGTAGCTCAGTCTGGATAGAGCGGCAGCCTCCGGAGCTGTAGGTCGGGAGTTCGAATCTCTCCGGGCGCACCAGTTCTCACGGCAATCATCAATAATCAGTGCTTAGTGATCAATGATCAGTGGAGCAGGATGGTGGTCTCCGTGGCAAAGTCGCCGCGCTGAATGCCGATGCGAACTTTCCCGGTCTTGTCCGACAGCTCAGCCGCCAGTTCCATCGGCGTCTTTACCGGCTTGCCGTCCACTGATTTAATCAGATCGCCTACCTTCAAGGATGCCATCTCGCCCATGCCACCCGGCGCGATCTCGATAATTTTCGCTCCGTCGAATTCCTGGGGCGCAACCGCGAGGCCGAGCGCAGGGAGCGGCATCCCGCGACCGCTGAGCTGAACAGACTGAGTCATGACCACAGAAGGTTGGCTCGCAACCGGAGCAGTCCTGGCTCCATGCGGGTTCGAGGAAGACTGACGCGGGGCTTTAGGCTTGGGTTCGCTCGAACCTTCACCGCCGAATCTGACGACGATTCCGACCGAGGCGCGAACGCTGTTTTGGCTGGGAACGGCGTCTTCGTTCAAGTGACGGGTATAAAAATAGTCGACCGGCCCCAGCTGAAATCCGACCATGTGGCGCCAGAACCAATAATCAAGGCCGACACCCGCGGCGATGGCAACCGAATCGTCGTTCACGGAAACTCCGGAGGGTCCCGGAAGAGTGGCGTCGTCGCGACCAACCAGGCCGTGTACAAAGGTGGTGAATTTGCCTGAGTGAGAACGAAACGTGTAGCGTGGTCCCCCCATGAATGAGAAATCGCTGCACTTCAGAGTGGTAATACCAAGGCAATCGCTAAGTGAGTGGCCGCTGAAGTCTCCCTCTACAGAAATGTGCCGAAACAGGTTGACGGCGGCGGAGAAATCATAGCCGTTCATAGCCAGGTTCTGAGAGGTTGTCCCCGTGCTCGGGTTGGCCGGCAGGTCAAAGTTGAGGTACGAGTAGCCGCCGAACACGTTGATTTGGGGGATGTTTTGGGCGGAAGCGATGCCTAGAAGAAAGAAAGCTGCCAGAGCGATGCGAACTAGTTTTTCCATGTTCCTTACCACGCCTCCAAGGAATGCAAAAATTGGTGCAACCGACCGACAACAGGATCGAACTGGCAACCAGGGTCTGACCGGGGCCAGCCTCTCCAGGAATAAACTCCCTCCTGGTCGGGGCCTCTCTATACGTCAACGCTTACACAGGATTACGGTGAACGGCGATTATAATGGTGCAGTGGAAAAAAGGAAAATGGGACCACACAATGCTTGGATGCTGGCATCCATCCAGCCGCACAGAAGAAGGCCGCTAAATTTTCCTCAGCGCCCACCCGGCTGCTTCCAACACATGGCGGTATCGGTCTCCAGCGTGGCAATTTCCGCAGCCCTATCGTAAGATTTTCGGAACCAGAGGGAGGTCGTCATGATCTTCGGCATGACCACGTTCACTTTTGTCCACGTCGTAATCAGTCTGATGGGGATTCTATCAGGATTGGTTGTCGCATTCGGCTTGGTGGCTGGAAAGCGACTCGACGGCTGGACGGCGATCTTCCTGATCACGACGGTGTTGACCAGCGTCACCGGATTCTTCTTCCCGTTCGAGGGCTTTAAGCCTTCCTATGTAGTCGGTGCCATATCACTGGTCGTACTGGCGGTGGCGATCTTCGCACGCTACGGCCGTCACCTGGCCGGCGGCTGGCGGCGAACATACGTAATCAGCGCCGTGGTTGCCCTCTACTTTAATGTTTTCGTTCTGGTCGTGCAGCTTTTCCTTAAGGTGCCATCCCTCCACGCGCTGGCTCCGAAAGGGTCAGAACCACCGTTCGCGGTGACGCAGCTCGCGGTTATGGCGCTCTTCGTCGTGCTGGGCATCGCTGCCGCGAAAGGCTTCCGCGAGCAACCGGTCGGGATTCGCCAACAACCAGCTCGTGCGGCTTGATCGGCTGACTTCTTGATCTTTTTTTGATCTCGGGTAGGGACACGGCTGCCGCGTCTGTGCGCCGAAGTCAGTTTTCCCATTTTGAAACAATTTCTCAGAAAATTGTCACAGCGGTCCAGCCCACCCGTCACTGCAATTCGCCCGGCCCCGTTGTACGCTGCCAGCCGATCCCGCAGACAGGGGCCAGACAGAAGTCTCGCGGGACCTAATTCTAAATTGAACAAAAGGAGACTTTCCCATGTTCGCACGCATCCTTGAGTTCGTTCCGCTGGTAGAAAAAAAAGACGAATTCGTTCGCACGGTAAAAAAAGAGGTTCTTCCTATTCTGAAAAAGCAGCCCGGCTTCCTCGAAATACTTCCACTTGTGCCTGAGATTAAGACCGAAAAAGTGCTGGCAGTCACTCTCTGGACCGGCAAGAAGGAGTTCGAGCGCGATGAGAAAGAGTGGTCCCCCAAGGTCGAGCAGATCCTCAAACCCTATCTGACCAATCCCACGACGCGCAGGCTTTATACGCTAGAGACCGCTCTCTGCGAGCGCTTCGAAAAGACGATGATCGCTTAAAGGATGATCGCCTATGGGCCAGAACCCAGACGACCGAGGCCGGAGCGACCAACTGCTCCGGCCTTTTCGGTCTGCGGTTGCAAATATCGCAGGTTCGCACTCTGCTCCGGGCTCCGTCGCGATTGAAGGTCGGTGAACTCTACCCTCTAAAGTCATTTCCCTTTCAACCGATGATGGTTGAGGGCGGCAATTAAGCCCCTGTTCCGATGTAACGACAATGTGCGATCGGGAGAAAGACTATGTCAACCGCGGCAGTCTCGAGCTTATCGATTTACCAGGAGATTCAGGCCTTCAACCAGACTCGCCAGGCCGATCTTAAGCAGCTGGGCACAGCACTTCAAAGTGGAGATCTGAACGGCGCTCAGCAAGCCTACCAGGCCCTGGCTGTGCTAGGAGAAGATGGGCCGTTCGCCAATGCCGAACCGTTCGCGAATTCCAGCCGCGCCCAGGCTTTCAACACCATCGGCGAGGCCCTGGATGCGGGCGATTTGGGCCGAGCGCAGGCAGCCTTTGCGACGCTAACCACGCAAGGCAATCCGGCATCTGCGTCGCAGCCGACTCCGGCTACGGTCGTAAACCTCAGCAGCACGCAGCCGGCCGTCACCACTCCGGTCGTCGCCACACCAGTCGTCGCCACACCAGCCCCCGCCACACCAGCCGCCACAACCGGCGATGCCTCTTCGATCTACCAGCAACTGCAAGCCTACCAGCAGCAGCGGCAAGCCGATCTCACCCAGCTTGGACAGGACCTGCAGGCCGGTAACTTGAATGCAGCGCAACAGGACTTCAACACTCTGACCGCACTTGGGCAGGGCGGCCCGAACAAAAATGGACAGGCATTTTCGCGAGCCGATCGCGAACAGGATTTCCAAGCCATCGGCCAAGCGCTGCAATCCGGCGATCTAACCGGCGCCCAGTCGGCGTTCGCCAATCTCTCCGCCACTTTTGGCGCGCAAAGCCCGCAGGCCCAGACCGCCATCTCGGCCTACAACTCCAACCCCGTTATTGCGGAAATCGTCATCGACCTGGGAAGCGCGTCGGGCAGCAGCGCGGCGAATGGATCGGCAACACCGGAGATCGTCATCAATCTCGGCGAGGAAAACAACTCTTCGTCTTCCTCCAATGCCGCCGCTGCGGAAGTCGTCATCAATTTGGGCAATGCGTCCGGCACCACATCCGCCGGCACACCCAGCACCACGGCAGCGAGTGGATCTGCAACGCCAGAAATCATCATCAACCTCGGCCAGGGAAGCGGTTCTTCGTCCTCTTCTCCCGAAGAGGTCACGATCAATCTTGGCAGCGGCAGCTCAGGAGCACAGGTCTCGATTGACGCAGCTCAGGAACAAAGTAGCAGCTCGGCCGAGCCGATCACCATCAATCTCAACCCGCAAGGGAACAATGGCTATCAGAACAATGGCTACGAACTCATCCTGAACCTGCTCAATTCCACATTGACGAGCCAGACTGGGAGCAACTCCGGCAATGCGCTGAGCGTGAGCGCATAGTTTGCGCGGGCATGGTTCTGGGACGATCGCCACCGGCATTGTCCCAAAGATGTTCTGGTCGTGTCTCGGTGAGCCGCTGGCTTTAGAATACAGATCTAGAACGTGATCCGCAGTCCAAATTCCAATTGTCGCGGAGCGCCGTTCGCGTACGTGCCCGAACCGGGCAGAATCCGGTCCAGCCGCGAGGTGCAGTAGCCGGTTGAGTTGCCGCAGTATCCCGCCGAACTCGCGTTGTTCAGCGAACTGCCCGGCGCCCCATCCAGGACGCCGCTCAACTGGTTCCCCGCGCCTCCAAAGTTGGCCCAGTTGAAAACGTTAAACATGGAGACGTTGGGCTCAAGCTTCACCCGCTCGCTAACCTGGAACGGCCGGCTCAGCCGCAGATCCATCGTCTTCAGCCAGGTCGCTTCCGCGTAGTGGCCTGGCAGCCCTTGAACCAGAGGCGCGTAAGCGCCCAGCAGACATCAGTTGTTGGCTGCGGAAAACAGACCGCTATTGACCAGCGTTGCACCCGCCGGCGTCAACCTCCCGGCGAAGTTGGCGTTGTAATACGCGATGGCCTTGGTCACATCCGCGGTCGAGTATTTTCCCGTGCTTCCAATAAACGTTGCCGGCAAAAGGTCGCCCACGGTGCCGTCACCGGTTATCGTCGCTGCGGAAGATTTCTCCCGGCCACTCCGCCCCCGTTCTGCTGTGGAACATAAGCGGTCAGCGGGAGCGGCGAAGCCAGACGTGTTATCATGGAAAGCCGCAGCCCGTGCTGCAAATCCAGCCGTGGGATTGAAGATGAGCTGGTGCGTCCGGTCCATCCCCGAGTCGCCCCAGTAGCCCCGGTGCGGCCGGTTGTAATTTTCCGCCACGTTCAGCAGCGAATAATCTCCGCCGCTGCCATTCGGCTCGGCGATGTTGCTTTTATATTTGGAGAAGCGTGTAATGAATCGTCGTCTCGAGCCGCTGCAGCCGCCGCAACGTGTTCGTCTCCGGTGATCGTGTGGTAAGCCAGCTGCGATGCCTGTATAGAGAGAAGTCCGCTGGGAAAGTACATAAGGTTCGATCCCACCGCTGGATTGACTCCGCCGAACGCCGCTTGCTGCTTGCCTAAGACCGAGCACGGAAACGGTCCGCAGAACGCATTCGACGAATCCAGACCATGGCGCGCGAAATCCGTGATGCTCGCGGTCCGGCACGGTGGTCAAATAGCAATTCACGGCAGCTTGCGAACTGCTGCTTGTGAATGGCGCTGGATACAGCGTCGGGCATCCCGCGCCCCGACAACGGGTTGGCAGCCAGCGTGGCATTGATCGCCGACAACTCCGACGCATAGGTATTGAGCAAGGGATTGGTTGGAATTGTCGCCGTCGGTCAGGTAAGCTCGAGTCTCCTACGTGATTGGTGTCAATCCCCAGCGGAAACTGGGTGCCGATCTCGCGCACGTAGTCAGCGGAGAACATGCCGCGCTCTCCGACCTGTTGCTGAATATCCAGCGGACAGGTGCACTATCGCGAGGCGTCTTGAAACCGGGTGCGAGCATGCCGCCGAAATTCCCCACGCTGTTCGCCAGCGAGTAGACGTTGGGGCCGCCGGTGATTCCGACTGCGCCGCGAGGAATTGCGACTGCAACATCCTGAATGTGCGGTGCGACCGAGCCGATCGGCTGCCCGCAAATCTGAGTCGCGATATCGAGCGTTGGCTGCCCGGGAACGCCGCACGGAACTCACCACCGATCCATTCGGAAACAGCACCGATCCCGTCGGACACAGCGTCAGGCTGCGGTTGTATTGCCCGTTCGACAAGCGGTTGATGCGATCCTGATACAGCATTCTGCAGCAGGAAATTGTCGTAGAACATCCTGCCGCTCACCCGCACCACCGACCGGCCGTTGTGTCCCGGATCCCATGCCACACCTGCCTGCGGAGCAAAATTGAAAGTTTGGCTGGTTTATCCTCTGGCCGAGCGGCGTGTACGCCGTACGGACTAGTTCTGCGGGAGCAGACCGAATTGATCCAGAATAAAACCGCTCGTGCATGGTGGAGTGGTCACGATGGTGGTGTTGATCGCCGAACAGGGCACCGGCGCCAGGTCGCTGTCGGTGCGCCCGGTGTCCCGCACGTAATTCAGTCCGAAGCTGACGTTCAGGTTCGGAACCACGTTGATAGGTGTCGCCCAGGTAGCCCTCGAGCCGCGTGTCGAAGTGTCCGCCGGTCGACCGGTTGAATGCCGAATTTTCGCTGAAATTTCCGAGGCCATTGAAAATCGTGACCGTACCCACCGGGTAGTTCAGTGGATTATCCGCTGCTCCGCGCGGGTCGCCGGGATAAAGCGGCAGCAGGAGCGGGTTGCTGTTGATGGCGTTGATCGTGTCCAGCCCATCCGAACTGGTCACCGACGGGCCATAATTTCCCGGCGCATAGAAATCTCCCTGCACGATGCGATGAATGGCTCCTCCGAAGCGTATGGCGTGATTCACGTTGTAGATGGTGCTGCCGTCATAGCGCCCGAAAAGGTCGCGCTGAATCGTCTGCCGTGGACCGGCGACGCTCGGTCCCAGGGCATACGACCCAATCTGCATATGGAAAGGCGCAGCAGCCACAATTGTCGAATCGCCCAGCGCCGGATTGATCGCGTTCACCATCTTCTGATAGCCGAAGCGCGCGCTGTTCACAAACCGTCCGTGGTTCCAATCCAGCCCAAGGACCCATGCTGGAATGTTTAATTGATTGCGGAAATTCGACAGGCTGTCGGCGGTCCGATCTGGTTGGCGTTGTCGTAGCTGAAGCGCGCAAATCCCTTCATATTGTCGCTGAAGTTGTAATCCAGCCGCGCCGTCAGCATGTTCTCGCGAAAATAGCGCATCCCGCAGAATGGTTTGGTTGAAAGCGTTTGGATTGGCCGAGTTCAGATTCGGCAAGATCAAATCCTGGGATGTCATCGGCAAAAAACCATCCTGCTTGGTGCGTTCGCCGCCGACGAATAGAAACGCCTTGTCCTTGATCACCGCGCCGCCGGCTCCAAATCCAAACTGCTGCCGGCTGTAATCAGAGTTTCCTGACGGAAACCCGGCCAAGCCGAAGATCTGATCTTCGAGATTTCCAAACAGGTTGCCGTGCCATTCATCTCCGCCTGAGCGCGTCGAAATCCGCACGGCGCCAGCTGCGTTGAGCGATTGGAACACCTCCGGCGTCACCCGCGACACGATCACTTCGCGCACCGCCTCCGCCGGCAAGTTCAGCGTGGCCGCGCCCTTGGTCTCATCCATGGTCTCGACTTCTTCCATGTCGAAGTGTGTGGTTCGCCCCAATTGACTGTCGATCGAAAGCGATTGGATCCCACTTTTGCCTGGCTGGAGAATCCTTCCATCGACCGCCTGCACACCCGGTTCATACTGTCCCGCATTCAAATAGTTGCGGCCTTGAATAGGCAATTTGTCGGGAGCTTCGCCACTAAACTTGCTCTCCAGCTTCACCGGCCCCGGATTGATCCATTCCAACTTGAAGTCCTGCGTGACTGCCGTTCCCGCCACTACGGTCACGTTGACCTCGACCGGCGCCATGTCGCGTCCTTCCACCCGCACCACGTAAGGGCCCGCCGGCAGTGCTTCGGAAATGTAGATGCCGGTCTTTAAGGTGCGGGTTACGCCGCTGGTGTCGGTGACCCGCGAGCCGTACAAAATCCGTGCCCCTTGCACGGTGTTGCCGTCGTTATCCCGAACGATGCCTTGAATGGTGCCGGTTGGCGCGTTTTCCTGCGCCCACAAGGAAATGGTGAGCGAGAGCGAGATGGTGAGCGAAACGACGAACAATAGGCCAATGCGAATGAACAGGGAACGACGGACCGTCAAGCCAGAGCAATCGAACAAAGTGCCACTCTCCTGGGGGCAGAACCTCAAGTAGAACCTGGAAGCGATTCCGCGTCTAAGGATCCTAGTTTCTACGGCAAATGGAATAGAACAGTTTACTAGATGCGCCCACTTCCCCGGCGCGATGTCTGCGCTTTTATGGCGGGAACGAAAGGCATACCTGTAGAGACGGGGCTTGCCCCGTCTCCGCTTGCACCGCCCGATGCCTCACTGCCGAGACTCGGCAAGCCGCGTCTCTACGGGAAAGCCGAGATCGCTGCCTCAGAAGGTTCCCTTGTGGGTGTAGTACCCCGCGCGATAGTGCGACTGGTAAGGACCTCCCGCCGGCGCGTTTGTCAGGTCCACCTTCAGTTGGCGGAAGTCCGAGTTCGAATAGCGCTCGGACGGATAATACGCCAGCAGATACTGGGTCCGCAGTTCGTCGCTGATCTTCGGAAGGCGTCGTCCAGTTGCGCCGACGAACTGGCGTAGTAATACTTGCCGCCGGTATCCGACGAAATCTGAATCAACGCGTGCTCGCCCCCGGTGTCCCGGCCCGCATCGGCTTCGATCGGCACAATAATGATGCTGTAAATAATAGCCTCCGCTTCCTGGGCGGCGCGCAATGCTTCTTTGTAGTTCACCTGGCTCATCGTGTCTCCGCCATCGGTGATCACCACCATCACTTTTCTTCCCTCTCGCCGACTGAGCGCTTGCGACCCCAGATAAACCGCATCGTAGAGCGCCGTGGCCGCGCCATTGCGCTCCCGCTCGATGCCTGCGTCGATCTTTTTCAAATCGGAGGTGAAGGGCACCATCTGGCTCACGGTCTCGCTGAATTTGTACACCGCGAGTCCGTCCTGCGGCCGCACAATCGTATGGGCAAACTTGCGTGCCGAGGTCAGTTCCAGCGGCAGATCTTTTCTGGTGCTCAGGCTGGTATCCACCGCCAGCACAATCGACAGCGGCAGCGCCGATTCCTTGTCGAAGATCGCGATCTTCTGCTCTTTGCCGTCTTCCTTCAGCAGAAAATTTTCCTTCGTGCAGGTTCGCCACCGGAGCACCGCGCGCATCGGTCACCGTCACGAATACGTTGACCAGCTTCACGTCGACCTTGATCGTGGTTTCCGGTTCCTCCGCCAACAACCGCCCGCCGCAGCGGCGAAGAGCGTACACGCCAGGAAGCCAGCCGCGAGCTTCGAGCCACGAGCTTCGATCCACGAGCTAAAACTGCGCACTGATCGCCCGCAGTTCGTAGCTCGCAGCTTGCAGCACTTGTAGGATTCGCTTCATGCAGAAATCAATCGATTATGATGCAGGCCGCTTCCCCGCTGTGCCTGCCGGCCGCCGAATTTCTTCGGGAAACGCCTCCCCATCCGCCCATACCGCTCCATCTTCAAAATATTCTTTCTTCCAGATCGGCACCGTTTTCTTCAGCGTGTCGATGATCCAGCGGCAAGCCTCAAACGCCGCGCCCCGGTGCGCGGCAGCCACCACGATCAGCACGCTCGTCTCCCCAATCTCCAGTCGTCCCAACCGGTGGACGATCGACGCTCCCCGCACCCCAAAACGTGTCCGCGCCTCCACCGCCAGAGATTCCATCTGCTTCAGCGCCATCGCCTCATAGGCTTCATAGTCCAGATAGAGCGTGCGCCGTCCACGCGTGTTGTTCCGCACTACGCCGTCGAAAATCACGGCCGCGCCATCGTCCGGCCGCTTCAAGCCGCGCGACCACAGCCTCCGCGATCGATCCGTTCGCGGACAATCCGAACTTCGCCTGGAAGTTCGCCAGGAACTTCACTCATGAACTTCGTCTGCCTTCCGCGGACCCGCCACTCACCGGCGGCAACAGCCCGACTTCATCGCCCTCGCGCAGCGCGCGGTCCACTCCCGAATATTCCTGATTCACTGAGATTGCCAGCGACGGCACCATCGCTTCAAATCGCGGCGCCTTGCGCCCATAATAGAAGAGCACATCCCGCACCTGCGCCCCTTCGGGCAGGTCGACGGTCTCGTCCGATCCGTCCGAGCAGGTCTTTCAAAACTCCAAAGAAAAGTACGCTGATCTTCATTTGGGCGATCTTCATCTGGGCAATCTTCGTCTGGGTACTCGGACTGGCTACTGGATACCGGGTTCGCGCCACCAGTGTAGCGCGCCCGCGCCCAGAAGGACGTTGTCCTTCCGTGTAACATCGGCGACTCGACCCGACCGTTCGCTCAATTACCTCCGTAATCGTGCATTAGGTCACTTTCCCGCTTAGTCTTATTGCCAACACTCTATCCACCGAGAAGAGGAGGCTGTTATCGCTAACGCCGCTCCAAACCGACGCCAGTCGCAGCGCGTCTGCTCGGTCTTTCCTTCACAGCCTCAATATTCTGGTCAAGTACACACGGCTGTATGGAGTGAACCACAAGCGCACCGAGGGCCAGTTCCAGACCGCATGGAACGAACTCCAGCAGGCGCTGCCCAAGAGCGGTGACACGGGTTTTCTGCTCGGCGTTTCGGAAACAAACTTCTGCTCGATGGCATCCCGCTCGAAGCCGGACAAGCCGAGCGCAGCTTCGCGCAGTTGCTGACCGCGGCCGGGCTCTCCAGCATCCTGTTCTCGAACAAAGTCACGATCGAAGACTTTACCCGGCTGGTGCGCGCCTTTGCCATGGGCGGCTCTAAAGCGCAGGACTTCGCCAAACAGATTAAGGAAACTCTCGGCGACAACAAAAATTCTTCCATCCGCATCAATGAGGTCAAGTTCGTCGCCGCCGATCCTGCCACCGGCGAATATTTCGATGGCCGCCCAGCTCGCCGCCCAGGCTCTCGGCCCCGAAGCCAGGCAGTGGCTCAACGACCCTCAGAAACTTCTGCAGTTGATCGCCGCCGCCCAGGGAGCCAGCAACGGCGGTTCTGGCGCACCCGGCGGCGCACCTCTCGGCAGCGTCCCCAGCATTCCCATTCCCGGCGGTATCGGCACGGGCTCGGGCGGATCAACTGTCGGAGGCTCGTCTGGGACATGGACCGGTGGCGTCGTTCCTTTACAGGAAGAGGAAGTCATCCAAACCATTCGCCTGCTCACCCATTTTGGCCAGGCGATGCAGGATCCCAACGCTTCCCCGGAAAATCTCCAGGTCGAAATCGGCAAGGCGCCCGAAGGCGCCAAGGTCAATCTCGCCCAGTTGCTCGAGAGTCTGGCGGCGCAGGCTTCCAAAAACACCGGCGATGCAGCAACGACACTCCGCTTCTGATGAAGGCCGCCGAGAGCATGGCCATCAAATTCGCTCTCGACCGCTATCAGCGGGGCGACGTCAAGGTCAACGCCGTCCACGAGATGATGGAGCACATGAGCCGGCAGATGGACACGCTGCGCCAGATCCTGCGCGTGCAGGAAGATAAAATGTCCAAGGCCGGTATCCTGGTCGAATCCCACGCTGACATTCTCGACCGGATGTTCTGGGCCGAGATTCCCGAAGCGGGGAAGAAAAGCGTTCTGCTCTCGAGCGAAGCGGCTTGCGTGCCTCCGCGCAACATTCGCCAGTTCGTCGAATTGCTTCTTGAGCGCGACGATCAATGACATGGCCGCCAAGATTCTCACCAACTACTGCAGCGGAATCGATGCCAAAGAGGCCGAACCTCGCCGCAAGACGGCTACGGGCCTGGCGCAACTCGCCGACCTCTACGCCACCGCGCCCGAGGAAGTGATGCCCAATGCCCTGGCCATGATCGGCGAGAAACTGGCCAAGGAAAACGACACCGAGATCCAGAGTCTGCTGTCCGCCGCTTTCGCGCGCTTCGGACAGGAAGCCTGCTCTCGCAGAAAGTACAAAGCCGTCGCTGAACTCTGCTACTCGCTCGAAAGCGTAGCCCAGCAACGGCCTGCCCTGGTGCAGGATCTCCGCTCCCGCGTCGGCATCGAAAATCGCCTGCCTGAGATGATCGAAGAAGCCATCAACGCCGATCAGGTCTCCGAGGATTTAATCAACGTCCTGCAGCAGCTTCCCAGAAATTCGGTCGAGCATCTTGCGGACCGTTTCTTCCGTTCGCAGAAACGCGTTGAATGCGATCGAATTGTCGAACTCGTCGGCGAACTCGGACAACCCGCGGTCGACGATCTGCGCGATATTCTGCGCACCGGCCAGACCCGCCAGGCTGCCTCCACCGTCGGCCTGTTGAGCCGCCTCGCCGTGACTTCGCTACTGGAATTGCTGCCCTCCCGCATGGGCGAGTTCAACCGCTTCTATCAGGATGTCATCGTTCGTCAGATCGCCTACGGCGCCGCGCCCGACCGCGGCCGCACGCTGCTTGAACTGCTCGAACTGCTCGACTCTCTTATCCTGCCCGAGGCCATCGACGAGATAGGCATGAGCCAGGACCGCAGCGCCAGTGCCAGCCTGATTGCGCTCGCTACCGCCGGGGAAGCCCACAACCGTCCTCCGTTCGTGCAGCTGAAAGCGATCGAGTCACTCGGCCGTTTGCGCGACATCGAGGCCGTGCCGGTTCTGCGCACCATCGTCGAAGACAAGAAACTCTTCGGCTACAGCCAGCACCGCGAATTGAGAATCGCGGCCATTCAGGCGCTCTCCAAGATCGATCCGCGCTACGGCACCCAGGCGCTCGCCGACAGCGGCCTGGAGGCCGGCGAAATCGCCATCGCTCCGCTGGACTCCGGCGACGGATGTCCCTGGGTTCGCCAGCGCCGCTACGAACGGATCATTTTGCCGCGCACTCTCTCCGCCACTCTTTCCAGTTCCTGGGGAAAGTCGAACATCATCATGCGCGAAATGAGTCTCGGCGGCGGCATGGGCACGCGCAGCGACAATCTCCGCGTCGGCTCCGAAGCCCACGTCGAAATCTCTCTGGGTGTCAAGAAAATCAAGGGCGAGGTTCTGCTCCGCCGCGCGCGGGTCAATGAAATCGGTTTCGAGTTCGTCAGCATGGACCTCGACAGCCGCTACCGCCTCCGCCGGATCCTGGTCGAGGCTCTGCAGAAAGTTCCCGACAATCACGCCAACAACTGGGACGGCGAACGGAAGAGCTAGAGCGAGCTCTCGGCTCTCAGGAAAACCGCGACCGCGTGCATAAAAAAGCCCCTGCATACGCAGAGGCCTTCTCACAAATCAAATCCGCAAAGGCGAACTCGCTTACGCCACCTTTACGAAAATAATAACCAGCGTAAACAGCACCAGCGACTCGATGAAAGCCAGGCCCAGAATCAGCGCGACCTGAATACCAGCGCGAGCGGCCGGATTTCGTCCGAGCGCTTCGCACGCCGCTGAGGCGGCCTTCCCCTGGCCCTGCGCCGCCAGCCCGGCGGCGATGGCGATCGCAAAACCGGAAGTGATTGCCACCCAGTTAGTGGAACCGGCCGCGGCTGCGCCCGTCTGCGCGAACGCCGGGACAGCCAGAATCGAGAACATCATCATCACGAACAACAACATCAGGACTTTCCGCATTTTGATTCTCCTTGAAATAAATTGCCCCCAGTGGGTGGTTGACGCCGTGCTTCGAAGCCGGCGCCCTCACGCTGAAAGGCGAGGTGTTAGGTCCCAGGTCTTAGGTCTCAGGAAAACCAACTGCCCTTCCTGAGGCCTGACACCTAAGACCTGAGACCTTCTCTAGTGCTCATGCGCGGTCGCCTCCCCGAGATAGACGCAGGCGAGCAGCACAAAAATGTACGTCTGAATAAAAGACACGCCGATATGCAAGCCCTCAAAGATAATCGGAATGCCCACAGGCACCAGCGAGAAAAATACCAGGGTCACCATCTCACCCGCGAACATGTTCGCAAAAAGACGGACAGTGAGCGACAGGACACGCGCAGCGTGGCTGAACAACTCAATCGGGAACAACAGGATTGGCAAGAATAAACGGACAGCCAGCGGCATGCCCTCTTGTGGCCCGATGAAATGCTTCAGGTATCCCAACGGCCCATTCGCGCTCACACCCTGATAGTGATAGTAAAACCACGTCAGCAGCGCGCAACCGAGCGGCACAATCGGCACTGCCGTGGGCGATTCCAGGCCCGGCACCAGTCCAATCAGATTGCAGCTCAGGATGAACAACCCCAGCACGGTCAGATAGGGGACGAACTTTTCCGGATGAGACGAAATCGTCTCGCTGGCCAGGTCATTGACGAACCCGTCGATGCCTTCCATGGTTTGCTGCAGCGCGCCGGGCCGCTCGACCGAGAGGCGCGCGCGCACGGCAATAAAAAATATCGTCAGCAGCAGCACCACCAGAGTTTCCATTGCAAAGCTGTTCGAGATCGGAGTCGCCGGATTCTTGGAATGAATGTGCAGCGCCTGCAGCAACGCCAGCACTGGCGCGCCGAACAGACGATTCAGAAGTGCGGTAAAAGCCAGTTGTTTCATTTTCGGACGTCGATACTTACTTAGCTCTTGTCATTTACCCGGCGTAAGGCCGTGTACCCTTCCCATACAGCCTCAGCCATCAGGGCCGCCACCGGCACACACAAGCCCCACAGAAAGCCGCGAAAAGCCAGCGAAGAACTCATGAATATAGCATAGGCAACAACTCCCACCAACCCGTAGCGCACCACGAAACGCAGGATGATCAGGCGGCCTTTCTCGCGGCTGTTGCGGTTGACGATGCGATCGGCAAGCCCCTCGACGCCACGCGTCAGCGAGCGGAAATTAACGTAGGAAACTGCGGCTCCGAAGGCAAATCCAATCGAACCCGCCCAGCGATAAAACCAGAACATCGGCCCGAACAGCAGAAGACTGGCCACCAGCATGTTGCGCAGCACGCGAGGAATGATGCGCTCATAGTTTATTAGTTCAGAGCGAGTCTCCGCTGGCGGAGCGTCCTCGGGCCGGTCGAGATGCTCACCCTCGTTGTCATCATCGTTATCATTATCAGTCATCTTTTTTGAAAGCGCCCAAGGCCATGCGGATCATCTGCCAAAATCCAACCACCGCACCAAACAGCAGCCCGACCAGATAGAGCCACTTGGTATGCAGCCAGTAATCGGCAAGTTTGCCCAGGAAGAACCCCAGCAGAATCGCCGCCGGAATAATAAATCCCATCTCGGAATAGCGAGCCATCGAGACCAGAGGATCTTTTTTCTGCCGGGGGATTGGGTTTCTCCGGCATGCGAAGGAATTGTACCGGAACTGAAGGCAGTAGGCTCTTAACGCGAATCGAGCCGTAGAGAAGCGGACGCTTTGGCTGAGACCTGACTACCTTGGCACTCTGCTCCCCCTGTTTTCAACCAGGTCCCATCGAACTTCGACGATGTTACCCAGAAATATCCGAGCACAACCAGCCCCGGCAAGGCGACCGCAAGAAGACGCAAGATGAGGCTTCGGCTATCGGTCATTGCAGAAAAGTCTACTCCGACGAAGCGCAGTATCTCAAACTAAAGATTTGTTTGTTGACAGCAGACAAGCGAGGAGCCAAGAGCCAACGGCTAACGACATTACTTGATCATCGCCGCCACATGCGGGTTGCGCAATCCCGAGCGACCAGTTGACGCCGCGGATGAACGGCTCCGGATAAACTCCGATCACAATCGTCGCCAGCGCCGTCACGCCCACCGCGCAACGCATTCCGATGCTGACCGGCAGCCGCCCGGTTTCCATCGGTGAACGCATCAGCATGGAGTTCGCGATCTTCAGATAGTAATAAAGTCCGAAGAGCGAATAGAGCACGCCGAGCGAGGCTAGCCCGTAATGTCCGCTTTCGATCAGGCTGAGGAAGATGTAGTACTTGCCCAGGAACCCAGCTGCGGGCGGAATGCCGGCCAGCGAAAGCAAAAACAGCAGCATGAGCACGGCTTCGACCGGAGCGCGCTGGTAGAGCCCGGCCATATCGTCGAGTTCGTCGCCAATTACGTTGCGCTGCCGTAACGAAGTGATCACCGCGAACGCTCCCAGATTCATGAACGTGTAGACGAGCAGGTAGATCAGGATCCCTTTGAAGCCGTCGTAAAAGCCCGGACTGCCGATCTGCGACGTACCGATGGCCACGAACGCCAGCAGCATATAGCCAACGTGCGCGATCGAGGAGTAAGCCAGCAGGCGTTTGGTATTCGTCTGGGTAAGCGCGGCGAAGTTGGCGCCGGTCATAGTGGCGATGGCGACGACGACAATCACGGGAACGTAAATCGAGCGCAGCGGCCACAACCCATACAGCAGTATGCGCAGCAGCAGCGCCCAAGCCGCCGCTTTTACCGCAACCGACATGAAGCCGGTAATGCTGGTGGGCGCGCCCTCGTAGGCGTCCGGCGCCCACTGATGAAATGGAACGGCGGCAATCTTGAACAGCAACCCCACCATGGTCGTCAGCAGCGCGATCACCACCACCGGATTGCGCAGACTCTCGGGCGACGAAACCGCGCGGAAGATGATCGCGAGATTCGTGCCGCCGGAAATTCCGTAGAACAACGACAGGCCATAGGCAAAAATGCCCGACGAAAATGCTCCGAGCAGCATGTACTTCAAAGCCGCTTCATTCGAACGCCGGTCGCGGCGCAAAAAACCAACCAGCACGTAAGTGGAGATCGCCATCAGCTCGAGCCCGATAAAGAGCAGCACAACGTCGATTCCAGCCGCCAGGCACATCATGCCTACCACGGAAAGCAGCATCAAAGAATAGTATTCGCCGTGGTGTTCATCTTCGAGGTCGAGATAATGCGCTGACCCTAGGACGGCAACGGCCGTTCCCGCTAAGAACAGATACCAGAAATAGATCGCTAAGCGGTCGACCAGGAGCGCGCCATAGAACCCGACCAAGCCTCTCGGCGGCAGCGTCGACTGAATCTGCCACACGCACAGAGCCGAAAACGCGACTCCAACAAATGCGCCTGCCGCGTTGATCCATTTCCATCCGCGCGGAATCATCAGGTCAATCAGCAGAATGCCGAGCGCAAAGATAGTAAGTTCCACCATCGGCAACATCAACCGGTAGTCAGTTGGCGACAGGGATCGCACTTAGTTACTCGCTTTCGGTTTGACGACTTTCGTTCCGCCGGCTTTCGGTGCAGCAACAACCGGCGCCTGCGGACCGGGCGCGGGCACGGCTTGCGCGTTCACTAACGCGACCGGGTTAGCGTTTTCATGAAGGGTCTGGACAATCTGATTGACCGGTTGTTCGAGGATCTGGAAGAACGGCTTCGGATAAAGCCCGATCCAGAACGCCAAAATGATCAGCGGCGCGAAGGTAAGAATTTCGCGCGGCGTAAGATCATGCAGCTTTTCGTTCTTTGGATTGGTCACCGTCCCGAAAAAGACGCGCTGATAGAGCCAGAGCAAGTAGGCCGCGGCCAGAACCACGCCCGGCGCCGCCCACGCCGCCCACCTCCAGCTGACGGTAAACACTCCCTGCAGAATCGTAAACTCTCCGACGAATCCATTCAGCAGCGGCAATCCCATCGACGAAAGGAACATGATCATCGTGATCGTCGCGTAGACCGGCATCACGTTCGAGATGCCGCCGTACTCGGCGATTTCGCGCGTGTGCCGCCGTTCATACAAAATGCCGACGATCAAGAAGAGCGCGCCGGTCGAGATGCCGTGATTGATCTGCTGCAGCACAGAGCCAGACAAGCCCGCCGAATTCAGCGCGAAGATTCCCAGCGTGCAGAAGCCCAGGTGGCTGACCGACGAGTACGCCACCAGTTTTTTCATGTCCTTCTGCATGAGCGAAACCAGCGCGCCATACACGATTCCGACAAGCGAGAGCCCGATCATCCAGCCGCGAGCCGTCACATTCAGGAAGGTGCGGAACTGGAGAGCACCTGCGGAAAAAATGGCAGCGAGAAGCGCACGAATCCGTAAGTCCCCATCTTCAGCAAAACGCCCGCCAGAATGACGGAGCCGGCGGTCGGCGCTTCCACGTGAGCATCCGGCAGCCAGGTATGGAACGGAAACATTGGAACCTTGATGGCGAATCCAATAAAGAAGGCGACGAACAGCCAGACAGCGTAATGGAGCGGAATCAGCGGCGCCGTCTTATAAAGCTCGGGAATGCTGAAGGTGTAGACATGCGGGCTAGTAACTGAATGGTGATGGAAGTAGAGGAACAAAATGCCAAGTAACATCAGTACGGAGCCCAGCAACGTATATAAGAAGAACTTAATGGCCGCATAAAGTTTGCGGGGACCACCCCAGATGCCGATCAGGAGATACATCGGAACCAGCATCGCTTCCCAGAAAACGAAGAAAAGGAAAAAATCGAGCGCCATGAAGACGCCGAGCATTCCCGTCTGCAGTACCAGAAACCAGACGTAATATTCCTTCACCCGAATCTCAATGGCGGTCCAGGATGAGAGAATCGAGATCCATCCCAAGAGCGTGGTCAGCATGATCAGCAAAAACGAGATGCCGTCAATGCCCAGGTTGTAACCCGCGCCAATCGAAGGGATCCAGTTGTTGGGTGTGCCCTCAAGGAACTTGAAGTGGGTCGGGGTCACCTCGAAACGCTGCGCCCAGAACATCGGTACCAGCGGCAGCGAGATCAGGAATCCGCCCAGCGCAAAGACGTTCGCAATCCAGCGGATCGCGTCCTTGTTATCCTTGGGGACGAAAAGGAGAACAAACGCGCCCACGAGCGGCGTGAAGAGGATGATCGATAGTATGTGACTCTGCATAAGAACAGTTCTCAGTTGTCAGTCATCAGTTCTCAGTGACCACCGGTGCTGAGATGCGACTAACTCCTTCAGCTACTGCTGCGCACTACTCTCACTTCCACACGTAATACACGCCAAATCCGAGCAACCCCGCGACCATAACGAGGGCGTACCACTGCACTAATCCCCATTCGAAGAGGCGCGCCGGATAAGAGATCATCCGTGCAAGAATCGCTGGGCCATTCACTCCCAACCCATCGATGATCCACTTATCCCACCAGGTCGAAAGCGTGGCGATCGCACGCGTAACCCAGCCAACATCGTTCACCACTCCGTCAATGATCTTGGCATCGAACCACGACGACGCTTCGCCCGCGCCCATGACGCCGAGGCGAATCTTGCCGATCTTGCGGCGTCCCGTGAAAGCGTAGTCGTAGGCCTCGTCCACAAACCACTTGTTGTAGAGCAGGGTGTAGAGCGGCGGAGCTTTGACCGCGATAGGCTCGGTGTAATCCTTTGCCGGCGTTGGCGTAGGAGCGGCGCGCCATTCCCCAACCCACGGCTGCCGCGCCTAACGATAAGAACATCAGCACATATTCCGTCTTATCGGTATGCTCGGCTTCTTTTTCGCCCGACGCTAACTGCGCCGACTTCCCTTCTTCCTCAAACACGACTGCTTCTCGCGCAAACACCGGCTCCAGAAATTTCTCGAAGTGCGCCGATCCGCCCAGGCTATGCGGCCAACTCAACCATCCGGCGCCAATCGAACAGATCGCCAGGATCACCAGCGGCACGGTCATCGACTTCGGCGACTCGTGCACGTGATGCTCGACCTCGTCGCTCATCCGCGACGGACTGTAGAACGTCAGATACATCAGCCGGAACATGTAGAACGCCGTCATCAACGCGGTGCCATAACCGATAAACCACAGGAGGCGGTAGGCGTCGCTTTCCTTCGTCCACGTCTGCCAGAGTATTTCGTCTTTCGAGAAGAAGCCGGCGAACGGAAAGATTCCCGCTATAGCGAGGGTCGCAATCAACATCGTCTTATAAGTGGTAGGGATACGCGTTCTCAGGTCGCCCATATTACGCATATCCTGTTCGCCGCTCATGGCATGAATCACCGAGCCGGAACCAAGGAAGAGCAGCGCCTTGAAAAATGCATGCGTGAACACATGGAAAACGCCCGCCGCAAAAGCGCCGACGCCGAGCGCCAGGAACATATATCCCAGTTGGGAAACGGTAGAGTAGGCCAGCACGCGTTTGATGTCGTTCTGCACCAGTCCGATGGACGCGGCGAACACCGCCGTGAGTTGCGCCGACGACGGCCACCACCAACATCGCTTTGGGCGCGAGCACGAACACGGCATTCGAACGCGCCACCATATAAACGCCCGCCGTCACCATGGTGGCGGCATGGATCAGCGCGGAAACTGGCGTTGGCCCTTCCATCGCATCGGGCAGCCAGACATAAAGAGGAATCTGCGCGGACTTGCCGCAGGCTCCAACGAACAGCAGCAGCGCGGCGGCGGTAAGAATGGGATCGCCGATCGCGAAGTGTCCACTATGTGCCAGCCTGTTGATGTCGGTGAAACGAAACGATCCCAGATACCCGGCCAGCATAAGTGCGCCGAGAATGAATCCGGCATCGCCGATGCGATTCACGATGAATGCCTTGTTGGCAGCGGTCGAAGCCGAGTTACGATGAAAGTAAAAACCAATCAGCAGATACGAACAGAGGCCGACACCTTCCCACCCCACGAATAACAGCATGTAGTTATTGGCCAGGATGAGAGTAAGCATGGAAAACATGAACAGGTTCATGTATCCGAAGAAGCGGTAATAACCGCCTTCGTGCGCCATGTATCCGGTGGAGTAAATGTGAATCAGCATGCCCACGCCGGTAACAAAGAGCAGCCAGATGGAAGACAGCGGATCAAGCAGGAATCCGGCGTCGGCGTTGAATGCGGCAAGCGTCCCGTCGCGTTTGGTGAAGTTGAGATTCCCGTCGCCGCTGCCCAGCCACGTGTAGACAATTTTCTCGAACGGACGCCCCGTGCCATGCGCGAAGTGTGTGTACTCAACAACCGCGAAGCAAGCAAACACGAACGCGAGAACGACGACGCCAACGCAGACCGCGTCAACGGTAGCCTTCTGCAGTCGCCGCCCGAAAAAAAACATCATCGCGGCCCCGAAGGCCGGGAAGAGCGGGATCAGCCAGATGTGGTCAAGAAATAGCATTGAGTTTTTTAGTTGCTCAGTTGTCAGTTATCAGTTGTCAGTTTCTCAGCTCACGGCCTAGGGCCCTAACTGAAAACTGACGACTGATAACTGCCTCTACCATTTCAACAAATCAATCTCATCCACATTGACCGTCTCTTTGTTACGGAAGAAGGCGATCAAAATGCCGAGGCCTACGGCGGCTTCGGCGGCGGCGTCTACGGTAACGAAAATCGCAAACACCTGCCCATGCAGGTTTCCCCACATGCGCGAGAACGCCACCAGATTCAGGTTCACCGCGTTCAGAATCAACTCGATCGACATCAGCACGATGACCACGTTACGACGCGTGAGCACACCAATCACACCCAGCACGAACAGTGCCGCCGCGACGACGATGTAGTGAAATGTGGTGATCGGAACCATAGTTCTTAGTGAGCATTCTAGCTTCCGTGCGCATTCAGTTCTCAGCATACCGAACGCTACGAACGACCAAGTAGCCGATGTCAGATCTTCTTCTTCGTCATAATTACCGCTCCCAAAATCGCCACCAGCAACAACAGCGAGGCGATCTCGAAGGCGAACGTATATTGACCCATCCGGCCGGCTTCTCCGTAGAGCAGTTTGGCGATTTCCTGCGTGTTCGATCCTTCGGCGAGCGTCATTCCGCGATCCGGAAACAACTTGTTCCCCTTCACGAATGCCGACACGAACAACACCATCAACGCGCAGGCCGCTGCCAATCCCACCGGCCACATGCGGTTAAACTGCCGGTCTTTGGACGAGCGTTCGATGTTCACCAGCATGATCACGAACAGAAACAGCACCATGATTCCGCCCGCGTAGACGATGATCTGCACGCCAGCAACGAAAGGGGCATACAACATCAGGTAGAGACCCGCGACGGAAAGCAGGGTGACGATCAGCGCCAGCGCGGAATGCACCGCGTTCCGCCGCGTGATGACCGCAAGGCCACTGGCGACGGCCAGTCCCGCCAGCGCATAGAAGAACCACGGCGTCGCGACCGGAGCCATGCCTGTTGAAACGGCGATCATTGAAGCAAGCGTCGATACGACTGAGGAAACAGCCGAGTTGATTGCGGGGTTCATTTAACGAGAACCCCCACGACGGCCGTCAGCACCAGCACGCCGAGTGAAATCGGCAGCATCACTTTCCATCCGATCCTCATCAGTTGGTCGAAGCGGTAACGCGGCCACGTCGCGCGATACCAGATGAAGAGATACATGAAGACGGCGACCTTGAACACAAACCAGTACACGTAGTCGATGCCTTCGCGGAACCTGGCCGCGACGCTCGCGTCCGCGGAACGGCCTGCGACCGCGATCAGCAGCAACAGCAGCGCGATAAAGCCGAGCAGTGCTGCGAACACCGCGAGCCCGATGCGCTGAATCTTGAAGAAGGAGTGCGCCGGCATACGCGCCGCACCAATAAAGGCAATCGCCGCCAGACCCGCGAATGTGAGTCCCGGAAACAAGGAAAAGATAAACTCCCACACCGGCGCGTTTAGCAGGTTCGGGAATGGACGCATCCATCCGCCAAGCCAGAGCGTGACCGCGATCGAAGATACCGCGATCATGGCCGCATATTCGGCAAGCATGAACAGCGACCAGCGCAGCCCGCTGTATTCGGTGTGAAATCCGGCGGTCAGTTCCGATTCTGCTTCGGCCATGTCAAAGGGAGCGCGATTGGTCTCGGCGACCATGGCGATGGCAAAGATTGCGAACGCAATAAAGCCAAGCGGGAAAAATTTAAAGATGAACCAGACGCCCTGCTGCTGCTGTGCCTGCACGATCCCGATCATGCTCAGCGTTCCCGTACCGCTGGCGTTCAGGCTGGTCATCAGGATCGCCGAGACCACGACCAACCCCATGGCGACTTCATACGACACCATCTGCGCGCTCGAGCGCAACGCGCCGATCAGCGGATAGTGGGAGTTGGAAGCCCACCCAGCGACCACGATGCCGAGCACACCGAGCGACGAAACACCCAGCATAAACAGAATACCGATGTTCATGTCGCTTACCGCCTGCGACGGGCCGAACGGAATCACCGTATAAACCGTAAAGGCCGCGAGCAGTCCGATCAGCGGCGCGACCCAGAAAACGAATTGGTCGGCTTCGGCGGGAATGATGTCTTCTTTGAGCATCAGCTTGAGCGCGTCGGCGATGGGCTGCAGCAATCCATGCGGGCCCACGCGCATGGGGCCAAGTCGAATCTGGAAGTGCGCCAGCGCCTTGCGCTCAATCCAGTTCATGCACACCACGGCCAGCGACACTCCCGGCAAAAATGATGAACACATAAATCAGCGCCCAGAGCTGGTTCCCCGCTTCGCCGGGCGTTACCGTGCTTCCGAGATACGACATCAACGAATTCAGCATCAGCGGTCCACCTCGCCGAGCACGATGTCAATGCGTGCCAATGACGGCGACCACGTCGGCGACCAGCAAGCCGCGCACCATGACGTCGAGGGCCTGCAAATTGACGAACGATGGCGGGCGCACGCGCAAGCGGTAGGGCTGGGTCGAACCGTCGCTGACGATGAAGTATCCGAGTTCGCCCTTTGGAGCTTCGATCGAATGGTAGATTTCGCCGACCGGCGGCTTGATCACCTTGGGCACTTTGCCCATGATTGGGCCTTCCGGAATACCGTTGACGGCTTGCTCGATGATGCGCATCGACTGGCGCATTTCAGCTATGCGCACCAGGTACCGGTCGTAGGTGTCGCCGTTTTCGCCGGTCGGAATTTCGAAATCGAATTTCGAATACGCGGCGTAGGGCTGGGCTTTGCGCAGATCCCACTTCACGCCGCTGGCGCGCAGCACCGGTCCGGTCACGCCGAGCGCGATGCAGTCCGCAGCGGAAATCACACCGACATTCTTCGTGCGCTCCAGCCAGATGCGGTTAGTGGTAAGCAGCGCTTCGTATTCATCGATTTTCGGAGCGAAGAATGTCAGAAAATTCTTTACGTCTTTCTCGAAGCCCGCATAGGTCTCATACTGGCAGCCGCCGATGCGGAAGGCATGGGTGGTGAGGCGCGCGCCGCAATACTTTTCGAAAATCTTCAGGATCTCTTCGCGGTCGCGGAAGGTGTAGAACAGCGGCGTCATCGCCCCGATATCGAGCGCGTGCGTGCCCAGCCAAAGCTGGTGGCTGGCGATGCGGTACAACTCGGTCAGGATCACGCGAATGTATTGCGCGCGCGGCGGCGCTTCCACATTCATCAGCTTTTCCACCGCTTCGCAGTAGCCCAGCCCATTCGAGACGGCGGCGACGTAATCCATACGATCGACGTAGGGATTGAACATCGTGTAGGTGCGGTTCTCGGCGATTTTCTCCACGCCGCGATGCAGGTATCCGATAACGCACTCGGTGCCCAGAACTTTTTCGCCGTCGAGCTTCAGGATGACGCGCAGCACGCCGTGCGTCGCAGGATGCTGCGGCCCCATGTTGATGATGAGTTCGTTCGAATCGAGATACGGCTTCGCTTGGGAGTTTCGAGATCGAGATAGTCGCACCCGGACACTTCGGCTTCGTGCGATCATCGTTATTGCTCATTGTCCGCTCTCGATTCCGAGGTTGATCTGCACCCATTCTTGATCTTGCTGCAGGATGCCGTAATCCTTGCGCAGCGGATGGCCTTTCCAGCCGTCGGGCAGCAGAATGCGCTTCATGTCGGGATGGCCCTCGAACTGGATGCCGAACATGTCGAAGACTTCGCGCTCCAGCCAGTTGGCGGTCGCCCAGATCGCAGACGCTGGATGGGATTGAAGCGCCGTCGGCGATCTGCGTTTTCACGCGCATGCGCTCGTTGCGCGCGAAAGAATAAAGGATCCATACGACATCGAATTGCTTTTCGCGCTTGGGATAATGCACGGCGGTGATATCGACGCAGTAGTCGAATTGTTCTTCGTCGCGCAGCAGACGCAGGATGTTTGGGATCAGCGCGCGGTCAACGGTGAGGTAGTTCTGTCCCAGATAGGTCTGCGCTTCGAGGCCTGATCCATACTGGCTGCGGTATTTTTCCACCAGTGGCGATGTCCACGACACCGGAACGGGGCCAGTTGGCTTGGCGGGAGCCGCAGGTTTCGCAGGGGCGGCCGGCGCCGCTGCCGCGGGCTTTTCCGCCGTCGGCTTCGGTTCGCCTTCGGGCGGCGGTGGTGGAGCAGGCGGTTTGACTTCCTCAGCCATGCCAGGGTCTGTCGTCTGTCGTTACAAAAGCCGCGCAAGTATCAGGAAGCTCTCACTTTTAACATCTGGTTGCTTCACCGTCAATGCCCGTCGTCACAATGAATCAGAGCAAAGACCGTGATCATATTCACGATCAAACTAGCGCCGGCCCGCCTGCAAGCTTTCGACCAGGTCGCGGATGCGCAACGCGTCGGCTTTGCGATGGCCGTGACTGGCGATCGGATCGGTGCCTCCGGTCGACTCAATCAGAATGTCCGACCAAAGAATTCCCGTCGAAATCTTCACCGACGCAACCTGCGAAATCGAAATGCTCTCCTCGTTGCTGCCGAACAGACGTTTCTTCACGCGGCTTACGCGCAGGGGGTTGACCACGATGCTCGTCGGAAACCACAGGTTCCCCTTGGTCCAGCGGCTCGCGGTGAAAATTTCATCGGAGGCGACCGGGGAAACGGCCGGATTTCGGCTAGCAGGACTTACACCCATTCGAGCGCGCCCTTCTTCCATATCCATACATATCCGACGATCAGGATGACGAGAAAGACCAGCATCTCGATCAGCCCGAAGACGCCGAGCGCCTTGAACTTCACCGCCCAGGGAAACAGGAAAATCGTTTCCACGTCGAAAATCACGAACAGGATGGCGATGATGTAATAGCGCACCGTGTACCGTCCGCGCGCGTTGTCGTACGGATCGATTCCGCACTCATAAGGCATCAATTTCACGCGGTTGGGGCTTTGCGTGCGGATGATTTTCGCCACCAGCAGAGTGACGGGAATGAGCACACCGACGACGGCGAGGAAGATGAAAATGGGAACGTAATTTTGCGGCATGAGCCCTCGAAACAGTCGCAAGCAGAGCGACTTTGAATACTAACGCCGAAGCGCTCCGGCTTCAAGGAGTCAGGTGTCAGGTCTCAGCTGTCAGGTCTCGGGCTGTGAGATCGCCGACCCGATCCGGGAGAACGAACGTGTGGCGAGCGAGATCGGAGTCGAGCGTCTCCTGGCAGTAGAGAGTGGTCAGCACGCCGCCTTTCCAGATGAGCAGGTCGGCGTTGCGCTCGGCGAATTCCTCCCAGATTTGAGTGCAGCCGGCGCGCGCCATGACGTTCACGAATCAGAAACAAGTAGGCCCAAGTGATGGTCTCGTGATAGCGGTCGGCCTTTCCGTGTGCGGCGGCGAATCGCTTTAAGGCGGCGGAAAACTTCTCCAGTGCTTCGAGGGGCGGGCAACGGCACAGGTATTCGAACGCCAGCCGAACGTGGTCGGCGTGATGGAAAGCGTCCGCCGTCGTCGCTCCCTCCTCGAATTGTTGGATCAATTCGTCGCCAGTCATCGCTGCTCCGTAGCAACTGGCTTTCCCGCGACCACCGCCCACGTCGCCGCCGTATACACCAACAGCACTCCCACGTCGAACCATCCGTGTAGAAGGTGGATGAGTATCGCTGCGGCAAGCACGGCGATCAGAAAGCGTCCGCCGGCAACCGTGGCGCGCGGGATTAGGAACAGAATGGCAGCGGCGATCTCGGCCCATGCCACGCCCAGGCGAATAAAGTTTGGCATTCCGGTTTTCGCGAATGCGTGAGCGGCTTCCGGGCTGAACGCGAAACGCGCAGACTCCCCGAGGATCACCAGACCCAGCACCCACTGCAGGATCAGCAATGCCGCAGGCAAACGGCCGCTTTTATCGCTTTGGGTCATTTTTTCTTCTCCGAGACTTTCTTCTGCGACGTTCTCTTCTCCGAAGCGGTCTTGCTCCCCGAACGGCGCTTGATTTCCTTCAGGCGGTGACTGGCGCTGGAATCGAGATCGAGTGCGTAGAACTTCTTCAGGTCTTGAATGCGCTTGAGCGATTCGGCGCTGAAGGGAGTCTTGCCGTCGAAGGCGTGGAGCACGATGCCCTCGAGCAGGTCTCCGAGGGACAGGTCGTGATATTCGGCGAATGCCTTGAGAACTTTGAGCAGGCGTTTCTCCATGCGGACGCCGGTCTGGACCCGTTCGATGAGGAGCTGCGATTCATTAATCATGGTACCAATGTACCATGGTACGAAGAATTACCACAATTCAGTTTGTGATTCCAACCTGGTTTAACCGCAGAGAACGCTGAACGCGCGAAGTTTTATGAATTTTGTTTCTCCGCGATCCCTGCGCCCTCTGCGGTTAGAGCGGGCTTGGAGTCACAATTCATGGAAGGGAGTCTCGCGCCGTCCATGAGAAAATAGTTACGCTGGGGAGGTCGTGGAGTATGTGCCGGAATATCAAAACTCTTTTCAATTTCGATCCGCCCGTTTCCGACGAAGAGGTGCGAGCGGCTTCGCTTCAGTTCGTGCGAAAAATCACCGGCTTCAACAAGCCGTCGAAAGCGAACGAAGCTGCGTTCCTCTCCGCGATCGAGGAAATCGCCGGGGTCTCGACTCGTCTTCTCCATGCGCTCGACACGAGCGCTCCGCCGAAGAATCGGGAAGAAGAAGCCGCCAAGGCGAGGGCTCGCGCCGCGGAGAGATTCGGCCCCTAACGAGGCCTTATTGGGGATCGGGCACGGGCACATCCGGCCTCACATCCGTGTTGTGAAAGGCGGCTATCTTCCACTCGCCTCCATCCTTCACCATGACCTGCAACAGGCGAGAACGGAGACGCCCCTTGTCGTCCGCACTCATTCCGGGAGGCAGCTTTTGAATCCCAATCACCGCCGTGAGCGTTTCCACGACGGCAACATCGGGCCGGACGAACTTCAGTGAAACCACGTCCTGCTTCATGGTAGTTCCGCGGTAAATTCCCTTGAAGATGAAGTCATGCCGCTCCATGAAAGCCTCGCGCCCGGTGAAGAATTGCCCGCGGATGTTAGTGAAAGTGCCGTTGGCGGCAAAATGACGCGCGAGGGCGGCAGCATCACCGGCATTCCAGGCAGCGATCTCTTCTTGAATAATGTTGCGAAGGGCGGTTTCGTCGGGCGAGGTTTGCGGGTTGGCGGCAACGGTCGCAAGCAGGACCAGAGTGAGAACTAGCGAGCCATTCATAGCAGTCTCCGGAGGCGGCGGTTGACTGGAGATCATTCTAATCCTGATATTGGGGAACCATGCTTCAGGGGGCGGCATACACAGATCCCGAGGATTTTCATGAATGGCCACGGGGCGGACGAATGCATCCGCCCCCACGTGGTCCCGGTTATTTATAATCACTTGCTTCCAGTCTTTAACTTTTTACTGGGCAAGGATACTCATTGGCACTCGACGAAAATATTTATGAAATACGGCGCGAGAAGCTGAAGAAGATTGAGGCTCTCGGGCATCCGGCTTATCCGCGGAAGTTTAACTACAGCCATACCGTGCCGCAGATTCTGGCGGAGTATAGCGGGCAGACGGCGGAGGAGCTGGAATCTCCGCGGGTAACGGTGCGGGTTGCGGGACGCATCATGGCCATACGGCTGATGGGCAAGGCCGGGTTCGCGCACCTGCAGCAGGATGGACAGCGGCTGCAGATCTACGTCAAGAAAGACGCGATTGGCGATGCGGGCTACGAACTTTGGAAACTGCTGGACCTGGGCGATCACATTGGAGTTCGCGGATATCTGTTTCGCACACGCACGGGCGAACTCAGCATTCATGCCGACGAACTGATTTTTCTTGCAAAAGACCTGCTGCCTTTGCCGGAAAAATTTCATGGATTGACCGACGTGGAATTGCGTTATCGGCAGCGGTATCTGGATCTGGTGATGAATCCGGAAGTGCGCGAAGTGTTTTTGAAGCGCAGCAAGCTGGTGCAGTCTTTGCGGCGGTATTTCGACGCGCAGGGATTCATGGAAGTCGAGACACCGATGATGCAGCCGATGGCGGGCGGAGCAGTGGCTCGTCCGTTCAAGACGCATCACAACACTTTGGATATGGATTTGTTTTTGCGCATCGCTCCAGAACTTTATTTGAAACGGCTGACGGTAGGCGGATTCGATCGGGTGTATGAGATCAATCGCAACTTCCGCAACGAGGGGCTGGGGTGGAGATGGAATCCTGAGTTCACCATGCTTGAGGCTTACCAGGCTTACACGGATTATCTCGGCATTCTGGAAACGACGCAGGGATCGATCGAGCAGGCGGTCAAAGATGTGACGGGCGGGACGAAGACGAAGTGGGGCGAGCATGAGATTGACTGGTCGCACGCGAACTGGCGACGGATGACGATGCGGGAGGCGATTGTTCACTTCTGGCCGGAGAAAGCCGGCGCCAAGCCGGTGGTGAGCGACTTTGCGGCGCGCGAATCGGTGGAGGCGCTGGTTGGGCGCGTGCGCGATGCCGGGATTAAATTGGCGTACGATGCGGCGGAGCCGGTGGGCAAGACGATCGCTAATGTTTTTGAAGCGGTGGCGGAAGAACACTTGATGCAGCCTACGATCATTTATGAATTTCCGACCGCAGTTTCGCCGCTTTCGAAACAGAAGCCGGATGAGCCGGACTGGACCGAGCGCTTTGAAATCTTCGCGGGGAAGATGGAAATCGCGAACGGCTTCAGCGAATTGAACGATCCCGAAGATCAGCGGCGGCGTTTCGAGGCGCAACTTAAGGAACGCGAACGTGGCGACGAAGAAGCGCATCAGATGGACGAAAATTATATTGATGCGCTGAGTTATGGCATGCCTCCGGCGGGCGGGGTCGGCTTGGGAGTGGACCGGCTGGCGATGCTGTTCACCGACTCGCACACGATTCGCGATGTGATTCTGTTTCCGCTGCTGCGGCCGGAAAAAATCTCTACCACAGAGGGCACAGGGGACACAGAGGAAAAATAGGGCGTTGCGTCGTGTACCTAAACAATCACTTGAAGTCTTGCGCTGCGCCGCTCATGCTGAGATTAGTTTTCCGCAAGGTCACGGGCAGCGCTGTCTGTAACGTCACTTCGGATGTTGGGTCAGACAGCGCTTTGCTCACAATCCCAGCTAGTTAGCCGGCTTTGCTGCAGGCTTGGCTGTGCCTTTTTCCGGACCGAAGTTCTTCGTCAGATAATTCAGAAAAGCGATGCGATCCGCGTCGGGGATTACGGCGCCGAGTCCTTCCATTTTGTCGAGTTCGGTGGACCATCCCTGGCGAGTAAAGTGTTGCTCGGTGATGCGACTGGTGTTATGGCACGAAGTGCAGGCGGCTTTCACTTTGGCTTGCGCGGGTCCCGGCGGAAGCGGTTTGCCGGGAGCGCTGGGCGCTTGCGCGCTGGCTGGAATGATGAATGCTAAAAGAAATGTTGCGGCGGTGATTCGTTGGAACAAGTGGTTTCTCCACATGTGCTCGCGACAGCTTGAGCGGAGTCAGGGCGCCTACCGGCACTGATAGATTCTAGCGTATATCGGCTGTTATCCAGAGCGCAGCAATCGACCTGTGCATCTTCCCGCGATCTGCTACATAGGTCCTTCGCTTCGCTCAGGATGACAACGTTTTTTGCGGTCAATAGCGGCGGCTACCGTTGGTCGAGCAGGTGGATGGTTTCGAGGGTCGTGTCGCCTACTATTTCCAGGCTCTTGGGGCTCAGCTTGTCCATGGTGTCTTGCGGGGTGTGGTGGAAGACGTTGTTGTATCCGTAATCGAGGTCGATGACGTCGGCGCAGGGGACGCCGCGCTTGACGAAGGGAATGTGGTCGTCCTCGATTCCGCCCTCGGTGGCGTAGAAGTGGGACTGGTAGCCCAGGCGCTCGGCGGCGGCGTAGATGAGATCGAGCAGCCAGGGAGCGCTGTTGGTGTCGCGGATAATGTCGAGGTCGGCGTCGCCGATCATGTCCATTACCATGAGCGCTTTGATCTTCTTCAGGGTGCCATCTTTCTCCCATTTCTCGGCGAGATGTCGGGTGCCGTAAAGACTGTCGGTGTCGGACCAGGTCTTGACGGCTTCTTCGCCGTCGGTCCAGACCAGCCAGACGCTGTAGCCATCGCGCTTTTTGTCGGGAGTCCCGCTGCGCAGCTGGTTGGCGTATTCGAGCAGGATGGCGGTGGAAGAACCGCCGTCGTTGGCACCGACGAACCCGGAGTTGCGCAGCGGATAGACGGTGTCATAGTGGCCGAGGATGACGATGATGCCGTCTTTGGTGCCGGGAAACTTGGCAATGATGTTGCGGACGGGGAACTTCCCTTCTACCGTGTCGGCGGTAAAGGCGTCGTCTTCGATCTGATCGGCCCGCAGGTGGTCGTCTTTAAGGTGATCGATGATGTAGCGCTCCAGTTTTTTGTGATTCTCATTGCCCATGTAGCGCGGGCCGAAGGCGGTGACCTCGCGGGTGTACTGGAAGGCGCGTTTGGCATCGATGTGCGGGAGCGGGGCGTTGTCGGGAGCGGCGGCGGTTCCCTTGGCGTAAGCAGCGGTACTGGCCACGGATATGGCCAGCGACAACGCGACGCAAAGTCTTAACCACAGGGGACACGGGGGCACACAGGGGAAGGCTTTCGGAAAAGCTTCGACGGTCTCGGATGGTTTCATGGGTGCCCTTTGGTCCTCCGTTGTTCGTGCCCTCTCTGGTCAGGCGCCCTTCTTCTCCGCGCGCTTCTTGCGCTGATTGGGATGCACCAGCCAGGCGATGCCGATGCTTAGAGCGTATAAGGCAATCATGGGCGCGGCGAAGATGCACATGTTCACGATATCGGGAGTGGGCGTGATGATGGCGGCGACGATGAAGATCCCCAGGATCGAATAACGGATGTTATGCCACATCCAGCCGGCGCTGACGATTCCCATGAGAGCGAGGAAGAAGACCAGGATGGGCATCTCGAAGATCGCGCCCATGCCCGACAATGATGGTCACAAACAACTGCGTGTATTCCTCGATGGTGATCATCGGCTGGAACTCCTTGCCGAAGTCGATGAGGAAGGTGAGCGCCTGTGGATAGACGACGCGGTAGCCGAAATATCCGCCCGCTAGAAAAAGGCCGACGCTCGAAACCATAAAGGGCAGGACGTAGCGCTTCTCGTTACGGTAAAGACCGGGCGCGATGAACAGCCACAGTTGGTAAAGCACAAAGGGCGAGGTGACAAAGAGACCGGCCACCACGGCCACCTTGAGACTGAGATTGAAAGGATCGACGGGGTTGAGGTAGACGAGTTTTTCGGGCAGACCGTACTTGTGCAAGACGTCGACGATCGGCTTTTGCATCAGTCCGATGAGGTACGACCTGAAGCCCCAACAGGCGAAGAAGCCGGCCGCGATGGCCACGATGGAATAGACGATGCGCTTGCGGAGTTCCTCGAGATGATCGAGGAAGCCCATGGTGGGCATTTGCTCCTTGTCATTATCCTTGGCGGATTCGTTCAGGGATGAGGAGGCGGCCGCTTCAGGCATCGGGCGCAACCTTGGGAGCTTCAATGTTCGGAACCGGAGCAGGCTCGGTAGACAGGGCAAGCCCGGTCTCTACGGCGGCATGTTGGGCAGCCGCGTGTTCGGCGGCGGCGTGTTCGGCGGCAACTTCGGCAGCTTCCAGTTTTTCGGCGGGCGGAGGATTGAAGATGCGATTGGCCAGCGATCCGAGCGGGGCCTGGAGTGGCGGCAGTATCTGCTGCCGGGGACTGCTGGCGTTATCGAGCGAATTGATTTCGGACTCGATCTGCGAGCGGAATTCATTGGAAGCGCGCCGGAACTCGTTGAGGAAACGCGCAACCTGGCGGCCGATCTCCGGCATTTTCTTGGGGCCGAAAAGAATCAGCGCCAGGAAAAAAATGAAGATCATCTCGCTCGAGAAGCCGAAGCCCATACAGTTATCATAATGCGGGATGGGTGAAGCGGGCCACTCGCAAGTTGGAAGAGACAATAAATTTACAGTGGGAGCGCGAGCCAGCGGCAAACTGCGAAGGACCTGACGCTTGCCGGATGGCAAACTGCAGGTCCTTCGCTTCGCTCAGCATGACAAACCTAAAACGGCGGTTTAGTGGTGTCCGAAGGTGTAGCCGATCGACGCCCCAAAGCGAGTGGAATATGAGGAACTGAACAACTGGTTGTTGGCGACGACGTAGATTTTCGCCTCGGGACGGATGAAGAACCCGCCCTTCGGATAGAACTTGATTCCGGCGCCGAAGTCTCCCATGAAGTGTTTGTCGGTGTTGTAGTTGGAATTGTAGCCATTGCCGCATTGGAACAATAGATACGCGTGTCTATGGCGCCGATGCCGGCAACCAGTTCCAGCCAGGTATGGCTCGCGAGTTTAGGCGCGTAAACTCCGTTGAAGTCCAAATACAGTGGGCGATAGGGGGTGGGAGGAAAGCCGGGGTAATTGCTCTGGGTTGCCCTCCAGTAGACTTCGGCGCCAAGGCCGAAATTGTGCCAGAAGAGAACGTCGCCGCTAAAGCCGGGATAAGTGCCACCGGCGAGTGACGGGCCTGTCGAGTTGGCCGAAGGGGCTTCTACGGTGCTGACGCCGAAAGCGACGTCGACCTTCTGAGCCTGCGCGAAATTCGAAAAAACTGCCAGGGCAGTGCAAACGAGAGACAAGAGGATGGCAAACCGCAGTGTCCGCTTCAATGAAACCTCCGGTGAACTAGTTTGATTTTAACAGATTGGATGCAGACTGAAGGCGCGGCGCTGCCGTCGCAGAAGAAGATTTACAGGAATTTACGGCCTCCTTAACATAATGAAACGTAAGGTGTTATTGGACACTCACCTTGCAGCCGCGGAAGTGTATACCTCTATGTAATGGCGAATATTCGGCGAATATTCCGGGCCGGCCGCGAGGTCAATAAGCCAGCAGGATGCGCAAATCGCGAAGGTTGTTTCCGGTGGGTCCGGTCATGACGGCATCGCCTAGAGAGTCGAAAAGAGGATACGCGTTGAAAGTAGAGAGCGCGTGGCGGACGGCATCGGCGCCGCCGGCTCGATCGCCGGCACCGGCGGCGGCACGATCGAAAGTGCTGCCATCGACGACGGCTCCGGCGGCGGGACTGTTGCCATCGATGCCGTCGGTGCCGGCGCTGAGCACGGTAATGTCGTGTCCTGAAATTTTTTCGGCGCAGGCGAGGGCGAACTGCTGGTTGCGTCCGCCGACGCCACCGTCGCGGACGGCCACGGTCACCTCGCCGCCCGAGATCAGGCAGACGCGGGATACTTTGCTGCGCAGTTCGCGCAGACGGTTGAGCAGGTAGTCGGCGGCTTGGTCGTAGGGCTGGTCGTCGCAGGAGTTATCGACTTCGACGGCGAAACCGGCGCGGGTAGCGGCAGTGGCGGCCTCATCGATGGCCACTTGATTTGAGAGCACGGTCCACCAGCGGGCGCGGACGAAGGCGGGGTCGTCGGATTTGGGCGTCTCGTCGAGGGCGTGCTGACGGAAGAGATCTCCGACGGATTTGGGAAGCTGCTCGATGAGATTGTATTGGGCGGCGATGCGCTCGCAGTCATGAATGGAAGTGGAATCGGGCATGGTGGGACCGGAGGCGAGCGCGTCGGGCGTATCGTCAGGCACGTCGGAGACGAGAATCGAAACCTGCTGCGCGGGATAGGCGGCCTGAGCGAGGCGTCCGCCTTTGACGGCGGAGAGATGTTTGCGGATGGCGTTGATTTCGGCGATGGGCGCGCCGGAATGGACGAGCGTGCGATAGGTGGCGGCGAGATCGGGCAGAGAAATGTCATCGTCTACCGGCTTTTCGACGATGGACGAGCCGCCGCCGGAAATCATGAAGATGGCGAGCGAAGTGGAGTCGAGAGCATTCAGCGATTTGAGAATGGCGTTGGCGGCGGCGATGGATTCGGCGGTGGGGGTGGGATGTCCTCCGCGAAAATAGCGGAAACCGCGGACTTGACTTTGAGGCTCGACCGACGATGCGACGATACCTTCGAGACTGCTGCCGACCTGGGCTTCGAGCGCGGCGGCCATGGTGTGCGCGGCTTTTCCGATGGAGACGACGAAGACGCGGTGGTAGGCATCGAGATCGTGGAGATCGTCTCCGATGCGCAGGACGCGGCGCTCGCAGTGGATGTTGCGGGCGAAGGCGCTTTCGATGGAGGCGTTCTTGAGCGCGGAGGTGAAGATCTCGCGGGCGACTTCGCGCATGCGGCGGAATTGCTGATCGCGCTCGGGAGAGAGGTCGGACATGGACGGGATTATAGAGACAGTTGCTGGTTGCTAGAAGTCATCTCGGGAATGCACTAAGCCGCAGCGGTTGGTGACATGGCGCTTTTTTTCGTCAGTTACCACATTTCACGCGCAACAGTTAAAATTGCCGGAAATGAAATCGGTGCCACTATACGCGCTGACAGCTCTAGTAACTGGACTGCACAACTTCTATTGGCTCATGCAGATCGTCAACGGCCCGGCCAATATACCTATTGAATTGTATATCCCTGTTGGGTTCCGCTACGATGCTAGGAGCCGCATTTCTTCTGCCCTTTCGATCGAGTTTTGCCGCAAAGGTTGGGTTAGCAGTTTCAATTTTGTCATGGGTCTTTTACGGACCATTGATTGTTGCCAGCCTCGTCACACCCTTTTCCACTTGGCTTGAAATCAAAACATTTATTACTTTTCACGATTATGTTCCGCTCATGGGCATGCTCTTTGGTCCTGTCCTGTGGATTGCCTGGAGCGTCCACTCGGCACTTTTCTTCAGGCGTACGTAGGCTTAAGCTATGCGGCCGCCAGGCTCAACTGAGAAATCGAAAGGTTGTGGATGAAGTCAGGCGATCTCACGGTCATATTCTATATACCCGCCCGATCGAGCCTTCCTGGAATACCCCATAGTTGGTAGGGACTGGTACCCGTTCGTTATCTGATGCCAACGTCTCCGTGATCCACGCTTCGATAGCCACGCGCATCTCCTTAAGTCTTCCTTCGAAGAAGTGATCTCCGGCTTCGATGCGGACTAGCTTCTTGGGGTCCGCGAACGTGTTGACCAGCGCTTCGAGTTTGCCTGGGGGAGCGAACTGATCGCGCGATCCGCTGACGAAGAGTTTCGGCTTGGTGCACTCGCGCAGGAATTCGAAATCGTAGATGCGATCATCTTTACGATTTTCGACGGGGACGGCGGGCAGGCCGAGAGCGATGAGCGCGCTTACACGGGGGTCGGCATAGGCGGCGCGCAAGCCCACGGCGGCGCCGAAGGAAAAACCGGCAAAGATGATGGGCAGCGTGTATTCGCGTTCGAGCCAGTCGAGGGCGGCGCGCACGTCTTCAACTTCTCCGATGCCGTTCGCGTGTTCGCCTTCGCTCAGGCCGGTGCCGCGGAAGTTGAAACGGAGCACGGGGAATCCGAAGCTGTTGAGCGCTTTCATGGCGTGGAAGACGACTTTGTTGTGGAGCGTTCCGCCGTAGAGCGGATGCGGGTGACAGACCAGGGCGGCGTGCGTCGCGGTGGGTGACCCGGCGTTGAGGAGCGCTTCCAGGCGCCCGGCGGGGCCGGTGAGGAAGAGCGAGCGGATTGTGGAAGCTTCGGGCGGCACGGGCGGTCGTTAGTCGCTTGTCGTTAGTCGTTTGCCAGGCGATCGTCGTACGTATTGTAGAGGTTCCGCTTCGCCAGCGACTAGCGACCAGCGACCAACGACTGTTACGCTCTCCTGCATGGACCTGTTTACGCTTACGCGCCGGCTGATCGATATTGAATCCATCACTCCGAATGAAAGTGCGGTGGGGGATTTTCTTTGCGACGAGCTGCGGCGGCGTGGGTTCGACGCTCGGAAAATGCCGGTCGAGGGTGCGCGCGCGAATGTGCTGGCCACTTGGCCGGGACATGGCCGTCCGGAGATTGTTTTCTCCACGCATATGGATACGGTGCCGCCGTTTATCGCCTCGTCCGAAGATGACGCGCGCATTTATGGGCGCGGCTCCTGCGACGCCAAGGGGATTATTGCGGCCCAGATTCTGGCGGCGGAGAAGCTGCGCGGGGCGGGCGTTTTCGTCGGGCTGCTGTTTCTGGTGGGTGAGGAGCGGGACTCGGTTGGCGCGAAGTTGGCCAATCAGCATCCGATCGGCGCGCGCTTCATGATTAACGGCGAGCCTACCGAGAACAAGCTGGCGCTGGCTAGTAAGGGTGCGCTGCACGTGGAACTGGTGGCGCGCGGAAAGATGGCGCACTCGGCGTATCCGGAACTGGGCGAGTCCGCGATCGACAAGCTGGTGGAAGCGCTGCACCGGTTGCACGCCATGAAACTTCCCGAAGATGGCGAGGTTGGGCCTTGCACAAAGAACGTCGGTTCGATTCAGGGCGGGCGGGCTCCGAATGTGATTTCTGATTTTGCCAAGGCTGATCTTTTCTATCGCCTGGTGGGCCGGGCGGACGCGCTGCGACGCGAGATTACGGACGCTGTCGGTGAGCTTGCCGAGGTTCGCTTCACGCGCGAGACTCCATTTTTGCGTCTGCGAACGTTGGATGGTTTGCCGACGATGGTTGCGGCTTTCACAACCGACGTTCCGTCGCTGACGAATTGGGGAGAGCCGTTGCTGCTGGGGCCGGGGTCGATTCACGTGGCGCACACCGAGGGCGAGTTTGTGGAGAAGGCGCAACTGGTGGAGGCGGTGGAGATTTATTTTGCGATGGCGAAGAAGCTCGGCTCGTAGTTATTGCGACCGCAAGAAACCCCGCCCAAGCGAAACTTGGACGGGGCACCCTCATACTCAAACAAACTCAGCGCCGTTCTCGTCCTTCTAGTAGCCGGCAGCCTGCTGGACCAGGCGATCGACGATGTGGTGCGCTTCGTCGATGTGGCGGAGGGCGCGATCGCGCAGACCGCGCACCGATGGATCATCTTCTTCGCGGGCGATATCGTTGTGCGCCTTGTCGAGCAATTCCAGGGCGCGGTGATAGCGGCCTCTGCGATCTATGTGCGCATCGACCGGCGGGTGATCATTCAAATTCTTGCCATCGTCAATCGAAGCGTGCTTGATCTCTGCGATGGCTTTGTCGATTTCTTCGATGGCGTGATCTTCTTCCCTATCCATGCGGCCGGACCATGTTCCACGCTCCAGGTGAGCGCGGGCGTGGCGCAGGTCGGTGAGGGCGTGCAGGTAGGCCGGATGCCTTCCCGGTTCATCGGCGAAGGTCAGAGCGGCGCAGGCAGCAACAACGAACAACAGTAAGGCACAATGTCGTGCAGTTTTCATGTTCTCCTCGGAATAAGCCTTTCGGCAGAATAGACTCGTTCGTAGTAACCCGGAAGTGCGGTCTTTGTCTCGCCAATTCTAGGTAGTAGCACCGCAGGGCGGAAGGTCACTTCCGGGCATGACCTGGAGTTTCCTTTGCATTCATGTCCTTGCGCGGGTTCGGACGCGGTACCGGTCCGCGTCGGTCGTGAAAACCCATACCCGCCCGTCTCGCGGTAGACTTTGCTGATGACCACCGGAACGCAGAATTCGCTGGCTCGGGCTTCTTCTTCCTATTTGCGGTCGGCCATGCATCAGCCGATTCAGTGGCATGAGTTTGGGGAGGAAGCATTTGCGGCGGCTCGCGCGGCGAACAAGCCGGTGCTTTTGGATATTGGGGCGGTCTGGTGTCACTGGTGTCATGTGATGGATCGCGAGTCTTATGACGATGCCGAGGTGGCGGCGATCGTGAACGATCATTACATCGCGGTGAAGGTGGATCGGGACGAGCGTCCGGATATTGACAGCCGGTATCAGTTGGCTGTGGCCTCGCTCACGGGACAGGGTGGGTGGCCGCTTACGGCGTTTCTTACTCCCGACGGCAAGCCGTTTTATGGCGGGACTTACTTTCCTCCGGCGGACGCTTACGGGCGGCCTAGCTTCAAGCGGGTATTGCTTTCGATTGCTGCGGCTTATCGCGACAAGCACGGCGATGTGATGGAGCAGGCGCAGATGGTCGAGAGTGCAATCGCGCGGGCGGAATCGTTTTCGGGCGGCGGTAAGGTGTCCGCTACGGTGATTGACGCGATTTTGGAATCGGCGCGGAAGATGTTTGACCAAGTCGACGGTGGATTTGGAAGCGCGCCCAAGTTTCCGCACCCGGCGGCGCTCGATCTGGTGATGGAGGAGTATGTTCGGGCCGGAGATGGTACGAGAGATGAAGAGCTGCGCACGATCTTCGTTCACACGTTGGAGAAAATGGCGCGTGGCGGCGTCTACGACCAGTTAGCGGGCGGCTTCCATCGCTATTCAGTCGATGAAAGCTGGACCGTGCCGCACTTCGAGAAGATGTGCTACGACAACTCGGAATTGCTGAAGAATTATGTGCACGCGTATCAGGCGACGGGAGATGAGTTCTTCGCTGGAGTGGCGCGCGACATTATTCGCTGGATGGATGAGTGGCTCAGCGACCGCGCGCATGGCGGCTTTTACGCTTCGCAGGATGCCGACTATTCGATGGACGATGACGGCGATTATTTCACCTGGACTTTGGCGGAAACGAAAGCGGCGCTGAACGAAGACGAGTTTGCGGTGGCGACGCTCTACTACGACATTCAGGAAGTTGGCGACATGCATCACAATCCGGCGAAGAATGTGCTCCGCATTCGGGCGTCGGTCGGGGAAATTGCCGGGCAGCTCAAGATTTCGGAAGAACGTGTGGGGGCGCTGCTGGCAGCCGCTAAGACGAAGATGTATGCGGCGCGGTTGTTGCGGCCCACGCCTTATGTGGACAAGACGGTTTACTCGGGATGGAACGCGATGTGCGTTTCGGCTTATCTGGAGGCGGCCAAGGTGCTTGATCTGGCGGAGGCTCGGCAATTTGCTTTGCGCTCGCTTGATCGGCTGCTTTCCGAGGGATGGAATCTAGATGCAAAGTCAACGGCAGCGGGCGGTGGCCGCTCCACACTAAAACATGTGATTGCTTACTCCGATCCGAAAGCCGAGCAGCGGGAAGTTTCCGGCGTGCTGGATGATTACGCTTTCTCGGTGATTGCCTGTCTCGACGCTTACGAGGCTACGGCGGACTTGAGTTATTTCCGCTTTGCGCGGGCGATCGCGGAGGCGATGGTGGCGGGATTTTTCGATCCGGTGGTTGGGGGGTTTTTTGATACGAGCGCTGCGTCGAAAGAAGGATCGTCGAAAGAAAGATCGGAAGAAAAAACCGCGCTGGGTATTCTGGGGACGCAGCGAAAACCGTTTCAGGATTCGCCGACTCCGGCGGGAAATTCGGCGGCCGCGATTGCGCTGCTGCGTCTCGATGGGTACGTGAACGATTCATCCAGTAAGGATGCGTCGTATCGCGACCAGGCCGAGCAAACGCTGGAGGTCTACTCCGGGGTCGCGGGACAGCACGGCATTTTTGCGGCGACTTATGGGCTGGCTGTGGTTCGCTTCCTCCGGCCGCACACACAGGTGGTGGTCGTGGGGAAGGATGGGGTGGCCGCGGAGCTTTATCGGGCGGCGGTGCGGCCGCTGGGCTTGAATACGGCGGTTCTGCGTTTGGACGCCGATAAGGCGGTCGCGCAGAATCTGCCGCCGGCTTTGGCGGAGACGATCCCGAGTCTTCCCGCGCTGCATGATGGCCGGGCATTTGACGGACGCTCGTTTGCGGTGGTGTGCTCGGGGTTCACTTGCCAGCCGCCGATTTTCGATGCGCGAGAATTGGCGCGCGCGTTGAGGGCGCGCTAGATTTCGCAATGTCAACCCGCTTACGGGAACCCGGTCTGAATTCCTCTTCACGACTTGTTGAGCGTCAAGACTTGCCGAGCGACGAACCGGGAGCGCTGTTGCCAGTGATCAAGCTGAAATAAAATGTTGCGCCTTGTCCGACCTTGCTATCCGCCCAGGTTTTACCCCCATGCCGGGCAATGATTCGGCGCACGCTTGCCAAGCCGATGCCAGTTCCCTCGAATTCGCTGGCCTTGTGCATGCGCTGAAAAACGCCAAACAGTTTATCGGCATAGCGAGAGTCGAACCCAACCCCATTGTCGCGCACGAAAAAGACGGTTTCACTGGGACCGCTGTCCTGGATGCCGATTTCAACTTCTGCCGGGTCGCTCAGGCGGCTGTACTTCAAGGCGTTCGAGAGGAGATTCGTCATGACTTGTCGCAGCAGCGCCGCATCGCCCCAGGCACGCGGCAATTGCGCGCGTTTCCAGACGACATTGCGGCCCTTGAGTTCGGGTTCGTTATCTCGGATCACTCGTTCCACGATTGCGTTCAGGTCGACCGATTCCTTGTTCAGCTCCACATGCGCAAAACGCGAAAAATACAGGAGGTCATCAATGAGAGAAGACATTCTGGTGGCAGATTCCTTGATTTTGTCCAGATGTTGCCGGGGCTTGTCGCTCAGTGCGGAACCGGCTTCGTCGTGCAGCATGGTCGCGAAGCCAAGAATGTGCCGCAGCGGAGCCCGCAAGTCATGCGACACGGAATAGGAGAATGTCTCCAATTCTTTATTGGCTGCTTCCAGCTGTACGGCTCGGTTTTTCAGATCCTGGTTCAGTTTGCGGACCTCTTCCTCGGCGCTCCGCCGGTCAGAAACTTCCCTTAGCAAGTCCCGATTCGCCTGCGAGAGTTGCGTCACACGCTCCGCCACGCGCTGTTCCAGCTCCAGCGTCAGGAGCATGACCTCCTGGTTAGTGGTGGCCAACTCCGCCTGCAGCAAGCCAACCAGGGTCCGGGGGTCTTGCGTGCCGACGTCTAAGGCTGGTGAAGGGCTGGTTGTCATGATTTAACGCTTCAGGGTTTAAAGCTTCATGGTTTAACGTTTCAGTTTTTAACGTTTCAGTTTTTCACCGCAAGAATCGTGGCGTCGTCGTCTTCCTTTGCCAATTTGCTCAGGAGCTGGTCCGCGACCGCCTGCGGATCCTGGTGTTCCAAGCCAGGGAAGTCACTCCACTGCCATTGTGCGCGCAGGCCATCGCTGTGGAGGACGAGCATCCAGTCCGGCTCCCAGCGGTGCTCTTGGACATGCACCTGGTCCGTGCCCGTCCCCAAAAATCCGCGCTTAACTGTGAAGTTCATCCGCTCGGCACCCGTCCAGGAGCGCATCTCGATGTTACCCAGACTCGCCGACGTCATTGCCGTTGCCGATTCGAAGCGGGCTAACGCCATCACCACGCCGCGCGTGCCCTGGCAAGCGTGGCTCACTCCGCGGAAAAGCTCGTCCAACGGCAAGTAGTAATGAGATCGAACATACGATTGCGCGGCCATAGCGGCCGTCTGTGCCGGTTCGCCGTGTCCGAGGCCGTCAATCACGCCCGCCAGCAATCGTCCCTCCCATTCGCAAATCACAAAGGCATCGCCGTTGGCCGCGGCCCGGTGGCGAGACCGTGTGGCGGCTCCAACTCGCCAGGCGTGAGCCTGCGCCGCATCGGCTTCTGGCAGCAGCCAGCGGCGGCACAAAACCCGCGTGCCCGGCGCCGACGTGGAACCGATTTCCACCTCATCCATCAGCCGGTTTACCGTGCCCAGCCCGTAACCCGGACCGCTGCCCCTGGAATGACCGCCTTCGAACGCCCTTTCCAGATCTCTCATTCCCGGCCCATGGTCTTCGGCTTCCACCTCGATCCCGATCCTTTCTCCACGGTGAAGGAGTCGAAGGGTCATGACGCCACAATCGGAATGTCTGGCTAGAACGGAGGCTAACTCGGCCACGGCCAGCACGATCTCCTGACTCGCCTGTCCCGCGAACCCCAGTTCGCTTGTGAACAGCCGCGCAGTTTGCTGCGCCACCGCGGAGTCGAAGGACTGGTCGACCGGAATTTGCTGACTCGCTATGGTCCGCATGAAAAACTCATCGGTGTCGCCATTTTGTTACGACTTACCTTTGTTCCCTCACCCGGGGCGGTCCGAATGTCTATCTCGTCCATCAGGCGTTTGGCGCCAGGCAACCCCATTCCCAGCCCGCCGCCCGTGCTATAGCCATCACGCATAGCGGCGTCGAGATCCACGATGCCAGGACCTTGGTCCTCAAAGCACAATTCAACGCCGGTGGCGGTTCCTTTTTGGACCTTGCGCCAGCGCATGATGCCCTTCCCGGCGTATTTGAAAACGTTCCGGCCCAGTTCGGACGCGGCGGTTACGATGCGCGCCGTTTCGGTGACGCCGAATCCTAACTTTCCGGCAACATCGCGCACCACGCGGCGAGCTACCGCGATGTCGGTTTCCACATCGATGTTCACTGTGCCGCAGTTCCGGTTCGCTCATCGTGCGCTTCCCCGTTTTTGAGATTTCTTCCTGGTAAGAGTGCCGGCCAGATCCAGGGCGCGATCCAGGGTCAGGACGGTCCGCGTTGCACCCAGGGTGACGTTCAATTCGGTGGCGGTGATCGCCACCGCCGGCCGCATACCCGCGATCAAGGTTTCGCCGCCCATCAGCGTCACCATTTGCGCTGTCTCGGCCACGGTCCGGGCGAAGTAAGAATCCAGGATTTCGACTTTCGAGAGATCGAGAATCAAACCTTTCATATCGTGCTGTTCCATTGCTTGCAGAGTCATACTTTGCAACGCGGACACAGTGGCGTCATCGGGATCGGCAGGCATGGTGACCAGCAGGACATCCCGCATCTTGAGGACTGTTATTCCTTCGCTCATTTGCCCACCGCCGCCGCTTGGGCGCTCTCTTTGGCAACATGAATGTTGATGATTTCAAACGCCACCCGCAACCCTGCCGTGAGTGACGATCGCGTGGTAGCGCCGGAAAGATCAATACCCAGGTGCACCAGGGTCTGGGCGATTGCCGGACGCACGCCGGTCAGCACGACCTCCGAGCCGATGTAGCGCACCGCCTTGATGGTTTCGATCAGGTGCTGGGCAGTTTGCGTGTCAATGGTCGGTACTCCGGTGATATCGATCAGAGCTACCGGTGAATTGGTTTCGGTGAGCCGCTGCAGGAGGCGCTCCATCAGTTGCTGAGTACGTACGCTGTCGAGCATTCCGATCAACGGAACCAGAATGATGCCGTCCCAGACCTGAACGATAACGGTGGCCATTTCCAGGATCTCCTGGCCCTGACGCTTGATCCGTTCTTCCGATTCCTTGCGCTGGGTGAGATCGCGAGTGATCTTCCCAAAGCCCTTGAGTTTGCCCTCGGGGTCGCGTAACGCGGTAACCACAACGTTGGCCCAGAACTTCGAGCCGTCTTTGCGAACGCGCCAGCCCTCGTCCTCGAACCGGCCTTCACGCGTCGCGGTTTCCAGCTCAACTTCGGTCTTGTGGCTGGCCAGGTCTTCGGGCGTGCAGAAGGTGGAAATGTGTTTGCCAATGATTTCCTTGGCGGAATAGCCCTTGAGCCGCTCGGCCGCTGGACTCCAGCTCACCACCTGTCCCTTGACGTCGAGCATGATAATGGCGTACTCCATGATGCTGTCGACCAGAATTCGCAGCATGTCCAGATCGGTCTCAGCGCGAAGTTTGCCTGCCTTATCGCTTTGGGCCTGTGTGGCGCCCGTGCCTTCCATAGCCATATCCCTGCCTCCGCTAATGCGCGTTTGACAGTACACGCACTGCTTCCGGGACTATCGTCAAATCGCGCGGCTTCATTAACGAGTGATGGAAACCTGAAGTTCCCTGCCTGGGCTGCCGATGAAACGAGAAGGCGGCGTGTCTCGTCATGTTTTCCAACCTTCTTGATGATCCGAAGCTATTCCGGCATTTGGTGGAAGACTTGCCGGTTGGGATTTACATCGTGGACCGGGAACGGAAGATCCGTTTTTGGAACCATGGCGCGGAACACATCACCGGGTATCTGGCGCACGAAGTGGTGGGACATGTCCTGGAAGCCGTGGTGCAGGCTTGCGACCGGCAGGGCAACAGCTCGAGTGGCGAGCAACTTCCGGCGACAGTGACCCTCGCCGAGCAGCGGGAGCAGTCGTGCACCACTTTCTTCCTGCACAAGAGCGGATACCGTGTACCGGTGAATGTGCACATGCTGCCGATCGCCGAGCCGAGTGGCGCGATCCGTGGCGCGATCGGAGCGGCGACGGTTGTTTTCGAAGAAGCGCCTGGCTACCGCGAGGAGTCGTCCGGGCCGGTGATGTATGGCTGTCTGGAGGCGACCACGGGAATACCCTCGCAGCGGCTTACACGCGCCGTACTGAACGAATGCATCGCGGGCCTGGAGGAATCGCATCTCGGCTTCGGATTGTTGCGCATTCGAGTATTGGGGCTGGAGGAGTTCCGCGCAAAACACGGTCCGCAGTCAGTCGCGCCTGTTCTGCGCACGGCGGCGCACACGCTGCGGCACGGCCTGGACGCGGAACACTTTCTGGGGTGCTGGGGAGAGAACGAATTTCTGGCGGTGCTGCCGTCGGCGAGTCCGGTGACGGTGGCAACGACGGCTGAAACCGTATGGAACCTGCTGACCCATTCGGAAGTTTCATGGTGGGGCGATCGATTCCTGATTGAGGCAGAGGTGGCCTACACCGTGGCCACCGCGGGCCACGACCTGGAGTCGCTTCTGCTGGAGATGAAGGCGTCGCATTCGAGTGGGGCGGCGAAACGGGCAGCGGCGGGCGCTGCGAACCACGATGGAAGCTCGCGAGGGTGATGTTCCATGTTTTCGATTATTGGCATCGTGATTGTCTTTGGTTGTATCGCGGCGGGCTATCTGATGGAGCACGGCAACATGAGGGTGCTGGCCCAGCCGGCGGAGCTGATCATTATTGGCGGGGCGGCGCTGGGTACCGTGCTGATCTCGAATCCAGTCCACACTCTGAAGCGGATGATGAGCGGGATCCTCAGCGTATTTGGATCCTCGAAGTATGGAACCGAGCGTTACGTCGATACGCTGAAGATGATGTATGAACTGCTGCAAAAGGCGCGCAAGGACGGCTTGGTGTCACTGGAGAGGGATATCGAGCATCCCGACAAGAGCCCGCTGCTCTCGAAGTACGAAGATTTCGTGAAGAACCACCATGCCCTGGATTTCGTCTGCGACACGATGCGAATGGCGGTGAGCGGCGGAGTGGAAGTGTTCGATCTGGATCAGATGCTGGAGGCGGACATGGAAGTGCATCATCACGAGGCGAACGAGCCGGTGTCGGGGTTGACGACGATGGCGGACTCGCTACCCGGGCTGGGTATTGTGGCGGCGGTGCTGGGAGTGGTGATCACGATGAGCGCGCTGGGCGGACCTCCGGAAGAAATTGGACGCAAAGTAGCGTCGGCGCTGGTGGGAACTTTTCTGGGCATTTTGTTGTGCTACGGGCTGGTGGGGCCGTTGGCGGCACGCATGGGCAAGATGGCAGATGAGGAAAACGCGTTCATGCGGGTGTTGCGGGTGACGATGATTGCATTTCTGAAAGGCGTAGCGCCGATCATGGCGGTTGAGATGGGGCGGCGGATGGTGCCTGGGCACGTTCGTCCTTCGTTCGCGGCGGTCGAAGGGGCTTGCCGGGGGGCGAGAGCGGCGGCAGCGGATGGAGCGGAGGATGCTAGCGCCGCGGTTGCGGGATAGACACAGGGCATGCCGACACCACATATCATCATCATCAAGAAAAAAAGTGGCCACGGCGGTCATCACGGCGGCGCATGGAAGGTCGCCTATGCGGACTTCGTCACGGCCATGATGGCACTGTTCATCGTGTTGTGGCTGATGAACAGCAGCAAGCCGATTCAGGTAGCGATCAGCGGTTACTTCAAAGATCCCAGCGGGACCGGTAAGGAGCTTGGAAGCAGTCTGACGGGCACGGGCGAGAAGCCGCCACCGGCCAAAGAAGATCTGACGAAGCTCAAAGACCAGCTGCAAAAGAGTATTCAGAGCATTAAAGATCTCGATAAGCTGAGAAACAATATCGAGATCACGGTGACGGCGGAGGGTCTGCGCATCGAGTTGCTGGAATCGGCGGGAGGAACGTTCTTCGAAAGCGGGAACTCCCAGCTCAACAAGAGTGGACAGGAGATAGTGGCGCTGTTGGCGGCGGAATTGGGAAAAGTTCCCAACCGAATTTCGGTCGAGGGACATACCGATGCCAAAGCTTTCGCCGGCAAGAGCAGCTACAGCAATTGGGAACTCTCGTCCGATCGGGCAAATGCGGCGCGGCGACTGATGCAGCAGTCGGGATTGCGCCATGATCAGATTTCACAAGTGCGGGGCTTTGCGGACCAGCGTCTGCGCAACGTCAAGGATCCGCTGGACCCGTCGAACCGGCGCATCTCGATCATCGTGCAGTACATCGGCAGCGACTCCGACGATGCGGAATCTCCCGTGGTGGACAGCAAAACAGCGTGGGAGGGAAAACTGTCCGCCGGCACGCCATTGGAAGCTGAGACCACGAGCAAGAAAAACGAGAAATAAAAAAAGGCTGGCCACAGAGGGCCAGCCCAGAAAATTGCATTCGTTATGCGAACAGCTACGTCATCTTTCTGACGGGCTGATCAAACTGCGACTACACGTCGCATTTCGGACCTTTGGTGGGACACGGAAACGGCCCATCCTGAGCAGGACCTCTCGGGATCGAGGCATACGCAAACGTGCCCAGCAGACCTACCAACAGCAGTAACGCTCTTAGCGAACGTTTCATGGGTTTACTTTCTCCTTAGGGTCTGCCGAGGAGTGGCGAAAAGCCGCCACTATCCGGCGGGACGCATTATACACAGCTTGCAACTTTTTGATTCATTGGAGGTTACTCCGAGTGCGCCGAAGAATGTGACACGCTGGCGCGGATGCCGAAAGTTGGCTGAACCATGCAGCGATCAATTTGCAAGGTATTTGCAGTGGTTTCTTAAAGTAATGGTTTGAATAGAATCGCTTCGGATCAGGCTGCGGGAGCGCGGTTACAGCGCCTACAAAATCCGCTTGACAAGGTTTTCCGCTCGGGGCTGTTTTTAAGTAGCGAGGGCTATGGTCAGACCCTGGAACCTGCTGCAGCGGATTTGGCTTCCGGTAGATTGGCGGAGTCGTGAAGCGGGATATGGCTTTCGATAGATTCCAGATTCGAGCTGCGCGAAAATGCGCGCTCCACCATGCCTTCGAACATTGGGATCAGCGAGCCGGAGAACTCCGGCTGTTGAAGATCCGCCAAACCCCGTTCCCATCGCTCGGTCTGCAGGTGGTTGACGGCGGGCGCGCGCACCGCTTGGCGCGAGAGCGCGTAGCCGAGCCAAACAAAAATGGCGGCAACATAAGCGGTCATGTTGATCAGGTTGAGAGTTGCGAGCGTGACAAATCCTCCCGAATGCAACGCCATCAGCACCAATTCCACACCGGCGAGGAACCCGAAGCCACAAGAGATCCCAAAACTGACCTGCTTCGTGGAGACTCCCAGAAAGCGAGCAAACAGGAGCAAGAAGAAGATGAGGCCGACCTGGACGATGCGAACCGAGCGCTGCAGAGTGGTAAGTGCGTGCATCAGCGGATTGCCATCGGAAGAGTTGGAGAAGGCGACTACCACCGAAACCAGCAGCAGCACCACTCCTGCCCACTTGAACAGAAGGGTGCCCAGGTCTTTGAGCGTGTGATAGGGACGAAACACGTCAAGAAAGACCTCGTGAATCACTTTGAAGCCGAGAAGCGCGTTGACCGCCTCGCCCAGCCAGAAGAGGTAGAAATACACATCTCCCGAGCCCACCAGCCACAGCGGAAAGAGAATGGCAAAATTTGCTACCTGTGCCAGGAGGAACAAGAAAAACACGGGAAACTGCTTCTGCAGTTTACGGCGCCATAAGATCACCACAGCCGCCGATAGCAGGATGGGCTGCACGCACCACAAAGAAAGAACGATGGTATGGCTGCTCAGCGTCATGGGACGAAGGGGAAAGACGCAGCCAATCGTAAGGCGGCGTCTCGGCCCGCTTGCACACATCGTGAGGCAGGTTGCCCCATTAGGTCAACCTACTTAGGTAACCTTGGTAACCATTACCCTCTGGCGGCTAGATGTTGAGACAACCGGCCAACGAAATGACATAGGATCTGGCGACTAAAGCGGCGGGCATGTGGGCAGCATCGCGGGCGGTGACGATCAGGTTGTAATCTTCGCTAACCCGAAGACGACTGAAGACCGGGGTCACCTCCTGCGGTTCGACCAGCGCCAGGTAGCGCAGGAAGGTGAAGACGTCCTCAGTGGGCTCCAGTCCCGGGGCAACGAAGGAGATTTCGACATCTTCGTGATGGAAGTGCCATCCCAGAGAAGCCGCCAGCCGGACCGCTCGCTCATACACTACGGGCGGCAGGACGCCAGGGGCGGGGTTGTCAAACACGATGCGGAGTTTGCGTTCATCTTCGCGGCTGAATTCGCGCACTTTGAGCGCGCCGGTGCGGGCCGTGGCTTTCCAGTCGACGTGGCGGGCCGAGTCATCGGGCATGTACTCGCGGATGAGGTAAAGATCGTTGCCGCGGCCGCGCACAAAGGTTTCGAACTCGCCGGTGACCATCGGAAGCACTTCCAGGAATTCTTCGGTCGGCTCGACGACGGGATAGACGATCACTTCGCGGGCCAGGTTAATGCGGCGGGTTTTCATCAGGAAAGAAAAGGGAAAGCGCGTGGCCAGGCCGAAGTTTTTTTCCGAGTAGCGGCCGCGAGTGGGGAATTTCAACTCCAGGTTGGCGCGAAGTTCCTGTCCGGGGGCAAGAAAAGGGAAATAGACGGATTCTTGCAGGATCGGCTTTTCGTCTTCGTCGCGCACACGGCGCAGGCGACGGTCGGGCAGGCGGAACCACTGGCTTTGCGGCGGACGGTTGCGGGGAAAGCCGAAGGTGGAGGCTTCCCAGCGCCAGCGGTCTTTATTATTATTTTTGCGCCGGGCGGGAACCACGCGCACGGAGAACGAGGGCACCCACGCACTGGTGTTGCGCAAGAGGAGGCGCGCCAGCATCGGACGTCCGGCAAAAACGTGTTCGGGCAAGTGGACATCGAGCGTGAGACGACGCAGCACCAGCGCCGAGGCGACGCCGGAAACGAGAATCGCAGAAAGCAGCGCGGCCACGATGACGTAAAGCAGGTTGTTGCCGGTGTTGATGGCGGCAATTCCGATGACGACGCTGATCAGGATGTAGATCATGCCGGCGCGTGTGACGTCGTAATCCATCGCCTCGCGGACGCGGGACACAACCACGCGACGCGCCAGGTAGGGCACCGTGGTGAGGCCGACGAAGGTGGCCAGCAACAGCGCCATTGAGGCGAGAATGATGGTTCCCCAAACGTCGCCCGCTTCGCGCGTTATTGTGGAGAAAAGGGCCGCGGCGAAAGCCAGCACCAGGCCCACGATGGCCAGCAGGAATCGCACCCAGACCTGGGAAAGTCTCAGCCGCGGAAAACGGGACGGAGCTGAAGAAAGCGGATCGTTTTGGACGCGTTCAGAAATCACGTGGTTAGTCAGGCCGTTCCCCGGTGCGGGCGATGCTTCTATCAGCATATGACGGCGGAGGGGCTAGTGGAAGTGACCGAAGAAACCATGAGTGGAGAGGCCGACCCGGTGAACCGGTTGGTTGAGACTAATCCGTGCGGTCACTCTAAAGGTTTGAAGTGGGGGGATTGAGCGCCGAGTGCCGTGAGCGCTTCATCAACAGTGCGCACGACATGCAACAGAGGTCGTGTGGACTCTCCCGCGATCTGGAACATGCGCATCAAGCCGTATCCAGCTGTCTCTGGGACAACGATAAAGCGGGGATGGTCGGTCAAGCCCGGCGAGATTGGTTTGCGCTTTGCCAGGCTGCGCAAGAAATCGGCGGCCACGGCAAAATCGACGACGCCTGAAAGGTCCCAGATGCCGGCATGGGCGTCGGTCGCCCTCCAATTCTTGCCGAGGGCGTCGTGGTACTCCTCCGCAGATTCGTTCGTGAGCTGACCCTCGAACCGCGCCAGCAGGATCTTATTGACCGGGTCGAACTCGAATCGGTATGCCATGAGAGCACTAATTCTATCCGGTTCTCCCGGTGAGTTGTTGGTATCGCCAATACGCCAACAATTCTCAGCACACGCCGCCGGCGTCAGTGATTATCTTCCGGAGTTTGGCGGCGATATCTCCACCACAGATACAGGATCACGACCCCGCCGACAATCAACACGGCTAGGTTGAAACGCTGCATGACCCGCAGCAGGGTGTGCCAGTGACGCCCGAACAGGTATCCGGCGCTGGCGATGACGGTTACCCAGAGGGCGGCGCCGAGGAAGTTGAAGAAAGCAAATTTGCGCCAGTGCATGCGCAGTACGCCGGCCAGCGGTCCGGCGAGTATCCGTAGGCCGAAGATGAAACGGGCAAAGAAAATGGCGGCTGCGCCGTAGCGGGCGAACAATTTCTCGCCGCTTTCCAGGTGGGCCGAGGAAATCCGAAAGACGCGCTGATAGCGTTCGAGCAGTGGACGCCCGCCGTAATGGCCGAGGGCGTAGCCCAGGTTGTCGCCGAGCGTGGCGGCACAGGTAGCGACCACGATGATCCAGCCGAGATGGAGTTTGTGTTCGGAGTAGGCGAGAAAACTTGCCAGCAGGAGCGTGGCCTCACCGGGGACGGGGATGCCGGCATTCTCGCAGAGCAACGCCAGAGCCAAGGCCCAGTAGCCGTAGTCGGCGACGAATGCGCGCAGCGAGTGAAAAGTTGTGGGATGCATGGAGAACCAGTTCTCAGTTCAGAAAATCGATGAGCGCGTGGTTGAAGTCCTCGGGCGCCTCTTCGTAGGGTAGATGGCCGACGCCCTCAAAGGCCACCAGGCGGGCATCACGAAAATTCCGGCGCAGCGGTTCGGCGGATTGAAAATCAACGGCGCGGTCTTTCGTTCCCCAGATGAGGAGCGTGGGGTAATCGCGGATCTTGGGGAGCGTCATTTCCAGTTCCGCGAGGTCGGCCGTCCAATTCCCTACGATGCGACCGGCATGACGCAAGGCATGATTCTCGCGTGCGGGTATGCGGTAGCCCTCGAGCGAGTCGACAGGAATCTTCGATCCGTCACCGAACAGGCGGCGCAGCCACACAGAGTCGAGAGAGCTCCAGCGCTCGATCGTGCGCCGGAAGAGCATGGAACCAAGGGCGCTGCCCAAGAAGGGTGCAAGCCGCTTGCCATGAGGCGACCAGGGATTGACGGGCGCAACCAGGATCAGCCGTTGCAGGCGGGTGTCGTGTCTCTCCGCGCAAATGGCAGCCACCATGATGGCAACGCCGCCGCCGTGGGAAGTACCCAGCAAGTCGAAATCTTTGATGCCGAGAGCGTCCGCGAACTGCAGGACGCGCTCGGCGGTGGCGCGCACGGTGCAGTCCATGCCTTCATTCGCCGGCGACAACCCGGCGCCCAGATTGTCAATGGCATAAACCGTCACGTGGGGCGCGAGCGCGGGGATGGTGAATCTCCAGGAAAAAGAGTAGCCCATCAGACCATGAATCAGGATGAGCGCCGGGCCTGATCCGGCTTTGAGGTAGCGCATGCGGCCGTCGGCGAGTTCGAGCCGGCGCTCTTCGATCCCAGTTGCAATTGACGCGGCAGCCGGGCTCGTTTTGCGCGCATCGGTGGGAACGAATTTTTCTTCGGGATGTTGCGTTTCTGTGGGCAACGAAATCCTCGTGGATGGAGTCTTACTAAGTGATATCGCCTCTATCGCTTTAGGGAGCTGAATTCTGGCTCCCTTCTTTTTTGGTCTGCATCCCGCGTCGGCCTTCTCTACGGCTGGAGTCTCTATCCTTTCGGATTTTCTGGATCCAGGCCGGCTGCGGTCATGATGGCGCGTCCCAATTCCTCGGCGGAAACGGCGAATCCTCCGGCTGGTGCCTGTTCACATATATCTTCTTCGGCGTTGGGCGCGACGAAGCGATAGCCCCGTCCGACTACGGTTTGAAGGTAATGGGGCTCGTCGGCGTCGTCGGCGAGGACGCGGCGGATCTTGCGGATGGCGGTGTTGATTCCCTGTTCGACGTCGACGAATACATCCTTGCTCCACAACTCGCTGGAGATCTGCTCGCGCGTGACCAGTTGCCCCCGCTTTTCAACCAGGAACATGAGCAATTGCAGGGGCAGGCCCTCGAGCCGAATTGCGGTGCCACTTCGGCAAAGCTGAAAACGGCCGTAGTCAAGTTCGAATTCGTCGAAGCGGATCTTCTTAGCTGGCTTATCCGGCAAGCAGAACTCCTGATGTAAACGGGAGACGCGGCAAGCCGCGTCTCTACGGCATGAATCGGCTGTACGAAATTCTGGTCTGCCGGGATTGCCGTGTCAAGCGCTGGACGGTGAATTTCTTCAGATCAGTTCAGACAGCTTCAGACTGACTCTATGGACGTTTCCCGGGAACAGGCGCAATATCACTCTCACTTGCGGGATTTGCTCCCCTCTCCTAAGCGAGTCAGGTGGGGCACAGTAAGTGGGGGGTTCGGGAAACGGGGAAGGTTCTCGAACCCCTCAAAACCAATAAAGGGTTTGGGCACGTCACCTCACTTCACTTCAGAAACAGGCCAACCACAAAATCCGCTCGCTCCCTCGATCATACCCACGCCCCCCAGACCCTCTTCCCGCCTACTAAATGGCATCCCAAAAATCAGAAGCTTGCTTCCATATTTCATAGCCGCTATTCAGAATCCTCTCTATAATTGTGGAAGTCGCTCTACGGCAGCGACTTAGCAACACTGGGCAGGATTGGAGAGGTGGCAGTGAAGTTGCTCATATCAAAAGAGCGTCGAGCGTCTGGCCACGCTGCTGCAACTGTCCCAGTCCCAGAGTCGCGAACCGAATCGCGAGCTGAGTTGCGAAATATGAACCGCGAATTTGAGGCCCGGTTTACCGCCATCCTGCTGACTCTGCTCACAGTCGCAGCGGTACTCTTCGCCAGCTTCAACTACAAGGCCGAACACCAGTCTGCAATTCCCGACGACGGCGCGTGGTGGATGGAGCGGAACAGCCGCGTTGTGGCCGATCGGTTGGAGCCGAACGGGCCGGCAGAGCGGGCTGGAATCCGCAGCGGCGACGAAGTGGTCAGCATCAACGGCCGCTCGGTCGACACGGCGGCGGCGGTAACGCGGCAACTCTACTATTCCGGCGTCTGGTCGAAGGCAACCTACTCACTGATCCGCGGCTCGGTTCCGCTGGATGTCGAAGTGGTGCTGGTTCCGGCCGAGCGCTCCATGAACGATTGGCTGCGGCTGATCGCGCTGATTTACCTGGGCATTGGGCTCTACGTGCTGCTGCGGCGCTGGACGGCGGTGGGATCGACGCACTTTTACATTTTCTGCCTGGTATCGTTCGTTTTCTACTCGCTCCATTACACGGGCAAGTTCAACATCTTTGACTGGTCGGTGCTGTGGGCCAATGAAGTCGCGTGGCTGCTGCAGCCGGCGCTGTTCCTGCACTTTGTATTGACCTTCCCTGAGCGGCCGGAATTCGTCGTCAAGCATCGCTGGTCGATCCCGCTGCTCTACCTGCCGGGAGTGGTGTTGCTCGGAATACAGGTGCTGTCACTCGAGTACTTGAAAGCCAGCGCTTCCCTGCTCTTCAATCTGAACCGGGTGCACTGGGCTTATCTGACGATCTTCTTCGTCTCGGCGGCGGCGGTTCTCTGGAACAACTACCGGCAGGCCACCACTCCGATTCTGCGCCAGCAACTGAAATGGATTACGCGCGGCACGATCCTCGCCATAACGCCGTTCACGCTTTGTTATGTTGTGCCGTATCTGTTCGGCGTTATGCCTTCGCTCACCATGAAGGTGTCGGTGCTCTCGCTCGGATTGCTGCCGCTGACTTTTGGATACGCCATTTTCCGCTACCGGTTGATGGACGTGGATCTGATCTTCAAGCGCGGCATGGCGTATACGCTGGCGGCAGCCGCCATGGTGGGAGCGTACTTCGCGGGTGTGGCCGCGATTGCGGAACTGGTGCACACGCGCGTCCCCAGTTCCGGACCTTACGGTTTGATGGTGGCCATCGTGGTCACCGCGCTGCTGTTTGATCCGGTACGGAAATGGATTCAGGAAAAGCTTGACCAGTACTTCTTCCGCAGCGGCTACGACTACCGGCGCACGCTGATCGAGTTCGGACGCGAATTGAGTTCAGAGACCGACCTCGACAAAATGCTTTCCTCGCTGGTCGACCGGCTGGCGCGCACGCTGCTGGTGGATCGCATCGCGATCTTCCTCGGCAACGGCGACTCTTCGCGCTTTGAACTGTCGAAATCGTTTGGCATCGCTCACGTCACCGGTCTCGATCTGTCGTTTCTCGCGAAACCGCGAATCGAAGATGCTGCCGGGCATATCTTCTTCGAAAATACGCACCAGTTGCCGCGTGAGAATGCCGTCGCGCAGGAAGCCATCGGACGCCTGGATCTGAACTACTACATTCCCTGCCACGCGCGGCAAAAGACCATCGCTTTCCTCGGGCTGGGCAAGACGATGGAAGGCGATTTCCTCTCCAGTGAAGATGTGGAGTTGCTCGAAGCCTTGGCGGGATACATCGGCATCGCGATCCAGAACGCGCGACTGTACGCATCGCTCGAACAGAAGGTGAGCGAGTACGAGCGGCTCAAGGATTTCAACGAGAACATCGTTGAGTCGATCAACGTCGGCGTTATGGCCGTGGATCTGCAAGACCGCATCGAGTCCTGGAACTCGCAGATGGAAGTCATGTATGCCCAGCCGCGCTGGCAGGTGGTAGGGCGTTCGTTGAGCGAAGTTTTTCCGGCGGCTTTCGCTGAGGAGTTCTACCGCGTTCGGCAGAATCCCGAGCATCCACAATCTTTATAAGTTCCGGTTGGGAACTCCGACCGGCGAATCGCGCGTGGTAAATGTCGCCATCGCGCCGCTCGTCACGCGGAAGTTCAACGTGGTGGGGCGGCTGGTGATCATGGACGACATCACGGAACGGATCGAACTGGAAGTCCAGCTCACGCAGGCCGACAAACTTTCGTCGATCGGATTGCTGGCCGCGGGCGTGGCGCACGAGGTGAATACGCCGCTGGCCGTGATCTCCTCTTACACGCAGATGCTGGCGAAGCAATTGCAGTCGGATCCGCAGAAAGCCGGGCTGCTCGAAAAAATCACCAAGCAGACTTTCCGCGCCTCGGAGATCGTCAATAATCTGCTGAACTTCTCCCGCACTACCGGCACGGAATTGACCGAAGTCAATCTGAACAAGGTGATCGCGGATACGCTGGCGTTGCTCGAGCACCAGTTCAAGGTGGCGCACATCGAGGTGCACTCTGAGCTCTATGAGAACCTTCCATTAATTCAGGGCAACGCCGGCCGCTTGCAGCAAGTGTTTCTGAATTTGTTCCTGAATGCCAAGGACGCGATGACCGGGGGCGGAGTCTTGAACGTGGCGACGCTGAATGGCGAATTCGTCAGCGTTCGCGTCTCCGACACCGGCTCGGGCATTGCGCAGGAAAACATTCAGCGCATCTACGATCCGTTTTTCACTACCAAGACTTCGCCCGCGGAGGGCCAGAGCCGCGGCACCGGCCTTGGGCTTTCCGTCACCTACGGCATCATCCAGGAACACGCGGGCAATATCCGCGTGGAGAGCCGCCCGGGCGAAGGCACCACCTTCACCCTGGATTTTCCATTGATATCGACGAGGAAGGCAGTCCATGTCTGAATTAGCAGTTTCTGAAGTTACGACCGTCACGCGCCGGAGCACACCCCCGGAAAGTTCGCCGCCCAGCGCCGGCCGAATCCTCATCATTGACGACGAAGCAGAAATCCGCGAGTCGCTGGAGACTCTGCTACAACTCGAGGGCTACACCGTCGTGGTTGCGGGAAGCGGGCGGGAAGGTCTGGCGAGAGATCGGACAGCGCGCTTTCGACGTGGTTTTGCTCGACCTGGCGCTGCCCGACAAGAACGGGATGGATGTGCTCTCTGAGATTCGCCTGCTGCATCCGCAGCAGCCCGTCATTATGATCACGGCTTACGGCACAGTGGAGAACGCGGTCCGTGCCATGCAGTCCGGCGCCACTAACTTCATTCAGAAGCCGTGGGACAACGAGAAACTGCTGGCCGACGTGCGCGCCGCCGTCGCCCGCCAGAAGGCGGAAGAAGAAAACATTCAACTGAAGCGCGCGCTCAAGCAGCGCTATAACTTCGAGCACATCGTGGGCAAGAGCGAGCCCATGCTGAAGATTTTCGACCTGGTCGCGCAGGTGGCGCCCAGCCGCTCGACGGTGCTGCTGCAAGGCGAAAGCGGAACCGGCAAGGAACTGATCGCCAAGGCGATCCACCTGAATTCCACGCGCCGCGACCGGCCGTTCGTGCCCGTCAACTCCGGGTCCACGCCGCCCGACTTGCTCGAATCGACGCTCTTCGGGCATGTCAAAGGGGCGTTTACCAGCGCGATCAGCTCGAAAAAGGGGCTATTCGAAGTTGCCGACCGGGGCACGCTCTTCCTCGACGAAATCGGCACCATGAGCATGGACACGCAGAGCAAGATTCTGCGCGTGTTGCAGGACCGCAAATTCATGCATCTGGGCGGCGTGCAGGAAATTCAAGTGGACGTGCGCATCATCGCCGCCACCAACGTGGATCTTCGCCAGATGGTGCGTGAAGGCAAGTTCCGCGAAGACCTGTTCTATCGCCTCAACGTCATCAGCATTGATCTGCCGCCGCTGCGCCAGCGCCGCGAAGATATTCCGCTGCTGGTGCAGCACTTCCTGCAGAAGTACTCCGAGGAAAATGAGCGCCCGCGGCGCCGCATTACGACCGAGGCGTTGCGGCCGCTGGTGAGCTATTCCTGGCCGGGCAACGTGCGCGAACTGGAGAACACAATCGAACGCGCCGTAGTTCTGTCTTCCGACAGTGACGTTGGGATCGACCTTCTGCCCGACCACGTCGTGGGACGGGGCAATTCGGTCCCGGCTTTGGATGCGAATGCCGGGGCTACGCTGTTCGGCATCATGGAAGATTGCGAACGGCGGATCATCATTGACATGCTGGAGAAGTGCGGCTGGAACCAGACTGAAGCGGCCGAGCGCTTCCACGTGCCGCTCTCCACGCTGAATCAGAAAATCAAGCGGCTGGCTATCGAGATCAAGAAGAAGAACCGGGAGTAGCTCCAGGCGTAATGTGGGGCATGGAAAAGGCGCGCCCGAAATCGTCGGTGCTGCTGGCCAGCTTGCTCGCTGGGACTTTGTTCGCGTGGACTCCGATGGTTCGCGCACAGAGTTGCGATGGCCGGAACTTTGACGTGGAGGTAGCGCTTCAGAAGGTTTGGGTTAGTTGTGATGATCACATGGTTTACGAAGTGGGCGCGGTGGCGGGGGAGCGGGCTGTTCCCGCGCTTCGTAAGCTGGCTGCAACAGTAAAGGTGCTCAACAAGAAAAGACGCTGCGGTACGCTCGACGAAGCACTCCAAAAGACGCTCGCAAAATTGGGGGATACTGCCTCACTTCAGGAACTCGCGCTCGAGTTCAACCGCAACGGTTATGTCCCTCCCCTGGCGTTCGTTGGCGACGACCATGCTATTGCGATTATGATGGAATACTTCGAAAAGCATCTGCACGAACCTGTGGTCCTGAATCGAGGAGGCCTGAACGGAAATGATGTTCCCATGCACAGTCCCTTATGGCTTATTGTCAACGGGATTTTTTCGGATATTGGGGAACGCCGCTCGATCCCGGACTCTCCCTTCAAGACCAAATCAGCATGGAGCGACGGCGAAATGAAGGATGCGTTCCACGCGTGGTGGGAAAAACACAAGAACGCGCCCATCGCCGTTCCACCCTACGAGAGCGTGTCCGATCCTTACTTGCGCTGCCTTGCGCGAAAGGCGGACTGGGGGCTGGACTGGGGTTTCTATGGGGCACTTTTGGCAATCTCTGATCGAGGTGGCGACGAGGCCAAGTCGGTGCTGGAAAAATTTCCCGATTCTGCCGCCAAGTCGATGGCGCTTACTAAGTTAGGCTCTGCTATAGTTCCCTGAGCGAATTTTCCTTAGCAAACATGGCGTTCGAACTCGAACTGATTTCGCCCATTGAAGTCGCCAAAGATGTTGCGCTGGCGGTTCAGGAATACACCCTGCTCTCGGCGCAATCGCTGGCGAACTTCTTCCGCCCTCCTCTGTACGTGGGCGACATGCTGCAGCAGGCGGACCTGATCGGCGTCGGCTCCCTGCCGATTGTGATTCTGACGGGCCTCTCCGTCGGCGCGCTGTTGGCGCTGAACTCAGCCAGCACATTGCAACAATTCGGCGGGATCACACTCCTCGGCCGGCTCGTCTCCATCGGCATGGTCACCGAGCTGGGACCCCTCATCACCGGGCTGATGGTGGCCGGGCGCAACGCTTCCGGCATGGCCAGCGAACTGGGCTCGATGATCGTGACCGAACAGATCGATGCCATGCGCGCCCTGGGCACCGATCCAACAAAGAAGCTGATTACGCCACGAGTCGGGGCCACCGCCTTCATGCTGTTTTTCCTGACCATCATCGCCGACCTGCTCGGGCTGATCGGCGGCTACGCAGTCGCGCACTTGCTGTTCGGGGTCGACACGCAGGAATATTGGACCACGGTGTGGCAGATTCTTGTCTTCCGCGACGTTTTCACCGGCCTCGTCAAGCCAGTGCTGTTTGGTTTCATCATTTCGACCGTGGGCTGCTATTACGGCATGTCCACGCGCGGCGGCACGCAGGGAGTGGGCCGTTCGACCACCCAGGCGGTGGTCGCCGCTTCGGTATTAATCCTGGTCGTGGACTTCTTCGTTACCAAGTTGATCTTCGCAATTTTTGGTTACAGGTAAGTCATGTCGGCTCCCACCCTGCCCATCGAAAAACCGGCAGCTTCGGTAGCAAGTCGCTCCGCCTACGCCCTCGAATTCGATAACGTTTCGATCGCATTTGATGAGAAAGTCGTCCTCGACGGCATTTCTTTCCGGTTGCGGCACGGCGAAACCAAGGCGATATTTGGCGTCGCCGGGTCGGGCAAGAGCACGCTGCTCAAGCTCGCCATTGGACTGATGCGCCCCGACAGCGGCCGCATCTACGTGCTGGGCGAAGAAGTCACCTGCATGTCGGAGCGGGAATTGTTCGAGCTGCGCCGGCGCGTGGGTATCGTGTTCCAGGAGAGCGCGCTCTTCGATTCGCTCAAAGTTTACGAAAACGTCGGTTTCCGCCTGGTGGAAGAGAAAGTCCCCGCGGATGAAGTCGAGCGGCGGGTTCGCGAGGTACTGCGATTCGTGGAGTTGGAGCGGACCTATGATATGTTTCCATCAGAACTCTCGGCGGCATGAGGAGGCGCGTGGCGATTGCTCGCGCCATCATCACCGAGCCCGAAGTGCTGCTCTACGACTCGGCGACCGGCGGACTCGACCCGGTAACATCGAACACGATTGTCGAGCTCATCATGAAGCAACGCGATGTCTACAAGACCAGCGCCCTCATGGTGACTCACCGCCTGCAGGATGCCTTCACCATGGCAACTCACCAGTTCGATAAGGCCACCAACCAGATGGTCGCTCTCCCCAAAGGCCAGTATTGCGACGTGCCCATGAGCTTTCTGATTCTGCGCGACACGAAGGTCATCTTCGACGGCGATGCCCACCAGTTAGCCACTTCACGCGACGACTATATTCGCGAATATATCTCGTAGGAAGGCAGCTGTCAGTTCTCAGTTGTCAGTCTTCGGTAAAGTCGGCAGCCGATGACATCGGTCCGAACTCCGATGCCCGGCATTGCCTTAACTGAATCAGTGGCTCTTGCCTTTCTTCCCCGGCAACGCAGCTGGATTTTCGTGTACGCGTTCGCGGAATCCGCCCTTCATTCCCCTGGCGAGGCCGATCGTCGCTTCTCCAAACTTGTCGCGCAGATGATCCGCCGCAGCTAGAGCCTTTTGCCAACGCTGTTGCTGCGACCGCTCCAGCAGATCGAGCTGACCCGAACCGGATTCGAAATTCGATGCTTGCACACCCAGCAAGCGCACCGGCGCGCCCGGCTTCCAGTTGGCGAAAAACAGACGGCGCGCGTGCTCGAAAATCTGGTTATCCATCTGCGTCGGCTGCTCCAGCGAATGCGCTCTGGTGATGGTGGTGAAATCTTTGTAGCGCAATTTCAAGTGCAGCGTGCGCGCAAAATATCCGCCTTCGCGCAGGCGCCGGCCCACCATTTCGCTGAGCCGCATCAGCGTGGATTGCAAGCGCTCGGCGTCGCCCGTGTCCTCGTTAAAGGTGTGCTCGTGGCTGATCGATTTGGGATCGACGTTTTCTCCCACCGCATTGTCAAACCATCCACCCGCATCTTCGCCGCGCGACTTCCCGGCCAGCGCGAGGCCCCATTTTCCAAAGCGATGTTCGAGGTCGTGGTCGTCGAGACGCGCCAAGTCGCCCACTTTCTGAATGCCGATGGCATGCAATTTCTGCTCGAACACCTTGCCCACGCCGGGGATATCGCCGACGGCGAGCGGCGCCAGGAACTTCGCCTCCTCGCCTGGCAGCACCCAGAGCACACCGTTCGGTTTGGCTTTGGCGGAGGAAACTTTCGCGACCAGCCGCGAGCTGCCGATCCCGATCGAGCAATTCAGTTGCGTCGCCGACTTCATCGCGTCATGCAACCGATGAGCAGAGTGCAGCGGCCGGCCGTGCAAACGCTCGGTGCCGGTCATGTCGAGATAGGCTTCGTCTACAGAAGCCATCTCGACCAGCGGAGAAAAGTGGCCGAGGACCTCGTGCACCTTCCCGGAATATTCACGGTAGCGTTCCGGATGCCCATTCACAAAAATAGCCTGCGGACAGAGCTTCGCCGCCGTCCGCAGTGGCATGGCCGAGTGCACGCCAAACTTCCGCGCCGCGTACGATGCGGCCGAGACCACTCCGCGTTCGTCGCGCTGTCCGCCGACTACAACCGGCTTGCCCTTCAGCGACGGGTCATACAATTCCTCGACGGAGACGAAGAAGGCGTCCATATCGACGTGAAAGATGGTGCGCGGGGAGGAGGTGGTCATTGGAATTGGAACTGGAGTGCGGAATGCCTTGCAGAAGTGTACCGCGAGAATGACGAATTGCCAGGTCTAGGCGCCGGCAGTAACCGCCGCGTTCATACCTGCCGAACTCAAACTGCCGAGCGAGCCCCGGCTTCCTTGACGATTCGTTCCATGATCCTCATCCGTGCCGAAGGCAACGGCCCGCATTTGACTTTGTCGCCGTTGGAAGATCTGAGACCGTCTCCGATGGCGTCCAGGGCAGACACCGAGCGTCCCAGCACGGTCAGAAGGTATTTTTCAGCAACCGGCCGGTCCGCGGGATGGATGAGATCCCACCAGCGGCAGATCGACTCCTGGATTTCCGCTTCTGTCTTCTCGCCGGCTACCAGGGCATCAATCAACCGGTAAACCTTGCTTTTGATCGCCAGGTACGAGACTGAAATTTCTTGTGGCATCGGGGCCTTGCGTGCGGTCCAGCAATCCGTGAGCCAAACGGTTAATGCCAGAAAAAGCGGCACTTAGCCAACTTTAAGATTCTATGAACGGGAAATACGAGACTTTGGATATGAAATATGGAAGGTTGTGAGCGCCGATTTCGCCGTGACCTTCTCCGCGACGTGCTGCCAGCTAGCCCAGCACCGGCTCTTTTTTCAAGTCCGCAGCCGCGGCCGCGTCGGCACTCGCTCTTGCCTGCCTTGCACGGTCGTAGATCTTCCCGTACTCACGCGCTGACGCTCCCCAGGAAAAATCGCGGCTCATGCCGTTTCGCATCAGCGTCTGCCACGACGACGGATCGCGATAGGCGAGCAATGCTTGTTTGATGGTCGCGAGCAGCGCCTCGCCCGTGTAGTCCGAGAACTTGAAGCCCGTGCCTTTGCCGGTACGCGCGTCCCAGGGCTCGATCGTGTCATCCAGACCGCCGGTCGCCCGCACGATGGGCACGGTGCCATACTTCAGACTGTAAATCTGGTTCAGCCCGCAGGGCTCATACCGGGACGGCATCAGGAACATGTCCGCGCCCGCTTCAATCTTGTGCGCAATGGCATTGTCAAACGCGACCTTGGCCGCAATCTTGTTGGGAAACTGCTTGTTCAGGCGCTGGAACATTTCCTCGTATAGCTTGTCGCCCGATCCGAGCACGACCATGATCATCTCTTCGCGCGCCAGCCGGTCCATGATCTGGGCGATCAGATCGAAGCCCTTCTGCGCGGCAAATCGCGAAACGATGCCGATCACCGGCACTCTGGAATCAGCGTTGGTGACTCCGAAGGCGTGCAGCAGGTCGTGTTTGCATTGCTGCTTGCCGCTCAGATCCTGCGGCCAATACTTTGCGCCGATGAATTTATCAGTCTGCGGATTCCACTCGTCGTAGTCCACTCCGTTCAGGATGCCGGTTACGGTCGCGGCGCGATCGCGCAGCACGCCTTCCAGACCAAAACCGTATTCGGTGGTCTGGATCTCCTGGCTGTATTTCTTGCTGACCGTGGTGACGAAGTCCGAGAATACGAGCGCGCCCTTCAGAAAATTCACCTGCCCGAAGAATTCCATTTTCGAGATGGTGAGCAGGTCCCAGGGCAGCGTCAGCAGCGGCAAGATATCGGGCGGGAACAATCCCTGGTATCCCATGTTGTGGATAGTGAAAACGGTGGCGACTTCGCGAAACGCTGGATCCTCGGCATACAGCGTACGCAGCATCACCGGCACCAGCGCTGATTGCCAGTCGTGGCAGTGGAACACATGCGGCACGCCCAGAACCTTGGAGGCTTCGAGCACTGCCCGCGAGAACAGGGCGAAGCGCTCGGCGTTGTCGGGATAGTCGCCTGCCGGAGTTCCGTAGAGCCCTTCCCGGTCGAAATATGGCGGATAATCGACGAAGTAGTAGCGAATCCCGGCGGGCGTATTCGTGTCCGCCGTCACCACCGAGCAGAAGCGGTACTTGTCGTCGAAAGGGATGGTAATGCTACGCACCACTGCTTGCGGATCGGACAGTTTGGTTTGGCGATAGCGCGGAACATACACGCTCACCTGATGTCCCAAAGCGGCCAGTGCGCGCGGCAAGGCGCCGACCACGTCAGCCAGTCCGCCAGTTTTCGAAAAGGGAACGCACTCGGATGCGGCGAACGCGATATGCATGGCGCAGAAGCCTCCTGGGTGAGAACTCGATATGCTCAAGCTCAAGTTATGATGATTGCTGTAGATACGTGGTCGGCCATTTGTAATTTGCGATTTGTAATTTGTAATTGAAGACGTTGCATCCTCGCTTTCAAATTACAAATTACCAATTACAAATTACAAATTCACTTCAGTCTAAAGCCGGAAAGAAAGAGGGTCAACGTGCCCAAGGGCGCCACCGTACAAGCAAGTTCACGCAAGCCCAAACTGGGGCAGCATTTCCTGACGAGCGATGCGGCGGCTCTGCGCATTGTCGAAGCTCTGGGCGATGTTTCCGAGGCCACCGTGCTTGAGATCGGCCCCGGCCGCGGCGCCATCACCGATTTGCTCGCACGTAAGGCGCGGCGGCTGATCGCGGTGGAATTGGATCGCGTACTCTCAGCCCAGCTTCGAATGAAATTCAACATGCACCGCAATGTTGAAATCATCGAAGGCGACATCCTGACCATCGAACTGGACACCGTGTTCGGCGCGAAACCGGGCAGCCTGCGTACCGGACTGAGCTTCGCGCCCGAACCGGCTCGAGTGATCGGCAACCTGCCGTACTACATCACCTCCGATATTCTGCTGCGGCTGCTGGAATATCACCGCTATTTTTCGACGATTGTCATCATGGTGCAGAAGGAAGTTGCCGATCGTCTGGCGGCTTCGGCTGGAAGCCGCGACTATGGCTTGCTTTCGGCGACGGCGCAACTGTACGGCCGGGTCGAGCAGCTCTTCACGCTTCCGCCATCGGCGTTTTCTCCTCCTCCTAAAGTTCATTCGAGCGTGATTCGGATTACGATCAAACCTCGGTTCGAGTCGTTGCGAGTTCCCGAGGCGGAGTTCATCGCGTTCCTGAAACTCTGCTTCGGGCAGAAACGCAAAACTCTCTGGAATAATCTGAAAACGGCGTACGATGAGGATGTGTTGCGCGCCGCGCTGGCGAAAAGCGGCGTCAAACCAACGATCCGAGCCGAAGCGTTGCCGCTGGAAAGAACCGCGGCTTTGTTCCGCGCGCTGCGCGACGGTAACGCATAATCTGCGGCGCATGGTTTTCGCGCGCTGACTTTTGCGGGCTGATTCCTCGCGGGCAAATGCCCGCGACCACACGAGCTACTGATGGTTTCCGCACTACGAACTCCCGCCGTCGCCGGCAGGTTTTATCCGGGTCGCGCTGAAGAACTGCTGCGCGTAGTTCGGACATATTCTTCTTCGGTCGGGACCAGTCCGCATCGCCGCCATCGGATGCGTCGCTCCACATGCGGGATATATCTACTCCGGCGGCGTCGCGGGGGCGGTGTATTCGCGTCTGGAGATCCCCGAGCGCTGCGTGATTCTCTGCCCCAATCACACCGGCAAGGGCAGTGCGCTCGCCGTCATGGCCAACACCGCGTGGCAGACTCCGCTCGGCGAGGTGGCCGCGGATGCTGATCTTGAGCGCTCAGTTGCTCGATCGCTTCCCGGCGCTCGAGGAGGACAGCGCCGCGCACCGCGGCGAACATGCCATCGAAGTCCAGCTTCCGTTTCTGCAGGCGCAACGGCCGGAATTGAAGATCGTTCCGATCGTCATCGGTACCAGCAACTTCGATGTGCTCCGGCGATTGGGCGAAGCGCTGGCGGATGTGATTGCCACGCTTCAAGAGGAGAATGGGGCGAAAAAGTCCTGATCATCGCCTCCAGCGACATGAACCACTACGAGTCGGACGCGATCACTCGCGTCAAAGACCACAAGGCAATCGAACGCGTGCTGGCCTTGGATGCGCGCGGACTCTGGGAGGTGGTCATGAATGAAAGCATCAGCATGTGCGGATTCGGGCCGACGGTTGTAATGCTCACGGCAGCAAAGCTTCTGGGAGCAACTTCAGCCACGCTGGTCAAGTACGCGACTTCGGGCGATGTCTCCGGCGATTACGAAGCGGTGGTCGGCTACGCGGGGATTATTGTGGAGTAGGAAGAACCCCGAGTAGAGACGCGGCTTGCCGCGTCTTTTCCGCATCTTCACGAACGGCGCACCCGGAGACGGGGCAGGCTCCGTCTCTACGGGAAGATCCGATCAGTGCCCGCCTGCCCGCTCCAGCAAGCGTTGCGCCCGGGCGCGGGTCACGTTGATCACGGACTGGTCGGCGATGATCTGATCGAGGATGGGCTGGATGGCGGCGACGTCCCTCAGTTGGTTGCTGCGGGCCAGTTCTTCCATGCGCTTGAGTTCATCGTCGAGTGCAAGCTTCTGGTAGCGGCGGTCGTACTGGAGGCGATGTCCGAATTCGAGCGTGGCTGCGACGCCTTGCATCAAGTCGGTCAGTTCCTGCACGGCGGGGTTGGAGGAATAGTTGTAAGTGGACTCTCCGCTGCGCTGCGCGTCTTTGTAGCTGAGCGTCTTCTTTCCAGTAAAGGCGAGGCCCTTGTGATGGGAGTCGACATCCCTCTGAAAATAGCCGGCCTTCGCCGCCAGGTCGAAAATTCTCTGCCGCGTTTCCGCGGTTACCGTGAAGTCAAAATCGAAGGTGTCGTTGCTATCGGAATCGTTGTCCTGAGAATCGGTCTCGTCAGACTCGGCCGACACGCGTCCGCTGGACTGGTAGTGGGCCGAGCCATCAGAGGGAATGCGAATTGAGTAGTGCTGCGGCTGGGAGGCGGGGAAATCGAGGGTGAAGATAACGACGGCCGGGGCTTGGACTTCAGTTTGCGAATCGGCGAGGAGCGAAGAAAATAGGATCACCGAAAAGATCAGCAGGCAGACAATCTCAAATGAGCGGGACATGAGCCGTCTAATGATTGGGGATGGTGGCGAGGAGTGTCAAGGGGATTGAGTGACTCCCAATCGGCGGGTTGTGCGGTGAGCGGGGAGATTAGAGTGTAGGGGTCCTTCGACTCCGCAGCTCGCCTCGTAAACGAGGCGGGCTGCTCCGCTCAGGATGACACGGCATATTGGGACGTTCAGGGCTCTGACGCTCTTGCGTCGCCGCCGTATGCAGATGGCAGATGGCGATGGCGAGCGCATCGGCGGCGTCGGCGGGTTCGGGAATCTGATCGAGATTCAGAAGACGCGTCACCATTTGCTGGACCTGATGTTTTTCGGCGCGGCCGTAGCCAACGACCGCGGACTTGATGGAGAGTGGCGAGTATTCGGCGACTTCGAGTCCGGCGGAAGCCGCAGCCAGCATGGCGACGCCGCGCACCTGGCCGAGCTTTAAGGCAGACTTCACGTTCACGGCGTAGAAAACATCTTCGATGGCAACGCGGTCCGGACGGTGCTGGGCGATGAGTTCCTGCAGGCCGACGGAGATGCGCGACAGGCGCGTGGGCATGGGATCGCGGGGAGAAACTTTGATGGCGCCGCAGATGATGCAGACCAGGCGGTCGGCGTTCCGGGCGATGTTGCGGACGCCATTGCGGTCGTTGTCGCGATCATCGGAGAGCAACTCGACTACTCCGTAGCCGGTGTATTCCGTGCCGCAGTCGATGCCGAGGACGCGCATGGGGGAAGTGTAGCAGGAGAGTAGCAGGTGGGCAGTGGCCAGCGTGATAACCTAAATAGTTCCGTCTCATTGAAAATATGGGGGCGGGCGGATTCCTTTCGGCCTTCGGTCATAAAGCGAACTCATACTCGCATTAAGAATCTTATGAGGAGCAGGCAATGAAAATCGGGATATTGACGGGAGGAGGCGACTGTCCGGGGCTGAATGCGGTCATTCGGGCGGTTGTGCGCAAGGGCACCTTCCACTACGAAGACCTGTTCGTGGGATTCGTGGAGGGCTGGCGGGGCGTGCTGGAAGATAAGACGATGGACCTCGACCTCGAAGCGGTGAGTGGCATTCTGCCCCGCGGCGGCACCATCCTGCGCACCTCGCGCACTAATCCGGCCAAGCGTTCCGACGGTCTGCAGCGCTGCGCCGAGAACCTCAGGAAAAATGGCTGTGACGCACTGATCGCGATCGGCGGCGATGACACACTGTCGGTGGCCAAGAAGCTTTTCGATAACGGAGTTAAAGTGGTGGGCGTTCCGAAGACCATCGACAACGATCTCTCCGGCACCGACTTCACCTTCGGATTCGACACGGCAGTGAATGTGGCCACCGAAGCCATCGACCGCGTGCATACGACGGCCGAGGCGCATAACCGGGTGATCGTGGTGGAAGTGATGGGGCGCGATTCGGGCTGGATCGCGACTTACAGCGGCATCGCCGGCGGCGCCGACGTTATCCTGATCCCCGAAGTTCCTTTCGATATTGACCAGGTGGCCGAACTGATTCGGCATCGCCATTCCCGTGGAAGATATTTCAGCATCGTGGTGGCCGCGGAAGGCACGAAGTTTGCCGGCGGTAACGAGACTGCGCCGGCGGGGAGCCTTGATGAGTTCGGGCATGCCCGGCTGAGCGGGATCGGCGCGACGGTCGCGAGTGAGATCGAAAAGCGAACGGGCTTCGAGTCGCGATCGGTGGTACTCGGTCACATCCAGCGGGGCGGATCGCCCACCGCTTTTGATCGAGTACTGGCCACCCGCTACGGACTGGGCGCCATCGACATGGTGCACCGAGGTGAATTCGGGCGCATGGCGGCGCTGCGCGGAAACAAGATTATTTCCATCCCGCTGGCGGAAGCCATCGCTGCGAATCGTAAAGTGGATAAGGAAATTCTTGACGCCTCGATCGGCATTCTTGACAAGCTCGACCTCAAGGTGTCGATAGGTTCCTGAGCTGTCATCGGGATTCGCTTGGCAGGGGCGCGGGTTTGGGGGCATACTAACTCAGCCATCTCCGAGACCAACAATCGATCCGGAGGATGCGCCGGTGCCCATGCTTCACGACGAAAGCCAGCCCGAGAACCATCTGGAGCGGTCGGCACCGCTCCCCTTGCATTCCCGTATCTCAGGATGCCGAGACTCAGCGGAAGAGGATGCTCATCGCGCTCGGGATACTGCTGGTGGCGCTGGCAGCGGTGGTTCTTAAAGACTGGGATTTCTGGTTTCCACCGGGCGATGAGGTCGAGGAAGCCGCTGTCCGAAGCAATAGCAAAAGTAAGAGTACGGCACCGGTCGCGACGAGCACACCGGCGACTCCCACGCGGGAACACAAACCCGCCAAGCCCGCGGCACCGGCTGCCACCGCAACAGCTCCCCTCGCGGTCACGGCCGAGCGAACCGTGCTCCCTCCTCTACAGGTGGAAGTGGTTGCCGGAAATCGCCACATCAACATGCCCGCGAAGAGCAATGCCATCCATCTGGATGTGGGTTCGGGCGCGACGTTTTCCACATCCGGCGCACCGGCGCCGACCGTGACCGTTTCCGTGCCACCGGATTATCCCTTGCTGGCGCGGCAGATGAAGGTGCAGGGAGCAGTAAGCTTGCAGGCGCTGATCTCGCGAGAGGGCACCATCCAGGAATTGCAGATTCTCAGCGGCCCCGGAATCCTGGCGGCCGCAGCGCGCGAGGCGGTGAAGCAATGGCACTTCAAGCCCTACCTGCAAAACGGGCAGCCCGTGGAAACTCAGGCTCGCATCACGGTGAACTTCACCATTTCCACGAACTGAATCATTGAGTCATTGAATGATTGAAGCATTGAGTTATTTTGAAGATCAAGAGCCTCTGGAGTTGGCTTCTAATGATTCAATCTCTCAATGACTAAATAAATTTAATCTCTCCATAAAATTAAACGGGCGTCCGGATTCTCTCGAATCCAGGACGCCCGGGCAGCCCTCCCCCAGAACTGCTCAACGTCAATCTAAGTCTAAGCGGGAAATTTGAAAATGGCCCGCGGGTGCCAAGCCGATTCCACGAAAGTGCCAGCCCCCAAATCGCACATTACAAAGGCTGAATCGGAAGTCGAACGTCGGGCTTCTACTGGGAAAATACCAATGATCCGGGCTCCGCTCCGGTGGAAAAAGGAGAATTCAAAATCGCCGTGGGAGCGCCCGTATTCGGGTTATAGGTATAGCCCGCAATTCCAGTGGTAGTTCCGATGTAGAAATAATCGCCACTGGGGTCGAACAGGGCAAACAGTCCGCCCGCAGCCAAGCTGAACGGCGAACCGGTTACCGCCACCAGTTGTCCGGTCGTAGGAGTGAGGGAGAAACACCAGATGGACGAGCTCGATCCCGGAGTCACTGCGTAAACGAAGTTGCCGGTGGGAGCTACAGCGATCGCGGTGGGGCCGCTGGCACCCACATTGGAGGTAAATGGGGACCCGGAAATCGAGCTCAGTGCGCCGGTGTTTGGATCGATGTTGAACGCGGAAACGTTGCCGACGGTGGATGTATAGGGGGGAAGGTTGCTCGCCGAAGGGTTCGCAACATAGAGGTACTGATCGCTCGGATCCACTGCCAGAGCAGCGGCTCCTGCTCCCGAGAAAACCGGAGACCCAGGCACCAAACTAAGCACGCCATCCACAAACGAAAAGCCGGTGACCATCCCTATGCCCGGATTGGTTACGTAAACGAAGTTGCCGGAATGTGTGAAAGCGATCTCGGTTGGATTTACGTTGGCAAAGAAAGGCGATCCTGCGACCTCCGACAAAGCTCCCGTGGTGGAATCCATGGTAAAAACGGAAACGCTGCCGGCATTGTTGTCACCGAAATTATTTGTCACCAACAAGTACTGGCCGGAGGGATCGATGACCGCCGCATCGGGACCGGCGCCGGCCGGAGTGGGAGCGCCACTGAGCGATAAAGTCCCATCGCTGTTCACGTTGAAAATGGAGATCGTATTGGCGAAGGAATTGACCACGTAGAGATACTTTTTCGACGGGGCTAACGCCATGCCGCTAGGCGACAATCCCTCTTGTTGCGGCGTGCGCCCTCCAAGGGAGATGGCGCCGTTTGCGCCGTTGATGCTCAGCAGGAGCACGGAACCAGTTGCTGGCAGGGTTACGTACGCAGCGTGGGTAGGCACTACCGTTTTGGTGGTGCTGCAGGAAAGAGAAAGTCCGGCCAGAATGGCGATGACAACGACGGCCACAAAAATTCGGGGAAGACAAGTTTGACCAGCCAATGCGGCACGCGCCGCCCTTAGAAAGCTCATTTGCGAACTGCTCCTCTATATCCAGGGTAGAACGAAAAAGGTCGTGTTTACTATCGTGCACGAGAAGCCGGGAACTGGCAACTGCAGGATCGGGTGATCGGGCGATCGGGTCATCGGGTGACCGAGAAGCAAAAGCCCGAGGGTTTTCGATGATCCGATCACCCGATGGCCCGATGACCCGATGACCCGATCAATTCGAGATGTGTTCTAATCGATTGCGTTGTGATCGACATCCACTGCCACGTTCTGCCCGAAGTCGACGACGGGCCCAAATCCTGGGATGCAGCCGTCGAAATGTGCCGCATGGCGGCGGCCGACGGCATTACCCACACGGTCGCCACCCCGCACGCCAACGATCGTTATGCCTATGATCGCGAATACCTTTCCAGGCTGCTTGCGCAGCTACGGGAAAAAATCGGCCCCGGCGTGCAATTGCAGTTCAGTCTGGGCTGCGACTTTCATCTTTCATTCGAAAATCTGGAACGCGCCCTGGAGCAACCGCACACCTACACCATTGGCGAAACCAACTATTTGCTGATTGAGCTCAGCAACTTCAGTGTCCCGGCCCGTCTTTCCGAGTGCTTCACGCGCCTGGCGGATCGCGGGCTTACGCCCATCCTGACCCATCCGGAGCGGAACCCGATCCTGCAGCAAACGCCGCAGCGCATCCTGGAATGGGCGGAGCAAGGCTGTTTGATGCAAGTCACGGCGTCGGCGCTTACGGGTTTCTGGGGAGAACGGCCTGAGATCATCGCGCGCTGGCTGCTCGACCGCTCGGCCGTCCACATTCTTGCCTCGGATGCCCACGACACCAAACGCCGCATCCCGAATCTTTCCGACGCGCACCGTGTGGCGGAAAAAATCGTGGGAGCGGAGTATGCCGACGCGCTGGTCGAGGGCAACCCGGGCGCAATCGTCAAGGGGATGCCAATCCCTTACCTCCCGCGGCCGGTGCTGGATTAGCGAAGTCTTGATTTAGCGAAGTCCGGATTAGCCAAGTCTTGATTAGCGAAGTCTAGGGCTTGGATTCCTGCAGAAGGACAACGTCGGAGTCGTTGTGGCCCCGCAGAACGCCGAGATTCTTCCCATCCGGCGACCAGTGAAACGACAGGATCTGCTCCGAATCGAATTTTGTGATCTGGCGCCCGGGGGAGCCATCAATGGGCTGAATCCAGATGTCGTCCACGCCATTTTCGCGCACCGGGTAGGCGACCGCTTTGCCATCGACGGTGAAGTGCGGGCCTGCTGAAATATGCGGATTGGCATCGAGCAGCCGGGGCCCGGGTAACGTTGTCAGGTCCAGCAGGGCAATTTTCGAGGTCCCGGTTCCGAACTCCAAGTTCACGATTTCCACCAGATATGCCAGGGTTTTGCCATCGGGCGAAACGCCCATTCCCCGGCCCGCCTGGAAGGCTCCGGCAACAACACTGGCAGGAACCGGCTCAGCCTTGCCGAGTCCTTCCACTGGTGTGTTCAAAGAGACACGCCAGATGTTCGTCACGCCCTTGACAAAGTAAGCCCAATTGCCCGCGCACACCGGAAAGCGGTCAGAACTCCCGTCCGTCAACTGTGTGGGATGAGAGCCATCCGCATTCACGCGCCAAATGCCAATGGAATTCGTGCCGCCGTGGAAGCCCCACGAGAAGACGATGTTCTTCGCGCCACACGGAGACAGACCGAAAATTCCGGCGGCCGGATCGCTGACCAGCACGGTAGGATTTTTCCCGTAAACATCCGTTCGTACCAGCCGCGCGTAGTCGGATGTCAGCAAATTACCGTCGGACGCCCAATTGAATTGGCTGATATGTTCCCCGTCGATCACCAAGGGACTTGCTGTGGGGGTCATGCTGCCTTCGCCCGGCAGAACGAAAAGATTGCTCACTGCTTTTTGTTGAACGGTTGCCACAGTCTTGCCGTCGGCCGAAAGCGTCACCGTCGAATAGCTGTTCGTGTCACGAGAAATGGGACGCACCTGTCCGTCCGACAGCGAGACGAACCCGATCTGGCCGCGGTTGAAGTCAGGACCCTTTTGCTGATAGATAACGAACAAACCATCCCCGCCGCCGGCCCATTGCAAAGCCGAAAGATATTTATCGGCAAACGTCACGGTCTGTATTTTCCCACTGTCCACATCGAACAGACTCATCCCCCCAAACGCACCACGCGGAATGTCGGGATAGGCGATCTTTTTGCCGTCGGGAGACCACGCCAGCCAGCGAGGGAGAAAGACCAGCGGCTCAATGTGAAGCACTTTTTCATCGCTGCCGTCTAATTTTGCGCTGAGCAGTCGATACTTGCCTGTCTCCGGATCATTGGCGCGGAAATATGCCATGCGGCTACCATCTGGAGAGAACGCGACAGCGCTATCCACGTCCTGAGCCACTTGTTGCGGCGTTCCTCCCAATATTGGCGCGCGATAGATATTGAAATCGCTGTTGATCGCGTTCAGCGCTTTTCGGAAATACACGTAATTCCCGTCGGGTGAGAACGCGACGTTAGGGATGGCGGCCGAGGGCGGGACGATTTGCGTGTCGCTGCCCGTGGCCACATTGCGCAGCCATAAACTGTTCAGCCCTTTTTCATCCATCACCGTGAGTAAGTATTTCCCGTCAGAGGATATGGCGGTAACGACCGCTTTGCTGGAATTAGTGACCTGCGCGATGCTGAAGTTCTGGAAGGGAGTGGGCGCGACGCGATGCAGCATCGAGTACACGCCAAAACCTGCCGCAGCGAGGACGGCCAGAGCAGCCAGCGCTCCTCCCACCATCCCCAACTTGTGTTGTTTGACGGCAGCGACGACCGCCGAACTGCTGCCCTGCGCGGGCTGTGTTGAGCCGCTTCCGGGAGCAGGCGTTACGCCACTCGCTAGCGAAGGGGTTTGTGCTCCGCTTAGCGCCGCACTCGAACCGGTGAGCGACGCAGCATCCGTCCGGCTGAGCGTGGCGGAGCGGCTTGAGTCTGTCTCGCGTTTGAGCCGCTTAAGGTCGGCGCCCATATCGGCGGCGTGCTGGTATCGGAGATCGCGATCCTTCTCCAGCGCCTTGTTGATAATGCGTTCGAGTTCGGCGGGCAAATCAGGATTCATTCGCACTGCGGCAATCGGCGCGCGATCCAGAATTTCCCGCTGGATCATCCCGAGCTTTCGCCGCGGAACGGCAACATGCCCGTCGCCATCTCGTAGAGCACCGCTCCGAACGAAAACAGATCGGTACGAGCATCCAATTCCCTGGCCCGCACCTGCTCCGGAGACATATAGGCCACCGTGCCCACCGCCATACCAGGACTTGTCAAATGTGTCTCCACCGTGCCGGTTTCGTGTGGCGTCGAGTGCGGTCCTCGTCCCAGTCGCGGGTGCGGTCACTTTGGCCAGCCCGAAGTCGAGAATCTTCGCGTGTCCGCGCTTGGTCACGAAAATGTTTGCGGGCTTGATGTCGCGATGAACAATGCCTTCGGGTATGCGCGGCATCAAGCGCGTCGGCAATCTCGATCGCCAGGCCGAGCAATACATCGGTCTCCATCGGCCGTCCGGCGATGCGATGCTTCAGCGTCGCGCCTTCCAGAAACTCCATGGCGATAAAGGCCTGCCCGTCCTGCTCGCCGATGTCATAAATGGTGCAGATGTTCGGGATGGTTCAGTGCGGACGCAGCCTGGGCTTCGCGTTGAAAGCGGGCGAGTGCTTGCGGATCACGGGCAACTTCCTCAGGTAGGAACTTGAGCGCGACAAAGCGATGCAGCCGCGTGTCTTCGGCCTTGTAGACAACGCCCATGCCGCCCCCGCCGAGCTTCTCGACAATGCGGTAGTGCGAGATGGTTTGGCCGATCATATTTTGCCGATCATGGAATCGCCGATCATTTCCTAGCTGATCACGATTTGAAAATCATGGAGTCGCAGTATGGTAGGCGGGATGCGAGGGGCAAGTCAACGATATAGCCCTGGAGTTTTCAGCGCTACAAAATAATTGCTGAAGCGCACGCAGCTACTGGTGAGGAAGATTATCTGCCGCCGGAGCCGGCTTCGCCGCAACCTTGGGATCGGCGGGCACGGCAGTCGTAGTCATTGCGCTTTCCGGATTGAGCAAGTGATCGTGGCTGGGGCCTAATCCCAGTTTGATCAGCGCTCGGGCGTCCGGAGTCGTCTTCGACTGCCATCCCTGGTCGGCCTGGTAGCGCTGCATCGCGGCCTGGGTGGCGCTGTCCCAGGTTCCGGAAGGTTGACCCGTCATGTAGTGCTCGCGGATGAGCGCGGTCTGAATTTCGCGGGCCCGCGCCGCGTCAATCGCCTTCTGTCCGCGCTTCGTCGCAACTTTCTTGTGCGAACTCTTGCTCTTCTTCGCCGCAGTGTGTGAAGAAGTGTGAGTCGAGGCGCGATTGGCGGTGGCGTGGGCGCTGGCTGGCTGCTCCGCTTGCGCCGCGGGTGCAGTAGGCACTGGCGCCGGCTGCGGAGGCGGCGTCGCTGTCTGCGACATTGCCAGTCCGTGCGTGACCAAGCAGAGCAGGCCGCACAGGCACACCCGTCGCCAACAGCGCATTTGATCGGACCTGAACATGTCGTTGCTGGTTGGTCGTTAGTTGGTGGTCGTTCGGGACGCGTCGTCCGCCTGCGATCGGCGAACGACCAACCTCCAACGACTAACGACTGCTCCAAAAAAAACCGGCGAAACCGGCCCACCCTTATGGTCCCCGAAAAGGGGAGGGAGCGCCAGTCTCGCCGGATTATATATCGGTTACGGAAGTGTGCCTGCCAGGAAGATGGTTCCATCCTGCGCCCTTGCACCTCGCGGACGCACCAGGAATACGACATCCTGTCCGCTCTTCAGCGCCGACTCGATCTTCGAAAAGTCATCCGGATTATTTACCGGCTGCTTGTTCACTTCGAGGATCACGTCGCCGCGATTCAAACCAAGATCCTCGGCAAACGATCCTTGCTTCACGTCCTGCACCACCACTCCCTTGCCTGCGGGAATGCCCAGGCGATCGGCCAGATCAGGAGTGATATTGCGAACCGTCACTCCGAACTTGCTGGCCTTGGGAGCCTCTTCGTTCTGGTTCTCGTCTTCTTCGCCAAGGCGGGAAGCGAATAACTTCGAGCGATCCGCAATGGTCACCGTGGCGTCCTGCTTCTTGCCGTTGCGCACAAAGGCCAGCTTCGCCTTCGAGCCCGGCTTGCGGGAAGCAATATCCGCCACCAGATCGTCGCCACTCTTCACTTCCTTGCCATCCACGGACGTAATGGTGTCGCCGATCTTCAGACCCGCCTCGTCGGCCGGGCTGCCCGAGACCACGTTCGACACCGTGACCCCCGATCCGTAAATGTGCGCAATGGCCGGGTTCGGTTGAGCGGCGAACTCGATGCCGATGGATCCGCGCGCCACACGGTGTTCCGGCCCGATCAACTGGTTGTAGACCGTCGTCACCGTATTCGAAGGCATGGCAAATCCCACGCCCGCGTACGAACTGGTCTCGGTGAGGATGGCCGTATTGATGCCGATGACTTCACCCGCCATATTGACCAGCGGGCCACCGGAGTTGCCCGGGTTGATGGCGGCATCCGTTTGAATAAAAGACTGGAACTGCCGTTGCGGAACGATGTTGCGCCCCTTGGCCGACACGATGCCCGCCGTCACCGTCTCCTGCAATCCGAAGGGACTGCCAATGGCCAGCACCCAGTCGCCCACTTCCATGCCGTCGGAGTTGCCGAGTTTCGCGGCTGGCAACGCATGATCGAGATCAATCTTAATCACGGCCAGATCGGTTTCCTGATCCATGCCGATCAATTTGGCGTCATGACCGGGCGTGCCCTCGGGCTCGCCCTGCAACTTCACACGAATGCGATCCGCCTTCTCGACCACATGGCGGTTGGTGACGATGTAACCCTTGGAATCCACGATCACACCGGAACCGAGCGAGCGTTGGCGGATGGTGCCCGCGTCAGCACCGCCCTGGCCGCCCCCGCCGAAGAATTTGTCGAAGAAGTCCTGGAACGGAGCGTCTTCATCGCCGCCCTGGTCCTGGTCCTCATCGGGATTGGGGTGGACGTGGAGCCCCCGCCGGCGCGGATTTTTTATGGTTGATTCCGTATTGATGTTCACCACGCTCGGCTCCAATTGCTTGGAAATCTGGGAGAAGGCGGTCGAGAGCTGTTGCGGAGCGGGAATGGTCAGTGGCGTCGCGTCCGACGACTTCTGTCCTTCTTTGCCTTTCACTCCATAAGAGACAACCGTGCCGATCAGAATTCCAACAGCCAGTGTCGCCAGAATCGTAAAGGTGTACGCCCAACGGTTGGCTTTCAGACGCACCCAAAAGGCGCTTTCGCGCGAATCCATTGCTTCCTCCTAAAACTGCACAAACTCCTATTATACCTTCGCTGCAGGCAGGGATGAGTCGAAGGGCCGCCAAACGGTTAGACGCAGAAAAACCGGTTTGCGTTTGGGGTCTGTTCGACGGAGCGCCACAATTTCGCGTAGATACGCGGCTTGCCGCGTCTTTGCCGCCGGTGGAGACGCGGCAAGTCCCGTCTCTACAGGGCCAGCGTCTGAGGGGTGTTGCGCGATCACCCGATGGCCCCGATGCTATTTCGCCTCGTACACCGTTTTGCCGCCAACCACCGTACGCAGAACTTTCGTCTGTAGGATTTTCGGAGGCAGGGCTGCGGTAATGTCCTGATCGAGAACGACAAAGTCGGCGAGCATCCCGGGGGCCAGCTTGCCTTTTTCCTTCTCAGCGAACTCGGCGAAAGCGGAGCCCGTCGTATAGGCGGCGATTGTCTGCTCGATGTTCAGTTTCTGCTCGGGATAGTAACTTTTCTTTCCGTCTTCGCTCTGACGGGTAAGCGCCGCGTAAATCCCCCGAAATGGTGTAACCGGCTCGACCGGATCATCCGTGCCGAAGGCCACCACCACTCCGCGGCGAAGGAATTCAGCCCACGCGTAGGAATGCTCGGCGCGCTTCGCTCCCAGGCGCGACTCGGCCCAGCTCATATCCGTGAGCAGGTGGCTCGGCTGCATGGACGCGATCACCTTGAGTTCCTTGAAACGCAAAATCTGCTGCGGCGTGGTGACCTGCGCGTGCTCGATCCGCAGCCGGTAGTCGGTGCCACCATCGGCTGCTTTTACTTTGGCGTCTTTTGCCGCCTTCTCCGCCTCGGCAAACGCGTCGAGCGCCATCTGCACGCCTTTGTCGCCGATGGCGTGAAAGCCGATCTGATATCCGGCCAGCACCCGCTCCTTGGTCATCGCATTCAGCTTGGCCGCCTCATATTGCGGAATACCGCTATTTTTCGGATCATCGCTGTAAGGTTCCAGCAACGCCGCGGTCTTCGAACCCAGCGAACCATCCATGAAGCCCTTCAGCATGCCGGTATGGAGCATATTGTCGGACGCGGGATGCGAGTCGCGCTTGGCGTTCAGCGCCTCAATGGATTCATCGAAAGTCAGCCACTCTGAAATTCTCGCCGTCAGTTTTCCCTCATGCTCGAGTTCTTCGTAAATTTGAAAGTCATCCCACTGCGAGTAATCTTGCGCCGAGGTGACGCCGTGACTGGCCAGGTCCGCGAGCGCCAGTTCGATGGCTTGCCGCCGCTTGTCGTGCGACGGTTTGGGAATGACTGCCTGCACCGCCTCTTGCGCTTTCTCGCGCAGAATGCCGGTGGGCGTGCCCCCTTCATCGCGATCGATCTTGCCTCCGTCTGGACTGCGACTGGCGACCGTGATGCTGGCCAGTTGCAGCGCGCGGGTGTCGGCCACGCCAATGTGTCCGTCCACGCGTTCGAGGTAAACCGGATGTTTCTCACACACTTCATCCAGATCCCAGCGCGTGGGCGGAACTTTAACCGGCCACAGAGTTTCGTCCCAGCCTTCGCCTACCACCCAGTCTCCGGCCTCAGTGGCATCGCACTTGGCCCGCAACCGCTCGCGGAACTCGTCGAGAGTTTTGGCACCGATCAGGTTGACGGTCATTTTCTCCAGGCCTGCGCTCGCCAGGTGGACGTGAGCATCATTGAAACCGGGCATGACGAAGCGGCCGTCGAGATCCACGATTCTGGTCTCCGGCCCTTTCGACTTCATGACGTCGTCGCGAGCGCCCACGACGAGGATGCGGTCGCCCCGCACGGCCAGCGCCTCGGAGCGCTTGCCCGCGCCCAACGACGCCGTGACATCGACCACTCCGGTATAGATGTTAGCGTGGGTAAAGATTACGTCCGCCTTCGGCTTCGGCGGGCCGTTCTGAGCTTGGGAGGCGCCATAGTTAGCGTCATTGAGAACGTCGTGGGGAGTCTCCTGAGTTGGGACGCTGCTCTGCGCCGACATGCCCGCGGCCAGGGCCAGCAACAAAATTGGAGCGATTCGCGTCATCATTCGCCTACTCCCGACAATGCGAGCATTGTAAGCAGAATGCGCCTTAGTCCTAGGTCCCGTCCATTGCAGTCGAACCATTCTTGCAACGTGTGCGCGCCGCCACCGGAACCGCCGCCACCGATCGCGATGGCCTCGCGACCCATTGAAAGCGGAATGTTGGCGTCGGTCGACGCCCGCTGCACCTGCGCCGCATTGCCCAACTGCGCATCCACGGCTCGAATCACCCTCAAAAGGCGCGCATCCGGAGTCAGTTCGCCCGCCGGACGATTCCCGATCTCCACCACTTCGCTCTGTACCACCTGCGGCTTCCGGGTTCCGTGCTGAGAACTTGCGGCAGCCCGATTTTCCGCCGCGACCGCCTGCTCGAGCGCGATGCGCAGCGCTCGCTCCAGCCGATCAATCTCCGCCATCGACGTGGAACGCAGATCGACCCGCATGCTGGCGGATTCCGGAATCGAATTCACGGAAGTGCCGCCCCGAATCACACCGACATTGAACGTAGTTTTCGGCGAGGCCGGTACCGGCGTCTGACTGAAGACCTCGATGGCACGGGACAGCGCAATGATCGGATTGGGCGCACCGAAGTCGCTCCACGAGTGCCCGCCCGGACCGCGCACGATGACTTCGAAGCGGCGGCTGCCCAGGGCTTCGGCCACGACCGTGTCCGCCCCCGCGCCATCGACAACCACGCTGTAGGCAATCGCATCGCGCCAGCGCGGCGTCGCGAAAACGTGACGCATGCCCCGCAGATCGCCTTCGCCTTCTTCCCCGACGTTGCCGATGAACACAAAGGGCAGCGCATGCGAGATTCGCGCGTTCCCAAGCACGCTGACCACGGCCAGCATTGCCGCAATCCCCGCACCGTTGTCGGAGACGCCCGGGCCGTACAACCGGCTGCCCTGCTGCCGGACGTTCAACGGCGTCGCCGCCGGAAACACGGTATCAATGTGCGCGCTGAGCGCTACACAACGACTTCCGTAGCCAGGATGAATGCCGAACACATTGCCGACCTCATCCACTTGCACATCGTTGAGCCCAAGTTCGCGAAAACGGTCGGCCAGCCAGGCGCCGCGAGCCGATTCTCCGAATGGCGGCGCGGCCACCCGTGTCGCCTCCATCTGCCACTGCGCGAACTGCGATTCCCGCGCGCGGAACCGTTCGAATACCGCGCGCACTTCCGGCAAGCCGGCAAGCCGCGCGACTTCCTCCTGCACCGGGGGATATAAATCAGAAGCTGCAAGTTGCGGAATCGAGTCCATGCTTTCGCCTATCTTATAACGGCGCAGCGGACGCCGAGCGAGTAGTTGGTACGCACTGCCTCGGCAGACTATTTGCTTCTGATTTTGATAAACTGTCCGCGACTCGCGATCCAGCATCGCTCCTCGTTGGACCCCCGCCCTTTAGGAGGTATCGCCGTGAAAACGCCCGTCAAAGTTGCCCTCATTGCCGTCGCTCTGTTGATCGTGGTCGCCATAGCGCTTCCGTTCCTGATCAACGTCAATAGTTTCCGTCCCGAAATTGAATCTAACCTCAGCTCGGCTCTGGGACGGCCGGTGAAAGTCGGTAACTTAAGCCTCGGCATTTTCTCCGGCAGCGTGGAAGCCGACCAGCTCGTCATCGCCGACGATCCCAAGTTCAGCAACGCTCCGTTTATCCAGGCGAAAACACTGCAGGTGGGCGTTGAACTGATGCCGCTGATTTTCAGCAAGCAACTCAACGTCACCAAACTTCGCATCGATCACCCGGAGATCTCTTTGCTGCGCGATCGCGACGGAGTCTGGAATTTCTCCTCGCTAGGAAAGCAATCGGGCGCCCAGCCCGCCACGGCGGCCGGGAAAGCGTCCAGCACTCCTGCCAACGTGAACGTAGCCAAGCTTGACCTGAGCGACGGGACCATCACGCTTGGCTCGACTACCGGCAAACGGAAATCGATTACGTATGACAAGGTCAACGTGGCCGTGCGCAATTTTTCTTTCACCACCACGTTTCCCCTGACCGTCTCGGTCCAACTCCCCGGCGGCGGCAGCTTGAAAATCGACGGCAAGGCCGGTCCGATCAATTCGACCGACACTTCTCTCACCCCGGTGCAGGGAAAGGTGACCATTACGAAACTCGATCTCTCCCAGTCGGCCATCGTCGAGCCGACGCTCGGCATCGCCGGCTCAGCCGACTTCGAAGGCACGTTGAATTCTGACGGCAACACGGCAAAAGCCAGCGGAACTTTGAAGGCTACGTCGTTAAAGCTGACGCCCAAGGGCTCTCCCGCCGGAGTGCCCGTCCAGGTCGTCTTCGCTGTCGAGCACGATCTGAAGAATGAGACCGGAAAAATCGTGCAAGGCGACGTCTCGATCGGCAAGGCACTAGCCAAACTGACGGGCACTTACGATATGCACGGTGAAACCACTTCTATCCACACTGCGCTGAACGGACAAGCCATGCCGGTCGACGATCTCGAAGCCATGCTTCCCGCGCTCGGAATTGTTCTTCCCACTGGTTCGAAGCTCAAGGGCGGAACGATAACGGTGCAGATCGACTCATCGGGTCCGCTCGATAAGCTCGTCTCCACCGGCTCGGTGAAGATGAGCAACTCTGCGCTCGCCGGCTTCAGCGTCGCATCCAAGCTCTCGGCGATCCCAGGCCTCGGCGGCAAGCAGACCGGCAATGACACCGTGATCCAGAACCTGAGTTCCGATGTGCGGAACTCGCCCGAGGGCACGCGTCTCGACAAGATTGACATGGTGATTCCTTCGCTCGGAACCGTCACCGGAGCGGGCACCGTCAGCCCCAGCAATGCACTTGACTTCAAGATGGTGGCCAATCTTGCCGGCGTCGGCGCCGGTCTTACGAAGATCGCAGGCGCCGGATCGGGCGGCATCCCCGTGTCCGTTGGGGGCACCACTTCGAGCCCGACCTTCACACCGGATATGAAGGGGCTGGTAACCGGCCAAGTCAAAGGACTGGTTAATGGAGGCAAGAGTTTGGGGGGATTAGGCGGGCTTCTCGGAAAGAAGAAACCTAACTAGCTTGCTGGGAAAGAGCCGGGCATCCCGGGCCGGCCACTGTCATACTGGAACCCTTCGACTGCGTGGCCTGACCGCGGGACACCTCGTCCGCCACCCTGGCGACTGTGACCTTGGTCATCTTGTGTAACCTCTAGCCGCAGTTCAATCTATGAGACGAGTCGAGCACTTCCCGCGCCGAAAGACTGCCTGGGGAAGTCGTAAGTATGAGCGAAGCCACGAAACTGACGCCCAAAGGATCGGACTGGACCCGTCTGCTTACAGACCCCGACTTGGTCAGCCACCTCGGGAAACTGCTCCAGACCTATCGCGAAGTGCCTGCGGAACAGCGCGAAGCCGCGCTGCTGCGGGCGATGCGCGAGATCAAGGAAGCCGCAGTCAAGGCGCGAGAACCACGGGAGAACCTGCCCGCTGCTTCCGTGCCCACGCCACCCGTCGTACTCCACCATCCCGAACCAGTGACTGCAGCGCCCCCGTTCGCACCGGATTTGTTTGCTCCAAAAGAAGCGGGATCGGATCGCCGGCGTTTCAAGCGGATCAAGTGCTATGTGGCAGTGGAAATTCACATTGAGGACGTGGACGAGCCGGTCTGGGGCAACCTGGTGAATGTGGGCCGCGGAGGATGCCTGGTCGAAACCGCCACCCCCGTGCCCGCAGGCAAGGCGCTGGAGATCGGGCTGTGGGTATCAAGCGGCAAGCTCTGGGTGAAAGGCGTCATCATCAGCGGAGTTGCGACGCGCAGCAGCCCGTCGTTTGGAGTGCGCGTGAAATTCTCGGAGGCGGAATTGTCGGAAAAAGAACACCTGCGGGAATTTCTCAAATTCGTCGAGAGCACCTCTCGCCAGTCGCAAAGCGGAAAAGCCTACGTGGCGCAACTAAAGGGCTAGTCTGAAACTTACCCCTGGTTTCAAACGCTCCGTAACCTTGCCAGCAACTTTTCCCGCAGTCCGGGTTCATTCATAATGAGGCCAATCAGGATGGAGATGCCTGTGCCCAGACGCCGCTTGCTGGTGGCAACTGCTTTGCTTGTCGCGGCCGGCCTTACGACTCAGTTCGCTCTGGGCCGGAAGAAGGACAAGGCCGCCGGGGCAAAACCCGCGGACGAGCAAAAACGCGCCGTCCACGCGCTCAACCGGCTGACCTTCGGCCCGCGGCCCGGCGACGTGGAGCGCGTCACCCAACTCGGCGTTGACAAGTGGGTCGAACTCGAACTCCATCCCGAAAAAATTGACGACTCGGCGCTCGAAGCCAGGCTCGTTCCCTTCCGTACGCTGCGTATGGACACAAAGGAGATCGTCGAGAATTTTCCCCCCGACCAGTTGATCAAGCAGATCGCCGACGGGAAAGCATCGCTGCCGCGCGATCCCAACAAACGCGCGATTTACGAAGCGCAACTCCAGCGCTACGAAGACAAGCAGGAACGCAAGAACAACGACGACAGCGGCCAACCCTGCCGCAGTCAGCCCCGTGGCGAACGGCGATGCGTCGAATGCTCCCAGCCCCACCTGTAGAGACGGGGCTTGCCCCGTCTCTGCCGACAGTGCCCAGCCCGCCGACCCGGGCGAGACCCAGCGCCGCGAAGAACGCCGGCTCGCGAATCTCAAGACGCAGGAACTTCTCGATCTGCCGCCCGACGAGCGCATGAAAGAAATTCTGAAAATGTCGCCCGAGGACCGCAAGGAGATCGCCGCCAGCGGTAAAGGCCCCAAGGCAGATGCGTTGATGGCGGGCATGAGCCCGCAGCAAAAAGAAACGGTGATGGCGCTCAAGAATCCCCAGCAGGTGGTGGTCCAGGAGCTGATGCAAGCCAAGATACTGCGAGCCATCTATAGCGAACGGCAACTCGACGAAGTGATGACCGACTTCTGGTTCAACCACTTCAACGTGTTCATCAACAAGGGCGCCGACCGATATCTGCTCACCAGCTATGAGCGCGACGCCATCCGCCCGCACGTGCTGGGAAAATTCGAGGACCTGCTGGTGGCGACCGCGAAGAGCCCGGCAATGATGTTCTATCTCGATAACTGGCTGAGCGTCGGGCCGGATTCGGACATCGCGCTCGGCATCAATCCGCATCAGCGCGGTTATGGTCCACGGAGACCGGGCAAAGGGCAAGGCCAGCGGCCTGAACGAGAACTACGGCCGCGAGTTGATGGAACTGCACACCCTCAGCGTAAACGGAGGCTACTCGCAGAAAGACGTCACCGAGGTGGCGAAGGTATTCACCGGGTGGACGCTCGATCAGCCGAAAAAAGGCGGCGGCTTCCGCTACGAGCCGCGCATGCACGAGCCCGGCGACAAGCTGGTCCTAGGACATCGCATCAAGGAAAACGGCGAGAACGAAGGGCTGGAAGTGCTGCATCTGCTGGCGCACAATCCGAAGACGGCGCACTTCATTTCGCAAAAGCTGGCGATGCGCTTTGTCTCCGACGATCCTCCGCCAGCGCTGGTCGATCGCATGACAAACACCTTTCTAAAGAAAGACGGCGACATTCGTGAGGTGCTGCGCACCCTGTTCAACTCCCCCGAGTTCTGGTCGCCCGACGCCTACCGAGCAAAAGTAAAAACGCCGCTCGAGTTCGTAGTCTCCGCCGCCCGCGCCAGCGGCGCCGAAGTCGAGGACGCCCGCGCTCTGGTAGGGACGCTCAACAATATGGGCATGATGCCCTATGGCATGATGCCGCCGACCGGCTACTCGATGAAAGCCGACATCTGGGTGAACTCCTCGGCGCTGCTGGCACGCATGAATTTCGCGCTGGGGCTGGCCGCGGGAAAAATAAGAGGAGTCAAAGTCGATGCCGTAAGCCTAGCTTCGCCTTCGGGGACCAATGCAACGGGTTCGGGCGCTAATCGAGCCAGCCGAAGACGCGTCCAGCCGACCCACAGCAAGCGCTGGCGAACCTGGAAAATTCGCTGCTGTCAGGCGACGTTTCCAAACAAACGCACGATACCATCAGTAAGCAACTGGAAGACCCCAACATCAGCCAGCGCCGCTTGGATGATCCCAAGCGTCCGCCAAACGTAGCCGCTATTACAGGGCTGATTCTAGGGTCGCCAGAGTTTCAAAGGAGATAGTTATCAGTCGTCAGTTTTCAGTTATCAGTTCTTAGTCTTGAAAACTGATAACTCGACAACTGATAACTGAAAGCTGGTTTTCTATGTCCATCACTCGACGCATTTTCCTTCGCAGCGGCGCGCTGGCAGTAGTCGGCACAGCCGCGCTGCCAAGTTTCCTGACGCGCGCTGCTTTCGGCGCCGCCGATCCCGGCCTCCGTACCAAGCGCCTGGTCGTGATCTTCCAGCGCGGCGCCGCCGACGGCCTGAACATCGTCGTGCCGCACGCCGAGCCCGGTTACTATGCCATGCGCCCGACCATCAACATTCCCAAGAAATCCGTGCTCGACCTCGACGGCTTTTTCGGATTGCATCCGTCGATGGCATCTTTCCAGCCGCTCTGGCAACAGAAACATCTCGCCATCGTGCACGCCGCCGGATCGCCCGACCCGACGCGCTCGCACTTCGACGCGCAGGATTTCATGGAGTCCGGCACGCCCGGCGTCAAGGTCACCGACGACGGCTGGCTGAACCGCGCCCTGCACGAGCTTCCTGCCGATGCCTCTGCAGCCCGACAAGGCGGCCTTCCGCGCCATTGCGCTCGGCCCGTCGCTGCCCCGCATTCTCTCCGGCAAAGAGCCGGCGGTCGCGGTCAACAACCTGAACGATTTTTCCGTCGGCGGAAAGAATCCCAACAACGCGCCCATGTCGAACACCTTCGAAGCCATGTACGACCACTCCGTAGACACAGTGCTGCACGGCACCGGCCAGGAAACTTTCGACGCGGTCAAGACGCTGAAAGCCGCCGATCCCGCGCACTACACGCCGGCGGCCAACGCGAATTATCCCAAGGGACGCTTCGGCGACAGCCTGAAGCAGCTAGCGCAACTGATCAAAGCAAACCTCGGAGTGCAAGTGGCCTTCGCCGACATCGGAGGCTGGGACCATCACGTCAACGAAGGCAGCACCCAGGGACAAATCGCCAACGTGCTAGGAGATTTCTCGCAATCGATCGCCGCCTTCTGGACCGACCTCGGCGATCTCGGAGAAGACACCGTCGTCGTAACCATGTCCGAATTCGGCCGGACGGCGCGTGAAAACGGGAACCGCGGCACTGACCACGGCCACGCCAACGTGATGTTCGTCCTCGGCGGCCCGGTAAAAGGCGGCAAAGTCTACGGCCGCTGGCCGGGGCTCGATCAGTCGCAGTTGTACGAAGGCCGCGACCTGGCGGTAACGACCGACTTCCGGATGGTGCTCAGCGAAGTCGTATCCCAGTATCTGGGGAACAAGGATTTGAAGACAGTGTTTCCGGGATTTGAAAATCCATCGGACCGCTTCCTCAGCTTGTTGGGCTGATCTTGCTGGACCGACCTCGTTTGGCTGATAAGGACTAAATCAGCTTGCGCCCCACCAGGCGTTCCAACACCCGCAACGGAGAGCGTTCCGGATTTTTCATGGTGCTCACCGGCAGATAAAACGTCTGTTCGAACGCGAACTGACCAGACATAGCGGCGTGCGACACCGAATCCGTATAGCAAGCCCAGGTCGTGCCGGGCGCAATCGCGAGTTCCGTTTGCGCGACCCGCGACTGATAGCTCTCGTCCTCCTTCATTTGGTCGTGAATGCCGAGCATGTAGTGGTCATATTCGGTTCGCCGCCCTTTTGTGATGCGCAGCCAGCCCAGCAGCGACGCCAATCCCGGCCGAAGCGGCTTGATACCAGGAAGAAAATTGACCGCGACCTGCTCGAAACTCTCTCCCACGCGCCAAATGCGCGGCGCTCGCGGATTGACATTTGTAAACACCCGAAGAATCCGCAAGCCTTGCATCGGCCGTGAAGGAAAGGCATCCACGTGGAGCCGGGTATCGTCCTGCCGCCATGACGCGGCCCTGCCGGCGATCTCGGCGGGACGGAAGCTGGTGAATCCGGGCCTCAAATCGTTGCTATAAGCCGGACAGAGCGCCCGCAGCAGAGCGGAAGCCTGAGTGTAGTATCGGCGCAGTATGGCGAGGAGTTCGTCGCGCTCCGATCCCTGGCAGCGAGTACCCTTCATGACGCCGGACTCGGGGCGGAAGCTTACGTTTTTCGATTTGCCGTCCAGGCAATCCGGAGAAAGAAACCGCCGCTCGCCCTCGGAGAGTTCGAAAGCAAGCCCCGGTGCGTGGAGCAGCTTTCCACTTTCGAGCGAATCCGCAGCCTTGGCCACGTTCTCGGAAGAGAACGGCCCTTGCCACGAGGTGACGTCGAGGGCTTCGAGAATCTCCATCTGTTAGACCATAGACCATTAGCATGAATATGGCGGCGATATCAACACGTCGCCGGACGGCGATCCGCATGGGATACGAAAGTAGTCCGCTAAATAGAAGACTATCGGCGCTGATGGATCGGTGCAACGATCGACACTGCTTCGCAACCCGGAGCCTGAGGAAAGACCCGTGAAGTATTTTGCCGCAACACTGCTCCTTGTCGTTGTCCTTGCGCTCACTTGCGCGCCAAATGCGAACGCCGCTATCACCGAGATTCGCAAGGATTTCCCGAGGCAAACGGCAGCGCTATCGGCGACCGCCATCCTGTCCGCTCCGGCCGGCAACGCCAGTTATCTCGTGTGCGTTTACCTCTCGCAGCCAGGAAGTTCCAATAGCCTGTCAGCCATCGTCCGGTGGACGGACGAGAACTCGCAATCCCAAAGTTTCACCTTCTCTGGAGCTTCAGGAGTGATTTCCAATTGTGATCCGATTCGCAACCTGCTACACACAGCACCAACCATCGAGACTTCCGGCACTTACCACGGGACCTATGATCTGTTTGTGGTCGGCGTTGGTTTTTGGACGACCGGAAGCCAGGGGCAAGGAGGCATCAACGTACCGTTCAAGAACTGGCATCTTACTAGCGGCCCCACCACCCTCTTATCGCCGCTGGGCGGCGTGACCTACCTGGTCGCCGCCGACTGCGGCGATGGAGCGACCGGTACTCTTAACTGGACCGACGAAGTTGGCGCTCAGGTAGTTACGCTCAACCCTACCATCAGCGGGGGATTCATCCCTGTACATGTGGCAGCCGACGATAGCCTCGTCTTCGCCAGCGGTTCCTGTTATTTGTCGGCGATCGATATGGAAACGCCGAAGGCAGGGTCTGGACCCCTCACAGATTACGAACTCAACCTGCTGAATTACACGGATGTCACGTTGCTGGGTCCAGTGCCTTTTTCCGTGGTAAGCGGAGGTCCAACGACCACCTACGTCTTTGCGGGCAACATCGCTCAAGTACCGAATTCCGCTGGCACTGTTCTGGGGCTTTTTGGCAACGATCTCTTTTTACAGATCCTCTACGCGGGCGACAACGGCGCCCCAGGGAATAACGCCGGCACCTACGACACGTTCCCTGTTGGTATCGTTGGCGCCGGCTACCGCTTTGGCAGCGTGGACAACCCATTCACGTTCAACATAACCACCGCGATCAACAATTTCTCGACCTACGGATGGGGCGCGTCGCCCAAGTACAGCGCCGAAGTGGATGTGATCCAGTTCTAGGTGATTTGCGAGACTAAGGCTCTTTTTGGCGCTGGCACAAACCACGTAGGGACAGCCGCCCTCGGCTGTCCAGCCGAGCGAAGCTCGGCACCCGCGGTCAGCGCCAATTAGATTTCCACCAGCACATCCCCACCCTCAATCTTCACCGGATACACCGCAATCTTCGCTCCCGGGAACCAGCCTCACCCGTCTTTGGATCCCACTCCCAACCGTGCCAGGGACAAACAACTTTCCCTCCTGAGATCACGCCCTGCCCGAGCGGACCTCCACGATGCAGGCAGATGTTGTCCATGACGCTATTTCGCCGTTCACGTTAGCGACGCAGATGGTCTTGCCGCCGCAGGGGAACTCTTTGGCTTCGTTGAGAGCGGGAAGTTCGGATTGGGCGGCAATTCTAGTGAACGGCATAACGGTTCTGATAGCGCAAGCGAAAGCAGGTCCTTCCCCTTCGGCTGGCTCAGGGTCAGGATGACAAAATTATATAGGAGCGGTTTGACTGAGAACTGAGAACCGGGAACTGAGAACTATTTCGGTTCCATCGTCTGCGCGACCATCACCTGCCGTTTAAAGTTCTCCATCATCCGCTCTTCGAGCCGCACTTCGGTCGGACGCTTGGCGAGCGTCATGGTGTCGATCTTGTCCTGCAGCTTGAGCAGCGCGTAAAACAAATTTTCCGGACGCGGCGGACAGCCAATCACATACACATCCACCGGCACGATGCGGTCGACGCCCTGCAGCACGGCATAGGTATTAAACGGCCCGCCGACCGATGAGCACGCGCCCATGGAAATCACCCACTTCGGCTCCGGCATCTGGTCATAAATTCGCTTCACCACCGGCGCCATCTTCAGGGTCACGGTGCCAGAGACGATCATCAGATCCGACTGCCGCGGGCTGGGCCGAAATACCTCCGACCCAAAACGCGCGATATCGAAGCGCGCGGTGGAAGACGCGATCATCTCGATGGCGCAGCACGCCAGCCCAAACGTCATCGGCCAGAGCGCCGACTTGCGCGCCCAGTTGAAGACGTAGTCCACCGTCGAGATCATGAAATTCTTTTCGAATTTGTTCTGGAGCCAGCTCATGGGGCCTCGTGCCTTAAAGGATAACCCAACGATCATACGCCGGCGAGTGATCTGGGTCACGCTTTGGCTCAGCTGCGAGCTACGAGCTACGAGCAAGCAAACGCTAACCCAACAGCCGCTCCGGTTGCACGAAGCTCGAAGCTCGCAGCTCGCAGCTAGTAAATCGTGTACCCCGGCGCCGGATTCCGCACATCGGGCTTTGACGCCATCAGCAGCAGCGCACCGATGCGTTTGAACGCCTTCAAGTCGTCGAGCGAATGGAACGACGTTGTCTGGTAATTTTCGGGCGTAGGCGTGTCGTCGGGAATCTGAGCAAATTCGACGTTTTCGAACGCGTGCCTCTTCAGCAATTCGACATACTCCGCCGCCGAACGAACATGCACCGGCACCTTCAACTTCGGTACCCATTGCAGCGAATACGGATTGTCCTTGTAGAGGTTAATTAAAATGAACATCCGCCCGTGCGGCGCCATCACGCGAAACAGCTCGGCCAGCGCGCGTTCCTGGTCCGGGTAGTAATAAAACGACTCGACGGAAAGCACCTTGTCAAAAAAGTTTTCTTCCCAGGGAATCTGCGCCGCGGAACCGATGACGAACATCACGTTGTCGAATTCTTTCGAAGCGGCTCGCGCCTGCCGGATCATCTCATCGGAAATATCGACTCCAACCACCTGCCCAAAGCCCTGTGGCCCATCGCTGACTAAGCGCGCCAGCAAGCGTGTCGCCCATCCCGACCCGCAGCCCAGATCGAGAATGCGCTCGCCCGGACGCAGGTCCATGCGGCGCATCGTTTTCTCGGTGATGTCGAGGTGATGGCGCTCCATTTTCGCGCCCTCGCCGTCATCGGCCCAGCGGTTGAATTCCTGCTGCAGGCGCTCGTCGGAGATTGTGATTTGTCATTCGGCACAGGTTTCTCCAATAAAAGTCGTGGTCTCTCGTCGTTAGTCGTTGGCAAACAAAAGCGCGAACGACCAGCGACTAACGACCAACGACTGTTTCCAATTCCCTAAAAAACGTCGGATACGACACTCCTGCCGAATCCGCGCCGCAAATCGTAGTCTCGCCCTCCGCGCCCAACGCGGCCACGGCGAACGCCATGGCAATGCGATGGTCGCCAAACGAATCGATTTCCGCGCCATGCAGATGCTGGCCGCCGGGAATCTTCATTCCATCCGGACGCTCCTCAACCTCCGCGCCCATTTTGCGCAGATTCGTCGCGACGGCGCAATCCGATCCGACTCTTTCACCCGCAATTCCTTGCGTCACGCACCTCGAGCCCGCCGTCGGAATAGGGCGCGACCGCCGCCAGCACCGGAATCTCGTCAATCAGCGCCGCCGTATCCGCGCCGGCGATCGGACGGCTCCCGTCCACGCCGCTCCACGCGCCTCAATGGTTCCATCAATTCGCCGTGATGTTCTTCCAGATGCGTGACCGAAATCTTCAATCCCATCTGCACCAGGATATCGAGCAGCCGCGCTCGCGTCGGATTCATCAAAATTCCGTGGCAAGGTAATCTGCGATCCAGCGAACAAAGCTGCCGCGCAAAGAAAAAATGCAGCACTCGAAAGATCTCCCGGCACATGGGCCTCAATCGCGCGCAAGCGTTGTCCGCCCACAATTCGATCGATGCATTCCCTTTCCGCTCGATTTCTGCCCCAAAGGCTCGCAGCGCAATTTCGCCATGATCGCGGGTGCGGAGGGCTCCTCGACCACCGTCTTCGCCCTCGGCGAAAAGCCCGGCAAACAGCACGCAAGATTTCACCTGCGCACTCGCCACTTCCGGCCTGTAATGAATCGCCTTCAGCGGACCGCCATGAATTTTCAGCGGAGGGCGTCCACCTTCGCTCGACGAAATCTTGCGCGCCCATCTCGGAAAGTGGCGTCATAATCCGCGCCATCGGCCGCCGCGAGAGCGACTCATCCCCGCTCAACTCGCTGATGAACGGCTGGCCGGCAAGAATCCCGCTCAGCATGCGCATGGTCGAGCCGGAGTTGCCGCAATCCAGCACCTCCGCCGGAGCATGCAGCTGCGGCCCCGTGCCATGCACTTCAATCGCTCCGTGTTCCTCGCCGTTTTTCGGGGGCTTCCACTCGCAACCGAGTTTTTTCACGCAATCGAGCGTGCTCACACAATCGCGCGCCGCTGAAAAATTCTGAAAACGGCTCGTGCCCTCCGCAATCGCCGCCAGCATGGCGTAGCGGTGCGAGATGGACTTGTCCCCGGAATGCGTACGACTCCCTGCACTGCGCGCGCCGGACGGACGATGACCTTCGAACCATCTGGCTTCGCATCATGACTCATGAATTTAATATAGCGGAGATTTTGTGGGAGGTCAGATAGAGGTCAGCTGCAGAGGTAAGACCCTGATTGTCACCTCTGCAATCTGACCTCTCACCTCTGAAATTTCTACTGCGCGCGCACGCGTCCAGCCGCTTCGGCGAGAATTTCCTGCGGAACTTCCCGCAGCGTGACGTGGAATTCGAACATGGGCGTTTCCGTCCCGCGCCCCCACCGGCCCGTTTCCCAATGTGCGCGGACGAACTTGAGTTCTGGCCGCGCCGTCAGATTGAGGAGCAGCGGAGTTTCCTCGCGATAGAACTTCTGCGGAAAAGCCGTGACCGGCTTCGGATCCCAGGTCGCGCCATCCGCTGATCCGAAGATGCTGACCTCGAGCGACTCCTGCTCGATGATGTTGGTGATCGCGAGCGTAAGCAGAAAGATCCGGCCCTCTGCGCCACTCACATCGAGCGCGGGCCCGTCTCCTTTGGCGTTGACCACGGTTTTTTCAGGAACGAGGAAAGCTTGCATCATGACGCGGAGATTCTAGCAGAGAACCCACGCCGCAGGCTGTGGCCAGTACATTGCCACGCTGGCAGCTCGCGAGACGCCCGTCGCTCCACCCCATGACTCGGTATTAGCTTGTAACCGGCTGCTGCGACGTTGCAACTGGCAACAGGAACGGTTCCTCCGGAATGATGATCCATCCCAGCACGTACGCCACGATGCCTGGGACAATTCCGCACGCGAGCGTGATGAAGAACCAGAGGATGCGCACCAGCGAAACGTCGAGATCAAGATATTGAGCCAGCCCCGCACAAACGCCCCCGATTTTTCGGTCGGCGCGAGAGCGCATCAGCTTTTTCGGCGTGGGTGGAATTCCCACCACGTTGCCACAGTAGGAGCAAAAGCGCCCATCCTCAGCGATGGTCTTGCCGCAAGCGTTGCAGTACATGGTAGTGTCTCCCTGTTGTTTAGGATACGACGATTCCAGGGAAAATGTTCCGTGAGTCATTGAAGCATTTAGTCATTGAGCGATTGAAGCATTGAGACATTAAAGACACTGAGCTCAATGATTCAATCGCTCAATGATTCAATGGTTCAATGCCTTTCTACTCCCGGTACGCGTCTTTCATTCTCTTGCGCGCCCTGTCCGCTTCGGCATTGCCCGAATTTGTGGCTACTACCTCCTCGTATTTCTTCACCGCCAGATCCCGCTTCTGGAGCTGGTCATACATCTCCCCGGCTCCCAGATTGGCTTTCTGGAGCAACTCCGGATCGGCTCCCGTGACCTCGCTCACCAGTTCATAGGCCGCCGCCGCAGCCTGATATTTCTTCTCGCTGCGCAACAGGTCGCCTAGTCCGAGCGCCGCGATTTCGTAATGCAGACTGCCGTACTTTCCCTCGCGCCCGTTCTGCCAGACACGGCGATACTGCTCTTCGGCTTCGTCGCCCTTTCCGGACACCCGCAGCAGGTTCGCCTCTTCCAGCGGCAGCAGATAGTTGCGCGGAAACCGCGGACCGAGATCGCCCGCAATCTGCAAAGCCTCGCCGTAGCGGTGCTCGCGGCGCAGAAAAACCATGAGCACGATCCCGGCGTCCACGCTGGTCTCGCCATTGGCGTGGTAGGCGTCGCTCAGGTATTGCAGTCCCTTCTGTTTGTCTCCACTCAATCCAACCAGCGAGACGGCCATTCTCATCGCCAGCGACAGGCTTCCCATCACGTAATAGTGGGCTCCCACCACCAGCTTGGCATCGGTGTATTGGGGATCCAGCTCCAGCACCCGTTCGTGATCGCGGCGCGCTCCCACCGCATTGCGCAGCGCGGAAAACCAGGCGCGCTCGATCAGTGCGGTGTAGAGCGCGAACTGTCCGCGGGTAACGCCGCGGGCATAGAGCATATCGACGTTGTCCGGATCATGCGCCAGTTCAGCGTTTTCCAGCTTCTCGGCTTGCTCTACCAGCTGCTTGATGCGTTGCTTCACCGCGGGATCGGCGGGACGATGCGCTTGTCCGATAAAACTGTCGTTGGAGTATTCCCCAGTAGTCATCGCGCCCATGCGATACAGCTCGCGAATCTGAACCGCCGAGAGCAGGTGATTCACGGCAAAGGGATCGTTCGGATGGCGCGCCAGAATCTTCTCGAAATCCTGAATCGCGGCGTCGAGGTCGAGGTTGTAGTAGTGCTCGAAAGCCGCCTGGTTCAGCGGGTCAGCCGGACGAAGCTCGGGGGGACGCACAGACGTCGAAACCGCAGAGTCCGCTCCGAGACAAGCCGGGGCAAGGACAAAGACCAGCAGCATGATGGCAGTCAAAGCGGGGCGATGCCGGGAGAGAAAGAAAAGCACGCACACTCAGTTTAACTGATTCGGCCTTTCCCTAGAGACGCTCTTTGGACATGTCTGACACCGCGGAAGTCAGCTCTCAATCTGTCGGGACGCCACAGGGTTACTGAGAACTGACAGCGGCGGTGAACCAAGCCGGGTACGTCCGCAGTCCGGTCAAGTCGTGCACAATGGGGAAATTCGGGCGTGTAGAGCGTAATTCTTGCCCTCCGGCGCAGCCGATTTCCCCCTTGGCTCGCTTGTAACTGTCGTCTTTGCAATAGCTTGCTTTGGTGATTCGCTTGCGATCCGAAAAGGATCGGGAGAAGAGAAGAGCTACTTTATGGCAGAAGCAGTCGATCAGGCGCGGCAGGAATTCTGGAGACCGCCCATGCCGGCTTCCGAGGTTGTAGCCCACCGCGATCAGAGCGTGGAACGAAGCGCAACCTGCCGCTGCGGGACCGAGTTCCTCGTCAGCGCACTCTATTGTCATGCTTGCGGTGCCAGTCGTCCCGATCCGGGGTCTCGTATCGTACGCAGGCTGGAAATCCCCGGGCTGGCGGAACTCGCCGCGTTCGGCGAGCGGCTCGGGCTCACGACGCCGACCCTCATCGCTTTTTTGCTGGGTGTACTCTGCGTGGTCGGAGCTTTGGCGGTTAGCGTGTTCTTCAGCGCCCGGACGCTGCTCGATTGGCAGGCCATCCAGTTGTGGCGGATCGAGTGGCTGCTCGCGGCCGTCGCCGCCTTTCTCGCCGGATGCCTGCTTAAGAAATAGCAGTGGGGCGCTTTTTCGCTTTCCATCAAACCGAATTTTTCTGTAGAGACGGGGCTTGCCCCGTCTAAGCCCGCCCCGTTCCCGTAAAGACCTCGCGCCTCACTCACTGAGACGCGGCAAGCCGCGTCTCTACGGCAAAACTTCATTCAGCTCCGCGAATGAGTGGGCTCTGCTTCGGAGACAACCGTGCTCGCACGCCGCTGCTGTCCCATCCGGTAGAGATGATGCAACGGCCCCACTCCCTTGCCCAGCGGGTGGGCATTCGCAATCGCCGCCGAGACGTACGCTTTCGAGAGCAGCACCGCCTCCGGGAGACCGCGCCCATGCGCCAGATGACAAGCCAGCGCCGTGGCGAACGCACATCCGGTGCCGTGGGTGGAACTCGATCCCTGACGATCTGCCTTGAAAACTTCCTGTTCCTTGCCTCGGGCGCCACTAAAACTGAGGAGGTCGGTCGCCTTCTCCAGTTGACCTCCGGTGACTACCACATTGGCCGCTCCGAGAGCGTGCAGACGAGCCGCCGCCTCGTGCATCTGGTCCAGGTTCGTGACCGCCTTCCCGGTCAAAACGCCGGCTTCGTCGAGGTTCGGTGTAATCAGCTCCGCCAGCGGAATCAGCCTCTCGATCAATAGCCGGGTCCCAGCCGCGTCCAATAAGTCGGCTCCCGAACTCGACTTCAGAATGGGATCCAGCACGACATGCGGCAACCGCGCTTCGGCCAGGAAATCTGCGACCACCGCAACCGCTTTCTCGTTACCCAGCATGCCAATGTGGACGGCTTCCACGATCAGGTCCGAAACCAGCTCTTGCAAAGTCTCAGCAATCAGACTGGGATCCACGCCCGCCACCCGCCGCACTCCCTGCGTCGACTGGACGGTTAAGGCCGTGATGCAACAAACGCCGAAACATTCATGCGCCGCAATCGTCTTGACGTCAGCGGTAATTCCGGCGCCCGAGGAGGGGTCAAATCCGGCTATCGTCAACACCACGGGTGGAGTTAGAGGCATTCTGCCACTTTAAACCGAAAGTGCAGTCCGTGGAACGGTACTTCCGTGTCTCCCCGGTCGAGAGTGTTGCGGACCGTGGTTCCCAGCCGGAACCTTGGGCTCTGCGTTTCTACGTTTACGAATCAGTAATCATCGATGCGGTAACTTTATGATTCCAATACGGTTAGTATGGCTTTTGCGTAAGTCTAACATTCGACAGCAGGTTGCAGGAATCTCGCAAAGGCTGAAGCTCACGTAGTAACTATTATATATATAACTCCTGGTGACTGCTTTCAATGACATACGGTTGCAAATCCATGTTTATCATAGCGCTATGTCATTGATTAATTACCACTTAGTCAATCATATCGCTTGTTTTTTGAATTGACACGACCGGCTGACCCGGGTAGCATCGTTAGATCGTCATGACCAAAGGAGCATACGACCTATAGCACGACTTTCACACGGGAGGTAACTGAATGCGACGACGTTTAGCCGAAGGTCTGGCGGTGGTTTTATCAGTCGCCAGTCTGGGGGCCGGAGCCGCATCCGGGCCAAACAGCCTGGAAGCCGCCATGGTCACAAAACCGCTGGTCACTGCGACCAGTGGATCCAAAACACGAAAGACCAACAGCCCGAAATCGAAGGCTTATCAGGTTGGAACCGCATCCTGGTACGGAGAGTATTTTCAGGGCAAGAACGACAGCCAGCGGCGAGCCCTTCGACATGCGCGATTTCACAGCCGCCCACCCCAGCTTACCGCTGGGCACGTTCGTCAAGGTCACCAACCTGAGGAACGGCAAGGCCATCGTGGTTCGTGTCAACGACCGGGGTCCAGTTGTGGACGGCCGGATCATTGACCTTTCCCGCGACGCCGCAAGCGCACTGGGCTTCAAAGAGCGCGGTTTGCAGACGGTCCGCCTGGACGTCTATCAGCCCACGAATTACCGTCCGGATTCCCGGCGGGAAACGACCGTGGCGCTTGTGCAGCCCGTAGCCAAGCTCAACTAAACCCGATAAACTGGGCAACGATAGTCCGAGAATTCTATGGACCCGCGCCAGCGTCTGATCGTTGCCTTGGATGTATCGACGGCCGCGGCCGCCCGGAAGATCGTGGCGGCCGTCGGCGACTCTGCCCTCGCCTATAAAGTCGGCATGCAGCTCTACACCGCCGAAGGCCCTTCCATGGTCCGTGAACTGGTGGGTTCTGGACACCGCGTCTTCCTCGACCTCAAATACCACGACATCCCAAACACCGTGGCGGCGGCCGTCCGGGAAGCGGCTCAACTGGGCGTAAATATGCTGACCGTACATGCCGCCGGGGGCGGCAGGATGCTGCGCGCTGCCGTCGAAGCCGCGCGAGCTGCCAGGCCCGACTTGCTCGTCCTCGGGGTCACCGTGCTGACCAGCTTCGATGACATCGAACTGGGCAAGATTGGCTTGCGGGAGGGAGTGCTCGATCAGGTCCTGAGGCTGGCCGCGCTGGCGCTTTCAAACGGATGCAAGGGCGTGGTCGCTTCGGCGCAGGAAGCCGCCGCTCTGCGCGAGGAATTTGGGCACGATTTCGTCATTGTGACGCCCGGAGTGCGCCCAGCCGGCAGCGGACCGCACGACCAGATGCGCATCGTCACTCCATCGGAAGCGATATCCGCCGGAGCCTCGCACATTGTGGTAGGGCGCCCGATCACCGAAGCCTTGGACCCGGCGGCCGAAGCGCGCGCCATCCTGGGACAGATCGGGTAGGGCGGACCCAGTTGTCAGTTGTCAGTTGTCAGTTGTCAGTTCCCCGAGAAACCAAAAGCGCGAACGCTAAAAGCTAAGGGAGATCTCGGTCTGCATTGACTTTCAGCGCTTCAGCGCTGCGCTAACCCGCACCATACTGAGCGCGGCTTTAGCCGCTGAGGTCACTCGGGCCGCCGCTGATAAACCGCGCTATCTGATTTACTTCGCCTTCCGAACCGAGGAACTGCCCGACAACGCGCCTCGCAGCAGCGTCCCCACCGCTGCCGTGAAACCCGATCGCAGAGTTGCCTCTTGTCCCGGTGGAACTGCTCGCAACAGCAGGAGCGCAGCGGTTCCGTGGGCTAAAGCCCAAAGCGCGAGTCCCAGCCGTCTGTGATCTTCCGGTGCTCCGCCGAGTTCTTCCGCCAACTTCCTTTCCATCATCGAGAAGTTTGGTCTCAATTCCTTTAAGGAAGCCCCGTCTCCGGGCTGGACCGAGCCGGAAAGCTCTTGCAGGTGTTGGTAGAAAAGCTCGTATTCGTGAGGATGACTCAAGCCGTACTCCAGGTACGCCGCCACCGCTTTCTCGACCGTAGGACACGGTTCGAGGACGCTACCGACCTCCATCTGAGTGCGGCGTATCAAAGCGCGTACAATCTCTCGACGGTCGCGGAACCGCCGGTACACCGCGGGCGTATTCGTGCGCGCGGCCCGCGCCACCGCTCTCATGGTGAGAGCTTTTGCACCCTCTTTCTTCCACAACTTCTGCGCCGCATTCAGGATGCGGTTCTCCAGGTCAGGATCGGGTGGACGTGACATTCGTTCCTCCACGGGCATCCTACCAGTTCATGTACCACTGGGAGCAGAATTATGTTTACAGCGTATATATAATAGTGTACAGTTTGCCATTGACAGCCCTCCCACTCCCCCATCTTTTCTCCCTGGGCATGTGGCTGGTTATGTTCACGCTGTGTATGCAACACGGAATGATTTAAGAGATTTGTAGTCGGGCCCCTTTCGCGCAGTCCTGCGTTGCTAAATCTTCGGGAGTTTGCCAGATGTATTCATGGAATAAGGCGGAGGATCGTGCCGCCATTGCACAAATGAATTCGGAGTTGCAGCAGGCCCAGTTGGAGTTGCTCAGCGCCCATTGCGCCACCCACCAGCTCCGTCTGCGCTTTTCAATGGAAGATCTCGCCCGCTACGGCGATCGTGGTGTGCTCCGCAAGTCAGCCGAAACCGCCGGCGCTCTGAGCGAATATTACTCGTCTATCCAGGAGAAGATCCGCAGAGAAGGGGCGATCTCCACGCCCGGCCATGGTCTCAGCGAAGACCAGATACGCGAAGCCACGGATTGTGTTTGTTCCTATCTGCGCGGGCAGCGCGATCACTATTTCGCCACCGCCGTACCGCTTGCCGAGCAATATAAGGCTCTGATGCGGCCCTACTTCTCCGAATCGCTGCTCGACCACGTGCGCGTGGTGGAACTCGAGGGAAAGCGCCTGCCCAATCCATCTTGTTACCAGCGAGCGAAAGCGCTGGGTTTCGAGACCTTGCCCGAGTTAACCCACTTGGCTTCTCTGACATTTTTCGACGTCGCTGTCTTCAACGAGAAATTGACGGAGAGATCCCTGTTTCACGCGCTCGTCCACGCCGTTCAGTTTCAAGTGCTCGGGTTGGAGCGTTACACCGAACTCTTCATTCGCAGCTTCGTGATCACGAAGCTTCATTTCACCGTTCCTCTGCAAGCCCACGCTTTTTCCCTGGAGTCAAAGTTTGCGCGCCCAACCCCGGAGAGGTTTTCCGTGGAAGATGAGGTCCGGCTATGGTTCAAGCAAGGCCGCTACGAAGGGAAACGAGAACCGGGAACTGACCTTCACAGCTTCTCAAAAAACTCGCAGCCCGAGCACGAAATATAGATTCCGCCCGGAACGCCGCGCTCGCGGTCTTTCATGCGCTTGACGATGCGGGTTTCCTTGCCGCACTTGGGACATGCGGTCGATTTCGTGGTGTCCATGACCTTTTTCCGGTCGGCTGTCTTGGCAATTTTCGGCATTCGGTCTTTCTCCTGACAGGAATGTGCCGCCAGCCCGAAGGCTGCGGTTCTACCTGGTAATTGGGGAGTATCTCCTTGGGTAGCGGTGCTGTACTCGCCTCTAGAATCTTACACGAAATGCGCTCGTGTAGAGACGGGGCTTGCCCCGTCTCCGCCGGCAGCAAAAGGGCAGCAAGAGCCGCCCGGTGCGATCAACCCGCCAGCCGTGGCGCCGCCGACGGCCCGCGCTCCTCCTCGAGTTTCGCGGCGACCGCCAGCACAACTTCCTCCTGCCATGGCCGTCCGACGATCTGCACTCCGATCGGCAACCCCTCCTCGGAACAGCCCATCGGAACCACCACGGCCGGAAAACCCAGCAGGTTAAACCACTCGCAATAGCTCCAGGCATCGAGATACTTCACGGTTTTCCCTTCCACCAGCCACTCCCGTTCGCCGTGGCGAAAAGCAGGGATGGCCGCAACCGGGCAGATCAGCACGGGATACTTTCGCATCTGCAGAAGAATCTTCTCCCGCAGCTCGTCGCGTCCCAGCCAGGCTGCCAGCAGCGATTCGCCGGTATGCGTGGGCTCAGCGTTGGTCCAACCACGAAATTCGCGCAGTAGAGCGCTGAGCTCCGACTCGCGTCCCCGTAATATGGGTCCGAGAATCATCCCGCCAGCCGTGCCAAAGAATTCCCACCAAAGTTGCCTCGCTCTTTCCAGTCCTTCGGGACGAAATGGCTCGACATGAAATCCGCTGCCCGACAAAAGCGACGCTGCCCGATTCACCGCCGACCGGGTTTCTTTCGTGACCGGAGTTCGCCCATCGTCTTCAAAGAACCCGATGTTGATGCCCGAGATCGCGTCCTCTCGAACCTCGCGCACCGCGACCGGCGCGGCACATGGGTCGTCATAAGAACGATCGTCATAAGAACGATCGCCAGAAGAACGATCGCAAGAAGAATGATCGCCATAAGAACGATCGCCATCATCCCAGCCCGCCATCACCTCGAAAAGCATCTGCAAGTCTTCGACCGTGCGCGCCATCGGTCCAACCACTCCGATCAGGGCAAACGGCCCGCCACCTTTCGGAAAGTGTCCAGTCGAAGGAATGCGCCCAGGAGTAGGCTTCAATCCGCAAATGCCGCAGAAGTGCGCCGGTTCGCGGATCGACCCCCCACCGTCGCTGCCCACGCCGCCAGCCGAAAGTCCCGCGGCGATGGCGGCAGCTTCTCCGCCACTCGATCCGCCCGCGGTGCGCGTCAAATCCCACGGGTTGTTGGTTCGTCCATAAAGAAGGTTGTCCGTTTCCCAGGCCATCAGCAGTTCGGGAGCGTTCGTAACGCCGAGAATCACCGCCCCAGCCGCGCGCAAGCGGGCCACCAGCGGCGCATCCTCCGAGGCGATGTATCCAGCGCGCAAGTGCGTACCAGCTTCACAACGATGTCCGGCGACATCAATCGAAGACTTGATGGAAACCGGCACGCCATGCAGCGGCCCGAGTTCGTCTTTATCCCTATCCCTGGCCCGGCGCAGAATCGCTTTCTCGGCCTGACGCGCCTGCGCCAGTACGGCTTCCGGTTTGCAATCCACGAACGCATTCAGCTTGGGATTCAGGCGCTCGATGCGATCAAGGTGAGCCCGTGCCACCTCGACGGGCGAGACTGCTTTGGAGCGGATTTGCGCTGCGATTTCCCGCGCGGAAAGAAGATGGTCGTTGGACGTCATGAAGCGTGAGAAAAAGACAACGTAATTCAGGATATCAGCGCATCAGTCTTCTTAAAAAAAGGGCACCCTGAGAGAACTCGGGATGCCCGGTACTGTTCACGTCCGACGATTGGGAGGTCAAGCCTCTACTCACCCGGAGGCTTCTGCTCTTCCCGCTTTTGCCGTTCCTCTTCCTGCTTTTTCTCCTCCGGAGTTTGTCCCTTCGGTTGCTGTTTCTGCGGCGGAGCCGCCGGTTTCGCCTCTGCCGGAGGAGGCGTGCGCTGCTGCGGACGTTCGGCTGGTGGAGGAGTCTGCGGACGCGGAGCCGGTTGGTTCCGGTTCGGCGGGGGCTGATTGTTTTCCGGGCGTGCTGCTCCGGGACTAGCGGGTTCGGAACGAGTGTTCGGCTGGACCGTCGCCGGACGATTCGGCTGCTCCGCAGGCGGACGATTCGTTTCCGGCCGATTGCTCGGTTCGGTTGTTTGCGGTCGATTGTTTGGCTGATTCATCGCTGGAGGATTGTTCGTCGGACGATTGTTCGCGGGACGATCGCTCGGTTGTGCCTGTGCAGGCTGATTCGGCGACGGGGATGGACGATTCGGCTGAACCGGATTCGCCGCGGCAGGCCGCTCGTTCGAAGCAGGCGGATTGCCCGGCCGATTCATCGGCTGATTCGCCGCCGGTGCCGGTTGACCCGGACGCGCGGCGTTTGGCGGGTTGCCCGGCCGGCCCACATTCGGCGTAGCCGGTTTTCCCGGTGGCGCCTGCTTCACCATGGGCCGCGCTGAGGCAGTATTGGCCGGACGCAGGGTCTCCACTTCGCTTCTCGCCAACGGTTGTCCGGGATGCGCTGCCAGAGCCTGCTGCTGTTTCGCAAAAGGCACCGGCGGTGGTGGCGGTGTCCTCTTGGCGACTACCTGCCGGCTCGCTACTGCTGCTGGCGGCGCGGCCACGCGACCCGCGGTCGCAGCCTTCGCACCCAACACGCTCTCGCGCGTCGGAGCCACGGCGACCCGCGCACTCATCGGCGCCGAGGCGATATCGCGTGCGCTCACCGTAACCGCCACTTTCGCCACCGGTTGCGCGCTCACGAACGCGCGCTGCGGAACCACCATCACCGCGCCCTGGACGTTCCGGTTGGCATATGTGATGTTCGTTATATTCGTTGTGTTGTTGATGATGGTCGTGTTGTAGACATTGGTGACGGTGGTGATGTTCACCGTCGTACTGCTGATGTTGACGCGATTCACATATGCCAGGCTGACGTGATACGACGGGACATACACTTCCCGCGGACCCAGCGGAAACCACCCGACGTTGCCGCCGAAGCCGCCGGGCCCTCCTCCGATGAAGACCACCAGCGCAGGCGCGTAGACCGCTTGGACTGCCACTGGCCCGGCCACCCAACCCCAGCGTCCGCCGACCGACACCCAGCGTCCGTAGTGGAACGGCGCGTAGCCCCACGACAAGTCATCGACCCAAGTCCAGCCCCAGGGAGCGATCCAATCCCAATGGCCCACATGGTAGGGTGCCCAACCGAAAGCGACCTGGTTGGGAAACCAGACATGTCCGTAGTTCGCATCGTCGCGCCAGTCGCCGTAATCATCGAGATCGTCAAAGCCGACGACATCGCGCGACAGATACTGCGCCGAACGCGAATAATCGTAACGGTGGTCGCGGCCCTCGGACCAGGTATCGAATTCGTCCGGTCCCCAGATATCAACCACATCGACGTTCAGATAGTCTGTTCCACTGAAGGTGCCTCTCTGCCCGGCGCGCAGCGTGTAGGTCTCACCGCTGCCGGTGGCCTCGCCTTCGCCTGCGCGCACGCTGATCACCGTGTAGCTTCCGTCGGCGCTCGCCTCCACGCGATAATGTCCGGGTTGCGAAACCGTAAACGCCTGGTTGGGAGTATCGACTTCGAAGTCATCGTTGTCACCCAGTCTGCGCACCGTGACGTTGATCACGCCCGAGGTGAGTTGGATCTGGACCGTATCGTCATCGAGGTTAAGAAAAGAAAAACCGGTGTTAGCCCCCAATCGAATCACAGCCGATCCCAGTTGCACTTCGGCACGTGAATCCTGATCGGTCCAAAGCTGATCGCCCGTGGTCATGGGCCGGTTGGGAACCGCTCCTACCCAATCCGTCTCGCCGGCTGGCTGAAATGAAACTGAACCTTGCAGGTAGCCGAGGCGAGCGACACGGCCGGGAGGATCATCCTGATCTTGGGCCGATGCTCGTGTGGGTAGAACGATTATGGCTAGCGCAAGTCCGAGCACTATGCCGCACCAGACGGACTGCTTCAGCGCTTTTGTCATATCTGTCATCTTTCTCATATTTGTCATAAGAATGCCTCTCAAGCTTCTCCGCGAACGGAGAGATTCAAAGTCCGTTGTGTTTCCGTCAATCTTTGATGATGGATATCGTGGCTTCAGACAGACCTGAACATGCCCGAAAACGACCCACGACGAACGCGACGAATAGGCAAATGCGCTCGGCCGACACGCTTTTAGCGCTCTATCGAGATTAAAGGATAACAGGTCGGCTGCGAGTGCGTTGTATCATAATTTAGCTCGATGGCATTTCCCATCAAGGTCTGCGTCGTCTGCTCGGAAGAGTTCGAGCTGAAGCCCGGTAAGCCCGGCTTCGCCAACCGCTGCCCGGCATGCAGCGAACCCGAAACCGCCGATTCAAAGGCCAAGCCGGGCATGGATGCCGACGAACGCAAATCTCTCAAAGAAGCAAACGAAGCGCGGAGACGCGCGATGCGCGACCTCCTCTACCGCAAGGATAGCTGACCGGCCTTGTCAGCCCGCCTCGTTGTCGCGATTCTTCAGCGGGATTCCAATGTCAGGAATTGCGCGACCGAATGCGATTTTCTGTATCTAATCAACTCGACCAGGTAACAGGAACATATGTAATTATCTCTTTGCCTGGAACCGAGCCCGAGCATGGCCAAACCAATTTTGCTAAGCGTGGATGACGACTCCGATGTTTTGCGGGCGATCGAGCGCGATCTTCGCTCGCAATACGGCGCTGAATACCGGGTTATAGGAAGCGATTCGCCCGAGGGCGCTCTCGATCTTCTGAAGCAGTTGAAGGTGCGTAATGACAGCGTCGCCTTGCTGCTTGCCGACCAGCGCATGCCGCGCATGGACGGGGTGGAATTCCTGCAGCAGGCAATGGGCATCTTCCCCAGTGCGAAGCGGGCATTGCTGACTGCGTATGCGGACACCAACGCCGCGATCAGCGCCATCAATCGCGCCAGCATCAACTATTTTTTCTTGAAGCCGTGGGATCCACCCACCGATCACCTCTATCCACAATTAGATGATTTGCTCGATGACTGGCAAGCTTCCTTCCGTCCGACATTCCAGGGGATCAGGTTGCTGGGCACCCGCTGGTCGCCCCGATCGTACGAGTTGCGGGATTTCCTGGCGCGCAACCACGTTCCCTATCAGTGGATTGACGTGGAGCTGTCCGCCAATGATCCCGAAACCAAACTCCTCTTGGAAGCTCTGGGTCCAGAGGCAGCGAGTCTTCCCGTAGTGCTCTTCCCCGACGGGACGAAGCTTCTCGAGAGCGTGCCCGCGGACGTCGCGCAAAAGGTTGGTTTGCGCACGCGCGCTCAAACCAGCTTCTATGACTTGGCCATTGTGGGTGGAGGACCGGCTGGTTTGGCCGCTGCCGTTTACGGAGCCTCCGAGGGTCTGCATACCGTGATGATTGAGCGGGAAGCACCCGGCGGTCAGGCTGGTATGAGCTCTCGCATCGAGAACTATCTCGGATTCCCGGCTGGGCTCAGTGGGGCCGATCTGGCCCGGCGTGCGGTAGTGCAGGCCCAGCGTTTCGGAGTGGAAATCCTCGCGCCGCAGGAAGTGGTTGGCGTCCGAACCGAAGGACCTTACCGGATCATCAAGCTGGTGGATGGAAGCGAGATCTCTTGTCACGCGCTCATGGTTGCGACTGGAGTCCAATGGCGTCGCCTGGAAGCTCCGGGCATAGATCGGTTGCAGGGTGCGGGGATTTACTATGGTGGCGGCGCTACCGAGGCCCTGTCATGTAAGGGGGAGATGGTCTATGTGGTGGGTGGCGCAAACTCGGCGGGTCAGGCGGCAATGAACTTCGCGAGATACGCAGAGCGCGTCACTATTCTTGTGCGCGGCGAGTCACTCTCCAGCACCATGTCGCAATATTTGATCGACCAGATTAAAGAAACGCCTAACATTCAGCTGTGGGCCCATGCCAGCGTGGCCGAGGCACATGGGGAAACCCATCTGGAAGAGATTTCGGTGCTTTGTTCCGATACCAACAAAATTGAGCGCGTGCCCGCGAGCGCGATGTTTATCTTTATCGGAGCATTGCCGCGCACGGATTGGATTGGCGGGCGTCGTCGAGCGGGACGAGCGCGGCTTCCTGTTGACTGGTCCTGACCTTATACGGGACGGGCAACATCCCAAAGGATGGACACTCGACCGGGATCCGTTCTTGCTCGAAACCAATGTTCCCGGCATCTTTGCTGTAGGTGATGTACGCCACGGGTCCATAAAACGGGTGGCTTCCGGAGTCGGTGAAGGATCAGTGGCAGTCCAATTCATCCATCAGTATTTGAGCAAGGTCTAAATGGTCGATAAATCCGAACTGGCTCGTGTCCCCGCATTCGCTGATTTGCCGGATGATCAGCTCGCCTGGTTCCTCAGCCAATCGCAAGAGATGAATCTTAAGGCGGGTGACGTCTACTCACGCCAGGGCGATCCTGCCGATGCAATGTTTGTGATCCTTGAGGGAAAACTTCAACTCCGGGGCGAGCTTGCGGGCGAAACCGTCGTCTTTGATCTGGAACCAGGCGATGTTACTGGGCTGCTGCCGTTTTCGAGGATGAAGCAGTTTACCGTGGGCGGGCGAGCTGAGACCGACAGCCGCGTCCTGCGATTTCCTGCCTTGCTGTTTCCAGATCTTGTGCAGAAAATGCCGGAGCTGACCCAGCGTCTTGTCGGCATGATGTCTGACCGGATCCGTGAAACCACCCGCCGCGAGCAACAGCAAGACCGTTTGGCTTCTCTGGGCAAGCTTTCCGCAGGACTTGCGCATGAACTCAACAATCCGGCTTCTGCCGCGAAACGCGCTGCTAGCCAGTTGTCTCACATGCTAAAAAAAATCAGGGATGCGAGCCTTGAGCTGGGAAGGCGCGATCTCTCGTCCGCCCAGAAATCAGAGATCGAAAAGCTGGAAGCTTCGTTCACGCAAGATGATGTAGTTCCACCGGATGCGCTGACCATCAGCGACTTGGAAGACCAGATTGATTCCTTGCTGCGCAGTCATGGACAGAACGACTTGTGGCTATTGGCGGCGGCCCTGGCGAAGCGCAACATCAAGCCGGAGGTGGTCGAATCGTTGTTCACGAACCTCGAGGGCGACACCGCTCGAGCCGCTCTGGTGAGAATTGCCGCTTCGGCGGAGGTCGCCACTCTGTTACACGAAATCGAGAGCAGCACCTCGCGCATATCGGACTTGGTGGGCGCAATCAAGGAATACACCCACATGGACCAGGCCCCCGTGCAAAACGTCGACATAGTAAAGAGCCTGGAAACCACCCTGACGATCCTGAATCATAAGCTGAAACAAGGAGTGGTCGTGCGGCGCGATTACCAGCGCGTTCCCCTGCTGGTGAATTCGTTTGGCAGCGAGCTCAACCAGGTCTGGACCAACATTATTGACAACGCGATTGACGCGATGCACGCAAAAGGCGAGCTACGCATCCGAACCTTCCAAGACGACGGTTGCGTTGTAGTTGAGATTCGCGACAATGGCTCAGGAATTCCCAGTGAGGTGCAGCCTCACATCTTTGAGCCCTTTTTCACAACCAAGGGAGTTGGGGAAGGCACGGGCCTCGGCTTGGACACTGTCCAGCGAATTGTGAAGAAGCACCGGGGAAACATTCAGGTCAATTCCAAACCCGGTGACACGTGTTTTCAGGTTTGGCTCCCCTTGGCTGGGGCTCCGAGCTAAAGCGTTGCTCGCGAGCGCGGCGAACCAGACCCCCATGCTTGATTCAGGTAGACGATAAATCCCCGTTCCACTCATTGACGGAACCAATGTCGACGGAACCCACGACCGTGCCAGAGGCTGTCGTTCTGCTCGCTTTCCAGTAGAGTAAGAAGTTACAAACATCATCACTGGCGCGGAACAAGGGGCCAGGAAACAGGGAGCGAGGGCCAACCTTAGCGTGAATGTCCGGTTAGCGGCGTGTTTTTCCCTTCTGACAGTCTTTCTAGTGACGCCCGTCTCGGCTCGATCAAGCAGCCATCCAGCGAAGCAGGCCGATGTATCCGACCCCGGTTACGTGTTTGCGCTTGCAGCCGCGAACGATTTCCTGCACGCATGGCAAATTGGAGATGCCGAAAACGGCATGGTCATGCTCAGCGATCAGATTCGCCACACCGAGAATCCCGACCAGCTAGAACAATTTTTTTTGAACGGGAAGGACCGGGCCTTCGAGATCACACGCGGCCGCGGACATCCGGGCCGCTACAGTTTCCCGGTCGTGCTGGTTACGCATCGAGGGACCCATGTGACGCGCAGATTTTCCGAAATAATCCTGGTCGAGACTGGCAAGAACGACTGGGTGGTAGATAAACTTCCCTAGGAGCAGTCCTGGTGAACTCTGTTCCTGATGGCTTTGAAAGGGCATGGCTTCAGCCATGCCGTCAAGAAACAAATAAAAAAGCGGCTTTAGCCGCTGAGGCTCGCATTCATGAAACGTATTCACAAAGTTGCTGTTCTCGGCGCAGGCACGATGGGCGCCCGTATCGCGGCGCATTTCGCCAACGCGGGAGTGCCCTCGTTGCTGCTCGATATAGTGCCACCAAACGCGCCACCAGACGCGGACGGCTCCGCGCGCAACAAAATCGCGGCTGCCGGACTCGACGGAGCCAGAAAATCAAAGCCCGCGGCGTTCTTCGAAGCGTCGCTTTCGCGCCTCGTCACGGTGGGAAACTTCGATGACGACCTGAAACGATTGGCCGACGTGGACTGGATCATCGAAGCCATCGTCGAGAATCTCGAAATCAAACGGGCTTTGCTAAAAAAGGTGGAGGCCGTCCGCAAGCCGGGCACCATCGTCACCACCAACACCAGCGGACTTCCCGTAGCCAAGATCGCCGAGGGATTTTCCGAAGACTTCCGCCGGTCATGGTTTGGTACGCACTTTTTTAATCCGCCGCGCTATATGCGGCTGCTGGAACTGATCCCTACCCCGGATGCGGACCCGGCGCTGATCGAAGCCGTCTCCCACTTCTGCGACGCGCAACTGGGCAAGGGGGTCGTGCGGGCGAAAGATACTCCCAACTTTATCGGCAATCGCATCGGCACATTTTCCGTGCTCAACGTGATGCGGCTCATGCAGGAAATGGATCTGACGATCGAAGAGATCGACGCGCTCACCGGCCCAGCCGTAGGCTGGCCGAGTTCGGCCACGTTCCGCACCATCGATCTGGTTGGCCTCGACGTCCTCGGACACGTGGTCACGAACATGACTCAGAACGTGCGCGACGAGCGCAGCGAATTGCAGATTCCCGCTTTCTTTCGCCAGATGGTCGAACGCAAGTGGCTGGGCGACAAGACCAAGGGCGGCTTCTACAAGAGGATCAAAAGCGGCGACGGTAAAGAAGACGAGCGCCTCGCGCTCGATTGGAAAACGCTGGAATATCATCCGCGGCAGAAAGCAAAATTCGCAGCGCTGGAAATGGCGAAAAACGTCGAGGAGCCGGGTGCGCGAATCCGCATGCTGCTGGGGCTCGATGGCAGCGCACCCCAGAAGCCTGACAAGGCAGGCGCTTTCCTGTGGGCGGCGCTGTCCGACCTGTGGACATACTCCGCAAATCGTATTCCCGAAATTTCCGACTCCGTAGTGGAGATTGATGGCGCCATGCGCCAGGGCTTCAGTTGGGAACTCGGCCCCTTCGAACTCTGGGATGCGGCAGGCGTGGAAGCAACCGTCGCTCGCATGAAGAAAGAGGGCCATCCGGTCGCAGCCAATGTAGAAAAACTGCTCGCCTCGGGCAAGAAGTCCTGGTATGCGGCCGATCCGGAGACGGCTTCAGGCCGGGCATATTTCGATCTCGCCAGCGCAAGCCTCAAGCCGGTAGAAGTGCCGGCGGGAGTCTGGTCGGTCGAAGTCGCAATAAAAACCGCGGCGAAAATGAAGTCCAACGGTGTGGTCAAGAAAAATTCCGGAGCTTCCCTGGTCGACCTGGGCGACGGCGTGGGCTGCATCGAGTTTCACTCCAAAATGAACGCGCTCGGCGCTGACATTATTTCGCTGGTCCTGCAGACGCTGAAGCCGGGCGGCCCGGGCGATGCTTTCGACGCTTTCGTCATCACCAACGACGCGCAGAATTTTTCCGTGGGCGCCAATTTGATGCTGCTGCTCATGGGGATCCAGGAGGAAGAGTGGGACGACATTGACCTCGGCATCCGTCAGTTTCAGGGCATGACGCAGGCTATAAAATTTTCGCCCAAGCCGGTGGTAAGCGCGCCTTTCGGACTCTCTCTCGGCGGCGGTTGCGAAATTCCACTGCATTCAGCCGCTCGCCAACCGCACTCCGAACTCTACATGGGGCTGGTCGAGGTCGGAGTCGGCCTGCTTCCCGGCGGAGGGGGCTGTAAGGAAATGGTGCTGCGCGCGGTTGACAGCGCGGCCTCCATTCGTCCCGATGGCCGTGGCGAATCGGTGGAATTGATGGAAGCGATGAAGAAAATTTTCGAAGCCATCGCGACCGGGAAAGTCTCGACTTCGGCAGCGGAAGCCCGCGGGTTGGGATTCCTGTCGAACTCCGATCGCGTCACCATGAACCGTGAGCGCGTTCTCTCCGACGCCAAAGCGCGCGCGCTCGAATTAGTGCGCGCCGGCTATGAGCCTCCGGTGATGCGCACGAACATTCCTGCTCCCGGCGAGAACATTTTCGCGGCTCTCAAAATGGGCGTCTACCTGATGCGGCAGGGAGGGTTCATCAGCGATCACGAGCTGAAGCTGGGCACAAAGATCGCCGAGGTCCTTTGCGGCGGAAATGTCACGCCCGGCACGCCCGTGAGCGAGCAGTATCTGCTCGACCTGGAGCGCGAGGCTTTCAAATCCCTGTGCGGCGAGAAAAAGACGCAGGAGAGAATTCAATTCACGCTCAAGACCGGCAAAACACTCAGAAATTAGAAACGCTCGTGTGGTGACGGGGCTTCGCCCCGTCCAGGTTCATGTAGGGACAGCCGCCTCGGCTGTCCCAAGCGAGCGCAGCTCGGCAGCGACCCGTCTCCTTTGCCGCGAACTCTAAAGTTACTTCGACAGCGCCCGGTCCAGCGAGAACGCGCCTGCCCCGCGCAACAAGAGCGCCGCAGCCACGGCAACCACCAGCAGATGATATTCGTATCCCTCGCCCTTCTGGTTGCCAAACCAGTTCATGAAGAAGCCGTTCGGCAGGTGAACCATGAAGATCGCCCCGATCATCTCGACCCCAATTCCGAGGGCGGCGATGCGCGTCAGCAATCCCACAATCAGCCCCAGCCCGCCAAAGAATTCGGTGCAGATCACCAAAAATGCCACCGGAGCAGGCATGCCCATGTGCTCAAAGAATCCCATAGTGCCGTGAAAACCATAGCCGCCAAACCAGCCCAGCATTTTTTGCGCGCCATGCGCGAAGAACACCACACCCAGAACCAGCCGCAATATGGTAAAGGTCACGTCGTTGCTTGTACTCATCAGCCTCTTCAGCATGTTTCCTCCTCGCAATAGTCGTTATAACGACATTATACTTTGACTCTACTTCGCCAGCCGCTACGATTCAATTTCTCCGACCCGGCCCGGCCATTCACTTTCCGAGAACATCAATCCGCGTCCCGGATGCGGGGTATAATTTCGTGATCAAGACTTCGCGAAGGATGGTACAGACGAAAATGTCCGCAGGCAATGGCGATTCCACAAACGGCGCTAACGACGGCACTAACGGCCACAGCCTGGACGCGGTCCTGAAACCGCGGGCAGAATGGCTGGCCAAGCGCAAGGCCGAAAACACAGACGGCAACTTCTCCCAGATGCACTACGCGCGCCAGGGCCTGATCACCGGGTCAATTACCGAAGAGATGCGCTACATCGCCCACCGCGAGAAGATCACGCCCGAACTGGTGCGCGATGAAGTCGCCCGCGGCCGCATGATCATTCCCGCGAACATCAATCATCCGGAACTCGAGCCAATGGCGATCGGTGTCGAGTCGCTCTGCAAGATCAACGCCAACATCGGCAACTCGGCTGTCACCTCGAACGTCGAAGAGGAGCTTAAGAAGCTGCACACTGCGGTTCACTATGGAGCCGACACCGTAATGGACCTCTCGACCGGCGGCGACATTCCGACCATTCGCGAAGCCATCATCCGCCATTCGCCCGTCCCCATCGGCACGGTTCCGATTTACGAAGCCATCTCGCGAGTAAAGCGCGTAGAAGATCTCAACAAGAACGTGATGCTCGAAGTAATCGAAGAGCAGGCGCAGCAAGGCGTGGATTACATGACCATCCACGCCGGCGTGCTCATTCAATACGTGCCCATGGTTTCAAAGCGCATCACCGGCATCGTAAGCCGGGGCGGGGCGATCCTGGCCCAGTGGATGACGCACCACCACAAGCAGAATTTCCTCTACGAATGCTTCGAAGACATCTGCAAGATTTTCGCCAAGTACGACGTAAGCTTTTCCCTGGGAGACGGCCTGCGTCCCGGATGCCTCGCTGACGCCAGCGATGAAGCGCAATTCGCCGAACTGAAAACTCTGGGCGAACTGACTCGCATCGCCTGGAAGCACGACGTGCAGGTTATGATCGAAGGCCCCGGCCACATTCCGATGCACAAGATCAAAGAGCAGGTGGAAAAAGAAAACGAGTGGTGCGACGAGGCTCCGTTCTACACCCTCGGCCCGCTAGTCACGGACATAGCTCCCGGCTACGACCACATCACCTCCGCCATCGGAGCGGCCATGATCGGCTGGTACGGCGCCTCGATGCTCTGCTACGTAACTCCGAAAGAGCATCTCGGCCTGCCCAACGAGAAAGATGTAAAAGACGGAATCATCGCCTACAAAATCGCCGCCCACGCCGCCGACGTAGCCCGCCAGCGTCCCGGAGTCCGCGACCGCGACGACGCCCTAAGCTACGCGCGCTACAAATTCGATTGGGAAAAACAGTTCGAACTTTCGCTCGATCCCGAAACCGCCCGCTCCATGCACGACGAAACCCTGCCCGATGAGGGATACAAGACCGCAGCCTTCTGCTCCATGTGCGGCCCGAAGTTCTGCTCCATGAATTACTCCAGCAAAGTGGACGAATACAACAAGCAGGTGCACGGGCTGGAGAAGAAAGACTACTCGGAGCTGGTAGAGAAACTGGTCACGATCAAATAGCTTGTGTGGCGCGGGCGCCCTCGCCCGCGAAATGCCGCCGCGTTTGTGGAGCGACGGGCGTCTCGCCCGTCCAAGGCAAACTCGCCAAGCGCGAGTAAGTGCGGTCCGTATCAGCGCAGCGCAACTATGTTTCCGCCCCACTGAGTTGCGCCTTGCCGCTTGACCGTGATAAAAGCCAACCATGCTTGGAATCCGAAGTTTTGCGAGGTCTTGCGCCGTTCTTGTGTTGGGACGGGAAGCCAGACCCCGGACCATATTGCGCGGTCTGGCATCGGGCTATCGGATTTGCGTTTCCCCCGCAGGGAATCTCGGATACCTGCTCGGAACCTTTGAGCCTCACCTGCAGAGAGCCATTAGGCAATACGTTGCAGCTGGCGATACGGTCTATGATATCGGCGCAAACATCGGATACGTCTCCCTGTCGCTTGCAAAACGAGTTGGGTCGCGCGGTCGGGTTGTTGCATTTGAGCCGGTTCCGTGGAATGCGGACTTGCTTCGGAGAAACATTGAAGACAATGGAATCACAAATGTTCAACTCTTAGAGGTCGCAGCGTCAGACAACCGTGGCGAAGCAGTCATGCGCATTGCCGGTAACAACCCTGACATGGCAAGCCTGGTTTGGCATAGGAATAATCCATCCGCTCTTGAACTTGTTATCAAGAGGGTCGTAATCGACGACCTCGTTGAGGCTGGTACGCTCACTGAGCCGAAGTTTGTCAAAATCGATGTTGAAGGTGCCGAGGGACAGGTATTGCAGGGAATGCGCCGCACACTTGCCAAGGCTGCGCCCGTTGTATTTATCGAATGTTCGGATGCGGGCCGCGAAACATCCTGGCATTTGCTTTCCGAACTCGGTTACCGATGTCAGTCGGCGGTTACGCGCAAACCGGTACATGTTTTTGAGGAATATCGTCACTCTGACTTTCTCTGGCTACCTCCAGCCCGCCTATAGCTGCTTAAGCATCCCGTTACACTCATTGACCGGATTGTGATGCCGGGTGCTTCGAAATAAATTGACTTAGAACCGGTCGCGCGCGACAATTAAACTTGGTTGGGGCAGCTCCGAGGTGCGTCCACGAAGACGACTCTCGAATCTGCCCCAAAGCCGTTTTCAGCGCCGTTTTGGTGGTAAGTCCTTGTTCCAGAATACTTTGATTTAAGTCCTTTAAAATCAGAGACCGAATGAGATTTTTCCCGCTAACTCTATGATTCCAGAAGACCGGGGGGGGAGGGGGTATCGGTACTAAATAGTAACGATCCGCGCAGTGAGCAAGAGAATAGAATGGCGGCATCCGCCGAGTCACAAGGGAGATTCCGGTTCCGATGTCACAGGACGAAGAACTGCTCGAAGAATTTGAGGAATACGGCCGCTCCGCCCATGGGGCGAAGTCTGTCATTCTTATGGGGTATATAGCGCAGCGTCTGCATGAGGCGAAGACACGCTACAACTGGGTTGGATTTTACTTGATGGAAACCCCCGCTTTCGAAGCCCTGGTGCTCGGACCCTACGTTGGCAGTTTTAAGCCCACGCTGCGTATCCCGCTCGACAAAGGACTGTGCGGAGCTGCGGCCACTTCGGGGGAAACCGTGACCGTCAACAACGTTTCGGCCGATCCTCGCTACCTCGGATCGGACCTGGTGAAATCCAACATTGTAGTGCCGATCTTTGTGAAGGCCGCGACGAAGAAAGGCACGGCGAATAAAGGCACGGTGAAGAAACAGGTGGTGGCCGAGCTGTGTATCGAGAGCTACTTTGCGGATACCTTCCATCGACCGGAGCAGACATTCATCGAGTCCTGCGCCGCTTTGGTCGGCCGGCATATGGAACAAGAGGCGACAGACGCGGCGGGAAACGCGGAGTAATTTTTCTTATTGAAGGGGCATTCACGTTCGAAAATCCGCCACCCCGTTCCACACCAACTGCACCGCAATCGCCAGAATCAGGAATCCGACTGGTTAGCGGTATTGCTCCAGAACTTGAGCTGCCCGGTTCAAGGCGGCCGCCAGCGCTGCTATCTGTTGTTCGGTGCGGCGGAGATCGCTGCGATCGATCGCCTCGTTCACCCCGGGAATTACCACGGCTGCGTACCCGGTGTACTGTCCCGGAGCGTAAATGGAATGGTGAAACCAAGGACGGTTGGGCAGCCCCTCGGGAATTAACAGCGCCCGCTCTGCCTCCCGGAGCTTCGCATTCAGGCGATCTGGCGTTGCCGGCAGCTTGCGTTGCTTTTGTAGTATTTTCGCGCCCGCTTCCTGCAGATGACGCGCGCCTTCGAGCGCTGCCGAGAAATCCGGCCCTTTGTCTCCGAAGCGGTCTTTACTTTTACTTTTCGCCGCATCGAGGTAGACCAGAATTTCCTTCCCGTAGTTCTCGTAGTCATACGGCAGCACATCGGCGTTGGACATGCGCAGCATTTCCAAACCGTAAACGCGGGCCATCTGTTGCTCGTAGCGGAAGTCGGGATCGCCGAATTTCTTGAACCAGGTGAAGTCATCGAAAGCCGAGTGATACACACCGTAATCGCCGCTCGAACTTATATCGGTGGAAGGCACGCCCAGATGCTGCAGGAAAACGGTGTAGTCGGAACCGCTGCCGAGATCGCCGACCGGCACATCGCTTTGCGTTGCGTTCGGTGGCGAACGGAAGGTGCTGGTTTCCTGCGGATGGTTGCTCTCGGCGCTCGATTCGGACGTCTTTTTCCACGCGTCATACACAGTTCCGCCTTGCGGCGAAGGCACCGCCTTCGCAATCTCGCGGATAAATTCTTTCAACGTGGGTACGCCCGAGGCTCCGAACTTTTTGCCTGATACTGCCACGTCCACGTTGAAATAGGCGGCAGCGTTGCCCAGATCCTGCGCGTGATCTTCGCCCCACTCGGTGGAACCGATCAATCCTTCTTCTTCCGCATCCCAGCTTCCAATCACAATCGTGCGCTTGGGCTTCCAGCCTGACTTCAGCAATTCGCCTAACCCGTGCACCGACTCGAGCATTGCAGCCGTGCCGCTGTTCGGATCCACGGCGCCATAAACCCAGGCATCGCGATGATTACCCGCGACCACCCACTCATCGGGCGAGGACGTTCCCCGAACTTTGCCGATCACATCCCAAATGGTGCGAAATTGATAATCCTGCTTAAGATGCATTTTCACTTTCGCCGGACCTGGACCCACGTGGTAGGTAAACGGCAACGCTCCCTGCCACTCGCGCGGCGAAGGCGGTCCGCCGAGGTGCTCGAGAATCGGCGAGGCATCGGCGTACGAAAGCGGAGTCACGGGAATCTTCGGCAACTGCTCGGAGTCGGCAGGAGAGATACGTTTCGAATCGGGCAAACTGGGAACTGAGGCCACGCCTGGCGTGGTCGGGTCTCCGGGAAACTGGAACATGTATCCGACCGATCCGCGCTGCACGCCGCTCGCGGGGCGCCACGGCCCCTTTGGATAGGCATCGCCGCGATAGTAGCCATCGTCTTTCGGATCGGAATAGATAATCACTGCCGCCGCGCCGCGTTCTTGCGCCACGAATTCTTTCACGCCGCGGAAATTCTCCCCATAACGGACGATGACGATCTTGCCGCGGACATCGACGTTCATCTGTTTCAGCTTGTCGAAGTCCGCCGGCGAGCCGTAGTTCGCGTAGATAACTTCCGCCTCGGCATCGCCCGAGGGTGACATGCCGTTGTAAGGCATCACGACGCGCGGATCGTCCTGAAACGGATCGTCGTCGACGTGCTCGCGCCGCGGCCCATGCATTTCGACGCCGGCCGGCGCGGTCAGATCCACATTGATCTCCGCCGGATAGTTAAGCCACACTTTGTATTCGACGATCTCGGTGTCCAGTCCCGCCTCGCGAAATTTCTTCGCCACGTACTCGGCGGTCGCTTTATCCTCGGGAGATCCGGCGATGTGCGGAGCCTCGGTCAGGATGCGCAGATGCTCTTCCGCCAGCTTGGGGTCGGGCACGGCCAGGAACTTCGTTTCGATTTCCCGCTCGCCGGCCACATCGCGGAACCCGCTGATGGACCAGTTGTCCGGCTGCTCTTTTTCTTTTTTCTTGCCGCCCTGATCAAACGCCAGCAAGCTCGAACCAACCAGCGCGAAGAACAGAATTGCACCCGAGACAAATTTCATGAGGCTCCTTAAGTAGCGCTTCAGCCGACACAGAACCCAAGCACAAAACAAAGATTGTACCGTGCGGAGCGAACCGCCGCTTGCACGGGTTACACTAAAGCGCGATGACTAAATCGCCAACGGCGCGTTTTTCCGATCGGGTGGAGAACTACGTCCGCTATCGCCCTGGATATCCGGCCGAAGTTCTGGACCTGCTTCGCGTCGAATGTGGACTGCGGCCGAGTCACATCGTCGCTGACATCGCCTCCGGCACCGGCGCGTTTACCCGCCTTCTTTTGGAAAACGGAAATTCGGTCTTTGCCGTCGAACCCAACGCGGAGATGCGTGAAACGGGCGTCCATGAGCTTGATCGCTACGCACGACTGGTGTCGGTTGCCGGAACGGCCGAGGAGACGACGCTCGGCTCCGCTTCCGTCGATTTCGTCACCGCTGCCCAGGCAGCGCACTGGTTCGACCTGCCTCGCGCACGCGCGGAATTTGCCCGCATACTGAAGCCGGGGGGATGGTGCGTATTGATATGGAATGAGCGCCGCACCGCCAGCACTCCTTTCCTGCGCGAATACGAGCAGCTCCTGCTAACCTATGCCACCGATTATAAAGAAGTGCGCCACGAACGCACGACCGACATCATCCATGAATTTTTTGCGCCCGCTCGGTTTCGGGAGCAGGCATTCGACCTGCGTCAGCAGTTTGACTACGAAGGCACTGCCGGACGACTGTTGTCTTCTTCGTATGCGCCACTCGAGGGTCATCCCAATCACGCGCCCACGATGCGCGAACTCCAACGGATTTTTAGCGCCCATGCCACGGACAATGTGGTCGAATTCGAATACAACACGCGCGTGTACTACGGGCGGCTGGACGATTGAAACAATTTGCAATTGGTAATTGGTAATCTGTAATTTAACGGCACCGGGTTTCAAATTACCGATTACAAATCAAAAATTACAAATTGCCGATTTCTATGTCTGAGCCCAAGTCTTTCCACATGTCCCCCGAGGAGTTCCGCCGCCACGGCCACGCTGTCGTGGACTGGATCGCCGATTACCAATCTCGCGTTGAAAGCTTCCCGGTTCTGTCGCGCGTGCAGCCAGGAGAAATTCGCTCGCAGCTGCCGCCAAACGCGCCGGAGCAGGGCGAAGCCTTCGATCAGATTCTCGGTGACATCGAACGCATCATTCTTCCCGGCATCACGCACTGGCAATCACCCAACTTCTACGCCTACTTTCCGGCGAACGCCTCCGGCCCGGGCATCCTCGGCGATTTGCTCTCCTCTGGATTGGGTGTGCAAGGCATGCTCTGGTCCACCAGTCCGGCGTGCACCGAACTTGAAACGCACGTGCTCGATTGGCTCATCCCCATGCTGGGTTTGCCGGAGAAGTTTCTTTCGACGAGCAGCGGCGGTGGCGTAATTCAGGACACCGCGTCCAGCGCTTCGCTCTCCGCGTTGCTGGCTGCCCGCGAGCGTGCAACACAGTTTGCCAGCAATCGCAAAGGGTGCGATGGACGCCTGACGGCTTACTGCTCCACTCAAACGCACTCTTCTATTGAAAAAGCAATCAAGATAGCCGGCCTGGGATCCGACAACCTGCGACACATCGAAGTCGACAAGAACTTCGCCATGCGCCCTGAAGCGTTGGCCAGCCAGATTGAGCGAGACATCAAGGACGGCCTGATTCCCTGCTTCGTCTGCGCCACCGTGGGGACGACATCTTCGAACGCCATCGATCCCGTCCGCGAGATTGCCCGCATCTGCCGCGACCACAATCTCTGGCTGCACGTGGACTCAGCCATGAGCGGCACGGCCGCGCTCTGCCCTGAATTCCGCTTCATTCACGATGGCGTGGAATTCGCCGACAGCTACTGTTTCAACCCGCACAAATGGATGTTCACCAACTTCGATTGCAACGTCTTCTATGTCGCCGACCACAAGCACTTGATCCAAACGCTTTCGATTCTGCCGGAGTATCTGCGCAACCAGGCAACGGAATCGGGCGCCGTCATTGATTATCGCGACTGGCACATCCAGCTCGGACGCCGCTTTCGTTCGCTCAAGCTTTGGTTTGTGATTCGGCACTATGGGATCGAAGGCCTGCAGCATCACATTCGCGAGCACGTGCGTCTGGCGCAGCAATTCGCCGCTTGGGTGCGCGGGGATTCGCGTTTCGAACTCGCCGCGCCCGCCCAGCTCAACCTCGTCTGCTTCCGGCTGCGCGCGGGAGATCGCACCAACCAAGATCAAGCCAATCAACTCCTGATGGACCGGCTGAATGGTAGCGGCGACCTCTACCTCACGCATACCAAGCTTGATGGCAAATTTACGCTTCGATTCTGCGTCGGCCAGACCAATACCCAGGCCCGCCATGTGGAGCGTGCCTGGCAACGAATCCAGCAGGAGACTGGGAATCTCGGAGATTCCTGATACCGTGCTGGAGTCTGGCGCCGAAGCCCCGAGCGAAGCCGAGGGGGAAGTCGAAGGGTCCAAGCCGAGCGCAGCTCGAACGATTGCCGACGGCCACTGCAGCGTTCAATTCGCGATAAGGGGTCTGAGATGGCGCGAGAAATTTCGGCGGGAGGGGTGGTGCTTCGGCAAATCTCAGGAGTCTGGCACGTTGCGCTGATTGAACCACAGAAGAATGAACCACAGAAAAGCGCGCCGCCGAAAGAACGCTCCAAACCTGCTAAGACGCCGCGCAAGCGCAGCCGGGCCGTGTTGGCGCTCCCAAAGGGTCTGGTGGATACAGGTGAAAAACCGCAGACCGCGGCCGTGCGGGAAGTGAGAGAAGAGACCGGCATCGTGGCCGAGCCGGTCACTAAACTTTGCGACAACAAGTATGTTTACGTCCGCACTTGGGGCGATGGCAAACGCGTCTTTAAAATCGTGAGTTTTTATCTGATGCGGTACTTGTCTGGGGAAATCGACAACCTCACTTCCGACATGCGAATTGAAGTCAAGCAATCCCTCTGGGTGCCCCTGGCCGACGCGGCTCGCCAGCTTGCCCATAGTAATGAGCGCAAAGTGCTCCGCCAGGCGCAGGAATACCTGGAGACCAGAGGCCTCGCTTTATAGGAAATGGCAGTCGATTAGCGAACCCGCGTAGGGACAGCCGACCGCCCTCGGCTGTCCCTACGCCTGCTTTTGCAGCACTCGGTCGATGGCCTGCTTTTCCGGTGGCCTCAACCGTCGCGTCGAGCCTTTTTTCAAATCGCCTAGGTCGAGCGGCCCCATCGAAACCCGCACTAGCCGCAAAACTCGAACCCCCAACGCTTCGAGCAGACGTCGAATTTGCCGGTTTTTGCCTTCGTCCAACGTAATCTCGAGCCAACTGTTCTTGACGCCGTGCCGGAGCAGACGTGCTCCCTGGGCGCGCAGATGCTTGTCCTCAACCGCGCATCCTCGAGTGATCCTGGTGAGCAGATCGGCGTCCGCAACGCAGTCCACCTGTACGTGATATTTCTTCTCCAAATGACTTGCGGGATCGGTGACCTTCGCCGCCCACTCCGAATCATTGGTCAATAGCAGCAGCCCTTCGCTGGCCTTATCCAATCGCCCAACGGGACCCACCCACGGCAACCCTGGCTCCAGTAATCCGTAAACCGTCTCGCGCCTTTTCTCATCGGAGGCGGTTGTCACCACGCCGCGCGGTTTATTCATGACGATGTAGATTGCGGACGCTCTGCCAAGCGGCGCACCGTCGACCTCAATCCGATCGCCGCTGCGGTCGTCAATGCGGTCATCGGACATTCGCACCGGGGTTTCGGGATCCCGCGCGATCCGGCCATTCAGCGCGACCCGTCCCTCACGAATCAAAACCGTCGCCTGGGACCGCGAGCAGTAGCCCATTTTGGAAAGCGCTCGCGCCAGGCCCACTTGTTTCTGTGTTTTCACGTCCCTATCCTAAATGGATGGTTGCTCGGCGACGAGGGCGTAGGACGAAGCGGTAGTGGCTCAGTTTGAAACGGGAAACGAGCCACGGTGTATGTTTGTGGCCGGCAAACAGCAGGTCCTTCGCTTCGCTCAGGATGACAATTTTATATCTGGTTTCAGTGGCGCCAGATTTTCTGGTCGCGGTGGGTGCCGTCGGTTGAAGACGGGGCAAGCCCCGTCTCTACATTCGTGTTGGGTGCGCCGACGGGCGCGATGTTGGATGCAACCGGCGTTGCTGCGACCGGTTCGGGCTTGCCGCCTACTTCGTCGCCGCGGAAGTAGCGGTCTTTATTCTTGGCCGCGCGCATTTCAGGCATGGCGGTGTAAGGCTTCGAGTAGTCGTTATTGGCGTTCCAGAAAAGAAAGCCGATTCCGCCTTTTTGTTTTGCTACCTCGGCCTGAACCTCAATGTACTGGGGCGAGTAAGTCTTGGTGCGCCAGGCAAAGGCCTGCAGCCAGGGACGAATCACTACTCCGCTGTCTTTCGTGATGAGCTTGAAGCGGTCCATGGACTCGCCGATGAAATGCTCGGGCGCGTCGCCGGGGCGGGCAATGCCGTCCATTCCGAAGAAGTGCGAGGGATAGATCATGGGCGAAAGCACGTCACAATGCTTGGCCATGGCTACGATGTCCTGCCCGGTGTGCGAAAGGTCGACGGCGCGCTGCCACGCCATGATTCCGAACACGTCGAGCGAGAGCAGAACTCCGGTCGGATGAATCTGGGCATAGGCGCGATCAAGAAAATTCGCGATGACCTCCGAGCGCTGCTCTTTGGGATGATCGGTTTGAAAAGTGAAAGAGGCATCCTTCTGGTCGCCTTCGGCCGGAAAACGGACGTAGTCGAACTGAACTTCATCCACTCCGGCTTGGGCTACGAACTTGGCCAGTGCGATGTCGTAGTCTTGCACCTTGGGGTTCGAGGGGTCGGTCCAGACCAGCTTGCCGTTCTCACGCCAGGGCTGGCCGGTGCTGTGGGACTTCACGGCGAGTTCCGGATGGGTGGTGACGAGATGCTCGTCGCGGAACATAGCGATGCGAGCGATGGCGTGCATATTCTCGGAATGCAGGAAGTGAACGAACTTGGGCAGGTCGGGAATGTAATGGCGCTGTCCGGTGGCCAGCGGGTTGTCGAAGGCGATGTTGACGATGCCGTCGCTATCCTTAATATCGAACACAACGGCGTTGCCTCCAACTTCGCGCCAATGCTTGATGATGCGCACTCCATGATCGCTGCCCGCCATTACGCCGGTCAGATAAATGGCGCGGACTTCGAAATCTCTTGCAACCGGTACGGTTTTCTCTACAATGGCGGATTCGAGAATTCCGGGGATGATGATCTGCTCTCCGGATTTGAGGAAGACCCCTTGCCGGTCGTGGTTGGCTTGGCGGATGGCGTCGGCAAGCTCCGCAGAGGTGAGAAACTTGGTCCGCTTCAAGTATTTGCGGGCAACGGACGGGATGCTGTCTCCACGCTGGGCCTGGTAAAGATCGGAGCCGGGGGGAACAATAACAGCGCCAGGCGCGGGAGTCTTGCTGGCATCGGCTTTTACCTGCGTCAACTGCACGCTGTGGGGATTTTGTACCGCCGCTGTGCGCGGAGCAAGAAGGAAGCTGGACACAGCCAGCCGCAACAGGAAGGCGGCCAAGCTCGCTTTCGAAAGTCTGGCTTGCGATAGTCTAGCCGTCGAGAATCGCGACAAGGATATTCTCCTGACTCTGAGTCTTATGAGGTTATGGGGCTGTTCCTGATTGTGGGGTACCAGTTACCAGGGCTGCCAGTTACGTCAGGCCAAGCGGGTTACGGCTTACCGGACATGAGCGTATGGATGGTTGGGACGTAGGGAAAGTTCCCGCAGTCTGCAAAGAATTTCTCTTAGGGGAGCTGTGGGTAACATGACCATCGTGACGTATGGTGGGCTAGCGGCATCTAAAGCTATCTAAAGCGATGAGAATCGGGGGATTACCGTGCTTCCGGAGGATGGCTAGCGGCTTGCACTAGGGTAGGAAGCGGCGGGGAATGCAACCCATCCTCCCAGTTGGTTAATTGGCAAGCAAGTGACAAAAAATGAGCAGTTTCCCAGAAAACATGCAGCTCCCGGAAAGGAACCCAGGGCCCGAACCGATGAGAACGAACCTCGCGACCGTACTTGACCCTAGCCGCCGCAGCAACGATGCCCGTGACTTTGAAGCCTCCCTGCGCCGGAAGATTGTAGGGCAGGACCAGGCAATCGAAAAGGTGGCGGAAATCTATCAGATGTTTCTGGCCGGGCTGAACGCACCGGGACGTCCGGTGGGCAACCTGCTTTTCCTGGGGCCGACCGGGTCAGGCAAGACTCGGGTAGTCGAAGCCGTGGCCGAGTCGCTGTTCGGTGACGCGCGGGCTTGCATCAAGATCGATTGCGCCGAGTTCCAGCACTCGCACGAGATTGCCAAGTTGATCGGCTCGCCTCCCGGGTACCTGGGACACCGCGAGACCCATCCGCTGTTGACCCAGGAAGCGCTCAACCAGTGGCACACGGAAAAGCTGAAATTGTCGATCCTGCTGTTCGACGAAATCGAAAAGGCTTCCGACTCACTGTGGCAACTGTTGCTCGGAATCCTGGACAAGGCGACGCTGACGCTCGGCGACAACCGGCGCGTGGATCTCTCCAGTTGCATCATCATCATGACGTCGAACCTGGGCGCCGCCGAGATGAATGGTTTGGTGGATGGCGGCTTGGGCTTCGCGCCGAAAGCGGTGCAGGTTGACGACTCGCTCGACGGAAAGATTAACCGCTCGGCAGTGGATGCGGCGCGGCGCAAGTTTGCGCCCGAGTTCATGAACCGAATCGACAAAGTGGTCGTCTTCAAGACATTGCGTGCGGAGCACCTGCAACAGATTTTAGAAATCGAATTGGGGATGGTGCAGCAGCGGGTGCTGATGGCGGCGGGCGCACACCAGTTCGTGTTCAACTGCTCACCGCAGGTGAAAACTTTCCTGCTCGCGGAAGGCACTGATCCGAAGTACGGGGCGCGACACCTGAAGCGGGCGATTGAACGGCACCTGGTTTTTCCGCTGGCGAACCTGGTAGCGACCGGTCAGGTGAAGCTGGGAGATTTCGTCCGCGTCGATCTACTGGGCGAGAGCAAGCTCACCTTTGTGAAAGAAGCGGAAGGCGCGATGGTGCCCGTGCTGCTGGAGCGTTATGGAGCGGCTGCGGCCATGCCGGCAGCAGTGGCAGCGAGAGCGGCGCGTACGGTGATGCAACGCAAAGAGTTTGGCGCCGGATCGCTGAACGAGAATAAGTAAGTCAAGTTGCTGGTAGGTAGGGACACCGCGCGAGCGGTGTCCTTTTTTTGTTTGAGATTCCTGAGCTTTCAGGCCAGCCCACCGCCATCGACAACGAGGTGAGTTCCCGTGATCCACTGCGCCATGTCACTGGCAAGAAACAGGACGGCGTTGGCTACGTCGTCGATTGTTCCGACGCGACGGAGCGGACGACTGGCAGCTTCTTTCATGAACTGCTCGGGATTCTCCCCAAGTTGCCGGCACTCGCTCGCCAGCATCGGAGTGTCGATATCGCCTGGACACACGCAGTTGACGCGAATGTTGTCTTTTCCGTGGTCAATCGCCATGGCCCTGGTCAGGTTCAACAGGCCAGCCTTTGCTGCGCAGTAGGAAGCCGCTTTTGCCCCTCCTTTTAATGACCACCCCGATCCGGTATTGATGATCGCTCCCCCTCCGTTGCGTATCATGTGCGGAATGACTTCGCGCGACATCAGGTATGCACTTTTCAGGGTCACATTGAGAACTTCGTCCCACTCCTCTTCTTCCAGAGCCAACACATCTTTTCGGATCACCATACCGGCATTGTTGCAAAGGATGTCGGCACGGCCGTAGGCGGCAATCGTGCGCTCCACCGCCTGGCGGCACTCAGAGCGCGAACGAACATCGCAGGCGATCGCCACGGCGTTGCCACCATTTCGCTGGATACCGGCGACTGTCTCCATTCCACCCTCGGCGTTCTTATCCAGAACGCCAACTGCGGCTCCCATCTCCGCCAAGCGGACCGCGATCCCCCGGCCGATCCCGGATGCCGCGCCCGTGACTATGGCGACCTTGCCTTCTAGAGACAGCATCCGCTCGGCTCTATTGCGAATTTTCTCGGAATCCATTTCTGTCTCGCGTCGGAGTTTCTGTTTGGCTTGGTGTAATTTCTATCGGCCTGTCTACTCCAATGCCTCCAAAGTGTTATCCATGGCTATCAGCGTCTTGGCAACATCCTCCGCGCTGTGGGCGACGGTTACGATCGAATGCAGCGTGGCTGCCGGGCTTGTGTACACGCCATATTCGAACAACTTCAGTGCCATGCGCTGATATTTTTTGCGATCCACAAACTGGCAAAACTCGCGATAGTCGCGGATGCACGGCTGCTCCGTAAACATGATCTGGAACATGGGACCAACCCGCTGAACAATCGCAGCCGTCCCTTTCCGGTGGAAGAGTTCCGTCATACCCGCGGCGAAATGATCGGCTAGATCCCAGATGTGGCGGAAGGCTGCGCCGTTGTCTCGCGTCAGCTTGCGCAGGTTTGCACGTGCCGCGTGCAGGCCGATGCGCGAGGCATTGTGCGTGCCGTAGTGAAGAACACCTCCGCTGGCGAGAGCGCTCATCACTTCGGCACGTCCGGCAAAGGCGGCGACTGGAAGCCCGCAGCCCAGCGCTTTTCCAAACGTAACAATATCCGGCGATAGCCGGTAGTGCTCCTGGCAGCCGCCTGCCGCGATACGGAATCCAGTAACGGTTTCGTCCAAGATAAACAGTGCGCCGTGTTGCCGCGCGAGCTTCTGCAGGCCTTCAAGGTAACCCTCGGCAGGCGGAATCACACCCATGTTCGCCATCACACCCTCGGTGATTATGGCGGCAATCTGCCCTGGGTTGTTCTGAATGGCGCGTTCGAGAGAAGGAAGGTCGTTCCAGGGGACAACAATCGTGTCATCGAGGGCGCGGCGATTCAGGCCGGAGCTGTCCGCAATCGTGACCGGATCGCTACGCAGACCAACTGCTCCTGGTGGTACGGGGTTGGACGCCACCAGGATATCGTCGTACCAGCCGTGGTAGTGGCCCTCGAATTTCACGATCTTTGGCCTGCCGGTGTAGCCGCGCGCCAGGCGGAGGACGGCCATCACCGCCTCGGTTCCGGTGTTCGCAAACCGGACCACCTCGGCGTTCGGCACGATTTGCCGCAGCAACTCGGCCACCTCAATTTCAATTTCGGTTGCCGTGGCAAAATGGGCGCCAGTGGCCGCTCCCTCCGCGATTGCCTGCGTGACCTCCGGGTCCGCATGTCCCAGAGGGAGGGCGCCAAAGCCCATCATCCAATCGATGTATTCATTACCGTCTACGTCGTATAAGCGAGACCCCTCCCCACGCTGCATGAAGATCGGATAATCGCCATAGTTGGCCGGCCCCCGAGAATTAGAGCTTCCGCCCTCGACCAGAACACTGCTCGCCCGCTGATACAGTAGTTTTGATTTTTCGCTACAGAAAGTTGCTGCGATCCTTAGCTCCAAGTTCCCTCCTGTCGACACTCGCACGCAGGCGCAATCTCTACACTTTTACTACAGTTGGAGGGTTCCTAGCGGGGCGCCGATCTTCGGAGGTCGCGACAGCGAGGCTGCCACTCGGGCGAATCAACATTTCGACAGTGTGCAGAATGGCTCAGACAGATGGCGCTTCCCCGTCTGGCGCGCTCGTACTTTGGACCACGTGGATAATCACTGGAACAGCTGCGCCCTTGATCAGCGCGTCTGCAAGCGCTGACGTAACTGGAGTTTTCCACAACTTTAACGAAATCTTCGGACTAACAGGGTGTGCCGATCCGATCGGTACAGGCCGAGCACATAAAGTGTGGCCTTCCCTGTTGTCGAATAAATGACCTGGCGAATCCTGAGCAACGGCTCATCGCGCTCAACCTTCAGGAGATTTGCGGTCGCCGGAGCGGCCGCGGTTGCATCCATTTCCTCGTCGGCATAGGCGATTTGGATTCCATAGTTGCTCTCCAAAATAGAAAAAAGCGACCCACGCGCGACCGAGTTGCGGGTGAGACCGGCGAACTGCTCCGCCGGCAGATAGCAGGTTTCAACCGCAAACGGTTCGTCGGCAGCGAGCCGCAGCCGCTCCACTTTGAGCAGACGAGTGTCGGCGGACAAGGCCAGACGGGCCGCGACCTCCTGCTCGTTGTCGACCACGGTGAACGACAGAACTTTTGAACAAGGGGTCAGACTTCGACTCGCCATCTGCTCAGTGAAACTAGTCAGCTTGTTGAAGTGGATTCTGGGCGGCGCTACAAAAGTTCCGGCGCCTCGCCTGCGATGTACCATACCTTCGCGTTCAAGCGCAGTTAGCGCGTGCCGCGCCGTCATCAGGCTCACCTTGTGAATCTTGGCCAACTCCCGCTCGGAATCGACTGCATCCCCCGGTTTCAATTGCCCGTTGTCAATCCGCCTGACGATCGTGGCCTGAATTTTTTTGTACGCAGGCATTCCATTTGGGCGGCTGTTTGGCATGAACTCCCCAATCATCACGGATCAGAATCAAAAACGCTGATGTTTACCTCGGCGCGCAATAGGCCCGAAAAACTACGGATCTGGCACATCTGCCTGGATGTGCTATAGAGCAACTAAAATCGAAAAACAGGTGCGCCAGCCGTTTTCCAATGCGCTCCTTCTCTCTTCTATGCTATAGAGCTTTTGAAAACAACACATTTTAAGACCATTCACCGATAAGGACCCACACCTTAACCTGCTCCGTGAAGCTTGTAAAGTGCAACTCCGGTCAGTAGCTTGTAATACAGCATTTCATAGCGCAACATCCCATTCCTGGTAGAGCCGAAAAACCCCCGAGTTTTCCACAGGCCTGACGAATGGGCAGCCTGCGGAAGAAACGGCCTCCGCGAAGTGCTATAGATGAATGCTAAGAACGCGAAAATCAAAAATTCAAGCTTTCTTTGATTTTTTTCTTGACGACTCTTGCGAAAGTACTATATAGCATTAGTCCTAGTATTTTTACAGTATTTATTTCATCGAATTCTGTTTCAGTAAAAGCGTCTCCCGGAGGGCTGCAATGCGAAAGTCATTGGCGAAGTCGTTGGCAAAGCGAGCAATGATGATTGGAATTCTGCTGCTGGTCGGATTGCTCGGCGCACTGGTGCCGGCGTGGGGCCAGGAGGTAACGGCGGCGATTGTCGGCACCGTGACCGATCCGAGCGGGGCGCCGATCAAAGGCGCTGCGGTTGTCGCTCGGGACACCGAGCGTGGCACTGTTTATAATGCGACCACCAATGACGTTGGCGCCTTCAGCATATTCCGCCTCACGGTGGGTACCTACACGGCGGAAGCCACTGCCCAGGGTTTCGACAAGACGGTTTACCCGGCGTTCACGCTGGTGCTCAACCAGACGGCGCGCCTCACCTTCAAGATGAAGGTGGGCAAGGTGTCGGAGACTGTCGAAGTGACCGGCGCTGCTCCAATCCTGCAGACCGAAGATGCCCAAGTCAGCACCATCATCGATGCCAACACCATCACCAGCGTGGCGCTAACCACGCGCAACTATATTCAGTTGACCCTGCTCACTCCCGGTGTGGTCACGACCGACCCCTCTACGTTCAACTACGGATCCCAAACCGCTGAGGGCGCCGTCAACGGCGGTGGTCGTCCGTACATTAACGGGAACCGCGAGGAAGACAATAATTTCCTGCTCGACGGCGTCGACAACAATCAGGCATCGGACAATCTGACAGGCTACACTCCCTCTCCCGACGCGATCGGCGAGTTCAATCTGATTACCCAAAACGCTTCCGCGGAGTTTGGCAATTACGCCGGCGGAATCGTCAACGCCACCATTAAGTCGGGCACCAACCAGTTTCACGGGGATGCGTTCGAGTTCATCCGTAACAACGTCTTCAACGCCAATCAATGGGAGAACAGCCCATTCATAACGGGTACGGCTACCGGCAACCCAACGGAGGCATTGCGCTGGAATATGTTCGGCGCCACCTTCGGCGGCCCGATCATCAAGAACAAGTTGTTCTTCTTTGTCGACTACCAGGGTGGGAGGCTTGACCATCCGTCGAGCAGTGGCGCCATCACCGTCCTCACTCAGGCTGAAACCACCGGCAACTTTGGCGAACTGTTGACCTTAGCAAGCCCAGTACAGTTGTATAACCCATGTGCTACTGGAACGGGCGGAACATCCGGTGTTCCGTGTTCGATCGTGGCCCCCAATCTGAGGCCCGCGTTTACCGGCAACATTATTCCTCCGGGTAACCTGGATCCGGTGTTCACTGCCCTGGTTACGAGCCAGTATTATCCTAAGGCGAACAATACGGCCCTTCTGCCCAGCGGTTTCGGCACGGCGGTCAACACCACTGACCAGCAATTTAATACCGATCAGGGTGACGTCAAGGTCGACTACAACGCAACCAGTAAGGACCACATTAATGCCCGGTATTCCAAGAGCAATGAGAATGATCCTTTGAGCAATTCCCAACCGTTGCTGGGCGACACTTTGAACGTAGCCTGGCTGAATAACGGATCTGCCAACTGGACGCATTCGTTTTCGCCCAGCCTGCTGAACGAAGCGCGCTTTGGAAAGAACGCGATCAAGCTGATTGCTCCGACCTTCACGTTCTCGATCGGCGATTTGGCGAATACCCTCGGGATTGCCGACGGGAACCCAACTGGAGTACCTGGCTTCCCGGAATTTGGCTTCTCCGGCGGCACGGCTAGCTCGGTTGCACAAGGGACGCTGACAAATCTTGGCGCGCTCGTAAATCCGCAACATTTTTCCTCCACCGTTACCCAGTTTGACGATGTGGTGATCTATACGCATGGCCGGCAAGTCATCAAGACCGGTTTTCAGTTGCAACGTTACAACCTTAATGTGTTCTATCCCGGCAATGCCGGCGAACTGGGTGCCGAGGTCTTCGGTTTAGGGCCGGGCGGCGACTATACCGGCAATGGCGCGGGTGACTTTGCCGTGGGGCTTCCGGAGAGTGTGGGCCGGGGCGTAAGCACCGGAGGATGGCATGCGCGCGACTGGCTCATCGCTGGATTTGTGCAAGACGATTGGCGTGTGACTGATACCTTAACGCTGAATTTGGGCCTGCGTTACGAAGGCCGCACTCCCTGGACGGAACTTAACAATCATCAGCTGAATGTGAATATTCTGACCGGCGCGCTGCAGTTCCCTGGGAACGATCCCGTACCAGCCGGAATAGTGGGGACGAACGGATTCCCCGCAGGACTGTACTCGGGCACATGGGGATTGCCGGACTTCCAGCCTCGCCTCGGCTTCGCCTGGAGTCCCCGCTCCCTGGGAGGCGCAACTGTGATTCGTGGCGGCTTGTCGATCTCGTCGTTTCAGGAAGGAACAGGGACCAACCTGCGCCCAACCCAGAATCCGCCCTATACGCCGCCTCAGTCCGCAGCGACCAATGTGGGGGGAACGGGCACCACATACCCAGTTAACACTGCATTTAGCACAGCAAATGCATTCACTACGGCCGCACCTCCGGCGGGTGATCCTTTCATTGGGGCCACGCTGGAGACTTGGACTAATGTTCAGCCGGCAGTTGCTGACCAGTGGAACCTTACCATCCAGCGTGAGATTGCCCGTAACACCACAGTCCAGATCGGTTACGTGGGCCAGCGCACCACCCACTTAATGGTTCCCATCGACTTGAATCAAGGGGACCTGCAAGCGAACGGCACGGTCACCTATCCCTACATCGGCGGCCAGAATCCAGCTGGAACCGTCATCAACGGGATTACCACGAATGCGATAACCTATGGCCCCAACGGGTTGGGCCTGGTGAAGCAAAGTGCCGCCGTCGGAAACATGAACTATAACGCTCTGCAGACAGTGCTCCAGAAGAAGTACAGCAACGGACTGGAGGCTCAGGTCTCGTATACGTTCCAGAAGTGCATGGCCAACAGCGCCGGCTATTACGGAAGCTGGGGCGGTCAGTCCCAAAACGCCGACAGCTACTGGCAAAATATCTTCGACCCCAACGGGGATTATGCCCAGTGCTACTGGGATGCCAAGCACGTAATCAGCACATATGCCGTGTATGATCTGCCGTTTGGCAAGGGCAAACAATTTGCAGGAAACGCGTCCTCGGCTGTGAATGCGGTGATTGGCAACTGGTCGATCAATCCAATTGTTTCCTGGCACGGCGGTTTCCCGCTTAACCTCCGTGCGTCCGACGTATCTGGGACGAACGATATCTTCTCCCCTCGTCCGGACTGTAGTGGCCAAGTCGCGTACCCCAAAACGCCCATTCCAGGTGGCATGCAGTGGTTTGATCCAAGTGTATTCTCACAGCCCACATCCGGCTTCGGGAATTGTCCGTCTCAAGGTCCGGTGATTGGACCGGGATACTTCGATGCTGACCTCAGCCTGCAGAAGAATTTCCTGATCACGGAATCGAAGAGGTTGCAATTCCGTGCGGACTTCCTGAATGCGACAAATCACCCAAGCCTCAACGCGCCAAACACCAGTTGCGGAAATACTCTGACCGACAACAATTGCGGAGCTACACCCGCCAGCATGGGGGTGCTCAGCACGTCGCAGTCGGCTCGACAGCTGCAGTTCGCGCTAAAGTTCTATTTCTGACGGCAGCGTTGTACCATGGGGCAGGCGTCCGCGCCTGCCCTCTTTTTATGTTCGGCCTCTTTATGTTTAGACCTCGCCATACTGCTCTGGTTTGCGCCTTGCTTTGGAGTCCCCTCGCGACCCCGGCCGGTGCCCAGGCATCCGCCTCCGGCAAGACGCCGGCGGCTGGCGTGGCGTCTCCGGCTGAACGAGCCGTGAGCCTTGCGCAATCCGGCCACTGCAAGGAAGCTTTGCCACTTCTAAAGCAAGCCCGGCCCCACGTTGAGGACAAGGATCTTAAGCGCAGCCTGGGCTTTGCGGGCGTGCGCTGCGCAATGTTTGCCGGTAAGCCGGATGCGGCGGAGGAGTTTCTCATTTTCCTGAACCGTGAATTCCCGCACGATCCTGAGGTTCTCTACTTGTCGGTTCATACTTACTCCGATCTCTCGAGCCGGGCGGCGGCGGACTTGGTCGCGACCGCGCCCAGATCCGCTCAGGGGCACGAGCTCCACGCCGAATCCCTGGAAACGAATGGGAAATGGGATGAGGCCGCCAAGGAATATCGTCTGGTGTTGGAGCAGAATCCACATTTGGCGGGCATTCATTTCCGGCTGGGGCGGTTGTTACTCTCGAAGACGAATCCCAGCCCGGAAGATGCCGAGGAAGCGAAGAAAGAGATGCAAGCGGAACTGGAGATCGATCCTTCGAATGCGGGCGCTGAGTATGTTCTGGGGGAAATCGCACGACAGAATCAGCAGTGGGACGAGGCCATCCAGCACTTCTCGCGCGCGGCGAAGCTCGAGCCTGGGTTCGGCGAGGCTTTCGTCGGGTGGGGCGGGTCGCTGGTTTCCGCGAAAAAATTCTCCGAGGCGATCCCGCCGCTCGAAACTGGCGTCAAACTGCAGACTGGAAATCCGGCCGCGCATTACATGCTGGGCATCGCGTATACCAGGACCGGACGCAAGGAAGACGGCGAGCGGGAGTTCGCGATTCAGCAGAAGTTGACCCAGAAGGGCGCCGCGGGCGAAGCGCCGCCAGAGTCGCAGCCAAGTCCGAATTAGCCCGCTAGTGTGTCAACGCGCGGATATTGAATCGTAATTCATGATCCGCGGGTCATAATCCACGATTCCAAGCACGATTGATTGAAGTGAAGAACCCGTTCCCGCAGCCAACCCGGATCCTCTCGCAACTCTCTCGCCGCCGCTTTCTGAGGGAAAGCTTGCTTTGGGGGATGGGAGGCAGTCTACTGCTTCCCCGCCTGTCACGCCTTTCGCAGGCCGTGCCAGCGCCGGTTTCCCCGTTCCCGGTTTACCCGTTCGAAGAGGTCCCGGCGGCTGCGAGTGGCATCACCTGGACCCATACCAACGGGAAGTCGGCGGAAAAATATTTGCCGGAGACGACGGGAGCAGGGTGTGCGTTTCTCGACTACGACGGCGATGGGTGGATGGATATTTATCTGGTGAATAGCGGGAAATGTGACTTTTTCAATCCCAATCCACCGCTACGCAACGCCTTGTACAGAAACAATCGCGACGGAACCTTTACCGACGTTACCGAAAAGGCTGGGGTCGCGGCTGGTGGCTACGGACAAGGGGTTGCGGCGGGCGATTACGATGGCGACGGCTTTCCCGATCTCTACGTTACGCAATATGGACGGAGCATCCTGTATCACAACAACGGAAACGGCACTTTCACTGACGTCACGGAGAAGGCTGGGGTTGCCGCTCCAGGATGGGCTTCCAGCGCGGTCTGGTTTGACTACGACAATGACGGGCGGCTGGATCTTTTTGTCTGCCACTTCGTGGATTTCGATAAGGGCAAGCACTTGCCTTGCGAGGCGGACAACAAACCGGGCTATTGCATTCCGAGGCTATACAAGCCCATGGCCAGCTGGTTGTTTCATAACAACGGCGACGGCACTTTCACCGACGTTAGCAAGGCGAGCGGGATCGGGAAGTACCTGGGCAAAGCCTGGGGCGTGGTGGCGACGGACATCAATAACGATGGGCGGCTCGATCTTTTTGTGGCCAATGACACCACCGCGAACTTCCTATTTGTGAATCGGGGCGGCGGCCAGTTCGAAGAAATCGGAGCGCCAGCAGGCGTGGCCTACAGTGAGGCGGGCCGGCCGCGTTCGGGAATGGGAGTGGATTCCGCCGATTTCAACGAAGACGGATGGATGGATCTGTTCGTCGCCAACATCGACCACGAGATGTATTCCCTGTACCAGAACAACCACGATGAAACCTTCGACGACCGGGCCGGCCCCGCGGGCATTGCGTCCGCCACACGCCTGATGAGCGGCTGGGGGCTGAAGTTTATCGATTACGATAACGATGGCAATCTCGATCTGTTTCTATCGAATGGGAATCCCGACGACCTCATCCATGTGTATCACAAAGACGTAGATTACCAGGAGCCACTCCTGCTGTTCCGAAACACCGGCAAGGGGTTTGAGAATGTCAGTGGGCGGAGCGGTCCGGTTTTTGGCAAGAGTCTCTCCGCTCGTGGACTGGCCGTCGGCGACTTCGATAACGACGGCGGGGTCGACGTGCTTATTTCGGTGAATGGTGGCGCGCCGCTCCTGTTGCGCAACAACGTGGGAAGTCTGAATCACTGGCTCGGCTTGACGTTAGTGGGAACCAGGGCAAATCGTGATGCAGTAGGAGCACGGGTTACCTACCAAGCCGGCGATCTGAAGCGCGGCCGGATGAAGGTGGGCGGCGGGAGCTTTCTCTCATCGCACGATCCGCGGTTGGTGCTGGGCATCGGCAAGCAGAAGAACCTGGACTGGCTCGAAGTCAGATGGCCGCAACCCAGCAACTTGGTTGAACACTTCAGTGATCTTCCCATCGATCGTTACATCACGATCGTGGAGGGTCAGGGTGGGTGGAAATGACGGCGGATCCGGCATATGCTCTGCTCGAGATGCGGGCTGCACAGGCTACATCGAGGCATGCGCCCTCTGCATCCATCAACTGAAGGGCACCTGTCTGGCGAATCCTTCGTGCTGAATTCCGGTCTGACCCCAAGGAAGTCGTGCAATTTTACTGCAGTCAGGAGTTTTCAACAGGAAACAATCCTGGGAGCAAACACTCTGCGCACCCGCAAGTCCTTAAGAACAAAAAACGAATCTGTGGTGCCGGGAGGGGAAGTCGAACCCCCAAGGGCCGAAGCCCGGCGGATTTTGAGTACACAGAAGGGTTCTGCTCCGTTTGGAAAATTTTCTACTCTACTCTATTCCTCAACAGGTTACAAATCGGCCACGTTGAATCGTTATGACCCGATCTGCACCGCTTTGACCATAGAACTACTGCAGTTTTACTACAGCTCAGTGCAACACACCGGCAACATCGAAGATGTCGCCCGCCGGTTTTGAAGATGCCCCTGCATAGCAGCCCCTGCCGCTTCGGTGTCATGGCGCTTGATCGCAGCTAGGATCCTGCGGTGCCCGGCCAGCGATTTTTGCAGACGAGAGCCAAACCTGCGAGTAGGAGGAGGCTGGAAAACAAATGCAGACAGTAACGCCACAAAAGCTCTAAGGCGGGGAAAGTCGCGATGAACCGCCGGCTCCAAAAGACTAGGACCAAGTTGCTCCATTTCCTAAAAGGTCGGACGCTTGTCGGAGCGCGCGCAACAATCGATCTATCGAACCTCTGGCCGCTGCAGCCATTTGAGGCTCAAGATCCGACGTAACTACACTCAGCACCTGTAGAGAATTCCTTAACTCATGGTTCAGCAAACGAACCGCTCGAAACTGCTTTTGCGCGGACGCGAGCAGCAAGTAAACGAGTATGGAGGAAATGACGGTCCCGATCCCAGTCGTAATCAAGACAGTCCAAAGAGGCGGTATCGGAGCATCGGCAATGAACCACCGGAAAAGCCAGTCCGACCCGATTCGGATAGCGAAGAATGCAAGCGCAAAGATCGCGGTACCAACGCTCGGCGACACACTCGATAATTGCCATGCCACAGACTTGTCCTGGCCACCTATCCGCGACATTTGAGAGATACGCGCCGATCTCATCGTTGGCCTCCAATATCGATTGAGCAAGCCGGATCTAGTCACCACGGTTCTAAGTTGCAAAGGCTTAACTCGCGGACGGAACCTCACCCACGGCAGGCACAAGCGGCTAGGAATTAACGTACTGTTCATGCCGTTTGTACGCTGCCTAGTGGAACCGTCTAATTGAGTAATTACATGCTGCTTTGCTGCTTTCAAAAAACCAGCGACTCTTTTTGATGATCGAAATCGATCTCCTCGAGCACCTTTCTGTTAGAACTCGTCGTATTAATCACAACGTCGTCCTGAGCGATGTTTGAATTTATTTTCAGCGTCGCTGGTACGGTAGCCACAGTTTCTCCTCGCTGAATGAACTTCACGTGCACCGCAGGACCGGCATCCTGCCACTCTACTTTGTAGGTGCCAGGGTTCAATTGCGTAGCGCCGACTTGCACGGGATCAGGAATATTCACTGAATGTTGGTTCTTGTCCCGCGCTAACGCACAGACGGGCAATAGCATGGTCAAAGCGCAGAGAAGCACCAAGTACTTTGCACATTTCATTTGTAATTTCCTCCATAGAAGTCGCTTTCTCAAGTAACACGAGAGCTCTCTACCAAGAAAGATGCGAGGGAGCCTTTTTCAGTTGCAAGAACAATATCGGATTCTCGAAGAAGAGATGTTGACCACGGCCGACAACGCCGGCTTGAGAATGGAAGCGTAACCCGTCCCACTGCTGGCATTCTCGGCCGGTTGGCCCTTCGCGTCCGACGCACTTGTGGGCGACATCTTCTGCGTCCCAAAAACCGGATGCCCAGCCCACGCCGTCACTCCTACACCGAAGAGGATACCTACCGCTAGCACCGCGGCGGTCAATAGAGCCGCTGTTGGACGGCGAATTGCGAGTCCTCCCTGCGCCATGTTTCTTTCCGCCTTCTTGTTGATGTCCGATTTACACATCAGCAACTTATTTAGAATCTCCTCAAATGGAGTTCACGACTAAGCTTTGGCATATTCGCCAATTTCATGCAGCAGCGGTCGCGCCGATGCCGGCACAGCAACTCTGCCGTGAAGAATTTCATGGCGGTTTACGTCGTGGCCATACATGGCTTTGTCTCCACTTTTGTCGGCCTGCACTACGGCGCCGTTCAGACTCACGCCGGCAAAAACACCTTTGACACGCGAGTAAGAGAGGATCTCCGCATTCAATTTAAGGTCGGTGCCCGCAGCGGCGTTCCGGCCCACCGGTCCGGCTGCTACCGAGGCGTCGGCTCCGAGCTTAAATTTGTCGCTGAGCAGGCTCTGCAAAGCGTGATCGTTCATAAAAAGCATCACCAGATCTGTGGAAGAACCACCGATCTGATAACCGACGCTGCCGCCATCAATCGCCACAAATATGGGAGCGCTCCATCCATGCGGAGTACGGCATGTGGCCACTCCTCTGCCGTAGTTACCGCCGAATATAAGAGCGAACTTCACATCGCCTGGAATAATGGCGATACATTTCGCCGATTCCAGTAGATTGTGAGGAATGCCATGGTCTGGTGTGTTCATGATCTCCTTGAAGACCTCAGCGGCTTTGTGGGTGCGATGCACATCATCCTCATGGTCCGAGGCGACAGCAGTGAGAGACGCAAATAGAACTAACGTTGTGACGATCACAAGATGTTTCAACATTTTCTTATCCTCCTTGAAGTTTGAATTGACGAAGACCTCTGTCCAGTTTTTTCTCTGTCTAGGAATCACGCGCCGCAGGGGCGGTCCCGCGACGACGACCGCCCCGCGCAGTCAGCGCTCTTACCGCTCAAATACGACGTGATCACGCCGGTTCTGCTGCCAGCATTGCTCGTTATCGGCGGTGCAGAAGGGCTTCTCTTTGCCATAGCTGATGGTGTTGATCCGGTCGGCGCCCACGCCTCCTTGCTCCAATGATTGCTTTAGAGTATTGGCGCGGTTGACGCCGAGCGCGATGTTGTACTCTTCGGAACCCCGGTCGTCACAATGTCCTTCCACCATGATCTTGATGTCGCGATGCTGGTCGAGAAACTGCGCATCGTCGAAGGTCACGGGCACTTCATCCGGGCGTACGTTGGCTTTGTTGAAGTCAAAGAACAAATCTTTGACGTTCTTGGCAAACAAATCCGCCTCACTGGGCTGTGGCGCCACAACCTTAGCTGCCGGGATTTGATTGACGGTTACACGCGCACTTGCATCATCGGTGCCACCTGGACCCTTGGCTACGAGCGTGTACGTTGTAGACATATATGGGACGACACTGCGCGAGCCAGACGCGGGTACAGTTCCCAGTCCTTGAATGTTAACGTCGTTCGCGTTCGCGGTTTTCCACGTCAAGGTTGTCGATTGACCATACTGAATCACATTCGGATTAGCGGCCAGAATTGCGGTCGGGGTCGCGGGCAGCGGCGGCGGTGGTGGAGTTACCTTTGCCACATGCTTGTTGCATGCAGCCAAGAAAAACGTGCCGGAGAGAGCTGCAATCAAAGAGAGCATCTTGAATTTTCTGCCTATCATGTTGTCCTCCATAGATGAATTGATGTCCAACCGGGGTCGGCCCGGTCGAAATGAAAAGAAATCGACGATGCTGCTCTTAAGTGCTTGCAGCAGCGAAGAAAAAAGCGAATGTCGGGGAATCGGTCTGGCCTAGCAGGGATCTTGTTAGCAGCGAAGGATGGTGTTCTGCTCGGTAAAAACTGACTGCGCCAGCGGACTCATTTGCCTGAGTGTCTGCTGCGCGGCAAAGTTGATGGTGACCGTGCGCCCGGCCAACTGTAGTGCGGAGAATGCCATTCCCAACCAAATCTTGAGTCTCGCGCGGAGGCTGAGCAGCGCTGTGACTGGCCCATGAACAGCACAATAAGAGCCCGTGGCTGCCGGGAAAACGAATATGGCGACGGTGCAAACTAACGCGAAGATGACGAATTCGTACCCCAAGTGCCGGGGAATCATCGCTTAGCTGTCCCCAATCTGAAGTGTCCTGCTAATAGGGGCCCAATTGAGTTGGATGACTGAGACGCTTCAGAGGTTGGCCGAATTGACGAGAGCCGGACCGGGGTCGTTTCGCAATACAACGAAAATCTCCCTTTGTTGAATCTCATTGAATGTTGAAATCGATCTAAGCGGAGCCGGCGGATTGTCCCGGTCAGAGGTCCAATCGGCGCTTCTTTCTCATCTGTGGATTGCTGAGAGGAAGTAGCCTTCTGGGGGACCGGCCCAAACCGTCCGCATCTGCCGAGTCAAATGGTGTGCTCGGAGTTCGCTGTGGCTGACCACCTGTGGCTGATCAACAAGGCACAGTCGGCGGCGCAGTCTCCGACCCCTGGTGGCATACCTGCAAATCCATGCGCGTCGCGTGAGCTGAACGTTGGGGTTACGTTAACTACACCGGCGAGCGTGGGGTTCCGTGGCGTCTGTAGGGGCGGCGGCGCGCGTTCCTCCTCACCGCTGGATCCCTGCAGGCCACAGGAACTTTGATTGATTGCGTTTATCAAAAAACTGAAGAAGGGAGATGTTGTTCGATGAAAAAAATAACGAAGCTCGTTTCAATGTTTTTCGTGTTCATGTTGATGCTGGCCGTGGGAGTATCTTTCGGGGTCTCGGCTCTCAGCACGAATAATTCCACGGCGAACACCACCGCCAAAGCCGTTACGAAGACAAATCCAGCTGCAGGCAAGAGCGCGAAGTCCACGGTAAAGTCCTCCACCATGAAGACGAACCATATACTTGCATCGGCCGAGGATATTAACGGAACCATCGCGCTCTTTGATCCCACCGACAAAGAGATAACCCTGGTTGGCTCGAACGGCGTCCCCTATGACTTCGAGCTGACCAAGAAAACGCAAGTTGAACTCGCGAACCAAAAGATCGGAATCGATGAGTTGTCTAGCGAGAGTCACAAGCAAGCCACCATTCACTTCGTTCCAAAGTCAGATGGCAATCTGGCCGAAAGTATTCAGATCAATGCTTCATAACACTCAGCCCCCTCCTTGCCCGGCGCCCTGTAAGAGGACGCCGGTGCACTCAGAGGTGGGCAGCCTGGGTTGGCGGGACGCCTTAGAACATGACGGCTCTTGTGCTGCTTCCCGTAGGTTTGCTAGCGCTCCCTGTGATTTGGCTTCTTATGTATTTCAGACGGTCGGCACCTTAGCTACCGGTTGAGGATTACAAGCCGTTCGGGTTGCTCAATCGTCACGATAGCTGAATCGATCTGATTATCGGAACTCTTCGAGGTCGAGCCGAAGGCCGCCAACACCGAGAAGTGCACGCCCGAATTGTCCCAGCCTATAGCTTGACGAGAAAATAATTGCTTGGTGCGCCAGACAACCGTCAACGGCAAGTACATCATCCTACCTAACAGGGTCATTGTTGTAACAGAAGCGGAAACAAGAATGGCATGCGATGGCGTCGAGCGAAAGGCCCAGTCGCGCAACGGAGTTTCTGTTCCCAGAGACGTAGTCGCCAGCCGTCACAACCAACTGCACAAACACATCCGGGCCGAGCGAAGTAAACCTTTTTGTAACGAACGATAATAAGCCCAACGCCGCACTCTGCGGTGAGGCTTCCTTTCAAACTTTCAGCCTACGAAAGGAGCTGATGATGTTTACTCGTGTTGTTGAACTGACCAGCAAACCAGGGAAATCAAGAGAACTCTCCAACACAATCAACGAAAAGATAATGCCTATCCTGCAGAAGCAGGGCGGCTTCGTGGACGAAATGCTGCTTGTGTCGAATGCGGAGCCGGACCGGGTCCTCGCCCTGAGTTTTTGGAAAACCAAAGAGGACGCAGAACGGTATCACCGAGACCAATATAAAAACGTCACTGAGACGGTTCGGCACCTTCTTGGGACCGAACCTATCATCCGCACGTTTGACGTACACACATATGCCGGCCTCAAGGTCGTCGCCGGCCGGGCCGCCTGACACAAACATTGATTTGCGCGCCCGGGTGAGCGCAACTCAAGCATAGGAAGAACTAACGGCGCGCCAAACGGCGCGCCCTTTCACTTGCTACTTGGCCCAATTCTCAAGCGCATCAAGTCCGTTCGGCGGAGGTTCTTATGGCAGTACTCTCCGTGAAACATGGGTATTGTGTCCGTCACGCCGACGAATGACCAGTGACGGAAGATCGAAGGGCGCGGGAACCGCCATTTCCGCCTCATTTCTCGTGGAATTCTGCCCACGCCCCGGTTTTTTCGTAATACAGCCGCAGATTGCACTGTTTCGGCGCTACGTGTGCAAGTGCGACCTGAACCTGTGGTACAAGTACGTCGCTTTCCCCAATTTCCATCGGAGTGCGCGCTAGATCCTGTCTCTGGTCGTAATTCCCAGCAGCACTGGTGTTCCTGTTTACCACCAAGGTCCAGTTCCGCTTTTCGGGAATGACGTACAGACTATAGGCTCCTGCCGGAATCACCGAGCCGGCAATGCTAAGCTCAGCCTCCGTAAATAGAAACATGGGTGAACCACCTGGCTCCCAAAGTCTCCCGTCGTGAAACTGCTCCCCGCGCTTCGCGGCTGCGCTGCTGTATTCAACTTTCATATCTTTGCCATCGTCGAACGTGCAAATCGCTTCGGCTAATTTACCGAGTGACGCCTGCTGGCTGACACCTTGGAGCGTCAATTGGCTGACTAGCAAGAGGCAGATGGCGAACGTGCGCATCATGGTTCCCTCCCCCGCCCAGGTGAGGCTGGGCTACGTCCGAATTTTATATCTGCATCTCCTCCGTGCTGCAAGTGCAGATCGAGGTATGTTGTGCCCAACTCGTCTCTGAAGATCAATTCAAAGAAAGTAATGGGGAGGAACTTCATCGTTTCAAAATTATAGGCTCTTTGGCGGGCGCAGGATGCCGGGCTACCTATCGCTGATTGACCGGGTTCTAGCGTTCGGGCGTGTAGTTGTTGAAAAATCGCGATTACACTCATTAACGGTTTTGATTGAGTCCCAATTCTGCTCTGACCCCATTAGAAAACTACACATTTCAAACGTCCGAGATGGCTGTGGCGCGACCCAATGTTTACGCGGGTCGAAGAAGGCAGTTTTTTGGAGGGATTTCTAACGTCCATCAAAACATCAGACTCGGAAGTGTGAGTTCCAGTTTCTTTGCGGACGCATTCAACGAAGCGCCTCTGCTCCACACCTTAGTCGCCTAAGCGCGGCAGGTGTATCCGATCTCTTCGTCGCACAAATGATCGGCCACTCAAGTCCGAGCATTCTACAAAAATACGCCAAGGTTCGACGAGTACCGACGCGATGCCATCCGAAAACTTGAGACAATGCGGGCGGCTCATGCCGAGCGAGATGCCATCTCCGCTCCCATCAACTAGCGCAGCCCTCAGGCATCGGAAAGAAGCGAAAGTGCCCATCAGCAAACTGAATCACCGCCCAAGCGCGGCCAGCATGCCGTCGAAAACTACTACAGTTTTACTACAGTCGCAATTCTGCCCAGGGAGTGACTCAATGGGAGGTACTCGCAGGTGCTCCAAAACAAACAGCTAAGGATGGTGCCGGGAGGGGGAGTCGAACCCCCAAGGGCCGAAGCCCGGCGGATTTTGAGTCCGCTGCGTCTGCCAGTTCCGCCATCCCGGCTGGGGTGGCAAGTGACGGAGATTAAAGCTTAATTCACTTTTCTCTGGTTGTCATCTGTGCGCTTTTCTTCGCGATTAGGGCCCTTCTATGGTTGAAAACGACAGGATGCGAAACGATTGTGTGAAACGATCCACGCACCTTCTGCACTATCTCTATAAGTGGAGGATATCGCGCTATACGGCGATGATCCACAGTTTAGGATCCCAACCTGGCAAACTCCCGGCTGAGATCCAGTAAGGTGCCGGAGTCGAAGGGGAAGCGGCTCCGGCGCTTTGTTCGTAATCTTCTCCGGAGGGTTCGGATGACGGGGAAGCAAACGGGCCGTCCTCCCCGAACCCCAGGAGTTCCACTCTTCCGAATGCGTACCGCCCGCTCCATCTTGCCGACTGGCCGACTCCGCAGCAGGCACGCGCTTATGAACCATGCGATGCCGACGCTTGTTCCGGAAAACGGTCACGGTTGCCCCTCTCAAGTGTTACACTGGCTGCCACTTCCGGGTCCCCGGGGCAAGCTCTTGCAATTCCACTCCTTTGACGAGGCCTACGTCGCGCGTCTGCGGGTGGGAGATTTCCGCACGCAAGAGCATTTTGGCGCGTATTTCAGCGCTCTGATCCAGGTGAAATTGCGTTCGAGACTCCAGTCGCGAGAGGCCATCGAGGATGTGCGTCAGGAAACCTTTACCCGATTTTACGTGGCCCTGCGCGAGGGAAAAATCCTGCATCCGGAGCGCCTGGGATCGTTTGTGAACTCGATTTGCAACAATGTCTTGCGCGAGCACTATCGCGCCGGACGCGCGCCATAGTTCGTTGGATGACGATGACCAGCAACAAGAAATTCCGGCGCCGGCGGTGGATCTGCTGGGTGTCCTGGCGGCCAAAGAAACAGAACGTAAAATCCGGGAGATTCTGGAGCAGCTTCCAGAACGCGACCGGCGGTTGCTGCGCGAGGTTTTCCTAGATGAGCGTGACAAGGACGAAGTGTGCCGTGACTTCGGTGTAGACCGGGATTATCTGCGAGTGTTGCTGCACCGCGCGAAGCAATCGTTTAAGTCGTTGTATAAGAAACATACGGGAAATGATTCGCCCGAGTTTACTCCGGCCTGATCGACGTGCAACGCCGGATCAGGCCGGCGCACTATTAATATGAGGGGGCATTCCATGGACCACGATGCAGTGGTTCGGCAAAAAATGACGGAAAGATATCTGCTCGACGAGCTCGATGCCGGGACCCGGGACGAATTTGAAGAACATTACTTCGATTGCCCGGATTGCGCGCTCGACGTCCGCGCCGGCGCTTTGTTCGTGGAGCAGAGCAAGGTTGTGCTGGCGGAAACATCTGAGCCGGTTCCTACGAGCCGGCCAGTAAATTCCCCGACCCCGCCAGGACCGGGATGGCTCGCCTGGATGCGCCCGGCGCTGGTCGTGCCTATGATGGCATTGTTGCTGGCCATTATCGGGTATCAGAATCTGGTCACGTATCCGCAACTGCAGCAGGCGTTGAATAGTCCGCAGGTCTTGCCCTTTGCGTCGGTGAATGTCGGCACCTACGGGTCCGAGGAGCCGGTGATTAAGACTGCTCCAGCGGAAGGTTTTCTGCTTTTTGTGAGGATCCCACCCGATGATGCTTACTCGCATTACACGGCGGAGTTATATAATCCTGCGGGTAAGCTGGAATGGTCGCTCACGATTCCAGCAACCTTGGCCCAAGATCAGTGGCCGGTAAAGGTACCGGGAGCGAATCGGAAAGCGGGCAGTTATACTTTGAAGGTACGTGGAGTTACTCCTACGGGAGAGACTAAGGAAGTCGGCGGGGCATCATTTGAATTACAAATTCAGAAGTAAGCTCAAGCGGAAGGAGCTATTAACATGGCCGCAAATCCGAACCCAACCGTGACACACGAGATATCCCATGATTACCACGCTGAAGCCAACGTTCTCCATGGGCATTTGAAGCTTCCTTTGAAGCAGGAGATCCACCAGCAAGCGCCAGTTTTATTGAAGGATCGGCGGGGCGGCCATTTCTTTCAACGCGCCGAGCACTATAGCCTGGAAGGACTCATTTCCTTCAAGTCGGGTTACTCGCATGTGTCGGGCAATCGGAGCCTGAAGAATCATGGATGGGTCACCCTGGCGACGTCTGTGCTGGAAGGACTGAATGTTCTTGATGTGATCACAGCCGATCGCATGGTGGCACAGGTTTCGACCGAGCATCCCCTGGAGAATGGCCACGTGCCGCATGTGACTTTCCTGGGTACTCAGTTCGAAAATTTGCGCGTCGGCGGGTACAAAGTCGAAGTCGAGCTTGATCTGAGCATTTGTGGCGATAAACCCAGGGGCGACATACCTTACACGGAAGACCCCGGCTTTCTTGATCGGATTGGACGGCAATGTGCGAGCATTGCAGATGCGCCGGGCCTTCCCAGAGTGCTTCGGGCTGAGTACGATGAGGAACTCCAGCAGATCGCCGAGATCAGAAGCGGCAACAGGAGCGGGAAAGGGGATGGCGAGCCGCCCAAGCTAGGATGCACCCTGGTCAAGAGCATATCGAAGATTCCCATCGCGACCTCGTACGGGAATGTCCTGGAGATTCCAGGATTCGGGACGGTGTCGCTCGCGGCGGTCGAAGTGGGCGCGCTGGCGCCGGTCGGAACAACGGGAGAAAAAGTGGGCAACTATTTCAACCTGACCATGCTCAAGATGAAAATGGGCTGCATCGGGGACGGGACCGTCAGCGCCGCAAGCGCTGCTGCCAACGGCCGCACATATCCGTAACTCTTAGTCTTTCGTTTCTGATCCTCACTTGCGGGCTGGCCTGTAATCGTCGCAGGAGCCCGCAGGTCGCCTTCGATCACGCTCACCAGACCTTCCTTCATGGCGATCTGAAACAGAGTCAGGAAGAAGCCCATCGAGAATGCCAGCGGTTTCGAGACTCGAATCCGGAGTGGGCTTGGAAATTCAGAATCCTGGAAGCGGAATCCCTTATGTTGCGCGGGATGAGCCAAGACGCGCTCACCCTACTAAATTCTCAACCGACGCCTCCCGCAACAAGGGATGCAGTGATTGAGATGCTGGCCATTGAGGGCGTCGCCTATGCCCGGGAACACTCGTTCCCGGAAGCAGCGCGCAGCTTGGGTCGAGCGGAGCAGCTGTGCTCGGCCGTCGTCGAGTCGATTTGTGGGAATGTCATTCGGGCGCAGGGCGTCTTTGCCATTGAGCGCGGCCAGTTAGCCTTGGCGCGAAGGCTCTTCGAAAATAGCCTATCGTTTGCTCGCGCACACGGTGACCAGTTTCTCGAGGCTACAGCACTCCTCAACCTGGGAGCCTCGTCGCTCCGAGAGGAACATTTTGGCGAAGCGATTGACTGGACCGAGGCAGCGTTGCAGAGCGCGACCGCGATCGATGCTGGAAGCATAGCAACCAAGGCCCTGGGCAATCTCGGTTGGGCCTACTACAACCTCGGTGACACCGAAAAGTCATTGCAGCTGACCGAGCAGGCTGAAAAGCGCGCGATTGAACTCGCAAATGTTATCGATCAGTTGTCCTATCTGAACAACGCCGGATACCTTTATGCGGAGCTCCGGGACACCCCGCGCGCAGAACAGTCTTATCTGTTGGCTCTTGGTCTTGCAAGGAAGATCGATAGCAAAGAAGACATCTACAACTCCCTGCGGGCGCTCGCGCTGGTCTCGGTCGAGAGCGGCGACCTGGCGGAGGCGCGCAAGTATTCCGACGAAGCTATTGCGATTGCGCGGGCCGACAATAACCGGCTTGATGAACTCTATCCCCTTCTGGTCAAGGGGATGATTGCAGCCCGGTCGCACGATGGGGCGGAAGCAGACCGCATATTCCACGAGGTCGAAGTTGATCCGAACGCCAATACTTCACTGAAGTGGCGGGCTGAGCACGCGCTCGCGCGGCTCTATGAAGACGAAGGTCGCTCGGATGCGGCGGATCGTGAATATCGCGCGGCCCTGGCCACGTTCGAGACAGCTCGATCGTCTCTGCAGCGCAACGACGCGAAGCTGCCGTTTTCTAACAACGCCTCCCGCATTTACGATGACTACGTTTGTTTTCTGGTGGCACATGGGAGAACCGCCGACGCATTGCGCTGGGCCGACTACAGCCGTGCCCGCACGCTGGCCGAAGGACTAGGACTGCTGGCCAAGAGAGCTTCCACTGGACCTCCGCCCCTAAATCCTCAGCAAATCGCACGGCGCGCGGAAGGAACAGTTCTTTTTTATTGGCTGGGCGAGAAGCAGTCGTACTTGTGGGCAATCACGCCGCAGACGACTGGTTTGTTCACGCTTCCTGCCGGCTCGGAAATCGATGCAGCGGTGCGGCGGTATCGCAAGGCTCTCGGCGGACCACAAGACGTTCTCGAATCCGCCGACCAGGATGGCCGGTGGCTCTATGGCGCGCTGGTCGCGCCCGCGCAGGCGTTGCTGAACAAGGACGCGAAAGTATTCGTCATCCCGGACGGCAGCCTGAACAACCTGAATTTCGAAACTCTTCTCGTCCCCGAACCGAAATCGTCTGAAGCGAAGTTGCACTATTGGATTGAAGACGTGACGATTGCGAATGCCAGTTCGTTGCGTGTGCTCGGCGCGGCACGACCAGCCGGTACCGAAGAGAGGCGCGATCGCAGCTTGCTTCTCTTCGGCAACAGCGTCGCGCCAAACGATAAATATCCCGAGCTACCGAAAGCTGCGGCCCAGATGGAAAGCGTGGCCCGACATTTTCCGGTGGCCGGGCGGCGGATATTTGCGCGCGAGCAGGCGACTCCGGCAGCGTATCTGGCCAGCAGTCCAGAACAATTCTCCTACATTCATTTTGTTGCACATGGAACGGCCAGCCGACTGAGTCCGCTCGACTCCGCCATTGTGCTGTCGAAGGTTGCACTGTCGAAGATCGCGCCATCCGAGACTGGCCGATCCAAGATCGGCCCATCGAAGACCGACCTATCCAAGACTGTACCGTTCGAAGGCAGCGTCGAGAACGACTCTTTCAAGCTCTACGCTCGCGACATCATTAACCATCCTTTGCGCGCGGAGCTGGTCACGATTTCGGCCTGCTACGGCGCGGGCGAACGCGCGTACTCGGGCGAAGGACTGGTCGGGCTCTCCTGGGCATTCCTCAGAGCCGGCGCCCACCACGTGGTCGCCGCCTTGTGGGAAGCGACCGACGCTTCCACCGAGCAACTTATGGATAAGTTTTATGACGAACTCGACAAGGGAGCGCGCCCGGATGCCGCTCTGCGTGCCGCCAAATTGTCGTTGCTTCGGGGCAGTGGATTCCACAACCCGTTCTACTGGGCGCCCTTTCAACTCTACACCGGGTCGTGAGAGACCGTCGTGATGGGCGCCGTCACCTTTGCGAAGGGGCGTAGAAATAGTAGTCCGCCGAATAGGCACTCCTCGCCTCCCTGCCACTTGCGGACACATTGCAGTCACCCGCCTTGGGTGGCAGTCCGTCTTCGGTGTGAATCCGCTGGATGGACGTGACGCGAGCCAGAATTCCCTCCCCGGTGTGTGTCACTGCCGACAACAACAACCACGGAATCGCGCCCGGCTTTGGCGCATCCTGCTTGGCAATCACCTTACCGGTTACTTCGCTTCCATCAACGTGCTTCCAGGTCGGTCCGGCAAAGTGATGCACGACTGTCTTTCCAGCCAGGTCGGTTAGCTCTGCTTCGGGCGCCTTCAGTACCCAGGCGGACTTTTGTTCGGTCTCGGCCTGGCAGATGTAGATCTGCACGCCCGTAGCGTGCGTCCATAGAATCACATCTTCGCCTGCCGGGGGTCTCAAACTGTCTGGCACCTCCGGCCGCGCCGGTCCGAACCCCAGCGCGAAAAACAGCAGAGCGGTTGCGGCTACAAGTTGAATACGAATTCTCATGTCTTGTCTCCCCTTGATGATTTGCTAGAAGCCCGGCTGAGCGGTGATTCCCGTTGCTTCCACGCACTCATAGGTTCGGCCGGCTGCGAGGTTCTTGTATTCTTCCGTTCTTCCACTCGGCCACTCGATCACCAGACGATCGATCTTATCTCTTTTTCCCATGCCGAAGGTTATGGGCAATTCCGATTGCGACAGATAGCTCGATCCGCTCTTGACGAGGCGGGATTGGCTCGTAGTTCCGCGAAATAGTTTCAGCGATGCCCCGATCGCATCGCGATTGGACTTCGTCCCGACCAGGCGGATCCGAATGCTCCGGTTTCCGGCAGTCTGGTCGTTGCGGTAGAGATAGGCGGGACCGTTGTTGGTGGTAATGAGGAGATCAAGATCGCCGTCCCTATCGAAATCGCCGTAGGCGAGGCCGCGTCCGACCTTTGGCTGGCTGAATCCGCCGCCGATTTCAGCCGCCACATCGAGAAACGTTCCCCTTCCACTGTTCAGAAAAAGTTGCGGCGGCTGCGCGTAGCCGACGCCGCTGACATTGCGCACCGTGTCGTCAATATGTCCGTTCACGACCGCCAGGTCGAGCGAGCCATCCAGATCGGCATCGAAAAACAGGCAGCCGAATCCCAATTTGTCTTTTGACGCCAGCCCCACTCCGCTGGGCATCGCCACGTCCACATAATTTCCGCCATCGGAAAGCCGATAAAGCCCCGTCATCTCGTTATCGAAATTGGTGATCGCCACGCCCGCGTTTCCTGAATTGTCGAAGTCGGCCACATCCACGCCCATTCCGGCGCGCGCCCTGCCGTCCGCTGAAAAAGCGATGCCAGAATCTACGGCAACGTCCTTAAATGTGCCGTTGCGTTGATTGCGATAAAGTTTATTGGGCTGCGTGTCATTGGTCACAAGCAAATCGGGCCAGCCATCGTGATCATAATCAAGCATCGCCACACCCAGCGACTTCGAGCTGCTGTCGAAAATTCCGCTGGTGGCGGTGACATCTTCAAAGGTTCCATTGCCGCGATTATGAAACAGCCAGCAGGTTTCTCCGCGGTAGGCTTCGGGTGTGCAATAAGATTTGTGCTTGCCGTCAAGACTGCAAAACACATCGTGTTCAGGGGACCATTTGACGTAGTTGCAGACAAACAGATCTAGCAGACCGTCGCGGTCGAAATCAAACCACAAAGCGGAAGTGCTAAAAGCCTGCCGGCCACCCAGCCCGCTCGACTTGGTAACATCGACGAACGTGCCCTTGCCAGTGTTTCGAAACAGCCGGTTCTGGCCTACGCAGGTAATCAAAATGTCGGGATAGCCGTCGTTGTCGTAGTCTCCGATCGCAACGCCCATGCCGTACATCTCGACGTCGAGCCCCGCTCTGCTGGTCACATCGGAAAATGTGCCGTTACGGTTGTTGCGATAGAGCTTGAGCGCGCTTCGTTCCCGCTCGTGACCGGGCCGGTCTTTATGTCCGGGCCAGTCCATGCCGTTCACCAGGAGAATGTCCTGCCAGCCGTCGCGGTCGTAGTCGAGAAATGCGCAACCCGCGCCGAGTGTTTCCGGCAGCAGCTTCCCGCCATATGCGCCGCTGTTGTGACGGAAGCGGATTCCGGACGGGGCAGTCACATCCACCAATCGGAAACCGGGGGCAACGGATTGCGAGGGAGAAGCTGCGAATGCGTCCAATCGCAAACCTGAGGCCGATATGAAAGCCGACGCCAGGCCGGCCATTCCCCAGAGAAAAGTTCGTCGGTCCACTGCTCCGCGACTCCCCGCATGAACGCTCACGGAAGGTTAACCAGCCCATTGCGGATCGCGTAGACGACTAACTCGGCGGTCTTGTGGGTTCCCAAAGCGTCCATCATGTTGGCCCGATGAACGGCCACGGTGTTGGCGCTGAGCTCGAGTGCCGTCGCAATCTCCCGGTTGGACTTGCCATCCACGATCATCTGCAGGACTTCGAGTTCGCGCGGAGTGAGTGCGGCGTGGCGCTTGCCTTTGAGCACGGTTGGGCGCTTTAGTTGCGAATCGAGCACAGTTTCGCCGTTCACGACTCGCCGGATGGCAGCACCCAACTCCAGGTCCACCGCATTTTTCAGAACGTATCCGCACGCGCCGGCATCGAGCGCCTGCCGCACCAGAGTCTCCTCCGGGTGCATACTCAGCATAAGTACCAAAGCCTGGGGATGCTTTCGAAGAATCTGCCGGGTAGCTTCCAACCCGTTCATCCCGGGCATGGCGCAATCCATGACAATCACTTTCGGATGTAGCTCGTCCGCGAGTTTGACTGCTTCAAGGCCGTCGCCCGCCTCGCCGACAACGGTGATGTCCGGCTCATCTTCCAGAATGCGGCGGAATCCTCGCCGCACCAGGGCATGGTCGTCAACCAGCAAAACTGAAATTTTATCCGGCATCCGAATCTAGCTTCTTCTCTCGGAACTCGTAATCGAACCAGCGTTCCTGTTCCGTCTGCACTTCTTCCGTCTGCAGCCTGCGCGGGCCGCAAGAATTCAACCGTGCCGCCCAGCAACTCCGCGCGCTCGCGCATCGCCACTAAGCCAATTCCCTGCCTGGCAGCCTGCGCGTCAAAGCCCTTCCCGTGATCTTCCACTTCGACCTCCAACGCTTGCGGCAGAAATCGCAGGCGTACCCAGGATTCTTTGGCCCCCGAATGCCGAGTCAAATTATTCAAGGCTTCCTGCACGACGCGATACACATGAATGGCGGCGTTTCCGTCTACGGGGAAGGATTCGCCCGATTTCTCATAGAATACGTGAATGCCAGCCTGCCTTTCCACCACCGGCAAATACCAATCGAGCGTGCTCTCCAGTCCGGTTTCTTCGAGCATCACCGGATGCAGGGCTTGCGACAGGCTGCGCACTTTGTCCAGAGTACTTTGCGTGATCTCACAGACTTCACGGAGTTCCGAGCGTAGCGCCGATCCCTCGGGAGCGTGATTTCCCGCGCGCGTCAGCATGGCTCCCACGGCGGTCAGAATCTGGCCGAACTCATCGTGCAATTCGCGCGAGACGTGACGCAAGGTGGATTCCTGAGTTGCAATGAGCTTCTGGGCAAGTTCGCTGCGCTGTTCGGAAAGGGCCGCGAGTTGCGCGAACAATCGCCGATTGGAGCGAATCAGGTAAAGGCTGGTAAAAAGAATCGCGATCAGAGTCGCCGTCAGGAACAGATATACCTGTCGCTGCACGCGGTCATAGATCTGTGCAATGCGCAACGCGGCTTGCTCTTCGCTTTCATTATTCTGCACCAGCAAGCGGGAAACGGCCGTGCTCAGTGCCTCCTGCCGCGCCCGCAGCGAGATTCGAATCTGTGTTCTTGCTTCCGTCTGGTTGGGATCGTGCGCCAGAGCAAAGGTCCGATCCGCCGCGTCCCAGAACTGCGCGACCGAATTCTCCAGATACTGCTCTTGTTCGGGAGTACGATTCACCGGGGCCACCTGCTGCTCGCGGCGCAGCGCGTCGTCCAGATCCGTCCGCACACGCTGGAACTGCGCCGACCACGCCGTTAGCGGGTAAGGCTCATCGTTGTCGAGCATGTCGCGCATCGCCAGCGCCAGCGAGTTCAAGTCGTTCTGGATGCGAAGCAGCTGCAGAGAGTCTTTCCGGTTGCGGTCCACCAGGTTGTTCTGCAGTTCACGCAAGCCGGAGATCTGCCGCGTGATGTATCCCGAGTATGCAACCACGGCCGCCAGAGTAATGATCAGCCCCAGGAATAATTTTGGAGTCGGGGACCGATGGGGCGCGGGCACATTCGAACGACGCACGCCACGAGAATACAGCGCCGGCGGTCCAATTTACCAACCTTCGCAACGAGCTCCTATTGCTGATTTCCGGCTTGCGTCTCGTTAGAGGCAGCCGTGATCTCATTGCGGACGTCCCAAAGATCTTTGTAGAGCCAGCTTTCCATTCGCTGCTGCAGGACTTCCACCGGCGTTCCCATGGTGCCGACGACCCGGCCTCCAATGATTCGTTCGGCGAGTTTGAGATGGTGGAAACGGAATAGCTGCATGCGTTCGTCGAAGTCGAGCAGGCGCTCGGCGACATCGTGCAGGCCAAAGAATTCTTCGTGTCGGCGGTAGAGGTCGCCGACGGTGAGGCCGGCGCGGCTAAGTTGCTCGTGAAAAGCATGGCCGAGGGGCGGACCGATGTGGAGCAGCGAAAGGAATCCGGGAGAATCGAGGCCGCTGCCGTGTCCGAGGCCGGCGCGAATAACGTGGTAGTCGTGGGGAGTTATGGTCTCCAGTATGTGCAGCAGGCCGATGGTAGGTTCGAGCAGCGAGATGGCGCGCCGGATCAGGCGTGTGCTGTTGCCATAATCGGCGCGCTCGAGCGCTTCGAGAGCGCGGCCTAGTTCGAAAGCCGCTCCCTTCAACAGCAATTCCGAACTCTGGTGCACGACCAGGAAGGTCATTTCGTCTTTGTGCACCAGTTCTTCGGGCGACTTTTGCAGGGCGAGCAGCTCATCGGTATGCAGATAGCGCTCGTAATCGGTCGCGCCCTTGCCGGGGAGAATCGGTTTTGTGAATTCGTCGCGATGTGCCATGTGGAACCACCATGCAAGCCTATGTGCTATTCGGGCTGCAAATGTTCTGCCGGATGATGCGGCGACCACTGCGGATCTTCATCCGGAGTCACGATCTCGCCGTCGCGCATGTGCACGATGCGATCGCCATACTCGGCAGCCTCCGGATTGTGCGTGATCATGAGCACGGTCTGACCCAAATCCTTGTTCGACTGGCGCAGCATGTTAAGGACGATGTTCGAGCTCTTCGAATCCAGGTTGCCGGTGGGCTCGTCGGCCAGCACGATGGCGGGGCGGTTGATGAGCGCCCGGGCGAGCGCGACTCTCTGCTGCTCGCCGCCGGAAAGCTCGTTCGGGCGATGCTCCAGACGTTGCGCGATGCCGAGCATCTCCGTGATCTTCTTCAGGAACGCGGGGTCGGGCGTGCCCGACCCGGCGATGTCAGTGGCGATCTCGATATTCGAGCGCGCGCTGAGCGTAGGCAGAAGATTGAATTTCTGGAAGACGAATCCGATCTTGCTCTTGCGCAACCGGGTACGCTCGCCGTCGGACAGGGTGGCGAAATCCACGCCATCGATGGTGACGCTTCCGGAGTCGGCATGGGTCAGCCCGCCGAGCAGATAAAACAGCGTGGACTTGCCGCTGCCTGAAGGGCCCACGACGGTAACGAACTCCCCTTTTTGCACGTTGAAGGAGACACCGCGCAGGGCTGGCACATCAACTTTGCCAACCCGGTAGGTTTTACGCAGTTCCCTGGCTTCAATGAACGCGGACATCCAGTGAAAACGATATCACACGGGGGCGGGATGAGCATTGAAGTCATTGGGATCGGCTGGCTCAATGTTTTTATATTCAATGTCTCAATGATTCAAGCTCACGCCACGTTCGCGTGCTCCACGCCCACTCGTACGAGGCGCGGAGTTCAGCCGGTCGCTTGGGACCACGCTTACGCACCAGCAACACGCGAATGCGTTCCAGCAGTTCCGCCGGTTCGTACATTCCCTTGGACAGAAAAACATCGGCAAGCGTTTCGCGCTCGTAGATCTTGATTCGGCCTGATATCAGCACGGCCGGAGTCTGCGGGGAAAGACGTTTGATTTCTTCGATCAGCCGCGATCCATCCACGCCCGGCATGATCAGGTCGGTAAGCACCAGGTCAATACCGCCGCGACGGAAGGCTTCGAGGGCCTGTTCACCATTGTTGCACGCGAGCACGCGGTAGCCCCGCGTTTCCAGCATCATTTTGCGGATGGAAAGAGCCTGTTCGTTATCGTCCACACAAAGAATCGTTTTCTTGGGCTTCATTGGCGTGACCGGGAGATTGTCTTCACAAATGTTTTCCTGACTTTCTTTTTTAATTTCTTTTTTGAGAATCGGGAGCGAGGTGAATGCTAAACAGAATCGTCGCTCCGGTAAAGTAGCCGCGCTCGCCAATGGCACTTCGGTGCGACGGAAGATCGTGCCATAGCCTTGGAAGCCGCGACTGGAGCGGCGTTTCGTTCTGCTAGACAGCGGGCGTGACTTCACCGCGAAGAACTTCCACACAATTTCCACCGACACGCACATTGGCGACCTGATTATCCTGCCGATGATCCTGCTTTGTCGCGCGAACAAAAATCTGGCTGGGGCGTTGCATTTCGAGCCCTTGCTCGATCAAAACCTGCTCATCGCTGGCGGCAACGCCGTGCGCAACCATCCACGCGGCGCAGCAGCCGGCGGCGGACCCGGTGGCCGGATCGTCTCCGTTGTAAAAGATCATGCGGGCGTGGAGCCGGGCTTTGGGATCGACAGTTTCGCGGCAAACGAAGTAGAGGAATTTTCCGCCGCTGCGCGCGAGATATTCGGCGGCGCGGTCGAGATCGAGGCGCAGCTTTTGTACCGCCGTCAGCGAGCGCAGCGCAACCATGGTGTAAGACAGACCGGTGGAAACGGTCTGGATGGGCGCGGAATCGTCGAAGTCAGCAACGTTCAGGTTCGTGAGACGCGACAATATCTTCCCTCGTTATGGATCGCGCCGAACTCGGGATCCTTCTGCGTCATTTCTCCAAAGGTGGGCCGCCTGGCTTGTTCGGTGAAGCGCACCGGGACGGTTCCGACATTCAGACTCAAGCCGGACTTCGTCTGGGCTGGCGGGCGCGCCCGACTGTCCACGCAGAACAAAAGCTGTTCCAAGGGTGGGATGCCCGGCGAAAGGCAATTCTTCCTGCACGGTGAAGATGCGCACGCGGACGCCACGCGTCTTTTCCGCCGCCACGTCCCCGGGCAGAATGAACGTGGTTTCCGAAAGATTCATTTCGCGAGCCAATGCCTGCATCTGCTCGGTGGTAAGGCCGCGACCGTCGAGGAAAACTGCAAGCGAGTTGCCGGTGAGGGCGCGGTCGGTGAACACATCGACCTGGACCATCGAGAACCTTCGTGCGCGAAGTAGACATACTAGAGATTTTATCGTGCGCCTCAGGTTCCCGCCGCCCGTGTTGCCACGCCAAAACATGATCGCCGCCCGATGCGATAGCATAATTCCTGCCGGAGAAGGCTTAGCCGGGGTTGACGGGCCGGGAGCCGTTGGATATTCTATCTCTAGTAATGCAGTAGGGTTTAAGCGCGCTCGGCATTCATCAATCTAAGAAACTACGCGAGGAAAGAACCATGTCTCTACGCATCAATTCCGAAGCTCCCGATTTCACTGCCGAAACCACCCAGGGCACGATCCACTTTCACGAATGGATCGGCGACGGCTGGGCGATCCTGTTTTCGCATCCCAAGGATTTCACTCCCGTATGCACCACCGAACTGGGCTACATGGCGGGCCTGCAACCGGAATTCGCCAAGCGCAACACGAAAATCATCGGGCTGAGCGTGGACCCGGTGACCAGCCACGGCAAGTGGGCCGCGGACATCGAGGAGACGCAGGGTCACAAGGTCACCTATCCGATGATCGGCGATCCGGAACTCAAGGTCGCGAAGCTCTACGACATGCTGCCCGCCGGAAGCTGGGACCACCTGCGAGGGCCGCACCGCCGCCGACAACGCCACCGTGCGCACGGTGTTCGTGATCGGTCCGGACAAGAAGATCAAGCTGCATGCTGATCTATCCCATGAGCACCGGGCGCAATTTCGACGAAGTGCTGCGCGTGCTGGATTCGATGCAGCTCACCGCGAAACACAACGTTGCCACGCCGGTGAACTGGAAGCCGGGCGAGGACGTGATCATTCCCCCATCGGTTTCAGAAGACGAGGCCAAACAGAAATATCCCAGCGGCTGGAAGACTCTGAAGCCCTATCTGCGAGTGGTGGCGCAGCCGAAGTAGTTCGTGTAACGTTCCAAGCGAACTTCTCCACGAACTTGCTCGCGAAACTAAGGAAGCGCATGCGGTCCGGTGATCGTCCCGGTCTTCAAAACCGGCGGGCGGCATCTTCGATGTTGCCGGTGTGTTCGACTCACACACGCTTCCGCCAGTAACTTGCAGACCACGAAATTACGCGGAAGCCTGTTCAATGGAGCAAGCGCCATGCTCAAGCGCGCCTTGCTCGCTTTGGCAAGCCCCCAGGCCACCAGTTCCAATCGCCCGCAATACGAAGGAGCGCGGGACCGATCACAATACGAACGAGTGTGGCGTCAATCAACACGGCGACCGCCAACGTAAATCCGATCATCTTGACCACCAGGAAACTTCCGAAGGTGAATGCCGCAAATACCACGATCATGATCGCGGCGGCGCTCGTAATCAGGCCTGCGGTTCTAGCCAGACCCTCCGGGATCGCATCCATTTCACTTAGCCCGCTCCTTCTGGCTTCGAGAACGCGTGCAACCAGAAATACCTCGTAGTCCATGCTTAATCCGAAAACGATGGCAAAGGCGACGATCGGAACCAGAGGAAACACGCTACCGGTTCCTCCAGGAACTCCCAGGAATCTGCTTCCGTGCCCGTTTTGGAAAACGAAAACCAATGCTCCGAAGGACGCCGCGACCGAGAACAGGTTGAGTGCGATGGCCTTCAGGGCGGCGAAGATAGATCGGAACCCGCAGAGTAGCGCAAGGAGCGTCCCCCCTACTACCAGCGCCATTACCGACGGAAAGCGGTCTCTGATAATCGTTTCATAATCGGCGTTGAGTGCCGGGATGCCCCCAACGAGAAGGGTTGCGCCAGGCACTCCGGTGAGAGCTAGCGCGCCGGTCTTCCGAAGCTCCCGCACCCAGTTGACCTGGTCGCGCAGGGAGACCGAACTCGCGGGTAACACCTCAAGCAGCGCCGCTCGTCCGTCACTACTCAGAAACGTTCGACGCGTCTCCCGCGAGAGGTCACGGAGGGAAGACCGGTTGCCCTCCGCAATCGTAGTGATAGAAATCACGCGGCCACAGCGAGGGTCGCTCGCGAGGCGCTTGGTGAGACGATCCAGCACATTCCACCCAGCGTCGGTTTGCGCGATGGAGTCCGTTGGAAGCTCGACAATGATGCGCAACGATTCAACAACGCCTTCCCGATCCATCTCGTCTCAGGGTGTGGAGGGCATGGACTGATTCCGCCGCCTGCGGAAGCCAATCCCCTCGCGGGAGACTGGTATCCAGTCGTCTGACCTGCCAGGCGAGCAGAAGCAAAGGAGTGCCTGCCACAAAGAGGGCAAGCCAGGGATGCGCGACAATCACCTTTCCCCATTGCCGCCAGCGATTTCCAGTGCGCTCGGCCCGATGCGCATCCAACTTTGGAGTAAAGGGCAATCGGCCAATATCAATCCGCGGACCGAGCAACGCCAGCACTGTCGGAACGAGGGTATTTGTAAGCAACACACTCATTCCCGCCACCAGGAATCCCGCGATACCGATGGAACGGATTTCGCTGATCGGAACCGTCAAGAGGGCTAGAAATCCGATGGCTACCGTTGAGGCTGAAATCAAGAGCGTGCGACCTGCCTGACGTGCCGCGATGACCGAGGCCGCGGGTCCGTCGTTCCCGGCGGAAATCGCTTCCCGGAAGCGGCTGACCATGAGGAGCGCGTAGTCGATTCCCAGGCCCAGGCCAAGCATGGTGGCCAAATTCTGAACCAGAATGGACAAGTGCCAGCGCTGGGCCAGGAATCCCGTAATCGCCAGAGTGGTCGCGATGGCAAGCTGGCCAACCGCCAATGGAATCAGGGCGGCGATCAGGCTTCCAAAAGCCACCAGCAGAAGTGCGAGGGTCGCGGGGATCACCAGACTTTCGCCGCGTTGCACGTCGTCGGCGCTCGCTTTCCGAATGTCGAAATTCAGTGGAATCTCGCCGGTGAGTTCGAGCTTCACCGCCGGATAACGGCCCCGCAGTTGATTTTCAAGCGAGCTTGCCAGCTGGTGAAGCTTCGGAACAAGCAACTCCACGGGACCGTCGGTCGACGTGAGTCCCACGAGAACAAACGTTCCCCCTCCCCGGCCCAGAAAGATCGGATCGCGCGAGTCGAGATAGGACACCACTCCCGAAACGCCGGGTTGCTCTCTCAGTGCTGTCACGATGGGTTCTAACGCTTGCCCGCCTTCCTCCGAATCCGCAGGCGGGAGTCCCTGGATCACCAGGACCACGTGGTCCACGAACGGCGACCGAAAACGATTGGCCAGCTCTTGCCGGACAGTTTCAGCTTGGCTCCCTTCGACACGGGTTGCGGTCTCCAGGTGGCGCTCCGCGTGAAAAGAGAATGGAAGAAGTGCAATGGCTGCTGCGAGGACGATCCCTGACACCCAAAAACGGCGCACATCCATGGCACTCATCATGTCATACAAGATCGTCGCCACTAAAGCTCTCTTGCAGCGAAGAACCGCAGAGGCCAAAAAGGTAGTTCGTCCGCGGAATTCATATTTTTGCGCTTCGTATGAGTACACACTTGCGCACCACTCACATAACAAGCTATGTGAATCTGCTAAACTTTCGACATCGGCTTGGGAGGATCAATTCGTACCTTACTGTTGTTTGGACTGCTTGCCGCCCAATGCGTCCAACCTGGAGTGCCAGACCCTCGCCTTGGCGTCTGGACGCTTATCTCTGCGCAGTCTAGCCTGGATCCTCCGAACCGGCTCTCCATTACACATCTGCATGGCGGGGTGCATGTAGTCATGTCAGGCGAAACCCATTTCGATTTCACTGCGAATCGGAACGGACACGATTCGCCCGCACCCGGCAATCTCGGCTTCAATCAAATTGATCTGCACAGGATCGATAAGAGGCAGGCGGAGGTCACGGAGAAAAAGGACGGAACTGTTGTGGCGACGGTTCGCGAACAACTTTCGAAGGATGGAAAGGAGCTAACGACCACGACTGCGACCGCGGGCCATCCCGATCAGATCACCGTGTGGACGCGAAGCGGAGGTGCGAAGGTCGCCAGTGACCTGTTCGTAGGCGAGTGGACGCAGGATCTCAGCAAGACCCGTTTGCGGCAAGGGTTGGTGCTCAAAATCGAGGCGGACGGAAGCGGTGGGGTCCGTTTTCTGGGCGACTTCAGCTATACCGCCCGTTTTGACGGAAAGCAATACGATCTAAAGAACTCGCGCAACGATACCGTGACGCTTGAACTTGTCGATCCTCACACGGTGGATGCGATTTACCGGCGGGACGAGTCAAGTCACTCAAAAGGATAGGTGGGTGGTTTCCGCGGATGGGCAGCAGATGACCCTATCCACCACAGGCACGTTGGAAACGGGCCAGCGGCTAACGGAGAAGCTCTTGTTTAAGAAGTAGCGGAGAATGTATCTGTGCAGTCCAGAAGCCGATCGCTCCGGTAGCGCGTTGTATCGTTCGGCGGGATAGCCATATTGCCTCAGTATAGACGGCTCCCTGTTGTAGACAGGCCATTTCGCTCATTGCCCCCGCGATCATCTCACAGCTGCTACGAGGCTTCGATCTTCGGAATCTCCTCGATACACTCAGGATCTCCGGCATCGGCCATGCATTGGAGGCAATGCGCACCGCAATCCATACCTCTCCGATGGGTCTCGATGTTCAGTTCGCGCTCGCAGATCGGTGACACCGCGTTGACCTCACGAGCCGCGACCGAAATGATCCCCTTGCGATACATAAATTTCAGAATGCCGTTGACCGTATCTTCCAGAGACGGGTCCGGTTTGCCCCACACGGAGGCATCCCGGGCCATTTGATAGGAAGAGCTGTCATACCGTTTGAACTCCATCGCGGAGATGTTGTCGACAGAGCCCACCAGAAAATCGAGCAGGGGAAAGAGAAGATCTTCCTTCCGGCATCTCCGGATCAGCTCGGGAACGAAATCGGGAAGGCTGAATCTTTCGAATTGCCGGCCAGTCGCTTTGGTAATAAGCCCGGTAATATCCATCATGTTCGAATAATCGTCCCGAGTGACATGGTAAGTCTTATTCGCTGTACCGGGAGTGGTAGAGATCGCAACGATATTGTTCGCCACAATGTCGGCCGGAACAAAGCTGACCTGGTTGAGAGTATCGACGCCAATGCCGTGATTCACCATAAAGGCAACTAAGCGAACGGCGATATCGAAGTTGTTACCTCCGCCCGTGACGGAAGGACTCACGAGAGCCGGCCGGAAAATCCGCGCGGAAAGTCCCCGGCTGCGCGCGTCGACAACCACCTGTTCCGCTACCCATTTCGATTGACTGTACCCAAAATCGAGAAGCTCCATATTCTCGTTCAGGTCGGTCTCATACAAGACTGATTTGACCGCCCAGCCAAACACGAAGGTAGTCGAAACATAATTGAACTCTTTGGGCCTTCCCTCGAACGCCAATCTTACGACCTCATTGGTTCCCAGCACGTTCGCGTCGCGCATCAGGTCGTAATTGAACAGGTAGTTCACGGTTGCACCGTTATGGAACACCGTGTCGATTTCACTCGCGAGAAAATCCCACACATCCTGCATCAGGCCCAGCTTGGGCTGCCCTAGATCGCCGGAGACGGGGATCACGCGGGCCTCGAACATCTCCATCAGCCCTGCCCCGCATGGTCCCATTGACTCCATCGCAGCTCTCAGTCTTTGCTTGCCCTGCTTTTCGTCGGAAGACCTGACGAGAACATAGATCTTCGCCCGTGTCTGTTCCAGCAAGCTTTTGATGAGGAATGGCCCTATGAAGCCGGTCCCGCCCGTGAGCAGCACCTGATTCAGCATCGGTATCTCCGGCATGGGCGAAGGCACCGGAGGCTCGAAGATGAGCTTCCTGTCGTTGCTCATCATTCGTTTCTCAGCCGCGCACTGCTCTTCACGGAAAGCCGCAAGGGAATGGCGCAGATGAACCAGCGCCTCTTCGGGAGCGCGCTCCAGTTGTTCGGCTAGTCCAAACAGCTCGGCTACACTGACACGCTGAATGACACCAATATCTACCTGCCTCGCCAGCATCTCGGCGCCTTTATCTTTCAGGAGTTCCTTGAGTTCATGCATGAACACAACAAGATCCAGGGAATCCAGGCCGGCTTCGACGAGGTTGTACGATTCCTGACCTGTCAGGTTGTATCTGGCTTTCAATTCGGCGAAAGTGGAATGCATGTCGGAATCGGACGCAGAGTTCCCGGCGTCCTTCTCCCGCGAAAAGTCGGAGAGAACGGTGAACTGACCTTGCAGCCACATCTGCTTGGTCTTATGGCGCATGATCTTCCCCGAACTCGTTCTCGGGATCGCACGAGGCGCGATGAGGGAAATCATCGCCACTTCCACGTTGAGATAATTCCGGACCGCGGCGGCAATCTTTCGTGCTTCGGGAAGCGCCCTAGGATTTTTGACTTCGGCGACGATTGCTAGCGCAGGTTCGCTGTCTTCCTGAATCTGGAACGCGGCGACGCAATTGTGCCGGATCAGACTGGATGATTTCTCCACGACGTTCTCAATGTCCTGCGGGTAATAGTTTTGCCCGCGGAGAATAATCATGTCCTTGATGCGGCCGCAGACGTAGAGTTCGCCGTCGTGGATGAATCCTATGTCGCCGGTCCGAAGGTAGCCGTCGTCATAGGGAGTATCGTCCACGAGCCGCGCACGAAACTGCTTCAGAGTCAATTCAGGATTATTCCAGTAACCCTGGCACTTACCGCTTCCGGCGACCCAAATTTCGCCGATGCGCTCTGGCTTAAGAGCGAAATGTCCTTCCGGATCCACGATCTTAACGTCGAGACCCGGGAGCGGGGTTCCACAACTGACAATCTGCGTGGCGCCGCCGATTTCTGAGACCTCGGTAGTCATGCGGGCCTTCCCCAGCGCCAGGGCACGCTTGTTGACGGAAACGATGTTGCGACCGCCCAGTGAGACCGCCAAAGTATTCTCGGCCAGCCCGTAGGCGACATAGAAACTCTCGGACTTGAGTCCATAGGGCTGAAACGCTTCTAGAAACCGGGTGTAGGTATCCGGTTTTACGGGTTCCGCGGCGCACATCAATACGCGAAGCGAGCTGAGATCACAAGCCTCCAGGCTTTCCTTGGAAAGCCTCCCGGCGCGCAAGCAATAGTCGTAGGCGAAGTTGGGGGCAGCCGCCGCAGTGGCGTGGTAGGTCGTTATCGCATTGAACCACAGGATCGGCCGCTGAATGAAGTCCATGGGAGCGAACCCGTACGTCGTGCCACCTTTCAGTGCTGGATATAGGTAGCACCCGATCAGTCCCATATCGTGATACTGCGGAAGCCAGGAAACGACGACCGGCGCCGGATGGTCGATCACGAGCGGATAGGTATTCAGGATGTTTTCGTGCGTCACGATCACGCCCTTGGGCTCCATCGTCGAACCCGACGTGTACTGGAGAAACAAGATCTTCGAAGGATCGACAGGTGGTCGGTCCGAAATCGTGTCCACGAAATCTTCCGTGGCGATCCACGGAAGACCGGAAATGTAATCTACGTCGACGCCCGACGCCGAGACTCCACGTCTGGCGAGATTCGTCTTGAGAGATGCGTGGTAATCTCTGCTCGTTAAGATCCCAGCCGCCTGGCAATCCTTTGCGATGTGGACCGTCTTGTATAGGGCGCTCTGGAAGCCGCGCGAACTGGGGGGATAGACCGGCACGGGGATCAATCCGGCGCGCACGCAACCAAAAAATGCGCAGATCATTTCGAGCCCCGGCGGGTAGGCAAGCAGAACCCGATCGCCCGCCGCGAAACGACCCTCTTTCAGCAAATGTCCGGCGATCGCTTGCGCTCGGCGGAGAAACGACGCGTAGGTGTAGCTTTCGATCGGATCGCCGTTTACGTCAAGGTACGAATAAAGGAGTTTGTCCGGGTGCTCATCTGCCAGCCTATCCAGGTGGTCCAGAATTGACGCCGTCATCAATCAGCGATCCTCCAAGGTCGAATAGAACGCAAGTCAGTAAACGAAACATACCTCGCCAGCGAGCGAGGTGAAACACGATTGAGTCTCAAAGTGCAGATCGCAGTGCAGACCTGGAATGTGGGACTGTGAGAATGTACGCGTAATTTTTTTCTCACCACAAGCGTCGCTCGATTAGCTGGGGAACGGACGTTCTCCTTTTTGCCGCACAGGACGCGAAGCAGACTTGTGGAGCTCCTATACCACATGCAGGAGGCCCCGTTCACTAAGGTTCATTGGTTGGTATATTAGCAAAGCATTTGCACAATACCATGCGTCATCGCTTCCTGGGATGAGGCACCAGCATCCATGCTTTGTCCGTTCCGAATTTTCTTGATTGCCCTTAATGGCTCGCACTAAAATATTGCAGCGAGACTGTCGACGGCGCGGCAACAATTTCGCTGCGGGTCAGGGCTACGCATGCGGCATATGGAACGCGTCGGGTCCCCATTACCATGATCGCGGAGGCGCCGGTGACGTTCCAACCCGAAGCGGTGATTGCCCATCAGCCGGACATCGCGGATCTTGTACCATCGGAAACTTCGGCCTCGCCGATTATCGAATCGGCCGGTGCGTCTTCCTTCCCGAAAGTCTTGCGTAGCCGCCTGGATAGGTTTTTTGCCGATCAGAGCATTTCTCCCAAAGCGGACCGCACGATGTGGGTCAAGATCGCTATGGGTCTGGCAGTCCTCGTGGGCGCATGGATTGCTCTGTATACGCTCAGGCCCGGCTCATGGAAGTTTGTCGCCCTCTACCTTTTAGGCGGCCTCGCGCAGACATTCCTTTTGCTGAACATCGCCCATGACAGCAATCACAACGCCATCTCGTCTCGGTCGCACGTCAACAAAACCCTGAACTATGTCTTCGATCTGTGCGGAATGAGCTCGTACATGTGGCGTATCCTCCATCATCGGGGTCATCACTCCTGCATCAATCTCCACGGCGAAGATGACGCGCTTTCAGGACGCGGCATCTTTCGCTTTACGCCTTATGAATCCCGGGCGCCATGGCACCGGTTCCAGCACATCTACGCGCTGTTCGTTTACGCGATGTTCTCTCTCGATTATGTGTTCTTCAGGGACTTCCAGTGCTTTTTCTTTCCGACCCACGAATATCTGAGACGCACTAAACATCCTCTGCGCGAATACGCCATTCTCTTTGCCGGCAAGGGCTTCTACCTCACTTACATGCTTATCTTGCCGGTGATGGTGCTGGGAAAATCGCCTCTGCTGGTCGCCGGGGCGTTCCTCCTGGTCCATTTGATCGTCGGTTTAACCGTAACGCTCGTATTCCAGTCGACGCACACCGTCGACAGCACCTACTTTCCCTCGGATCGTGGCGAGTTTGAAAACGGCGTGTATCACATCTTCGCGACAACGGCCGATTATGCGACGGAAAACCCGCTTGTAGGTTGGCTCGCGGGCGGGCTCAACCATCACGTCGTCCACCACCTGTGCCCTTTCGTGTGCCATACCCACTATGCTCCGCTGACCAGGATCGTGAAGGAGACTGCCAAAGAGTTTGGGGTTCCCTATCGGCAGCACTCCACCATGACCCTGGCAATCCGGCATCATCTGATACTTTTGAAGCAACTGGGGAATGAAAACTGATTTTGAGCGTTATATCTTTTCTTGTATGGCCCAGCTAGCACTTCCTTCAAGTGACATGAAATCTCCTGCGGTTCGAGGCAAGTATCAGGACGGCTGGGTATGAGCTCATCAACTGCCTGTCCCCGTTGTTTCCCGACTTCGCTGCTTTGCGGATTCTCGCGCAATGGCCCGCAATCCCGTGCAGGTTTTGTCCCGGTACAACGAAATCTTCGGCGACACATTCTGGATCCATTTGGGTGGTCTCAAGGAGGCGATGGTTACCATCGATCCCGCTGTCATTCAGCACGTGTTGAAGACCAATGCGGAGAACTACCAGAAATCCGAAATTCAAGTAAAGCGAATGGGCCACTTCCTGGGTAAAGGCCTGCTCACGACCCACGGAGAAGCCTGGCGCACGCAGCGCCGTCTCATCCAGACGGGCTTCGATCGAAAGCAACTCGATGCGCTGTCCTCAATCATGCAGGACTCCCTTGCCGAGTCGCTGCGCGATTTCGACAGGCAGATCCACCGTGGCCCCGTGGATATCTACCCCCACCTCATGAAAATCACCTTCGCGATGGTCGCCCGATCGCTATTTGGCGCACGGTTGAAGGATGAAGACATCGATCTTGTCAGCCATACCATCTGCACCGTCCAGGAATTCATTGTCCGGCAAACCCTTCAGCCCTATCTGAATCCCTGGTTCGCCGTCTCGGGCGAACTGCGCAGACACGAAGACATGCGAACCCGCGCCGACGCCATTCTGCTCGAATACATAAGGAAGCGCCGCAACGAACCACCCGGCCACGATCTGCTGCAGACTTTGATGGATGCGCGTTACAGCGATGGCAAAGGCATGAGCGATGAGCTCATCCTGAGCGAGAGCATGCAACTTCTGGTTGCCGGACATGAAACATCGTCGAATGCGCTATCGTGGCTTCTTTATCTTTTGAGCTCGCGTCCGGATTGTCTCGAAAGGGTACGGCAGGAGTTTGATTCCGTGCTCGGCGAAGCGCCCCTGAGCCACAGCGACGTTCCCAAGTTCGAATTTGTGACTCAGGTCATTCAGGAGGCGCTCCGCCTCTACCCGCCATTTTGGATGGTCGACCGCATGGCTGTTGCAGACGACCGCGTAGGCGACGTCGCCATACCGCGCGGATCGATGGTCATTGTGTATGTGTACGGTGCGCACCATGCTCCGCGCTACTGGCAGAATCCTGAGAACTTCGATACGGAGCGTTTCACCAAAGCAAACGAGAAGCTGCGCACACCCTTCACCTATCTTCCCTTCGGAGCCGGACCGCGAGGCTGTATCGGCGGAAATTACGCGATGCTGCAGATCCTCATGATTTTGAGCGATCTGCTCAGAAAATACGATTTTCAGTTGGCTCCGGGCCAAATGATCGAAGCTCGCCCGATGGTCATCCTGCGGCCGAAGCACGGAATCCGCATGACATTCACCAATACCATCGCTCCCGCCCCGTGCGTCGCATAAGACGCGATCCGGGCCCAATACCATCGCTCCTGCCCCTTGCATCGCATAAAACGCGATCCGGGCTGGAACGGACCTGAGTTGTAAAGCGCAAAACATTTCTTAAACCCTCGAAACGCAACGCATGTCGAGGAGATTGCGCTCGCCATGAAACAGTTTCTCGCAAGCCTGGATCGGAATTGATGGCGTCGTAGTTGTTTCTGTAAACGTTTTGTTCGAACGAAAAATAACCGAGGAGAAAAACTTATGCCTACGATTACGACAAAAGATGGCACGCAGATTTATTACAAGGACTGGGGAACGGGCCAGCCCATCGTGTTCAGTCACGGGTGGCCGCTCACTGCAGACGACTGGGACTCACAGATGTTGTTCTTCGGACAGCGGGGCTACCGTGTCATCGCGCACGACCGGCGAGGACACGGCCGTTCCACGCAGACCTGGGACGGTAACGACATGGATACCTACGCCGATGATCTCGCGGTGCTCACCGAAAAGCTCGACCTCAAGAAAGCGATTCATGTGGGCCACTCGACCGGCGGCGGAGAGGTTGCGCGTTACATCGGCCGGCATGGTTCGAAACGCGTCGCGATGGCCGTGCTCATCAGCGCGGTGCCGCCGCTGATGGTGAAGACGGACAATAATCCCGCGGGCGCTGCCGATCGAGGTGTTCGACGGCCTGCGCGCCGCATATGTGGAGAATCGGCCGCAGTTTTACAAGGACATCACGCTTCCGTTTTACGGCTACAACCGGCCCGGCGCCAAGATTTCCGAAGGCATCCGGGAGAAGTGGTGGCTCCAGGGGATGATGGGCGGGATGAAGGCGGGCTACGACTGCATCAAGGCTTTCTCGGAGACCGACTTCACCGAGGATCTCAAGAAGTTCGACGTGCCCACTCTCATCCTTCATGGCGAAGACGATCAGATCGTTCCCATCGGCGCGGCGGCCTGCAGTCTGCAAAGCTCATAAAGGGTGCGACGTTGAAGGTGTATCCCGGGTTCCCGCACGGGATGCCCACAACCCACGCGGACCAGATCAATGCCGATCTGCTCGCGTTCGTCAAGCAAGCTCAGTCTGTTGCAGCCTAACAGAGATCCGGCCTTCACTCTAGTGGGAAGGCCGGATCTTGTAACGGCTCATTTAAAGAGGTGGATAGATACCGAGAAAATTGAGCGTTCCAAGCCTCTGGGATACGGCGGCATTGCAGTGATCGCCACCGCGATAGGCGCGTTTACGAGTGGAGCGCTCGCCATCGGGCGACCGGCAATCCGTCACATCGCCATCGAGAGGGCCAAAATCAAATCCCTTGAGATTCAAGATCTGGGCCTGACACGGCTGCGAGTCGTCGGCCCACAGACTGAGCTGTGGGAACGGTGGGGTACGATTATTCGTTATGTCGAGAAAAAAACTTGCGAGTTCGCCGCTAGAATTGCAGGGTTTCCCAGCACAATCGGAGCCGGTTTTGCGGAGCATACAGCCAGAATCGTCAACTGATAACCGGCAGCGCCCTGCGAACGTCAGAGAAACTTTTGCAACGCCTCGGTCGTCTCTTTCGGCTGCTCTTCAAGCACCCAGTGTCCCGTGTTCTTCAGCACGACGACGGTTGCATCTGTCGCCACCAGCTTGGCTTGTTGCCCTAGCGCTTCTCCCAACGACTTGTCGCCGCCGATAGTCAGTACCGGCATGGTTAACTTGATCTGGGAGAGTTGAGCGAAATCCTTGGCGGCTTGTAGGAAAGACACGAAATAGGCCCAGCCCGCATGCATACGTCCCGGACGTGCGTAGGCAGCCGCATAGGCTTTGCGACCCGCTTCCGGAATCGAATGGGTCTTGTCGGCCGCGAAGTCGTTCCAGAAATAGTCGAAGTAGGTACGCTCGCGACCTTGAACCAGGGCTTCGGGGGTCGGACCATTGAAGCGGAAGTGCCATATGTCGGGGTCGTTGTAAACCGCTTCCCAACCCGTCACGCCGGGAAGGAAAGCATCCATCAGGACGAGCTTCGTCACTTCGGTCGGAAACTGTGCAGCGTAGGCGTAGGCAACCATGAGACCGATGTCATGTCCCACGACCTCGGCTTTCTGCACGCCGAGCGACTTAGCAAGGTCGTGAATACGGACGGCGGCATTCTTCATGTCAAGACCGTCGGCAGGAATGTCCGAGTCTCCGATGCCGGGCAGGTCTGGTGCGATTACGGTAAACCGCTCGGCCAGAACCGGGATGATCGGCTTCCACATCAGCGAGGTCTCGGCATAGCCGTGCAACAGTATGAGCGGTGTGCCGTGGCCGGCCGTCATGTAATGCAGCTTGGCGCCGTCGACTTCCGCTGTGTGCGAGACAATGGTCTTTTCTTGCGCATCTGCGTAGGCCTTCGCTGGGAATCCAGGGTAAAGCAACAGCAGGCCGAACACGGCCACAGGGAGAGTGCGTTTCATAAATTAGCCTCGTCGATTCGTAAAGTATTCTGGACTATACAGTCTGGAATGTGTCACGTCAATTCCTTCGGGTAGACTGTAGAGTCTATATGGCACGGACCAAGAAATTTGATCCCAAACAGGCGTTGGCCGCAGCCATGAATGTGTTCTGGCGGCTTGGCTACGAGAACACCTCGCTGGACGTGTTGATGGCCGAAATGGGGATTGCGAGACAAAGCCTTTACGACACGTTTGGTGACAAACGGTCGTTATACTTAAAAGCACTGGCGCACTATCGCGATGAAACCAATGCCTCCATGCGCAGGTTATTCAGTTCGGCCCCCACCGTGAAAGACGGCCTCGCACAGCTATCTGTTTGGCCTCAGTGCAGAGTCACGGGCGCGGCACGCGCGCGGCTGCTTGCTCTTAAGCGCAAATATGGAGCGCGCCGCCGGAGATGCAGTCATCACCGACTTTTTGCGTCGTAATCAAGCAGAGGTCGAATCGATTTTTCGCGAGGCGCTCCTGCGTGCTCAGTCAAGCGGCGAATTGTCCCGCAAGCAAGATCCAAAGGCGTTGGCTCGGTTCTTCGTCGTCACGATCCAAGGGCATACGGGCACTGGCCAGACTCAAATCGGACCGCCGTGCCCTCAAAGAGGTCGCGAGAGTCGCTTTGGCGGTACTCGACTAATTGTGGAAACACATCTCTTGTATTTTATTTCCTCTGCTTCTGGAGCCTTCCTGTTTAGAACACAGAGTGTCTGGCGGTTTAAAATTATAATTAGCTATGAGTTCTATTTCCTTGAACGCTGAATCGAAGGCGATACTCGCCAGGCGAAAGTCCCATGATTTTCTGGAACACTTTACGGAACGCTCCATAGCCCTCATATCCAAATTTCCAGGCAATTTCCTTCATATCGCGCGTGGCTGGACGAGACCGGAGCACGCGTGGGAGTGCAACAAAAACTCATGCGACACGCGCATGTTTCCACCACCATGGACAGTACGAAAATGCCTCGGCCTTGGCCAAAGCGCAAAGCCAACCATCCAATCGTGCAACGCCTCTTGCGAAGGTCTGTCACTCAGCAGATCTCCATTCAATAAATAAGGGGAACTGTGTGCCAGTTCCCCTTTTTGGACAGTCTTGGGCAGTCACTACAAGTGCCCAATTTGGCATAACCTTATGATTGCGTTTGGTTGCGGGCGGGTGGATTTCACCGTGAACCTTGAAGCTGCAGATGACGGAAATTGTCTTAACGTTCGTCTACGGCGAAGCTTTTGGCACCGCCGGCAGCGGCTCGCCCGCCAGCCGTTTCCTCACCAGTCCGGCCAGGAATTCCGCGAAGGGCGCGATATCCTCGCCCACACTGGCCTTTTCGAGAGCGTCCACGTAGATATTGCGGTCGTTGACCGGTATGACCGTCCACGGGTATCCGCCCGCCGCCATCATGGTGTTCATCAGGAAGCGGCCGACGCGGCCGTTGCCGTCCATGTAGGGATGGATGTAGACGAAGATGAAATGCCCGAGCACCACGCGCGACGGCGGTGTCGGCTCTTCGCGCAACAGATCGAAGAATGCCGGCATGGCGTCCCTCACCGCTTCACGGTTCAGCGGCACATGCATGGATTTGCGGATATAGACCTGGCCCGTTGCGGTAGCCGGCGAGGTCGGCGGGTTTCAGCAGGCCGGCGGCCACGCTCGGCGCGAACAGTTCCCGGTACCATGTCCCGTGATCGTCGTCTGCGACCTCTCCCGGATTGTCCCCCTTCAGGATCCGCCGACGCTCTTCTGCACAGCCTGAAACGCCTGCCAGTAGCCGCGCGCCGCCATGGCGTTCCGCTGTTCGCGGTCGCCTTCATTCGGCTTCGGGATTCCATGTGCCGCTGCGGACGCGCTCGATAAGGTCAGGCGTTACGCGGTAACCCTCGATCGACAGCGAATGATAGGCGTCCGTGACATAGGCGTCGTTGACGCGCTTCATGTATGCCCCGGTTTTGCGCGGCCGGCCCGGCGCTTCCGGGAAGCTTTCGATGACCGGCTCGCGCATTTTCTGCCACAGCAACCGTATCCTGTTGACGTAGGGCGACGTTTCGCGGGCCCCGAGACCAGTGACGGCTTGTCCGTGAAGGGATCGCTTTCGCGCACGGCATAGCCGGCCGCCGCCATCGTTTTCACGATATCGTCTGCGATGCGGTCGCGTGCCGATGTTGCGGAAGGCCCCGGCCAAGCGTCCGGCGATTACCGTGTGACCGCCTTCAAGGAGCCGGCGCGAGAAGGCCGGAGGCATCTCGGATCATCGGCAGCACCGCGCGGACATCGGTCGCATTGTTCGAAAAATAGTTGGGAGAGCACGCGACCAGTGCGGATTCCACCGAGAAGAGCCGCAGGCCGTCCTCTTGCTTCCGGTCCGCTCGGCCGGCAGCGCGATGCGAAGCTCCAGCAGGGAAGTGCCATGAGGAAGATTGGTGACCTTGTTGCCCGCGCGCGGCGACCGCACCGCAAGCTGGCCGGGCACAGTCCAGTTGCCGGCATGCAGAGAGAGCGACTGTTCCGGAGAGAGGCACCATCGCGTGCCGAAACGCGCTTCCAGATAGACAGCGCAGAAACGCCAGAAGGATGCGTACCAGGCCGTGCTCTCGCCCTTGACCTCGTCGGGGCGGCTCGGGATGAACCAGCCCTTCATGACCTCCTGAAGGAAGCCGTTGCCCAGGAGGCGTTCCCGGTGGGTGCGCGACAGGTCGCGCGCCCGGATCGCCCCCGCGCCTTCGGCGGCCTGCAGTGCCCGCAGGACCTCCAGGGACTGGGCGAGTTTTTCGGGCGGTCTGGCCATGGCCGGTTTCTTCAGGCTTAGCCGCTTATTATTTGATTGCGTTGCACACTTATTTATACTATTGCGCTGTTATTTAATTATATTATTCTGTTGCTCCATTATTATCTTATTATGTCGAGACGGGATCTGGTCCCGCCCGCTTAGAGCGCGGCCCCGCACCCCGCTGCAAATAGCGAATCTCGCTATTTTCGATTGTCAGAGATTGTGAAAATAGCGCGGAACGCTATTTTCGACCCTAAGAAGGTGGATGTGACTCGGCAGGTGGATTTAGCGTCGGCGAGTGAGTCTCTTTGCCGAGGCCTCGGATCCAGGTGGTTCACGGAACGGTTCCACAGAAATGCGCTCGTAACGCACTTCCAGCACGGTCAGTATTCTGTACCCCCGGCACTTGCAGGACAACGCGGTCACCCGCTGCCGACTTCATCAATGCGCGCCCCAGAGGTGACACCCAACTGATGTGGTTGCGGTTGAGATCGATTTCGTCGGTGCCCACGATGCTCACCACTCGCTCCGTTCCTGCGGCATTGGCATAGCGCACGGTCGCTCCGAAGAATGCCCTCGTCGCCGCCTGCCCCGCTCTCGGAGCTCCGGGTCCACCACTTCCGCGGCTTCGATTCGCTTCGTGAGAAATCGAATCCGCCCATCGATCTGACGCAGCCGCCGCTTGCCGTACTGATAGTCGGCGTTTTCACTGCGATCGCCGTTGCTGGCGGCCCACGCCACCACCTCCGTCACGGCCGGGCGTTCCCTGGTGAGCAGAAACCGGTGCTCATCTTTGAGGCGCTGCAGTCCGCTCGGCGTTATGTAGTTCTTGCCTGCCGTCGCGGGGTCGTCCGATCGCGGTTTTCTCGTAAACCCTTTTCGCATCTCGTAGTCTTTCCGGAGCGAATCCAGTGGTGCCCCCAATGAAATGATAGAGCTCCTTTGAAGCATCTGTATCGGATACTCTTGCACACTCGAATGAGTACTGAAGATCGTCCTAGCAGCAAAGTGAATATCGACGGCGCAAGATCTCGTTTTGACGCTCGCACTTCCACTACAAGTTTTCGATGCCGCCGCCGTGTTTCTGTTTGCAGAGCTTACATCGGTCGGCGGCTCCGAGTCGTTCACGCGATGCTTTACAGGCTTTGTTGTGCGAAGAAAGGCGAAGATCGCCTTAAGGTCGTCATCGGTTAGATTCCTGTAAACCATCACGGGCATGATCGGGCTCAGCTTGCGGGCTTTAACCTGTCCGGTGCGCAGTACGGTCAAGAAAAGAGCCTCGTCGTAATACGGGATTCCAGATGGATCGGGCGTAATATTCGCGCTCGCGACAGTGCCCCAGGGGCCCATGAAGGGAAAGCCTCCGGCGAAGTCCATACCGGGGACGTTTTGTCCCCGCACTTGAGGTGTATGGCAGTCGACACAACCAGCCTGGTCGGCAAGATGGGTTCCGTATTTGAGCTGGTCGGAGGAGACAACGTCGGCGACCGGCGCGGCAATCGGCTCGGGAGCGCTGCGGATCAAGTACTTTACGGGAAAAATGATTTCGGTGGCCGGAAGCTGGTGGTGGACAGCAGGTAGGGATCGCAGGTAGACCACAACGGATGCCAAATCTTCATCTGACATATTGCGATAGTGTTGGTAGGGCATGATGGGAAAAAGAGCGCGGCCATCGTGGCCGACGCCTTCGCGTATGGCGCGGGCTAGTTGATCATCGGTCCAACTGCCGGCTCCGGTTTGCGGATCGGGCGTAAGGTTCGGGGCCACGATGCGCCCGGGCAGACCGGCGTAGGGCAGCGCCTCTCCGGAAGCTTCTTTGCCAGCCAGCATGGGTGTGCCCGGGGCGGTCCAGTCATGCGGGCTGTGGCAATAAACGCAGCCGCTCAACCCCGCCGCGATGTAGCGGCCTCGCTCGAGCCGTTGCAGCGTACGCTCGAATGTGCGGCTCGTGAGAGCACGCGTCTTGGGGCCAAGAAACGGCCTCCACCCGATGGTCAACGTGACCGCGACAGCAAACAGGACTAATAACGAGCCCAATGCGATCAGAAACCGTTTCCCGAATCGCCTGATTTGAACTTTTCCTCCTTCGCGGGAGTTGGCTCAGGTTCACCGCAACCAAGAACACCACACCAACAATGGTAAACATCGGAATGCTCTTCCTGCCCATTCCACATTTTCGACTGCCACGTCGAAACCATTCGCCCCCGACATCGAGGAATGCCACCAACCACATCAACAGGCTCGTCGTCAGCGCAATCACGGCGACGTCCAGCGCGGCGGCGAATTGCGCTCTATCCACACGATACGATTTCAGCAGCCGAACACCAGCCCACCAGCATGAAGCATCGTGACTGATTCCCAGGCGATGATGCCGATGTAGAAGGCCGTATGTACCGGCGGCGAATTAACGGCGCGCCACATAGGTGGTTCCCCGGAAGGGTTGAGTCCATCATCAGGACGTGGCGGACAAACTCTTAGTTGGAGCCGTAATCCGTGATGTTGTCAGGACCAGAATCGTGTAGAA
>CAVXBU010000023.1:0-37222 GCA_963760175.1 uncultured Acidobacteriaceae bacterium
CAGGGCAGCGTTCTAACCAACTGAACTACGTCCCCACTCGCTTACATACGGTGAATGCCATCCGCGTGGTTACTCTGTGAATGAATTGTAGCAGACCAAATTCAGATCGGTACAGGCTCGGGCCTGAATGAGCGCTTCACCGGTGCGGATGGTTCTACGGGAGAATCATCTGGGGAACTCTGCGCCAAACATTGTCTTGTTACCCCATATCTTGTTACCCCCATCCTTGTTACCCCGGACACTTCCCTTCCGCGCTGATTTCGCCAAGAATAGAGGCTGATCGTGACTGATGCCCAAAACAACCCGAGCGGGGTTACTCTGGCGACGACCGCGATGGCCCGTGCGATCGAGCGTTACTTTAATGTGGCGCTTTATCTGCTCGTGCTCACCGGCTTCGGCACTCTGGCTTCGACCGGAGGGCTGGATCTGCCGGCGGTGATTCTGGCGGGGCTGGCGCTGGCGCTTCGCGGATTCCAGTTGCTGACGCGGCGTGAGTTTGTAATCGTGGAGCGCTGGACCAATATCCTGACGCTGATTTATGTATTCGTCTTTCTTGCCGACTACTTCTTCGTTTCACGCGGCTTTCTGGGAGCTGTCGTTCACCTCGTGCTCTTCCTGATCGTCGTCCGGCTGTTCTCGTTGCAAAGGACGCGCGACCACTACACGCTCGCGGCCCTTGCGTTTGGGATGGTGCTCGCGGCGGCTGTGCTCACGGTCGGCAGTGTCTTCTTGTTTTCTTTTGCCGGCTTCCTGCTGGTTGCGGTCATCACCTTCGTGCTGATGGAGATGCGGCACTCGGTCGCCGCAGAGCAAGCCTCCGCACAGGATCCACGCGCCGCCACTCCGGGTCTTTCTTCTCCGGGCTTTACTTCGCCGAGCGTTACTTCGCCGGGCATCACTTCTCAAAACCGGCGCATGGCCTATGCACTGCTGGCGATCGCGCCGGCGCTCATGCTGATGATTCTGGCTGGCAGCTTCCTGATCTTCTTCTTCCTTCCCCGCATTTCTTCGCGCCATCTCAGCGCTTACACTCCAACGAGCGACGTCTCAACTGGCTTCACGGATCGCATACAACTGGGCCGCATCGGTCAGATTCAGCAGTCCAGCGCGGTCGTGATGCACATCGAGATTCAGAACGATCTGCAAGGCGCTTACGACCTGAAGTGGCGTGGCGTTGCGCTCAGCAATTTTGACGGCAGTGCCTGGTCAAATTCGTTTGGGCAAACGGTGCTCCGACCGTCCGCGGATGGGAGCTATGATCTGGCGCCTGCGGAGCCCCGGGGCCGGCCGGTGGTGGCAAGCCGATCGATTCATTATCGCGTGCTGATGGAACCGATTGGAACCAACGTTTTTTTCCTGGCTGACCGGCCCGAGAGTCTCGCCGGAAATTTCCGGCATGTGAGTATGGACGCCGGGGGAGCGGTCTACGATCTCGATGCCGACCATCCCATCAATCGGTATGAGGCCGAGTCGCAATTGGCCGAGATCGACAGTGACGAGCTTCGTCTGGCGGCGAACACCGCTCCCGGAGGTATGGACGAGTACCTGAAACTGCCTCCGCTCGACAGTCGCATTCCGAAGCTGGCGGAGGAAATTACAGCGCAAGCTCCCAGCAACTATGAAAAGGCGGCCGCGCTGGAGCAGTATCTATCCTCGCACTTTGGATACACGTTGGAACTGCCCCGCACTCTGCCGCGCGACCCGCTGGCCAATTTCCTGTTCGAGAGAAAGCATGGTCACTGCGAATATTTCGCCAGTTCGATGGCGGTGATGCTGCGCGCGCTGCGCATCCCGTCGCGCATGGTTACGGGGTTCCGCGGCGGCGAATACAACGACCTCACCGGCCAGTATGTGATACGGGCCAGTGACGCCCATTCGTGGGTTGAGGCTTATTTCCCCGGTTCCGGTTGGATCAGTTTTGATCCGACTCCGGCGGGCAGCGAACCGACGCGGACCGAATGGTCGCGGATGCAGCTCTATGTGGATGCGGCGGCGTCGTTCTGGCGTGAATGGATCATCAACTACGACGTCAGCCACCAGCGCGCTTTGGGCAAGGATGCGACTACCGGCAGCCGGCAGTTCTATGACGAACTTCGCCAGCGGATTTGGCATTGGTATCGTGACCTGCTGCGGTTGGCACGGCGCACCCACCAGCACATCGTCAATTTTCCGGAGCGATGGCTGGGCGGAGTTGTCGCGATCGCGGCGGCGCTGATTGCTCTGTTCAATCTCAGGCGGGTGATCGGCGGGCTCCGTGCGCGTGATCTGCGAGCGCATCCGGAGCGCGCCCCGCGCGAATCGGCTGCTCTTTGGTATGACCGCATGGTGGGCCGCATGGCACGGCTGGGCTGGCGCAAATCGCCGTCGCAAACTCCGCTGGATTTTGTGGCGGCCATTCAGGAAGCGGCACTGCAGAAGAAAGTCGCCCGGTTTACGCGCGCTTACGAATCCGCACGCTTCGGCGAGTCGGTGGACGACGCCCGAAGTTTACCCGAGCTTTTCAAGGAGATTACTGCCGCCGAAACCGGGGATTTAGAAAAAACGCCGGAGCACACCGCCGCCGGCTAGAACCGGTAGCCGACGCCGGCAGCGACGTTGTAGTTATGCTGCCAGCTGCGCCCGGTCTCAACATTCAGGTTCGGAGTTCCGGAGTAGAAGTCGCGCGCTTCGAAGCGAAAACCCCACCGACGCCAAAACCATACATCCAACCCCGCTCCGAACTGGAGCACGCCGGTATTGGAGCCGCTCCCGGGGTTGGCTCCGTCGTTGTATTCCAGATTTGAGGATGGCCGAAGGCGGCCGTAGCCGCCGCCCACGCTCACCCAGGGCGTAACCGAATCGGCGGAAAAAATGTTCAAACGCACCGAGGGAGTGACGAACAACGCTGAGACATCCTTAGGAACGGTCGCGTAGTAGTAATTCAGGTACATTGGAGCAACAATGGCCACGGGCAATTCCGCATAAAGCCCGAAAATCTTGCGAGTCATGAGCAGTCGGGCATAATCGGCCACAACCGTGCCCGACGCGTTACCGAAATGAATCGGGAAACCAGTACTCGGCACGGTTTGTGTGCTGACGAAAGTTACCCCCACCGTGGCGGAAAGCTCGTTCACCTGCGCGAAAGCGCCGGACACGAGAAGTAAAAATGGCACAAGTAAGACCGCGAGACGTTTAGCCGACATCTCTCCTCCGGTATTGAGGGATGTAGTTTTGTTTCAATAAGATTAGCACGGGCAGCCCGGATCGGCGGAAAAGATGACGTATTCTCTTTGGTGCCGGTTCAAGCGTCCAGCGGGGCTCCGAGGTGCGCGCGCAGGATGCTAGAATCGTTATAGCGCCTGTTCCCTGCTGATCATTTCTGATCTGCCTGTAACGATGCCCATAGAGAAAAACATATCCGCGAGTTCGGGGCCGGGTCCGGCCAAGGTAGGTTTTGTGAGCCTGGGCTGCCCCAAGAACCTGGTCGACAGCGAGGTCATGATGGGCATGCTGGCCCAGGCTGGCGCCGAACTTACTCCCGATGCGGAAGACGCCGACGTCATCGTGGTGAATACCTGCTCGTTTATCGGCAGCGCGCAACAGGAATCGATCGATACCATCCTCGAAATGGCGCGCCACAAGACGCGGACTGGCGGCAAGGCGAAGCGACTGGTGGTGGCCGGCTGCCTGGTCGAGCGTTTTCGCGATGAGATTCGAAAGAACATTCCTGAAGTGGACGCGGTCGTCGGCACCGGCGAGCTGGAGAAAATTCTCGCGGCTGCCGGAGTGGCGGAAACGCCGCCCGCACCGTCTCCGTTCAATATTCTGACGTCGAATCTCTCGACCTCGCGGCCGGAGGGCGATCATCGCCGCGGACAGGGGCGCTTCGCGCGCGATTCCTGGGATGGCGCCGTCGCCGACTTGCCCAACTATCTTTACGACGACCACACGCCCCGCGTGCTGACCACGCCGCGATCTTCGGCTTATATCAAGATCGCCGAAGGCTGCGATCATCCCTGCAGCTTTTGCATCATTCCACAGCTTCGAGGGCAGTTTCGGTCGCGGCGCTTCGAATCGGTTATCGCCGAAGCCGAGCGTCTGGCGCAATCGGGCGTGCGCGAAATTACGCTCATCGGGCAGGACACCACCTGCTACGGCGAAGATCTGGGACTGAAGGACGGCCTGGCTCTGCTGCTGGAAAAACTCGCGGGAGTCGAAGGGCTGCAGTGGATTCGCTTCCTCTACGCTTATCCGAACAAAATCACAGGGCGGCTGCTCGCGACCATCGCCGCTCACGACAATATTTGTTCCTACATGGATGTGCCTTTGCAGCACGCCTCGGCTACGGTTCTGAAGCGCATGAAGCGTGGTGGGGGCGCCGACCTGTTCCTGCGCTCAATCGAGAAAATGCGCCGCGTGATTCCGGACGTTACCTTGCGGACTTCATTCATTGTCGGCTTCCCGGGCGAAACCGAAAAAGAATTCGAGGAGCTTTGCCGCTTTGTGAAAGACGCCGCCTTCGACTGGATGGGCGCCTTCGGCTACTCGGACCAGGAAGGCGCAGGCGCCTTCGATCATGGGAAGAAACTTTCCGCGCGCGAGATCGAGAGCCGCCGCAAGTCGCTGATGTCGATCCAGAAGAAGATCAGCCGGACAAAGAAGAAATCGCTGATTGGACGCGAATTCGATTTGCTGCTGGAAGGGACTTCGACGGAGTCCGACCTTCTGCTTGAGGGCCGCACCGCGATGCACGCGCCGGAGATTGACGGCAAAGTCTTCGTGAACGATTATCCCGAGGGAAATGAGCCGAAAGAGGGAGAGTTTTATCGCTGCCGCATCACCGCGGCGCACGATTATGATTTAGTGGCGGAAATCGTTTAAGGTCAGAGGTTAGAGGTGAGATTGTAGAGGTTAAAACCGCCCGGAGCAGAGATGTTCTCACCTCTACGATCTGACCTCTGACTTCTGCAATTCGCTTATGCCACGGAAGCGCACCATCAAACTCAAATGTCCGATTTGCAAGAAGCCGACAAAGACCGCTGACGCCGACTTTCCTTTTTGCAGCGACCGCTGCCGCCTCATCGATCTCGGCAAGTGGGCGAGCGGCGGGTACGTGATTTCGTCGCCGGTTGACGATGTCGAGGACACAATCGCAGACCGCACCGGCGATACAGAAGACCAGTCGTGAAAGCCGCTCCCAAAACCGCACCCGGACTGCCGTCTGGGCCGGTGTGCGGGCGGGACGCCCGCACGACTGCCGCCGAGGACGGCGGCGCTACGACACTCAGCGACGTCCTCTTCGACCGTAGCGCCGGCGTCCCGCCGGCTGTCGTGGGAGCGCCCCGCCCTCGCTTCGACGAAATCACAATCCGCGATCGGGGCAGACTTCCTCATTGGGAAAAAGACAGCGCCACCTACTTCATAACGTTCCGCCTGGCGGATTCGCTACCGCAATCCGTTTTGGATCGCATTGAATCCGAGCGGAAGTCGATCATGACAACCGCTGCTCAGCTCGGGCGGGCGCTAAGTTCGGACGAACGCCGGAAAATCCTACGGCTGTCCTCTCCCGTGATCGAGCGCTTTCTCGACAGCGGCGCGGGCGCTTGCCATTTGCAGAATTTCGCCATCGCAGAGGAAGTTGCTAATGCGCTGCGTTACTTTGATGAGAAACGGTATCGGCTCCTTGCGTGGTGCGTCATGCCGAACCATGTGCATGTCGTGGCTCGACTCTTCCCGGGAACAACTCTGGCGACGGTGTTACATTCATGGAAATCGTTCAGTTCCAAGCATGCAAACCAGATTCTAGGATCACACGGCGTTTTCTGGCAGAGGGAGTATTATGACCACCTCATTCGAGACGAGGAGGAGCTCCAACGGGCTATTCGCTATGTGGCAGAGAATCCTGCTAAGGCAAAACTGAAGGGTTGGAATTGGGTTTGGGTGTGCGGGCGGGACGCCCGCACGACCGCCGCCGATGACGGCGGCGCTACATGACGACTAGCCACAATCCACCTGGTGCCGCGCCCGCGAATCGTAGCGCCGACGGCCCGCTGGCTCTCGCAACGACGTCTCGCGTCCCTATCTGGGCCACGCTGGTTGCGACTTTCTTCGGCGCGGGACGCCTCAGACCCGGCCCCGGCACCTGGGGATCGTTAGCCACGGTCTTGGTGTGGGCGTTGGCAAGTTGGCGAATCCCGGCTGCGAGCCGGACCTGGGCCACGATCGTCGCGGCCGCGGTTGTTACGCTGATCGGGATTCCCGCCGCCACGCTGGTCGCGCGATCCTCTGGGTTGAAGGACCCGCAATTCGTGGTCATTGACGAAGTTGCGGGGCAGTTGGTCGCACTCATCGCTGTCCCGTTGGCTTGGAAAACTTTTCTCGCGGGCTTTATACTCTTCCGTGTCTTCGATATTTGGAAGCCGTTTCCGATTCGGCGACTGGAGCGGCTGCCCGAGGGCACCGGCATTGTGGTGGATGACCTGGGAGCGGGGATCTACGCGCTCGCCGTCGTGCATCTCTTGTTGCACTTTGGAGTTCTAACAAAGTAGTCGTTACTCACATAACCGGGCTCCCGCCGGAACAAATTCATGAGCATCTCCGAGCGCCTGCTGGGAAAAAAGAACGTCAACGGCAAGCCGCACATCGAAGCGGTTGCGCCGAGTTTCGTTTTGCCCGGAGGCGAGGTTCGTATCATGGGAAAGGGCTTGCGTCCGCCGGAACTGCGCCGTCCGAGCGTGCACTTCGGCGAGATCGAAGGCTCGGTGCTGATCAGTTCCGACGACTTCGTGGTAGCACGCGTGCCCGAGGGCGCGACCTCGGGCTCAGTCACGGTGAGCACGGACGTGAGTACGAGCGGGGCGGGCGCCGGCGGCCACATCAGCAACCCCCATTCCATTAAGGTTGCGGTGCCGGTTGCCGACAATCTCCATCCGGTTACCAATCCCGCGATTGATCACGAAGGCAATATCTACGTGACTTTTTCGGGATCGCGCGGGCAAAAGGTTCCGGTCGCGATCTTCAAGATCGACACGAACTACAACGTGAAGCCGTTTCTCAGCGACATGATGAACGCCACCTCGATTGCCTTCGATCGCCAGGACCAGATGTACGTTTCCTCGCGGCATGATGAGGCCGTGTACCAGGTGGCGCCGAACGGCACCATGTCCACCTACGCTGAAGGTATGGGGGTCGCGACCGGCATTGCCTTCGATGCCGCGGAGAATCTCTACGTCGGCGACCGCAGCGGAACCATTTTCAAGATCGCCCGCGACCGGCAGATTTTCGTTTTCGCCACGCTCGAGCCGAGCGTTTCCGCCTATCACATCGCCTTCGGTCCCCATGGAGATATGTTCGTCACTGGCCCCAGCACCTCCAGCTTCGACTGCGTGTACAAGGTCGACCCGCACGGAACCGTGTCGGTGTTCTACCGCGGTCTGGGGCGTCCGCAGGGCCTGGCCCTGGATGTTGAGGGCAACATTTATGTCGCCGCCTCTCTCGGCGGAAAGCGCGGCATCGTAAAGATCACTCCTCAAGGAAAGGCCAACCTCGAAGTCTCCGGCCAGGGCTTGGTGGGTCTAGCGTTCGCTCCCGGCAAGTCGGCCATCCTCGCCACCAATGGCGCCGTCCATCACATCTCCTGGAACATCCAGGGACGGCCACTACCGCCGGAGTAACGGGATTTATAAAGGGCAATTGGGCAATCTGGAGACCGATTTTGGTTTTAAGGAAACTGGTCCACTATCGGTTTGACCGCGAATTGACCAGTTCGTACACTGTTTCTAGCTCCTCCGTCTATGCCTGAGATCAGAAGGACATTCCTGTCACAATTCGTTCGACTGGGGTTCGCTTTGGGTCTGGCGGCGGGGCTGGGTGTCGCGTCCGGCTGGGGGCAGAGCCAGACTCAGGTTGCGCTCGAAACTAGCGAGACGCTGTTTACGGTGCTGACCGCGATCAACACCTGCGGCTATGACCAGGAGTTGAGCGTTTCCGATCCGCTGCGCACCCAGATCCGGTCGGAGGTTGCCAAGGCGGTTGAGAACACGGCCGGGGCAGAGGAAGTGATCGCTCCGATGTGCCTGTTCTACCGGCAGCACCAGACGTCGGAGCCGAGCCGCGACCTGTCGCAGTATGTGTCGTTGGCGCTTTATCTGGAGGATCCACCGGCTTTCGCGCTCAAGGTGAAGCAGGCGGAGATGCCACCCGATGCGGAAACGGTGGCCGGCATGGTGCCGTTGATGCAGACCTTCTACTTAAAGATGGGGTTGCATGCCATTTGGGAGCGGCATCGTGCACGCTATCAGGAGTTGACCGAGGTCTATCACGATCCGCTGGCCAAGATGACGTTCGACACCGAGATCTATTTGAAGTATCCGTCGGCGGGCTACCTGGGGCGGGAATTTACGGTGTATCTGGATGCGATGGGGGCGCCGGGGCAGACGAACGCGCGCAACTATGCGGCGAATTATTTCGTCGTGATTTCACCGACGACGGGGACATCGATTAAGCTGCAGCAGATCCGGCACACGTACCTGCATTACCTTCTGGATGCGCTGGCGCTGAAAAACGGCGACTCGTTCAAACGGCTGGAACCGTTGCTCGGAACGGTGGAGAACGCACCGATGGATGATGCGTTCAAAAGCAATATCTCTCTTTTGGTTACGGAATGCCTGATACGCGCGATTGAACAACGAATGGCCAAGATTCCGGAGGCGGAGCGGGTCAAGAGCATCGAGGAAGCGGACAAGGAGGGGTACATCCTGACGCCCTATTTCTATGGGGCGCTGGGTAGATTTGAGAAAGATCCGGCGGGGATGCGCAATGCCTACCCGGACCTGCTGGGCTCGATTGAGGTGGGGAAGGAAATGAAGCGGGCATCGCTGATCGAGTTCGCAAGCGCCGCAGCTCCGGAACTACTGCACCAGGCAGATGGCAAGAACGAGCACCTGCTGCTGAATGCGGAGCGGAGGCTGGCGGCGGGCGACCCGGAAACGGCGAAGAGACTGGCGCAGCGGGCGCTCGATGAGCAGACCGGAGATTCGGGACGCGCGCTCTTCATTTTGGCGCAAGTCGCCACCCAGAATCGAGATTTGGAAGGGGCGCGCAGGTACTTTGAACAGGCGTTGCAAACGGCGCATGAACCGAAGGTGATCGCGTGGTCGCATATTTATCTGGGCCGGATTTTTGATTTAAGGGAGGACCGGTTCGCTGCGGTGGATCAGTATCGGGCGGCATTGAATGCGGCCAATGGAACGCTTCCCGAGGCGAAGTTGGCAGCGCAACGGGGACTGGAACAGCCGTATGAGCCTCCGGTAGCGAAGCAGCCCGAGTAAAGGCGGAGAGCCGAGGACGGCTGTCGCCAAGGGATGAAATCTGACGTCCAAAATTTTGCTTTACGGGAGACAGGCATGAAGCGAGCAGCAGTCATTTTAGGAATAGTGGGTCTGGGGATAATGAGCGTCGCGGTTTGGGCCGCGGCGCAGAGCAGCGCACAGCAGCCGCCGCCAGCGGCGGGGCAGGCAGCACCGGCAGCTGGTACAGCGGCGCCAGCAGCGGGTGCCGCGGCGGCGCCAGCGGCAAAGCGTCCACCGCAAACTAAGACGCAGCCCGAGTTTGATGCGTGGAAGGCGGCGGCAGCAAGCCCCGACCCGGCCACGATGGAGAAGGCGGCGGACGATTTTGCCACCAAGTTCCCGGACAGCGAAGTTCGCGTGCTCCTGTATAAGAACACGATGCGCCTGTACCAGAACGCCAACAACGCCGATAAAGCCGAGGCCATGGGCCGCAAGGTGCTCAGCTTTGACCCGGATGATCCCGAGGCTCTGGTAACCGTTTCCGAGGTGGTCGCCGAGAAAACGCGCGACACCGATATCGACAAAGATCAGCGCTACGCAGAAGCGATCGCGATGGCACAGAAGGCCGTACAGACGGTGGACACCGACGTCCAAGTGCCGGCGGGCACGCCGCAGGAAAGGATTGACATGTACAAGGGGCTGCTGCGCTCGCAGGCGTACTCGATTATCGGCACCATTGAGTTCAAGAAAGAGAATTACGCCGCTGCAGAGGCGGATCTGCAGAAGTCTATCGACGCATACACCATCGACCCGGATAAAGTGGTCATTCTCCGTCTGGCGCTGGCACTCGATAAGCAGCAAAAATATCCGGAAGCGCTCAAGGTGGCTAACCGCGCCGTGGAACTCACGCAGAAAGAGGAAACCAGCGTGGTTGGAAGCGCGGCGCGCCGGGAACGCGACCGCTTGCAACAGCTCACCGGAGGCGCAGCCCCGGCACCTGCTTCGGCTCCAGCTCCGACCGCGGCCCCGGCTCCGGCCCCGCAACCGCAGGCCCCTCCGAAGAACTGACGGCCGTTGCTGTGGAGACGAGGCTTGCCTCGTCTCTCAGACGCGGCAAGCCGCATCTCTACAAAATAAAAACAAAATGAAGTCACGCGAAATCATGGCGCTGGAAGAAGGCTTGGGTTACCGCTTCCAGCGCCGGGAACTGATCGAGCAGGCGCTTACCCACAGCTCGCAAGCGCGCGAGGTGGAGGCGCTGGGCGCGGACGGCGGATTGTCGGGCAGTCGATCGTCTATCGGAGCCAGCGGCGATAACGAAAATCTCGAGTTCTTAGGAGACGCCGTGCTGGGGCTGGTCACCAGCGAGGCGCTCTTCCATCGCTTTCCTGAATTCCAGGAAGGGCATCTTTCGAAACTCCGCGCACATCTGGTCGGGCAGCGACATCTGCTGCGGGTGGCGGAACAGCTTGAGATTGGTCACTACATGCGTCTCGGTCGCGGCGAAGAAAAGAGTGGCGGCCGCAACAAAGCAAGCTTGCTGGTGGACGCACTGGAAGCGATCCTGGCGGCGCTCTATCTCGACGGCGGGTGGCCGGTGGCGCGAGACTTCATTGTGCGCGTGATCGTGGAGCCGGAACTGGCGCACATGAAGCTGGAAACCAGCGCCATGCCGGTGATGGATTTCAAGTCCGCGTTGCAGGAGGCGTTGCAGGCCAGAGGAGGACCGCAGCCGGTTTACGCGCTGGTGAAGGAGGAAGGTCCTGAACACAAGAAGACCTTCACCGTCGAGGTAAGACTGCCGGAACCTGCGCTGGGGCAACCTGCGACGGGACAAATCGTGGGACGCGCCCAGGGCGCGACCAAGAAGCGGGCAGAACAGGAAGCAGCAAGGCAAGTTCTGGAGCACCTGGCCACGTTGCCGGGTGCGCGGCAGTCGAATGGTGGAAGGGATGTCGGCGGGTAGTCGTAAGGCATCTAATTTCTGTAGAGACGCGGCTTGCCGCGTCTCCGACCGACCGCGACATTCGGAACGCGGCACGCAGGAGACGGGGCAAGCCCCGTCTCTACAAAGAATGAAGAATTATGTCGTGGAGCGAGAAGATTTCCGTGGGTGATTGGCCCGCGGCCGTTCAGTCGGTCGCGGGAGCGATTGTGACTGCCGTTTTTGTGGTTACCTTCCTGCTGCAGGCGTTCACTATTCCCTCGGGCTCCATGGAGCGCACGCTGCTGGTCGGCGACTACCTGCTGGTGGATAAGTTCTGCTTCGGAGGCAGCGTGACGGGGTGGAACCGTCTGCTGCCCTATCGCAAGATCCGGCGCGGTGACATTGTCGTCTTCCATTATCCGGTGAACCCCGCGCAGGACTTCGTGAAGCGGGTGGTGGCCTTGCCCGGAGACCGGCTGCGGCTCATCAACAAACGGGTCTACATCAACGGCGCTCCGGTCGAGGAGCCGTATGCGCAGTACATCACGACGGTTCGCAATTCCTATCGCGACGATTTTCCGCGCACCGAATCTCCCGACTATGCAGTGGATGCGAAATGGTGGAAAGAAATGCCGAAACTGGTGGAAGACCACCAGTTGATCATTCCCGAGGGCCACTATTTTGTGATGGGTGACAATCGCGATGACAGCCAGGACAGCCGTTACTGGGGATTCGTGCCGCGCGACAATATTATTGGACGCCCGCTATTGATTTACTGGTCGTCGGGAAATTTGAACAACGATCTTCCCGGATCGCCAACCGTGGGTGATAGACTTTATCACCTTGCTTACGCGGTGACGCATCTGTTCCAGATCACGCGCTGGGAACGTACGTTCCGGCTGGTGCAGTGAAGGTCGATCGTCGTTGGGCGCTGGCCGTTGGTCGCTGGTCGTTAGCAAGAAGGACTCGCGAACGACTAACGACCAGCAACTCACGACCTGGGAAGATGCGGCGATGAAGTTCGCTGATGAAGATGGGCGGTAAGAAATCCTCTTGAACGGAAACTAAGGTGCCCGACAAAAGAAAAAGTCATAGTTGATAAGAACGGCAAGGACGAGCCGGTGGACGAGAAGCCTCGCGAAACGACGGTTGAATTCCTGGCGTCGCTGGCGGGAGTGCTGGTCACCGGCCTGTTCATCATCACGTTTGTGCTGCAGGCGTTTGAGATTCCCTCCAGTTCCATGGAAGACACTCTGCTCATCGGGGATCACGTGTTCGTCAACCGGGAGCAGTTCGCTGCGCCGACGCGGTGGATGGGGCCGCTGCTGCCCTATCGCGATGTCCGTCGCAACGACATTGTGGTGTTTTTGTCGCCAGAGGAACAAGGTTTGTTCGTGGTGAAACGGATCATAGGCGTGCCGGGCGATCGCATCCATTTGCGGGATGGCGTCGTGTATCGCAACGGCGAGAAGCTGGTTGAACCGTACGCTCTGCACAAAGACAAATACCAACGGGAAGGCTACGACCTCTACCGCGAGTACCGCGACAACTTTCCAGCGGTGCCGCCATCGGACGATGCTCAAGTGCGAAATGAAGAGTGGCAGAAGGAAGAGCCTTTGCACGTCCAGGGCGGGGACATCGTCGTGCCTCCGGACAGCTATTTTGCCATGGGCGACAACCGTGACGTGAGTTACGACAGCCGCTACTGGGGATTCATTCCGCGGAAGAACGTGATCGGGCGCCCCATGTTCATTTACTGGTCATTTATTACACCGGCCGACCAGTACCAGATGCGCAGCGCGAGCGACCGGATAGGATTCCTCGCGCACATCATCATTCACTTCTTTGATCAAACGCGCTGGTCGCGCACGCTCAGGATCGTGCGGTGAAGTTTCTGCGTTCCAGGCGCGGGGCGGCTGCGGTCGCGGCTCTCGTGCTGATCCTGTTTCTGTTCCGGCCGGCCGTGTTCCACTTGCGCAACCGGATTGCCGGTTCCATCGGAAGCGCTCTCGGCCGCCGGGTGACGCTCGACAACGTGCGCTTGCGTCTTCTGCCGCGGCCGGGCTTTGATCTTGAGGGGCTCGTCATTTATGACGATCCCGCATTCAGCGCGGAGCCCATGATCCGCGCGCAGGAAGTTTCCGCCCCCATCCGGTTTCGTTCCCTGTTCCGCGGACGAATCGAGATAGCCACCCTGAGCGCAACCGAGCCCAGCATTAACCTGGTGCGCAATGACCAGGGGCGCTGGAATCTGGCAAGCCTGCTGGAGCGCAACGCGCAAATTCCCGCGGCTCCCACCAAGAAACCCGCATCCGAGCGACGCCCCGCATTCCCCTATCTCGAAGCCAGCAATGCTCGCGTTAATTTCAAACTGGGCCAGACCAAGAAGTCCTACGCGCTCATGAATGCCGATGTGGCGCTCTGGCAGGACTCCGAGAATTCATGGGCCGCGCGCATCAAGGCCGAGCCGGTGCGCACCGATTTTAATCTCACCGACACCGGACTGGTCCAGATCAATGCAACCTGGCAGCGCGCTCAGAGCTTGCGGTTGACGCCGGTGCAACTCACCGTGCAATGGCGCAACGGGCAGCTCGGACAGATCACGAAACTGCTGAGCGGCAAAGACCGCGGATGGCGCGGCGGAGTAAATTTCACCGCGAACCTGTCTGGCACTCCGGAAGCGCTGCGGATCGAGAGTGAGACGTCAATCGAAGATTTCCATCGCTACGACATTCCCAGCAGCGAGAATGTGCGCCTGGCAGCCACTTGCTCGGGAAAATACAGCGCGTCCACAAACACGCTGGGCGATCTGCTCTGCGAATCACCAGTCAACGGCGGGATGCTCCGCTTAAAGGGAGGTTTCGCGGTAGCCACACCAGTGCCTGCGTACGACCTTACGCTGGCGATCGATCAGGTGCCGCTGACTTCCGCGGTGCGATTGCTGCGACAGGTGAAAAAGCAAGTGCCCGGCGACCTGACGGCTAGCGGACTGCTGAATGCCGAGTTCCACGCCACGGGGAACGGGCCTCCCGTTCCCGAGGATGCACGATACGGATTGTTGCCGCAATGGACTGGCACGGGGTCCGCATCCAACGTGCGCATGTCATGGCATGCGAATGCCGGGAACTCGGGAAAACATGAGATTGACCTGGGCACGATTCCACTGGCCCTGGCAGCAAATGGGACTTCGCAAGGTGCCAAGCCTGGTCGTCCGAAGACAGGACAAAAAGACCAGGAGCCCGATGAACCTCACGTGCGGATCGGGCCGGTCGCGCTGGCGATGAACGCTTCCACTCCGATGAACGCGGGCGGGTGGATTTCCGCTTCCGGCTATCGTTTTTTTCTGCGCGGCGACGTCGAGCTGAAAGACCTGTTTCGGCTGGAGGACATTCTGGGCTTGCCGGTAACGCGCCCGGCGGCGGCGGGCGAGGCTAAGCTGGATGTGAGCATCTCCGGGCCGTGGCAGGGATTTGCGGCTCCGACTGCCCTGGGAACCGCGCAGCTGCGCAACGTGCGCGCCGAGATGCGCGGCCTGAACACGCCGATTGAGATTAGTTCAGCCACCATGTCGCTCGCTCCGGATGCGGTGGTAATGCAGAAACTTTCTGCGCGCGTTGGAAACACGCATTGGAGTGGCGGGGTTACAGCGCCTCGTCATTGCGCGGCTTCGGGCGCGGCCCCGAATTGTGTATTCCAGTTTGATCTCACGGCCGATCAGCTCTCGGCCGGAGATCTTGCCGAATGGTTCGCGCCGCAACCCGCTAAACGTCCGTGGTACCGCATCTTGAATTCCAGTTCCAGCTCCAGCTCCAGTTCCAGCTTCGATGATGCGCAGGGCCGGTCGCCACTGCTCACGATTCAGGCGCACGGCAACTTGCACGTCGCCCGCTTCGGATTGAAAAAGGTGCTCGCGACCCAGGTGGTAACGCAGGTGGAAGTGGATCGAGGCAAGATCACCCTGACTGCTTTGCGCGCTCAACTGCTGCAGGGCACACACCAAGGCAACTGGATCATCGACGTGTCGAATCGCACATCGACTAATGACGCGTCGGCTCGCGACGCATCCGCGCCCACGCTGCGGTACCACGGCGCCGGTACACTGCAGGACATTTCGCTGGCGCAGGTGGGCACCTTAACGAGCGCTACGATGAACGATGCGTCGAACAACACCTCGAACAACACCTCGAACGACACCTCGAACGACAGCTCGAACGACAAGCTGAGCGACGCGACGAGCGATGCCTGGATTGCGGGAGTGGCCGACGGCAAGTTCGAGGTGGAGGGATCCGCCGACAGCTTTCGCGAGTTGCTGGCGCGGTCCGACGGCAAGCTGCAGTTCGTGATGCGGAACGGCAGCCTGCCACATATTGAAATTCCGGGCGCGCCCGTGCCTCTGCCGGTGCACCGGTTCGCCGGCGAGCTGCGTCTGAAAAAAGGCGCATGGGAACTCGCTTCAGGCAGACTGGAATCGCACGACGGCATCTATCAGGTGAGCGGAACCGCTTCCGCAGGCAGCGGCCTCGACTTCAGATTGACGCGTGGTGATGAACAATCGTGGACGCTCACCGGGACACTCTCCAAGCCGGACGTCGAACCAGTTGACCGAACAGTGGCCAAGCGTACCGACGCGAACGCGAAGACGGTCAAACCGTAGCGGCTTTAGGCTCTTAGCTGTGCCGCGGCTGCATGTCCTGCAATTGAAACCTATGGTGCGGAGCCAGTGGGAAGCTGTCCGCTGCGCGGGCGGCCAACCGACGTGCCGAGGACAATCCAGAGTCCGAGTACGAACCACTCCCAGCCGGAGAAATGTCCGGGCACGAAGGGCGCAAACTTCATCAGTATCATCGCCAAACCAACCAATGCCCCCATCAGAGCGATAAGGCGGTCGGCGGTTCTTGGCCTGATCCCTGGAGGCGTCATACCTAGAGGCTTCAACCCTGGAGGTTTCATACCTGGAGGCTTCATCCAAAGATAGGCGGCGCACACCGCGAACCATCCGGTCGCGCAAGCGACGGATCCCACTTCGGAGATGGGAACCAGAATCGCACTGCCGAGAAATATGCACACAGCGGTTGCTACGCCAACCGAGACGACGGCTGCAGACGGTGTTTGATTCCGCGGATGCACGCTGCCCAGTCGCGTATCCACCAGGCCGCGGCGTCCCATGGCGAAGAGCAAGCGGGTGGCGGCGATGAAATTTCCGTTGAACACTTTGAAGAGCGAAAGCAAGGCGGCGCTCAGGATGATGCTCACGATGTAGCGCGAGCCGACGGCATGCTCGAAAGCGACCGCCGTCATGAATGGTGCGCCGGTCAGCGTACGCCACGGCGCCACGAAGCCCACCGCCGCGATCACAATAATGTAAAACACGGCGCCGACGGTGATTGCCGCAAAGATGGCACGCGAGAATCCCTGGGCGCGAAATTGAGGATTGGCTTCCTCGGCCGCTTTAGTCACCGATTCGAATCCCGTCATAAAATAAGGGACGATTTGCAGAACCAGCAAGATGGACACGAACGGAGTATGCGTAAACAAAGGTGGGAAATTGGCGGGCGATCCGTGGATAACACCAATTGCGACGAAGACCACGAAAAGCGCCAGCGTGCCGAAGGTGGTCCAATTCTGAAACGTGGCGCTGAGCCGGATGCCACCATAGTTGACCGCAGTGACCAGCGCCGTGAGTGCGAGCCCGATGACCAGGTGTGGCAGGTAAACCGGCTTTCCCGCGACGCGGTATAACTCGATGGAATTGAGCGCGGGAAAGATATAACCGGCGATGCGGCCGACAGCCACGGCTTCCCACGGACAGACAATGAAATATGCCAGCATCATCATCCATCCGGTATAAAAGCTGACCGACCGCGGGAAAACGCTGGCGGTGTAGGCGATCTCGCCCGCTGCGTCGGGCAGGGCCATGACCCACTTGCTGTACACATAGCCGATGGGCAGCAGAAGGATGCTGCCGATCGCGAAACCCAAAATGCCGCCGAGCGGGCCTCCGCGCAGGAGCCAATCGTCCATGACGACCAGCCAGCCGACTCCGACCATCGTTCCCCAACCGAGAGAGAAGTAGTCAGTGATGCGCAATTTGCGGGCTAGTTGGGTCATCCTCGGTCGATCATCCTAGTTTTTCATCGAGGGTGTCGACGTTGCCGAGCTTTGCTCGGCTGGACAGCCGAGGGCGGCTGTCGCTACGCGTATTTCGGGAGGGAGACTTCATGGGCGCGAATTATATCGCATCGCGCCCGTGAGACTGATGCTTCAGGCGACTGCGTAGCGCGGCGATGAGCATTCCTTCGCACGCAAGATGCAGATTGCTTCTTTCAGAGAAGAAATCTCAAACGCCGAGTTCAGGTGCGTGGCTTCCAACATTCGCCGGAAGAAAACCGGCGGGTTCACCAGCTTCAGTTTCGCCGCGTTCTGCATTGCCCAACGGCGCACCAGCAGCAGGGTTCCCAAACCACCCGCATCCAGTTGCTCGACTTCGGAGAGGTCAAGCACCAGCACGCGGACACGCTCGAGTTGCTCGATCCGGCGCCGGAACCGGTCGAGCGCCGCTCCGCGGACCATGCGTCCCGAGCAGTTCACGACCGCTACGTCATGCAAGCATTCGACTTGAAATTCGAGTTCCATATGTCTGTACATACGAACCAGCCTTGGAAAAAGTTCCGTAATCTCGTGTCGTTGAATTAGACGTGGTGAAAGGGGAAAAGTAATCGCGGAAAAACTGATGGTACATAGCGAATCTCTGAATGTTACGGACAGGTAAATTTATCCGAGACTTACAACCCTGCTTCAATTCTTGATCTTGGGTCGAGGAGATCGCGCAAAGCGTCGCCAATAAAGTTGAAGGCGAGGACGGCGAACATTACCGTCACCGCCGGGAAGAGCACGAGATGCGGAGCGTCGAAGAGGTGGGAGCGGGCGTCGTTGAGCATCGATCCCCAACTTGCAGTGGGCGGCGGCACGCCTAATCCGAGGAAACTCATGGTCGCTTCGGCCAGAACCGCGCCCGCCATGCCAATCGCGGCTTGCACAATCACCGGCTGAATAATGTTGGGAAGGATGTGCCGGGTAACGATGTGGAAATCTCCGGCGCCGAGCGCCCGCGCCGCTTCGACAAATTCGCGTTCCCGAACAGCCAGCACCTGCGCGCGCACCAGGCGAGCGTAGCCGACCCATCCTCCAATGGACAGCGCGAGAATGAGGTTGAAAATGCCGGGGCCGCGAAAGGCCACGAAAGCGATCGCGATGAGAATGCCGGGGAAGGAAAGAAAGGCATTCATCAGCACGACGTTGACGAAGCGGTCGATGCCTCCGCCGTAGTATCCAGCAAGGCTGCCGATGATGAGGCCGAGCACAAGCGAACACGCCACCACGCTGCTGCCGACGAACAGAGAAATTCGCGCTCCCCAGATCAGGCGGGAGAGGATGTCGCGTCCGAGTTCATCGGTGCCGCACCAGTGCTGCGCCGAGGGCGATTGCAGGCGGTTGGGGAGATCGATGTGCGCGGGATCTTGCGGAGCAATCCAGGGCGCGAAGATTGCGGCGAAGACGAAGATGGAGACCAGCACGACTCCGACGGCCGCCAGCGGATTGTGGCGGGCTATGCGCGGAAGCGAGATGGCTAGGGTGGACATGGTGCGTGACAACTACCATATCTCAAGCTGAAATTTACGATAACTCGCGACCATTTCAAAATCGCTGCGGTTCGATGTGATCAGGCAGGCACCGTGCGAGCGGGCCGTGAGCGCGATGAGCACGTCGAAATGGAGATCGCGCATCTTATCCGCGGTAAAACCGCGATCCGCGCGAATTTCTCCCAGTATCTCTCCTGACTCCAGCCAATTCTTTTCCGTGGGAGTCAGAGTGGGATGATTCCTGCCGAGGGCCCGCAAAAACTCCCGTTCCGCCGGCTTCACGACTCCACGCCAGAGTTCGGCCATTACGACGGCAGAGTTGCGGATGATCCCACTCAAGGCCGCGATTCGACGCCGGTAGCGGCCGGTGCGCAGGTCGTCGACCAGAATCGACGTGTCGAGGATGAAGAGATCACTCATCACTCATCACTTATCATTCATCGAGACCGGCGAAGGAGAGCTTGCCTTCGTATTTCTTCATCAGGGCCTTGAATCGCTTCAGCGCGACAAGCTCACGAAGCGCAATGTGGACGGCTTCAGTGCGGGATTTTACGCCGAGGAGTTTCTTGGCCTCGTCGGCCAGATGCGTGTCCAGGCGGATGGATGTCATGGTCCCAGCCATAATATTCTCCTCGCTTTTGGTGTATATACAGAATAGCGTTTGTGTATATACACGTCAAGGAGGTCTTGCAGGCGTCCGTTTTTAAGTACCCCCGCCCCCCCCCCCGCATTTGCGCCAAAATATAGAATATACATGACTTAACTCCAAATATTCGAGAACAAAGGACTTAGCTCTGCTCTTTGATTCGCTCTCCCAAAATCTGCAGTTCAGCGGCTTTTCTATTGTCGCGCATTGCGGAGTCGGTGTCTGTGACGGGGTGTACAGGGCGTTTGTGATGAAAAAAGGGCAACGGCCAGATTATCAAGCGGCTACAGCCGATCAGCGAAAAACCTGGGTGTATCGCAGCGCTGAGGCGCTGCGCCACCCAAAGTCACATGCTACACAAATCCTTCGCGGGACACTTCCGGGGAATCCCACCCTTGCGCACAGAACGCGCAAGGATGGGGCACCCGTCGTTTGTGATATGGACGCGTTTCACTGTCTGATTCTTGGGTTCACCGCCGAGTACAGCAAGTCGGTCAGAAAGTTTACGGCTACATAGGTCAGGCCGATCGCCAGAATGCATCCTTGCACCAGATAGTAGTCGCGGTTGCCGATGGCTTGGATGGTCAGGCGTCCTATGCCGGGCCAGGAGAAGATGGTTTCGGTTACGATCGCTCCGGCTAGCAGGGCGCCGAATTGTAATCCGAGGACGGTCAGGATCGGGATCATGGCGTTGCGCAGGGCGTGACGATAGACTACGGTGCGCTCGGGCAGGCCTTTGGCTCGGGCGGTGCGAATGTAGTCCTGGCTTAACTCCTCTAACATTGAGGTGCGCACCATGCGGGTCAGGATCGCGGCTAAGGCTCCGCCCATGGTGATGGCGGGGAGCACTAGATGCGCGAAGGTGCCGGAGCCGGAGACGGGGAGCCATCCTAGCTTGACGGCGAAGAACAGGATCAGCACCGGACCCAGCGCGAAGTTTGGGAACGACAGGCCGAAGAGGCTGACTACGCTCAGGGCGCGGTCATCCCATTGATTGCGTCTTCGCGCTGAGCGCACTCCTGCGGGAATGGCGAGCACAATCGCCACGAATAATGACGCCAGGGTTAGTTGCAGGGTGTAGGGATAGCGCTTTGCGATCAGCGTGGTAACTGCCTGATTGAAGCGCAGCGACTTGCCTAGATCTCCGTGGAGCACGCCTCGCCAGTAATTCAGGTATTGCTCGCCTAGCGGGACGTCGAGACCGTAGGCGTGTCTTGCCGCCTGGATGTCTCCGGCGGCGGCGCCTTCTCCCAGCATTTGCTGGATGGGATCGCCGGGGACGAAGTGGATCAGCAGGAAGACGGTCGAGACGACCAGCCAGATGACGGGCAGGGTGTAGAGCACTCGGGAGATGATGTAGCGCGGCATCGGAATTAAGACGTTATCATGCGGGCTCGGCGGATCAAGCCGGAATTCACAACGACGGCGCTGCAGCGGCACTGAAGCGCGGTACAGATCTTAAGCTGCACACTTCCGTGGATCCCACTCTTGCGCAAAGAACGCGCAAGAATGGGGCACCCGGCTTAAGGTTGTAGTCGCGGCAATTCGCATCGTATCATCCATCGTCGCATCACCTATCAGTGAAGTGCTTCGGGGAATGCATATGAGTACCACGATGCTGTCGATTGTCGTTGTTTTTATTGCTGCTCTCACTTATGGCCAGACTTCGGTTGCCACTAGCGGCGCCGCTCCCGCCGAGTATCAGCCTAAGGGTTCTATCCGCGATTATTTTTTAGGGGCGTGGAAGCTGGTTTCGACAGAATACAAGTATTCCGACGGGCACACGACGCCCTATCCCGACCTGGGGCGGGATGCAACGGGCTTCCTCATGTACACTCCCTCGGGCCACATGTGCGCCCAATTGATGAAACCCGGCCGCCCTCGTTGGTCGGAAGCGAACACGCCAACGCGCGCCGGAAGCTGCTTCTGCCCTCGATGGATTCATCTCGTACTGTGGAACCTTCGAGATACGCGAAAGCGAGCACATCATGATTCATCGTCCGGAAACGGCTTGGTCGCCCAACTATCCGGGAACGACTCAGGAGCGGCCGTATCACCTGGTGGGCGAGGACCGTTTTTTCTTTCGTGGAGCAGGGACAGAAAAGCAAAAGGACGGAACAGAAGTTCCCGTGATTTGGACGATCACTTGGGAACGGCTGAAGTAGTCAAATCTCCAGCTTGCGGGGCTGGGGCTGCGGGCACGGGCTCGATGCGAACGGTCGCTATGCGATGGCCGTCCATTTTTTCTACTACGAAACGGCGCCCTTCATAATCCAACGCCTCGCCGCCAGCGGGCACCTTTTGCAGCCTGGAAAGCAGAAAGCCGGCTAGAGTCTCGAAGCCTTCGTCTTGTGGAAGCTTCAGGTCGTATTGCGCTTCGAGGTCGCGAATGTTGACGGCTCCGTCGAGCACGAGCGGGGCGTTCGCGTCGGTGACCGCGGGCTGCGCGGAAGCTACGTCGAATTCGTCTTCCAGTTCGCCGACCAGTTGCTCGAGCACATCTTCCACGCTGATCACTCCCGCGGTGGAGCCGAATTCATCGACTACCACTGCCAGATGCCGCTTGCGTTGCTGGAATTCACCGAGCAGTTCGAGCAAGGACTTGGTTTCGGGCACGACCAGCACATCGTGCATAACCTGGCCGATCTTCATCTGGGAAATGCGCTGGGCAGCAGGAAGGGCAGCGGCGGATGCCAGGCGCAGCCGCGTCCAGCGCATCAAGTCCTTGGCGTAAAGGACGCCGATAATGTGTTCGGGACCGCGCTGCGGATCATAGACGGGGACGCGCGAGTGCTGATCGTCGACCACGCGCGACAAGGCTTCGTCCAGGTTGAGGTCGGCGGGCAGGGAAAAAATTCTGGTGCGCGGCACCATCACCTGGCGCGCGGCAATGTTGTCGAGCTCGAGCGCATTGAGCAGCATCTCTTCCTGGGCCGAGGAGAGCTGTCCGGAAGTACGCGCGGCGGTTACGATGAGCCTGAGTTCGTCGGGGGAATGAACCGAGCCGTGGCGGATCTCGCGGGTGCCGAAGGCGCGCAGAACAAAACCAGCGACGCGGCTCATGCCGATCGTGAGGGGGCCGGTGATGGTCAGGAAAACATCCATGGGCGCGGCGACTGCCAGGGCGACACTCTCGGCGCGTTGCAAGGCGAGCGATTTGGGCACCAGTTCGCCGAGGATCACGTGCAGGCTGGTGATCATGACAAAGGCGACCGCGACGGCGATGGCATGAGCATAGATGGTGGCGTGCGGGATGCTTCCGATCCAGCTCTCAAACAATCGCGCCAGAACCGGCTCGCCCAGCCAGCCCAGGGTCAGGCTGGTGACGGTGATCCCGAGTTGCACGCCGTTCACGACGCGGCTGAGTTGCTGATGGAGTTTGAGGACGATGCGGGCGCCCGCGCGGTGGGCTTCGATCAACTGCTGGATGCGGGTTTCGCGCACGCTGACCAGCGCAAACTCGGCCGCGGCGAAGAAGGCATTGGCCGCCACCAGGAGCAGGATGACGAACACCCGCAGCAGCACGTATGCAATCATGGAATTCTAATTCTAACATTCCAAAGGGATAATCGATGGGGGATCGAAATTCCATGGAGCGGGATCGCGGGCTTTTGGAAGTCGCTGGCAGTACAATCAGAGCTGAATCCTTGATTGCTAGCTGAAACTGATCGCTTTCTTTTTCGTCGGCCGGCGGTCTAAGTACGTGAAGCGCGGCGGGGGCGGCGCCCGATTTAGCGGCTTAGACGGGGCAAGCCCCGTCTCTACAGCGGAAGCAGAAATTATTGAGGAACTATTTCGATGGTTCTCCCGTAACAACAAGTGAATGCCAGTTCTGAGATTTGAAATGCAAGCAGGAGGCGGTCGTGGAAGGCAATGGTAACGGCACTGCCAGGAAAAAGCGGCGTAAGCGAATCATTATCTGGAGCTCGATAGCGGCAGCCGTTGTGGTTCTGGTGTGCTGCGGGCGCGCTGATCGCATACAGCGGCGGCACCAAGATCGACCCTTCGAAGCTGGCCAAAGTCGAGAAGGGAGACCTGGCGAAGAGCGTGGTCGCGACCGGCAAGATCGAGCCCATCACCAAGGTGGAGGTCAAGTCCAAGGCCAGCGGCATCGTGAAGAAGCTCTACGTCGATTACGGCGACAAAGTTAAGAAGGGTCAGGTTCTGGCCGAACTCGACCGCGAAGAGATTCAGGCTCGCGTGGATCAGGCGCGCGCGCAATTGGAAGGCTCGAGCGCCAGCTTGAACGGCACCCGCGCCGACCTGGAGCGCGCCAAGGTCGACGCCGAGGGTCCCGACGTTCCGCTGCTGAAACGCGCCTATGTGCGCGCCCAGGGCATGGCGAAGGATGGAGTGGTTTCCGCTTCCGCGCTCGACGATGCGGAGAAGAATTACGAGATGGCGCTGAACAAGCAAAATGTGGCCAAGGCGCAGTTACAGGTTTTGCAGGCGAAGATTGGTCAGGCGCAGGGGCAGGTGTCGCAGGACCGCGCCAATCTGAAGCAACTGGAAGAGCAGCTGGGTTACACCACGATTGAGTCTCCGCTGGATGGCATTGTGCTTGTCGCGCGACGTGGAGATTGGCGATGCGGTGAGTTCGATTCTGGTGCTGGGTTCGACGGCGACGCTGGTGATGACGCTGGGCGACACCAGCGAGGTCTACGTCAAAGGCAAAGTGGACGAGAGCGATATCGGCAAGGTTTATCTGGGACAACCCGCCCGGATTAAAGTCGAATCGTTCAAGGACAAGACCTTCACCGGCAAGGTGACGAAGATTTCTCCCATGGGCGTTGAAAAAGATAACGTGACGACTTTCGAGGTGCGCGTCTCGATCAACAACCCCGAGGGCGTGCTCAAAGCCATGATGACGGCCAACGCCGAGATCATTCTCGAAGAGCACAAGAACGTGCTGCAGATTCCGGAAGGCTCGATCCTGTACGACAAGGACAAGAAGGCATCGGTCGAGATACCGGATCCAAAGGCCAAGGAAGGCAAGAAAAAGATTGCCGTCAACATCGGCATTTCGAATGGCGCCAAGACCGAGTTGCTGTCGGGGCTGAAGGAAGGCGACCAGGTGGTGCTGCAGTAGGAGGCAGGTCTCAGGTCTCAGGTCTTAGGTGTCAGGTATCAGGAAAAACAGGATAGTGTGCCGTCCTGCAAGCTCGTGGCATAAAAGCACACCGTCATCCTGAGCGAAGCGAAGGACCTATGCACCTTGCCGGCGCCTGAAGAATCCATAGGTCCTTCGCTTCGCTCAGGATGACAAACCAGATTTACGGGAGTCAAACGTCATGACCAACACTTTTCCCATTCAGCATCGAGCCGTTAGAACGGTGATCTTTATCTTGGCCACGTCGCTGGCCGGTTTCGCCTCGGTCATCGGAACTTTTGACCGGTCGTTTCAGGTCAGTGGTCCGGTCGATCTCGAAGTGCTGACTCGCTCCGGCGACATCACCGTCCGGAATGGCGCTGCGGGTACGGTCTCGATTCATGCCAAGATCACGGGCAATTCCTGGTTTGGCGGCGATCGTAAGGCGGAGGTGCAGGAGCTGCAGAGCAATCCTCCGATTCACCAGAGCGGCAACAGCATCCGCATCGACTACGTCAACCTTAACAACATTTCGGTCGACTACGAAATCACCGTCCCGGAGGACACCGCGATTCGCTCCCATACCGGCAGCGGCAATCAGACGGTCGAAGGTCTGAAGGGCAATGTGGATCTGGAGAGCGGGTCGGGCGACCTGAAGCTGGCGCGGCTGACCGGTGAAATGCATTTCCAGACGGGATCGGGAAACGTCCGCGGGCGGGAGCTTTCTGGACCGGCACGGGTCAAAGCGGGCAGCGGCGATATCGAAATTGAAGAAATGGGTGCGGGCGATGTGGACATCCGCACCGGGTCCGGCAACATCACGGTAAACGGTATCAATGGAGGGTTTCGAGCCGAGGCGGGCAGCGGCGACATTCGCGGCAAAGGCTTGCCCAAGAATATGTGGAGCGTCCGAACCGGCTCGGGAAACGTCACGCTCAATGTGCCCTCGGACGCCGCCTTCGACGTCGACATCTCTTCCAATTCCGGAACCGTTACGCTCGGCCATCCTGTGAGTACGACCGTCCAGGGCCGCATCCAGGAGTCGAGGAAGAGCGTGATGGGCAAGGTGGGTGGCGGCGGTCCCATGATTTCCGTGCATACGGGTTCGGGCGACGTGCAAGTGGATTAAACCAGCGCGCGTGACAAATCATTATGCCGAGGGACGGGCGTCTCGCCCGTCCAGCAGCATCGTGGCTGGGCGGCGGACGCCTGAGCGCTCCACAACAACTGTTCCTTGACGTGCCATCGTGCCACATCCGATACTTCGTTAAGTTCCTGAAAATTTCGGAGCTGAACGAGGTCACAGATTGGCACGCACCGCGATCATCACTCTCACCACCGATTTCGGACTCAACGATCATTTCATCGGCGCCATGAAGGGCGTCATCCTCGAGATTGCGCCCGAGGCGCAGATCATTGACATCAGTCATGCCGTGCAGCCCTTCGACATTCTGGACGGCGCGCTGACCATTTCGCAGGCCTACTCCTACTTCCCTTCCGGCACCGTGCACATGGTGATTGTCGATCCCGGAGTGGGTACGGCGCGGCGGCCCGTGATTATGACCGGCGACCGCCACCTGTTTGTGGCTCCCGACAACGGCGTGCTTTCCCTGGTCTATGATCGCGAGGAGCGCATCTCCGTCCGCCATGTCACCGCCGAGCATTATTTTCTGCAGCCCCGCAGCAACACTTTTCACGCACGCGATATTTTCTCGCCAGTCGCGGCTCAGCTCGCCAAGGGAGTGCAAGCCGATCGCTTCGGCGAAGAGATCACGGATTATGTCCGCTTTGGCGCGCCACGTCCCAAGCCGGTGGATGAGCGCACGTTGCGGGGAGTCGTGCTGAAGGTCGATCGCTTTGGCAATCTCATCACCAACATCACTCCCAAGGATGCGCCGCAACTTTTCGCGGCCGCGCCGCCCGCCTTCAAGATCGCGATTGGCAACAAGGGGCAGGCCACGCGCATGTGCGCAAACTACGCGGAAGGCACTCCCGGCGAAGTCTTCGGAATCCTGGGCAGCATGGGTTTTCTGGAGGTCGCTGCCAATCGCGGATCAGCGTTCCAGTTGCTGGGCGCGGGCAAGGGCAGCGAAGTGAATGTGGTGATGGGGTGAGGAGAAGCGAACGTAGGGACAGCCGCCCCGGCTGTCCGGGCGAGCGCCAGTTCGCCGGGGTTTGGTCTGTTGCTGCTGACGTCCGTTCATACTGGCGATTGAGAGCGTGGCGGGCTTCGCCCCGCCGGACAGCCGGGGGCGGCTGTCCCTACGCGTTCTTTGCTCCGGGATGGACGTAGCGATCCATCTCCGCTGTCCACTTCAAGAAGCGCCACAGGCTGGTGCGTTCCGTCCACAGAAACGTCCAGAATTCCAGGAATCCGATCTGGGTCATTTTGACGCCGGTGAAGGTCTCGATGCGCCATAGAAGAAGCGGACTGCGCCAGGGGGCAATCCGGTGGCCACGGGTGGAGTTCCAAAGAAAGCGCAGCATCGGCCGCATTGGGTTTCAGTATAGCGCCGGTGGACGGCTGCTGGCGCAGAGCAGGCCGGCGTCCTATGCGTGACCTGAACGGATCAACTTCTTACTTGGTGATGTCGACGCTGGCGCGGGTGTTTTCCCACTCCATGCGCAGCGTGCATTTGCTGCCGGCCTGGTCGAAGGCGATGGTGAAATTCTCCACCGGTGCCGGCGTCTTGGAAACCTTCATCGGCACGCGGACCAGATCTTCCTTCTCGCCGGGATAATCCGTTCCCCACTCGCCCGTCTTCTTGCTGATGACCAACCACCATTCGCTGGCCTTCGGGACGGTGAAGATGGTGTAACTGCCGGCGGGAACATCCTTGCCACCGACCTTCAGGTTCGCGTCGGCGACGAAGGTGGTCGCTTCATTCGCGCCGGTGCGCCAGATTTCTCCGTACGGCACCAATGCCTTCTCGCTCGCTTCGCCGAAAATCTTTCGACCTTTTGCGCGCGGACTGGAATAGTCGATCTTGATGGTTTTGCCATCGGACAACTTGCAGGCGGCGCTGGCCGGCGGACTGGGCCGTTTGGATTTGTCCTCCGCCATGTTCATTTGCGCCGAGGCAAGAGTTGCGATTGCGAGAAGTGATGCTGCGATTAAGGCAAATTTCTTCATGATTTGTTCCCTCCTGAGATAGCACTCAGCATTTAGCCAAAGCGTTCAGAGGTGCCGAATTAAAGTTCCTTGCCGCCGACTCAAGCCCCGTCGGCCGGGGACTTGACTTTTGCAAGCTAACGGCTGAGCTACTAGCAATTGCTGATTCTGCTGCTTCGCCAAGAATTATACCCACATCCCCGTTACAATTTGCTCATGGCCGTGTTCAACGAAAAGCAGGAAGAACTCGAGCACTACGAAATTCGCATGGGCGTGCCCCGCGGGCGGCTCGCCGTCACCATGGACCTGGTCACCGACGCCATGGCCCTGGTCGGGCAGCATGGCGTTTACTGCCAGAGCCAGCGCTGGCCGGGCAAGCCGGTCATGGATGTGCAGCTCATCATGAAGAATCTCACCGACGCCAAAGAGCTGATTCAGAGCGTGATGGAAGAACTCAAGCCCAAAGCGTGAGGGCAGCGATTGGGTAGAGGACCGGCTTACCCATCTTGGCGGCTGAGACGGGGCAAGCCCCGTCTCTACGGCGAAACCGAAGTTTTTCCGCAGGCCGGTAAACCGGATCGTTGAAGACGCAAAAGACTTACAATCCAGAATATGGAGCGCAAGATTTTCTGGGCCTCGTTCACCGTGCTCGGGCTCGCTGCCGATTTTATCCTGCCGATCTGGTGGGCTCTGGGCGCGACCATTCCGATCGGATACGCGTCCTGGTGGATCGCATACCGCAGCGGCTGGTTTGAGTGAGCCTGGCGGGAAGCGAGCTGCGCTCGCTGGACAGCCGAGGGCGGCTGTCGCTACGCGATTCTGCTAGGGTGAGGCGCTGAGCCGATTTGCGCTTTGCCGCGCCGCCATTGATAATTGCCTACCGCATTTCCAATCTCACAGGGGTAAGGAATGAAAATCCAATATGGAAGTTCGCTGCCGTGCTGTGCCTGGTCGTCACGCTGACGCTGGCTAGCGCCGCTCAAACCACTGCCGCTCCTGCGCCATCGACTTTGACGGCCGAAGAGCGGGCGGCGGCGCTCGCGAGCCTGCAAGCTACGCGCGACGCATTTCTGAAATCGATCGCTGGATTATCGGAGAAGCAGTGGAGATTCAAGCCGGCTCCCGACCGCTGGTCGGTCGCCGAAGTGTCGGAGCATATTGCCGTGTCGGAGTCGTCGCTTCTGGCATTGGTTCAGACCAAGTTCATGGACATCGCCGGCTGACCCCGCCAAGCGCGCCGAAGTGGCGGGGAAGGACCAGATCATCATGGAGAGGGTTCCGGATCGCAGTCGCAAAGCGCAGGCACCGGAATTTCTGAGGCCAACCAATCGCTGGGCGACTGAGGCGGAGCTGACCAAGGCCTTCGAAGACAGCCGCAAAGCGACAATGGACTACATCCGCACCACCAACGACGATCTGCGCGACCACTTCGGCCCGCATCCGGTGCTGGGAACGCTCGATGCTTATCAGTGGATCCTGCTGATCTCGGCGCACTCCGAGCGCCACACGAAGCAGATTGAAGAAGTGAAGGCGGACGCGAACTTTCCGAAGGAGTGACCGGCCGGAGTGAGATTTAGCGGTAGGGGTCCTTCGACTCCGCATGAGGATTCGCTTGGCGAATCCTGCATGCTCCGCTCAGGATGACAACGCGCTGGCGAGGGGATCTCGGTTCTCTGTTCCTACGCCAGCCGGTACTTCCCTGCCTCGATTGTTTTCTGCGCAATCTGCTGGCGCAGCGCAATCGCGTTGAACGGCTCGTGCTTGGCGAGCCGCCGCACGATCGCTAGTTGCGTCCGCAGCATGTCGCCTTCGGCCACGTCGGCGATGACTTTCCTCGCCGCCGCTTCGACCTTTTCGAGAGCCTGCGTCAGATAGACTCGGGTCATCGCGATCGGTAGCGCGGCTGCGGCTTCTCCTTTTAGTTCGACCATTTTCTGCGCGCGCAGCACGGCCGATTCCATGGCATAGATCTCGATGGTCATATCGGCGATCGCGCCCATCACTTCCTGCTGGTCCTGAATCGCCTGCATGTATTTCTGCGTGGCCGCGCCGGAAACGAACAGGCCAAGCTTCTTGGCCTGCGCGACCAGTTTGCGTTCTTCGGCCAGCGGGCCTTCGATTTCTTCGCCGGCACGACGGCCCGGTCAGCACTTCGTCCATCAACTTCTTGATCGCGGGCATCAGCGGCAACTGGCCGGTCATGGCGCGCTTCAGCAGAAATCCGGTAATGATCAGCCGGTTGATCTCGTTCGTGCCTTCGAAGATGCGGTTGATGCGGGCGTCGCGATAAGCCCGCTCGGCCGGATACTCCTCCACGAATCCATAGCCGGCATAAATCTGCAGCGTCTCGTCGACGACGTAATCGATCATCTCCGAGCCCCAGACTTTGAGGATCGAGCACTCGACCGCATATTCCTCGATGGCCTTGCGCAGTTCTTTCGCAGCGTCGGGGCTGGCGGAATCGATTTCCGAGAGCACGCGTCCATCATGCCGACCGTGCGATAGACCAGCGACTCGCCGACATAGATCAGCGTGGCCATGTTGGCGATCTTTTCCCGCACCAGGCCGAAATCGGCGATCGTCTTGCCGAACGCCTTGCGCTGCTTGGCATAGGCGATGGCGTTTTCGAGCGAAACCCGCGCTCCGCCCACGCACATCGCGCCCAGCTTGAAGCGTCCGACGTTCAGAATGTTGAAGGCAATGACGTGGCCCTTGCCGATTTCGCCGAGCAGATTCTCGACCGGCACCTTGCAATCATTGAGAATGATGGGGCAGGTGGAGGATCCGCGAATGCCCATCTTGTGCTCTTCGCCGCCGATCGAGAATCCGGGAAAGTTCGTTCGACCAGAAACGCGGAGAACTTCTCGCCATCGATTTTGGCAAACACCGTGAACAGATCGGCGAAGCCGGCGTTGGTGATCCACATCTTCTCGCCGTTCAGAATGTAGTGCTTGCCATCGGGCGAAAGCTCGGCGCGGGCGCGGCAATTCAGCGCATCCGAGCCGGAAGACGCTTCCGACAAGGCATATGCGCCGACGATCTCTCCCGCGGCCAGCCGCGGCAGATATTTTTTCTTCTGCTCTTCGGTTCCGAAATAAACGATGGGCAACATGCCGATGCCGGTGTGCGCGCCCCAGGTGGTGGCAAAGCCGGCGTATTTGGCAATGTGGTCGGCGATGACGGCGGCGGTGACTTTGTCCATCTCGAGGCCGCCGTAGGCCTCGGGAATTTCGACTCCGCTGAGGCCCAGTTCGCCGGCTTTTTTCAGCAGGTCGCGCGAGATCGAAGAAGTCCTTGTGTTCGATCTTGTCGGCGTTGGGGAGAATCTCGTTGACGGCAAACTCTTCTGCCGTCTGGCCAATCATCTGATGCTGTTCGGTGAAATCTTCCGGGGTGAAGACTTCGGCGGTCTGCCGCTCTTCGAGCAGAAAGCTGCCGCCGAGAAATTTTGGTCTTGGGAATTGCAGTGATCGTGGCCATTGTCTTAGACCTCTAAATTTGGTTGCCGCGAATGAAGACCGCTCGAGTAGGCATAGAACGAAGCGACAACATTTCATTCTAACGCGGGATTCAGCCAATGGATATAGCGTTACGCCCGATGCCAGCCGTAGTGGCGCGCAGCGCCTAGGAATCGTCGAAAAAGGACTGCACTCATTGATCATACGCGCCGAAACCGGCGATGCCGCAACGTGCACAGCAATCGATATTGCTCTCGCAGCAACCGATAGCGCAGGCCTTCGCCGGGGTCGATTGTCCCTGCATCTGCTGTTGCTGCGATCGCCAGTCTGATTCGCCAGGGCGCTGCAATCGTTAAACCGTACTGCGCGCTGCAACCAAAGCCGTTTCCAGACGCGAGCCCTTCGGAGACGGCTGGGCCTCGTGCCAATGAGCGATTCGCGGGCTCCTTTTTGTGCCCAGGACAGAAAACAGCTTCTCTTCTCAGGCTTCGCGCTGGATTCCGGGGCATGAGTCCGTGCATTCGATCCAGCCGATCGCCTGACCAGTACGCACCATTGACTTGATGCGGAGTCACTGCCGGAGCTCGCATCGAACTGGAGGAGCCTCCGGAACTGCGCGAGCTGGCGTGCGAGAACTGGCGCTCGAAGAAGCCACCGCCGGAATGCTTGCAGCCACCGAGAACCCCCGGAGCTCGATCCACCTCCGCGCTGCGCCAGAAGAGATGGCTGAAACCAACAGGACAGTTGCGACGACAAAACCGGAGAGCCGCATGAAGCACCTCCAACCGACTGAGGCCAGTCGGGCAAACTCTGGTCGTTCTACTTACTCATACGGGACCGCGAGAGCAGGACAGCATACTGCAAAACACGTCGACGAACAAAGAGATTGGGTAACGATTCAGTAAAAAGCCTCAATTCAGATTTTCGAAAATCCCCGCCGCGCCCATGCCTCCGCCGACGCACATGGTGACCATGCCGTAACGCCCATTGCGGCGCTTGAGTTCGCGGATGAGCGTGGCCGTCAGCTTTGCTCCGGTGCAGCCCAGAGGATGGCCGAGCGCAATCGCTCCGCCGTTCGGATTCACGCGCTCGGGATCGAGCCCAGCTTCCTTGATCACCGCCAGCGCTTGCGCGGCGAAGGCCTCGTTCAGCTCGATCACGTCAATATCAGAGAGCTTCAGCCCGGCCAGCTTCAGGCCTTTGGGATCGCAAACACCGGCCCAAGGCCCATTTCTTCCGGCTTGTATCCCGCGGTTGCAAACGCCACGTAGCGCACCAGCGGCTTGATACCCAGTGCCTTCGCCCGCTCGGCCGACATGACCATGGCGGCGGCGGCGCCATCCGACATCTGCGAAGAATTTCCTGCCGTGTCACGCCTTTGACGTGAAACGCGGGCTTGAGCGCGGCCAGAGCTTCGAGCGAAGTGTCGGCGCGCGGGCCTTCGTCGACTTTGAAGGCAATTTCCTGGCGTTTGGGCTTCGACCCGTTCGGAGTGGTGAAGCTCACTGGCACGGCACGGTCTCGTCCTCGAACTTGCCCGCCTCGATCGCGGCCAGAGCTTTCTGATGGCTGCGCAGCGAGAACTCATCGCACTGCTCGCGCGTGATGCCGAAACGCTGCGCCACGCGCTCGGCGGTCAGGCCCATGGAAAGATAGGCGTCAGGATAATGATCGACCAGCCATGGGTTCGGCGAAATCTTGTTGCCGCCCATCGGGATCATGGACATGGATTCGGTTCCGCCCGCCACGATGACCTCGGCGCCGCCGCTCATGATACGCTCGGCGGCCATGGCAATCGCCTGCAATCCGGAAGAGCAGAAGCGATTGATGGTCATCGCCGAAACCTCTACGGGCAGGCCTGCGCGCAGCGAGGCGATGCGGGCCACATTCATTCCCTGCTCGGCCTCGGGCATGGCGCAGCCGAGGATGACATCTTCAATTTCTTTGCGGTCAAGCTGCGGCACGCGATCGAGCGCGCCCTTAATGGCGACGGCGGCCAGTTCGTCAGGACGAGTGGCCCGCAGCGTACCTTTGAACGCGCGTCCCACCGGAGTGCGAACGGAGGAAACTACAGACTTCTCGCATAGATTAATTTTACTCGCGGAGGGCGTGGAGTGCGCAGTGAGTGAGGTGTCCGGTACGTCTCAATTGGGTTCGATGCCGAGAGAGGCCATTAGAGCGCGGAGGCCGCATTCGCGCCGCGAATATCATGTCCGCCTTCTTTGACTAGTTGGCGGGTGAGCCCCGGCTGACCTTCTTACTGATAGCGCACGTTGACCGACGCTGCGGCCTTGGCAACGATAGGCCTGATTTGGTCTCTCGTATCGGGAGCCTCGGTGCCAAAAGGCCATCTAATCTGATAAAACAATTCCGTGACGACATCTTCTACCTTCTTGGCCAGTGTCTCTGAGGGGTGTGTCAGCGACGCTGGGATAGTGCTGAGAAAGCGTCGACACTGGTAGAGTGGCCCAAGGGCTGTTGTCCAGCGCTAGTGTGAAATCCAGTTTCGACACATTGCACAGCTTCGCTTCTATTCGCAAACCGCAGTTTACCGAGCACGACGCCATGAGAATGCCCGCAAGCCCGACCGCCCTCAGCATTGCTCCCGTGATCCACCACAGCGGTACGGAGTAGATCTGCTTCTGCTGGTTGTTCCCTGGGTTTCGTCTTTATCCGGAGTCGACAACGGCGCGCCGTAGTGGCTCCAGATAGTGAATTGTGCCAAGCTGTCCGATGTTGATGTATTTCGCACCCGCGTCCGCTCTCGCTAGCAGCGCACCCCGCAGGGTGCAGGGGAGGCCATGTTCAACAAACCTAAAGAATGTTGCAGCTGAGGGTTAGTCAAGAAGGCAAATGCGCTCTCTCGACTAAGGATGGTGTCAGTTGGGTAAATCGGGCCGATCCTTAGCTCAAGAATGGGCTGGCCATATCAATGCCAACGGCGGTGGCAAGATCCAGGGAATCGGAGTAAAACTCGCTCCATCTGGCCAGCACCTCGCGTCACCTTAGCAACAAACGCTCGATCAGGTCCAGATTGGCCAGCGCAGTCAGGTCCAAGCGAGTCGCCGGTACGAACATACACCTGGGTAGAGTTCTCGATGGCGTGCGGGGCCTTTGGGCTTTCACCCACCTCAACAACCAAGAACGCCTTCCCCGGCACCGAGGACTGTACCAACTTCGAATACAAAGGACCTCAGGGAAAATATTCTCGCGACAAATGTTCTCGAGCGTTAATTCGGTTCGGCGTCCGCGAAATCGATCCCTTCGATCGGCTTTTCAGGAATACCATGACTCTTGCTTTGACGCCAATGATCAAAACACCACCGTAGGTATTCGCAAACGCCGAAACCACGCGCGATAGCTTTTTCTTGACGTTCTGGTCGAAGGTAATTTGTATTCCGCCCGCACGTTTTCCACAAACCTAGAGCAAAACTCCTCTATCTCCTGATGCTCAAGATCGGAGATGGGTTTTGGAAACAGCATCGGGAATAGCTTATCCTACTCATTTCGTCAGCAGAGGCGAGTTGGCACGTCGCAACAAGGGGAGAACTCAAGGCGGTGCCAGCTTCTCGTCCACTCCCCTTCTCCAACTGCTGTTTCCACCTCAACCCCGGCGACTCGTTCCCTCGGCAGAACCCTCACGGCTCCACCTTGGAGGACTTCAGGTTGACGCCTGGGTCGTGCTGGGTCGACGCTGACGTGCTCGGCGATATCGGCATGGCGCTCGGGAAAATCAAGGGCGTAGTAGCCGTGGTCGGCGCCCGGTGGGACGGCGAACAGTAGGTAATTTCCGGGAATCACCCCTGCGATTTTGTATTGACCGGCGACATCCGTTTTGGCTGTAAGGGTATAGCGCGGAATCCTGCGAAGTTCCTTTGACTCAGGGACCAGAACGACGATTAGCCCGCGCGCAGGGTTGTCGCCGTCCGTCACCTTGCCGTGAATTGTGCCGGTATCGCTGGCCAGAATGACATCGCAATCGAGGGTGTCCCGACCGCCAGCGTGAACTCGCGGGACGCGTAATCCCGGCTGTTGCAGATCGCGTTCTTGACGTAAGCGGATTCTTCTCCCTGGGCATCTGAAACAGTAAAGAAGAATTCGCCGGGCGGTATGTTGGCGATGACAAATCGTCCGCTGGAATCGACGCCTGGGGATTCATGCCCGGTGCTTCATGCAGAAGATAAAAACCCGGCCCGAAGGTTTCCAGCGTGATAAGTTTTCCCGCCAGCGAAAAGCCCTGGGGCCCCTCGACGTCTCCCACGCACTTCGGCGGCGCGACCGACTTCGATGTTGGCATGCACGTTGGAGTCCACGACCCGAACCGATGCAAAACCCAGCTCCTTTTCGACGCCCGCGTCGATTGTTTTCACGCTGAGCGTGTAGTCACCTGGAGAGACGGGCGAACATTTGAAAGAATGGTCTGCTTCCATCGCGACAGTTGGCCCTACGGCTTCTGAAAACGTGTATCCCGCTGCATCCGTTCTCTCGCAGCTGACCTCGGCATTTTTGAGCGGCGGTCGCCCCGCTCCGGAAAGAACCTTGCCGGTAATCGCGTAGGTGCCTTCTGTCGGGACGGTCAATCGAACGTCGTTGGTGGTCAACTGAGGGCCGACCTTCAACACTTGCGCTTCGTCCAGCGACGAGGTTCCGGGATAGAAGGTGTTGCGATACTGCACGCCGCCTGTTGGACTCTGCTTGAGCCCCATGGCTCCCTTCGGATGCTCGATCAAACCACCGGCGCTGACGAGGTAAGAACCGGGCGGAAGATTCGGCAAGCGGAAGTTGCCGAGATCGTCAGTGATGGTGCGACCGGCTGCGGAAACCTGTTTTCGTCCCCTGGCTGAAAGTTGATGCGCAGAGCGAAGACCGCAAGACCCTGCACTGCTTCTCCGTCGTCGTCGGAGACTTGCCCGGCGATCACTCCGTCGGGTAAAGGCGAAGGGTCAGACTGTCCAGTTTTTCTCCGGGCTTGAGAGTGACGAATTGGCCGTGGTCATCCTCTTGCTCTTGCGGCGAAAATTCCGAGAAGCCGTTGCGCCAGACCGAAACGCCATAGGTGCCCGCGGGAAGATCGGGAAACACAAACGTGCCGTCGGTTGCGCTGCGCACGATGCGCTCGGAGCCGGCAGCCTTCGCGGTATCGGTATCGGCTGGGTAGAGGTCGACTTGTGCCTTGGGGACGGGTTCTCCGGTGTCGGAACGGTAGACGTGTCCCGAAATTTGCCCCAGCGCCGAGATCGATTTGGAGGGTTGGGGATTGTCTGTCGTCTGGCTGCTGTGACCATGGCTAGGGTCGACAACAGAAGTGTGGTGATGCAGAGCGCAAGACGCGGGAATCGGCAATCGGGCTGTGAGTTCATCTCCGTCACATTTGCGGTTCAGCTTCCGCCTTTCTTCAACTGCTGCTTCCACCCCAGCACGCGCGCCTTGTTGCCTTCCGCCTCGGCCTCGGGGACCATTCCCTTTTTCTGATACAGGATCGAGAGGCTGGTGTGCGCCAAATGTCGTCGGGATCGATAGCCGAGATTTGTTGGGCAACTTCGATGGCTTCGTCGAAGCGGTTGAGGTCCTGCAGCGCGCGGCTCAGTCCATGCAGCGCGTCGGTGAACTTCGGTCGCCGCCGCCGCCTGCCGGTACTGTTCGACCGCCTGCTCGTGGTGGCCTTCGAGAACCAGATCGAGCGCGGCGTAGTAGTGGTGTTCGGCCTGCCGGCGGGCAGTTTCTTGGGAAGCCTCGGAGTTGGCCGGATCGTCAGGTTTAAGATCGGGCATAGGGATGGACTTACGTGATTCTACAAGTCGAGGTCCTCGGACGATTCGCAGTTGACAGCTGGACACTTAGTCTTTTCGAGAAGAGGGGCTAAGAGGTCCGCTTAAGGATGAGGCTCAGCGGCGCTACTCCTTGCTTCCACGTGCCGGTGATCAGAGAATGCTCCTGGTCCATGGTGCCGTCATAGATAGCGGGAATGCTGCTGCTTTCGAAGTGCAGCGCGTGCGCTTTATAAGTTATGGCAGTAATCTGGATACCCGAGGTCTCCTGGTCGGGGTAGTCGATGGTGCCACTGAGGCTTCCATCCTGCGC
>CAVXBU010000024.1:0-65434 GCA_963760175.1 uncultured Acidobacteriaceae bacterium
CGACTGCCTGGCCCGTGCGATATAGGCGGCGAAGTCAAATCCGGGGGTGACTGCCAGCTTGGTAACCAACACATTACCACTCAGCACAGCGGAATTCGTAGTGCCGGTGAGCCGGAGATCGGCGTTCGCCGTGGAACTTACCCCTGGAGGATAACGCAGGCGAACCCCCTGCGCCGTCGCACCGAAGTCGAGAAGAAAAACGCCACTCTGGTAGGTTGCGGAGCCCGTCAAGGCCACCGTGCCGCCGCCCGTGGTGCCGCTGAGATGGTCGATCTGGATCCGGTCGCGATCGAACAGCAAGACGCCGTTCAGGTCGCTAAGGCCACTGGGAAAGTCGTTGTGGCTGACGAAGGTGTTCTTTACTTCCAGACGCCCTTGCAAACGGGCTGTGCGAGCGTGCCCCCGGCTTCGAGATTCACGCCCAAAGTACCGCGCGCCAGAATTTTGGGGTTGAGAGACTGCCACAGCGCCATATTGACCGAGCCCTCCAGACGCAGGTCGAGTTCTTGCGCGCCGGCCAAATGCGCCTGGCCATGCGCGGTGAAATCGGTTCCGCTGCCGGCCAGGTGGAGGTTTTCGACGAGCAGGACTTGATCCGCGACCTCGAGGCGAACGGGATCGACACTCTGTACTGGCACGTGCTCGACCTCTACGGTGAAAGCATCGAGTTCCGCGACCGCTTTCAAATCGCGTGGAGTGCGCAGGGGACCGCGAACCTGGAGTGTTCCCCCAGAGAAGAGCGTCCGGTGACTCCCGGCAAGTAAATGCGCAGCAGCGAATCGGCGTCCAGATTGTGGAATTGGAGATTCAGATCCGCGAGAAAGGAATGCTCTAATCCGACGCTGCCCGAAATGGTCAACTCGGGTTTAGCTTTCTTGTCTTTAGCAGAATCAGAAGCAGAATCAAAGTCCGAGTGGGCGTTGAGATCGAGCTGCCGTCCGTGAGTGGTGGCGTCGACGTAGAAATCTCCGAAGCGTTCCTTGTCCAGGGCGAGGTCCTTGAGATGGACGTGCGCTTCGATGCGCAGGCTGTTCGGGGGTGCCGTTGACTCGCACCGTAAAATCGGCGACGCCATCCGCGGTGAACCGGCTGCTCTGGAAGCGCGGCAAACGCGCGAGATCCAGGTTATGTCCGGAAAGATTCAGGCGGAACTCGTTTTTCGACGACCCGAAATTCGCCGTGCTGACCGCGGCGCTCCCGGAAAGCGCAGCATCGTAGACTCCGGCTTCGATGTTGTTGAACTGAAGCTCGCCACCAGCGAAGCGAAGATCGCTCCTCAGCGAAGGAACACCCACTCCGTAGGCCATGCCGTTGCGCAGTTCGAGATGTCCATCGCCGTGGGGATTGGCGCGCGTGCCGGAAACGGTTGGCGGACATGTCGAGTGTGCCAGCGAACGGCTGAGCAAGTCCCGCTATGTGAGCAATTTCCGCCACGTCGGCGTTGCGAAGGTCCAGGTGCAGAGTAAAAGGAGCGTCTTCCGGCAGCGCCCACGCCGTCAGTGCGGTACTGGCATCGAAGTGCGCGGTCGTGTGGCCGTGAATGACGGACCCATTGTGTGCGGCGAAATGATCGCTGGAGAACTGGACGGCGGTGGAGAGTGCGTCCCAGTGAACAACTCGCGAGGAGACTCGGTTGGTCGCCGGCAAGATTGTGTCAAAGTCATAGACTTCCAGATTTCCGTTGACGGAAAGCGCAGAGAGTCCACCGCTGACGTAACCGGCAAGGGTCGCCCAGCCGTGAACCGTAAAGGGCAAATTCCTCATATTGTCGACGAGCCATTGTCCGATCATGTCGACGATCGAAGGCCGCTTCGAGCAAGCGGCGTCCACTCCCTCAGGTTGTGGCTGGTGAACGAGAACCGGAGCGATGAGGTTGCCGAGCAGGTTGCCGGTCGCGGTGATTTCGGAGCCGGAGGTGGTCAGGTGAAGTTGGCTCACCTCCAATTCATCGCGCGATCTGCGATAGAGGCCATCGATCTGGCCGCGCACGGGGATCTCCTCCGGCGTCTGTTTAAGCGCCGGCTCGATGTTGAGGTTCAGGCGAGTCTCCGCGTCGCGGATGGTGCCCACCCAGAGTACCTCTACATTGCCGCTCGCACTTCCGGAAAGATTGAGGCGATCCAAAGGAAGGTCGCTGGAGCTGAGACATTCCAGCGCCGGAAGCAGCGGGAAGCCCGTCAATTGCAGGCGCACCTGAGCCGCGCTGAAGACTTCCCGGCTGGACTCGTCCGATCGCATGGCGCCGCTTGGTGGCCGGCGACGGCAAGGAGCTTTGAAGGGAACTCTGCCAGTTGCTCACATCGGCGTCGCCGGACAGGTTGCCGCCGAACAGGCTCGCCTTGATCGAGGAAACATGGAAGCGTCCGGGGTCAAGGCACTGTAGCCGTGAAGCGGCCATTCCGCATCGACAGCTTGCCGTTTGACCATTCGATGTCTTTGGCTTGTATGGCCCCTGGGTGGAAAAATCCTGCAGGCTCCAGGAGACTTTGCCCTCGAATTGCGCGGTACCTTTACGAATTTGCACCAACCGTAACAGGGACGAGAGTTCCGAGATCGGTAAGGCCGTTGTAATCACCGGTCAGCTTGGGGTCGTGAAAGTCCTGCAGGCGGCCAGCGAAATGGATTTCAGATTTTCCGGATGCCACCGTCAAGCCGCTGATGTCGGCGCTGTCCGCGGGCCAGAACCAACGAAGCATCCGCCCGCCACACAAACGATGGATACTGCTGCAACCGAGTGGCGACGCTGCCCGCAACCACGTGAGCTTCATATTGGCGGTGCAGTAAAGAGTAGTTCAAAAGCAGCGCCAGGTCGCGCCCGGCGAATTCGAATGGAACTTTCTTGTCTTCCCACAGCAGCTCGCCCCGCCGCGCCTCGATGTGCGCAACGGAAAGCGAGAAGAGTTGCTCCACCGGGCCCTGATTGGAGGAAATTTTTGCCTCGGGCACGGGAGCATTGGTGGTGCCATCAGGATAATCGATCATGTGGACGACAGGATGCTCGAGCATGAGGGAATGCAATCCGACGGTGGTGCTGAGCAGCGAAATAATTTTCAATTCCGCCTCCAGTCGGTCAACGTGGAAGAATGGCGCTTGATCCGAGGCCTCGTGACCATGGATGGTCAGGTTGCGAACGTCGATGCGCAGGCGGAAGGGGGTGATGTGAAGTTCCCCGAGTTCGACGCGGCCGCCGGTGATCTTTTCCGCCGACGCGATCACTTTGCGGCGGACCCTCTGCTGAAAGGAATCCGTGGTGACGTACCAGGCGATCAGACCGAAGGCGACGACGGTGAAGACACAGAAGGACAGAAACAGTTTCCACAGGATGTGCCGACGCTCGGGAGGAGTGGGCTCGAGCAATGCTTCGAGCAGCGGAACTTGTTCGGTCGGCAGATCGGTCGACGGATCGGACGGCGGAACAGGCTCAGTGGGCGGCTCGGTCATTGGTCAACGGTTCTGCTCTCCGCGGTTCTGCTCTCCCGGCTTGGGTTTAGGGGTTGGGATATGGCTCTCAGAGCGCAAACTCGCCAGCCATCCCGTGAGCAGTTCGTTCATTTTTTTCTCGGTCAGCAGATTCTTAATCCGGCCAAAAACTTCGGTCAACGGGGTTGTATTATTGCCGGCGCGTTTCAATTGCGGCAGCAGTTGATCGTGGTAGTAGGTCTCCACCGCGTGCTGATCAATCTGGATCGCGGGGCGGAGACGGTCTTCAACCAGCTTCATGACCTGGATCTCTTCGCCGAGGCGCTTTTCCAGCGTGCTTTGGGTGAGCCCATAACGCTGCAGCATAGCGTGCCATCCTGCGTCGGTGGCGCAATCGGGATGAGTCTTCCGAACTTCATCCCGCACTTCCGCAACGCGGGCCGCGACCTGGTCGGCGGGGGCCGGCACAGACGGCCGAACCTGCTCCCGCAGCAGTTCCTGATCGATCAGGCGATCAAGGGCTGCATTGCGCTCATCGGTAGTAAACGATTCCGGGTCGCGGTCATTCGCGAGAGCCTCGAAGGCCACTTCCTGTTCCCAATCGCTCTGCAAAACCACGTGGCCGTTGACCGTGGTGACCACGCGATCGACGATCTGGCTGCCTGCGGATGAGATTGCCAATGCCATGCACATGGCCGAGTACCATATCGCCGCATACATGGTGACGCGTGCCGCCGACGCAACCACGCGGGGCGTGTCCGCTGACGGGCGAGGACGCCCGTCGCTCCACCGGATTCCGGGTTTGATCATCGCGAGTTTCATCAGAAAGACTGCCCAACGCTGAACGAAAAGTTGAAATGCCCGGCGCGTTGGTACCCGAATTGCCCCGACTGCTCCCCAGTTACCGGATTGGTCGTAATGTTGTTGTAGCTGGGAAAGTAGGGCGGATTCAAATTGTATCCGAAGTCGAAGCGCAATGGTCCGATCGGGGTCTGATAGCGCACGCCGAGGCCAATCGCGTGCGATGCATAGTTGTAATTGCAGTTCAGGTGCGTGGCCTGCGAGAAACAGAAATCCTCGTTGGGCTGGTGAAAGCGACCCAGGCTGGGGAGCATTTCCTGGGGTCGCGCAAACACGTTGCCCATGTCGTGAAAAATCGTGAACCCGATGCTGTCATTGAGATAAGGCACCATGACGTTCGGAAAACGCATCTCCAGACTATTGAGGAACAAGGCGCTGCCGCCGACAGGATATCCGGTAAACGGGTCGCGTGGTCCTGCTTGATTTAACCCAAATCCACGATTAGAGTTGCCCCCGCCGCTGTAGAAGCGCTCCGGCAGAGGAATAAGGGATTCGCCAGGTTGAGGAGTTTGCGATGGATCCAGTATGACCGTGTTTCCAAAGCGGTTCTCAATCCCTACGGTGGTGGAACGGGCGAAGACGAATCCTTGTCCGGTGCTGCGATTGCGAAAAAACGTGTGATAGGTGGAGTTCTTGACCAGCAGCCGGCTGAAGTCCGCCTCCGACGCAAAGTAGCTGGAGGCAACGCCGCCTTCGACGCTGGTATAGCTGCCGCGGGTGCTTTCCAAGTCGTTATCGCGCCGGTTGCGAATATAGATAAAGTTGGGGGTTCCTACCCGGGTTGGCTTGGACAGGAGCGGAATGAGGTTGCTGGTGACCTCAATATTGCTGGCCTCCACGCGGCGATAACTGAAACGGTAGGCGAAGGTGGTGAGTTCGCGGTCCAGTCGTCTTATACAGCACCTGCAAGACTTGCAAGGTGCCCTCAGAGCGTTTCGAGGTAAAGGTGGAGACGTCCACGGTGTTGTCGTAGAGCGCGGTGGCGGTGAAGCGAAGGTTCTCAAGGTTGAGCAGTGCAGGGATGCCGTAACTGATGATCGCTCTCTGCTGCAGGCGGCCAAGATCACCCTTCATGGTGATGGTCTGGTGGCGACCATCCACGCTGGTGCGGGTGACGCCGAAGGAGACCATGGGGCTGACGCCGGTTTGCCCGAGTGGCTGGTTAACGCCGAACGTGGGCTGTCCGGTCTGGAATTCGAAACCGACGCCGTAATCGAAGGTGTAGCGATCCGCTTCGCTCACCGTGACCAGCACGTTCTTGCGCGACTCGGTGCCATCAGGGTTCTGGATGGCGGTATCCACTCGCTTGAAAAGGCCGAGGTCGTACAGCCGGCGTTGACTCTCCAGCATGTCTTGCTGGCTCAAGGGTGCGCCCGGTTGCACTCGCACTTCCCGGCGAGCGACTCCGGGGCGAGTGTGGTGAAGCCCATCGAGAAAAAGTTGATTGACAAAAAATTGCTCACCTTCATGAATGGTGAACGTTACACCCACGCGCGGCGAGTCGGCCGGCGACGGATCAGAAACATAAGCGACGTCGACGGTTGCATTGGGAAAGCCATTGTCGAAATACTTACTCAGAATCCGGTCGCGGTCATCGGCCAGACTCGATTCATCGAATCCCTGTCTTTCCTCGGTCTGAATTTCTGGGAGCTGTTCCTGCGGGAGGGTATAACTGCCCTCGATGCGGACCCACGCCACGCGCGTCTGCGGGCCCTCTTTCACGACGATCTCGATGGCTAGTTTCGATGGATCATCCTGGTACTTGGTGACGAGTTTGCTGTTGACCTCAGCTTGCCGGAATCCACTGGCCCGATAAAGACTCTTGATACGTTCTACATCCTCTTCGAGCAGCGCCTCGTTGTAGCGCCCGTGACTGAATAGGCGTCCGGCAGCCTGGTCCTGCATGTGTGAGCGAATCAGGTCGTCGGAAAAAAATCGATTGCCCGAAATGCGAATGGCGGCGAGTTTGTGGCGGTCTCCGGGATTGATGGCATAAACCACCTGTACGTTTTTGCTCTCCGGCGCGGTTTGCTGGCTCACGCTGACCGTGGCCTCGAAGTAACCCAGAGTCTGAAGATGGTTCTGCATGTTGCGCCGGCCTTCGTTGAGCAGATCATCGTCGACCGCGCCTTCTTCATAGATGGGCACGAGCCTTTTAAGCACACGCTGGCTGAGTTTAAAACCCTCAGCTGCAATCTCCACCACCGGGCCGCGGTCTACTTTAAAGACGTAGTCCACGGTGTTGTGCTCGGGGCGATAGGTGCGGCTGGCCACTTCGACCTGGGCGAGCAGACGATTCTGTTTCTGATAGCGGCTGCGAATTCGCTGCAGAGCACGCGTAATGCGCTTCGAGGATACCGGATCACCGGAATGCAACTTGGCGATCTCCTTGATCTCGGCGATGGAATAACCGGCGTCGCCGTCCACCCTGATTTCTCCGACTATGGCGCGCGGGCCGAGAACGGCATGGAAGGTCATGTTGACCTGGTGTTGGTGCTCGTCGTGATTTTCAGAGAATGTCACTTTCGAGCGGTGGAATCCGTTTTCTTCCATCACTCGCTGGATGCCCTGCAGTGCGCGATCGAGTTTTTCCCGAGAGTAGAGTTCGCCGAGTTGCAGACGGGTGGAGCTCGCGAGTTGGTTGGCGGAGGGATTGGTGGAAACGCCTTCGATCGCCACCATGCCCACGAAAAAATTGGCGACCGTCATAAAGCGCAGCCTGACGCCGGTGGTTTCAGTGCGCTCGGCTGCGGCCTGAATATCGGAAAACCGCCCGGTGGCGAAAAGAGCTTGCATCGCGTCGTGCAGTGATTCGCGCGTGAGCGGTTCGCCAATCTTGAGCGGCGTGGCTGCCAGCAGCGAAGCCGCCTCATCCGGAGGAACACCGGGCAACTCGATCTGATCGATCGGCAAACCTAGATACGGCGTGATGGTTCCGAACTCTCGCTTCGGACTGCGAAGGTGATTCGGCGGGTTGCTGGGGGACGGCGGGCGAATCCTGTGCCCAACTTGCACAGTGCGCGAGGACTAACAAAACTACCAGCACAAAGCGGACGGACCGGGCCCTTAGGCTCCTCTCAGGACAGGCTCCGCCCCGTTCCGACACGAGCACGTCACCCCGAAATTCAGGCTGGTCAACCATGCGACCTCTCGGGTTCGATGAATTGCTAAACGGCACACGTTGCTCGCACGGACAAAGTTTGTCGACCGGCACCTATAATACTGGTTTGAAAGCCTCGGAAAGGTAATCGCTAAGGTTATTGCTTTGGAGAAGGACGACCGGTACTCGCGGCAGGTGCTGTTTAAAGAGATCGGAGCCGAGGGGCAGAAACGGCTGGCGCAGTCCCGCGTGGTCATCGTTGGATGCGGCGCCACCGGTTCTGCGCTGGCCTCGTTGCTGGCGCGTTCGGGCGTCGGGATGTTGCGGATTCTCGATCGCGACTACGTCGAGCCCAGCAATTTGCAGCGTCAGTCGTTATTTGACGAAAATGACGCTCGCGAATCGGTGCCCAAGGCAATCGCGGCGGCGCGGCAAATCGCGCGCTTCAACTCGCAGATCGTGGTCGAGCCTCATGTCGCCGACCTGATTCCCGCGAATGCCGATTCCCTGCTCGGCGGCTGCGACCTGATTCTGGATGGTACCGACAATTTCGAAACTCGCTATCTGATCAACGACTATGCGCTGAAAAATTCCGTAGCCTGGATTTACGCCGCGGCGGTCGCGAGCTATGCCGTGACCATGAATATCCTGCCTGGCGAAACGGCGTGCCTGGCGTGCGTGTTCCCGGAATCTCCGCGGGGGACGGTGGAGACCTGCGAGACTGCCGGCATTTTGAATTCTGCGGTGAACCTGGTGGCGTCGATTGCGGCGACCGAGGCGTTGAAGTTTCTGGTGGGGGCGCGTGCAAAGATGCGGCGGACGCTGCTTTCCTGGGATGTCTGGACGAACGAGCGGGCGGAGTTGGCGGCGATTCATCCCCGGGCGGGATGCCGCGCCTGCCTGCGAGATTTTGTTCATCTGGCCGGCGAAGGGCGTCCTCACATTACGCTGTGCGGCCGGAATTCCGTGCAGATCCACGAGCGGCAGCGGCCGGTTGACTTTGGCGAACTGAGCACGCGGCTTCAGCCCCTCGGCAACGTTCGCCACAATGAGTTTGTGTTGAAGTTCTGGCGCGATCCGTACGAAATGACTTTGTTTCCCGACGGCCGGGCGATCATCAAGGGAACGACTGACACGGCCATTGCGCGCAGCCTGTATGCTCGGTTCGTGGGCAGCTAAAATTCGGCGGCGGCACTAATGTGTTGCAGGTTGTGCGCATCAGTTTTCACCCGCCTCACAGCCGGGCCTTGCCTGAATTTCAGTTATTTGTGCCGAGAGTGCCGCGAATCGCCGAACATCATGCCTGTCTTCGAGCCCAGCGTAACTGGCCAGCAAACTGCACTTGATGGCTTGATGTGTTAGCCCCAGTGGAGGTAGTATGCGACCCTATTTGGTTCTGATGGCAGTAGTTTTGACGGCAGCATTCGCGCTTGCGCAACAACCCGTTCCTTTCCCCGGCGCTTGCGTTGTTTATGGATGCGCCCCGTACGTCCCACGTTTGACCACGCCAGAGATTTCCCTGCAACAGTTTTCGCCGAATCCGGTGGGGGCGAGCAACGCCACCACGGGACTGATCGCCGGCGCAACCAACTCGACCCTTTCGCAAGTCCAGGGAGAGACCAGTTCGGTCTGGACCGTGGCGGTGTGGTATCAGGGCGGTGACGCTCCGCTGACGGCTTCGAACATCCACCTGTGGCCGGAGCGGATTGGACGCGAAGGCCGCGTTATGCACGAAGCGATGGGTGGCCCGATGGGCGAAGGACGTCCTGGTGAAATGCGTCCGCGTGAAGAACGCGCCCGGGAAGGCCGCGCTCGTGAGGAGCATGGCGAACGCCAGTCCGAAGAAGCCCGCGGTAACTGGGCTTACATCACCGGGCCAGTCGCCGTACCGAGTAAGTTCAACAAGGCTGCACGCACCTATAACAATGAAGATGTCACGCGCCAGAATGACAAGAACGGCGCGGTGAAGTACGACGGAAAGTCGGAAAAAATATAGGAACAGCTCCTAGCTCTTGGCTCTTAGCTTTCGGCTCTTGGTCGCGGTAGCTCGCCGCGATCGAGAGCCGTTGTTTTTTCTCGGGGTCACTGATTCACTCCGCATCGAAAACCGGGCATTCTCGAATCCAATCTGCTATCTTCGTCGGTGATTCACCGTCGGTTGATTCTCTCCACACAAACCATGCTGGCGCCGGTGGGCGCCGGGGATGATTGTCTTCATGCCTGAGATTGCCCGTCCTGAACCGTCCCGTCTTTATCGCTGGACCGTGCTGCTGTTTGTCAGCGTTGCGATGGGCGCCAACTACTACATCTACGACAGCATCAACCCGCTGGAACGCATTTTCATCGACAGGCTGGGTTTTTCCGCGACGGCGTTCGCGTGGCTCAACTCGTCTTACAGCGTAGCCGCGGTTTTGACTCTGCTCATAGGCGGCATCATCATCGACCGCATTGGCACGAAGAAGGCGATTACGTTCTTCGCCGCACTTTGCCTGCTGGGCGCCATACTGACCGCCGCGCGCGGGCAGGCTGGGATGATGATCGCCGGGCGCACCGTGCTCGGTCTGGGCGCGGAATCCATGATCGTCGCGGTCATCACTGTGCTCGCCAAGTGGTTTAAGGGCAAAGAGCTTAGTTTCGCCGTCGGGATCAACCTCACCATCGCCCGCCTGGCCTCGGTGGCGGCGGACAATTCGCCGACTTGGGCTAATCGGGTCTTTTATCCCAATGGACCGGCCGGCGAGCCGAGTTGGCAGGGGCCGCTTTTGCTGGCGGTCGGTGCCGGCGTCCTGGCGGTGGTTTGCTCGGGCGTCTACTGGGCACTCGAAAGCCGCGCAGAAGGACGGTATGAACTAGGCAAGGCGGGAGAAATCGACAAACTCGAGTTTGGGCAGATTTTCCGGTTCAACGGTTCGTATTGGTTGATTGTCGGACTGTGCTTTACCTTTTACTCCGCAATCTTTCCCTTCCGCACATTTGCCATCGATTTCTTCACTAATAAGATTCTGGCAACCCACGGCGGTATAAGCGCTTCGGAAGCAATGCGAGTCCTGGCGCACGAGCGGGCTGGGTTCTTCAACAGCCTGCTTCCCCTTTCATCCATGATTGCTACTCCTCTTTTCGGATTGCTCTCCGACAAGATCGGGAAGCGCGCATTTTTGATGATGTTTGGGTCCGTTCTGCTGATGCCGGTTTATCTGATGATGGGCTACACCAATGTTTCGCTCTTCGTGCCGGTCTGCATGATGGGGATAGCCTTTTCGCTGATTCCGGCGGTCATGTGGCCCTCGGTCGCGTATATCGTGGACCAAAACCGGCTGGGCACCGCCTACGCCTTGATGACTCTGATTCAGCAGATCGGGTTCTTCATCCTGAACCTGCTGATTGGGAGGGCCAACGACTACTCACATGCCGGGCTGGATAATCCGGGAGGATACGGGCTGGGCATGTGGATCTTTTCCGTGCTCGGGTTCGTTGGGTTGACGTTCGCCATTCTGTTGCGGATTCGAGAAACCGGTCCGCACGGGCATGGGCTGGAGACGATCACGGCCAAGGGGTAGGGCATCTATAGTTCCTGGTAGAGACGCGGCTTGCCGCGTCTCCTGCCACGGTAAGATGGTGCCGGCAAGACGGGGCAAGCCCCGTCTCTACAGGAGCGCGTCGTCGACGCTCGCTTGCAAGGTTACTAAAGTGACATTCGGCGCGAGTTAGACGGGTTCTCTGGCGGCATAGATCATCCGGGGAGCTACGGTTTTTGGTATTCTGACGACTTATGGCACGGTCGAGAACGCTTCCGCGACTCGCTCGGCAAATTTGTACAACGAAAAGAGTTCGAAGCCGCATCTGAACGAGTGGCGGCCGGAAAAGGCGACTTGACCGACCCGAAGCAAGGCATCACTGAAGCAGAGGCAATTGAGCAGGCGAAACAAGGCCAAGAAACTGCGTTCGAGGTTTTGTATCAACTGCACAAACGCCGCGTGTACTCGCTATGTTTGCGCATGGTCTCCAATCCCGCGCAGGCCGAAGATCTGGCCCAGGAAGCGTTTCTCCAGCTATTTCGCAAGATCAGCACTTTTCGCGGCGAGTCCGCTTTCTCCACCTGGCTGCACCGCATGACGGTCAACGTGGTCCTGATGCAATTGCGCAAGAAGGGCCTGCCGGTGGTGTCGCTCGAAGAAACGCTGGAAGCCGAGGACGAGGCTCCCAGGAAAGAATTTGGGACCAGAGACTTGAAGCTGACGGGTTCCATCGACCGGTTGCAATTGCAGCGGGCGATTGACCGGCTGCCGCCGGGCTATAGAACGGTTTTTGTGTTACACGATGTGGAAGGATTCGAGCATAACGAAATCGCCCAGATGGTGGGCTGCTCGATTGGCAACAGCAAGTCGCAGCTCCATAAGGCACGATTGAAGCTGCGCGAGTATCTGAAGTTCATGAGAGCCGAAAAGGCCAAGACTGGGTAACTGAGCTGCGGTATTGGGGAGAGGTTGGCTATGAAGTGTTCCGATGTAGAGAGAGTTCTGCCGGAGCTCCTTGGCGGCGCTTCGGACGGTGAGTTTCCGACTGACGTTGAGAGTCATGTGAAGTCCTGTCCAGATTGCTCGGATCTGGTTGCGGACCTGAAGTTGATCGCGAGCGAGGCCCGGCAACTGGCAGCGACCGAAGAACCGGCGCCTAGAGTGTGGGTGCGAATTGCCGCGGAATTGAGGGCCGAAGGGCTGATTCGGGATCCCGCACCTGCGCCCACGCGCCGCCCCGTCGTCATTCCGGTCCCAGTCGTTCCAGTCCCAGTCGTTCCGGTCCACGTCCCGGCTTCTCCGCGATGGCGATGGAGAGCGTTGTGGCTGGCACCAGTCGCGGCTGCGGTGCTGGCGGCGGGGGCTTACGTGGTAAGTCACAAGCCAGCCCCGCAAGTGGCGCTTCAACAAACTCCCGCGCCTCCAGCTTCCGTGGCTGCGGTGACTTCCGCGGCTCAAGCGACTCCTGCGCCTACGGTGCACGCCCCGGCTGCGCAACCGGCGTCCCAACAAATGGCAAAGAAGTCAGCCGGGCCAACCGGCCTCAACGGAACTGGAAATGGAAATGGAAATGGAAACGAAATGGCACCTGCCGTAGAAGCCGCAGCGGAGCCCGAGCCGAGCCTGGAAGATCAACAGTTTTTGAGTGTCGTTTCGACGCTCGGCGCTTCGACGCGGGCCACGTATGAAAATCAACTGAAGGCGGTCAATTCGGAGATCCGGGAAACGCAGGCCTATGTCGATAGGAATCCGCGAGATGTGGATGCCCGGCAGCACTTGATGGATGTGTATCAACAGAAAGCACTTCTTTACCAGATCGCTTTGGATCGTATTCAATAGCGGAAGGGTGGCCGGTTTCCCCGGCCGCAGGGGCGGCGTTTTTATGGCGAGTCTTCGGAAGGCGAATATTCACCGGGCGAGTGTTCACCCGGCGAATATCCAACACACCACGGTCGTAACTCTGGTGCTGGCAAGCTGCCTGGCCTCGGCGGCGTTCGCCGAAAGCAAGGGCGAGAGCAAGAAAGAATACCGATTCACGGTCGGCCCCAACGCGATTATTTCGGTGGATACACAGTACGGAGCAATTTCGGTGAAGCCCGGCAGCGTCGACCAAGTGGTGGTGACGGCCACGCTCAAGTCGAACAACGTGGAAGTCGACCAGCAGCAAAACGGCAACCGGATTGAACTTGCGTCGCATCTGCTGGAGGGCGCGAACGAGCAGTCCGGCCGGGTTGACTACGAAGTATTCATTCCACCCGACGCTACCCTTAACCTCCGTTCTTCGACCGGTCCACTGTCGGCGGAGGGGTTGCAGGGAGACTTGACGCTGGAAGGGACGGATGCGGCGGTGAATGTGCGCAACGTCGATAATGGTCATGTACGTGTAAGGACAATGCGCGGACCGATTATGCTTACTGATGTTCGCAATAGCCACGTCGAAATTGCTTCGATCACCGGCGACATTCATATGAAGTCGATCACTGGACCGCTGGTGCTGGCGAGTTCCGGCAGGGGAAGGATTTTCTACAGTGGTGATTTCGGCTCCGGCGGCGACTACAGGTTCACCACCCACACCGGGGATATAGAGGCGCTGGCGCCGGCGGATGTCTCGGCCGACTTCAGAGCGCACTCGGTGCTGGGACGGGTGCAACATGATTTTCCTCTTCAACCCAAACACTCCCGCTTTCCCGTCGAGGCGGGACGTTCCTTCATTGGTACCTCCGGCAAGGCGTCATCGGCGGTCGTGCTGCGCTCTTTCAGTGGTAAAATCCGCCTTAAGCAACGCCGAACCACAGAAAATCAATAGGAAACGCGAGAAGATGGGACGCGGACCTTGGGCCTTGCAGCAATGGGCCTGGCAACACGCCTGACGTTGTCCGTCTTCGTGACGTGGAGTGCCATGGGAGTGCGCGCGGTGTTTCTGGTCGGATTCATGGCTGCCGGCAAGACCACTGTGGGCCAGCAACTTGCCCGGCGGCTGGGCTGGGATTTTGTGGATCTGGACGCCCAAATCGAGTCTCGCGAAGGGCAAACCATCGCCGAGATTTTTCGGGACCGCGGGGAACGTGAGTTTCGGCTCGCCGAGACCGCCGCGCTGCGCGATCTGACGGAATCGCTGGAGCGTGACACCGTGGTGGCGCTCGGGGGCGGGACGTTCGCACAATCAAGGAACTTTGAGTTGCTGCGGCCCTGGCACTCCATATTTCTGGATACTCCCCTGGACGAACTTTGGCAGCGCAGCCGGGAGGACGCTGTGAAACGGCCTTTGCGAAAAGAAGATCCTTCAGAGTTCGCTGATCTATACCACCGACGGCGGCCGATCTATGCCAAGGCGACAGTAACCATCGTAACCTCGGGCAAGGACCCGGCTGCTCTTTGCGAGGAGATTGAGCGTACCTTGCAGTTTCGGGGAGGGACCGAGGACGCTGGTTCGTCTCGAGTCCCTGCCGATCATTTAGGAACAGGAGAATCACAGTGAAGTTGTCTTCATTTTGTCGGCTGCTCGCTTTTATGTTGGTGTTTGTCTGGTGCGTTGCAGCAGGAGCCGCTCCGATGCCCAAGGAGAAGGAACACGAGGGGCAGAAGATCGATGCCGGTTCCTTTGGCGTGTTCCAGGGTGGCCATCGGGTGGGAACCGAGACGTTTTCCATTTATCAGACCGGCAGCGGCAGCGTCATCGACTCCGAATTCAAGACGGAGAACGCTCCCACTCAGGCTGTGCAGACGTCCGAGATGCAGCTCACCACGAAGGGGGAAATCCGGCGCTACGAGTGGAATGAAGTGAGTCCGGGTACAGCCCGATCCGTGGTGGTTCCGAATGATGACTTTCTAAATCAGAAATGGAGCGCTGGACCGGAGGACAAGGAACACGAACAACCCTACCTATTGTCACTGTCGACCAGCATCCTGGACGACTATTTCTTCGTCCATCGCGAATTGTTGGCCTGGAAGGTTCTGGGGATGGTTTGCAAACAGGACAAGGGGTTGCAATGTTTGCCAAAGCAGCACACCCAGTTCCCCACCCTGGACCCGCACCAGCATTCTTCGGCGTTGGTCACCGGAGATTTCATTGGCCGCGAGAAAGTGACCTTGAAGAACGGGCCGCAGGATTTGCTCAAACTGGAACTGAAAAACGACGCGGGAACGTGGCAACTCTGGCTCGACGATCAATTTAAAGTCATGAGGATGTCGGTGGTGGGAGAGAATACGGAAGTGATCCGCGATTGAAGTGCAGGTGTCAGGTGTCAGGTGTCACGTCTCCGGTTTCGGGCTCAGCAAGCGCCGTAGAATATTCCTAAGAATTCTGACACCTGAGACCTAAGACCTGCTTTACGGATAAATTTTGACGATCATTGATTCACGCACCTCGCGCGTGCTGGTTACGGCGTTCCTGTTCGCCGTGGGGCTGGGTTTTCTCTATGCGGCCCGCCGAACGCTGATTCTTTTCCTTTTTGCCATTTTTTTTGCCTATCTCATTAATCCCGCGGTAGTGCGCTTGGAGCAACTCCTCCGCAGCCGGGTCTGGGCGATCACCGTCATTTACGCGCTGCTCCTCATTGCATTGGGGGTGTTTGGTTTACTTGTCGGTCCGAGGATTGCCCGGCAAAGCGCCCGCCTGGGACAGTCGCTACCGGGACTTATGGATAAAGCCGGAAGCGGCCAACTGTCCGGTCAGATCGGCCAGCTTGCGGCACGGATCGGAAGCGAGCACGGCTGGAGCGTGGAGACGCAGAAGCGTATTCGGGATTACCTGGCGAGTCACCGGGAAGGCTTGTCGCACCTGGCGCAGCGCATCGGCGTTCGTGTGGCCGAAGCGGCGCAAGAAGTGTGGGTGCTGTTTCTGGTGCCAATCCTTGCTATTTTCTTTCTGCGCGATGGCGGCAGCTTCCACGAAGTGCTGATTTCGCTGGTGCAGTCGCGCTCGCAGCGCGAGTTTCTGCAGGACGTGTTCCAGGATCTGAACCAGATGCTTGCCCAGTTCATTCGTGCCCAGTTGACCCTGGCGGCGCTGTCGCTGATGGCGTACACCTCAGTTTTGGGTGCGATGCGAGTTCCGTACGCGCTGGTGCTTGGTACCGCGGGAGGCGCGCTGGAGTTTGTCCCCTTGGCAGGACCGCTGCTGGCAGGCACGGCGATGATGATCGTCGCGGTTCTGGCGGGATACCCGCACTGGTTCTTGCTGCTGTTGTTTTTGTTCGTCTGGCGGATGGTACTGGATTACGTGATCTCTCCCCGCATCATGGGAGTGAGTGTTGAGTTGCATCCGCTGGCGGCATTGTTCGGTATCCTCGCGGGCGGCGAGATCGCCGGAATCCTCGGCGTCTATCTCTCCATCCCGGTGATGGCCAGTCTGCGCATCGTCTGGCGCCGGTGGCGCATCTACGCCGAAAAGCGCAAGTTCGGTCCGCTCAACGAGTACTCGTTCCCGCAAGAGCTGGGAAGATAGACAAGCTACAAAAAGCGCGGCCACGCGCAGCGAATTCGCCCGCGGATCAGCGGCGGCATTCCCCTAGGAAATTTCGCTAGTATAAAATCACAACTTATCTTGTTTGTCAGAACTTGTTTATCAAAATATGTCGAATAAACTTCCTGTTGGAATTCTCGGTGCCACGGGCATCGTCGGGCAGAGATTTATCCAGATGCTCGAACACCACCCCTGGTTTGAAGTGTCGTGGCTGGCTGCTTCCGATCGTTCGGAAGGCCGGCCCTATGCCGAAGCTGCGCGCTGGCGTTTGAAGACGGCCATCCCCGCCGACGTCGCCAGAATGGCGGTTGCGCCCGCCAAGCCGGAAGGCGCCCCGAAGATCATTTTCGCCGCCCTCGATGCCTCGATCGCCCGTGAACTGGAGCCAGAGTTTGCAGCCGCCGGTTGTGCGGTCATTTCTAATTCGAGCGCGCTGCGCATGCAGGCCGACGTTCCGCTGGTGATTCCTGAAGTCAACGGCGATCACATCCAGCTCATCGAAACCCAACCCTGGCGTCGTAAGTCCGGCGGCTTTGCCGTCACCAACCCCAACTGCTCGGCCATTGGATTGGTGCTGGCGCTGGCTCCGTTACATCGTCGTTTCACCCTGGAGACGGTGATGGCGGTCACCATGCAGGCGGTCAGCGGCGCCGGATATCCCGGAGTCGCTTCGCTCGACATTCTCGGCAACGTCATCCCGTACATCGCCAACGAAGAAGCAAAGATGGAGGAGGAGACGCAAAAGTTGTTGGGCACACTGAACGGATCGCGCGTCGACCCTGCTCCGTTTGCGATGAGCGCGCAATGCAATCGCGTCGCGGTGGAAGATGGACATACCGAGTCGGTTGCGATTCGTCTGAAAAAGAAAGCGCAGCCGGAAGAAATCATCGCCGCCTGGAACGATTTTCGCGCCGAGCCGCAGAAGTTGCGCCTGCCGAGCGCACCCGACCAGCCGATCGTGTACATGACTGCCCCGGACCGTCCGCAACCGCGCTTTGACGTTGACCTTGGAGCCGGCATGACGACGGCGGTCGGCCGCTTGCGCAAGTGCAACGTGCTGGATTGGAAGTTCACCGTCCTGTCGCACAACACCATTCGGGGTGCGGCCGGCGCCGCCTTGCTCAACGCTGAACTGCTGAAGGCGAAGGGATATCTCGGGTGATGGGAATATCTACCACGGAGGCACGAAGACACGGAGAAAAGCCGAATCATGTCTACGAAATTCCACGTTTTGAGAGCAAACCGTGGGCGCGGTTCGAGACTGTGGGTGCTTCCATCGGTCAGCGACCGTCACCAACAAAATTCCTTGGTTCAGGTTTCCTCCGTGTCTCCGTGCCTCCGTGGTGGATGTTCTGCTGACCGCAAGGAGCACCCCCGCCCATGATCGTGATGAAATTCGGCGGGACTTCAGTACAGGATGCGAAAGCGATCGAGCGCGTGGCGCACATCGTCCAGGGCCGGTTGGCGGACCGTCCCGTGGTGGTGGTCAGCGCCATGGCCAAGGTGACCGATTCCCTGCTGGCCATGGGAAAGGCCGCCGGCGAGCGGCGATCGCAAGACCGCGCTCAAAATGGCGCGCGCCTTGCGCGAACGCCACTATGACACCGCCGGGGAATTGCTGGGCACTGCCCTGTTCACCGAATTTCACGGTGACCTGGGCGCCGACTTCGAAGATCTGGACGAATTGCTGCGCGGCATCGGCGCGGTCGGCGAAATTACTCCTCGCACCTACGACTACGTCGCTTCGTTCGGCGAAGTGCTTTCGAGCAAGATCGTGGCGGCCGCTTTCACCGCCCGAGGATTGCCGGGCGCGCACGTGGATTCGCGCCAATGCCTGCTGACCGACAGTGCTTACACGCGCGCGGTTCCGCAGTTCGACGAGACCAACGAGCGCTTGCGTAAGAAAGTGAAGCCTCTGGTCGAGGCCGGCAAGGTTGCCGTGATGGGCGGCTTCATTGGCTCGAATCGCGCCGGCATTACCACCACCATCGGCCGCGGAGGATCGGATTTTTCGGCGGCGATCTTTGGCGCTGCCCTCAGCGCCGAGCGCATCGAAATCTGGACCGACGTCGACGGCATGATGACCACCGACCCGCGCCTTTGCCCCGATGCCCGCCGCATCAAGGTCATCAGCTTTGACGAAGCCGCCGAGCTTGCGTACTTCGGAGCTAAGGTTCTGCATCCGGCAACCGTGCTGCCCGCGATTCAGCAAAACATTCCGGTCTACGTTCTGAACTCGCTGAACCCAACTTGCGAAGGGACGAGGATTACGGCGCGCGCCCCGCGCTGCACGAATATTTTCAAGGCTATCGCGCTGAAGAAGAAGATCACGTTGGTGGAGGTTGCTTCACCCCGCCGCCTGCTGGTGCATGGATACTTGAAGTCCATCTTTGAGGCGTTCGATCAGCACGGCGTCGCGGTGGACGTGGTTTCGACCTCGGAGGTCAGCGTCTCGGTGACGGCCGAGACCAACGAGGCTATCCCGGCGCTGGCCGCCGATCTGGCGAAGATTGCGGACGTGAAATACGAGGGGCGGAAGGCGATCGTTTGTCTGGTAGGCGAAAATTTGCGCGACACTCCCGGAATCGCCGCCAAGGTTTTTGGCATCCTTGAGGATGTGAAGATCCGCATGATCTCGCAGGGAGCGTCTGAAATTAATCTGACGTTCGTGATTGAAGAAGACGATGCGGCTGAGGTGGTTCGGCGACTGCACCACGCGTTCTTCGCCGAGGCGGATCCGGAAGTGTTCGCATAAAGTTGTTTTCACCGCCGAGACGCAGAGGGCGCGGAGAAAATCAAGAACGGGAGCTAAAGCAGTTGCTTTCCAGATTTCCTCGGCGTCTCGGCGGTGAGAGGTTTCTCTATGAACCTTCTAATTCTTGGCCGAGGCAAAACAGGATCGCTGGTCGCGGAAGTTGCGCGTTCGCGGCGGCATCATGTGCGGGTTCTCGCATCCGCTGAGAACACTGGTGCCAGGGCTCTTACGCCGGATTCCCTAGCCGCCATCGACGCTGTGATTGACCTCACCACCCCCGCAGCGGCCGTCGCCAATGCTGAAGCCTGCATTCGCGCCGGGAAAAATATCGTGGTCGGGACCACCGGCTGGTATGACCAATTGCCGCGCTTGCGTGAAATGGTGCTCTCGGCAAAGACCGGCTTCCTCTACGGCTCGAATTTTTCCATCGGCGTGAACTTGTTTTTCGAGATTGCGGCAACCGCCGGGGCAGCCCTGAAATACGATTATTCGGGTCAGATTTTCGAACGTCATCACGAGCAAAAAAAAGATGCTCCCTCGGGAACCGCGCTCACGATCCAGAAGATCGTCCGCGAGTCCGGAGGCGCGGAGAAAGAAGTTGAGATTGTCTCCTTTCGCGAAGGGGATGCGGTCGGGATGCATGAGCTGGTCTTCAATTCCGCCGGCGATCGCATCTATTTGTGCCACGACGCCAAATCGCGCCAGGGATACGCGGAAGGCGCGGTGCGCGCCGCCGAGTGGCTGGCGGGGAAGACGGGGTTCTTCGAGTTTCGCAACGTCTGGCGTGAGCTCTAGGGCGACTCCTGAGGTCGAGCTTCTGCTCGGATTGAACGGGGCAAAGCCCCGTCACCACACGAGACTAGCCCCGACTCATGCAACCGCTCGCTAGAAGAGTTATTCTTAACCCATGCAACTGCGAGGCTGTGGTACCGCTCTGGTCACACCGTTCTCTCAGGACGGTGCTGTCGACGAAAACGCACTGCGGAATCTGGTCGCGTGGCAGGTCGAATCGGGCATCGATTTCCTGGTTCCCTGCGGCACCACGGGAGAAACTCCCACGCTCAACCACGATGAGTGGCTGCGCGTCATCGACGTGACCATCGAAGTCGTCGCCGGACGCGTGCCGATCGTCGCCGGCGCCACCTCCAACTCGACGCAGGAAGCGGTCGCGAAAGCGAAAGAAGTGGCCGCGCGGCCGGGCGTCAATGCCATCCTCACCGCTTCGCCGTACTACAACAAGCCGACACAGGAGGGCCAATACCGGCACTTCCGCGCGATCGCCGAAGCGGTCGACAAGCCCATCATTCTCTATAACGTTCCCGGCCGCACCTCGCCAATCTCGAGCCCGCGACCCTGGCGCGTCTGTGCGAGGTTCCGAATATCGCCGGGGTGAAGGAAGCCAGCGGCAACATGACGCAAATCGCCGAGGTGCTGAACTCGGTGCCGGAAAGCTTTCTTGTGCTCTCTGGCGACGACGCCGTCACTCTGCCAGTGATCGCGCTCGGCGGCGTGGGCGTCATCTCGGTTGCTGTCCAATGAAATTCCGCGTGAGATGGCGGAGATGACTCGCGCTGCTTTGAATAACGACTGGCACACGGCGCGCGCTCATCCACCGCAAGTATCTTCCGCTGATGCTGGCCAACTTCATCGAGTCGAGTCCGCTGCCGGTGAAGGCCGTCCTCGCGATGATGGGTAAGATCGAGGAAGTCTATCGCCTGCCCTTGCTTCCCATGCGCCGCGATACGCGATCGAAGCTGCAGAAGATCGCTGCCGACGCCGGATTGATTACACGACCCGCGGCTCCGCCGGCCGCTGCCACCGAGTTTTTTGTCTACGAAAATTGGGCGGCGGGCCCGCACAAAGCGATTTTGCACCGCGCATCCTGTGGACAGTGCAGTTCCGGTAAAGGACGCCCCACCGGGCACGATCCGAATCATTCGCGCTGGCACGGACCGTACGGCAATCTTGCCGAGGCGCGCGGGGCGACGCATCAGATGCCCGGCGTTCTGATCCGCAGCGAATGCAAGTGCGTGGCATAAGGGCAGCTCTTGGCAATGAGCCGTAGCATTTAGCCTTGTGTTTTCCAAGCCTTCCTATGTCAGAAACGCTACTCACTCTGAAGTCGGCCGTTGAACGCCTGTCGGCGGGCGAAACGATCAGCAACGCCGAAGAAGCTCGTCGCACCTTTCTCGACTTTCGCGCTGCTCTCACTGATGGCCACATTCGCGCCGCGGAGAAAATCGGCGGACGCTGGGTGGTCAATGCCTGGGTGAAGCAAGGCATCCTGCTGGGCTTCCGTCTTGGCGAGCTTAAAGAAATGTCGGACGGTGACGTACTTTCTTTTGTCGACAAGGACACTTTTCCAGCCCGTCGTCTGACTCTAGCCGACCGCGTTCGCCTGGTGCCGGGAGGATCGTCCATCCGCGAAGGGGCTTATGTGGCGCCGTCCGTTATCTGCATGCCTCCCATGTTCATCAACGTCGGCGCCTACGTGGATGAAGGCTCGATGATCGATTCGCATGCTCTGGTCGGCTCCTGCGCGCAGATCGGCAAGCGCGTGCACCTAAGCGCCGCTGCGCAGATTGGAGGCGTGCTGGAGCCCGTCAACGCCGCCCCGGTGATCATCGAGGACGATGTGCTGGTCGGCGGCAATTGCGGAGTGTACGAAGGCACGCTGGTGGGCGCCCGCGCGGTGTTGGGAGCGGGAACGATTCTGACCCGATCCACACCGCTCTACGATTTGGTGCGCGGCGAGATCTACAGAGGGACAGCAGATCAACCGCTGGAAGTGCCGGAGAATGCCGTAGTCGTTCCCGGCTCGCGCGCTGTGACGAAGGGCGAGGGGAAATCTGGTGACTGGAACCTCTCGCTCTATACGCCCGTGATCGTTAAATACCGCGATGCGAAGACCGAGGGCGGGATTGAGCTGGAAGAGTGGCTGCGGTAGAGTTGGGCCCACTATCTCGGGGAACAGTTCCCCTGCTTTACCCTATGTTATAATGTAAAGCGATGACCGAAGCCACCCTTTCGACGAAGAACCAGATTGTGATCCCGCGAGAGGCTCGCGAGGCGCTCGGACTGAAACCCGGCGATAAGATTCTTGTCGTCGTTCGGGGAGGGAAAGTCCTGGTCCTGCAAAAACCGAAGTCTTATCATGCCGCGATCCGTGGATTGGGCCGCGGTAGATATCCAAAAGATTATCTCCAAAAGGAACGCCAGAGTTGGGAGTAGAGCGGCTCCGCGCCTTTCTCCGGCGTCACCGGCGAGTCGCTCTGGACACGAGCATCTTCATCTATCATTTGGAAGCCAATCCGAAGTATCTCGCATGCACCGACCTTATTTTTTCTTGGATTGAGCGGGCGGGATCCAAGGCGATCACATCCACAATAACGATGACGGAACTGCTGGTACTGCCGTATCGCACGGGTAACGAGCAGCGGGCAAATGATTTCTATGCCTTACTTGCCACCTACCCCAATTTGGATTGGATCGCACCGAACCTGGAGATCGCAGAGCTTGCGGCCCGGATTCGCGCTCTGCATCGCCTGCAAACTCCCGACGCCCTACAAGCCGCGACCGCTGCACTTTCCCGGGCTACCGGTTTGATCACGAACGATGCCGTTTTTAAGCGTGTGGAGGGCTTTCAGACGGTGGTCTTGGACAAACTCCTGTAACGGTCGCCCTCACGCCGGCAACGTCGGCGACACCACACCCGGCAGTCGCGCTTGTTCCGCGGCCAACCTGCGCCGCGCTTCGAGATGCTTCTCGCGGAAATGCGCCCGCGCGCGCTCACCCCACGCCCGCACGAAATAATAGTTCAGCGCGCATCCGATGGCCGAGCTGGTAAGAGGAATCAGGCGTCCGGCCCACTTCTCCGCCACCTCGGCGCCGGCCTTGGCGGCAATTCGCTGAATCACACGCGGCACAAAGCGATTGACCACTTCTTTTTCCAGCAAATCGCGGCTGATGTCGACACCGGCGGCGCTGGCGGCGGCAATCCACAACTCGGCGATTTCGTCGTCGGTGTTCAACTCGAACCCATAAATCAGGCTGAGCTTCTGGATCATGCGCATCGTGATGGCGGAAAGAATGCCAAGATCCGGCACAATAGTGAGGAAGCCGCCGAGACCCAGACCGGCGCCCTCCACCGCGGCCATCTTCATGCCGCCGCGGATCACCGCCTCTGCCGCATCGTCGAGACGCCCCATCTCCAGAGTGTAAACGCCCTGAAAGGTGGCCAGCGGTAGCCCGTGCGCCACGCGCAAGTGCATCAGGAAGCGCTCCGGATCAACCTTGATCGTCTCGTAGGTGTGGGTCAGGCCTCCGCGGATCGCGCCTTCGACGCGCCGCCGCATCCACGATTTCTTTTCGCCGGCCATTTTCAAGTTATGAGTTTACTCAGTCAACCAGCAACGACGGCTCACCCGTGTGCTAGCATCGACTTTACTGATGCCAACAGGAAAACTGCATATAGTTCCGCTCGGCGGGATGGGCGAGTTCGGTATGAACTGCATGGCCATCCGCTTTGGCGACGACATCATCGTGGTTGACGCCGGCCTGATGTTCCCGGAAGCCGAGTTGCTCGGCGTCGACATCGTCGTCCCCGACATTTCTTACCTGCTCGAAAATCGCAAGCAGGTGCGCGGCATCGTGCTTACCCACGGCCACGAAGACCATATCGGAGCCCTGCCCTGGATTCTCAGCGAACTGAATGTTCCGGTCTGGGGCACCGAGTTCACGCTGGCCTACGTTGAAGACAAGCTCGAAGAACACCAGCTTCTCGACGATGCCGACCTGCGCGAAATTCGTCCCGGAGAACGCTTCAAGGTTGGGCCGTTCACCATTCATCCGCTGCAGGTGACGCACAGCCTGGTCGATTGCGTCGCGCTCGCGATCCACACGCCGCTCGGCGTCGTGCTGCACACCGGCGACTTCAAAGTCGATCCCACGCCCACCGACAACCGCCTCTTCGATCTGCACGGCTTCGCCGAGTACGGCAAAGAAGGAGTGCTGGTGCTGCTGCAGGATTCCACCAACGTCGAGCGCAAGGGCTACACGCCGAGCGAGCGCGCGGTGCATCGCAAGTTTGAAGAAGTGTTTGTGCGCGCCCAGCGGCGTCTCTTCATCTCCTGCTTCTCGTCCTCGATTCACCGCATCAAGCTGGCCGTCGACATGGCGCGGGAGCACGGCCGCAAAATCTGTTTCATCGGCCGCTCCATGAACAATTCCTCCGAGATCGCGGAAGACCTCGGTTACATCGAGATCCCCGAGGGCATGCTGATTCATCCCGGCGAAATGAGGAACTTCCCGCCGGAGAAAGTTTGCGTGCTCATCAGCGGCACGCAGGGCGAACCGATGTCGGCGCTGTCGCGCGCGGCCGTGGACAATCACAAGCACGCCAAAATCGAAAAGGGCGACACCGTCGTGCTGTCTTCGCGCATCATCCCGGGCAACGAAAAAGCCATCTACCGCATGGTCGACCACCTGTTCCGCCGCGAAGCGTTCGTCATCTATGACGATGGTTCTTATCCGCCGGTTCACGTCAGCGGACACGCCAGCCAGGAAGAATTGAAGCTCATCATCAACCTGGTGCGGCCCAAGTATTTCATTCCGATCCACGGCGAATACCGGCAGCTCAAGCTGCATGCCGAGCTGGCGGGGTCGATGCGCGGCGCGGTCGGCAACGTGATGCTGATCGAGAGCGGAGACGTCCTGGAAATCGACGAACTCGGCGCCCGCAAGGCGGGACGCGTCAACGTAGGGCGCGTCTGCATCGATTCCGGCTCGCGCACCGATGTGGTGGAAGACCTGGTCATCAAAGACCGCCGCCACCTCAGCGAAGACGGCTTCGTGATGCCGATCATCGCCATCAACAAGCTGACCGGACGCGTCGAAACTTCGCCGGAGATTGTGACGCGCGGCTTCAACCCCGGCGAAAACGGCGTGCATCGAGCGCGCCCGCGAGATCGTGATGGAGACGCTCGAAGCCTCCAGCGCCGAAGAGAAAGCCGACTACGGCGTGATCAAGGAGAAAATCCGCACCGACTTGAAGCGCTACATCTCGCGGCAGACGCAACGGCGGCCGCTGATCATGCCGGTGATACTGGAGATCTGAGTCAGTATCCGGCTTCGCGTCCGTGCCGCACTGCCAGCATCACGATCTGTTTTCCTCGTAGTGATACAGGGCGACGTAGGCCCCGCTCCCGAATTCAATCACCCACTCCCGGAATTCCGGCGGCATTTCCTCGACTGGGCGACCAATTTCCGGATGCTTGCCGAGCGCTTTTACACCCTGCCGAATGGCCTTGACGGCGCGCTTGGCTGCGTCCCGGCTCTTGGGAGCAGAAAGGAATGGAGACGGGCCACATCGAGCAGCGCGGGTTGCGACCATATCAGTCGCGGCATTTCGGAGGAGCGGCATCCTTACCCGCTTCGAGTTTCGCCAGCCAGGCGTCAGCCTGCTCGGCCGTCGCGTGCAGGCCGGTCGTCTGGTAATGGGTCCAGGCGGCTAGCGCGTCCTGCCGGAATTGCTCGCGCTTCTCTTCGCGTTCCACATACTGCTCGATGGCTTCGCGCATCACCCAGTGCGGCGAGCGGCGCCGGGCCGAGGCGAGTCGCTGTACGCGCTCTTTTGTCTTAATATCGAGCTTCACACTTGTTGTAGAGGGTGTGGCCATGGCATGTGTTCCAAAGGTGTTACCTAGTATCACTATAGCACACCCCGATTCCAACAATTGTGGTGTAATTACTGAACACCTTCTCTGAATGGTCTCCCTCGACGACATTCGCTCCGCGCAAACTCTCCTCCGCGGCGTCGCCGTGCGCACTCCCCTCTTCGAATGGACGGAGAGCAGCCGATCAGCGCAAACTCTTCCTCAAGCTCGAAAACCTGCAGCCCATCGGCGCTTTCAAACTGCGCGGCGCTTATAACAAGGTCGCGTCGCTCACCGGCGACGAACGCCGCCGCGGAGTGATCTCCTATTCGAGCGGCAATCACGCGCAAGGAGTGGCCTATGCGGCGCGGGCGCTGGGCGTGAAGGCCATCATTGTCATGCCGGGCAATGCTCCGAAGAACAAGCTCGAAGCCACCGCCGCCCTCGGCGCCGAAATCGTCACCGTCGGTCCTGGCAGCGAAGAGCGCCGCTTGCGGGCAGAAGAACTGGCTGCTGCGCACGGATACGTGGTCGTGCCGCCCTACAACGACGAAAAGATCATCGCTGGCCAGGGAACGGTGGGGCTCGAAATCCTTGAGGACTTCCCAACGTTGAAACCGTGCTGGTCCCAGTCGGCGGAGGCGGATTGATCAGCGGCGTCTCGGCTGCCATCAAGCTCAGCAGTCGTCTCAGCAAGACCAAGGTGAAAGTGATTGGCGTCGAGCCCGAGCTGGCCGCTGATGCGCAAGCCAGCCTGCGCGCCGGGCACATCGTCTCCTTCCCCGCCGGGCAAGTCTCGCAGACGCTGGCCGACGGTCTTCGCACGCAGAGCATCGGCGCCATCAATTTCGAACATATCCGCGCCTATGTCGACGACATCGTCAGCGTGACCGAACGCGAAATTAGTGAGACTATGCGCGCTCTGAGCGCGAACGCCTAAAACGCTGGCCGAACCGAGCGGAGCTGTTGCGGTCGCCGCGTTTCTTTTCCATGCCCCGAGTTGCCAGCCACAAAGATCAACGTCGCCGTGATCAGCGGCGGCAACATCGATCCCACACTGCTTGCCGAGCTGCGGGAAAGTCAGAAGTGAGAAGTCAAATTGCAAAAGTATGAACCAGAGTCGTACGGTGGCCAGGATACACTTCTGCAATCTAACTTCTGACTTTTTCAATTTCCGACTTATTGCGGAGCTTTGAATCGTGAATCGCTGGCTCGATCAGTTCTTCGAACTCTCTCACCACCAGACAACCGTCCGCCGCGAAATTGTCGCCGGACTCACTACCTTCTTCACCATGGCTTACATCGTGGCCGTGAATCCTGGCCATCCTAACGGCTGCCGGCATGCCTGCGGGCGCCTCGCTCACGGCCACTATTCTCGCCGCGATTTTCGGAACCCTGCTGATGGGCCTCTATGCCAACCGTCCTTTCGCCATTGCCCCTTACATGGGGGAAAATGCTTTCGTCGCGTTCACCGTCGTGCACGTGCTCGGTTACAGCTGGCAAAGCGCTCTGGGCGCGGTATTTCTGGCTGGTGTCCTCTTTATTCTGATGACGATTCTTCGGCTCCGCCAGTGGATGGTCGATGCGATTCCTTCCACGCTCCGTTACAGCTACGCGGTGGGCATTGGATTGTTCCTTACCTTCATCGGACTGAATCAGACCGGCATCGTGATCCTGGGATTCCCCGGGGCACCGGTCAGGCCGGGCCATCTGACCTCGCTTTCGGTGCTGCTTTCGGTCTTCGGGTTCCTGCTGATCACGGTGCTGACGATTCGCCGCTTCCCGGCCGCGATTCTCAGCGGAGTTCTGGTTACCGCTTTGCTCTGTTTTGTAACCCGCGTTGCTCCCCCGCCCACAGGCTGGGTCAGCCGTCCTCCCAGCCTCCGGCCCGTCTTTTTTCAGCTCGATCTGCATAGTCTGTTCACCTGGGGATTTTTCCCGGTTGTCCTGACGATTTTTGTCATGGCATTTGTGGACACCATGGGCACGTTGATTGGCGTATCGGCGCGCGCGGGCTTTCTCGACAAAGACGGAAACCTGCCGCGCATCGAGCGCCCGATGATGGCCGACGCGCTGGCCACCACCTTCGCCGCCGTGATTGGAACCACCACGTCCGGCGCCTACATCGAATCCGCCACTGGAGTTGAGGCAGGCGGACGAACCGGCCTGACTGCGGTCATCACCGCGCTTTGTTTTGCCGGGACTCTATTCTTCGCGCCCTTCATTTCCGCCGTCCCGCCACAGGCATACGGACCGGCGCTGATTTTTGTTGGCTTGCTGATGCTGACTCCAATCACCCGGATTCCCTTCGACGATCTCAGCGAACTGGTTCCAGCATTCGGCGTGATCGTCCTGATGGCTTTCACCTACAACATCGGAATTGGCATGACGGCGGGCTTTCTTTTGTATCCTTTTTGCAAGCTGGTTTCGGGGCGCTTGCGCGATGTTCGCCCGGCGCTCTGGGCGCTGACCGCTCTTTCGCTGCTGTTTTTCGTGTTTTATCCGTACACGTAGGCGTTTAGAAAATATGATTCGCTTTGGTATCGCAGGGTTTGGATTGCACGCCGTGCGGCGGCTGATGCCGGGTTTCGCTCTGGCTCGGAATTGCAAAGTGGTCGCTCTGTCGCGCCGGGATTCCCAGAAAGCACGCGAGGCCGCCGCGGACGTATGGCATCCCGCATGTCTTCTTCTCCACCGAAGAACTCAGCCGTTGCCCTGAAGTTGACGCGGTGCTCGTCACCACTCCCAACGCCTGCCACCTGCGGGACGTCCTCACCGCGGTTGCTGCCGGCAAGCCGGTGCTGTGCGAGAAACCCATGGGCATGGATGCGGACGAATGCGGCCAGATGGTCGAAGGGGCGCGTGACGCCGGCGTTCTGCTCGGCGTCGCCCAGGTCTTTCGCTTCGAAGAAAGCACGGCGAGATTTCGCGACGCATCGCCGCCGGTGACATCGGGCGCCCGATTTTTGCGCGGGCGGAGTTCTCGTATTCCGGGCACAGGCCACGCCCGCACCTGGCTCTACAACCGCTCGATCGCCGGAGGCGGCCCCATTGCCGACGTAGGCGTCCATTGCATCGATGCCCTGCGCTACATCCTGCAGGATGAGCCGCGGAATCGTGACCGCGGTCGGACGTTCCGATGAACAATCGGGCGACGTAGAAGCTGCGGCCGTGCTGACGCTGGAATTTCAGCGAGGCACGCTGGCCACGGTGCTGGTTTCGACGCGGGCCCAATATCGCACTCCCTTGGAGATTGTTGGCGATGCCGGGGTCCTTCGGGCCGACGATGCGCTGAATGTTGAACGGCCGGTTAGGGTGGAACTGTGGCGCGAGGGACAACGAGTCGCCGAGGATATTGTTTCGAACCAACTCGCTTACGCGCGGCAGGTGGACGCTTTCGCCGCTGCGGTCGAAGGCCGGGGGGTGTTTCCAGTCCCGGGACAGCAAGGCTGGCAGAACCAGCTCATTCTGGACGCGGCCTATCGCAGCTTGGCATCGGGAAAAAGTGAACAGGTGCCGAGGTTCTCAGACGTTCCTGTCAGATGATGCTGGGAGGCATTCCGATGGGGGGGATCCAGGGGATCCCGTATGTCCTTCAGAACAGGCGCATTTCACTGCAGAATTGAGAAGCGTCCCGTCCAAAGGATCGCGGGATACGCGAACAGCCCTCCGCCAGAACTGCCCATACCTGAGCAACTGGATGGCACTAAAGAGCCATTGCTGAACGACTCCGGAGCCGGGGTACCATGGGTCACCTTGCGATTGGTTACTCTTGTTCGCACCAGGTTCTGGAAGCGGTCCCCCCGAGGTTAAGGTTTCTCGCGCCCCGGCGAGAGTCCTGCCGATTCAGAAGCCCCAGTTGTTTCCATTCCGCTGCCGAAATAGCCGTCTGCGGAATTGAGCCTCTGGGCGAGCGGGGGAAAAGCAAACTGTTGTTAGTGTGCAGCAGATTGCATTCCAGGACGTTGGAAAGGTAAGGAATAGGCTGGTAAGTTATTGATAAGTAAAGGCCGTCCCGCTTCCGTGGATTTGGAATGACAAGTGCTCACTACGGGGTAGGCGACCTATACCTTGGGCAAGAGTGTCCAAGGTCAATCTCGGGAAAGAAAGAGAAAACTGGGAGGGAATTCACATGAGGCGAGTGGTAGTTTTGGCATTACTGGCGTTGGCGTTGCCCATCGCCGCTTCGGCGGGCACGATCGACATCACGAATGAATTTGGCGGAATTACAATTTCAGATATGTTGGGAACCGGTGGGCTGGGGACGATCGGCGCGACGACAATCACTTCGTTTCAATCCCAGCTGTCGTCATACGACGGCGTTACCGCCATTTCTCCACACGATCTAGGCTATGTCGGCTACGGAACCGGCGTTCTGACGTCAGGCTCAATTTCGGGTGGCGGAACATTTTCGTCCGTGGGCTCGCATTTTGACGTTTGGGGCGTCGGAGCATGGGCACATACTTTCGTAGGGTGCCCAAGCTGCAAGAATCCGATAGCGCTGTTCACGGGCAGTTTCGTCGGGCCGATTGATTGGACTTTTGTCGGTACTGGCCCGAAGGCGGGCGAACTGGAATACATTCTCAGTGGCACCATCGCAGGCACTCTCTATGGCGGCCGTTCCGTCATGGGAACCACTTCCGAGGGTGTGAACTCTTATCTTGGGCAGCTCAGCAATGGTATCGGGCACATCAATATGAGTTCCTCGGGGCTCACCGTCCCGGAACCGGGAACTTTGGGTCTCCTGGGAACAGGTCTGCTGGGCATCGCTGGACTGTTTCGTCGCAAGCTGATCAGGTCGTAACGTAAGGTTGTTGGAATTCCCGCACCACTCACCTCATGGCCCCGCCGCAAGGCGGGGCCATTGACTTTTGGGCACAAGCTGGTTGACCGCGCTGACAGCCTTCGCGGTAGCTCTCCTTCGGTTACTGCCGTAACGACCCGAGATGCCTTTGGCGTTGACCTAACCCTTGTCGAAACCTACAGTCAGGCGCAGGGGGATGTATGAAGGATATCCATGAGGTTTTGCGCCGCAAACAGGCGCAGTACACGCAATTGGGTAAGCAGATTGAGATGTTGCAGCAGGCTGCCGAAAAACTGCGCGAAGTCGCGCCTTTGCTTGCCGAAACTGACGTCGAGGACGATAGCGCCGTGCTGGCGGAAGTGGACGACGAAAACGCCAACGCGATGGCTGCCAAGGCCAGCGCTCAAGCCTCGCCGGCCGCGGCCAAACCAGCGCGTGGCACAACTCCGCGCTGGCCGTAGAAGCCCGGCAGTTCAGGCAAAGCGCGAGGTGGGAGGCTCGGTCGCATGATATTGCAGGCACTACTGGTGTCGAAGGATGACCCGACTGCGGAGACGCTGGTTCAGGTCCTGGCGCAGTTCGGCGTCGCCGTTGATCGATCGAACGCAGCCGATGTGGCTGCGGCGCGCCTGGCAGAGGAGCGTTTCGATCAGGTCATCGTCGACTTCGATGATCCCGAAGCGGCATCCCTGGTTCTCGAAGCCTGCCGCAAACTCGGCGGTCCCGACCGCAATCCGCCCGTCACCGTTGCCTTGCTGCACGATCCCTCGCAGATCCGCTCGATCCTCGGCGCGGGAGCTCATTTCATCCTGACCAAACCCATCACTCCCGAGCAGGCTCAAACCACTTTGCGCGCGGCCACGGCCCTGCTGAAGCGCGAAAGGCGGCAATCGCTGCGCGTGGCTGTGCAGGCAGCAGCTTCGATTCGTGTCGACGACAGCAACACAGTGGAAGGCATCCTGCTCGACCTGAGCACCGGTGGCATGGATGTGCTGGCGGCCAAGCCGCTTCCATCCTCGGCCATGGTTCGCGTCTTCTTTGAGCTTCCCGACGGCGGCTGCGGCATTGAAGCTGACGCGGAAGTTGCCTGGGGCACCGCCAACGGTCAAACCGGCCTTCGCTTTCTGGAGATGGACCCCAAGATGCGCGAAGAAATGGGCGAGTGGCTGGCTGCCCGTGCGCACGATGCGTTACCCGAGGAACCTGACGCGGCCAGCCAATGTAAACTCACCGACCTTAGTCTGGGTGGTTGTTACGTTGAGACGGAATCTCCCTTTCCTCAGTCCTCAGCCGTCGACCTGTGCCTGCGCGCCACCGGGATGGAGATTCACACCGAAGGTTTAGTCCGGGTCATGCATCCCGCACATGGCATGGGCATCGAGTTCCCTGCCCGCACCGAAGAGCAGCGCAAAAGCGTGGGCGAGTTTATCGAGTTCCTCACCGGCCAGCCGGGCACCACTCCGCAACTGGAAGTTTCGCCTCGTGCTCTCGTCGCCAGCGCTGTGGACCTGAGCCCGAGCACCGGCACGACCGAGAGCGAGGATCCGCTCCTGGAATTGTTGCGGACCGGCGGTGCGCTCGATGAAGAGGCATTTCTCGCCGAATTGCATCGCCAGCGCAATCCCGAAAGCGTCAGCCAATAACCATTCGCCTATAAGCATTAGCCAACAACTCCCCAATTCCAGACGGAAAACCGGGAACCAGATCGACACCCCGTCTCTGGTGTCAGCCCAGCCCCCGGCAGTTTGTTCCACGTCGTTGCCCCCAGATTACCTCGCCACCCCCAACTGAATGATTTCGGTTCGGTTAATTTTCCAGGAAATTTTCTGATGCACTAGAATTGCGCTGCGTGACCCCGGCGCCCTAGCAATCTGATTGCTACAGCGCGACGATTCCAAGTTCAGGCGTTCCAAGTTCAGGATAAGGTAAAGGCCACTTGCTCAAAAATCCCATTGCGCGTGCAGTGCTGCTGGCTGGCGCCTGCTTACTGGCCATAACCCCGTTTTTCTGGAGAGGCAATCCCTCCGGACATGACTTCGAGTTCCACATGTTCTCGTGGATGGAAGTCCTCGGCCAATGGAAGCACGGCATCGTATATCCGCGCTGGGCGGCGCTGGCGCACTGGGGATACGGCGAGGCTCGCTTCCTGTTTTATCCGCCTGCCTCCTGGACTCTGGGCGCCGCGCTCGGCGCTGTCCTGCCTTGGAAGACGGTGCCGGGCGCGTATTGCTGGATCGCGCTCCTGCTCGCCGGAGCGGCCATGTACCGGCTCGCCCGCCAGTGGCTCCCGGCCCCGGACGCGATGTTTGCGGCGGTGTTTTATGCGCTGAATCCCTACCACTTGCTGATCATTTACTGGCGGAGCGCCTATGCCGAACTGCTGGCTGCGGCACTGCTGCCGCTGCTGTTGCTTTATCTTTTGCGGATCTTTTCGCCGGAATCCGACGCTCCCCTTCGCGCCGCGCTTTGCTTAAGTCTCACGCTGGCCGCGGCGTGGCTGACGAACGTGCCCGCGGCGGTGATGATCTACTACTCAACCGCCGGGCTGGCGTTGGTCTTGGCGGCGATGGGGGTGGTGCGGGAACGATCTTCGAATTTAGATACGGATTTGGATGCGCAACTCCGGAGCCTGCAGGTCTTGCGTCCTCTCGTTCGCAGCTTAGTTGGGACGGCGCTGGCGATGTGCCTCGCCGCCGGCCTCGCTTCGTTTTACCTGCTCCCGGCAATCTACGAGCAGGGATGGGTTAACCTCAGCGAGGTGCTTTCGCCGGGAGTCCGGCCGCAGGACAATTTTCTTTTCACCACCGTCGCCGATCCCAATCACAACCGTTTCAATCTTCTGGTCTCGACCATTGCCATTGCCGAGGTCGGCGTCCTCGCCTTAGCAATCTGGTTTGCCCGCCGCGTGCGGGCGAAACCCGCAGGAGCAGGAGTAACCAGTGCCGACGGCTCGGTTTCAGGCAGCGCAGTGGCGATTGACCTTGACCAAGCTCGCTGGTTGCTGCTTTCCGCCTGGGGTGCCGGTGGCGCTCTCCTCATGCTTTCGGTGAGCAATTTGCTCTGGCAGCACCTGCCCAAACTCCGCTTTGTGCAACTTCCCTTTCGCTGGCTGCTGTGCCTGAACGCCGCTTTGGCAATGCTTCTGGCTATGGCCGCTAAACGCTGGACCTCGCGCCTGCTGGCATGCGCCGTTCTGCTGGCCGCGGTGATTTTTGCCGGCTATCGTTTCCAGCCGCCCTGGTGGGAGAAGGCCAGCGATATCCGGGCAATGGATAACGCCGTCGCCGATGGCACTGGCTACGAGGGTACTGACGAGTATGTCCCGGCCGGAGACGACCCCTACGAGTTGAACAAAAATCTGCCCCGAGTCAGCGACGACACAGGAGCGCCGGTTCCGAGCGTGATGATGGCGTGGGGAGAGACAGAAAAACACTTCACCGTCCAAGCTGCAGTGCCGCAAGATATAACCGTGCGCCTTTTCAACTACCCGGCCTGGGACGTCGTCGTGAACGGCAAGCTCACCCTAACGCGGACAGCCGAGGTCACCGGGCTGATCATGATTCCCGTTGCCGCCGGAGAAAACGATGTACACATCCACTTCCGCCGGACGATCGATCGTGCAGTCGGCAACGTCGTCTCGCTGATCAGCCTGGCTGTGCTGCTTGTCGCCTGGGCCAAAACACGACCACGACCTTCACGCCGACCGTCAGTCCACACCGCGAGCCGTTCCGCATGACCTCGCGCACCATTCTGCTGGCAACTTCGAACCCTGGCAAGCTTCGCGATTTTGCCGGAGCCGCCGCACCCTTTGGCATCGCGATCGCGAACATTCCACACTTCTCGTCTCTGCCCGAGGTTGTCGAAGACGGCACTACGTTCGAAGAAAACGCGCGCAAGAAAGCAGAGTCCTACAGCCTGGCCGTTCCCGGCGAACTGGTTCTAGCCGACGACTCCGGCCTGGAGATTAATGCGCTCGGAGGAGCGCCCGGCGTTTATTCCGCGCGCTACGCCGCCCGCGATTCGCAGAAGGACGATCCGCAGAATGACGCCCTGCATACGCATACGGCAGACCGCAACACCGACGACGAGGCCAACAACGCACGGGTGCTGCGCGAACTGAAGGGAGTTCCTGAACAAAAGCGTACGGCACGATTTGTGTGCGTGCTTGGCCGTCGCCCGTGACGGCCGCACGCTGCACACCTTTCGCGGCACGGCCGAAGGTGTCGTTCTGGACGCACCGCGTGGAAGGAACGGTTTCGGATACGACCCGCTTTTTTTCTTTCCCGCAATTCGGAAAACGTTCGCCCAATTAGACGCCGAAGAAAAGTCCCGTTACAGCCATCGTGGCGCCGCATTCAGAAAACTGTTGCAATGGATGGATCGCGGCGAATCGATCGATTCTTCTCCCTGAGTAGCGATCACTCCAAAGGTTCAAAGTGTGGAGACTGAACGCCGATGTCCGCTAACGCCTCATCCATGGTGCGAACCACTTTCAGCAATGGCCGAGTAGCCTCTCCAGTAATCTGAAACATGCGAGCCAGGCCAAATACGGACGCTTTCGGGGCGACAATAAAGCGATGGCGCTTGGCGTCCGCCATGACCGGTTTCTCATTGGCCAACCGACGGACATGTTCGGCGGATACGTCAAACTCTGTAACGGATGAGCAATCCATGATGCTCACACTGGCCTCGGTCTCGCTCGCATACTTTTGCGCTTTCCGGTAAGACCTTGCAAGCGATTCGTCGGTGACACGCCCCTTAACCCGGACGAGCAGAATCTTATTTACCGCGTCGAACTCAAACCGGAATCCCATAGCATGAGCAAAATTATCTCACCGTTCGTCAAGCATCAGGCCACTGCCGCCGCTCGCCTTGACTTCCCTTCCCGCGCAAACCGATAATAATGAGTTTCGACATCGGACCTCGTAAGGAGCCGTCATCGTGGCGTCAACTGCCAATCCCGTCGCGCCCCATATCAAATCAGGAGTGGCTCCACTGCGCGCGGGCGAGGGAACTTCGTTTCTGCTGCGCCGATTACATTCCATCAGCGGCGTCGTACCCATCGGAGCCTTTCTTCTCGAACACTTCATCTCGAATGCCGAGGCCTTCAAAGGCCCCATCGCCTACGGACGGCAAGTCGAGCTTCTGAACAGCCTGCCCGGCGTTTTTCTGCTGGAGCTGTTCTTCATCTGGATTCCAATTCTTTACCATGGCCTCTACGGCATCTACATCTGGTATCAAGGCGAGACCAACGTCGGCGCGTATCCGTGGACCGGCAACTGGCTCTACACTTCGCAGCGTTGGACCGGCATCATCGCGCTCTTCTACATGGTGCAGCACACTTATCACCTGCGCTTCACCGGCACGGTGCTGGGAACCCACCCTGATCAGGCGTTCGCCAAAGTCCAGCACGAATTCCAGAATCCGTGGATGATCGCCTTCTACTGCATAGGCATCATTGCCGCGTCGTGGCACTTCAGCTATGGCCTGTGGCTGTTCGCCGCGAAATGGGGCATCACTACCGGCGAAAGGGCGCGCCACCGCTTCGGCTACGTCTGCCTGGCGCTCGCACTGGGCCTGATTTTGCTCGGTGGGCTAAGCATGACTGGATTCTTCAGAACACCGACGCAGCCCTTGGATTCAAACGCTTCGGAAAATATAGTGATGCGATAGAGCGTGTACGGAGTAAGCAGGCCCGGGCCCGGCCCGGGAACCATATCGGCAAAAGATCGGATTCATACCGCATGGCAGCACCGAAAATCATCGTAGTGGGCGGCGGCTTGGCCGGCCTGGCCGCCGTAATCAAGATCGCGGAAATGGGCGGCCACGTTGACCTGTTCTCCATCGTCCCGGTAAAGCGCTCGCACTCGGTCTGCGCGCAAGGCGGCATCAACGCCGCCAAGAACCTGAAGGGTGAGGGCGATTCCACCTACAAGCATTTCGACGACACCATCTACGGCGGCGACTTCCTCGCCAACCAGCCGCCGGTCAAGGCCATGTGCGAGGCTGCTCCCGGCATCATCGATCTGCTCGACCGCATGGGTGTTCCGTTTAATCGCACTCCCGAAGGTCTGCTCGATTTCCGCCGCTTTGGCGGCACGCTCTACAACCGCACCGCTTTCGCCGGAGCGACCACCGGGCAGCAACTTCTCTACGCGCTCGACGAGCAGGTTCGCCGTTACGAGTGCGAAGGCAAGGTGAAGAAGTACGAGCACTGGGAGTTTCTCTCGGCCGTTCTCGACGGGCAACGCGTCTGCCGTGGCATTTGCGCGATGGATTTGCGGACGATGGAAGTACGCACCTTCCCCGCCGACGCCCTCATCATTGCCACCGGCGGCATTGGCGCCATCTTTGGCAAGTCCACTAATTCGGTGGTGTGTACGGGATCGGCGCAGTCGGCGCTTTATCAGCAGGGCTGCTATTACGCGAACGGCGAGTTCATTCAGGTGCATCCGACCTGCATCCCCGGCGAAGACAAGCTGCGCCTCATGTCGGAATCCGCGCGCGGCGAAGGTGGACGCGTCTGGGTTCCGCGTACGCCGGAGATAAACGCGACCCGAAGTCGATTCCTGAAAAAGAGCGCTGGTACTTCCTCGAAGAGTGGTATCCGAAATACGGCAATCTCGTTCCGCGCGATGTGGCCACGCGCGCGATTTTCAAAGTGGTGTTCGAGCACAATCTCGGCATCGACGGCAAGCCGATGGTCTATCTCGACCTCACCCACATCGACCGCAAAATTCTCGACCGCAAGCTGGAAGGCATCCTCGAAATCTACGAAAAGTTTGTCGGCGACGATCCGCGCGACACGCCCATGAAGATCTTCCCCGGCATGCACTACACCATGGGCGGACTCTGGATCGATTACAAACAAGCCACCAACATCCCCGGCATCTACGCCGCCGGCGAGGCCGAATACCAATACCATGGCGCGAACCGCCTGGGCGCGAACTCGCTGGTGTCGTGCATCTTCGGAGGCTTCGTCTCCGGCCCGGCGGCCGTGCAGTATGCCAAGAACTTGCAGGCCACGCCCAGCAATGGTCACTTCGACGCAGAGCGCAAACGGCAGCAGGAAATCAATGCCGGGCTGATGAAGGCCGATGGCAACGAGAATCCGTTCCTGCTCTGGCGCGAACTCGGCGAAGTGATGACCGCGAATTGCACCGTGATCCGCTACAACAAGAAGTGTGAGGCAGCGGACGCCAAGGTGGTGGAACTGCTGAATCGCTTCCAGAAGATCAACCTGAGCGACCGCTCGCAGTGGGCGAACACGACGATCGCGTTCGCGCGTCAGCTGTACAACATGCTGCAGTTGTCGCGAGTAATCGCGCAGGGAGCGGCCTTGCGCAACGAATCGCGCGGCTCGCACTATAAGCCCGATTTCCCCGAGCGTGACGACAAGAACTGGATGAAGACCACGAAAGCAAACTTCGCGCCCGATTTGGACGAGCCGAAGTTCGAGTTCGAGGCGGTGGACGCGAGTCTGATTCCGCCGCGACCGAGGAAGTACTGAGACGCCCTATGTATCGTCACTGCGAACCTGGAAGGCCAGATATGTCGTCATCGCGAACCGGGAAGGGCACGAGTTCCACTCGTGCCGATCGAAGCGCTACCCTAAGATCTGCGGCTTTAGCCGCTGGGGGCCACGGGTCGAGCTTGAATCCCGGAAAGGCGGAGCAATACCGATACTCGCAAGGATCGGTTACGAGTTTGGCGACCACAGGATTCCGATGAACATAATTCCGATGATGAACAAAATCCTGAGACATCTCGAATCGCGATGATCGGTGAAACCGCGCTGCCAGACTTCCGATTTTCGCCCGAGAATAGTACCAAGGGCATGGGAGTATCCGCCCTTGATTAGCTGGACAGCTCGCTCGATGGTCACGTCCTCAGCCGGAGTGAGCAAGAGATGGATATGATCAGGCATGAGGACGAAGGCGTGCAATACGTAGAGGCCTTCGCGACGGTAGTGATAAAGGGTCTCAAGGAATAATCGGGCATAGTTTTCGACGACGAAGAGCCGGCGGTGATGCCAGGTACAGAAAGTTAGGAAATAGGTTCCGGGAGGAGAAAAGAGTCGAGAAGGCCTCAAGAGTAAACCTCAGCGGCTGGAAGCCGCAGTTCTCTTTCAGCTTAAATCGGCACGAGTGGAACTCGTGCCCTTCCCGGTTATTTTTGTTGTGATGGTTTGTCGTTTTTGGAATGATTGGATGCGGCGCTGATTCCGTCGCGGCCTAGGAAGTACTGACGTGGAAACGGCGATGAGCGATTTTGATACGATCCTGCCTGCCGAGATCGGCAATTCGGCAATCCGCTCCGGCAACGAATGGTTAATGCCATTGGCTCAGGCGAAAGAGGCCATTGATCTTGCGACTAAGCACCGAATCGCTGTGCTAGGACTGGAAATCTTTCGTGTTAATGGACTCATCACAGAAGGATATAGCGGCTACGAATTTGAGCTTGGGAAAGATTGGGTGAGATTCGTCTCTTTGAACAACGAGGCTGCTTTGCGCTATATCGTCGAACATGAGTTTGGCAGCGGCTATGCCTATATCTTGACGACTTCCTCTGCAAGAGAGTTCGAGGAGCTTAAGACAATCAATGGCAAACAATAAATCCGTTATCATCAAAATCAAACGCCAACCGACCCCCGACGCCAAACCGTCGTGGGAAGAGTTCGAGATTCCCTACAAGCCGAACATGAACATTACTTCGGCGCTGATGGAGATCGCGGCCAATCCCGTCACTCGCGATGGCAAGCAGACCACGCCCATCACCTACGACTCGAATTGCCTCGAAGAAATCTGCGGCTCCTGCGCCATGCTCATCAACGGACGCGCCCGTATGGCTTGCTCCGCCCTGCTCGACAAGCTCGATCAGCCCATCAAACTCGAGCCTTTCTCGAAGTTTCCCGTCGTCCGCGACCTGGCGGTTGACCGCAGCGTGCTCTTCGAGAACCTGCAGAGGGTCAAAGCCTGGATTCCGATCGATGGAACTTACGACCTCGGACCCGGCCCGCGCGTGAGCCCTGACGATCAGGAAGTTGCCTATCCGTTGTCGAGTTGCATTTCCTGTTGCTGCTGCATGGAAGCCTGTCCGCAGTTCAATGAAGACACAGGATTCGTCGGCGCGGCTGCCATCTCGCAAGTGCGGCTATTCAACACGCATCCCACCGGCCAGTCGCTGAAGCGCGAGCGCCTGTCCGCGCTCATGGGCGACGGCGGAATCCAGGAATGCGGCTACGCGCAAAACTGCGTCGAGATTTGCCCCAAGGACATTCCGCTGACCACGTCGATTGCCGACGTAGGCGGCGATGTGATGAAGCAAGCGCTCGGCGACCTGCTGCGAAAGTAGCGTTTCCCGAACGACGCTCTCCCGACGCGGGCACCTGGAATCAACGGATTGCCCGCCAGTAACCATAGGTAACTCCCTTAAGTAAGCATGCTTTGGGCGAATTCCTTCGCACGGTTGTTCATCTCTGGTTTACAATTCGAGAGCCTCATGGGATATGGGCACTTTTCCGCAGTCCCTGCTGGCCGAAGCTTGTTCGAAGCTAATGATGCAATCGCCATGACGCGAAGCTCCAAATCGACGGGAAGCTGCTGATCACGCCGATCATGCTCGCGATTGTCTGCGTCATTTTTCTGGCGGTGGCGGCGCCACAAAGCGCCTTCGCCCTGCACCGCGTCGACCCGCATCACCACCGGATCCTGCATCGCCCTTCGCAGCATCCTCTGGAACCCACTGTTCCGTCCGTCGCACGATTCCCTGCTCCGGCAAAACGAAGAAATCGACCGCATCGAACTGCCGCGCATTCAGGATGACACTCAACTGGAAGCGCTCAAGGCTTCGGGTGAACTGGTGGCCATCGCCGGAGACCGAATCTCTGAAGATCGAGCCTAGTCTTGATCCCTCACGCCGCTTTTGCCGTCCCTGGACGCGCGATTTCGTGACCGATCTTTCCGAAGTTTATTACCGCCAGTTTCACGAACAAATCCAGGTCAACTCCGCCGTCCGTACGGTCAAGACGCAGAAGAAGCTTCGCCGTCGCAATCGCAACGCCGCTCCCGCCGAAGGCGAAACCGCGTCGTCTCATCTCGCCGGCGTCACGGTCGATCTTCAGCGCCGAGGCATGACCAACGAGCAGATTCGATTCGTCGAGCACTACTTGTTTTATCTGCATGCCCTCAGTCTGGTCGAACCCGAAGAGGAGCGCCATCACTGGTGTTTCCACGTGATGGTCTCCGACCGCTACGCGACTGGCGCCAGACGCAGACGATTTTCCCGGTCCCGCCGCTGGAACAGCCTCGTCACCCCGCCAGCGATCGCTACCGCACTGACCGCCGCCAACTGAACGTCGGCTGAACTCAGCTGAACTTCGACCCGAACTCGCCGCCTCCGCTACAATCTCCGCAGCATGATCATTCTGATGGCTGGTCTCCCGGGAACCGGTAAAACCACGCTTGCTCGCGAACTCGCCTCACAGAACGCAAGGCGCGCTGCTGAGCAAAGACGAGATCCGCGCCGCCCTGTTCGCGCCGGCTGGCCTCGTACCAAATGATATCGATTACTCCGTCAAGCAGGACGACTTCGTGATGGAGGTCATGCTCGAAGCCGCGCGCTATATGCTGCAAGAAACTCCTGCTCGTAAAATCTTTCTCGACGGCCGCACCTTTTCTCGCCGTTACCAGATCGACCGCGTTCTCAAGTTCGCCGACGAACTCTCTCAGCCCTGGACGATCATCGAGTGCGCCTGTTCCGATGAAACCGCTCGCCGGCGTCTCGACCTCGAACCCGACACCTCGCACCCCGCCCGCAACCGAACCTTCGCACTCTACCTGGAAATGAAGGCCCGCTTTGAACCCATCACGTATCCCAAAACAACGATCTCGACTGATCAAGAGCTTAAGCAGTGCGTCGAGCAGGCGCTCGTCGCCATTAACACGGCTTGAATCGACTGATAATGATAATGACGGAGTTTGCTTGTGTGGTGACGGGGCGTACGCCGCCCGCCCGGATGCGCGAAGCCCCACTCGGCTCTCCATAGCAACAGGCGATTGACTGTCGTACAATAAACGTTTGCCAAAATACCTACAGGAGCACCCATGCGAACATTACTGCATACGCTTGTCCTGATCATTTCCACATCTCTGCTCGGCGCGGCACAGGCAGCCTCAAATCCACAGACGGCGACAACGCCGCCCGCCGAAGCCCACGCCGCTGCGCCAGCCGAGCCCACTGCCATCATTCACACGACGGTCGGCGACCTGCACTGCACGCTCTTTCCGAAAGTAGCCCCGATCGGAGTCCAGAATTTCATCGGCCTGGCTAACGGCACCAAAGACTGGACCAGCCCCGTCTCGCACGCCAAGAAGCACGGCGTCCCACTCTATGACGGCACCATCTTTCACCGGGTGATTCCAGAATTCATGATTCAGGGTGGAGACCCCAAAGGCGATGGCACGGGCGATCCCGGCTACAAGTTCAAGAATGAGACTTCGCCCGACGGTCACATTCGACCGCCCCGGACGCTTGGCGTATGCCAACGCTGGGCCCGACACCAACGGCTCGCAATTCTTCATCACCGAACTTCCCTATCCAAGCCTCAATGGCAAGTACACGATCTTCGGCCAGTGCGACGACGCTGCCGTCGAACTGGTTAAGAAAATCGCTCGCATGGCCACGGACGGCGAACGTCCGCTCCGTCCCGTCAAGATCACGCACATCGAAATCCATGGCGCCGGTGCGTCGACCGCCAAGGCCGCGCCGAAACCATCGGCGGCCGTGAAGTAGCCGACGCAGTAGCAGCGCGGCTTGCCGCGTTTGAGGCGAGGCAAGCTTCGTCTCTAGGGCCGATAGCAAGAGAGATTAAATTCAGGAATTAGAGGGAAATATTATGACCCGCACACCCGGAACATATGCCGTGTTCGAAACCAGCGAGGGCAACATCGTTTGCCGCCTGTTTGAAAAGGATGCGCCCAAGACCGTCGCCAACTTTGTCGAATTGAGCGAAGGCAAGCGCGAGTGGACGCATCCCACCACGCACAAAAAAACCAAGGATCCCCTCTACAACGGAACTATTTTTCATCGCGTGATTCCCGGTTTCATGATCCAGGGCGGTGACCCGATGGGCACCGGTTTCGGCGGTCCCGGCTACCAGTTCGAGGACGAAACCAAAGGTTCGCCGCATCGTTTCGACAAGGCAGGGAAACTGGCCATGGCCAACTCCGGCCCCAACACCAACGGGTCGCAGTTTTTCATCACCGTCGCCAACACCGACTGGCTCACCGGCAAACACACAATTTTCGGCGAGGTGGTCGAAGGCTACGAAGTCGTGGAAAAAATCTCGAAAGCCGCCCGGAACCGCCAGGACCGTCCCAACAAAGACGTAGTGGTGAAGTCGGTAAAAATCGAACGCTAATGCATCTCAGTAGAGAGACGGGCGCCCTCGCCCGTCCTTTGGTGGCCGGGCGTGGGCGCACCGGCTCTCCATCAGCAAGCCTTATAATTATTGGGTCCTTTCCAGCCTCTGGAGGCAATTCTCATGGCGTCGTTTAACGGAGTCCCCGTCCCATCCAACGGACAGAAGATCGAGTACAGCAACGGCAAGTATCGCGTTCCCGATCACCCGATCATCCCATTCATTGAAGGCGACGGCACCGGCCGCGATATCTGGAAAGCTTCCGTCCGCGTCTTCGACGCCGCGGTCGAGAAGGCTTACCACGGTAAGCGCTCCGTAGCATGGTATGAAGTCTTTGCTGGCGAGAAGGCTAAAGCTCAGTTTCAGAACTGGCTGCCCGACGACACGGTCAGCGCCATCCGCGAATTTCGCGTTGCCATCAAAGGCCCGCTGACCACGCCCGTCGGAGGCGGCATCCGCTCGCTCAACGTCGCCCTGCGTCAGATCCTCGATCTCTACGGCTGTGTGCGGCCGGTGAAGTACTACGCCGGAGTGCCGTCGCCGGTGAAGCATCCCGAGCGTATGAACATCGTTATCTTCCGCGAAAACACGGAAGACGTTTACATCGGCATCGAATGGGAAGAGGGCACGCCGGATTGTGTCCGGCTGATCGAGTTCCTCAACAAAGACATGCTGAAAGGCGGCAAGAAGCAAATTCGCCTCGACTCCGGCGTCGGCATCAAACCGATTTCCGTGACCGGCACAAAACGTCTGGTGCGCATGGCCATCCAGCACGCTCTCGATAACAAGAGGAAGAGCGGTCACGCTCGTTCACAAAGGCAACATACAGAAGTTCACCGAAGGCGCGTTCCGCAAGTGGGGATACGAACTGGCCACCGAAGAATTCCGCGACCAGGTCGTCACCGAGCGCGAGAGCTGGATCATCGACAACAAAGACAAGAATCCCAATCTCACGTCGAGCAGAACGCGAACCTCATCGAACCCGGCCTGGAATTCGCCCACGGAGGATTCCGCCAGACTGTCTATAAGGAAGTAAAAGACTGTCTCGATTCCATCTATGCCACGCACGGCAAAGGCGCGTGGAAGAAAAAGCTGATGATCAACGACCGCATCGCCGACTCCATCTTCCAGCAGGTGGTGACTCGCGCCGACGAATACAGCGTTCTGGCCACGCCTAACCTGAACGGCGATTACATCTCGGATGCCTGCGCCGCGCAGGTCGGGGGCTCGGCATCGCTCCCGGAGCGAACATCGGCGACGGCTACGCCATCTTCGAAGCCACCCACGGCACCGCTCCCAAATATGCCGACAAAGACGTCATCAATCCCGGCTCCGTGATTCTTTCGGGCGTGATGATGTTCCGCCTCCTCGGATGGGGCGAGGCCGCCGATCTGATTGAGCAGAGCCTGGAGCGCACCATCGAGCAGAAAAAAGTTACTTACGATTTCGAGCGCCTGATGGAAGGCGCGACCAAAGTGAAGACCAGCGAATTCGCCGACGTGCATGATCGACAATATGAACGTGGCAGTGGCCGCTGACTGAGTTGTCAGCGTAGGACGTTTGCCTCCGTGTCCGGAGCGCGCCTGAGGACGCGGCAGGACGCCCGTCCCTCCGTAACACTGAGAGATTAAGTTGACATCGAGAAAGGAACTTCATGCGCAATAAAGTAACCATAGTAGGTTCCGGAAACGTAGGCGCCACCGCCGCTCATTGGATCGCCTCGAAAGAATTAGCCGATGTCGTCCTCATCGACATCATCGAAGGCGTCCCGCAAGGCAAAGGTCTCGACCTGCTTGAAGCCATGCCGATCGAGAAGCGCGATTCCGCAATTCTCGGCACCAACGACTACGCCGACACCGCCAACTCCGACATCGTCGTCATCACCGCCGGAATTCCCCGCAAGCCCGGCATGAGCCGCGACGATCTGCTCAACACCAACCACAAGATCATGAACGACGTGGTCGGCAAGGTCGTGCACCACTCGCCGAACTGCATCCTGATCATCGTCTCCAACCCGCTCGACGCCATGGCGCAGGCGGCTTACAAGATGAGCGGATTCCCGCGCGAGCGCGTCATCGGCATGGCCGGCGTGCTCGACTCCGCGCGCTTCCGCACCTTCATCGCCGAGGAACTCAAAGTCAGCGTCGAGAACGTAACCGCCTTCGTCCTCGGCGGACACGGCGACACCATGGTCCCGCTTCCCCGCTATTCCACCGTCGCCGGCATTCCGATCACCGAACTGATGGACAAAGCCACGATCGACGCGCATCGTCCAGCGCACCCGCGACGGCGGCGCCGAGATCGTCAAGTATCTCAAGACCGGCTCGGCTTACTACGCTCCGTCGGCCGCCGCCACCGAGATGGTCGAGGCCATCCTCAAAGACAAGAAAAAGATTCTCCCCTGCGCCGCCTACCTCAACGGAGAGTACGGCATCCACGGTCTCTTCGTCGGCGTCCCCGTGAAGCTCGGCGCCAAGGGGATCGAGCAGATCATCGAGATCAAACTCACGGCGGAAGAGAAAGCGGCCCTCGATAAGAGCGCCGCAGCGGTGAAAGAACTGATAGCGGTGATCAACGTCTAGTGGCGAAGCGCTAGGCAGACGCGCACGGCTTAGGACCGAGTGCCGCAAGGCGCAGGTTCGAGTCCTGTTCCGCGGCGCCAGACCTGTCGATAATAGGGCGTTTACACAATCATGGAGGCCCAATGGTCCGAGTCCTTTTCATCATCGGTTTGCTATTGCCCCTGCCCTCAGTCGCACAGGGTGTCCCAAAAGATGACGTTCTGCAGGCCGCTTCCGACATTCAAAAAGCCGTCGAAGGTACTGACCAGTTGCGGCTACGGGTTAACCGTTATTGCCACGTTACGATTACCCATGAGCCGGAGGAGGCGCTCCTTAAAGTGATCTCCGCGCACGTCCTGAACCAAAAATACAACATACTGGCATCAGATATGCTTTATGTTATCCGCGCAAGCGTTTTAACTGAGGAACAATTAATGCTGTGGTCTAATGACTGCAGTCAAAACGGAGATACTGAGGCCCATCATCTCGCGACTCAGCTCATTGATTCTCATCTATCTCTGCACAAGGTCAATGGACGATTCTGGGATTTGCTCGCGAAACAAATTGATGCCGAGGAACGAAGCGGACTTCGCGAACAATAGCATTCGGGGATCAGACCAAACGACGAGTTCACGGTTGACGCAGATTTATATCCAAGCGATTGACAAGATGGTGCGGGCCACGTCTGAACTGCTCGCAGCTAAGACGCTAAAGAAGTAGGGTTGTCCTTGGCGCATTTCTCACAATAAGACTTGTACTCTTTCAAGAATGCTTCGATAGCCGCACCTACCTTGATTCCTTCGAGAGATTCCAGATTGGGAATGTCCTTCCACTCGTTCTTAGCTTTAGTCAGTTCTTGTGCTCTCTTCACAAGAGCGGGGAACTTTTCACGGAGCCTTGGTTCAAGTACGATTTCTGCCGGTTCGTAAACGGTTACCTGTACCTCAGATGTTTTCATGAACCGAATATAGCACCACAGAGCCCATCGGCAAATCGGCAATCGATCACCCGCTAAGGCAAGTCTCAATTAGCCTGATCGCAGCTCGAAGCTAATTTCGCATTTGCCCATCAAGTCATCCTCGTTATAGTGTGTTGACGACGCCAACATGGACTTCGATCAGCTCGAAATCTTCCTGGAAGTGGCGCGCCTCTCCAGCTTCTCGCGCGCGGCGGAAAAACGTTTTCGCACCCAGCCCGCCATCTCGTCCCAGATTCGCGCGCTCGAAGAAGAAGTGGGCGCTCGCCTGCTCGACCGCTCCGGAGGACGCGTCTCGCTGACTGCATCCGGCAAATTATTTTTCAAATATGCCGAGGAGACGCTGGAGCGGCGCAAGACCATCCTCACCGAGATCGCCGAGACCGAGCGCGTGCCGCGCGGCGAAATTGTCGTCGGAGCCAATGAAGGCACCTGCCTGCACATCCTGCCTGAGGTGTTCGCACAATTTAAGCGCGACTATCCCAATGTTTCGGTCAGTATCAAGCGCTCCGACTATGCCCGGATTCTCGAGTCGATTATCGAGAATGTGGTGGACTTTGGCGTGGTCTCGCTCCCGGTGAACGATAACCGGCTCGAAGCGCAAATGATTCATCGCGATGAGCTGGTCGTGATCACGGCTCCGGGTCACCCGCTGGCGGCGAAGAAGAGCGTCACCGTGGCCGAGATCTCGACCTATCCGCTGGTCGTACCCAAACTGGGCCACACTCGCGACGCGCTCGATGCGCTGTTCTATGACCATCACCTGAAGCCGAACCTGGCCATGGAGCTTGATTCGAGTGAACTGCTGAAGCGTTTTGTGGCGGCCGACGTGGGCGTGGGCTTCATTGCTCGGTCCAATATCGAGGAGGATATCCGGGCCAAGGCACTGGTTGCGATCACCTTCGCCGATGCCCAGATCCGGCGCGACCTCGCGATCGTTTTCCGCAAAGATAAATCGCTCAGCCGTGCCGCCAAGGCCTTTATGGAAATCGCGGTCAAGCAAAAGAATTTCTCAACGTCTGTGGCCGGAGCTGGGAAGCGATCCAAATGAGCAGGGTAACGTGTTTGGCGCTCTTTCTTTGTTTGCTCGTTTCGGCTGCAGCCCAGAAATCATCCAGCAGCAAGCCGTCTTCCGTCTCCGCCTACAAGCTCATCGCGTTGAAAGCTACCGGAACGACGCGCTATACCGACAAAGAAATTCTTGCGGCAACCGGCCTGCAGATCGGCCAGAATGCCGCCGAAGGTGATTTTAAAGAGGCAGTGCAGCGCCTCGGCGAGTCCGGCCTGTTCAGTGCGGTTGCCTATACGTATTCCTATTCAAGTGCGGGGACAAAACTCGAACTACAGCTCGCCGATACCGACAAGAGCAAGCTGGTTCCAGCGTATTTCGAGAACTTCGTCTGGTTCACGGACGACGAACTCCGCACCTCATTGCAAAGCCGCGTTCCGCTGTTCAAGCAGTTGCTGCCGATTTCAGGCAATCTTCCTGACCGTGTTTCCGAGGCTCTGCAAGCTATCCTCACCGAAAAGCACTTTCCAGGGCGGGTGGATTACCTGCGCGAAGAGCCAGGATCGGCTGGCCGTCTGACTGCAATCCAATACCGGGTCGAGGAAGTCGGCATCCAAGTTCGCGCCGTCGAATTCCCGGGAGCCTCGCCCGAACAGGTTACTCTGCTTGCAACTGCTGCACGCCACAGCTTCATCATAGGAGCAGCATACGACCGCTCTGCTCTCGCCGCGATCGCCAAGTTTGACCTGCTGCCCGTGTACCTGCAACGCGGATATTTGAAGGCGGCGTTTGGGCCGTCCGACGCGCGCGTGTTGCCTCAACCTCCGCCCGAGGCGGATGCAGAAGGTCCCATCGATCTTCATTCAGATCTTCAGGTGGACGCGATCATTCCGGTGATGCCGGGCAAGATATATTCCACGAGTGGGGTTGACTGGAAGGGCAACTCGGCAATCCCCACCAGCGAACTCGCCCCTCTGCTCCATCTGCCAACCGGCCAGCCAGCCGATGCTGTCCGTCTTCTCGATGATCTCAAGAATGCGGCCAAGCTTTACCGCAGCCGCGGCTACATGATGGTTCAGATCAAGCCCGATGCTCAGTTCGACGACGAGAAAAGCACCGTGCACTACGTCCTGAACGTCGCGGAAGGCGACCTCTACAAGATGGGGGAACTGGAGATCGTTGGACTCGACACGCAGTCCACGGCTCGAATGCGCGAAGCCTGGTCTCTGCGCGAAGGTCAGCCCTACAACGCCGACTATCTGAAGAAGTACCTCCACGATACCGAGCAACTCCTGCCGCGTGGCGTGCGCTGGGCCGTGACCATCCATGAAACGCCAGAAGTGAAGGACAAGACCGTGGACGTGGAGATCCATTTCAAGCAGCAGTAAAGCTGAAGACTGCAGTTTGTCGAAGACAAATATTTTACAGCATGGAGCTTGCGCAAGAATCCCTATCTTGACATCATGAGAGTGAGGTTGTGCGTGTCAACTTTTGAGCCACTGAACCACACCCCGTTTCACAGGAGACGAAAATTACAATGAAGATGAACGTAAATCGAATTGCGGCTGCCATTCTCGGGATGCAGATGCTGGTCGGGCTGGCGGCGGTTCCGGCGCTGGCCGCGGGCAAGAGCCAGACCTTGACCGGCGTTGTGAGCGACACCATGTGCGGGGCGAAGCATGATGAAATGCCCGGCAAACCCGCGGAGTGCACGCGCGCGTGCGTCAAGCATGGTGCGGGATACGCGCTCGTGGTCGGAGACAAAGTCTACACGCTGGAGACCGCGGATCAGGCTGCGCTTGGTAAGCTGAACGATCTGGCTGGAGCCAAGGCGAAGGTGACCGGAGAAGTCGACGGCACCACGATCACGGTGAAATCGGTGGTGGCAGGGTCGTAACAGGATTCGTGGAGCGACGGGCGTCTCGCACGTCCCTCACTACGCCTGCATTACAGGCATTAACAAAAAACCGGCGGTCTCTCCGCCGGTTCTTCTTTTCTCTGCAATTCCCGTTACTGTTGTTGCTGTTGAGTCTGGTCGGGACTATCGTCGCGGCGCTTCAGCGTCGGGCGATCGTCGTCACTGCTGCCGCTCCGTGCCGCTGGTACTGTCAGTGGTCGAGGCGCGGCGCAGGCTGGGCTTTTTCCATCTTTCTCTTCGATCACCTTGTGCCGGTTCTCAATGGTGGCCAGCCGCGCCTTTATGTCGTCAAATTCCGACGTGGAAACGATGTATTGCGGGCGCGCCGGAAGAATGGTCGCGATCTCCTTTTGCGACGCCTCAATGCGGTCGGGTGTCTGCGGATGCGAAGCGAAGGCCTTGGCGATCGTGCCCGGCTTCTTCTTCTCTTTCGCTTGAATTTTTTCGAAGAAACTGATGAAAGCCTGGGGATCGTATCCCGTCTTATACATATATTGCAGACCGAGGTAGTCCGCTTCCGCTTCGAAATTGCGCTGGAACTTCATGAACGTGAGCGGCAAGGCCAAGCCACTCGCCTCGTAGATTCCGTAACCCAACCCACCTCCCACGAAGATCAAAGGAATGGTAGCAATCTGCGCAATATTCATTCGCGTCAGTCTGACGCATCCCGTGGCGCGCGCAAACGTGCGAAATCTCGTGCGCCATCACGCCGGCCAATTCCGCCTCTTCGTCCGCCGCCAGAATCAGGCCCGAGTTCACGTAAAAGAAGCCACCGGGGAGCGCGAACGCGTTGATCTCGTCGGAGTCAATGACCTTGATGGTAAACGGCACCTGCGCGTCGGAGTTGCGTACCAGATTCTGGCCGATGCGATTGACGTACTCGTTCACCACCGGATCCTGAACCATCTTCACGCTATTCTCGACCTGCATCGAGTATTGCTTGCCCATCCTGATTTCAGTTTCGAGCGAGTACCAGTCGCCGAAGCCGCGCTTGCCGACGTTGCGGTTGCCGATGGCATCCACGTCGTCCTCACCGCCGGTGTGCTTGACTTTGCTGGGGTCAGGCTCCTGGACCGGAGGCGGCCCGCCCGGCGCCGAGCCGCTGCTGGCGCTGCTCGAAGCAGAGTCCGCAGGCGGAGCCGGAGTCGCACTGGGCGTTGCCGGTGGATTCTGCGGCGGCGCTGGTGTCGATGCAGTGGTGTTTCCGCTAGACGTTCCGCTAGCCGGTGGCGTGCTTTGAGGTTGCTGCGCGCTTGGAGTTTGGGAAGCTTGATTCTGCGTCATCGCCGGCATCGCCAGCAACGTCACTAAACTCAGGGAGATCAGCAATTTACGGAAGGACATTTGGCACCCCGTGAAAACCCGGTCGGCTGGCACCATTATACGCCCGATGGCAAGTTGTCGACCGGCAGAGTCTTCCACCTAGTTGGACGCCGACTGGCGCCGGAAAGTTAGCCGCTATTTTTTGCGGAAGGTGCCTACGGGGGTTCTTTTCGAGCCGTCCGTGCCGAGTCCGGCACGAGGCCGGGCACGAGCGCCCCTTTCCGTCTTCGCAGCCACCGGTGTACCATTGGCGCGATCTTGAAAACTGATCGATAGCGCGACGGCCTGGCTGGGCGCGGCTGGTTCGTGCGAACAGACATGCGGTAATCATGGAGACTTCTCTGGCTCAGCCCACATCAGACCGCTATCCCCGAGTTGCCAGCCCACTCCACACGATTTTGGTTCTCGCTGCGCTGGGCGGCGTGACGTTTTGGGCAAAGACTTTTACAAATCAACTGAGTGTCGCGGCTAATCCGAACCGGGTGCGCTTTTATGTGGTCATTTTTCTCTTTGAATGGCTCTTGTTCCTTTTTATAGTGGCGGGCGTGCGGCGTAGTGGCGCGTCTGTCCTTCTCGTTGTCGGAGATCGTTGGCAGTCCGGCCGCCAGGTGCTGCGCGACATTGGGATTGCCGCAGGGTTCTGGGTCGTTTCGTTGGGGCTGCTTTGGGTCTTTGGCCGGCTCCTGCGCATCGCCGCGCCCGCGCGCAATCTGACGTCGATCCTCCCGCATGGCGGCGTCGAACTAGCTCTATGGATAGCGCTCTCAGTTACTGCCGGGATTTGCGAGGAGACGATCTTCCGAGGTTACCTGCAACGGCAATTCACGGCTCTGACTAAAAACGCCTCTGCTGGCATTTTTATTTCTGCCGCAGCATTCGGCGCGGCTCACGCGTACCAAGGCGTTCGTATGGTAATTCTGATCAGCCTGTTCGGAGCGATGTTCGGGATTCTGGCCTATTGGCGCGGAACCGTGCGCCCTGGAATGATCGCCCATGCGTGGCAGGATTCATTGGGCGGGATCGCCGGCAGTTTAGTGAAGCACTAGACACTAGACTCAGCTTGGTGTCACGGCAGCTGGCGGATTTTTTGCGGCAAGCGGTCAGCGGGCGACCGTCGCGCAAGCCTTGACCCGAGCCGCTTTTGGCCATACCCCCAGTTGACACCAGAAAACCAGGAGCGTATGTTTCCCATATTAAATGGTTTTAATGTAGATCGTCCCCCGCCGCTACCGCCAAGGAGAAGACGAAGACAATGCTACCCTCCGGTTCCCGCTCTTACCCTAGTCCGCGACTTGTTCTAATCGTCCCCGTTTTTCTTGCACTGCTCGCCTACGCACCGCGTCTGCTGGCGGAGTCCGCATACGTGCGCGTCAATCAGGCCGGCTATGAAGCTGGCAACGCTCCTTTCCGCGCGTATCTGATGGCGCCGTCCGCGGTAACCGGCGCAACTTTCCAAGTCGTGAACTCGAATGGCGTCACCACCGATTCGGGCAAGGTCGGCGCTCTGCTCGGCACCTGGGGCCACAGCAAGACGGTGACCTATAACGTGTACGCCCTGGACTTCAATGTCCCCGGCGGAGACCTCTACACCATCAAGGTATCGGGACCAGTAAAGACAACTTCCCCGGCTTTCGCGGTCGATTCTTCGGAGACGCTATATTCCGGATTGCTGCTGAACACTTTGTTCTTCTATGAAACCGAACGCGACGGGAAGCATTTCATACCCGACGCGTTGCGCACCGCGCCCGGACACCTGAAGGACGCGAACGCGCACGTTTACAACACTCCCCCGCTCGACAGCAACGACTTCATCGACAACGTGCCGCCAACGCCACCGCTGGTGTCGTCGAATCTCCCGATCATCGATGCCTCTGGCGGATGGTGGGACGCTGGCGACTACGAGAAATACGTTGAAACAGTCAGCTATACAGCGGCGCTGATGCAGATCGGAATTCGCGACTTCCCCAATCAGATGGGCGCGGAGGCTCGGTGGAATCCTCCCGCGCCGCCGGGTTCGATTTCGTATGCCGGAAACAGCGGAGCGGGTGCGCCCGCGTCGTCCGACTTTACCGGCGAAGCGAGATTTGGAATCGACTGGCTGATGAAGATGTGGGACGACAAAACCAAGACGCTCTACTACCAGGTAGACAACACGCAAGACTGGGATTATTACGGATATGGCGATCCAACTTCTGCCGCCCCCAACTGCGGCGGCACGTATTCGACTCCGTACTGCCTGATTACCGAATACGACATTTGGACGCTGCCGCAGGCGGCCGACAACTATCTGCAACCCGGCGATCCGAGCGCATGCGACCCGCTGACTACGTACTACATCTGCAATCGTCCGGTGTATTTGGCGGCGCCCGCGGGGTCGCCGATCAGCCCGAATCTGGCAGGCCGCCTGGCGGCGGATTTCGCATTGTGTTACCAACTGCACCGCTTTTCGCGTCCGAGCTTGGCCAATCAATGCCTCCAGAATGCAGAGGACATTTTCGCGCTGGCGGACACTTCCTATACCGACCCGGCTCCGGCGACCTATGGAGGCACGTGCGGCAACTGCCTGCTCACGATTGCCCCATTCGACGGCTATCCTGAGAACGTCTGGGACGATGACATGGAGTTGGGAGCCACCGAGCTGTATTTCGCTTTGCAATCGGCGCGCGGGGCGTGGAATCTTCCGGCGGGATTGCCGGCTTACCGATCCGATGGATTATCTGACGCAGGCGGCCAGGTTCGCTCACAATTACATCAAGCGAATCTACAACAACGGCTTCACCGACACGTTGAACCTGTATGACGTCAGCGGGCTGGCGCATTTTGAGTTATACCGGGCGCTGGATATGGCGGGGAATCCCTCGGGTCTGGCGGTTTCTGAATCGGGCATTCGGTCACAACTATTGCAGCAAGTGGACGACGCAATTACTCAAGCCGGCACGGATGCCTGGGGATTCGGATATGTGTGGAGTTACGGCGACACCACCTCGCACGGCGCGGGCCTCTCGGTAATGGCCAGCGAAGCCGCCTATCTGGCGAATACCGATGCTGGGCCAAACGCTACGACACCTATGCGCAGAGATGGCTGGCCAATATTTTGGGCGCGAATTCCTGGGGATCGTCGTTCATCGTGGGCGACGGCAGCACCTTTCCGAATTGCATCCAGCACCAGGTAGCGAACCTGGCAGGCGCGCTCGACGGCACTTCTGGAGGCACGCCGGTACTGTGGGGCGCGGCCACCGAGGGTCCGGCCGGTTATGCTAGTTCAGGCGTGGTCGGTGGCATGATTCTGTGTCCGGCAAACGGAGTGGACACGTTCAAGAAATTCAATGGCAACGATGGCGCGTTCAATGCGCTCGCAAGTCGCCGTGTATCAGGACAACATGCAGTCCTACAGCACCACCGAACCGGCCATTGACCTCACTTCGACATCGTTCCTGATGTGGTCGTGGCGACTGGCCGGCAAACCCAGCTTCTGAGTCAATAGATCTGCGTGGGGACGCCCTTGCGTAGGGACGGCCGCCCTCGGCTGTCCCTACGTGTTAGGTCCAGCGGAACCAGCGCAGCGCGAGGATGAACGAAACCCCGCCCCAGACTGCGAGTACCAGCAAGCGTCCGGATTGAGAGCCGCAGCGGGGTGCCTTCGAGGATCGTGGCTCGCAGCGCGTCGTTGAGCGCGGTCAGCGGCAGAGCTTTGATGAAGGGATGGGCGATCGCGGGAAATCTTTCGTAGGAGAAGAAAACGCCGGAGAAGATCCACATCGGCATCATGACCAGGTTGATAAGGCCGGAAACGCTTTCGATTTTCTGCGCCCGGCACGCGGTAAGCAGGCCCACGCCGCCGAATGTTACCGCTCCGAGCGAGCCGAGGAAAATGACCGACAGGATCGATCTCCATCCTTGCACTCGCATGTGAAACACCAGCACGCCGAAACCCAGGAGCAGTCCGACTTCAATCACCATCAGCACCAGACGGCTGCTCATCAAGGCCAGCAGAAAATCGCTGCGGCGCATGGGCGTGGCTACGAAACGCTTCAGCAGTTTGCGCTGCCGCATTTCCACCAGCGCGAAACCGACTCCCCACATGCCGGAGTTCATCAGATTCATCCCGAGCAGTCCGGGGATCAGGAAGTCGATGTAGCGTGATCCCGGCTCGCTGGAAGATTGCGAGGAAGTGACGATCGCATCTTTGCGTCCGGCGGCGGATTGCAGCGCGGCATCAATTTCAGCCCGCGCGAGCACGCTCTCGGGACGGGCGGGATCGTAATAATAAGTGTAGCTGCCGTCGGGATTCGACTCGATCGCCAGATCGAACTTGCCGGAGTGGAAGCCTTTGAGCGCCGCATCGCGATCGAGCACCGTCGCGCCAATCGTCGAGTGCGCGGCTGATGTTTGGAGCGCTGAAGCTTGGAGCATGGCCAGCGTTTTCTGCGCGCCAGCTCCAACGTCCAGTTCCATTGATCACGACGACCGACGTGATGTCCGCCGGCTTGTTGCGAAAGGCGATGCCCAAGCCAGCCGCCAGCAACAGCGGAAAGATGAAGACCCAGAATACGACCTCAGGCTCGCGCTTGAGTTCGAGTATGCGCGCCCAGAGCAGATGACGGTATCCGGACCAGTGGCTGTTGCGGCGTGCCGGTTCGATAGGCCGCGGCTGTTGATTCCTGCCAGTGTCGAGCGTGGGTGCGTTGGTTTCGGTGGTTGCCATTCAGTCTTCTCGCAAGTGGCGGCCGGTGAGTTGCACAAACACATCTTCAAGGCTAGCCTGGCGCGTGCTCAGGTGTTCGAGTTGACGGCCGTCGTTGGCTACCGCGTCCAGCAGAGCGGGGATGGTGAGATGCGGCTCGCGGACGCTCAGGCAAACGGTCGAATCTTCGCGGCGGACGCGACTCGACGCTGGGCAGCGATCGCCAGCGGTCGAGGGCGTTGTCGTCATCCATTGCCGTTCCGATTCACTTGGAACTCGACCACGTGATGGCCGCCGAGCCGGTCGATCAGGTCGGAGGGAGTTCCCTCGGCGATGATCTCCCCGTGATCGACAATGGCCAGGCGGTCGCAGAGGCGTTCGGCTTCATCCATATAGTGCGTGGTGAGCAGCACCGTGCCACCTTTTTTCTGGAAGGCGCGGATGATGTCCCAGAGCTGGCGCCGGCTTTGCGGATCAAGTCCGGTGGTGGGCTCGTCGAGAAAAAGAATGCGTGGATTGCCGACCAGAGCGGTGGCGACGGCGAGACGCTGCTTCTGGCCGCCGGAAAGTTTGCCGACCCAGGCATCCGCTTTCTCGGTTAGTTGGAGTTCTTCGAGAATGTCGGCGGCTGGCCGCGGCTCGCTGTAGAAACTGGCGAAGAGTTCGATCGTTTCGCGAACGTTCAGCTTTTCCGAGAGGCGCGTTTCCTGCAGCGAGATACCGATCCATTCGCGCAGTTGGCGCTCATTCTCCGCCCACGTGTAGCCGAAGATGCGGACTTCGCCCGACGTGGGTGTGAGCAGGCCTTCGAGGATTTCTATGGTGGTGGTCTTCCCTGCTCCGTTCGGACCAAGCAAACCGAAGCACTGCCCGGCCTCGATTTGCAGGCTGAGGCCGCGGACGGCTTCAACTTTTCCGTCGTAGGTCTTGCGCAGGTTGGTGCACTGGATCGGAGACCCCACGAGGGCATTCTAAATCAGCTCTATCTTTGCAGAACGAGCTTTCGCAACGCGCTTTCGGAACGCGCTGTGAGAGCGTAGGTCCAGAATGTTAATGGCTTGTACCTGGCAAGGGCGCATCGCCCCTGGCGTTGCGCCACAGGATCGCGTTCAGCGTTCTTCGCATCGTTGGCATCGGGCCTGGAAAAATCCATCCGCGACGATTCTTTCGCTCCCGCCGCATTCTTTTCGTTCACTCTATAGAGGAGGCCGCTGCGCAGATTCTTGTCGTCGGCCTGATACGGCGGCTGCGTTCCCGGACCGGCGAACAGCGGCGCCATCAGCGGCGCGTGCGCGTCAAACAGGTTCATCGAGGGAAGGCCAAGCAGAGACTCCATGGTATGCACCATGCTGACCGTCGTATAGAAATTATGGTCGACAAACGGCTGCGGCGTGCGCGGCGAATATTTGCTGATGACGAGAGCGATCGAGCGGTGGGCGTCGACGTGATCGGCGCCGTCCTGCGCATCGTCCTCGACGACAAAGATGGCAGTATCGTCCCAGTAAGGGCTGTGGGATACGGCATCGACCACTCGGCCGAGCGCGAGGTCGTTATCGGCGACCGAGGCCTGCGGAGTGGGCTTGCCGGGGCGCGTGCCTCCGGTGTGGTCGTCGGGCAGGTAGAGCAGCGTGAATTGGGGCAGCTCTTTTGTTCGCTCGGCGTTCGCGCGGTTCCCCTGGCATTAATGAACTCGTCGAACTCGCGCAAAAATTCGTCGGCTCGAAGTTGGTCGGGATAGTCGGTTTCGAAATCGGGAAAGAGCGGATCGTAGTGATCGCGCAGCGCGGCTTTAGTCGGGCGCATGCGCTTGAATTGCGGAATGGCCCAAGGCCACGGGCTCGCCCCGCCGCGCGGATTGCCCACATTCGCCGGCAGCGGCTCGCCTTTGCTTGATTTCGGAAACCGGGCACGTCGCAGACGAGGGAGACGGCGTGCCTTCCTTCGGCGACTTCGCCCTTTCGCTCTTGCACCACACGGCGGCGATGAATTCTCCGTAGATGCGATAGGTGAGACCCTTTTTCGCGAGGTTATCCCAGAGGAAGCCGGTGGCGGGATCGTCAACGTCGGGGATGCCCTGTTCCAGCGGAAATTCTTCGGCCACGCTGCCGCCGGAATCGTAGGTGCGCTCTTTGCTGCGATAACCGATGGGCCAGGTTTTCTCGTTGTAGTCGGAGGTAGTGGAAGCCGTCGACCAGAGGTGCCCATCGCCGGACACTTCTCCGCTGTCATAGAAATTGTCGAGCACTCCAAACTGCAAGGCGAGCTTGTGCTCGTTAGGCGTGATGTCGGCGCCGTACATGGTGAGCGATGGGTCGCCATCGCCGGCGGGCAGGTCGCCGAAGATCTGATCGTAAGTGCGATTTTCTTTTAGCACGTAGATCACATGGCGGATGGGATTGGTTCCGCCAGCAAATGTGAATTTGCCGCCGTCGGAACTTGCAAGATTGTCCTCTTCGACTTGATGCGTGTAAGCCGCGAGATTCTTATCGATGTCCGCGAGGCTGACGCGTTGGATCGAGCCACCAATCAGAGTTGGAATATACGGATGCTCTTTTCTTTTGCGCTCGCCTTTCAGCGTGCCCAGCATATTGTTGGGACCGCTGCCTTCTCCTTTGGCGGTGGCGATGAGGAGATCGTTGCCGGCGATGGCGAGCGCGCTGGGATACCACTCGGTGGGGATGAAACCAACCGGACGTTCGGCGACTGCCAAATCGGAGGGATGTTCATCATGCTTGGTCTGAAACACGTCGACGCAGTCCAAGGAAGCCGCAGCCGCGTAGAGGTGCTTTCCATCAGCCGATAACGCGATTGCCAATGGAACTGAACCACCTGCTCCGTGCTCATCAAAATTAGTGCGATAAAGACGTAACGGGACGTCAACTCGCAAATCCACGGCCGCAATCTCGTCGGCATTTGCCATCGCGACGTAGAGCACATCCTCCGTTGGGCTGAGAACCATGGTAGTGGGATGTGGTCCAGGTGCGATGGGATCTTGGGGTTGCGATATCGGGATCCAGCGCGACACCTTGCCCGTTTCAAGATTCAGTTCCGCAACAGATGAAGTGTTCCACAAGCTAACCAACGCCTTAGTCCCCGCTTTGTTAGCAACCACCGTATAGGGATACCCTTCCGGAATGTACCGGCTGCGGCTCAGGTCGAACGACTGCAGAACGTTGCCCGAGCCGGTATCGATGACGATGGCATTATCAGAAAGATTATTGGCGATAAGCAACCGGTCGCCCTTTGCGCCGGCCAACACCGCGAATCCAGCCGGGTAAGGGAGCGCGGTTCCAGGAGGAGTCTTGCGCAGGCCAAACGCGACTTCTTTCCCTTCCGCAATGGGCTGAGGCGCGATCTTGATGAAGCGCTCGGGACTAACTTGTCCATCCGCAAATTTGTAGACCGCAATACCATTGCCGGTGCTCTTCGGCTTCTCGCCGGTGGGATCGGTGATCGATCCCATCGAGGCATAGAGATGCTTGCCGTCACTCGAGAACGCAAGCCCGATGAAATAACTTTGCCGTGTGGAGTAGTCGTCGCTAAGGCGATCGTCGGGAAAATCATGCAACTGATTGTTGCCGAGATCGAGAATCGCGATCGACTGGCGCGCGCCGCTTTCCTGCGTGCCGTATCCCTGATTGAGCAACGCGGCGTAATGGCCGTCGGGGCTGAGGGCGATGGTCGCGGGAAAACTGTTAGTGCGGGCGAGATAGCCGGGAACGGGGAGGGTCAGACTCTTGCTGGTTGGTAGATTGATGCGCCGCGCGCGATCGGCAGCGCGGGCGACCACGAAGACGACCAGCAGCGTGGAAAGAGCAAGGAGAGCAACAATGGCGATCTTCTTCACCAGCGGGAGCCTCGGGAGGTTTGTACCATTCACGGCCGGGGTGAGGCAAACGATTGCAGCGGATGTCCGTCAGCGCGCTGACTTGAAGATCGCGAACACGGCGCCTTGCGGATCGGCAATCACCGAAAGACGGCCGACTCCTTCCATCGACTTGGGCGGCAGATAGAGATTGGCGCCCATCTGTTTGGCCTTGGATGCCGAGGCATCCACGTCGTCCACCTGGAAGTAAGCCATCCAGTGCGGCGGCACTCCGGGCTGACGATGCGATGCGGGTGGAACGCCTCCGATGAAATGCTCTCCGTTCTTGATGTGCAGGTAGCCGGAAGGATCTTTTGGGTCGGCGATTATCTGCCATCCGAAAAGGCCGGAGTAAAAGTCAGCAGCGCGTTTTGCGTCAGACGTGCTCAGATCGGCCCAGCAGAGCGTGCCGTGCACCTGGGCGATTCCGATGCCCGCATTCTTCTTTGCCTGCCAGACACAGAAAACCGCACCCGTTGGGTCCTGAATGACCGCCATGCGGCCCGCGTCCATGACGTCGAAAGCCGGGGCAAGAATTTTGCCGCCAAGTTGCTGCGCTTTCGCGGCGGCCGCGTCGGCGTTGTCGACCGTGACATAAATCATCCAGTGCGGAGGGACGCCGTGCGAACGCTCCTCGGGACGCAGCGTGCACGCGGCGGCGGCTTCGCGGCCCTGGAGCTTGAATTCTGTGTAGAAGTCGTCCGGGCCCATCGGGTTGTCATGGATATTCCAGCCAAAGAGCGCACTGTAGAAAGTCTTGGCGGCCTTCTGGTCGGAGGTGTGAAGTTCAATCCAGCAGAAAGAGCCGGCGGGATGCTGATCGATGTTTGCCATAAGTGTTTGCCTTAGCGGTTTGCCATAGCCCAGCTTCGAGGTGGCCGGGCGAGGCCGCCCGGCGCTCCATTTCAACCCAGGTTCTTCCCCACCCAGTCTTCAATTCGGGTCAGAGCCTTATTCAGGTTCTCCAGCGAATTGGCAACGCTGAAGCGCAAATAGCCTTCTCCGTATTCGCCGAACGCCGTGCCCGAGAGACAGGCGACGCCCGCTTGTTCGAGCAGCGCGTCGGCCAGTTTCTTCGATGGCCATCCGGTCTCCTTAATGTTGGGGAAAGTATAGAAAGCTCCCTTCGGCACGCGGCAGGAGAAGCCTTTGATCTTGTTCAGGCCGGCGACGAACACGTCGCGCCGGTGTTTGAACTCAGCGTTCATTTTGTCGACCGAGGACTGATCGCCGCCGAGCGCTTCGATTCCGGCGATCTGCGTGAAGCTGGCCGTGCAGGAAGTCGAGTTAGTGGCGAGGCGCGAGATGTGCTTGGCCAAGTCGGGACGCATTACGCCGTAGCCCAGCCGCCATCCCGTCATGGCGTAGGTCTTGGAGAAGCCATCGAGCAGAATGGTGCGCTCCTTGAAACCAGGTACGCTCATGATGGAGAAGTTTTCGGCTTTATGCTCTCCATCAGAAAAGATAAGGCGGCTGTAGATTTCGTCCGAAAGAACCATGATATTGCGGTCGCCGATGGCCTCGGCAATTTCTAAAATGTCTTTCCTGGTGAGCGTGCCGCCGGTCGGGTTGTGCGGCGAGTTCAGGACGATCAACTTGGTGCGATCGGTGATCAGCGAAGCCAGTTCTTTGACGTCGACGGAAAAGTCGCGCTCTTCGCGCAGCGGAATAGGGATCGCCGTGCCCAGCGAATAGTTGATCATGGACTCGTAGATGGGGAATCCGGGGTTGGGATAGATAACCTCATCCCCAGCCTCAATTAATGCCAGCATCGTAAAGAAAATAATTGGCTTGCCACCTGGGACGACAACCACTTCCTCGCTCGAAACCGGAACGTTGCGGGTGCGGCTGACGTAGTCGGCAATCGCCCGGCGCAGCTCAGGCAGACCGGCAGCCGGGCCGTAATGAGTCCATCCCTGGTGGAGCGCGTCGACACCGGCCTGGATCACATTGGCAGGCGTATCGAAGTCGGGTTCGCCAATTTCCAGATGAACAATCTCTTTGCCCTGTTTTTCGAGCTCGCGCGCCCGGTTCAGGACTTCAAAGGCGGTTTCGGTGCCCAGCCGCGACATCCGGCTGGCAAGGCGCAATTCGAACTGAGTTGTGGTGGGCATGGCAGCGGATGAAATTATACCGCCTCGATAAGGTCAGAGGTGAGAGGTCAGATTGCAGAAGTAAAAATCAAAGTCTCCATCGGGAGATCTTCACCTCTACAATCTGACTTCTAACCTCTGACCTGTCTCTCACTCCGAGATGGTGCTCTCTTCGCTCTGCGCGCGCAAGATGCGATCGACCGAATACGGGGCGCGCTGGGCGGGCTCGTGGTAGTGGCGCACCTGCATTTCTCCCAGCAGGCCGACGGCTAGCATATTCAGTCCCGCCAGCAACAGGACTGCAGAGAAGATCATCAGGGGTCCGTGCTGGTACATGATGTCGTTCTGCGGGTGCAGGAGTTTCTCCACGATCAACCAGCCGGAGATTCCGCAACCCGTCAGAATGCTGAGCATCCCCACCGTGCCGAAGAAGTGCAAGGGACGCGAAAGATACTTGAGCAGGAAGCGGATGGTGATGAGGTCGAAGAAGACGCGGAAGGTGCGCGAGATTCCGTAATGTGACGTGCCGCGTTCGCGGTTTATGTTCTTGATGGGAACTTCGATGATCGACGCGCCGTGCCATGAGGCCAGCGCGGGGATGAAGCGGTGAAGCTCTCCGTAGAGCGGAATCTGCCCCAGAATTTCGCGGCGGTAGGCCTTGAAAGTCGTGCCAAAGTCGTGGATGTCGACGCCGCTCAACTTGGCCATGAGCCAGTTGGCGCAACGCGAAGGAATGCGGCGCAGCCAGAAATTATCGACGCGATTCTTGCGCCAGCCGCTGACGATGTCGTAGCCCTCGGCAATTTTTTCCAGGAATAAAGGGATGTCGGCGGGATCGTGCTGCAGGTCGCCGTCCATGGCGATGATGAATTCTCCGCGGGCATGGTCGAACCCGGCAGCGAGGCCGGCAGTCTGGCCAAAATTGCGGCGCAGCTTGACCACGGTCACACGGCTGTCGACGGCGGCAATCTCACGCAGCAGCGGGAACGTGCCGTCGACGGAGCCGTCATCGACGAGCACCATCTCGAAGCTCTCGCCGCTGGCTTCCATTACGGACTTAAGCCGAGCGTACAGGTCGGTGACGTTCTCCTGCTCGTTGTGGAGAGGAACTACGATTGAGTACTTGAGCACAGTGATATCGATTATACGGCAAGGGGAGGCTGGTTTTGTAGTGACTTGTGTGGGGCGATACCGGGTCAACGCGGCTTGGCCCGGGCGCGGCGCATGTACGTACAAAATGTTTCACGTGAAACAATTTGTACTTTCTTAATTGTACATATGGTGATATACGTACGTCATGAAGAAGCGAAGACAAGCACAGAAGAAACGGCGTACCCGGTCGAAGATTACCCGGCTGCAGGCTTCGGCCAACGGGGGACAACTTCCGCCGGATGTGGTCCGGGATTGGCCGAAATACTACAAGGCGCTCAAGAAGCCGGTTACGCTCCGTCTGGACGCCGACGTTCTGGCCTGGTTCAAAAGACAGGGCCGGGGCTACCAGACCAGGATCAACCGCGCGCTCCGGAAGGTGATGACGGAAGAGAGAAAAAGCTAGTTAACCGCGACCGGAGCTGCGCGGTGCCAACCCCGTTATACTTGCCACGTATTGTGGCCCACCGCCCTGACTTCATTCCATCAGTCGCCGTCGAGATGCAAGTAGCCGATCATATATAACACCAGGGTTCCCATCGAAAGCGCAGTTACCACTGCCAGTATCCAAAGGCCCTGCCGGTGCGAGAATGCCTCTATGACTTTTCTTCTGCCCTTATCATAGCAATATTTGCCCATTGGAAGCCTCGAAAGATACAGTTACCAAGACGAGTAACACCCTTCTATGCATTTTGCGTCTGGTTCCAAGTCATTGAATCGTCGTGTGATTACTTTGCGGAATCACACTGAAGATCGAGCATTCGTTGCGGCAATGAGAGCCCCGGTCTTGAACCGACCAGAGCCCTCTCGCACGGCGTCAAAAGTGAAACCCAAGCTGAGCCGTCAGCCGCGCGGCGTCACGTAGTGCGTCCCACTGAAGGTTGAAAGAAAGTTATAAAGCGCCATTTTGTTGGCGATGTTGATCGCGGTGAGCGTGAGACTCCATTTGTAATGGTCGCCTTTAAACAGGTTGTCGTCGCCTATCGCGACATCGAACAGGTTGCGCGATGCGATGCGCGGCGGATGGAGGTCGTCGTTCTCGGTATTGATTGCTGGCACTTTTACAAGATTGGACCCGAACTGCGATGCCGGACATATCCGGAAGGTATGGGAGTGGTCGGAGTTGCTCGGACGCCATTGCAGCTGAATCCCGCCTGGTACTCCTGATCGGCGCTCAGGGGGTTTCCGAAAACGTCTTGTAACAAGACAGCTGGCTGCCCGTTGAGCACGGTGGACTGCGGACAATCGTTCCCAGGGTTAACCCCATAACACGGAGCGTTGCCGGCCACCAGTCCGCTGTCGTACCGCCAGTTGAAGCCAAGCCATGGGCCACTCTTCCAGGGCTGATATTGCAGGTGGGTGGTCTGGTTGAACTTTTCGTCGTGGTCGATGCGGAACGGGAGTCCGGCAGCTGTTAGACGTTGCGCCCGCTCCGCCAATCTGCGGAGTAAAGAAACGGGCCGCGACACTGGAGAAGACCATGAGCGCCGAGAAGCCATGTAGGTTCGGCACACTCACCCGGCCCGCATATCCGGGAATTTTCGAGTTGTGCCACTCAATGGGGAACGTGATCGGGGTGTCGCCGAGCACACTGAAATCGTAGCCGTTGTGCGTGTACTTCGAGATCCACTCGCCCGAAAAGACAAGGTACTTCCCAAAAGCCTGCTCGAAGCCAGCGTGGAATTCATTGCGAAATCCGGGACTCAACGGGGTTCGCGCATGGGAAGAACAGAGAAGAAGCGGGTTGAGTACAGGATTGGCGCATCCAATGCTGGAAAGAACCAGATTTTCATTAAAAGGCGATTCCAGGTGCGAGCGTAGGAAACGCGGAGGACGGTATTGGTTTTCTTGACATTGTAGGCGACTCCCAAACGAGGTTCGGCCTGCCGCGCGACGGTGATCCCGTTGTAGAGATCGCCACGTATCCCGAGATTCAAGGACCAGTTTCCTTTGGTGATATTGTCGCGCACGTAAAGGGCAAGTCTCCTTAACATCGGTGTGGCCATTGAAGGTGTAGAAGCCGTGGTGGATGCCGGACAGCCATGCGGAAGATGGAGTCGGTCTAGTCAAGTCGTAAGAAGCCAGAACTGGATTGAAAGTAAGGGTAAAGAGCGTTGCCGGGCGCATTCGGGTTAGCGGAGTTATTTCGTTGATCGATGCCGAAATTGCTGGGGCAGTCCATTGGAAGCGGTCCAAGGGCGGGACGAAGGGAAATGGGTCCACTGAAGTGACTGGAATGCGGTTATGCAGGGCGCGTTGAAGGTCGGATCGACGATCCCGAGTTTGTCATCCTCGTTGAGAAACGTTTGTTGGTAAGTGATCCCAGCCTTGATTTGGTTGATCCCTTTAACATAGGAGATATCGGATCGAAGCCCGGCGTTGGTGAGTGTACGGTTCTGACCTACAGACTGTCTCTGAAGACTGGGAGGGCCGAGGTCTGCGAACGGATTGTCGCTGGGGTAATAGTTGTAGTCGTCGCGGCGAACGTATGCGCCCAAAGTAAACAACGCATTCGAGTTCAGCACGTGCGTCCACGAAGGAGCAATGTTGAACGATCCAATCTTAGAGCGCTGATCGGCCGATCCCACCGCAATTCCTATTGGGACCGATTCCGGCGAAGGCAGCCATTTGCGGCTCGATCCCGAACAGTCCGCTCCAGGGCGTGGCGTTCTCTGCATCCGACGAATTCGGCGTCTGGAACCAGCTTCGGCTATAGCCGGTGTTCAGGTGGATGGAGTCGTCAGGGTCGAGTTGATAATCCACACGGTCGAACAGGTTCTGTTCGTTGCCCTTATCATGCAGCACGGTGAATTCCGGCGGATCCAGGAAGCGGCCGGTGTTCAAACCGTTGGCGGAGATGAAG
>CAVXBU010000025.1:0-82769 GCA_963760175.1 uncultured Acidobacteriaceae bacterium
CGATAAGCAGTTGTTCTGCATCCTCGGCCGGCGACGCTGCATTCCTCACTTCTTTTGCGTGAGATCGGCAGCCCAATTCGCGATGAGGTTCAGCGCTGAAAGCGACATCGTTTCTTCAATCTCGTTGTATTCGTTCGGGCCACCGATGCTCGCTTGCTGCAGGAGATGATTCTTGCCGGGCAACACCACTACCATGGCTCCGGGATTGTTCCTGAGCGCGTCGATTGCCGCGAGTGAATCTTCATGGGCGGGGACCTGCACATCCAGCGATCCGTAAATTGCCAGCACCGGCACGGTAAGCCGACCGAGCGTGAGGGCGGGGTCATAGGAGAGGAAAGACCGATACCAGGCGGTGGTATCGTCATGCGCCAGGCTTTTGGCTTCGTTCTGATCTACCAGCTTGTCTTTGACGCCTTCCGCGACGATATCTTCGGCAGGCTTATGAGCGGATGCATCGGACGGAGCGGCAAGGATCGCGGCGTATAGCTTCTGGTCGAAGACCCTACGGCGAGCGATGTAGTCCTCAGGCGCACCGTACGCTTTCGCTGTCATGGCGGACTGCAGGACGAACAGCTTATCGCCGCGTATGGCTGGGCCAGCGATCATCACGACGAACGCGACATCCTTATCCGACGTCGCCACCATCGGCGCGATGATTCCGCCTTCGGAGTGGCCCAGAATGCCCACATGGCTTGAATCGATGCCGGGTTGGGTGCGCAGCCAGGTGAACGCAGCCTCCGCATCGGAGGCGAAGTCCGCCGTGGTCGCGGAATCGAAGTCACCGGTCGAGCCACCGACACCGCGTTTGTCATAGCGCAGGACGGCAAAGCCCCGGCGGCTTAGAGCGTCAGTAAGCACGACGAAAACCTTGTGGCCCCAGACGTCTTCGTCTCGCGTGTTATGCCCTGTACCGGACACGAGCACGATGGCTGGAAACGGGCCGGTACCTTGCGGCATGGTGAGCGTGCCAGCCAGGCGGTTACGCGTCGCGGCGTTGTCGAATGCGACATTTCTCTGACGATAGGGCAGCGGGCCGGCGGCAATCGCCGCTTCCTGCGGCCGCTTGTGAACGGCGGGAGCGAGATCCGCCGCAGTCGCACGCTTGAGAGTGAGCGGATACACCTGCTGGAAAGTCATGTTGCCCGTCCATGCATTTTCCTGCGCACTCCAGACACCGTCATACTTCAGACTGAGTTTGGTGACTGCGAAGTGCAGGTTCGAACCATCGGAGACGACCTCATCCAAATCGGTCCGATTGCCGCTGGGGTTTGTCAGATAGCCGGTGTACGCGGAACTCGACCTGGCGATGTGAATACGGACTTTGAAGCCTGTGTTGAGCTGCCCAACCCAGTCTCCCGCGGCGTCTTCCGCGTGAGCGGGAATATGAAGCAGCAAAAGAAGAACCGTCAACAGGCACGGCATGCGGTTTGTTGACTTCATGCTTGTAGGATACGGGCTTTCCTTCAGAATTGTTCCTATTCGTGGCGGAACATCACCAAAGCGACAGCAAAAAGCCGTTACGGTAAGTACTGACAAGTCGGCTTGCGGGAAGTGATCGCAACTTAACTGTTGTAAACAGGCGATTTCACTCAAAACCCCACGGGTGCGTAGCGCCCTAAACCTGCGTTGAGAATGGGAGAACAACCCAGTCGGAGTCTCTTTCCGCATCGGAGGCCACCCTGTTCGCTTCTTCGATGGCGCGGAATGGGCCGCTCGCTAAGGGCGAGGCTGAAGCCTCTTCCACTTTACGGGCACAAACACAATGTCCGGGTATGAGGGCGGAACTTTGGTCCCTGTCCGGCGGTGGGTAAGGTGTCCGCCGTCGGCACCAATTCCTTGCCGAACTCGCTTGACTTTCTGTACGGCTGGCGTCATAAATAAGATGTGCCGAGGTGACTTGTGCATCCTTTCCTTTCCCGCCTTGCGCACGGACCGCAACCGCTGCTATTGATTGCAACCCTTCTAGCAGCTTTCACTTTCACCTCTTGTGGAGCAAATCGCGGAGTCAATGCTCCGGGTACGGGCACCCCACTGCCTCCTCCAATTCCCTCCGCCGAGCCTGTACTGCTATTTACTGGCACAGGAACCTCGTCGTCGGATCTAGCGGCGGTTGAGGCGGTTCTCACCACGCTCACCCTGGGGTATACGACCGCTGACTCAGCTCAACTCGACGCTATGAGCGAACCACAGCTGGCAGGTTACAAGCTGTTGATCGTGCCGGGTGGCAACTCGATCGTGATCGGACAGAATCTAACCCCGAGCACAACAGCGAACATCCGCAGCGCGGTCGCGGATTATGGGCTGAATTATTTGGGGATTTGCGCCGGTGCATTCTTTGGCGGATATTCCATTTACAACGGCGCCGATCTTACCGGCGGTGTTCCCTTCGCCTTCTACCATGATGAATTCTTGGGTATCCACATTGAAGCGGTCGAGATTTCGTTCCCCGCCGGAAACCAGATGGATGTCTACTGGCAGGATGGTCCTGAACTTTCAGGGTGGGGGCAGGTGGTTGCGAGGTTCCCCGACGACAGTGCAGCCATCGCAGAAGGCCTGTCTGGTAAAGGTTTCGTGATCTTTACCGGAGTGCACCTGGAAGCCCCCTTGAGCTGGCGCGGTTCGCTAAATTTCACCACTCCGGAGTCTGTGGATGTGGCATACGCCGGCACAGTGATCCAAGCTGCATTGAATGGAACACCCCTGCCTCATTTCTAACTGACAAAAAGAGTCGCGTCGCCGAATCGCGGACTCGTGACTTAAAACCCATAACTCGTCAACTTAACACCCATAAATTGACCTTAAGAATGGATTACAACTCGAAGGAGAACAGTGCAGCACGGAACTTCTTCAGAACCGGCGATACCGCCGCGAACAATCGCTCTGGCCGCAACAGCGGGGCCAACGGGCGCGCCTAGGTTCCCCATACTCTACGTTGTGCGATTATCTTCTTTCGGGCCGTGGAGTTCCCAGCGAGACGCGTCTTCCCATTGCCCTCCGTGTACAAAACTAGGATACCCGTCCACCTGCCACAGAAACCGGAAGGTAGTTTCGTGTCTCTCGTCAAACACATCCTCATAGGTGATCCGTGTTACCCGGGGGCCACCTTCAAACCCTTGCCTCGATCCTTATGCGAAAGGTGCTTTAGTCGCGGATTTGAGTGGTATCGGCAGTAAGAGTCCGCAGCGTGGGCAGGGCGTGGTCAGTGACGCCATCACTTTTCCCAGATCAGTTTTTTCCGGGCGTGCATGCGGGAATTCTATCGCTGGACTAGGTCAGAAACGGGTCAGTGAGTGTAATGGCGATTTTTCGCCAACCACAAACAATCACTTCGACTCGCGTGGGTCATACCCGACCAGAATGAACACTTTGGAGTGCGGTCCACCGACAAGAACTACTCTCAGGGTGTTGTCTTGCTGTACTTTCACCGCCGCTTGAGCATTTCGAGTTTCACCGATTGGAGCCACTCGCCGACCGTTGAGAAATACTTCATAGCTACTGACTTCGTCTGTGCCTCGCCCGTCGCCGTTTGTGACCGTTAATACACAGCAACCTTTTGGCACTCGATCGACATGAAAGTTCTCCTTTCGGATGCACGGTTTGTCGCCGGGGCACGCGATGAAAAAGTGCTTGTACACAGCGGGAGGGTAGCCGGTGAAGGCTGGCTTCGGATTATCCATTTTGGCATCCTGAGCGCGAAGAGGCGTCGGTGTTGCTTCAGCAATCGCGTTAAGTTTGCTGGCGAAGTCACCAAGACCCGAGAGATCGACCTGCATGTGTCGGAGCGAATAGTCAACGTAAGCGCGAGCCCCGCCTGCAATCACCACAAGGGTGACAGTCGCAACCAAGGCCCCTCTTACTGGTTTGGTAAATCGCATCTATGCCCAGCATTCCTGCCCGCCCTATTCTAACGCTGCGGCGCTCCGCGCTCGTACTTGTTGAAACCAGGCGATTACACTCAGAACCCGGATCGTGAGTGTAGTCGGGATATTACAACAATTGACATTTACGCCTCTAAACTGTCGTGTTTAGAATTGCAGGTCCATGCGTGCATTCCAGGTTTCGGTTAATGGCGAAAAGCTGTGCGTGGCCGGGATCGGCGATAACGGGGTTTTAACTAGCATCTTGACTCTGGTAACGCGGCGCGGCGAGGGCGATTTAATTTTGTCTTTGGGTGGCTTGTATAGCCAAACGGAAGAATACGTCAATTGGATCAGTCAAAGGCCTCTCTCTGTAGGCGATGAGGTGCATGTGAAGATTGTCGAGGCAAATTCAGTTGACGCGCCTAACAAAAAGCGGCCAAAGGAGCCCACGGATTAGCGCCTTTCTCGGTCTTTCTGCGATAACTCTCGAAACCAGGCGATTACACTCATTGAGAATTTGGCTGACCGGGTCAATGAGTGTAATGGGGATGTTTTTCACCAACTGAGCATCGTCAACGGGTTTGGGCCTATACTTTTGGCAGCTTGCGCGGCCAAACCAGAAGTGTCCGGGAAGCCCGCGTCACGCCGCTAGGGGAGGCTTATGAAACGCTCCACGTTCGAGGTACTCGTTGCCACGGCTTTTTGTGGGATGCTCATCGCTCCGGTGCCGGTGCCTCAGGGTACTGACATGGCACCCGACGCGAAGACGATGACGATCGAGGGCGCGGTTCGGGACCTCGCTTGTCCCATCCAGAATCCAGCTGGGACCGCCACCAGCTTCAGTTTGCAGTGCACCATGGATTGCGTTAAGCACGGCTCACCGATCATCATCCTCACCAAGGCCGGGCTGATCTATTTCCCAATCTCAGAGCACATGCCCGATTCCGACCAGCGTGAAAAGATGATGCCGTTTGTAGGAAAGTATGTGCAGGCAAGCGGCCCGGTGTTCACGCGCAACGGAACTCACGCGATCGCAATCAAACAAATCAAGGAACTGAAGAGCGTTCACTTGGAAACGGATGCTCGCTGAGTCTCCCACCATGCCAACTGACCGGGTGGATAGTGATAGCGGTCAGCGGTCCATGGCAATGACCAAGCTGCCGATCTGGTGAAGTAAGGGTCGGAAACGGCAATCCATCGACGACGCGTCAGCTAGTGGTTTTGAACTTCGCGACGATTGCGGTGATGTCGTCGTGTTGTTCCTGAAGACTGAATCGCAGAACACCATCCACGATTGCGGTCAACAAAGCCTGGCAGGGCAGGTCCCGGTGTTGTTGAAGCGACTCGATTAAGCATTGCTCGCCAAATTCCTCTCCTCGCTCGTTACAGGCTTCGGTGATGCCATCTGTGTAAAGCGCGAGCACGTCTCCGGGACAGAGCTGATGCTCCTGCATCGAGCAATCCCACTCTCTGAACATCCCGAGAAGCGTGCTGGTGGGATCGAGCCGATCCACCTTGCCGTCGCGTCTTACCAAGAGTCCTGACAAATGGCCGCAATTGACGTAGCGCAGCCGGCCCGCCGCCTCGTCGTAGTCGGCAAACAAAAGCGAGGCATAGGCGTTGTCGCCGGTATTTTCATAGAACAGGCGATTGACAGACTGGAGCAACGCCTCGGGGTGATCGAAGGCCAGCGCCGACTGGCTGCGGAGGCTGGCCTGCAAATTCGCCATCAGCAGAGCGGCGGCGATGCCCTTGCCGGAAACATCGCCGATGATCAACCCCAGGCGCTGCGGCCCTAGATTCAGGAAATCGAAATAATCGCCTCCCACCTGGCGCGCCTGCACGCAGATTCCCGCGTACTCGACGGTTTTCAACTCCGGCTGAATCTGGGGAAACAAGCGCGCCTGCACCTGCCGCGCTATTTCGAGTTCCTGGGCGGTGCGGCGTTCGGATTCGAGTTTCTCGGCGTGCGCCCGCCGACGCAACTCCAGGCTTTGCCTCACTTCATCGAAGCCTTCCAGGCCAAACGCATTCCCGTCAGGATCCTCGAAACGCGCATAGGTGCCGCCCCATCCCGGCGTCTCCGGCGCAGTTGTGAAACGGACACCGCGTTCGCTCCATTCTTTGTACTTGGCGGTGACATCCTCGGTCATGAATAGGACCCAGCGGTAGCCGCCAATCAGTTTGTATTCCGGCGAGTCGGGCTTTGGTTCGACCAGCGCGAGATCCGCGCTGCCGTCGGGAGGCGCCACTTCGATCCAGCGTTCGCCGGTGGGAAGGCGTTGTTCGGTGATGAGTTCGAAGCCCAATTGTTGCAGGTAGAACGGCTTACTCACTTCAAGGTCGCGGACGAAAACGACGATATCCTGGATTGACAGGTAGGGCTCTTCGCGGCCCGGGCGAAGCACGGTCCGGTTCGCCCACGAGAGAAAGACGTCGCTGGCCATCGGCGTGAATTATAACCGGCCCGGTAGGGGTTGAAACCAGGCGACCTTTGCTGTAGACAGATACCCGAAAAGCTATCGAGGCCTCGCGGAAGCCTAAGGCGCGCCAGGCAAGATAATTCTACAAGTTTGGTAGTCTGTCTCATAGCAAGCAGCCTCTGGATTGCACCAGACTACGCTCGTTAGTAGCAAAGAATGACGCAAACGCATCGAATCGCGATCCTGATCCCATTAATGGCTGGCGCTTGCGTCATGTTATGCACGATCTTTATCCACGCGCTAGCTGTGAGCGCGACGGTAAGCTTCGTTCGTTATGAAAAAAAACTCGGCCGCGAGGGTGCAAACTCTTGGATCGATGTTGCAATCGTTGCGCTGGCGATGTCATTCGTGCTCGTTGCGCACCTGATTGATATCGCGTTGTGGGCAGTGTTGTTAATAATCTGTAGAGAATTTCCAGACTTCAGAACGGCTTACTACCATTCGGCGGGCAACTACACCACGCTTGCTTCCGGTGATTTGATTATGACGCCGTCGTGGAAATTGCTGGGACCGCTGGAAGCGGCCAACGGAATGCTTATGTTCGGTGTCTCGACCGCGATTATTTTTGCGGTCATTCAACGGTTGATTCAGGCACGATTTGTGGATCTCCGGCGCTGATCGCCTCTAACTTGCGGAGTACGCAACGGCAGCGAGCGCAAGAATGCTCCGCGTTCGTTGGCTGGAGCACTTCCTAGAAGGGCTCCGGATCGAACTTTTGATCGAGATAAATCCAGAGCACACGCGAAACAAACGTCAGCATGGGGGCGAAGGGCAAGAACAATAGGCTTGCCCAGATTGCAACCTTGTCCAAACGCCAACCGGTCAAGGCCCAGAGGACGACGCCGAGGACAAAGATCAAGGCGAGGGCCAGGGCGTAACTGATGTACATGGCACCGAGAAAATATCCCGGCTCGCGATTGAAGTGGAGACCGCAGCTCGGACAGCGATCATGCATTTTGGGGAAGCCCCAATAAATGGAAGAACGGAAAATTCTTGCCGATCGGCATCGCGGACAAAGCTGGCCGAAGATGCTGCGCAAGGCGGATGGACGAGAACGGGACAAGAACAAATGATAGTGGAGACGAGCAATTGCGTTTGGAGACCAAGGCCTCCGTCAACGCGAATCGGCTAGCACGCCGTCAATGAGCGTTGCGATCCGCACACGAACCCACGGTGCTTTCACTGGCCTCGCTGGTGGCGCTGAGGTGCGCTAAGCTACTTTTTCGATGCTTGTCGAACAGGTCGCGTGACCGCATTCGCAAGCGATCTCCACATCATCCGATCCGGCATCGCTGCAAGATTCACTGCAGTATTTCTTGCCACTTTCCACCACACAGGTGCAAGGAATGTGGGCACAGGTTTTTTCCTCAGTTGGTGACATAGGCTTTTGCTCCATTCGTCGGAAATGAAAAAGAACGCGTGTAATTATAGCGCCCCAGAACGCTCACGGCAGATTATCCACCATCGAAATTTCCCGTTCATCGGCATCATTCATAATCGCCCGTTTTCCATCGGCGCTGGCGCCCACCCAGAACGGAGCACTCCGCAGCGAAAGCAAATCGCGCACCTGGCGTTTGGCTGGGTTATAGAGACTTAGCGTGGGATGCCCATTCGGCACGTCTTCGGCGAACAGGATTCCTTCGCTCGTTACAGCCCAACTCGCCCAGGTGCGGGGCCGCAGGTGCTGCAGCACGCAAGCCTCCGGGCCGCCGTTGACAGGCACACGGCAGATTTCCGGCTGCGGATACCTCGACTTCGAGTAGTAGACATAACCGTCTGCCGATTCCAACGCTGCGAAGCCGCCTTTCGTGGTTAGTTGCACTTCGCGGCCTCCGCTGACGGGTACCTTCCACACCTGCCAGTCTCCGGTTTGATCGGAGGCAAAGTAAATCCACTTTCCGTCGCGGGAAAAACTCGGCACCAGGCCCTTCACGATGGGCTTCGCCTGCTGGTTGCCGTCTACTTTGATCACGAAGATTCGCGTCTGATTGTCGTAGGGAGCGTCAAAGGCAATGCTGCGTCCATCAGGCGACCAGCGCGGAGTTCCGGCACTTTCCGTGAAACTCACCTGCCGCGGATTCGAGCCGTTGGTGTCGCTTACCCAGATTTGCCAAGGGCCGGTACGGGTCGACATGTAGGCGATTCGTTTGCCATCGGGTGAGAATTGCGGGCCTGCGTTGCCGCTGTCGTCGGCGACAACCGTACGCAGAATCGGGCTGGCTGATTTCTGTTGTGAAACCGTCCGCATGCGCGGAACATCGGTGCCTCGCAGCTCACCGTTCCCGGCGCTGTCATTTTCATTGGCGCTGCCAATTTGGCCTCCGTCGCCGCGCTTGCGGGGCGCCAGAAGTTCCGGTTGACCACTGTTATTTCCTTTATGTCCTTCGGGAACGATCGCTTCGCCGGCCGGCCAGCGGTGCGCATCTGGCCGCCCTTGCGAGTTATTGGCGGAGGAGGCTACGTTCTTCGCCACATACTTCAGAAGCGGACTCAACAAATTTTCAAGCTCGTCCTGATTCCTGCTGAGAAATGCGGTCACTGCAACTGCAAAAAGGAGAATCGCCGCGCTGGCGAAGAACACCCGGCGCTCGGCCTGGCTTCGGCGTGACGCAACCGCAGGCGGGGCAACTGCAATATGTGGGGCCCAGTCTGAGTCTGGCGCGGGCAGTTCTTCCACCTTCTCGCGAAGGGATGGAATCGGAATCGGAACGGCAGGCGTAGCGGTAACCGGAATCACGGCTGCTGGCAGCGGTTGCGACAGTTCAGATTGAATCGTCTCAGGCTGAATCGTTTCAGGTTGAATCGTGCCGATAAACCTGTACCCTCGCCGTGGAAGCGTCTCAATATACTTTGGCTCCTCAGCCGAATCACTGAGCGCGTCGCGCAGCTTATTCACGGCCGCGTTCAGCCCATGGTTGGAGTCGACGTAGACATCGTCGGTCCAGAGTTGTTTCTGAAGATCCTCGCGAGTCACCAACTCTCCGGGACGCGCGAGCAGCATCTGTAGGATTTGTAGAGGCTGGCCCGAAAGCTTGAGCTTCATTCCGTGTTTCCGGAGTTCGTGGGTGTGAAAGTCGGCTTCGTAAGGTCCGAAGCGAACGCAGCGCGGCAGGTTATTCGGTTTCATGTCCGGAGTTCCCTCGGTCTTCGGTCTTCCGTTCACTTGCTCTTGCCGGGCCCAGGCGTACCACTCCCACGCATACGGCCCATTTGTAACTACGCGTTACGCGAGGCAGAGGTTCCGCGCTTGCAAAATAATTTGGACGCCCCATGCTCTCGAATGGTGAGCAGCAAAGTGCTACTTCTGACCCGGTGAGACTGTCGCCCGATCCGCTTGACCTACCTCATCGAGTTGTTGCCGGCTCATTGTCACGCGTATAAGCTCTTTGGCACCATGCACTTGTCTGATGACTCCGCGCTCTGCAGAAAGTATCGCGGGTGCATTGAGGTATCTGAAGCCAAGCCGCAAATTCGATCTCACATTCTCGCCGGGTTCAATCTCGGCCCGAAATGGAGGTCGTATGAAAAACAGATTCGCGGTGGCGGCGGTCATGGTTCTATTGCTCGTTTGGGTCAGGCAACTTTCAGCCCAGAAGTCCTCACAAGAGCAATGCACGCTAGCGGTCCTCTCGCATCGCCTCAACAACAAAGGGCTCGTCTGCAGTTCGGAGGTCGTTCAACAGATGGCCTTGCGCGGGCACGCCTTTGAACAAAACCAGCTCGGAATAGCTTCCATGCTCGTGATTGGACCTGAATATAGCGAGAATGAAGCCCTGAAATGGTTCGAGCGAGCCGCCCAACGCGGATACGCACCGGCCCAGGTCAACCTGGCGGTGATGTATGTGAACGGCTGGGGAACCCCTGTGAACTATGCAGCGGCGCTGCACTGGCTCGATGCCGCAGCCGATCAGGGCTTCCCTCGCGCTTACTACAATCTCGGAATCATGTTCCTCAATGGACAGGGGGTCCGTCAGGATTACGCCGAGGCCTTTCGCTGGTTTCAGAAGGGGGCAGAAGCGAAGGATGCGGACGCCCAGACCAATCTTGGCTACTTGTACGATCAAGGACTCGGCTGCGCGCACAGCGCGGCTACGGCTGTGTCGTGGTATCGCAAAGCCTCCGATGCCGGGAATGCCATGGGGGAGAATAATCTTGCTGATATGTATTTGAGAGGGGAAGGCGTTCCTCAGAATAACGGGGAGGCCTTTCGCTTATTCCAGGAGGCGGCCATCCAGGGATCCACTGGCGCACGCATTAAACTCGGCTACATGTATGCCAACGGCCTGGGCGTTAAAAAAGATCTGGAGACTGCGTATGCCTGGATTTCCGCCGCGTCGATGGCCGGCGACCGCCGCGGGGACTACCTGATTCCGGCGCTGAAAGAATTGTTATCCGCGCAACAGATCTCAGCTGCCAGTCAAAAATCCCAAAGCGCGCCCTTCAAACCTGACCAGCAACTGCCGATAAGCTCCTTTGCGCCATAGACATTTTGCTATCGCGTTGTTCTGTGGACTATTCCACCCTAATTGTTGGTAGCGGGTGATTAGGCTCGAGCACCCGGATTGTGAGTGTAATGGGGATGTTGCACCAACCATTATGCCGAGAAACCGCCAACTTCCACACCTTCATTGACTTGCCCTAGCTCCCGCCCTAAGATTTCAGCCCAATGATTGGCAGACCATCTCGCATTACCGCATCATCGAGAAACTCGGTGGCGGTGGGATGGGCGTCGTCTACAAGGCCGAGGATATGGGCTCGGTCGCTTTGCTGCGCTCAAGTTTCTGCCCGACGAGGTAGCCAAGGATCCACAAGCCTTGGCCCGCTTTCAACGCGAGGCGCGGGCCGCTTCTGCCCTGAACCATCCCAACATCTGCACGATTTACGAAATTGGCGAAGCAGGACGGACGGGTGTTCATCGCGATGGAGTTCCTGGATGGCGTAATGCTGAAGTACCGCATCGGCCGGACGCGCCGCTGGAAAACGATCTGATCCTGTCGATTTCGATTGAGATCGCCGACGCGCTCGATGCAGCGCATGCCGCGGGGATCATTCATCGGGATATAAAACCCGCGAACATCTTCATCACCCAGCGTGGACAGGCCAAAGTTCTCGACTTCGGACTGGCGAAAGAAGACTGATCCGGGCACAAAGCGAGAATCCGACTCGGCCTCGGACGATCCCAGCCGATAGCGGAGAAAGACCTCACCGCCAGAAACATCGCACTGGGCACGGTGAACTACATGTCGCCCGAACAGGTCGCAGGCAAGCCTCTGGACGCGCGCACGCGATCTATTTTCCTTCGGCGTGACGCTTTACGAGATGGCAAGCGGACGTCTGCCCTTTGAAAGGGAAACGACTGGAGCGACCTTTGGGGCAATCCTCCACGAAGGCGCGGAATTACCCAGTCACTGGAACCCACAGTTACCTCCTCAGCTCAACGAGATCATCCGTAAAGCTCTGGAGAAGGATCGCGACACTGCGCTACCAGCATGCCTCGCGAGATGCGCACGCGACCTGCAACGGCTGAAGCGGGACACCGAAAGCGGGCACATTTCCGCGGCTGGCTCGGGCGCGGTGGCCGTTGCCGCACCTCCTTCGGCTGGGGTGGGCGCGATTTGGAAAGTTGCGAGTCCCGTTGTACTCGCCGCCTTGCTTTTGGCGGGTGGGCTTTACTATCGTTCGCACCAGCAAAGCAAGCGCCTGACCGGGAAGGACACCATCGTGCTCGCCGATTTTACCAACAGCACGGGCGATGCCATCTATGACGACACGCTGAAGACGGCGCTCAGCGTTTCGCTGCGGCAGTCTCCATTCTTGAATCTGCTCTCCGACAGCCAGGTGGCGAAGACCTTGCAACAGATGACTCGTCCCGCGAACGCCAAGGTCACGCCCGAGGTGGCGCGCGAGTTCTGCCAGCGACGGGCAGCAAAGCTTACCTTGCCGGAGCGATTGGCAGTCTGGGCAGCGAATACGTGCTGGGGCTGAAGGCGGTGAATTGCGAGAATGGAGATACGCTGGCCGAGGAGCAGGTCACCGCGGCGTCGAAGGAGAAGGTGCTGGACGCGCTGGGCAATGCGGCATCCAAGCTGCGGGCTGAGTTGGGGGAATCGCTGGCCACGGTGAAGAAGTTTGATGTCCCGCTCGAACAGGCGACCACGTCTTCAATGGATGCTCTTAACGCCTATGGCATGGCGCTGTCGACATGGGATAAGAAAGGCGATCGCGCGTCGCTTCCGTTTTTTCAGAAAGCCCTGGATCTGGATCCTAATTTCGCGATGGCCTATGGGGGAATTGCGACCATCTATCACAACCTGGGCGACACCGACCTGGCGCGCGAGAACACGACCAAGGCTTACGAACTCAGAGACCGGGTAACGGAGGCCGAAAAAGGAGCCATCGAAGCGCGATACCACCTGTACGTGACTGGGGATATGGAAAAGGCTGCCCAGGTCTACGAAATGTGGGAGCAGAACTATCCGGAAAAGCCGGGGATTCCTAACCATCTGGCGCCTATCTATGCGGAATTCGGGCATTACGAGAAGGCGGTCGACGTCTTTCGGCTGGCAATTCGTCTGGACCCAACAAGAGCGAATGCCTACGCCGATTATGCCGTGGCCCTGATCGCTTTGGGCCGTTTTGACGAAGCAGGCGCGGTTCTGGCGGAAGCGGATAAGCGAAAGTTTCAAACCGCCGCCCTATCCCAGGCTAACTACTGGAGAGCGTTCGCGCGCGGAGACCAAGGGGAGATGCAGCGCGTTCTCGCGCGGGCGTCTGACGTTTCCGAAGCGCAGTCGCTGCTCCTGAACGAGCACGCCAGGACCGAGGCTTATTACGGGCACTTCCAAAAAGCGCGAGATTTTTCTCGGGCTGCCGCGGATTTAATGGTAAATGAGGGAGACAAAGAATCGGCTGCCAGTTGCCTCGCCGAAGCCTCGATTCGCGAGGCGGAGGCAGGTTTCCTTTCGCAGGCGCGGAGCTACCTTGCGCAAGCTGAGAAGATGAGTGGGGGAAAGAAGTACAAGTGCTGGCGGCGTTGGTGAGGATCCGAATTGGCGAGCTAAAACAGGCGCAAAAGCTGAGCGAAGAACTGGACAAGAAGTATCCTCAGGACACTCTCGTGCAGAAGTATTGGCTTCCCGTAATTCGTGCGGCGCTCGACCTGGACCAAGGAAAAGGACTGAAGGCGGTCGACGATCTGGAGCCGGCTGCGGCGGTAGAGTTAGCGAATGCCATCCTTGCTCGGGCTTTATCCCAGCGTACGTGCGCGGGCAGGCTTATCTGGCGATTGGCGACGGGAGTAAAGCGGCAGCGGAATTCCAGAAATTCATCGATCACCCGGGTGTCGTTCTTAATTCCCCGTTGGGAGCCGTGGCCCGTCTGGGGCGGGCTCGCGCCTATGGTCGCGGTGGTGATTCCGCCAGGGCCCGAGACGCGTATAGGGACTTTCTCGGTCTTTGGAAATACTCCGACAGCGATGTTCCTATCCTGAAGCAAGCCAAAGCGGAGTACGCGAAGCTGCAATAGCCCCACAAGGTGAGCGCTGCTCTACTAACACTTCTGAAATTTTCTCCCGCCGAGAAGAAAACGCCTAAGCTCGTGCGGTAGTTCCAGGGAGGCAGTATAACTGTTGAAATCAGGCGATTACACTCACTGAGAATTGATCCGCGCCTCCGCACCGCCTCCTCGCCCGGCAAAGCCTTGTCGTCGAACGCCCAGGGCTAAGCCTAGAGCCGAAAAAAGAAAAGAAAAAGGTCCATCAATGTAACGCTGGGATGGGGAAGCGCACTACCAGATGTGCGGTGCTTGCGGACTCGGTCTCGGAAGTGAATTCTTCAGATCTCTCGATTGCCGAGAAAGCAGATCGAAAAAGGAGAAAGTCTATGTTGCGAGCAAGTTTGAATCGTTTGCTGTCCATTCTTGTGATAGCCCTCGCCGCTCATCATGCTGTGGCGTCGACCACGTATCTGGTTGGCACCTGCAAGTCCGGATTGAAAAGCTTCTCGACGATTTCCGCGGCGCTGGCGGCCACGCCTGCTCCAAACACTGTGATGGTTTGCCCCGGAACCTACCCTGAACAGGTCGAAATTACCATCCCGGTAACGCTTGAAGGCATAACCGCAGGCAACTCAGCGCAGGCGATCATCACTCCTCCCCCCAACGGATTCGTGGCGAATGCGACCGACGATTTCGCACAGACATACGTCGTGCAGCTTTATGTCAACAACGTCGCAGGTGTCGTCAATGTAACGAATTTGACCCTCGACGCCGAAGGGCAGGGCGTGTATCCGGATTGCACAGTCGGACTCTTTTACCAGAATACGTCGGGAACTGCGAAGGAGCTCACCACTCGAAACCAGAATTATCCTGACTGCCTGGGGGGCAGAGGAATCTACGTGGAGGGCGGCGCCACGAACCCGACCGTCACCGTGGAGAATAACAGCGTGCATAATTTTAACGCCTTTGGCATTTTCGCCGAGACGAATTCTTCCGTCTCCGAATTGAATGCGACCATCGAGAACAATTACGTCAACGGCGGCGGAAACGTCACTTACGGGATTTATGTTGTGGAAGGCGCGACCGGCACAGTAACGGGAAACACCGTGGTGAACAACGCGGCATACGGCATCTTTTCCGACCTGTCCTTTGCCGGGTCGATCGCTGACAACACCCTGGTGGGTAACGGGACAGCCATTTTTGAACCCAGTGGGTCGCCGGGCAGCACAGCGGGAGTGCCCATAACCTCGAACAAGATCTACGACAGTGCAAACTATTCGATCGAGAGCGCCTTGCCTGCGCAGATCGAGGGCAACAAGATTGGCAACGCTGCATATGGAATTGAGTTCGTCTGCCAGCCCAATCCGAACGTGAAATCCAACACGTTTAATGATGTCGGCACGGCTCTGAACGATGTTCCTCCCGGAACCGTTTCAACCAATTCGTATTTCAATGTCGGGACGATTGAATCTGGAGGCACGTGCAGTGCCGATGCGGTGCGAGCGCAGCCGATCGCACCGGGCGGGCGCAATTTGGCACGCTAAGGAGGGATGTAATCCAGGGGTGGGGTCCGAGACCCAAATCCTGGAACGCGCAAAAGCCGTCAGTCAGTCTTCGAGGTCTTGTCGGAACACGGGTTGGGTTGGATCGACACTGCCATCGATGACCGAGACGAGTAGATCTCCGTAGGCGCTCGTCGCCTCGGGCAGGGAAGCGTAGCCGCGTTCCCGCTGCAGGGCTCCGCTGGCGGAGTAGATGAGCGTGAAATAGCGGCCCGAGGAATATTGCAGTTCGAGCAACTTGTTTGGGATGTCGGGATCACCTTCCTGGCCGAGCACGTCCATCAGCGCTACCGTCCACTGCCTGCCCTTGGGGTCGGTGACGACCTCGCGCTCCCGGTACAGCCACTCGTCCATGCTCCACAAGGGCATATTGATTCCAGCTTTATTGCAGTAACTGTAGTGGCTGGTTTCGGGGACGCAGGCCCCCAGCGGCTAAAGCCGGTTGGGTGGAGGGTTCCTACGGCACGGCTAAAGCCGTGCCCTTCCACGAACGATGCCGAGCCAGAGCTCTCCGGTGATCCCAGACGGGGCGGAGCCCCGTCACCACAGGGCGGTTTTCCCGAGCTCTGAAGTCTGCTCTTTCAAAACAAAATCGAAACCGAGCCACTATTGCAGCAACTGATCGAGCGCGTTTGCGACTTGGCCGCCGGTGAACGGTTTCGGGACGAGCAAGACTTTGCGGGCGTTCCGCGAACGAAGGCTTGCGTCGGCTAACTCTGGTGTGTCACTGATGATGACGACGGGAAGCTCCGCGTGAGTTGGATGGTGACGCACGCTGTCGAAGAGCGACTCGCTCATGTCGAAGGAGGTACAGTCGAGCACGACTGCATCGGCGCGTTGCTCGACGATCAGCTCGTTGACCGCGCTGATGTATCCTTCGGCGAAGACTTCGTAGCCTCGGTCACGCAGCGCAAAGGTCAGCAGTTCGGCAATCTCGGGCGTGTCGTCGATGAGCAGGATGCGGCGCAATTTCAATGCCCGCTACTTTTTGCCGGTTCCGGCGCCGGCCAGCCGCTTCTTCTTGCCGGCGGAGGGCTCCAGATCCATCACCCACACGCGGCCGCCGGCCGTGTAATAGGCACGGTGGTCGTTTTCGATCATTGCGCCCCAGGCCTCGAGCGTGCGCATCGCGAAGGTGTAGCCTTCGAAGTTGTTGCGGGTGTGGTCGAGCACTTCGTTGGTGTGCCAGTTGTCGGTGAGAATCGCGTCGCCGGCGTGCACGCGCAAGACAGTGTAATAGCGGTCGAACGCCGCTTCCGGCCGCACGTCGCGCGTCGAGCCGCGTTTCTTGCCTTCAGTGACGATATAGCTTTCCTGCGCCTCGGGAACAGGTGCGGGAAGAGGGGTTGATTTCGCGTTCGTCGTCATAATCATACAGTCTCCGCCACGGCCGCGGCTTCTGCCGCTGACCCCATACTGACCAGGTTTCTCGGATCCTCAGCCTGAATCAGGGCTTCGGGCAGCGTCACATCCATCATCCGCCATTGCTCGTTGGCAAATTTCTGCAAATTGGCAATGTGCTCGGCGTGGAGATGGCCGAAGCGTCCTTGCAATTTGAGGTACTCCGATACGGGGCGCATGTTCTGCGGGCGGAAGCTGTAATCAAAGGCGCGCTTCTCGGGGTTCCACTCCCAAATCGGATAGAGCCCGCATTCGACCACCAAACGGCCCAGATCGATGGAGCGCGGCGTCTCATACACGAAACCCTTCTGACACGGAGTGTAGACCATGAGGTACGCCGCGCCTTTGTGGTTAAGTCCCTTGCGCACTTTGTTCATCAAGTCGATGGGATAGCCGACGCTCGCGGTTGCCACATAGCAGTGGGGATGGCCGGCGGCCATCATGCGCGCTAGGTCTTTGGGATAAAGTTTCTTCGCCTCGGGAACCATGGGCCCGGGAGGGGAGAATGTCGTCATGCCGCCATAGGGCGTGCGCGAAGAGGCCTGGATGCCGGTGTTTGCGTATTGCTCGTTGTCATAGCAGATGATCAGGCAGTCGTGATTGCGATAGAGCGCTCCTGAAATCGAGGCGAGGCCGATGTCGGACGCGCTGCCGTCTCCTGCTTCGCAAATGATATTCGGGAAATTCGCCCTTCCACTTGCCCTTGCGGATCATGGCTTCATAGGCTGCCGCGACGCCGGCGGTGAAGCTACCCGCGCTGCCAATCTGAGTGTGCGCCCACGGCACATTGTAGGGCGTGCACAGATATGAACTGTTCGCTACATACATGCAGCCGGTCGGTCCGATGAGGATGGTGTTGTCGCCTGCCGCCTTGCTCGTCATCCGATACTGGATGGACGGCCCGCAACCGGCGCAGGTGCGATGGCCGGGGACGAACGGTTCGCTCGACGGTAATTCAGGATTGTAGAAACGTGCTCCCTGATTCGGGCTGTCGAGAATCGGCAGCAGCTGCCGCTGCACTTCTATGGTTGCCATATTGGTTCTCCTTGCCTGTTGGCCGGCGAGACGCCGGCGCTACGAAAATTTCGAATCCGACCCATCGGCAGCAGCTGCCGCTGCACTTCTATGGTTGCCATGTTGGTTCTCCTTGCCTGTTGGCCGGCGAGACGCCGGCGCTACGAAAATCTTTTACTCTTCGAATCCGACCCATCGGCAGCAGCTGCCGCTGCACTTCTATGGTTGCCATGTTGGTTCTCCTTGCCTGTTGGCCGGCGAGACGCCGGCGCTACGAAAATCTTTTACTCTTCGAATCCTACCCAATGGGTGCGCTTTTCTATTTTGCCGCGTTTCTGCGCTTGCGTCATTTTTTCGGTCATCCAATAAAACTCTTTGAGGACGATCGCCTCGCCGCCCATGCCGGCCATGAACGAGACAACCAGCGGACGCTTGTCGCTCTCGTAGAGAGCGGCGCAGACGTCGGCGTAAAGTACTCCGCCGCTGCTCGGACTGCCCAGGCCCATGTTAGTTTCGATCACGCCTACCACTTTGAATTTGCTGAGCACTTCGCGCACGCGCTCAGTCGGATATGGTCTGATCGTCCGCAGCCGCACCAGGCCTACCTTCAAGCCTTTAGCGCGCATGTGCTCGATGGCGAAACGCGCCGTCACCGCATGGCCGCCCTGCATGAAAAAGACAACGTCGGCGCCATCGGTCATGAACTCTTCGACCCACGGGTCATATCGACGGCCGAAGATTTTCGCGAACTCGTCGTGGACCTCTTCGATGACGGCCATTGACTCTTCCATGGCGCGCGCCCGTTCCAACTGCAAGCGGCGGACCCTGCTCGGGCATGATCTGTGGTCCGTGCGACACGGGATGCCGCGGATCGAGCGGATAGGGATGCTTGTAGGGCGGCAGGAATTCCTTCACCTGGCCGGAGTCGGGCAATTCGACGTCGCTGGTGATGTGAGATACGAAGAAGCCATCCTGGCAGACCATCTGCGGCAGAAGCACGCGCGGGTCCTCGCCGATGCGATACGCCATCAGGTGATTGTCGAATGCTTCCTGCGCGTCGCAAGCCCAGCCCATGAGCCATCCCATGTCGCGCGTTGAAAGCGCGTCGGTGTGTTCGGAGCCGAAATCGCCGGGCGGGTCGAGGGTACGATCGGCGATCATCATCTGTACCGGCATGCGACTGCCCGAGATGGGCGAATAAAGCTCGTAAGCGAATTGCACGCCGACACCAGAGCTGCCAGTGAAAACGCGCGCGCCGCTCGATGAAGCGCCGTGCGAGATACTTAGTTGCGAGTGCTCGCTATCGGCCACGATGTACTCGGCGTCGAGTTCTCCGTTGGCCACCATTTGCGCGAGCGCCATCATGGTAGCCGTGTAGGGCCGGATAGGGTAGGCGGCGATCACATCGACATCGGCGTACTTGGCTGCCTGCGCCGAGGCGACGCAGCCGTTGATCCGGACCTTTTTCTTTGTTGCGGTAGCTGTTGCCATGATTGACTCCGGTGCTGAATATTCTCGCTAATCACGCGGCTTCCGTGAGAGCGCGCCCTCAGCGGCTAAAGTCGGAACTTATTGTAGTTCGGGGTGGCGCGGCTGAAGGCGTGCCCTTCCCGTTCTTGCTCGAACATCGTTCAGTGGCGCTCCCAGACGGGGCTAGCCCCGTCTCTACACTAAATCTAAATATTCTTTGCCGGCCGGTCGCTCAGATGGCGCAACTCTTCGGCTTGCCGTCCATGCAGCCCGGGCGAGATGGCGAAGGCGGTGTCCATGCGCACCACGCCGGTATCGAAGTCGAGTTCGGGCACGCCTTCAAGGCAGCCCGTGGGGCACTCTTCGATGCAGACGCGGCATCCTTTGCAGTAGTCGACCAGAATCTTATAGAGGCCGTTCGAGCGCGACGGACGCGCGATGCAAGGCTCCGGACACACCAGATAACAGTTGTCGCAGGCGTTGCAGGTGCCGCAACTGAAACAGCGGCCGGCTTCCTCGACTGCCTGCTCTTTGGTGAATGGCTGAATCACTTCCTGCTGCGTCTTGCGCCGGCTTGCGGGCGGCAGCATTTCCTGATGAACGCGCGGGAAGTGCGGGAAATACGTCATGTTCATGCGATTCAGATCGAAGATGACGTCGATGGGAATCGTGCGAGGCTCTAACGACTCGCCGCGCAGCACCTTGTCGAGATTAAAGGCAACGCGCTTTCCGTCGCCCACCGCGTTGACTACCATCAGCGGCTGGCCCGAGCCCAGTTGCACGACGTCGCCAGCGGCAAAAAATTTGGTGTCGCCGAGACGTCCGAAGCGGTCGATCTTGATGGTGCCGCGCTCGGTTTTAAATTCGGCGGGCAGCCAGCCGAGCGACGCTCGCTGTCCTACTGCGATGATTACGTTGTCGACGTGGAAACGTTCGGCCGAGGCGTCTCGATTCACGGTGATGGGCGAGGCGTTGATGGCGCCGGAGAAGCGCGCGGGATGCAGTTGCAAGGCCTCGACCTTACCGTTGCCGAGCACGGCGGTCATGGCTCGCCCGTGCAACAGTTCGACGCCTTCTTCGAGCATGTCGTGCAGGTCTTCGGGCGAGGCGGGCATCTCGTCGGGGTTGGCCTCCACCGTGATCATGGTCACTTCGGCGGCGCCTTGGCGCAGCGCTTCGCGGGCGCAGTCGATGGCTGTGTTTCCGCCGCCGATCACGGCAACGCGAGCGCCCAGCTTGACTTGAGATACGCCCATGCCGATATCGCGAAGGAAGGGAAGTCCGTAATGCACACCCTGCTTGTTCTCGCCTTCGGCGCGCACGCTATTGGGCTCGGTGAGGCCGACGGCCAGCACACTGCGTCGTAGTTCTTTTTCAAGTCGTCCCAGGTAACGTCTTTGCCGACTTCGACGCCGGTCTTGATGGTGATTCCGAGTTCGACGAGGCGCTCGATCTCGCGATCGAGCACGTTTTGCGGGAGCACCCAGTCCGGGATTCCGCCGCGATTCAGTCCGCCTGCTTTCGGCGATTTCTCAAGGATGGTGACTTTGTAGCCGAGACGCGCGAGTTGATATGCGGCGCTGTGGCCGGCGGGACCCGATCCGACGACGGCAACCTTTTTGCCGTTCGGGGTCCCGGGCTTGACCACGTCGTGTGTCAGTGCCTGTCCGAGATCGCCGAGAAAGCGCTCGACTGCGCGAATCGAGATTGCCTCATCGTACTTTCCGCGGTTGCAGGCCTGTTCGCATGGGTGGTAGCACACGCGGCCGGTGACGGACGGGAAGGGCATGTCTTCTTTGATCAAGCGCATAAGCATCGAGATACTTGCCGCGCTTCACCAGGTCAAGATAACCCTGAATTTTTTCGTTGGTTCCGCACGCGTTGTTGCAGGGTGGCAGCTTGTCGCGATATACGGGCCGGATGGAGCGCCAGTTGCCGGTGGGGAACAGGTCCTGTCCCTTTTCCTGCGACGGCGCAGGTGTGATGCCGGCGAACGGGATCTTGAGCCGCTCGGGAATGCTTGTGCCTTTGGTCGACATGTGATCCTTCCTACTAAGATTCTTTTCTGCGGAGCCGAAGTCGTAGGTCGTTAGTCGTTAGTCGTTGGCAACCGAGGCTCACGAACTACTAACCCGCCCTATACCGCCACTGCGTTCAATTTCATAATGTGCAATGGTCTAGAGCTATATCGAAAGCGCGCTTGTTGGCGATCATCGGTTCGATCGTCTTCATCTTGACGATGCCCGTGGTCTTAACCACGGCGGCAATCAGCGGCGCGGCGATATCGGGTGCGACTGATTTGTTACGCTCGGCCGCGCCTTCGGTCGAAAGGCGGTCGAGGCCGAGTTCGCCCAGCCGGTAGTAGAGCCATTTGTGGTCGGCGATTTTAGCCGCATCGACACAGACGAGTTGAGCCAGCCGCTCGGCGCCGGGCACGAAACGAATCATGTAGTCGGGCGTGTAGTGCGTGTTGATCACCAGCGTTCCGCCGGGAGGCATGCCGCGCATGTAGTCCCAGCCCTTGACCATCGTCCCCTCGACCAATACGACGATGTTGGGCTGCTCGTTTTCATAAGTGAGTTCGTTTTCGATCACGTCGTCGCTTACGCGACAATACTTGCGGGTCGGTGCGTTGGTGCGATCTGGATTGTCTACGTAGTTCTCCATCGCCTGCGCGTACTTGCCCTCGAGCCGCGCGGATGCGGAGATGGAATTGACGATGTCGCGGCCCTCTTTGTCCATGATGATGCCGCGCGTCCAAACTGTTAGTTCCGTGTAACTCATGATCAGCCTCGTCGTTGGTCGCTAGTCGATGGTCGCTCGCAAATGATCTCGATCAACGACCTTTACATTCTCAGAACTTTTCATTCTCAAGCACGATCTCTTCGACGTCTTCAATGTGACGGCGCATGGCATCTCTGGCAGCCTCGGCATCGTGGCGCTTGATCGCCGCCAGGATTCGGCGGTGGCCGGCGAGCGACTTTTGCGGGCGGCCTTTCAACTGCAAAGAACGTTCGCGGGTTTCGCGCAGCAGGTCCATGAGAATGTCGAGCACCTTCAGGACGACGCTGTTGCCGGAAGCCAGCGCAACGCTGTAGTGGAATTCCGCGTCCTCGGCGATGCTGGCTTCGCCATGAGACAGGGTTACTTCCTGGCGCTGCAGAATCTCTTCCATCTCCGAGATTTCGTCGGGGGAAGCGTGGGTGGCGGCGCGCGCGGCCAAGGGCGGTTCGAGCATCTTGCGGAAATCCAGAAGTTCGCTGACCAGCTCCTGCCGGTGCTTCAGGGCAGTCGCAAACGGATTGACTAACGTCTCGGCCGATACTTCACGAACGATGGTTCCGGCGCCTTGACGCGGTTCAACCAGGCCCATCAGTTCGAGGCTCCGAATCGCATCTCGGATGGAACTGCGGCTCACTTGCAGCATCTCCGCCAGTTCTCGTTCGGAGGGAAGTTTGTCGCCGGGCTTCAGTTTCTTCAGAATCAGACGTTCGATCTGCTTGGCGACTTCTTCGTAGACCTTGTTCCTGCGAATGATCTCAAAGTCGGATTTGACTGGGACGGGCATGGGCAAGTGGTCTGATAAGTGGACCAGCAACGATCGGAGTATACCTCCGATGTCAAGCCGGCGGCAAATGTTTTATTGGAGGATCTTAGTAGGCTATCTTAATCCAGCGGCTGGGGAAAAAGTGGTTGCTGAGCGAGAGCCCCGCCTTCAGCGGCTAAAGCCTCATTTAAAAATGGCGGGGTTACCGCAGCGGTGAACCGCTGCGCCACCCAAAAACCAAGTGCGACAAAATCCCATGCTCGATACATTTGTGGAATCCCACCCTTGCGCACAAAACGCGCAAGGATGGGGCACCCGGCGTCATGTTGGCTGCCGCCCGGTTGTACATCTGCCAATAGCTTCGCACAGGTGTACACCGCGCGGGTGTATGACATGGGGAGACCCACGCGTTCGCCCAGTTCGACGACTGCGCCTACCAGCGCTTCCAGTTCCATTGGGCGGCCGGCTTCGAGATCTTGCAGCATTGAGGTTTTGTGCTCCCCAACTTTCTCCGCGCCGGCAATTCGTTGATCGATGGAAACCGGCAGCTCCATGCCCAACTTGCGGGAGACCGCTTCCACTTCCTGCATGATGTTCCGGATCACCGAACAAACTCCCGGATCGCGCACCATCTGAGCCAGCGTGGCGCGGGTCAAGGCGCTGACCGGATTGAAGGAAGCGTTGCCCAGAACCTTTACCCAAATCTCGTGGCGGATACGAGTGGTGACCGGACAGCGCAATCCGGAGGCGATGAGCGCCTCGGCAATCTGGCGGCAGCGATCGGAGCGCGAGCCATCCGGCTCGCCCAGAGAAATGCGATTGCCCTCGATGTGTTGAATCACGCCGGGTGAGGGAATCTCGGTGGAAAAGTAAACGATGGATCCAACGACACGATGGGCTTCGATGGCCGACGAAATCACGCCGCCGGGATCGACTCGCTCCAGGCGCAGTCCTTCCCATTGCGCCCTCGCCGCCGAAACCCTGGAAGTACCACCACGGGATTCCATTCTGGGTGCTGACGACGGTGGTGTCTGGCCCCAATACCGGCCGCAACTGAGGCGCAAGTTGCGGCAGCCCGTGCGCCTTCACCCCGAGAAAGACAACGTCCACCGGTCCCACTTCGCCTAGCGAACTGGCGATGGTGGGCCGCGCCACGAAATCTCCCTCGCTGCTTTTCACTCGCACACCGTGTTCTTGCATGGCGCGAAGATGCGGACCGCGCGCGAAGAGCGTGACATCAAAACCGGCTTGCGCCATGCGCGCGCCGATGTAGGCTCCGATAGCTCCCGCCCCCGCGATCAGGAATCTCATGGTTTTTTATCCAGGCTGGCCATCGACGAGCGCGGCGGCGACTGCGCGGCGGCGAATTTTTCCGGTCGCGGTGGTGGGGATACTTTTTACGAGATAGATTTTCTTAGGACATTTGTATTCCGCCAGCAACTCGCGGCAGTGCTTGATGAGCGCCGACTCGCGTGGCGCCATGGGGCTCGTGCAAGACCACGGCCGCAGCCACTTCTTCACCCAGCGTGGGATGCGCGTAGCCAAACGTGACCGCCGCCGCGACCGCGGGATGCCTCAGCAGAATCTCGTCAACTTCATGAGGCGCGATGTTCTCGCCGCCGCGGATGATGATGTCCTTGATCCGGCCGGTCAAGTGCAAATAGCAGTCCGCGTCAAGCCAGCCTTCGTCGCCGGTGCGAAACCATCCATTCACAAACGCGCGGGCGTTGGCTTCGGGATTGTTGTCGTATCCGCGAAAGACATTGGCTCCCTGAATGGCGATCTCGCCGCGCTGGTTGGTGCCGAGGTCATTGCCCTCCTTGTCCATGATTCTGATGCGCAGCCCGGTGCCGACGCCCACAGAGCCGGGCTTGCGATGGCGTGGCGGTAAAGGATTGGAGGTCATCTGGTGGGCAGCTTCGGTCATTCCGTAGGCTTCGACAAAGGGCACGCCAAACAACTCCTCGATTTTGTGAATGAGTTGCGGCGACAAGGGCGCGCTGCAGGAACGGATGAAGCGCAGAGACGCCGCTTCGGGGGGTTTGTGGTGAGCCCGGGCCAGCAGAAGCTGATGCATGGTGGGCACTCCCGAATACCAGGTCACGCGATGTTCCGCGACCGTCCTCCAGAACGAGAGCGCGTTGAATTTGGTGGGAACGACTACGGTTCCTCCGGAAAGCAAGGTTGCCATGGTCGAGCCAATCAAGCCGTGAACGTGGAACAGCGGCATGATGCAGAGCGAAACGTCTTCCTCGGAGAGAGCGTAGGTGTTGGCGATATTCGCCGATGAGACGGCGAGGTTGAAATGCCGCAAGGGCACGCGCTTGGGCCGTCCCGTGCTTCCGCTGGTGTGCAGGATCAGGGCGATGTCGTCCGCGGTGGGCTCGGTTGCCGAAACTCCGGTGGGGGCGTTCGCGATTTGAACGTTTCCCTGGTCGTTCATTTCCACGGAGAGCACAGGGATCTTGCGGTCGGCGGCTGCGCTGCGCGCAAATTCCGCGCCTACCGGAGGAGCAAAGCAAAACGCGGGCATTGGTGTCTCCGAGAAAAAAAAGAAACTCCTCATAAGGGTATGCCGGGTTCAAAGGGGCTGCCGTTCCGGCGATGGAGGCGGCGAGAAAGCTCACAATCGCAGGCAATCCATTGGGCAATGCGATCGCCACCGCATCGCCACGGCGAATGCCGGCGGAAGCCAAGGCGTTCGCCATGGACAGGACCTGCTGCCGGAGCGAGTCGTAGGTGACACGGATGCCAAGCTCGGGGACGACGACCGCCGTGTGACTGTCGGCAAAGTGTAAAACGTCAAGAAGCGTGTCTACCGATTTGAGAGTCATTTGCGTTCGTGGAGCATGAGGTCCTTCGCTCCGCTCAGGATGACAGTCTGAATTTATGGGCGGAATGCATAAGTCCACCCAGCCCACTTTTTGGAAAACAAACAACTCTAGAATGAGTAGCCTTCGGCGTTTAGAGCGTGGCTGAACTCTTTTAGAAAAAAACGCACATTGTCTTCGGTGGCCAAAGGCCCCATGAGGCCGATGCGGAAGATTTTGCCGGCGAGCGGTCCGAAACCACCGGAGATCTCAATGTCCGCTTCGTCCAAAAGGCGTTTTCGCACTTTTGCCTCGTCAATCGCTTTGGGGACGCACACTGTGTTCAGGGTCGTAATTCGATGCTCTTCGGGGACGTGCATGCGCAGACCCATCGCTTCGATGCCCTGGACAAAGAGCCTATGGCAACGGCGATGGCGTTCCCAGCGGTTCTCGATTCCTTCGTCGGCGATGACCAGCAGCGCCTCGCGCAGGGCGTAGAACATTGAAATCGGTGCCGTGTGATGATAACGGTGCGACACGGTGGAGTAGTCATGAATGAGCTTGAGGTCAAAGTACCAACTGGGTACCGGGGAAGTGCGAGCGCGCAGCCAGTCCATGGCCCGCGGTGAAATTGCCATCGGAGAAAGTCCCGGTGGACAGCTCAGCCCTTTTTGCGTGCAACTGTACGCGACGTCGATGCCGGTCTGGTCGAACTCCACCGGTAGTCCGCCGAGCGAGGTGACGCAATCGGCGATCGCCAGTGCGCCAGCATCATGCGCGGCGGCGCAGATCGCCTGGCCCGATTGTAGGGCTCCGGTGGATGTTTCGGCGTGAACGTAGGCGACGACGGCTGGCTTCTCGCGACTGATGAACTCTCTGGCTTCATCATCGGTGAACGTCTCACCCCAAAGTTTCTCAAAGCGTACGACGTTCGCGCCGTGGCGCTTGGCCATCTCGGTGAGGCGATCGGAGAAGTAGCCATTGGCGAATACAGCGAGCTTAGATTCGGGCTCCACAAAGTTGGCGACGGCAGCTTCCATACCGGCGCTGCCTGTGCCGGAAATCACCAGAGTTGCGCCTTGGCGAGTCCCAAAGGCGGTTTTGAGCAATTGCTGAACGTCCTTCATCACCTGGATGAAGTAGGGGTCGAGGTGGCCGACGATCGGCATGGACAACGCCTCGTAGACTCGCGGGTGAACCATGGTGGGTCCGGGCCCGAAGAGATAGCGCCGAGGAGGCTGCAGGGGAGGAAACAAATTAAGTGCGGGAACTTCCTTTTCTATTGTCTCATATGGTGCTCATAGCCCTCGTTTCGTGAGAGACACTTCGATTTTACTGCACGGAGCGGACAGTCTCCGGGAAGCAGTCTCCAAGACGCGCATCTGAAGTCTGACGTTCGGAACGCGACGTAGCCTGCTAGTGAGCACCGGCGACGCTAGTGAAGTCAAATTAATTCTACTGATTTATTCGATTAGATTATCTTATTGTCGATGCTCCGGTGAGGAGGTCGCCCTGTCGCGAATCAGGCTGCGCTAGCGGACCGCGACAAAGAAGTATGCGGTCATGGCAACGCCCACTCCGATCACAAGCCCCCGCACCTTCGCGGGGTTTGCCTTTTGAGCGTAATGCGCGCCGAACCAGCCTCCGGCGAGCGAGCCGGCGATCATCACCGCGCATTGCGGCCACAAGACCGCGTGCGCCACAATAAAGGTGATCACGGCGGCAAGGTTAACGGCGGCCGCCAGCAGTGTCCTGATCGCAGCCATGGCATGAATGTCGCGCATCCCCATGAGCGCGAGCATGGCTAGCATCATGAACCCGATGCCGGCGCCGAAGTATCCGCCATAGATTGCAACCAGCAGCTCGGCGATCGAACCTAGTGTGATCGCCTGCCAGGATGGGTTGCGCAGATCGGCATCGTCAGTGTCGATGGCAGTGGCTGCGGTTCCGCCGACGATGGCGCGGATCGAGTTGCCGAAGGTGAACAGCAAGGTGCCGGCGAGCAGCAGCCAGGGGACGAGGCGCAGAAAAGTATGCTGCGGAGTTTTGAGCAGCAACAGCGCTCCCACCCAGCCTCCGGCAACGCTGGCCGCTAGCAAGGGGAGCAACAGACGAAGCGGTGCGTTCAAACGTTTTAAGTATGCGAGCGCGCTGGCCGCTAAGCCGGGCCAGAGCGCGACAGTGTTGGTCGCATTGGCTTCCACGGCGGGGATACCCATGAACAACAACGCCGGAAAGGAGATGAAACTGCCGCCGCCGGCCAAGGCGTTCAGAGCGCCGGCGATTACGGCGGCGAAGAGTAGGCAGAGGGCCTGAGCGAAGTGTAAAACCATACATCAATAGAAAGGCGCGACTAGAACGGCGCGGAGCGAAGCAACTCGCGCGGAATGCGGCGCGCATAATGTTGCGCGCGTCATGCGGCGCACATTCGGGCGCCAATTCTATCAGGATCAGTCGGCGAACTTCCGGAAGATTTGTTTCTCATATTTCGCGTTTATATTTCAGGCGGGCAGGGAGATTTCTATGGTGCAGTTTTGGCGATCTCTTTAAGTCTTTCGGTCTCGAGTCTGGATCTTGTGTGAATCTCTTTATGCACTCCCCCGAAGTCTTTCCCTCTGCTAGCTTTTTTGTGGCAAGACACGCTCGGCGGAAGTGTTGCAACAGGTTTTCCTACGAGTGTGTGCAAAATTTTGTCTTGACGGTGTGCATTTTGACGTGATAAACCGCCGGAGTCACAAGTGGTCCGCTTTGCGGACCGGGCCGGAACTAAATCGCAACTCTAAAAAGCTATGGGTTGGTGGCCCCAGCGAAGAAGGCAGCGCGCGGTGCCGGTGTGTGCGCGCCTTTGAGGATGGGGCTGTTTGGCAAATCATTGCGGGAGAAGAAAAACATGCGCTCGCTAACGGCGTATTTCGTACTTCTGGTCGTTTTCATGGCACCAGGTTCGCTCGCCCATGCTCAAGTCGCCCATTCTCAAACCACGGAACCGGCGAGCAATAGCGGTGGGTCAACCTCGGAGAGCGCTACTAAGGCAGAAGTCAGCGAGTTGCGCAGCGAGGTCGCCGCGCAGCGCAAGACCATCGAGGAACTGAAGGCTTTGGTTGAGAAGCTGGTTGATGGGAAGGCTTCGGCCACGGCGCTCCAGACTAATGCCCCCCAGACCGGCAAAGACAGCTCGGTCGAGATTCGGCCCGTGGCCGACTCGGCTTCCATGGAAGCGAATTCGCAGGCGATTGACGCTCCCAGCACCGGCGCGGTTCATCTGATGAATGCAGTTCTGGTGCAGCCCGACCCGGTGGTCGAGGCGGCGCTGCTGGATCAGGCTCCGTCGGCTAGTGCGATGAAGAAAGATACTCCGCTGACGGCGGGATGGAATGGCGAGCACTTTTTCATCAGGAGCGCGGACGGCCAGTTCAGCATCAGCCCCTACGGTTACGTGAACACCGATTACCGTGCCTACAATGGCACGGGCGTGCCCTCGAACACGTTCGTCTTGCGCCAGGCGCGCTTTGGATTTCAAGGCAGTTATGGTTCGCACTTTGATTTTGCGATTCTCGCCGACGCCGCCGCGACTTCCGGTTCAGTGGTGCGCGACGTCTACCTCAACGTAAGAATCAAACCCGAGTTTCAATTCCAGGCGGGCCAGTTCAAGGCTCCTTTTGGCCAGGAGACGGGAATCGGCGACACCAGCCTCGATTTTGTCGAACGCGGCTTTCAGGCGCTGTTGTATCCGTCGTCGGCCACGGCGTACCGCAGTCCGGGCGCGGTTTTTCACGGGGACATCGACGGCGGAGTGGTGCAGTATTGGGTGGGAGCGTTTAACGGCAAGGGATATGCGCTGGTCAACACGACCAATCAGCCGGAAGCGATTGGCCGGCTGCGCTTCTACCCGTGGCGCAAAACGACAAACCACTGGCTTAAGGAATTTGCCTTTGGCGGATCGGTCGACTTTGCGCGCTCGCGCGGTCTGTCTGGGGATCAAAGCTTCAACGGCACACTGCCCGACGCTGCTTACAACTTCTTCCCGCAGTTCCCGATTAACGGCGACATTCAGCGCTACAACGGTGAGTTCACCTATCTGAAGGGGCCCTTCGCCCTGCGCGGCGAATACGATCAACTCAATATGGACCGCACGAACATCGGCTCACTGCAGCAGAATTGGCTGGGCTTCATGAGCCTTCCGACTATCAGAGCCAAGGCCTGGGACGTCAGCACGACGTATCTGCTGACGGGGGAGAAGCGGCCCGAAAACGGCACGCCACGAGTGAAGCGTCCGTTGTTTGGCCCCGACACTCCGGGCGGCCAGGGGCGTGGGTGGGGAGCTTGGGAGCTTGCCTTCCGATTCACCGGCATCCAGGCCAACGAACCGGGCGCGAGCTTCGTGAACAACATCACTGATGGTTTTGTGCCCACGTTTTTTAATCACACCAACGAGTACACCATCGGGGTCAACTGGTATCCCAATTATTGGGTGAAGTATGTGGTCAACGTGGGCATTGATCAGTTGAAGGAACCTAGCGTAATCGGCCAGGAACCGGGGAACTACTATGTGGTGACGCAGCGCGTGCAGTTCAGGTTCTAGGGATGGATTCATGGAACGGCAGACAAGTTTGGCAGTTGCCGGGGCTGGTCGCAAGCTGGTCCTGAAGGAAATCGCAGGAGGGAATTCGATGAGATCGAGGGTTCTGCTTAGTATTCTTCTCGCCGCACTATTTTTGATCCTGAGCGGGTGCGGGACCACTGCAAACTGTCCGACGTGCGGCACCACCACGGGTGGCCAGTACGCTGTGATCGACGTCATCCCGGTGCCCGAGCACAACAATACCGGCACGCCGGGCGGCCCGTTCAACTCCTTCGACATTAGCTGGGTCGCGCAAAACCCCAGCGGCAGCGGCGACAATATGGATTACGTGTCAGACCGCATCGGCATCGCCGTCCAGGTGATCGACACGACCACGAACCTCGCGGTGAATTCCATCGTTGGCCCCAACGGCGCGTCCACTGCAGGGAACAATGCCAGCCCCTGTGTTGCCACTATCCCACCGATCCTAACCGTGAACGGCAATTTCACTCGTTTTGGATGTAGGACAGCCCCTCCGGGAACGACTGAACCTTTCGGCCTGGCTTCCGGATTCGGCGCCAACGGGGCTTTTGGCGGATGGACGGGTGCGCAGTGCTGTGCCGCCCGCGGTCAAGGTATAAACCCGATGTCTGGCCCTAACGGTGTGGTGGTTACACCTGACGGCAAGACTCTGTTTGTCGGAAACGGCAGTTCCAGTGTGGCCGTCTTCGACCTCACCACAAGTCCGCCCACTGCAATTGCTGTTATCCCGACGGGCGTCTCAGGGGACTATGACGGCCCGGAGGGTTTAGCACCTTGTCTGGTCTCATGGCAGGGTGAAGCCGGATCCAGCGCGTTTTGCGGCGATGATCGTGGCGATGAGATCTCGCTCGATACCACGGATCAGATTCTCGCCATTATCAACGGCGATCCCGGACTTCCATTCATCACCTTCATCGATGTCTCGGGCATCATCGCCCGGACCTCGAATTGTCTGCCGTACGATCCGGTTACTCCCTACGGACCCGCCATCTCGGGCACGGGAAGCGGAACGTCGATCACGCCAAGCACCGCCGGTGGCTTTAATCCTCCGACCTGTATTCTTGGGCAAATCTATTACGATGGCGTGCCCCCCGCAGCTACCCCGGTGGTGGTGGATAACGTCAACGGCCCATGTCCGGATCCGTCGAATCCCACCGCACTCGGGGGCGTTTCCGGGATTGGCACGACTCCCGCCGCCGGCACCCCTGGAAGCGGCACAGCATACACCATCCCTTGCCAGCACGGGCCCGTGCTCGATAACAATACGGGCAGCTATGCGCTGTGCAACCCGACTCCACAGCCGGGGGCGAATTGCGTCCCCGCCATTTCACCAGCGGGGCTGGGGGCGCATACTTGGGATCCCACTACCGGGTATTTCCTGCTCACGAACGGGAACTCCACGGGAGCCCTTTTCGTCGGAAGCGTAGATGTAATCAATCCCAAGGCACCGCTAGGCGGTGGCGTGGTGGGCCCGGCTGTGATCGGCAGTTTTCCCATGCTGAACTGCATGCCCACCGGCATTACGCAGGGACCCGGGGATAATTTCCTGGTAGGCTGTGCTGACCACGACGGCGAAGCCTTCCCGGCCAACGAGTACATAATTACTAACACTGCTTTGGGCGCGCCCACCGCGTGCGCGATGCCGCCGGCTCCGAGCGTCAACTGCGTGGTAGTCACCCAAACTGGCGGCGTGGACGAGACCTGGTACAACCCGGGCGACAACCGATACTATCTCGCGGCGCGCGATATGCTTCCCGGTCCGCAAATGGGCGTGATCGATGCCGGAACGAATCTTTGGCTGTACAACCTTCCGGTTGCCAACAACGCGCACAGCATCGCGGTCGACCCAGGCAACAACCATGTTTTCATGCCCCAGCCCGCTGGCGCTATCTGCGGCACGCAGGCGGGCGCTGGATGCATTGACGTCATCGCGCGACAGTGATCGTGAGCGGCGGTGCTTGGGCCTGATATAGTTGGCTTGGACGCGAAACGGTACCGGGTTTCGCGTCCCGAATGGTGAAGTGATTTATGAAGATTTGTTTCAGGGCAGGCCAACTGATCCATGTCCGTGGGCTCGTGTTATCGCTTCTCCTTCTGTGTGTCGGATTGGCCAGCGCGAGCGAGCAACCGGCGCCAAAGCCCACCGAGGTGCCGGCAACCGTAATCGCACACTTGCCCTTGCCGCAGGCGACCGGAAGTCAGATGTTGCTGCAGAAGGACAATGCGAAGCAGTACCTGTACGTTCAACAGGCCGGGAAGCAAGGGTTCATGATCGTGGACGTGAGCAAGCCGGATAGGCCGAGCCTTTTGAAGCGAACCGCGGAATCGAATCAGTCGACCTCCGGAACCCTGCAGATGGTTAGCCCCGATGTGGCGATCGCGGAAGCTCCGGAAAAAACACCGACGACACTGACCAGCAACAGCCATCCGACCGAAACCGTGCGCGTGCTCGACTTGAGCGACCCGCGCAATCCGAAGACGCTGGAGACGTTCACCAAAGTCACCGGTCTTCTTCCGGACGGCGGGCACGGCTTGATCTACCTGACCAACAATGAAGGCCTGTGGATTCTCCGCTACAATCGCCCGGCGCTGCTGGAGCCAGCCAGGAAAAAGCCGCCTTGTGACTCCGAATCGGCGATCATGGCCATGCCGCCGGACTGCGACTGACGAAAACTCCGCAGCGAAAATCCCAGCGACCTTGATCCGGGCCCGGGCAGGATTTAACGTACCGGGCATTCCTTGTGGATGGTCTTGATCGAGGTGACGGTCAAGGTCACCGACGAACCCGCTCGCCTTGAATTGTCAGAACTGGAGGCCAGCGTCGGCGACTGCTTCCCGGTTACTTCCACTTGTTGTCCGAGGTACTTGCTGAGCTTTATTTTGTTCGCCGCCTGCAGTTCATAACTTACGGCTGGGTCTACCTGCACCAGCACGTAATCCCCGCTCGAGCGGGTGACGCAGCCTTGAATGGTGGATGGTCCTTTGGAATCTTTGGACGTGTCCTGGCTCATGGCGTTGGGATTGCTGTTTTGGGCCAGGAGAAAACTGCCTGAAAGCAACAGAGCGAAGCACAATTTTCTCATCGAGATGCCTCCTTGTTTTATCTCACTCGCACAGCATTCAGATGGCAGCGCTATTGTACCGGTTGCATTTAATTCCGGGCCAGAGAGAAGACTATTTAACGCGAGTTTCCTGATAGTGCACTTCTTTCCATTGCCCGGCGCGTTTTACCCAGGCTTCACTGATGTACACGCGTAAATAGCGGACTCCGGCCTTGGGAGGGAACTGTATGGTGCTTTCGTAGATGACCAGCGCGGCATCGGAGCCGAGCGGAATCAGCTTGAAGCCCCAGAGCGTGTAGTCGAAGACATTCTGCTCGATCAGTTCGTTTACAGCTTGAGTTTTATTGCGTTCGCCCCGGCCGTCGACTTCGACGCCTTGATAGTTGTCGTCCAACAATTCGGCGTAAGCCTTCTTGTCCTTGTTCTTCAAGGCGTCCCATTCGACTTTGATCTTGGATTGGAACAGATCGTTGAGGGCTGTGTCGGCGGAGGCGGCGCTGGCGGGCGGGTTCTGGCCAGTCTCCGGCGGGTTGACGGGTTTTTGGGCCAGGACAAGAGAGGTCAGGCAGGCGATACAAGCGAAGATGTGGCAAACTCGCATGAGTCCTCCGATGCGAAAATCAGCGAAGCGAAATGCAGTGAAACGAATCAGGTACACGGCAGATTACGCGGCACTTACGGCACCCTCCGGCGTTGTTCAGGGCAGGCTCTGACGCCGTGCGCTTCCACCTACCGAGCCAGAGTTCCGCACAAGCGTTCCGTGGTGATCCCAGACGGGGCAAGCCCCGTCTCTACACTGATACGGGGCCGAGCCCCGTCACCACACGAGCGGTTTTTCTACACGAGCGGTTTTTCCGCAGCCACTACCGCCTATCGCAAATCTTTGACTTTGTTTCTCAAGGATGCGAGTAGCGGCGTGGGGAGTTCGGCGTAGCCTTCCTGAACCGCGTATTGCTGGCCATCGGAATATATCCAGTCCAAGAGATTGCTCAAGGCGGCCGCACGAACGGAATCAGACGATGAGGTTCGCACGTAAATCCAGGAAAAACTGGTAATAGGAAAAGAACCGGCCCCGGGTGTGTCGATCAACGAGGCGGAAAAGCCCTTCCAGGCTGGCTCCTCCGCCGCCTGGCATGCGGCGGTCATGCTCTCCTCGGAAGCTCTGACAAACTGACCGGAGCGATTCATCACTGCAGCTTGTGGAATATTGTTTTTCACCGCGTATTGATACTCCACATAGCCAATGGAGCCGGAAGTGCTCTTCACCTTGTCCGCCATATCGGAACTGCGTTCCGCCGGCTGGCCAACCGGCCACTTGGGGGAAGAGGTGACTCCAACCTGGGCGCGGAACTTGGGACTCGCCTTGGAGAGAAAGTCAGTGAAGACGTAGTTGGATCCCTTTCCCGCCGGGCGGTTGACCACCTGGATCGGAAGATTCGGCAGAACGGCCCCTGGATTGATCCTGGCGATTTGTGGCGCATTCCACCTCTTTATATCGCCGAGAAAAATATCGGCTAACACTTCGCCCGAAAGCCGAAGCTCCTGCTGCGCCTCGGGAAGATTGTAGATGGGGACGATGGCGATGAGCACGACCGGCAGCTCGATCAAACTGCCCTGCTTCCGTTCCTTATCCGTAAGCTGAGCTTCTCCGGCGGCAAAATCACCGACGCCGTGTGAGATCTGTTTGATCCCTTCGCTGGTGCCGACCGTGAGGTATCGCATTTGGACATTGGGATGTCGCTTGCTGTACTCGTCGGTCCATCGGCTATAAAGAGGTGTCGGCACACTCGATCCCGATCCCACCAGGACAAGCGTGTTTTGGGCATCGGCAGGAGCGGTGCCCAGACCCAGAGTAGCCAGACCCAGAGTAAGAAGAGGCAACAGCCAGAAACGCGAGAACAAACGGCGGACGGAACGTCGCTGCGCAATGTCCGATGCCGAAAATCTTGCCTGTCCCTTCATCGTGTTCCTCATTATAGTGGCTAGGCTAAGTCGAACAAACTCATCCGCTTGGCCGCTGGAGTGTTGCGGCCAGCTGACGACTGTAAGGTACCACCGCTTCGAGCGAACCCACAGTGTCACGTAGGGGTAGCTGTTGTCAGACTAGGAACGGCCGGCGGCTTCTTCGCCGGGGTTCTCCTTTGTATAGTCGGGCTGGATGAGACCGAAAACAGAACCTGACGTGCTATGCCGTTGGTGATCTCCTCCCGGGGGAAGAACCATTTTAGGATTAGAGTTCAGATTGGAACTCTCCCGGTAGCTTGGGGGAGAGGATTGAGAGTTTGTGCGAGTGAAAAGGTTATAAGAATCCACTTCTGAGAAGAGGCAATACTCATGGCTGCTGGAGCTGCTCCCGCCCCCGAAGAAAAAGCGGATACAACCACGGAAACTACGGAAACTGCCGGCGCGCAACCGGTGACTTTGAAGCAGCGCATCCAAAATCTGCTTCATGATATTTTCAAAGGACGCGAAGACCATCTGGGCTGGCACCAGTAAACCGGCACGCCTGCGGAGAAAGTGGAGATGTACGCCGCCGGCCCTCAGCGGCTAAAGCCGTCCCGGCAAACGGGCCTATTGTCGCAGCGGTGAACCGCTGGCGCCACCCAAAGGCAAGTGCAACCCCGTAAACTCGTTGAATTCTTAACCCTGCAACCAGCTTACTTAGTCTGCATACTCAGGGCGGCGTTTGCGAGCTGTTCCAAGGACACAACGACATTCACGGCGCCGCGAGCAATCGCCTCTTTCGGCATTCCAAACACGACGCAGGTCGCCTCGTCCTGAGCGATGGTGATAGCTCCAGCTTCTTTCATCTCACAGAGGCCCTGGGCGCCGTCGTCGCCCATGCCGGTCATAATCACGCCAACCGCCCTGGGGCCAACCGAAATCGCCACCGAGCGAAAGAGCACATCAACACTGGGACGATGGCGTGAGACCAACGGCCCATCGATAATCTGAACGACCAGTTCGTTGCCACTGCGATTGACGAGCATATGGCGGTTGCCCGGAGCAATCAAGGCCCGTCCGGTTTGCAGGCGGTCGCCATCCTGTGCCTCCTCTACTTCTATCTCACATTCGCTGGTTCAAGCGTTCCGCAAAGGCCCGCGTGAACACTTCGGGCATATGCTGCACGATGACGACCGGCGGGCAGTCGGTGGGCAGGGCGGTGAGAAAGACGCGCAGCGCCTCGGTGCCACCAGTTGAAGCGCCCACGGCAATTAATCCGTTCGGCGCGCCCGCACAGCGGGACTTGCCTTTGCGAGGCAGGACAACGTCGGCCGCAATCAGTGCCGCGGAAAGAGGCTATCGGCCGGGGTTTTAGCTGGGCTTGAGATGCGCTCCAGACTGCATCCAGGAGGGTGACGGCCGATTCGTGCAAGAAGTCGCGCACGCCAACCTTGGGCTTGGTGATCACCTCGACCGCGCCTTCTTCAAGCGCGCGCAGTGCTAGTTCGGTTCCGCGCGCCGCCAGACCGGAGCAGACCACGACTGGCGTAGGCATTTCCGCCATGATTTTTCGAATGAAAGTCAGCCCGTCCATGCGCGGCATTTCCAGGTCGGTGATGACGACGTCGGGAGGCTCCTTCTGCATTTTTCGCCCAGGCAATCAGAGGGTCGGCCGCGGTCCTGACATTGATCCTGCGGTCGATGCCCAGGATGGCCTGCATCACTTGCCGGACCATCGCGGAGTCATCCACGACCAGGACGTGCAGCTCATCTTCATGCATAGGTTTCTGCGCTCTCTTTCAGGCCGTCTTTGTTTTTACAGGCCCTGGTTGTCTCCGGTCTTGGTGTAGGCGTCGTTGGTGTAAGCGCCGTTTGTTAAGCATTGCTGTTAGGCGTAGATGCGTCGGCTCCAGGCTTCGAAGCTGCGGGGGAAACGCTGTTCAAGTTCTCGGCATGGCCGACGAACAAGAAGCCGTTCGCCATGAGATGGCGCACCAGGTTCGCGACCACCCTGTGCTTCGAAGCCACGTCAAAATAGATCAGGACGTTGCGGCAAAAAATGGCGTCGAAAGGGCCTTCGCTGAGGTCGGAAGCCTGATCCAGATTCAACCTGCGAAAGTCGACCATCTGCTGGATTTCGACTTTCACTTTCATCTCGCCTTGCCGCTCCGCCATTCCCGCGCAGCATAAAACAGTGCAGCAAATCCTGCGGAATTCCGCCGCCTCGCGATGGGATAAATTCCCTTACTCGCTTTTTCCAGCACGCGGTTCGAAATGTCAGTGGCGAGAAGCCGCACGTCCCAGCCTTCGCCGCTGGAAGATGCCTTCCAGCAGCATGGCCAGCGAGTAGGGCTCTTCGCCCGAAGAGCATCCGGCGCTCCAGATCCGCACTCCTTCCCTGGGGACGCAGCCGTGTTCGGCCTCGACCCGCCAACGGGGAAAGACTCTCTGCACCAGGAAGTCGAAATGCCGGGGCTCGCGGAAAAAGCGGGTTTCATTGGTGGTGATGGCGTCGATCATCCGGGCGCGTTCTTCGTCCTGTTCGGGCCCGGCAACGCATTCGTAGTAATCTCCAGCGAAGTGATGCCGAGCGTTCCCGAAGCCGTCGAAAAAGGCGTCCGCACAAAAGGCGGTTTTGGAGCTCCCCAGCCAGATGCCGGTTTCGGCGTAGATCAGCTTCTGGAATTTTTGGAACAGCGCGGGACTAACCGAGAGCTGGGAGGCTGCTCAAGAGTCTGCGTCGGAGGATCGAGTTCGACTTCAGCATTGCGGGACTAGCCCGGCGGGATGCGTCTGAATCCTTGCCGGCAGCGGTTCCAGCGAGCAAGCTATGCTCCAGCCTCGAAGTGCGACTTCTTTGGCCGGTGCATCAACGGCTTGGTCCGCGTCGCTCCGCAACCGATTCGGTCACGGCGAGCAATTCGTCGGCGGAAAGCACTTTGTCGATGTCAAGAATCAGGCAAAACTTCTTGCCCAGTGCTCCCATGCCGAGCAGGAATTCGGTCTTTACACGCGTGCCGAAAGGCGGAGTTGCTTCGATTTCGTCGGCGGAAAGCTCAATCACCTGACTCACGGAATCGGCCAGCACTCCCATGGTCAGATTCTCGCCCTCAAACATCACTTCGGTGATGATGATGCAGGAAAACTTTGGAAATGCCGCTGGCGGGCAACCCGAATTTCACCGCCAGGTCCACCACCGGGACAACCTTGCCGCGCAGGTTGGTCACGCCGCGGATCCAGACCGGAGTGTTGGGCACGGTGGTGACCGCCTCGTACTCAACGATCTCCCTCACTTTCACAATGCTGATCGCGTATTCCTCACCCGCCGTAAAGAAGGTAAGGTACTGCACCGCGCTCACCGGGAGTTGGTTCTTCCCCGCGCTCGAAGCTTGGTTCGACGACTTGGTTAGAACTTTCGACGCTCCCATAATTTCACATCCTCACAATTCTGCCGTTCTGCACTCATTCGCATTTCTCACGCGGCCGCGCGCGGCTGCGAATCACAGCGCCGCCAGCCTGCTAGAACGGAGCGAAGTTCTCTTCTTCCTGCGCCTTGCTGTGCGCCGGCTGAGGCGTGAGCACGCTGGTGCGGATTCGCTACTGAACGCTGGCTGTCGGAATGGCCACGTGCTGTTTGCTGTGCGGGCTCGCCGTTGCGATTGGCGGGCTGTTCTCCCGCTACGCGGAAGAAAGTCATCAACTGCTGCAGTTGTTCGGACTGTGCCGCCAATTCTTCCGCCGTGCTTGAAAGTTCTTCCGCGGACGACGCGTTGCGTTGCGTAACCGTGTCCACTTGTGACATCGCCTGGTTGATCTGCGTTACTCCACTGGATTGTTCGGTCGATGCGGCGGCCACGTCCTGCACCAACTCGGCGGTCTTCTTGATGGACGGCACCAGGTCAGACAGCAACTGGCCGGATCGTTCGGCCACGCTGACGCTCTTCCCGGCCAGTCCGCCGATTTCCTGCGCCGCCAACTGGCTGCGCTCGGCCAACTTTCGAACCTCGACTGCGACCACCGCAAAACCCCGGCCCTGGTCTCCTGCGCGCGCCGCTTCGATCGCGGCGTTGAGCGCAAGCAGATTGGTCTGGTAGGCGATCTCTTCGATCAGCCGAAGTCTTGGCGGCAATTTGCTTCATGGCTTCGACCGTCTCTTTGACCGCGCTCGCCGCTTTCTTCTGCCGTGAGCGCACCCTTGGCAGCCGCCTGCTCCACTTGCCGGCTGTTGTCGGCGTTTTGGGTGATGGATGCATTCATCTGCTCCAGGCTGGAACTCATCTCCTCTACCGAAGCCGCTTGTTCGCTCGTTCCCTGCGACAGACTCTGCGAGGAGGCGGAAACCTGCTGAGCTGCTGAGGCGACCGCCGCGGAGCCTTCGCGGACGTCCCGGATGATGCCCGACAGCCGGCTGCTCATCTCTTGCATGGCCTGCTGCAATTGGCCAGTCTCGGATTGGTTGGTTACCGTGATTTCGCGGGTCAAATCGCCCGCAGCAATCCGCTCCGCATGCTCGACCGATTGCTGGATGGGAACGGTAATGCTTTTCGTGACGCTGAAGGCCGCAAGGGTGGTCAGCACCAGCGTGAGCGCGAGTATCAGCAAGGCGACGCCGCGCCCCGTGGCGTAAGCGTCCTGGCTCTGCTTCATGCTGAGCGCCATGGCGGCGGTCTGAAGGTCAATAAACTTCTGCCACGAAGCGCGGTACTTGTCGAGGGCCGGGATCACCTCTGCGCTCAGGGTTGCCAGCGCCTGGTCGCGCTTTTTATCCGCCAACAGCCCCTTGGCTTTTTGCCGGGCCGCAATATAGGCCTGCCGGTCCTGGGTGACGATTTCAAACTGCTCACGCTCCTGGGTGGAGCTGAGACTCTTTTCGATCTCCGCGACCTGCGCGGTGATTTCGCGACTGATAGCGTCGTTTTCCAGGTTCAGCTTCTTTTCTTCATCGAGGTTCGCGGTCTCGAACAATTGCAGAGTGATGCGCGCGTTGGTGATCGAGTTTTCGATGGTCTGGTGCGTCGACTCAACCGTGTTGTAACGCTTCTGCAGAGAGGCCGACATGTTGGAGTTCAGACGACCGAGCCAGCTCAGTCCGAATCCGCCTACAGCAATCACGCACAGCAGAATTGCCCCGAAGACAACTCCCAAGCGCGTGCCGATTTTCCGATCTTGCCAAGTTTTCATTGTGCCTTCACCTTTCGATCATGACTGCCTTATAACGACTGCCCGATAATGAGTACACCCAACTAAGCTTGTGCCTGCAACGACGACTGCATCACTCCTCGCAGCAGGCTGGGGACGTCGATGATCAAGCCCACGCGTCCATCGCCCAAAACCGTGGAACCGGCGATCCCATGCACGCCTCGAAACGCCCTGCCCAGCGGCTTGACTACGGTCTGCATGCCGCCCAGCAGTTCGTCCACTGCGATTCCGGCATGGAACTCATTGATCTTGACGACCACGATGTTTTCCTTCTTCGGGGTCACGCCCGGCACGCCAAACGCCCGCCGCAACCGGACGTAGGGAAGCGCGGTTCCGCGAAGGCTAAGGATCCCGCTGGCCTCCGCGTTGCTTTGTTCCGCTGGCAATTCCGTGCACTCGGTCACATGTTCCAGGGGAACGATAAAAGTTTCATTCCCGACCCTCACCGAGAACCCTTCGATGATGGCCAGGGTCAGCGGCAGGCGGATGGTGATGGTGGTGCCTTTGCCCGGCTGCACTCGCTATCTCCACCGTGCCGCGTAAAGCGTCGATGTTGCGCCGGACGACATCCAGGCCAACTCCGCGGCCGGAAAGATCGGTGACCGATTCGGCGGTTGAAAATCCCGCGTGGAACGCCAGGTCGTAAATGTCACGGTCGCGAATCTCGTCTTCGCCGGACAAAAGTCCGACGCGTTTCGCTTTTTCGAGAATCCTTGCGCGGTCGAACCCTGCTCCATCGTCTTGCAGCTTTACCACGATGTTTCCACCGCTATGCGATGCCGACAGCCGGATCAGTCCGCTGGCGTTTTTGCCCTGGCTCTGGCGGATGGCCGGTTTCTCCAGACCGTGATCGACCGCGTTGCGCACCAGGTGCAGCAACGGATCTTTCAACAGTTCGAGCACGGTCGTATCCACTTCAACGTCTTCTCCCACCACTTCCAGACGGGCCAATTTTCCATGGCTCTTGGCCAGGTCCCGCACTGAACGGACAAACTGCCGGAACAGCGGTCCGATCTGCACCATACGGATGCTCATCACTTCGCCCTGCAGGTCCATGTAGAGACGCTCTGCCTCGCGATGCATCTCCAGGATGGCGCGTCCCTGCTCGGTGCCTAGCTTCTCGATCATCTGGCGCAGGCGGCCTTGGGCGATCACAATTTCGCCGGTCAGGTTCAGCATGTGGTCGAGCTTGGCGACATCCGCGCGCAGCGTACGAGGACCAGCGCCCGGGAGCGTGTCAACCTTGGCGGCTGCGCTGGATTCCCCTGGCGTTCCGGCGGCGGGGGCGTTTTTTTTCGCCCGCTTTTCTACTTCCTTCGAAATTTTCTTTATGAGGTTCTGCTGTTCCGCGGTTAGTGCGGCTGGCTCGTTCGGCCTGGTGGCCGCGCTTGAGACCATGGCACGAAGTTCATCAACAGCCTTCAGCAGCAGTGAAATCAAGTCTGCAGTGGGCTGCGCCTGCTGCTCGCGAAAAATGTCCAACAAGTCCTCGACGACGTGGGCGAACCCGGCCAGTTCCTTGAGTTCGAGCGAAGTTGCGTTTCCTTTGAGGGTATGTGCAACGCGGAAAATCTTGTGCAGCAGTTCCGGGTCCGATGGATTCGATTCCATCTGGACCAATGCCTGCTCCATCAAATCCAAGCCCTCTTCGGACTCGGCGAGGAACGACGCCAGCACTGCTTCACGATCAAAGTCCGCCAAGTCCACCGTTCCTCCTCTCCTGATTCAGGCGCGTTTCTGACTAGACGTTTGTTACTACGCGTTTCTTATTACACGTTTCTCGCTACACGTTTCTCGCTACACGTGTCTCGCTACACCTGGTCAAAATTCCTGATCGTGGTTACGCCATCGAAGATCTGAAAAGACAATCTGCGGCCACGCTTGCCTGAAATGTCTCTTTCCACGATCGGAATGCCCTGCGACTGAAGAAAACTCTCGGCGAGTTCCACATTCCTTGATCCGACGGACCGCGATGGATCGGCTCCGAAGGCGCTTGACCCGCCGAAGATTTTGGCTTGCAGATTCCGGACTTCGCATCCCAACGCCAGCACCTGTCTGAGGAGTTCAGCATTGGCGGCGCTGCCGTAGCGCAGCCGGTTAGCCCCTTCATTCACGCCCTCGGGCAGCAGATAGTGATTCATCCCTCCCGCTTTTTTGTGTCTATCCCAGAGGCAGACGGCGGCGCATGACCCGAGTATGGTTGAGATGGTGAGGGGATCGGAGGTTACGAACACCTGCCCCGGATAGAGGAAGTGCCGCGGTTCCTTGGCGTCCGAGCGCTCGAAGCGCTTCATGAACTCGGCGGGCAGGACTGCCGGATTAAATTTGGGGGAATTCTTCATGCTCTCATTCCTGGTTCGTCGTTCGAATGCTCGTCCGCCGAATGCTCGTCGGTTAAATTGTCGTCGGCCAATTGCCGATCCATGCCCGCGCCAAACAAGGGCAGTGCCGCTTCGTCGGAAAGAAATTTGAACAGTTCCATGTCCGACGCGTCGAAGCCGTGCTTTTGGGGCAGCAGACGCAATATCGCGAGTATCGCTATGGTCTGGTTGGCCAGCCGGATCGGAACAAACGCCTGCACCTTAGCCGTAGCCATGGTGCCGGAACGGTCGCGAGCCGCAAGCTCAACATGGCACTGACCGTCCATCACCCGCCGGAGACCAGCGTCACCCAAGGCCAGCAGCAGGTCGTATTTCTCGGGGTCGATGCCGAAAGACCAGAAGATCTGGAAGGTTTCGGTATTGCGATCAAGTCGGAACAGGCCCATTTCTTCGGAACCCAGGAAGTTGGCTACGATCTCGCGCAGGCCCTCGAGGGCGTCGTCTTGACCACGGCTCTCGGCCAGGCGCTTGCGCGCCGCCGCCAACCGCAGGTCGTTCGTCGCGTCGGCTCCGGAAAGCTTAGGACCGCAGGCCGCGCCCTGGCTATCGTTCATAGAGGAGGTCCTTAACTTGAACTTGGGTAAATTCAATCAACTACACAAGAAACTCGAACCTGTACTTCACCGTTTTACTCGCCCAGGTAACTCTGCAGCAGGGCCACCAGTTCGGCACCGTCGACTGGTTTGGTGATGTAGTCATTGCATCCGCTCTGGAACCCGGCCTCCATGTAGGACTCTTCGCTGCGAGTGGTGACCAGAACAATGGGAATCTCGCTTGTGCCCGGCTGCTGACGCATCATCTTGCAGGCCTCGAATCCATTCATGCGCGGCATTACCACGTCCATCAAAACCAGGTCAGGGCGCTCCTGTTGCGCCTTCTCCACTGCTTCCTGGCCGTCGGAGGCGGTTACACACTGGTAGTTGGTACGCTTTTCCAGAATCTCGCGCTCCATCATCAAAGCTGTCTTGGAGTCGTCGACCACAAGGATTTTCTTGGACATTGTTCTCCTCGAACGGTAGTGCGGAAAGCATGGACAACCGCTGCGGGAGAGGACCAAATTGGGCCGAGTCCCACAACGGCTTCGTTAGTAATCTCTCATAAGCGAAGATTACGTCGGTAATTACGTCGGTAATTGGCGGGCCGGTTTGAAGCGGGAAGCGAGCCACGTGAATGAGTGCGGGCGGCAAACAGCAGGTCCTTCCCCTTCGGCAAGCTCAGGGTCAGGATGACAATGTTTTATTTGGTTAGGGTAAAGGTTTATGCTGGAGCGAGAGAGCGGAGCATGGGAACCTCGGCGAGGAACGGCCTGATCTTCGACTGGGCAAGCGCGGGGCCGCGGACTCCTTCATGGCCAGCGCACGTCATGCTCGACGATGAGACGCTGCGCGACGGTCTGCAGAGCCCCTCCATTACCGATCCGCCAACGGGGGCGAAGGTCGAGATTCTTCATCTCATGGAGAATCTCGGAATTGAGACGGCTGATGTCGGACTGCCGGGAGCGGGCGCACGCCAGCGCGAAGCTGTGGTCGCACTCTGCCGCGAGATCTCCAGCCAGCGGATGCGCATACGCCCTAATTGCGCCGCCCGCACCATGATCGTGGACATTCGTCCGATCGCCGAGGTTTCGCAGCTTGCTGGGCGTGCCGATTGAGGCTCTTATATTCATCGGTTGCAGTCCGATTCGCCAGTACGCGGAAGAATGGACTATCGAGCAAATCCTGGGCCACACTCGAGACGCCATCCGCTTTGCGGTTAAGGAAGGCATTGACGTGACGTACGTGACGGAAGACACCGTACGATCTTCGCCAGAGCACCTGCGTCTCTTGTTCACCGAAGCGATTGAAGCTGGAGCGAAGCGGCTATGTCTCTGCGACACGGTTGGCGCGGCGACGCCGGAGGCGGTCTGGAATCTGGTGTCGTGGGTCAAGAAGTTCCTGGCTGAAACCGGCGTCGGTGGTGGTGCCGGCATTGGCATCGACTGGCATGGTCACCGCGATCGCGGGCTCGATGTAGCGAACACGCTCGCCGCAATTGAGGCGGGGGCATCACGCGTGCACGGCACCGCATGCGGCATCGGCGAGCGCGTGGGAAATACGCCGATGGAACAGTTGCTGGTTAATCTCAACCTGCTCGGCATGCGGCACGATGACCTCAGTTCTCTGCAGGCGTACGTGGAGTCGGTTTCGGCCGCGACTGGTGTTCCGGTTCCAGCCAATGCTCCGGTGATTGGACGCGATGCCTTCCGCACCGCCACCGGCGTGCACGCGGCGGCCATCATCAAGGCCCAGAAGAAGGGTGATCAGTGGCTGACCGACTACGTGTATTCGGGAGTGCCGGCAAGCCTGATCGGACGCGCTCAGGAAATTGAGATTGGGCCTATGTCCGGCAGCTCGAACGTTGTCTTCTATCTGACGCAGCGGGGAATTGCGACTAGCCACGAACTCATACAGACTGTGCTGCTGGCGGCCAAGGAATCCGACCGCGTTCTTCAGGAAACGGAAATCTTGGCTATCGTACGGCGGTTCGAAAGCCTGGCGCTTCCGGGGAAATCCTAAGCTTCATGCGGCGGTGGAATCCCACCCCTTCGGCTTCCCCCTCGGCTTCGCTCGGGGCTTCGGCAAAACAGGGCAGGCTCTAACGTCGAAAAGCACGACGTTAGGATGGGGCACCCACGTCAATCCGGTTCAAACAGTGATTCCTCGATCAATTCGCAGAGGATGTGTCCGGTCAGGATGTGGGCTTCCTGGATACGAGGCGTCTGGTCGCTGGGAATGCAGATGCAGTGATCGACAGCGCTGTGCAACTTGCCGCCGGTCTTTCCGGTCAGACCCACGGTTACGAGTTTTCGCTCGCGGGCCGCTTCCACGGCTCGCAACACGTTGGCGGAGTTTCCGCTGGTGGTGATGGCGAACGCTAGGTCATGGGGACTGCCCATCCCCTCGACCTGGCGCGCGAACACTTCGTCAAAGGAATAATCGTTGCCGATCGCGGTGAGGACGGAAGAATTGGTGGTCAGCGCCCAGCCCGAGAGGCTTTTGCGTTCTTTCAGGAACCGTCCGTTCAGTTCCGCGGCCAGGTGCTGTGCGTCAGCGGCACTGCCGCCATTGCCGAAGAACAAGATCTTGTTCCCGGAGCGGAGGCACTTCGTCATGGCGTCCGCTACCTTGACTACGGTGCTTAAGTACGCTGACGACCCTAACAGGGTTTGCATCACCGATGCGCAGTCGCGAATTCTGGCGATCGCAAGAGACTGCGCCGTATCCGCATTCATAGAATATCTCCGGTCATACTCTGTGTCTGTGACTGTGTGTGTGGCTGTGGGCCGATACTCACGAAGTCGCACTGGGCTGGGGCTGACTATCCTGCAATGGGTCTCGCAAGGGTTTACCCGGGCCGTATTCGAAATTGATCCGCTCCCGCTCCACCACCAGCGGCCGCTTCTGCACCAGGGTGTGGATGGTGCCGATATACTCCCCAACAATGCCCACGAAAATCAGCTGGATGGAGCTGAAGAAAAAGACCCCGATCACCAGCGGCGCGATGCCCACGGAGAAGCGGTCTCCAGAAGAGCAGCTTGTAAATCAGGTATGCCAGCGACACCAGAACCGAAGCGCAGCGCACCGGCAAACCCGGAGAACGTCACCAGCCGCAGCGGCACCTTGGATAGGTTGGTGATGCCCAGCATCGCCATGTCATAGAGCGTATAGAAATTGTTCTTGGTGATGCCGCGCTTGCGCGCGGGCTGATCGTAATGAATCTCGACGTGCGGAAACCCGATCTCGGCAATCATGCCGCGGAAATACGGATAGGGATCGTCCATCTGCTTGATGATTTCCACCACGCGGCGGTCGTAGAGGCCGAATCCGGTGAAGTTTTCGTAGGTTTCGATGCCGAAGAGACCGGTTTGACCAGCCGGTAATACTTCTTGCGAAGCCAGAACATCGGCCGATTTTCCTCGCTGGTTCGTCTTGACCGCCGATCACCACCGGAGTAGCCCTCTTCCCACTTGCGGATGAGGTCGACGATCATCTCCGGCGGGTCTTGCAGGTCCGCCACGATGCCGATGACGGCGTCTCCGGTGGCCTGGTACAGCGCGTGCATGGGCGAGCGGATGTGGCCGAAGTTGCGCGCGTTGAGGATCACCTTGACGTTCCTGTCGACGGCGGCGATGGCCTTCAGTTCACCCAGACGTATTGTCGGTCGACGCGTTGTCGATGAAGATGTGCTCGTAGTTGTAGTCGCCGGCGGCGGCGACGGCAGCGCGCACTCGGAGGTAGACCTCGCGCACGTTCGCTTCTTCGTTATAGCAGGGCGTAATTATGGTCAGCGTTTTTGGCATGAGATGAGCATTGCCATGCAGCATACGGCTAGGCGCGTTTCAGCCGGTGCTTGGGAATGGCATAGCAAACCCCTTCCCAACACTCTTCCGCGTAGCGCCGTAAGAAGACATGATACTCGGGTGCAATGGATCGGATGAGATTGGGTATCTGCCAAAGGTGTTCACTTCTGTGGTACGTGCAGACCGCGAGCACAGGCTGATGGCGCCGTAACAGTTCGCTTCCCCCGGCGAGCGCTTCCGGTTCCGCGCTTTCGATGTCCATTTTGATGTAGGTCGGTGTCGTCGTCGCTGGCCACTCGATGTCATCCAGACGGCGGCACTCGATGGCCGATCCCGCATGGGATTTCGCACTCTCGGTGGTCACGTGCGAAGAAGCAGAACTGTTGAAGGCAAAGGAAACCGGGCCATTGATGTTTCCGACGGCATAGGGCATTACGGTGACGCGATCACCGATTCCGATCGCCTTTACGTTAGAGGCCAACGCCGCTCGGTTCGATGGATCGGGCTCAAAAGCGAAGGCATGCCGGAACCGGCCTCCCCAGTGAGAATTGAAGCTACGGATGCTGTCGCCGTCGAAGCTGCCGCAATCGACGAAAACTTCGTCGGGGATCGGCGACAGTAAGTCCATGGGGAAGTACGTATCAATCGCGTTCTGCTGTGGCGACAACGCTGAAAAATCCAGCCAGTAGCGCCAGACTAGCTGCTCGCGTACCTCGCGCCGCGAAAGTTCATCATCCAACATGGCGTAACACTGCCGGATGGCGTCGCACTGTGGTCGAAACCGGTGGGGCAGTTCAAGTCCACATTGCGGAATGAAAATATCGGCGTACTTCCAAAGGAGTGGGGCACAAGCCACCACCCGCTTACAGCCGAGCGATGCAAGCTGGCTGCGAACTGCGGAGCCCTGATAGATGGTGACGACAAAGCAGGCGGTCTGGCCGTACTGATCCACCGCCTCCGCGGGAGAGAGCACGGGAAGTCCCATGACCGGTTGGCCCCAACGCTCGCGATTGTTGTCGGCAAAGGCCAGCGGCTCAACTCCGGCCTGGCGTAGGCCGGCGAGAACAGCCTTGCCGAGCGGCCCGGCGCCAAATAACAGCAGCTTTTCGCCCAGAGGGCTGGCGAGATCGTCGAATGCGCGGCGCTCACGTGCTTGCACCGCGTCGGGTGGTTCCGCTTCGATCCGCCGCAAGATACTTTCAAGTTGCGCGACTTGATTGTCTTTGTCGTTGTCCTTGTCGTTGTCCTTGTCGTTGCTTGCGGATACCTGGGTTGGGGTCACTTGCTCACTCCGATTTTGTTTTTCTCGTCGAAGCTTAGCGATTCGACGTCGATCTCTTCATGGCGTTCATACCAGGTGTACATGTCCCTGATCGAGTCTTCTAAATCCCAAAACTGATAGCCGCCCATTTCCGCGAGCATACGGGAGTTGTCGGCTGAGTACTCGGGCCCCATGCCTTCGGTCATGACCGATATATCGGGATTTCGCCCCGAGACTTGCGCAGAGACCCGGGCGACAATTCGGGCTAATTTGGTCAGCGCCATGGGCCGTCCGGTCGAGACGTTGTACGCCTTGTGGCGGGGGTTATTCTCGATGAACCACCTCGTGATCTTGACCAGGTCTTTGATGTACAGGTAATCAAACACGATATCCTGCCGGAGCACGATCGGCAATCCTTTCAGCGCCCGGCAACATGCGTTGGAAATGAAACGCACGGTGTAGTCCTCGTGGGGGCCGAAGACTCCAAACAAGCGCAAGTTAACGATTCGGTCGGAGCGCTCGATATATTTGGCGCAAATGTACTTGGAAAATCCGTACGGGTCCCTGGGGACGCGGGTATCGAAATAGTCTTCTTTCACTCGCGCGGGCAACTGAAAGCGTTCATATTCGGCGCCGGAGCCGAAGTGAATCATTTTTCCAAATCGTCCTTGACTGCGTACGAGATTGAAAAACATGCGGCAGTTCCGGTCGAGCATATCCGGAGGGGCAGCCAGTCGCCGATTCGACCGCGTGGTTGCGGCATGCACAATCACATCGAAACGGCTGGTGCTGAGGTAGTCGCGGACTGCATTCTCATTGAGCAGATCGAGTTCGGCCGAGGAGGGCGCCGACACTTCATATGTGGCAGCAAGTTGCTCCGCCAGATTTCGCCCGATGAATCCAGAGCCGCCGGTGATGAGTATGCGCATGGTCATTATTATTATGCAGGCGTCCGGAAGGAAAACTTTTTGTGTCCCAGAAAACTGTAAAACACCACAAAGACGGTCAGAATCGCGCCGGCAATGTAAGGAGCGCCGGCAAAAAAACGAGTGTTATGCCGGATCAGCACTACGAGCACGGGGAGCGCGATCAGCCCGAAAACAATGCCCCCGCTGTAGACCGCGACGCAGCGCATCCATTCGCGCAGGTAATTGCCCTTGGTCTTGAACACGAACCATTTGTAGCCGAGAAAGGCAACAGTGATGTTTAACAGGCTGGAGAGCAGGGAAGCCCAGATGTAACTGTGAGGCACGATGGGATTCAGAAGTGCCGTGAACAGCGCGAAGGTGCCGTATCCGAACAAGGTATTCCATGCGCCCACCAGGAGGTATCGCCCCAACTGGCCAGGCGGGATGTGCTGCGTCAGTGCCGCAGTCCATTTGTCGGCAAATCCTGAAAGGCTCATTTCTTCTTTATGTATAAGCGTTTATATATACGCGCAAAATACCCGGCGAATTCCGAGGGCATGGTTAGGTCGCGCTCGTCATCGCGCTCCTCGGCCGAAGTCGATTTTCCGGAACGGCATAGCATACCAACTGCCATCCATCTACGTCGTGCGGGCGCAAGAACAAACGGTAGTCTTCCGCCAGCGCGTGGATAAACAGAGGAATACGCCATAGATCGCTTTGCTTGTGGTACATGCAGATGGAAAGAATCGGGCGGTGCGCTTGAATCGAGCGGCGGGCGCCTTCGAGCGCATCGAGTTCAGCCCCTTCGATATCCATCTTGATGAAGGTGGGTGCGGCTTCACGGGTGAGGTCGTCGATGGGAACGCACTCGACGACGACGTTGCCGTCGGCTGTGAGCTTGGCGCCTTCGCTGCCGTCCGATTGAAAGCGCAGTTTGCCGCGCACGGCGCCCACGGCGACGTTGAGCGCGTTAATCCTGGAGGCGACGGATGCATCGAGGGTCGAAATCCACTTGGTAAGACGGTCGAAGTTCTGCGGGTCGGCCTCAATCGCAACGATTCTCGAGAAGGCGGGATTTCTGCGGATCACCTGCTCGGCCGTGTCTCCAGTGTAGGCGCCGCAATCGACAAAAACTTCCTGGTCGCTGATGCGATACAGGCTGTCCAGAAAATACGATTCCTCTTCGACCACCGGTCCCAGGCCTTGTTGATCACCGAGCGCACGCCATTTCACGTGGTTCAGATATTCCCGGCGAGAGGCGTCGTCGGCCCAGAGGGACGCCGCTTTGCGCACTTCAGCCGCTTGTTCGTAAAGCTTGTGGGGAAGATCCTGGCAGAAATCGGGTAACAGCTGGGCGGCGAACTTCCAGCGTAATGATGCCGTGGACTCGACGTGGGTGCATCCCAGACGCTGCAGCATCGCTCGGCTTTCCGGGTAGGAGTGTCCCAGCGACCATATGGTGACTAGGAACAGCGCGGACGGGCCATATCGTGCTGCCGCATCCTTGGGCGACAGCACCGGAACGCCGTCAACATTCGTTCCCCACTTGGACTGGCTGTTGTCGGCAAAGGCCAGCGGCTCCACGCCAATGCTGCGGACGCACTGTAGAACCTTGCGACCCAAGTTTCCCGCGCCGAAAAGCACCAGACGGTTTTGGCAGCCCGCGAGCAACTTGTCAAAAGCCGACCGCTCGCGATCTCGCACGCTGCTCAAGGGCTCACTCAGCAAGCGATCGAGTTCGGACAGATACTCGTCTGGCTTTATTGTTGCCCCAGTTTTTGTCCCCATTTTTGTCGCAGTCATTCGCGCACCGGCTCCACGATCATGTTCTGTCGGAACTCGTCACGATCCAGGAAGGGCCACAGATCCTCCAGCGGCTTGGAAACAAACGATCCATCGGCGAGCTGAACCGAGGTTACGCGCGGCGCCCTGATCTCGTCGGGAATTACGTGCACGTCGCAAACCACCGGTCCACGGCTGCGCAGAACTCGACGGACGGCGGCGCGCAGGTCCGATTGATCCTCAATGATCGCAGTCTTCAGACCATAGGCACGAGCGACCTTACGATAATCGGGGAGAGACATGCCGGTTTCCGGACTGCATCCGATATTGGGTCCGCCGAAGTAGTTCGTTTGACTGGCCCGAATCGAAGCGTACCCATGGTTGTTGAGAACGAAAAACTTGATCGGCAGTTTGAGGTGCGCGATGGTGGCCAACTCCTGAATGTTAAGCTGGAGGCCGCCGTCGCCGTCAACGCAGATCGTCTTCTTGCCGCCGCTGCCCAGACACACGCCAATACTTGCGGCGATGACCGTATCCCATCGCCCCCAGCCCGGCGGTGTGAAATACCCGGCGCCCTTTTCGCGCCCGGTAGGCCAGCAGGAAAACCTCAATGGCGCTTCCGGAGCTTCCGGAAACGATGCGGTCGTCTCGTCCGACCTCCTCGCCGATGATTTCGGCCAGATGATACACACTGACGAGTCCCGGAGCGCGGTGCTCGGGCAGGACGATGGGATAACGCGCCTTCCAGTCCTGGCACCGCTTGATCCAGGGGCTGCGGTCTTCGGCTCGATCGGAGCACAGAGCTGCCTTGCCGGAGCATGGCCTCAATAAAGCTGCGAGCATCGGCGCAAATTGGATTGTCGATCACGCCTTCCAGCTTTCGCAACTCCGCCGGATCGATATCGACAACGGCTTTGTAGGCTCCGCGCGCGAACTGACGAGGGTCCCAACCCATCAGAGGCGGATCAAGGCGAGCTCCGATCACCAGGACGAAATCAGCATTCTGCAGGGCGAAGTTCGCGCCTCGAGATGCAACCGTGCCGGGCCGGCCGACGAACAGCGGATCGTCGTCGTCCAACAAATCCATCGCCATCCAAGTCAGGCCAACGGGAACATTCAGAACCGCACCAGTTTCTCAAATGCGGCCGCCGCGCTGGAGACTCGGACGCCGTTGCCGGCAAAGATAAATGGCCGCTCGGCCCGGCTCAGCCGATCCATGACATCGCGCAATTGCGGCAGGCTCAGTCGTCTGCAGCGCTGGACGACTCCGCAGGATCAAACCGCGCATGCGAATCCGGCTCAACCGGCACAGCCTGTACGTCGATGGGAATATCGATCCAAACCGGACCGGGCCTTCCGGTGCGCGCCAGGTGAGTCGCCTTTTCGAGGTGATAGCGAATGCTGTGCGGATCGTCGATGGTCACAGCGTACTTCGTAATCGGCTTGACCAGAGAGACGATATCGACTTCTTGACTGCCGCTCTGCCGAACTCCGAGAGGAGTGCCATCGGGCCGGTACATGCGGTCGGCGCGTTTCACCTGTCCGGAGATGACGAGGATGGGAGTCGAATCAAGCCATGCGCCGGCCACGCCGGTGATGGCGTTCGTGCCGCCCGGGCCAGTGGTCACCAGGGCAACGCCCAGATTATTGGTTGCCTTCGAGTAGTTTTCCGCGGCGATCGCGCTGGCCTGTTCGTGGTGATTGCAGACGAAACTCAAATCGCTGCACCGGGCGAGAGCATCGTTCAGGTGCATGGCCCCGCCGCCGGTGACCAGGAAGACGTGCTTCACGCCCTGCTGGGCGACGAAGCGCATGACATAATCAGCGAGTCTCATGCTTTCCTGGCGAACCGATTTTGCCGCCATGCTTGGCAGACTGCGAGCAACATGTCGATGACTTCCCGCACGGCGCCGTTTCCGCCGGCAAGTTTGGTGACCACTTGGCAGTCTTTCGGATTGAAGGCCGCGCGTCCGCAGGACAAGCGCTGAGGCCGACGATGCTAAGCGCGGGCAAGATCGTTCACGTCGTCCCCGATAAAGCAGATCTCCTGCAGGCGCAAGCCCGTGACGTTCCGAGAAGCGTGCGCAGCGCGCTGGCCTTGTCTTTGCAATCCTTGTGAACGTCGGCGATGCCAAGCTTCCCGGCCAGCCGGTCGACCAGCGGGCTGTCCTCTCCGGAAACAGCGCAATGACCATTCCCGATTTTCGCGCCAGCGAAAGGCCCATGATGTCGGCAAAGTGAAAGCGCTTCCATTCTTCGCCGTTCGGCCCCCACCAGACGCCGCCGTCGGTGAGCACGCCATCGACATCCATGGCGATGGCCTTGATCTTTTTAGCTTGGCAAGGCTCGGCACTAGCTGCTCCCACGCGCCGCAGCTTCTTGATGATCGGCTGTTCGCGTTCCAGCACCCGCTTAACGCCGTCGCCCATCGATTTTTCGATCAGCCGGATGTCCCGGACCAGTCGCGTGATCCCGTTCGGCTCAAGCGACGCGGCGTGGTCCGATCCCCACATGGAGCGATCGAGCGTGATGTGGCGCTCGATGACGCAGGCGCCCAGCACCGCTGCCGCGACGCTTGACGGCAAACCAGTCTCGTGGCCTGAGTAGCCGACCGGCACGCCATACCGCTCTCGCAGCAAATCGATGACCCGCAGGTTCAATTCCTCGTAGTAAGCGGGATACGTGCTGCAGGCATGCAGGAGGATCAGATCCTGCTTGCCCAGAACCTCGACGGCGTGGTCGACTTCTTCGATCGTGCTCATGCCAGTGGAGAGAATGATCGGCTTGCCGGTGGCACGCGTGTGGCGGAGCAGATTGTCGTCGGTGAGCGAGGCGGAGGCGATTTTGAAGCAGGGGACATTAAACTGGGCTATGAGATCGACGGATGCCTCGTCCCAGCACGAAGCGAACCAGTCAATTTTGACCTCACGGCAATAGCGGTCGATCTCCTGGTATTCTTCGTGCTCGAATTCGAGGCCGCGCTTCAGGTCGCCGTTGGTGTTCTCCAAAAGGACTTTCGCGAGGCTTCGCCAATTCTTCTGCCGAGTAGACGACATCAATGGTCCGCTTCTGAAACTTGACGGCGTCACAACCCGCGCCCACAGCCACGTTGATGAGCTTTTTCGCGAGGTCGATGTCGCCGTTGTGGTTGATTCCGATTTCAGCGATCACGTAGCAAGGTTTCCCCGGTCCGATCACCTTGGAACCCAATCGAATCTCCGGAAATTGGCCGCAGAGGAGTGGTTGTTATTTTCGTGCGGCATCGGAAAGTACCCCTTTTGAAGCGATTTCGTTGATCGTTTCCAAAACGTAGTCCAACATCGGCTGCGTGAGTCCGGGATATACGCCAATCCAGAAGGCCTGATTCATCACGCGGTCGCTCATTCGAAGATCACCCACCACACGATACTTGGGACCCGCATAGGCAGGTTGACGGACCAGGTTGCCGCCGAAGAGCTGGCGGGTAGCGATCTTTTTCGCATAGAGGAAATCAATCAGCGCGTTGCGAGAAAATGGAGCCGTCTCCCGCACCAGCAGCGGCAATCCAAACCAGCTGGGATCGGAGTTCGGGGTTGCTTCCGGCAGGACGAAGTGCTCCTTCGATATTCTCTTTGAGCCCGGCTTTCAGATAGGCAAAATTTCGCTTTCGCGCATTCGATGAATCCCGGCAGCTTCTTCAACTGCGCGACGCCGACCGCGGCTTGCATGTCGGTGGCCTTCAGGTTATAGCCGACGTGCGAATAGATATATTTGTGATCGTAGCCGTGCGGCAGGTCGCCAAGTTGCCAATCGAAACGCTTGCCGCAGGTATTCTCTTTGCCCGGATCGCACCAGCAATCGCGCCCCCAATCGCGAAACGACTCGACCAGCGTTTTCAACAGCGGCTTGTCGGTCAGCACGCACCCGCCTTCGCCCATGGTGATGTGGTGAGCCGGATAGAAGCTGACAGTCGCGAGATCGCCAAAGGTGCCGACATTCTGTCCGCGGTAAGTCGAGCCAAGCGCGTCGCAGCAATCTTCGATCAGCCACAAATCGTGTTTCTTGGCGAAGGCGGTCACGGCGTCGAGATCGAACGGGATTACCCAGCGTATGAGCCAAAATGATGGCGCGCGTGCGGCTCCGAGAGCGCCTCTTCGAGATGACTGACGTCCACGTTGTAAGTGGGAATTTCAACATCGACAAAGACCGGCACCAGCCCGTTCTGCACGATCGGATTGACCGTGGTCGGGAATCCCGCCGCCAGCGTGATGACTTCATCGCCTGGCCGCAGCCGGCGGTCGCCCAGTTTCGGCGAAGTCAGGGAGGAGATCGCCAGCAGATTCGCCGACGAGCCCGAGTTCACCAGCACCGCCTCGCGCACGCCGACGAATTCCGCAAACTCGCGTTCAAACTGTTCGGCGAAACGTCCGGTGGTCAGCCAGAAATCGAGCGAGGAGTCGACCAGCAATGCAAGTTCCTCCGCGTCGAAGACACGGCCCGGAAATGGGCACGGGCGATGATCCCGGCACGAACTTGGGGGCAGGGAAGGCCTCGCGGTAATACTCGCCCACCAGGGCGCGGATGCGGTCGCGCAAGCTCAGTTCGCGACTTGCTCGCAACTCATCTGCTTGTGACACAACTTCAGCGCCTCCCGGTACCACGCGATGGTCTTTTCCAGCCCTTCATCCAGCGTGAACATGGGCTTCCAGTTCAACTCAGTGCGCGCCCGCTCGGCGCTCAGGAATTGATGGCGAATCTCATTCGAAGCCTGGTTGTGAATCTCGGGCTTCAACTTCGATCCCATTATCACCAGGATCGCATTCACCAGTTCCAGCACGCTGATCTGTATTTCGTTCGAAAAGTTGTAGGCCTGCTCCGCGAAGCTTCGCATCCCGCATAAGACGCTCGGCCAGCAGCATGTAAGCGGCGGCGCCATCTTCCACATAGAAATAATCGCGCACGAATTGCCCATCGGAGCGAATGACCGGCCGTTCGCCGCGAATCACCGAGCGAATCGTGCCGGGCACCACGCGGTTCCAGTTCAAATCTCCGCCGCCATAAAAATTGCCGCAGCGCGTGATGGCCACTGGAAGGCCAAACGTGTGCGCATAGGACTGCGCGATCAGGTCGGCGCACGACTTGCTGACGTCGTAGGGATGCTTTCCCTGCAACGGCATATCTTCTTTATAGGGAAGTATCGCCTGATCGCCATAAGCCTTGTCGGATGAAGCGAGGATGACCGACTTCACCACGGGCGATCGCCGGCATGCCTCCAGAAGATTCCAGGTTCCGCGAATGTTGCTCTCGAAGGTTGAAAGGGGATTGCGGTTGGCAATGCCGACGATGGTCTGCGCGGCCAGATGAAAGACGATTTCGATCTCGTACTCGCCGAGCACCCCTCGAGCAGATAGGGGCTGCTCAAACCGCCGCGTACTACGTTGACGCGGTCGGCAAATCCGTCGCGCACAAATTGGCTTGCTGGCACCCAGTCGCGCACCAGCGCGGTCACGGACGCGCCCTGCTCCAGCAGGTGCTTCGACAGCCATCCGCCTACTAGTCCGGTGGCGCCGGTGATAAAGACACTACGGTCGCGCCAGAAGGCATTCGTCATTATGGTTCTTTCGGTCCAATTATTCGTATTCCTGCCAAATCTTCCACGGCGCCTGGTTCGCGTTCCATAACTGGTTCAGGTACTCGTATTCGCGATAGGTATCCATGGCGTAGAAGAAGCCGTCATGCTGATAGGCCATCAACTGCCCTTCGTTGGCGAGCCGCTCCAGGGGCTCCTTCTCAAAGATGCAATCGTCGCCGCCGACATAATCGAACACCCGGCGATCGAGGACGAAAAAGCCGGCGCTGGCACGGCCGCTGGTCTTTGCCTTCTCCTTGAACTTGGTCACGCGGCCGATCGAGTTTGCCTCGATGACTCCGAAGCGCGAACTCGGCGTGATGGTCGTGACCGTGGCCAGCTTCCCATGGCTCTTGTGGAACTCCAATAGCTCCCGGATATTGACATCGCCGACGCCATCGCCGTAGGTCAGCATGAAGATATCGTCATCTTTATCTTTATCTTTACCTCTGCCAATGTACTTCTCAATTCTCTTGACCCGGCCCCCGGTCATGGTGTTCTGGCCGGTATCGACGAGGGTGACCTGAAAGTCTTGTTCGCTATGAACGTTTTTGTATTCGATCTTAGAGTTGCGGCCGAGGCAGACGGAGAAATCGTTGTTCATCGCCTCGTAGTTCAGGAAATAATCCTTGATCATGTTGCCGCGGTATCCGAGGCAGAACACAAAATCAGTAAAACCATGGTGCGCGTATAACTTCATGATATGCCAGAGGATCGGACGGCCGCCGATTTCCACCATGGGCTTGGGACGATATTCAGTTTCCTCGCGCAAGCGTGTACCGAGCCCTCCGCACAGCATCACTACTTTCACGAGTTTCTCCTGGCAGGCACGAGTGCTAGTTTTCTAATGGTATTTTCCCGAATTTTATTCAACTTGGCCAATAAAAGCACGCACCACTGGTAACATGGCCAGCCCGGCTGCGACCTCTATTCTATTTCTGTTGTGCGATCCATTTATCGGTGCGCGCTTCGAGAAGGTCGAGGGGAAGGGTTCCGCCATCGAGCATCTCGTCGTGGAATTTGCGGATGTCAAACTTGGGGCCCAATGTTTTCTTTGCTCGCTCGCGGAGTTCGCGGATCTTTAGCTGGCCGAGCTTGTAGCTGAGCGCCTGTGCCGGCCACGCGATGTAGCGGTCGGTCTCGGACTGGATGCTGGGCTCGTCGATGGCTCCCGACTTGCGGAAGAATTCTACGACTTGATCGCGAGTCCACCCTTTGGAGTGGATTCCGGTGTCAACCACCAAGCGCACAGCGCGGAAAAGCTCGGAAGACAGGCGGCCGTAGTCGGAAACAGGATCCTGGTAGAAGCCGACCTCTTTGCCGAGTTCCTCGGCATACAGCGCCCAACCTTCGATGTAGGCGTTGAAGCCTAGACCGTGCAGCCGGAACTTGGGCAGCCCTTCGAGTTGCTGCTGCACCGATAGCTGCATGTGATGTCCGGGGATGCCCTCGTGATAGGCGATCGCTTCGTCATCGACGAGCGAGCGATGCGCGAAGTCGGAAGTGGCGACCACGACGCGGCCGGGCCGCTTGCCGTCGGGCGTGCCGGTGACGTAGTGCGTCGCAGCGGCGGACTGGAAGGCGGGTATGGCTTCGACGGTGACCGGCGACTTTGGAAGAAGAGTGAAGAGCTCGGGAAGTTTCGGCTCCATCTGGGCGATGTAGTGGCGAAAATCGTCGAGGATCTGATCTGAAGATGTTGGAATGTATTTGGGATTGGTTTTGACTGACTCGCGGAAAGAGGCCAGGTCGGCGAAGCCTGCTTTTTTCGCGATCGCCGTCATCTCGGCCTGGATGCGGTCGATCTCGCGCAGGCCGAGTTGGTGAATCTCATCCGGCGTCATGTGCGTGGTGGTCCGGGCGTAGATATCGTTTTCGTAGCGCTTCTGGCCGTCAGCGAGAGAAGTGATGGAGAGCGTAGTGCGGCCTTGGGGCGCGTATTCCGAGTTCAGAAAGTTAGCGAAAGTCTTGTATGCCGGGATGACGTCTGCATTAATGGCGTCAGTGATCTGCTGGGTCAATCGTTTCTGGTCGTCGGCGGAAATGCTCACCGGATATTTCTTTGTCGGAATCAAAAAAGGATCAGCGTCAATAATGCCCTGGCACTGTACGGGGAGCTTTTCGATCAGGAATCGCACAGGCATGAGTTTGTCTTTCATGCCGGCGCGCAGCACTTCCGTAGTCTGGCTGAGGACGCGCGGAATCTGGTGAAGACGGGCGATGTAGTCCTCGTAGTGTTTGACTGAGTCGAAAGGCACGGAGAGCGGCAGATCCGCGAGGCTGGTATGGATGCCATTCTGCTGGTTGATGGGCATCTCATACTCTTTCAGGTTGAAGTCGGCGATGCGCTGCTGGAGCACGCGAACCATGAGGTCGTGAGAAAGCTGATCCTGGTCGGAGAAGCCGGCGCTGGGGATGGCTTCAATCCGGGCCAGGAAGTCCTGGTTGATCTTCTGACGCTGGTTGATGGCTTCGAGTGAATATTCGGCGAGTTTGTCGTTGTAACGGTAGTCGCCGTAGGCGGTGGCGCGCTCGGGAAAGTTCCGGAGATCGGATTCGTACTGCTCTTCGAAAAGAGCGTTCTGGGTGGCTAGGCGGTCGGCAACGGGCTTAGGGTTCTGGGCGAAGACGCAACCGGCTACGGCGACGACGAAGAACAAGCGGTGGTGAAGGCGCATAGTTATGCAGGGTATCAGAGGGTAAGCGGGCCGTGCTACTTTCTTCGCCTTCCCCAGAAGTTCCGCCCTCAGCGGCTAAAGCCCTATTTAGATAGTGCGGTTACCGCAGCGGTGAACCGCTGCGCCACCCAAAATCAAGTGCGACACCGACTTTTTCCGCAGCGTGCTAGAACTCATAACGCAGTGCGAATTGCATGAGGCGCGGATTATTGAGCAATCCGGAATAGTTGCCGAAACTTCCGCCGCTGCCTAATCCGAGTGAGTTCGAAAGCAAGCTCGACTGCACGTCGAAGCTCACCGAGTTCGTAACATTGAAGACTTCCCAGCGGAATTGAAGGCTCTCTTTTTCGCTCCAGGGCATGACCCAAGTCTTGGCGAGACCGAGATCGATGCCGAAGTAGCCGGCGCCGCGAATGTTGTCGCGCTCGCCGGATTCTCCGGCATACGCGGGTGCAAACGAGTTGATCGCATTGGGACCGTTGGCAAAGATATTAGGAACTCCCGTGTTGGTGTAGACCCCGGTTCTAACCGGGCCAATCTTGTCGGCGTTGCCTTCCATTTCGAAGTTGGTGGGGAAACTGGAGAAACCATTGTCCACGGTGACCGGGAAACCGCTGGTGACGCGGAATAGGCCGGAGAGCTGCCAGCCGCCGATGGCAGCGTCGAGAACGCGGCCGGAGCCGTGGGCGAACCTCTGTCCGCGCCCAATGGGCAACTGCCAGATCCAGTTGGCATTCACCTGATTGGTGGCGTCGAACGAGGAAACGCCTTTCTGCGCGTTTGGATTCCAGGCATTGATGATGTTGTTGTTGAGGCCGAGCAGGCTGCCGTTGCTGGCCGGCCCGACGCGCTCGGCGTCGGAAGAAATGTCGAGCGACTTGGAGAAAGTATAGTTCAGGTCAAATTGGAAGCCGTGCGACATACGATGGCGCAGGCTCGCCTGCAGCGCGTTGTAGTTCGCCCACGCCATGGAACGCCACGCATATAGAGAACTGAATTGCGGAGCGTAGTAGGAATATTGCCCGCCGGAAGTGAAATAAATGTTGTTCAGGTTGTTGGGATCCGGGATGCCGTTGTAATCCAGGTTATAGAGAGCGAGGGAATCGTTGGTGCCGGTAGCACAGAAGGTGTCGAAGGCAAAGACGACTGGGCTGGGGGTGTACGCAAGGTTCCCGGCCGTGCAGCCAGTCAGAGGGTATTGATTGCCGGGAGCCAGCGGCTGAATCTGATCTTGCCAGAACTGTTGCACATTGGCGGGAACCTGATTTGCGCTAAAAGATGACGTCGGGGCGGCCACGCCCGCGTTCAGCTGGGGCCGGAAAACCACGGCCAAGGCTTTTTCAGCGGCGAAGTAGTCAAGGCCAGACTTCTTGTCGTAGATGTCGAGAGGCATGGCGAGATCGTCCTGAGCGAGCAGGCGATGAGAGAGCCGTCCGACGTAGGCGAGATCCAACGAAAAGCCGGAAGGAAGCTCGCGGCTGACGGCAAAATCCATGGTGTAGGCGTATGGCGTCTTCAGACTATTGTCGATGCCCCAGGCGATGGCGCCCTGGCCGGCAGGGAATGTTTGCGGGAAGCCACTCGGGGGCGCTGCCGGCAAGATCAGGTTGCCCTGATAGTCAGCGTTGGGAACCGTGTTCATGCTGGTGAGCCGCGGCGCGATTTGGGAGTATTCAAAATCCGAAGGATTGTTGAGTGAAGTGGAGAGACCGAAGGAGCCGTTCTGATCGAAAGTGTCTACCAGACTTTCGCCCACGCGATCATAGACGATACCGAAACCGCCGCGGATGCTGGTCTTGCCATTGTGAGAGCCCGGCGCCCAGGCAAAAGCGATGCGGGGACCAAAATCGTGATGGTCCCAGTTGTAATAACCCGGTTTGCCGTTCGCCGGTCCCGCCCAATCGTAAGTGACCAAGGGCTGCGCGTTGGAAGGAATGCCCTGACGCATGCCAGCGCCACGAGCGTTGAACCAGTTGCCCAGACTAAAGGTGGTGCCCACCTGCAAGCCGTGGGTTTCCCAGGGAGGAGAAAATAGCGACCAGCGAAGGCCGAGAGTGATGGTTAAATTTGGTTTTACCTTCCAGGCATCCTGCGCATACATCTCATAAGAATCTTCGGCGAAGTGACGCGCGACCGGAGCGCCCTGAGGCAAGGTGTTGCTGCTGCGATCGTAATTGTAAATGGCGTCGCCGAGCGTAATCATGCCCAGCAGACTGGTAATGGCCGTATCGTAGTTGCTTTGGAAACTGGGATCCACCAGAATGAAACCATGATTCGCGGGATTGAGAGGAGAGGGATTACTCGCGAGGGAGATGCCGGAGTAGGTCATCCAGTCGGGGTTGGCGTACCCGCTGCTAAAGGACTCGTTCAGGTTGGTCTCGGCGTCGCGGAGAAACGCAAACTGAAAGCCAAACTGCCAGGTGTGTTTGCCGTGGTTCCAGGAGAGGTCGTCGGTGAGATTGTTGATCGGACGCTGAAAAGCCGAGGAATAGGTAATGCCCTGGTCGAAGGCCTGAAGGTAGTTCCAGGGTTGATTGGAGTCGCCAATGGTCCCGACACTCTGCCGAACGAAGCCATAGCGGAAGTTGTTAATCAGAGTAGGGGACAGTACGGCGGAATAGCCGGCGATCAGGCCTTTGTTGAAGTTAATGACGTTCTCTTCCGGCGGTGAACCAGGGAGAAAGGGCGCGGCGGACGAACCGAAATCCGAATTTTCGTTGGCCAGCGCACCGGTAAGCGAAAGGCGATGGCGGCCGTCGGAAGTGATGTTGTAGTCCAGCTTTGCTATGTACCAGTTCTTGTGGGTTTTGGTGGGAGCGTGGAAGGCGAAGCCGGCGGTGTTGACGGTGTCCCCTAAGCCTGGTTCGTTGGGGAGCGGGTAGTGACTCATGTATTGCAGGACGGCAGCATCTGGACCGGGTTGAGGAACAAGACTGCCGCAGCAGCTGTCCCAGGCAGTGATAGTGGTGGGAGCGACGGCCATATAATCAGCCGGGGCCGTGTAAGATGCGCCGCTAATGCCTTGCACAGTATTCCCCACCGGGCAAAGGTTGTTGCCGCTCGTATCGCTGGCACAGTAATACTGAATTACGCCGTCGCGCATGGCGGCAGTCGGGACAATGCGTGTCTCGGGCGACGCTTCGGAGTCACGGTAGCCTTCGAAATTGAGGAACAAAAAGAGACGATTCTTAATGATGGGGCCGCCCAGGGAAGCGCCAAAAATGTTGCGATTCAGTTGCGGCGCGCTGTTGGGAAGGTCGCTGGTTAGCTGGGCGGTCTTGGTGAAATAATCGTTGGCGCTGACGAAAGAATTGCGGTTGTATTCGTAAACCGATCCGTGGAAGCTGTTGGTGCCGCTTTTGGTGACCAGCGCTACTTGTGCAGCCGACGAACTGCCTTCGTCGGCACCGTAATTGGTGGTGGTCACGCGGAACTCCTGCACCGAATCGAGCGTGACAGGAAGCACGGAGCTGAATGCGTAACCTCCCTTTTCGTTGGCTGCGATGCCATCGACGGTGATGTTGCTTTGATCGCTCCTTGCACCGTTAACGGCTCCGTTGCGTGTATCCACATCTTTGTCGACGCCCGGGTTGTTGCCGGTATACAGGACGCCCGCCTGCAGGCTGAGCAGATCGGGAACGTTGCGGCTTTCGAGAGGAAGCTGCTTGACTTGATTTTCGTCGAAGGCGTTGCCCAGAGATGCGTCGGTGGTGTTGATGGTTTCCGCCGCGGCGGAGACTTCGATCTGACTGCTGACCGCGCCCACCTGGAGCTTCACCGTGACCGAACTGGCAACATTCACCAGAAGTTCGAAGGCCCTTCTCTTCGTACTTGCTGAAGCCGTCTTTTTCCGCCGTGAGAGTATAGGTACCCGGAGGGAGAGCCAGGAACTCATACTCTCCAGAATTATTGGAGCGCGTTGTGCGTTGCAGGGCCCGCGCAGTATTCACCAATGTGATCCGCGCGCCAACCACTGCGGCGCCGCTGTTATCGAGCACTACTCCTCGAAGGGAGCTGGTGCCGGTTTGCCCCCAGGCCACGGACGCGATGAATAAGAAGAGACCGAGGTAACCGAAAACATTCCGCGACTTGCGTGGGTGAATCATGGAGGCTCCTTGGGTGGCACAGCAAGATGGGTTGCTCGGGGAGGCTTTGGGAAAACACGTTCGCCGTCCCGGTGCCGCCTTCTGACGGCTGCTACCTCGCCTGGTCAAGGTCATTTGTAGTATGTACGTGTAGGGGCTTGCGACCGCAATTTAGCGGACACGATATTACCGTTCCGTGACGACTGTCAAGTTAGTTTGCGGCACATCACACACCGGCACTGTTTAGTGTGCTGACGCTTTCGTGAACCACTCGTCAAACCACTCCAGACTACGCAGGTTGTAGTCGTAGGAGTCGGCGGGCTTTACGAACATGTGTCCTTCGTTCGGATAGACAACCAGTCTGGTGGGCACCTTCAGGGCTTTGAGCGCGTGCCACCATTCGACCGATTGTTCCATCGGAACCTCGCCATCGCGATCGCCGACCAGAATCAGGGTGGGCGTCTTCACCGCAGTGACGAAGTGCATGGGGTCGCTTTTGGCGTATACGGCGGGATCGTCATAGACGGACGCGCCGAAAAAAGGGATCATCCACTCGTCGATATCGTTCAGGCCGTAGTAGCTGAGCCAGTCGGAGAGCCCAGCGCCCGCCACCGCCGCGGCAAAGCGCTGCGTCTGCGTCTCGGCCCACATGGTCATGTATCCGCCATAGCTGTGCCCGCGGATGCCGATGCGCTTGGCGTCGATCGGATACTCTTTGGAGACCGCATCGATGCCGGCCATGATGTCGCGATAGTCCCCATAGCCGAAATCTTTGACGTTGGCTTGGGTAAACGCCTCGCCCTGTCCGTAGCTGCCGCGCGGGTTCGGACAGAGAACGAAGTAGCCCATCGCCGACTGGGCGGCGCTGATACCTTCACTCCAGGCAGACATGCACGCCCCGGATGGTCCGCCATGCACGCTGACCACAAGCGGATATGTTTTGTCGGGTACGAAATCCCTGGGAAGCAGAAGCCAGCCCTGCACGCGGGTAGTTCCGCTCTGCCAGTGAATGTTACGCATTTCGCCCCATGCCGGCTCGATGCCGCTGTTCAGGTGCGTGATTTGTTTCCATTTGCCAATCGCTCCCGCCCAAACTTCCGGAGGAGTTCGGGAGGATTGGCGCACTACCGCGCTCACCGTTCCGTCGCGGGAGAACGAGCCTCCCGGTTGCCACTCGCCCGATGACGCTACTTCTTCGCCGGTCCACAATATCTGCGCATCGTCGCCGGTGGAGCTCACGCTGCCGAAGCCGGAGTTGCCATCGACATTTGCGGCGAAAAGAATGCGGTCGGGAGACGCCCACGCCAGGGAACAAGGAGATGCTTTGATATTCGGAGTGACATTCCGCGCCGCGCCCGCGCCATTCATTGGAACGACGACGATATCGCCGCCCGTGACTCCCGCGTCGCTCATGATGCCTTCGATGAGCGCCACGTTCTTGCCATCCGGTGAGACGTGGGGGTCTTCCATCTGCCACTTGGGCGCATAGATCTCGCGCATCTCGCCGCTCTCCGCGTTGATACGATAGAGCCGCGCGACCCACCAGTTTGCATCGCCGGAGCCATGCGCCGCCGTGGCTACCCACGCGGCTCCGTCGGGCGTCCAGTCGTATTCATAGATGTACACATCGGCCGGCGTGACCTCTGCGACGTGGTTCGTGCTCAGGTTGATGGTGGTAAGGCGCTGTTCGTAGATCTGGTCGTCGATCACTCCGGCGAGCGGGATCATGGGCTGCAGTGGACCAGCCACCCGCGGCAGCCCCTTTATAAAGAGGATAGCCAGGGTTGCTCCGTCGGGAGAAAAACGAGGCGTTTGGGCGTACCCTTTCAACTCCGCACGCTTTACCAGAGCGCTTCCGTCTGCGGATGCGGTCCAAACTTCAGCTGCGGGAATGTCACCTGGCAAGTCGGCGAGGAATGCGAGCTGTTTGCTGTCCGCTGACCACGTGACCTCGCGCAGCGGAAGATGGCCTTCGACGGAGATCGCCTGCAGAGGGCCGCCGCGTACCTGTGTCACGGTGAGCTGTCCGTCGACGACGTAGGCAACCTGGGTTCCATCGGGAGAGAGTGCAACCTGATTGATTTTCTTGGCGTGCGGCAGGGAATTGAGCACGGCGGCGGCGCGAGAGGGCGCAGGGCCCTGATCTTGCGCCAGAAGCGGAACGCACGAGAGTGAGGCGGCCAGCGCGCAAAGCAGCGCGGCAAAATGTAAGTGAGACTTAGTCGCTGATTTCATGGGCGATGAGTATATCCGATATCGGCGGTGCAGCCGGTCAGGTGACGGACCCCGACCGTATGCGGAGTCTTACGGCTCGTCGTGATAGACGCCGATTTGCGGGGTACCGCCTTCCTTCAGCTTCGCGCGGAACATCCCGGGAGTGTTGAAGCTCCAGGCCAGCTGACCGTCGGGCGTGATGGCGATGACGCCTCCGTCGCCGTGGATGGCGGCGAGATCCTTTTGCACAACCTGGTCGACGGCTTGCTGCAAGCTCATGCCCTTGTACTGCACCAGGGCACAGATGGTGCGCGCGACGGTGAGCCGAATGAAATACTCACCGGCGCCTGTCGCCGAGACCGCACATGACTGGTTCGAAGCGTAAGTGCCCGCGCCGATGATCGGCGAGTCGCCAACTCGGTTCCAGCGCTTGGCCGTGATGCCACCGGTGGAAGTTCCGGCCGCGATGTTGCCTCGGCGGTCGAGCGCAACCACGCCGACCGTGCCGTACTTGTGTGTATTGCGATTTTCAAATGCGGCAGCGGGCTTGAGTGGAGGCGCGGGCGCGCCCTCGGGGCGCGGAGGGATGGGCGAACCGTCCTTTTCGAGCTGGCGCAGGAGCTCCTGCCAGCGGCGTTCGGTAAAAAAGAAACTGGGCGGCACTTGTTCGAGATGCACGTGCGCGGCAAAGTCATCGGCGCCGGAGCCGACCAGCATGACGTGAGGCGACTGCTCCATCACGGCGCGGGCGAGCGAGATGGGATTGCGCGTGCGCTGCACGTCGGCAACCGCGCCGGCTCGCATGGTCTCGCCATCCATGATCGCCGCATCGAGCTGGTTGGTGCCATCCGCCGCGAAGACCGCGCCGCGGCCGGCGTTGAAGAGCGGATTATCTTCGAGCAGTTTGATGGCGGTTTCGACGGCGTCAAGCGACGAGCCTCCCTTATCGAGCACGTTGGCAGCGGCGTTAAGTGCCTCCTTAAGGCCGGCGCGGTAGTTAGCCTCGGTTTCGGGGGTTAGTGAGGCCATTACGCCGGCGCCGCCGTGCAACACCACAGCCCACTTGTGCTGTGCGGAGACGGGCTGTGCGGCTTGCGCTGAACTGCTCTGGGCGAGCGCTGCAGAAGAGCAAGACAAGGCCCAGGCAAGAGCGAGGGAAGCGAGCGAAAATTTGCGAGCGAGCGAGTTCATATAACTTTCCTATAACTATTTCCTATAGACGACGCCGTTCTTCATGACGAAGCTGACGCGCGTGAGCACGGAGATATCCTGCAGCGGATCGCCGGGGACCGCGATCACATCGGCGTAGAAGCCGGGCTTGAGCTGGCCGATTGCGTCCTGCTTGCGGAGGAGGCGCGCGCCGTTCAACAGGCTGGCGCGGAGCACATCGGCGGCGGGCATTCCGTACTTCACCATCAATTCAAATTCGCGCGCCTGCGTTCCGTGCGGAAACGGGCCGACATCCGATCCGACTGCCATAGGCACGCCCGCCGCGAGTTGCTTGCGAAACTCTTCGGCATGGAAGGCGAGCAGCGCGCGCTCATGCTCGGCCAGAGCGGGCGAATCGGCATGGGCGGCGAAGTATTCGGCGATGGCAAAGGTGGGCACGGCGTAGATCTGCTTCTCGTGCATGATGCGCATGGTCTCGGCGCTGAGCTGGTAGGCGTGATCGATGGAGGCGACGCCGGCATGGACCGCGTACAGAGCTCCGGGCTCGCCGGTGCAGTGAACACCCACGCGTTTGCCCACGCGCGCCGTTTCCTCGACCGCCGCTGCGAGCTGCGCCTCCGTGTACTGGTAGGGCGTGGTGAATTTGCCGTCGACCAGATGGTCGGCGCCGGTTTGATAAATCTTGATGAAATCCGCGCCTTCTTTAAGTTGCTGCCGTATCACCGAGACCAGTTCACTGGCATTGTTGGCGTAGGTGGCGTTCGACGAAATGTGCTCGGCGGGATTGAAGTGGATTGCGTCTTCATGGCCGCCGAGAATACTGATGGCGTTGCCGCTTACGCTCATGCGCGGACCGGGAATCAGTCCGGAGTCGATGGCGTTGCGCACGGCGGAGTCGGCTGACCCCGCGCCCTCGGTTCCCATGTCGCGCTCGGCGGTGAAGCCCGCCATCAGATCTTCGCGGGCCGCGATTTCGGCAAGGATCGTGCGCTCGGGCACAGATTCGACAACGGTTTGCAGATCCTCGGCTCCGGGATGGAGGAAAAGGTGGACGTGAGCGTCGATAAGTCCGGGCATCAATGTGGCCGCGCCCAGATCGATCACCGTTGCACCAGCGGGATGGGCGACCGACGAACCAGCTTCCACAATGCGATTGCCGCGCACCAGCACCTCGCCGGGGCTGACGAGCACGCCACGCTCGACGTCGAGCATGTGGGCGGCGTGGAGCACGGTGGCATCGTTCTGAGCTTCGAGCCCACGCGCGGCGGCGAGAGTCAGAACGAAGACGAAAGCAGTAGTGAAGCGCGGACATCGGAACATGCGCCAAATACTAGCACGCCGCTAATTGGCTGCGCAGGCGCGCAATGGTGCGGTGAGATCAGCCCTGACGCAAGGCAACTGTGTCGTACCGGGTCTACGATTCGATAGCGGGTCGGAGACCCGCCACCACACAGCCGCAAACTTGCGGAAGCTAAGGAGTATCATTCCGTTAACTATAGGTTAACCAACGGAGCTACTGAAAACATGCCTGACTCCCCCGAGATCGTTGAGTGGACGCCGCCTCGTGCGCCGCACCGGCGCCGCCGGTTTCTGATTATTCTCGCCGTGCTTGCCGTTGCTTTCTTCGGCGCGCAGACCGTGTTGTCGTATTACGTAGACGTGCTTTGGTTCGGTTCGCTGGGCTACGCGAGCGTGTTCTGGAAAACGCTGAACCTGCAGTGGGGAGTCTTCGCCGCTTTTACGCTTGCCACATTTCTGATTCTCTACGGATCGTTTCTCGCCCTGAAGCGGGCGCATCTCCCCGATTTGCCGAGCGGTCACACCATCTTCATCGGCGGAAAGCCGGTGAAGCTGCCGGTTGAACCTGTCTTGCGCGTGATTGCGCTCGTCATTTCGCTCATCATCGCGGCGGCCACCGGCGCCGGCATGATGGAGGAGTGGCCGTCGCTCGCGCTTTATTGGTACTCACCAAGCTCGACCGGTGGGGTCGTCGATCCAATTTTTGGCCGGCCACTGAATTTCTTTCTCTTCACTCTGCCGGCGTGGCAGCTTATCGTCGGCTGGCTGCTAACGCTCGGCGTGATTATTTGCGTGCTTGCCGCTTTCTTCGTCCTCATCACCGGCGGAAGCCGCGCGATCGCCGGGCGCCTGAGCCGGGCTGTGATTCTGCCCTGGCGCGGCCTCTCCATCGCGTTTTCGTTTCTGCTGCTGGTGCTGGCGACGCGAGTGTATCTTGACCGCTTCGAGCGCTTGTTCGAAGACCACACCATCTTCGGAGGTGTCACCTACACCGACGCGCACGTTATGCTTACCGGAATGCTGGTGGTTTCAGCCGCGCTGGTTCTCGGCGCGGCGATTGCAGCGGTCAACGCCATGCGTATGCCGCGCGGACGCTGGCTCCTGGTCGCAGTCCTGCCCGCCGCGGTCTTTTATGTTGGCTTGCAAGTCGTCGCCTGGTACGTTGGCAGTTTTATCGTTAAGCCGAATGAGCTGGTTCGCGAGCAACCCTATATTTCCCACAACATCGAGATGACGCGACAGGCCTACGGATTGAGCCGGGTTTCGCAGCGCGAATTTCCCGCCGAGACCACGGTTGATGCTGCCGATCCGGCGAACAATCAGGCTACGCTGCAAAACATCCGGCTCTGGGACTGGCGCGCGCTGCAGGACACGCTGCGTCAGATCCAGGAAATCCGCACTTACTATGATTTTCCCGACATCGACATTGATCGATATGACATCGATGGCACGACGCGCGAAGTGATGCTGGCCGCGCGCGAACTGAACGTCGATAAGCTTCCGGAGAGCAGCCGCAACTGGATCAACGACAAGCTGATCTACACCCACGGCTACGGCATTACCATGAATCCGGTCAATGGCTTCACGCCGGAAGGCTTGCCCACGCTGATCCTGAGCAACATGCCGGTGCAGAGCACGGTGCGTGGCCTGAACGTAACTCGCCCCGAGATTTATTTTGGCGAGGTGACCAATACCGACGTTTACGTGAAGACGCGGCAGAAGGAATTCAATTATCCGCAAGGGGCGAGCAACAGCCTCACGTCGTACGAAGGCAACGGCGGCATCCTGCTCGGCGGTTTTCTGCGCCGCATCATCATCGCGCTCGATCGCGGCGACCTTGCGAAGCTGCCCTTCAGCGATGACGTGACCCCGGACAGCCGGCTGCTGATGCGCCGCAACCTGCGCGACCGCGTGTCAGCGTTAGCGCCGTTCCTCACCTACGATCCCGATCCGTATATCGTGCTCGGCGACGATGGCCGCCTGTCGTGGATCATGGATGCGTTCACGCTTTCGGACAGCTATCCCTACTCCACCCATTATCAGTCTCGGCGACGATCCGATCAACTACATGCGGAACAGCGTGAAGGTGGTCATCGACGCCTACGATGGCACGACAACGTTTTACGTGTTTGATACGGAGGATCCGATCATCGCCGCCTACCGCCGCATTTTTCCGGGTCTGTTCAAGGATGCGGCGATGATGCCGCCCGGTCTGCGCAAACACGTGCGCTATCCCGAGTTGTTGCTCAAGCTGCAGGCGGAGGTCTACGGTCTGTATCACATGACCGATCCGGAAGCGTTCTACAACCGCGAGGATCTGTGGACGGTCGCGACCGAAGTCGGCATGGGCGAGGGCGGCGAGCAAACCACGCAGGCGATGCAGCCGAATTTCGTGCTGATGAAACTGCCGGGCGAAACCGGCGAGGAGTTCGTGGAGATTCTGCCCTTCACGCCCGCCAACCGAAACAACCTGATTGGCTGGATTGCCGGGCGCAGCGACGGCGCAAAATACGGCACGTCGGTGGTGTACAACTTTCCCAAAACCAAGCTGGTCGACGGACCGCTGCAAATCGAGGCGCGCATCGATCAGAACGCGCAGCTTTCCGGACAATTGACGCTGTGGAATCAGCAAGGGTCGCACGTGCGGCGCGGGGCTCTGCTGGTGATTCCGACCGGGCGCGCGCTGTTGTACGCCGAGCCGATTTATCTGCAGGCGGAGCGCAGCCCGATGCCGGAGTTGCGTCTGGTCGTGCTCGCGCTGCAGGATCGCCTGGCGTACGGACCAACCTTCGAGTCGGCGATGGCGGCGCTTTTTGGCGGAGCGGCCTCGTCGCTGACTGCCGCGACAACGACTGCCGCGACAACGCAACGGCATCGACGGCCGCTGCGGCAGCATCCACAGCGTCGCCCCAGTCCGCCGCGAGATCTCAACGCGCTCATCGCCGAAGCCGCCAAAGATCTTGCCGACTACCAGCGCCTGACGGCGGAAGGCAAACTCGGCGAGGCCGGGCAGAAGCTTGAAGAACTGAAGCGCGCACTCGACAAACTGAACGCGCGTCAAAAATAGTGTCGAAAATAGGTAGTGGGTCAGTTTGGAAGACGCATTCCCCCAGCGGCTAAAGCCGTATTTGAAATAGTGCGGTTACCGCAGCGGTGTACCGCTGCGCCATGCGGGACGCTTTTGTGGAATCCCACCCTTGCGCACAGAACGCGCAAGGATGGGGCACCCGGCTGAAAGGGAGGGTGTAGGGGTCCTTCGACTCCGCAGGGGCTTCACTTCATGAAGTCCCTGCTGCGCTCAGGATGACAGTTCGATTATGGCGCGCTCTCAGCGGCTAAAGCCTCGCGTTGGTGCGAGCCGCTTATCGCAGCGGTGAACCGCTGCGCCGCCCAAAATCAAGGGCAACACCGACTTTTCCGCAGCCTGTGAAGCCGTGCCCATTCAAAACAGGTCGGAAAAACTACTCCATCTCAAACGCCAGCCACTCAAATCCTCCGCCCCGCTCCACCTGCAACACAACCGACTCGTGCGACTTGATCTGCCGCAGAGCCGTGCGGAGAGAAGTCAAAGAATCAATCGGCTTCTGGTTCACGCTATGGATAACGTCTCCGGTCTGCAGACCATTCGTGGTACTCAGGAAATCCGCTACTCGTGCCACCACGACGACGCCGGTTGGATCGCGCAGCGTGCCCAACATAGAGCGCAAGTCGTCGTTCAAGTCGAGCGCCAATATCCCCAGGCGCGAAACCAGATTGTCGCGTGGATTGGCCAGATCCGGTAGAGCGTCCATGGCGTCTTTCATCTCGAGCGCGGCGATGTAGAGTGTCTTTCGCTCGGTTCCACGGAGCACTTCGAGCTTCAGCGATTCATCAAGACGGATGCAGGTAGAGAGCCGCAGTGAAGGCGGGCAGCGTGCCGATCACGCGGCCATCGGCGCGCAGCACGATGTCCCCGATCTTGAGGCCACCAGCCTCGGCTGGCCCTCCTGGAATCACATCATCGATTACCACTCCCCAATTTTGGGCGAGACCCAGGCCTTTGGCCAGGTCCTCATTAATGGTTTGGGCTCCCGCTTTGATCTCAATGCGATGCACGTGCCCATATTTGCGCAGACTTTCGTAAACGAATTGCACGATTCGTGCGGGAATGGCAAACCCAAGGCCCTCGCTGCCGCCCGCCGAGGAAAGAATAAAAGTGTTAATCCCGACTACGTAGCCTTCGCTATCCACCAACGGACCGCCGCTATTGCCGGGGTTGATGGGAGCATCGGTTTGAATGTAAACCAGCGGACGGCTCGGATCTGCCTGTCGTGCAACGGAACTCACCACGCCCATGGTCATCGAGTTCTCCAGCCCCTCGGGACTGCCCATGGCAAACACCAATTCCCCCTGGTGCACGGGCCGGCGGCTGCCCAGCGAAAGTGTGGGCAGGCCAGTCTGATCGATCTTGAGCAAGGCAAGGTCAGTGTCCTTATGCGAGCCGATGAGTCGAGCTTCGACGATGCGCTGTTTGCCCACGGGCGGAATCCGGTCGGGAAAATCCACCGAGGGCAGAGGCAGAGCCACGTGGATGCGCTGCGCTCCCTCGACCACGTGGGCATTGGTCATGATGTAGCCGTTCGAGTCAACTATGACTCCGGAACCGATCACTTGCTCGCGGGTTATGAATGCGGTTTGACTGTGATCTTTCTCGTCCAGAGCCCCATAGCTGGTGACCAGAATTTGAACCACTGCGGGGGAGATCCTCGCGGTAAGCTGCTCGATCGCGGAATTGAGTTGCTGCAGCACCATTGGTGGTTCCGCGGGCTGGGTTCCCATGCGCTTTGCTTTGTCAATATCAGGCTTCGCGGTCTCAGCGCCCGCGAGAGGCGGAACTTGTGCGGGTGCCTGTTGGGCGGAACTGGGCACGGCTAACCATAGAGAGCAGAAGCACGCGGCTAGAAAAAGAGAAAAGTTGAACAGGTTTTTCGAACCGCGGACGGGGAACGGCATAACGAAACACTCCTTCGGAAACTTTCTATGTATCGAACTATGTATCGAACCATGTATCGAATACGCAGACGACGATTATGCCGGAAGGGCACAAAAGCGCGTTTCTATTTGATTCGGAATCGGGCAATACGGAAACAATGATCCCGGCATGAATGAACCTGGCGTGGCGCTAGGAGATGCCATTTCCTCGTTCACTCAGTCTTCTGCGCCTCCAGGAATGCACGTAGCTCCTCGACGTCTTCGGGAAGCATCTGCGTGAACTGCATCCCGTTGCCGACCTGGGGATCACAGGTGACGACTTTGGCCAAAACGAGCAGCGTGCCCTCGCCCACTTGCAGCTTCAGTTCCAGTGTGGTGCCGATGGGCAACGGAAACATAGTCTCGATGTAGCAGCCACTCAGGCTGAGGTCTGCGGTCGCTCCGCGAATGGGGGATTCGCTGTTCTCTAAATAGAGTTCCACCGGGACCTTGACCTTGACTCGCGGGCGCTCTCGCCGTTCGTTTTCAGGAGTTGGCATGGATTTGACTTCGCCTCCGGGGCGGACGCTTCGCCACTTGCCATCTGCCGTTAGGCGTTAGGCATTAGACATTACCAGAAGTTCTTCGAGTCGACACGCGGTCGACCCGACCTATCACTCGTGCCGGCGCCCACTCCTTTACGCGCCTGTGGATGATTGTGTGGAGAAATCGGAAAGAATTTAATCTCCCATTCATTAAGCGTTAATAATTCAATGGGTTGCGTTTCTTATTTTTATTCCATAGCAAACGGTCAATTGCACCGAAAACGGGCGTTGACAATATTCAAGTAAATCTCTAAGGTGACTCTCGTCGACGGCAGAAAGGGTTGGCTTAAATAAAACTTTGCCAATCCGAAGTAAGCTGAGTGATCAGCTCGGCGGGGCAACCCGAAAGAGCAGCCAGACCTGAAAAAACCGACAGCTCTGCGAGGAGAAGTTGGGGTTTGGGACCGCGAAAGCGGTGATCGCATCAAGGGCTGTGACGGTGCATGCGTCCACGCTATTGGCTCCCTCGCAGGAGTTGGTGGCTAGAGCATAACCAATGTCACAGCCTTTACCTTTTCCAGCGTTTTCCCCCCGCAATCCGAGAGTATCCTTTCCGTCGGAGGCTTTTCACTGGCCGCCCGCCAACCCCCTCTACGAATGCAATCACTTGCACATTGACAAGGCAACAACCACCGAGCATAATCCCGCGCAGGCTTTCGGGCACGCCTACCCCTCTCAGTCGCCCGACACCTCATTTTCGTCCGTGCGCTCAAATTTGCAATAGCAGCAACTGGGCTCGCCTGGGACTAAGTTCGGTTCTCGAGGAAGATAATCTGGAGGATGCTATGAAGAACTTGAATGCGCGGTTCGCGTTGCTGTTGAAGATCTTCCGCTCCCTGAGTTCGATCGCCTTCGCGTCGGCAACCCTCACGCTCATCGCGCCTGCCACGCTAGTCGCGCAGACGAGTGCATCGCTCGTGACCTCGCGCATCATCCAGCCCATCGACGAGAATGCCCGCATCACCCTGAAGGGCAATGTCCGCCAGGACCTCGCTACCGCGCCGGACCTAGGCTCGGTGGAGGACGGGAAGCCATTGCACCTCTATCTGCTGCTGCAGCGCACCACCGCGCAACAAGCCGACCTGGACAATCTGATTGCGCGCCAGCAGCAAGCGACCGCGCCGGAGTATCACAAGTGGCTGACGCCCAAAGAATTCGGCGCGCGTTTCGGCGCTTCGCCGGAAGACATTGCGAAGATCACAGCATGGCTCCAATCGCACGGGTTCCAGGTTCGCAGCGTGCTGAACAATGCGAGCATGATCGATTTTGCCGCAACCGCCGGCCAGGTGCGCGAAGCCTTCCATACAGAGTTGCACTACTTCAATATTCGGGGCGGCAAGCACGAGGCAAACGTAGAGGACCCCCAGATACCCGCGGCGCTGGCTCCAGTTGTGGCGGGAATAAAGGGACTCATTAAGATTCCCGCGCATACCAACCACACCCCGATTCGTCAGGCGTCCTATGACGCGCACACCCATCGCTGGCACACCGTAGACACCGCCGGCAAAGCCGTCGCTAAACCCGCATTCAACGACACCGACACTGGCAACCTGGATGTCACCCCGCAGGACTTCTACACCATCTACAACGTCAACCCCGTGCTCACGGGCGGAAACCTGGCCGCAACAGCAACCGTCGCTGTGATCGAAGAAAGTGACATTGAGTATGGCACCGTCACCTCGCCCACGGGCGTGGCCACGGGCGGCGACGTGGCTACCTTCCGCAAGCTGTTTGGCGTGCCGGGCACGCTGAACATGCACGTTTATCACGGCTACGGGACGGTCACCTGCAACGATCCCGGGATCGACCCGGATGACATCGGCGAAGATGGGGAGGCGTCGCTGGACGCCGAGTGGATCAACGCAACCGCCCCATCGGCCAACCTAATCTTCATGTCCTGTGATCAGAGTCCCGATAACGGAATTTTCTCCTCCATGGCGGCTCTCATAGACAACAACCTCTCTGACGTGATGAGCCTGAGCTACGGCAACAGCGAACTCAATTTCGTCTCATCGGACTACACTTTCCAGGACACTCTGTATGCGCAGGCCGCCCTGCAAGGCCAGTCCTTCTTCGTCTCCTCGGGTGATTCCGGTTCCGATGTCCAGGACCAAAACACCAACGGCACGGCCACATCCGGGATCAATGTAAGCGGTTTCGGGTCTCCGTTGACCACAGTCGCAGGCGGCACAGATTTCTCAGATTATCTATGACTCTTTGGAGGGAGGCCCGGCACAGAGCACCTACTGGAGCTCCACGAACTCCACCCACTACGGCGATGCCCTGAGTTACGTTCCTGAAACGGCATGGAACCAAAGTTGCGCCAGCAGCATCGTTGCGGTATTTGAGGGATTCACGGGCGCGGCATTTGCGCTGCCGAAGGTTCAGCCAACGACGGCTCCGTGGTGGGCGGCTCGGGCGGAATCAGCACTCACTACGCCGTCCCGGCCTGGCAAACAGGCATCTCCGGATACTCAAAATCAAATCGCGCGCAGCCTGACATTGCAGGATTCGCCTCTGCCACTTTCTGGGGCCACGCTCTGATCTTCTGCGATTCGAACCCTCCCGATGCTTCAACCAGCGGCTGCACTTCCGACGCCAACTTCGGTGAGGCTGGCGGCACATCCTTTGTAGCCCCCTACATGGCGGGTGTCACCGGTTTGCTTGTGGACCATACTGGGTCCCGGCAGGGCGTGCTCAATCCGGCGCTCTACGCATTGGCTAAGGCGCAATACACAGCGGCAGCCACGAGACGGCGTGCTACTCCAACGGTCAGACCTCGAATACGGGAGTAACCACCGGCCTGCCCGCGGCGGGCTGCATCTTCAACGACGTCACTACCAGCAATAACGACGTACCCTGCGCGGCGGGATCGACCGACTGCTTCGTCAACACTGGCGACACCTACGGCATGTTATCGCTGAATGGTGCCAGTTCGCTCTCGGTGGCTTACCCCTCAACGATCGGTTTTGATCAGGTCACAGGCATCGGCACAGTGAACGTCTATAATCTGATCACCAAGTGGAACACGGCATTCACCAGCACAACCGGCCTCAAAGCCTCACCCACTTCCATCACCTCCAGCCAGTCAACGGAATTGACTGCGACTGTGACGGGTGGAACCCCGACAGGGTATGTCGACACTCCTCCCGCGCTTACCGGAAAACCAGTTTTCAGCCGGAACGACTTCGCTGGGCAATTGCACATTGAGCGCTGGCACCTGCTCACTGTCGGTCCCTGGGACAGCGCTCCAGTCGGGCGCCAATTCAGTGACCGCAACATTCCTGGGCAGCGGGACGTATCCCACTTCCACCTCCAGCATCGTGACTGTGACCGTCACTGCAAGCAGCGCTCCGGTAGTCTCCCTGACGCCTACTACCCTAACCTTCCTGATTACCAAGCTTGGATCTACCAGCGCTGTAAAGATGGTCACGCTGAAGAACACGGGCAATGCAACCCTGGACATCAACACCGGGGGAATCACCATCAGCGGGGCGGATGCCTCCTCCTTTACCAAGACGACCACTTGCGGCGCCACGTTAGCGGCGAGCGCAAGCTGCACGATTTCGGTGACCTTCAGCCCGGCAGCAATTGGCGCACTGACCGCGTCGCTCAAGATTGCAGATAATGCCAGTGGTTCGCCGCAGTCTGTGTCCCTCAGCGGAACCGGCACCGAGGTGAGCTTGTCGCCGAACCCTCTGGCCTTCGGCACGGTGGCGATAAGCAAAACGCTGGCGGTGACGGTTAAAAACGTGGGCACGACGGCTCTGACATTCAGCAGTGGTCCGACCATAACCGGTCCCGGGGAAGCTGAATTTTCCGTGTTGGCCTACAGCGCCTCGCCAGCGACGAGCACGTGCCGGAACCCGGCGTTGACGTCGCTGGCACCAAGCGCAACCTGCACCTACAGCGTGGAGTTCGATAATGCAGGTGTGATCGAATCCGCTGCTGCGAGCCTCAATATCTTTGACAACGGCGGAGGCGGCTCGCAAGTGGAGTCGCTAACCGGAACCGGCACCGAGGTAAGCCTGTCACCGAACCCTCTGGCCTTCGGCACGGTGACGGCAAGCAAAACGCTGGCGGTGACGGTCAAAAACGTGGGCACGACGGCGCTGACATTCAGCAGTGGTCCGACCATAACCGGTCCCGGGGAAGCTGAATTTTCCGTGTTGGCCTACAGCGCCTCGCCAGCGACGAGCACGTGCCAGAACCCGGCGTTGACGTCGCTGGCACCAAGCGCAAGCTGTACGTACAGCGTGAAGTTCAACAATGCGGATGCTACTACCGGGTCCGTTACCGCCACCCTCAACATCTCCGACAATGGTGGAGGCAGTCCGCAAAAGGAGACACTGAGCGGAACCGGCACTGAGGTCAGTCTGTCGCCGGCTACACTGGCCTTCGGAACGGTGGCGACAACCAGCACGCTGGCGGTGACGGTCAAGAACGTGGGCACTACGGCGCTGACGTTCAGCGGTAGTCCGACCATAACGGGCACCGGGGCAGCTAAATTTTCCGTGTTGGCCTACAGCGCCTCGCCAGCGACGAGCACGTGCCGGAACCCGGCGTTGACTTCGCTGGCACAAAACGCAAGCTGCACCTACAGCGTAGAGTTCGACAATGCGGATGCTACTACCGGGTCCGTTACCGCCACGCTCAACATCTCCGACAATGGTGGAGGCAGTCCGCAAAAGGAGCCACTCAGCGGAACCGGCACCGAGGTCAGCTTGTCGCCGGCTACGCTGGCCTTCGGAACGGTCGCGACAACCAGCGCGCTGGCGGTGACGGTCAAGAACTTGGGCACTACGGCGCTGACGTTCAGCGAGACGCCGACGGTAACCGGCACCGGGGCGGCCAACTTTAAGGTCCTGCCTTACAGCGCGCCGTCTACGAGCACGTGCCGGAATCCGGCGTTGACGTCACTGCCTCAAAATGCAGCCTGTACCTACAGCGTAGAGTTCACCAATGCTGGGGGCACAACGTCCTTCACCACCAAGCTCAACATTTTCGACAATGGCGGAGGCAGCCCACAATTGGAGCCGATGTCGGCTACGGACTGACACGAATAAATAGATTCGCAGCGAACATGGCCGTTCGTCGGGTGGTCAAGCACTCAGGAGGAGGTCTACCATCTTATAGGTGTCGCGTTCTGTTCGTGGAAAAGGAAGTGTTGTATGAGGCCGGACATCCGAACATACATGAAAGAGGGTGTCACAAAAGCATTCCATTCTCTTGGGTTTGAGATTCACAGATCTGGATGGGGTCCTCAAGAGCGTTTCGAGGAGAAAGGAAAAGTCTGGATCAGCGAGCCTCCAGCAATAAATCCGATTTGGCCTCTTCCACGGCGCCAGGGCGGACTTTCCGATGACCAAATTCGTGAGGAATTTGCAAAGTATGATTTGTGGCATTACGCCTATGTGCTTGAGGGGGGAGTTTCATCGTCCGCTCGCCATAATGATCCCGGCCCACTGGCGGATGCTCCTGAGCGGCCTTTGCAGCGGTTCAAGCATTTCATGCCTTATCTGATCGCGGCCGAGAACGGTTCTCTTCGCGGGAAACGAATACTTGATGTCGCCTGTAACTCCGGCTTTTGGTCGATACAGTGTGCACTGCTGGGCGCGGAGGTCGTCGGTTTTGATGGTCGTGCCGAGCTTATTCAACAAGCCAATCTGATGAAGTCAATTGTCGGAGTAGATCAGGTCGAGTTCAGAGTTCTCGATTTTTGGGATATGAGTCCGCAAGCTCTGGGTGGCACATTCGATGTTGTTCTCAACCTTGGCATTCTTTACCATTTGAATGACCCTCTCAAAGCATTAGAGCTGACAAAATCGATGGCGCGGGGATACATTCTGCTTGATACAAATGTGTACCCATCGACAGAGTCTGTCATTAAGCTGTGCTTGGAAGAGCCTATCGATATTCGAAATGCTACCCGTTCGACGATTGTTGCGAGCCCCAGTAAGAGCAGTATTGATTTGATGTTGAGGCATGTTGGCGTTGCTAAGTGGTTCGAAATTCCCTTGCGTACTACTGATATGCCACGCGACTATCTTGATGACCGGCGCGCATCCTGGCTGATCAAGGTTGCATGAGAAGCGCGAGTGGCCCGCATCGAAAGGCGTAAGTGTGCTTGCTTACCGACGGCAGGCAACAGGAGCAAGCTCGGGTTTGGCGCGCACGAACTCGATCTTCATCTGCAACATCTTCCACTCGGTCACCGCTTCGTTGACTAGCGGATGCCGCGTCCGTAAGATGAAGCGGCCCCAAAGCTAGGCATCTCGAATTGATCGGCCTGACCATCTCGCATTACCGCATCGTCGAGAAACTCGGCGGCGGCGGCATGGGCGTGGTCTACAAGGCCGAGGACACCCGGCTGGACCGTTTTGTCGCCCTGAAATTCCTTCCCAACGATGTGGCGCAGGACCGCAAGCGCTCGAACGTTTCCGGCGTGAGGCGCAAGGCCGCGTCCGCGCTCAACCATCCCAACATCTGCACCATCTACGACATTGGCGACGAAAACGGCGAGGCGTTCATCGCCATGGAGTACCTGGATGGCATGACGTTGAAGCACCTGATTGCGGGGCGTCCGCTCGAGACCGAAAGCTATTGTCGCTGGCGATCGAGATCGCCGACGCCCTCGACGCAGCCCACGCCGAAGGCATCGTACATCGTGACATCAAGCCGGCGAATATCTTCGTCACCAAGCGCGGACACGCCAAGGTACTGGATTTTGGCCTGGCCAAGGTAACGCGTCCAGCGCCGCGTCCAGCCGAAAAGCGACGGCCAACCCGATGCGGCCATGGACGAGCAGCATTTGACCAGCCCCGGGGCGGCACTTGGGCACCGTCGCTTACATGTCGCCGGAACAAGCCGGGGGAAAGAACTGGACGCGCGCACGCGATCTTTTCTCGTTCGGAGCGGTACTGTATGAGATGGCTACGGGCACGCTGCCGTTCCGTGGAGACAGCTTCGGCGATGATTTTGAAGCAATTCTGAGCCGCGCTCCGCTTCCGCCAGTTCGGTTGAATCCGCGATTGCCCGTGGAACTGGAGCGGATCATCAACAGGGCGCTGGAGAAGGACCGGGAGCTGCGATATCAGCATGCGCGGAGATGCGCGCCGAATTGCAGCGGCTGAAGCGGGACACGGAGTCGGGGAGGAAGATCGCGGCGGAAGAGCCGCCGGAGCTGGAGGCCGGAGATTCTTCTCTACCGGCGAGTCCACGATCGTCGAGCCCACGGTCGAGTAGTTCATCTGGACCGGTTGCGGTGTCGGCTACGCGGACAGGAATGTCCGCGCCACACGAGCCGGTGGAGCTTGCTCGGCTGGACGGACGAATGCGTCCGTCCCTACGTGGGTCTGGGCGGCGGTTGGACTTCTTCTAGCGGCAATGATTGCCGGTGGGTTTTACTGGCGGTTGCGTCCTACCCAGGTCCTTGGCGAGAAAGATTCCATCCTGCTGGCGGATTTTGTCAACACAACAGGCGATCCCGTGTTCGACGGAACGCTGAAACAGGCGCTCGCAGTACAACTGGAGCAGTCGCCGTATCTGAACATCGTGCCCGATCAGACCATCCGCAAGGCGCTGCAGTTCATGGGACGCCCAGCGGACGAGCGGGTCACCGGCAGTGTTGCACGCGAAGATCTGCGAGCGCGAGCACATCAAGGCCATGCTGAGCGGTTCGATTGCGACCCTGGGAAGCCAATACGTGGTAGCGCTCGACGCCACCAATTGCGCAACTGGAGATTCTCTAGCCAGAGAGCAGGTAACGGCGGCGACCAAGGAAGCGGTGCTCCCCGCGGTGGGGAAAGCGGCGTCAAGCTTGCGGGGAAAGCTGGGCGAATCGCTGGCGTCGATTCAAAAATACGACACGCCGGTGACCGAGGCAACCACATCATCGCTAGAAGCGTTAAAGGCGTATGCGGCCGCTGACGAGATGCGCAACGGCGGAAACGAGGCCGAATCTATCCCTCTGTTCCAGCATGCCGTCGAACTCGATCCGAATTTTGCCATGGCTCATGCCCGTCTGGCGGCTATTTATAACAACCTTGGCGAAGAAGATCGATCGGGGGAAGAGGCCAAGAAGGCATTCGATCTGCGGGAACGAGTGAGCGAACGCGAGCGCTTCTACATTACCGATCATTTTTACACGGCGAACGGAGACATCGAGAAAGACAAAGAGACGCTGGAGTTGGCTATCAAGACGTATCCGAATGACTCCAGCCCCTATGCGAACCTGGCGCTGATATACAGCCTTTTTTACGGTGACTATGAGAAGGCGATCCCGCTGGCCAACGAGTTCTCGCGCCTCGAGCCCAACTCTCCCTTTGGCTACGAGCACGCGGCTCAACCGTACATGGCGCTGAACCGTGTGGAGGAATCGCGCTCCATTCTGCAACAGGCAGTCGATGCCAAGGCGGACAACCTGTTCATCCACGAATCGCTCTACGAGCTGGCTTTCTTGAACGGCGACGCCGATGGGACGCAGCGACAAGTGACTTGGGCAGCGGGGAAGCCCAGCGAATACTTGCTGCTCATCTCGATGGCAGATGCTGCCGCTGCACGAGGGCAAATGCAGAAGGCTGAGGGATTGGTGCAGCGGTCAGTGCAGGTGAGCGATCGTCTGGGTTTCAAGGAGACCTCGGCCGACACGCAAGCCGGGTTTGCGGTGAGGCAGGCCGTGGTGGGGAACGCTTCGAAGGCCAAGGAGCTGGCTGCGTCCAGTTCCGCTTTGGCGCATGGCCGCCGCAACATGGAGTCAGTGGCGGTGGCACTGGCCATGACCGGGGATGCAAGCCGCGCCCAAGCCATGGCGGACGACCTTGGCCACCGCTTTCCGGACGACACGCTGCTGCATCAGGTAAGCATGCCCGTCGTGCAGGCGTTAATCGAAATGGATCGCAACGCGCCCGAGAAGGCGATCGCGGCGCTGCAGGCAACAACGCCGTACGAATTGGGCTTCAACCAGGAACTCTTCCCGATGTACATTCGCGGCCTGGCGTACCTGCAGGCGAAGCGCGGCGCGGATGCGGCGGCGGAATTT
>CAVXBU010000026.1:0-120671 GCA_963760175.1 uncultured Acidobacteriaceae bacterium
TCAGTGTCCCGCCTCTTCGCTCACAAATTTTTCGTAATCCGCCGCTGAGAGCAGCGCATTCATCTCCGCCGCGTCCTTCAGTTTGATCTTGAGCATCCAGGCGGCGTGCGCGTCTTTATTCACTTGCTCGGGAGCGGTGGCCAGAGCCTCGTTCACGGCCGCCACGGTGCCCGAAACCGGCGCGAAAAGATCGGAGACGGCCTTTACCGACTCTACCGTGCCGAAGCGCTTGCCGGCAGTGATCTCCGTCCCCACCTTGGGCAGTTCGACGAACACGATGTCGCCGAGCGAATCCTGGGCGTAGGTCGTGATGCCGATGGTGCCATCGGCGGTGATCCACTCATGTTCTTTCGTGTATTTGCGGTCGGTCGGGTAGGGCATTCTGGCTCCTGGCTCCTAGCTTCTGGCTTTTAGCTCTTGGCTTTTGGCTTGTGTTTTTTGTGTCACGTTTTTTTCGGACGCTTATAAAATGGCGTCGGCACAACTTGCGCTTTCACGCCCTGTCCTCGGATTTCTACTTTTACCGTCGTTCCGATCGCGGCATGCTCGGGCGGGACATAGGCCAACGCGATATTTTTCTTCAGGAATGGCGCCGGAGAACCGCTGGTGACGTAGCCAATCTCGCGTCCGCCCTCGTCCAGAACTTTGTATCCGTCGCGCGCGATGCCTCGATCGACCATCTCGAGGCCGACCAGCGTTCTTTTCACGCCCTCAGCTTTCGCTTTTTCGAGCGCGGCGCGGCCGATAAAGTCTGGCTTCTCCATCTTGCAGAAACGGTCCAGTCCCGCCTCCCACACATTGATCGTGTCCGAGATTTCGTGTCCGTAAAGAGGCAGCTTGCCTTCGAGTCGCAGCGTGTTGCGCGCACCCAGGCCGCAGGGGATGGCGCCAAATTCCTTTCCGGCGTCCAGAATCTCGTACCAGATCCGCGCGCTGGTCTCCTCGTCGGGCGGAATGTAAATCTCGAATCCGTCTTCGGCGGTATAGCCAGTGCGGCCCATCAGGATATTCTTCATGCCGCAGAAAGCTCCGCGCGTCACCCAGTAGAACTTCACCGCGCTCAGGTCCGCGTCGGTCAGCTTTTGCAGCGTATCCACGGCCCTCGGACCTTGAATCGCAATCTGCGTGAAGTCGTCGGAGAGATGCTCGACGTTGCAGTCGAAATTGGCGCGTGTTGTCACGAACCCAATTGAAATCCTTCTCGCGGGTGCCCGCATTAATCACGAGCAGGTATTCGTCCTCGCCGAGACGGTGAACGATCACGTCGTCAACGAAGGTGCCTTGCGGATAGAGCAACGCCGAATACTGCGCCTGCCCGATCGCCAGCCGTGACGCATCGTTCATCGAGATATGTTGCACCGCGGCCAGCGCCCCACGCCCGATCAACCGGATATCGCCCATGTGGCTGACGTCAAAAATACCGACGCCGGTGCGCACCGCCATATGCTCGGCTACGATGCCGCATCCGATCGAGGAAGGGTATTCGACGGGCATGTCCCAGCCATTGAAGTCCACCATCTTCGCGCCCATCTGGCGATGGACGGCGTTCAGCGCGGTCTTGCGGACGTTATTGCCGACGATGGGAGTGGTTTCGACTACGGACAAGAGAACCCTCGGTCAGGTGTCTTTCAGGCAGTGGCTGGGCCGCCGGAATCTGTGACTGATTAAGTTAACACAGGGGCAGGTGTCAGGTCTCAGGTGTCAGGTCTCAGGTGTCAGGTCTCAGGGAAAGCGACATCTTGCTTAGGTTACCGGACTGTCTTTTGCGTTGCTCTTCCTGAGACCTGACACCCGGGACCTGGTGTTGGGTGACTTCCGTTACGTTCCTTCTCTGCCAGTGGCGAACTAAACTTGAAGCATGTCCACGAAGCCAGCTATGGGTAAATCGGCCGTGCTCTGCGCCCAATGCGAAAAGACTGAAGCGGGCTGCGAGTGCGACAAATACTGCGTGTACTGTCAGTCTCAACTGGACGTGCGCCTTTGCACCGACGGCCTGCTTTACTGCGAAGGGTGCCGGACCGCCTGCGATTACAAACCGGCGAACTGAATCTGCCGCCGGCCCTCAGGGACTAAAGGCCCTCATTTTTGTGGCCTCGGCGCCCCGCCGAAATTGCCTTATTCGCAAAGAGACTTGACCAAGGCGATTCCTCGCTATAACGTGTCGCGAGAATGACGCCATCGAGTGAGGCCGAACGCCTTTCCTCCCAATTGCCTCGACTAAGTTTTGGCTTTGGACTAGCAATTTCTATCTTTGTCTTAGAAGCCGTGTGGGGCGTTCAGCGTGAATTGGCGAGGGGAACACCGGAATCGCGATCAGCGGGCGGCTATGCCGCCGCGCTGACCCTAATATGCGCACTCGTTTCGACCGCTTATGTGCTCCACTGCATCTCCACATACCACTATGTGGTTGGCAAAGTTGATGGCTGGTCCCATCCGATCTCTCCAAGACGCGCCGTGCGGTTCCATTTCATTCCTATCTTCAATCTTTACTGGGACTTTAAATGGCCAATGGAGTTAGCAAGGTTCGTTAACTGGAGAATGCAAAGTCACAGGATGTCTGGAGCGTTGGTTGGCTCGCTCGTTCTGAGCGGGATTCCTGATCGCTGGATTCCTGGAGATGAGCATCGGATTGACGGTAATCCTTTGCGCTTTCGCCTACATCTCTAAGATGTCTGCGCGACGCCTTTGCTGCAGCGCCATTCCCCGCCGGGTTCGAAGTCACGAGTAGCCCTGATGCCTCGTCGCCAACGGCATAACTTCGAAAACAACAAGCGACGATAGACCGCCGTGTAACGCCTGTCCGGGGACTAAATCACCACTGCTTCCTTATACTCGCCAAACACCTTGCGCATCGCGTCTGAAATTTCGCCCACGGTGGCATTTGCCTCCACTGCAGTCAGTATTCTCGGCATGAGATTTTCTCCCGAGCGCGCCGTGTCTTCGACGGCACGGATCGCAGCCTGCCAGGTCTCGCGGTTGCGCTTGGCACGCAACGCTCGCAGTCGCTCCACCTGCCTCGGCTCCAGCGCCGGATCAATGCGCAGGATCGGCACCTGCTTTTCGTCTTCGGACTCGACCTGGAACCGGTTCACGCCCACCACCACTGCCTGCTGTCGATCGACTGCCTGCTGATATTCGTAGGCCGCGTTCTGGATCTCCTGCTGCACGTATCCGCGTTCGATGGCTTTGAGCATGCCGCCCATGGCTTCGATTTTTTTAAGATAGTCGTCAGCTCGCTTCTCGATTTCGCTGGTTAGCGATTCGACGTAATAGGAGCCCGCCAGCGGATCGACCGTTTGCGGCGCGCCCGACTCGAACGCGATCACCTGCTGGGTGCGCAAGCGCGATCCGCGCCGCAGCCTCGGTCGGCAAGGCCAGCGCTTCATCATAGGAATTGGTATGCAGAGACTGCGTTCCTCCCAGCACGGCCGCCATGGCCTGGATCGCCGTTCGCACGATGTTGTTCTCCGGTTGCTGCGCGGTCAGCGTGGAACCGGCGGTCTGGGCGTGGAAGCGCAACATCCACGATTTTGGATTCTTCGCCTTGAAGCGATCGCGCATGATCTTCGCCCACATGCGGCGCGCGGCGCGGAACTTTGCGACCTCTTCAAGAAAATTGCTGTGGGCGTTGAAGAAGAAGGAAAGCCGCGGCGCGAACTTGTCGATATCGAGGCCGGCGCGAATCGCCGCTTCCACATAGGCTATTCCGTTGCCCAGGGTGAAGGCGACTTCCTGCACCGCCGTCGATCCCGCCTCGCGCAAGTGATAGCCCGAGATTGAAATCGTGTTCCACTCGGGCACGTTCTCGTTCGTCCAGGCAAACAGGTCGGTGATGATGCGCATCGCCTGGTGAGGCGGATAAATATAGGTTCCGCGCGCGATGTACTCCTTGAGCACGTCGTTCTGCACGGTGCCGGAGAGCCTGCGAATATCCCTGCCCTGCCTTCGCGCCACGGCGACGTATAGCGCCAGCAGAATCGACGCCGTTGCATTGATGGTCATCGATGTTGAAATCGCGGTCAGGTCAATGCCCTCGAACAATCGCTGCATGTCTTCGATCGAATCGATGGCCACGCCGACTTTGCCGACTTCTCCCATGGCCAGCGGATTGTCGGAATCGAGGCCAATCTGCGTGGGTAAATCGAAGGCCACCGATAGCCCTGTAGTCCCGTTGGCCAGCAGATACTTGTAGCGCTTGTTCGACTCCTCGGCATCGCCCATGCCGGCGTACTGGCGCATGGTCCAGAGGCGGCCGCGGTACATGGTGGCCTGGACGCCGCGGGTGTAGGGAAATTCTCCGGGATAGCCCACGTCGCGGTCGTAGTTCCACGCCGCTTTCGAGTTCTCCGCGGCAAGATCGGCGGGCGTGTAGAGGGGACGTACTGGGATGTGAGAAGACGTCTCTTCGCCCGGGAGGCTGGCTTCCCGCTTGCTTCGGGAATCGCGCGTCTTGAGATCGGCCATATTCTCAGCTCTCAGCTTCAGCTCCAGCTTTTGGCTCTTCTCTTTATCCGCCAGAATGAGCTCAGGCCGAACCAGGTGAAGGAAACGGTGAAGCACACCGCGAGGACCAACCGGCCCGGTCCCGCCGCGTGGCCGGCCTGGTACTTCCCATATTCGCGTATGCCGGCTAGCGCTCCGATTCCGGCGATTGCCAGAAACATAAATCCCGTCACTTCCAGCCAGAGCTGGTGAAGCACCCGTCCGAAGGACTGGGCGGCCGCACGGATTCCCGCCAACACCGCGCGTCCCGTCCGGCTGCGCTCCAGCCACTGGGCGGCCGCACGGAGGATCATCTGGATTTTTCTTGCAGTTTGGCCGTCGACCATTGGCGGTTCACCATCAGTAGCCGGACACCATTAGAAGTCAGCTACCGTCAGTCGATTTTAGCAGCGGCCGGGCGTACAATGAGCGTGGACAGCGTCACAAACACTTGTGATGTTCGCCATCAGCGGCGTCCGATTCCAGGGGGACTCGTGGATCAGCAACTGAAGCAGCTCATGAAAGATCTCGGAGAAGCGATCAACGAGTCTCTGTCCGATTCCGAACAGATCGCCGAAGTCGTTGCCCGCATCAAGGAAGGCGGCTACGACATTTTTCTGGTTCTCGAAGCCACTATCGGCGTCAGCAAGCAGGGCGAACACTCGACCGACAAGACTTCCCTGGTCTCCACCCTCAGCACCAACCCCGAACTCAAGATCAGCGATCAGGATATGAAGTTCCTCAAGTCGCTCCGCATCAAGATCAGCGAAGAAGCGGAAGACGACGACTAGGGCTGGTTTTTCTCTTGCGAAAATAAGTTGTGCGAAAGTCTCGTGTTCTCAGAGATCGTCGGGAGTCAAGCCGGTGTGTTTCGCAATTTTGGCTAACATGCGCGGACCAATTTCTTCCTGGTCGTGAAATCCGAACATGTAGTTGCCAAAGTTGGGATGGTGCAATTTGACGTGCGATCCACGTTGAGAGACTACGGTCCAACCTTTTCGGAGAAGAGCGCGCATCACTGCTTTTGCCTTGGCACTCGGCCATTGACTCAAGCCGAGACGGTGAGGATGCTGATGGATTCTGGAATGTCCTTGGACTTTTCTACGTCGTCGGCAATTGCATACAGTGCCAATGCGTATGCCTTTGCTTTAGCTTCGCCCTCGGATGATCCGTATGCCAGGGCGCCTGGAACCTCTGGAATTTCAGCTATCCATCTACCGTCGGTTTCTCGTTCGATTTCAAAATTGAATCGCACGTGGCGGCTCCTGTCGCTCCCTGGTGGCTTGCGGTTTGTCATGTGGTCCACAGCTTACTCTACCAGTCGTTGGGGTGCGCATTACGCGGGTAATGTGGCAACGACATCACAAGAGTACTCCTTTCGCGGATCTCAAATCTACCAGTGGTACGCTGGGTAGTGCGCTATCTCTATTCTTTTTCGCTCACCGCGTTTGTGCTACTTGCGCTGACCGCAGACCCTCCAGCGGCAGCTGCCGCTCACTCAGGCAGCAAATGGACAGTCGTCACCCAGCCCGCCCGCCTGGTCAACGGAACGCCGGTGCTTTTCCGCGTCACCACGCCGAAGCCGGTTCGCACGCTTTCGGCCAACTGGCTCGGCCACGAGATTGCGTTCAGCTTTGATGCGAGCAGCAAATCATGGTTCGCGCTCGCTGGAGTCAGTCTGGACACCAAGCCGGGAACTTACCCTATCGAGCTTCACGCTGAAGTTTCCTCTGGGCCATCTGCCGGGCCATTTGCAGGACAAGCGATCTCATTCGAAAGGCAACTTCGAGTGGCACGCCAAAGCTATCCGCGCCACGCGGTGCTGACAGTTCCCGGACGCTACACCGCGCCCAGTCCCGAGGACCAGCACCAGATCGAACAGGACAAGGAAACGAAAGCCGAAGCTTTTAAAACCCTCAGCCCGGAGCGCGAATGGGAAGGGTCGTTTGCGGCTCCGGTGACGGCCGAGATCTCCGACGTGTTTGGATCGGAGCGCGTCTTCAATGGTTCCGTGCAAAGCACGCACTTTGGGCTCGACTTTCGCGTGCCGGGGGAACCTCGGTCGCGGCCGTGAATCGCGGACGCGTCATACTGGCGCGACCTATGTTCTATGAAGGCAACTTCGTGGTGATCGACCATGGGCAGGGGCTGCTGACGCTCTATCTGCATCTGTCGAGCTTTCTGGTTAAAGAAGGCGACGAGGTAAGTAAAGGGCAGCCGATCGGGCTTAGCGGAGGCACGGGGCGCGCTACCGGGCCGCATTTGCATCTGGCATTGCGCTGGCAGGGAGTGTATCTGGATCCGCAGGTGCTGCTGAAATTGAATTTGCCGTGAACCGATCAAAAATTGTCATCCTGAGCGAAGCGAAGGATGACAAAGAGTTTGTTGCGAGAAGCCAGTAGCTAGTAGCTAGAAGCCTGTTGCAACGCATCTTCCGCTTCCCAAGCGCCGTCGCGGAAGGTGACGCTTCTTCCTGAGATGGCGGGAATGCGTTCGCCGGGAACGATGATTCCGACGAGGTTCAGCGGATCGGCGGCGGCTATGACGACGCGCTCGGCATTTGCGTTCTGGGGCAGCGTGCGGTGGGCGCGTAACGATTCGACGGCCACTGGAAGCGCGAACTGCTCTCCCAGAAATCCATCGACGAAGCGACCGCCGCGCACTTCGCCCCGATCTTCGAGGCGGCGGTAGCCGATCTGCAATTCACGCCAGCGCGGCAGATTGGTTTCCCTCACCAGCAGGTCGCGGAAGACGACGCCGTAGCGGCGCAGCAACATCCAGCAGCAAGATTCGACGCTGCGGTCGCGATCGGCGCCTTCGGTGTGCAGGAGCGACCAGCGCCCGGGCGCATGGCGCGGGCGACGGACTTTTGCGAGACTGCCGCCTGCCGAGCTTTTCGGGGTTACCAGCGCGCGCAGATTTTCGAATCCGTCGGCGGTCACGAGACCGGCTGCGACCAGTTCCCACAGCCCGGTTTCGACTTCCGCTTTGAGCCGGCCGGTGGCTCGCACCATATCGGGGAAAAACAGAGCACCCCGCTGCTTCAAGAGTTCGAGCAGCGCCTGCGCCACCGGACTCAGGAACGACGTGGTGGAATCCTCCGCACCGGGGTGGTGTGGGCGGAGCCAGTCGGCATCTTCTCGCACGAAGAATGCGATCGGTGCGACTCGCGTCGGAATCACTCGTCGCCGTGTTTCGTGACCTGGCTCATCGGTTCCGGTTGCTTCCAGAGTCGCCGGATGCGGCGACAGGCGCCCCCATCCGACTGCTCCGGTCAGGCAGAGTTGATCGAGGTGAGCGGGATCGTAGTCCGAGATTCGACGTGCGAGCACAAATCGCTCCCACGCGCTGGCGGGAATTTCAAATCCCTGCAACTGGCGGATCACTTCGAGCGTGCCATGCTCTCCGCGCACCTGCGTACCCGGAGCGAGATGCTGCCAGCGTAAGAGCCAGGTCATGAATTGCGCTGCTTTTACCGGCTCGATCTGCTTGCGCAGCGTCGCAACCGTCAGGCGATGGATGCGCGCCAGCAGACGGCGCTCACACCACTCGGTTTCGGGAGCGATCGCAGCGCTGCGAAAGCTGCCGCGCAGAATTGCTCCGCTCGATTCCATGCGGAGTAGAGCTTTTTCGACCTCTGCCGCCGGCAGTCCGAGCAACTCGCCGATTTCTGACGCGGTGGTTGGGCCGAGATGTGCGATCCAACCCTGCACTGCGGCCAAGACCGCATCGTCGAAATTCACCGGCTGTGTGGTGGCGGGGCTTTGCCCCGCAGGGACGGGGCAGAGCCCCGTCACCACACGATGGATTGCACGGAACCATTCGACTCGCTCGGCGGCCACCCAATAGCGCTTGCCCGCAGTTTCAGCGACCACCGCGCGATTCTCTCGCTGCAGGCGATCGAAGAATTGCCCCCATCCAGTGGTGAGCTGCGCCATGGTTTCCTGAGAACTGAGAACCGAGAACTGAGAACTGTTTTCCGGCACTATCACCAGCGTATGCAGCACGTCCTGCAGTTCGTCGGCGTCGCGGACATCGGGCCACGCCTCCTGCTGCACCTGCGCTATGGCTGCTGGATCGAGGGCGCCGACTTCTTCTAGCACGGATGCCGGCAACACGCGCCGCATCTCGACCGCTCGCGCGCGGCGCTCTTCTAGCGGCGCGTCATCGAGGTAGGCGTACGGATTCGCATTCAGAATTTCGTGCGAGAATTGCGATGGCACCGGCGTGTCCACCGCGAGGCAACGAATCCTTCCCTGCTCGATTCCGCGCAGGACCTCGGTGAGGCCTTCGATATCCAGCGCCTCGGTGAGCACGTCTTTCATCACCTCGCGCACCAGCGGGTGGTCGGGAATCTGGATGTCTCCAGCAATGTTTTCCTGACAGGCGGCTACATCGGGAAAGACCGAGGCGAGCAGATCGTCGGAGCGCATGCGCTGGATTTGCGGCGGGACTTTCTTGCCGCCTTGAAAACGCAGCAGAGCCAGAGCACGCGTCGCATCCCACCGCCAGCGGGTTTGAAAGATCGGCGACGCCAGCGCGGCCTGTTCTAGGATCGGCGGCATGCTCTCGGATGCGAGGAATTGAAAAACATCCGCCAGCGGAAAACTGTGTTGCTCGGCGAGCGCTATGTTCAATCCGTTGTCGGTAGCGGCCGCCTGCAATTCGAAATTGAAGCCGCGGCAGAAGCGCTTGCGCAACGCCAGTCCCCAGGCTTTGTTGATGCGTCCGCCGAAGGGGGCGTGGATGATTAACTGCATTCCGCCGCCTTCGTCGAAAAATCTTTCAGCGATGATGGTCGTCTGCGTCGGCACGTCGCCCAGCACCGCGCGGCCTTCGAGCGTGTACTGAATCAGTTGCTCGGCGCCGGAGAGATCGAGCCCGCATTCCTCTTGCAACCAATTCACGGCGTCGGTCACCGCGGGCAGGTTGCGCCATGCCTCTACCGGAACCACGCCGGGGAGACGGTCGCTGATTTCTTTGCGCAATTCGCCTAGCTGCTGCGAAAGCTCGGTGGTGCGCGCCGGGGCTTCTCCTCGCCAGAACGGAACGCTGGGCGGAGTGCCGTGCGCATCTTCGACTAACATGCGCGACGATTTCGCTTCCACGCGGCGGATCCGCCACGAGGTGTTACCGAGCAGCATGACGTCTCCGGCCATGCTTTCCACGGCGAAGTCTTCGTCGACTGTCCCTACGACTCCGCCGTCCGGTTCTGCGACGACGGTAAAAAGAGCGTTGTCGGGAATCGCGCCTCCGCTGGTGATGGCCGCCAGGCGAGCTCCGCGGCGCGCTCGCAGCTTGCGGTTGATGCGGTCGTGATGCAGATACGCACCGTAGCGGCCGCGCTGCGATGCGATTCCCTCGGAAAGCATGGCGAGCACGGCGTCGAAGGTTTCGCGGGTGAGATTGCGGTAGGGATAGGCTCGCGTTACCAACGCGAATAATTCGTCTTCGTCCCATCCGTCGTTTGACTGATCGCCCGATTTGTTCGCCGTGGCGGCGCTGCCCGAAGCCGCGCAGCAGGCTACGATCTGCTGGGCCAGCACATCGAGCGAAGCTTCCGGAAAAATCAGCCGGTCGAGATCGCCCCGGCGGATCGCCCGCACCAATACGGCGCATTCCGCCAGATCGTCGCGCGTGGTGACAAAAAAACGTCCTTTCGGGACGGCACCGCGCCAGTGGCCCGAACGGCCAACGCGCTGCAAAGCGACCGCAATCGAACGCGGCGAACTGATGTGGCACACCAGGTCGACGGTTCCGACGTCAATGCCAAGTTCGAGCGATGCGGTCGCCACTAGCACCTTTACCTGGCCTTCCTTTAGTTTGCGCTCGGCTTCGAGGCGCAGCTTGCGCGACAAGCTTCCGTGATGCGCGGCCACGTTTTCCTCGCCCAGGCGCTCGCCCAGTTGATGAGCGATGCGTTCCGCCAGGCGCCGAGTATTCACGAAGACCAGCGTGGAGCGGTGAGCATTGACCAGTTGCACGATGCGCTCGTAAATCTCGTCCCACATTTCGTTCGAGGCGACGGGGCCGAGTTCGGAGGACGGGACTTCGACTCCGAGATCGAGCTTGCGCTTGTGGCCGACGTTGACGATCACGGGAGCGGGGCGTCTGTCTTGTGTGGTGGCGGGGCTCGGCCCCGCCGGTACGGGGCAGAGCCCCGTCACCACACGATGAGGGTCCGCGCTTCCGGCGAGGAAATGCGCGACTTCCTCGATGGGTTTCTGCGTCGCGGAAAGACCGATGCGCGCGGGCGGACGCTCAGTCAGCGCTTCCAGGCGCTCGAGCGAAAGCGCCAGATGCACGCCGCGCTTGTCGTCGGCGACGGCATGGATTTCGTCGACAATCACGGTTTCGACATCGCGCAGGATGGCGCGGCTCTTTTCTGCCGTCAGCAGGATGTAGAACGACTCGGGCGTGGTAACCAGAATGTGCGGCGGGCGCTTCAGCATGAGCCGCCGGTCTTTCATCAGCGTGTCGCCGGTGCGCACGGCGGTGCGGATCTCGGGCATGAGCAGGCCGCGATCGCCGGCCATCTGCAGAATTTCTCCGAGCGGCACTTCGAGATTTTTCTGAATGTCGTTGCCGAGGGCTTTGAGCGGAGATATATACAGAACTTCGGTGCGATCGCGCAGATCGCCCGCCAGCGCCTTGCAGACGAGGCGGTTAATGCAGGCGAGGAAAGCGGCCAGCGTTTTGCCTGATCCGGTGGGAGCCGAGATCAGCGTGGTATGGCCGGCGAGGATGTGGGGCCAGCCCTGCTCCTGCGGTTCGGTCGGCGTGGAGAAGCGCGCGGTGAACCATTCCTGAACCAGCGGATGAGCCCAGGCCAGCGAAGGAGAGACTGCGGACGGCATGGGAAAGATTGTAGCGGGAATTTTGAGTTTCGTAAAATGTTCGCCTGGGGCTTCCAAGGAGGTGCTTGTCTTGACAATGAGTATGAATATGAATATGATGAATATGAATAATCCAGACGACTAAGAAACTGCAGAGGAGGAACGACTGATGCCCAGCCCGAGGGTCTCCGCTCTTACCAGGGAGGACATCACCGCAGCCGCCAAGAGGCTGCGTTCGGCTCGCCCGGCAAAGTGGACCGTGATCGTCGAGGGGCGCGAACTGCCTGCCAGGCCGCTAATTCTTGAGGCGGCAGGGGTGCCTCCGAATGACCCTACAAACTCGCATCAAGCCGTCAAGATCCTGAAGGAGCGAGGATTTGATGTCCGCTACGAAGGCCAGGCGACTCCGGACGAGGGGAACGATCACATGCAACCCGCGATGGAGGAGTTAATCCGCAGGCTCCGAGGGTCTTGCAAGGGCGAAGACTCACTCGTTGAAGCTCGCGAGCGCGAACACCGGCTGGAGAAATGACCGGATCCTACGTTTTCGATGCCAATGCAGTGCTAGATTTTGTGGAAGCTGGCCCCGGTGTTCACAAGGTCGATCAGTTGCTCCATGCAGCTGCGCGGCACCAGGTAACTGTTCTCGCCTCGGTTATGAACCTCGGCGAGGTCTTTTATTGGCTCTGGCAGAAACGCAGCGAGGAACAAGCCCGCCAGACCCTCGACGGCCTCTCCCGCCTGCCGATTCAGGTTGTCCCCGTGGATCTTTCTCAGGCCCTCAGAGCTGGCGAGTTGAAGGCTCTCCACAAGATTCCCTATGTGGATTGCATCGCCGCCGCTCTTGCTTTGCAGCATCGCGCCACTCTCGTTACCGCCGACCGCGATTTCGAGAAACTAGGACGCCAGTTCCCGGTCTTATGGTTGACCCGTCCATGAATTGGCAGCGGGCTGAATGCTAGAATCGCGCCGATGCCCAAATCGTCGCCCAAATCATCTGCTCTTGCTCGTGCCCGCAAAATTAAACTCATCCTTTTCGACGTTGACGGCGTGCTTACTGACGGCAAAATCTGGATTTTCCCCGCGCCCGGCGGCTCGCAGTCTGGAACTCAGCAGAGTGTGCTCGAACGGTCTGCCCAGCATGCCGGACAGGGGGGCTTCGGCCTCCACAGCGCGAGCTTGATCGAGGCCAAGGGCTTCCACGCACACGACGGCACTGCCATTTCGCTGGCCCGCCTGGCGGGAATCAAGACCGGGATCATCACCAAGCGCATCTCCGAAACCGTTGCCCTGCGCGCTCGTGATTTGAAGATGGATCACGTATATCAGGGCATTCAGGACAAGGCGTCAGTCTTCGCGCAGATTCTTGAAAAAGACGGCATCACCGCGGCTGAGGCAGCTTTCGTAGGCGACGACGTGATCGATCTGCCGGCAATGCGCAAATGTGGGCTGGCCATCGCGGTGAAGAACGCGCGGCCCGAAGTGAAAGCGGAGGCCCACTGGGCTACGTCCCACGCCGGAGGAGATGGCGCGGCTCGCGATGCGGTCGAATACATATTGAAAGCGCAGGGCAAATGGAAGCGGGTGGTGGACGAGTATATCTCGCGAGAGAAGCTGAAGTGTTGACGGATGATTCACCCACCGGTTGCTTGCTTGGGGCGTGCTCGGGTTTGCAACCGGTGGGTGCTTGTTCTCCCTACTCACCCTGTTGTTTTCAGGAGCAATGGCTTTCCAAACCCCGCGTCGCAACGAAAGTTTCGCGAAGCCTTCCGATTTTTGCCGCGTTTTCTCCTAACCCATTCCCTGTAAACAGGTTACCGGGGTCTAATCGGGGATTGCCAGGGTCTTCGCGGCCATCAGTTCGGCGAAGCGGGGATCCTTGCGCAGGCTGCTGAACTCATTGTCTCTGTATGCGTCCTTGATGTCCTTGTAACCCTCTTCCTTTGCCTTCTTCAGATAGTGCAAGGAACGGTCGGGCTCTCCCGTCTTGGCGTAGAGCCTGGCGAGAACATAATCGTAATGACCGCGGTCTTCGGGAGAAGGCAGCTTGGCTTGAACTCCGGCTTTCGAGGATCGGTCGAAGATGTCAGGGTCAAGGTCCAACGCCTTGGCATAACAATGGATCGCCTTTTCGAACTGTCTCTTGCTGAAATATGCCGTGCCCATATTGCTGTAGTAGGAGCCGGCGTCATCATTCAGCGAGATCGCCTTCTCATAGTTCCGGATCGAGGCGTTGTAGTTACGCGTCGCGTAATAAACGACGCCGAGATTGTTGTAGGCGTCGGCGTGGTTATGATCAGCCTTGATGGAGCGCTCGAAACTCCTTCTGGCATCTCTGTAGCGCTGCGTCAAAAGTTGGCAGATCCCGATCTTGTTGAACAGGGACGCGGTTCCCGGCCCACCTTTCATGGCTGCTCTGTAGTAGTCGATGGCGTCGAGGAAGTTCTTGTCCGTGCGCAGTTCGTCGCCCCGTTGTTCGAGTTCCTCCGGCGATGCCCCGGGAGGGGGTGGATCGATGCGCTGGAGCGGCGGCGGGCTGACTTGCAGTGTTTCGGTGTTCTGAGCCTGCGATGGGAGAAAGAGAAGAACAGCGGAGAGAAGCGATACAGAGCTGATGCGGATCCAGGAAAACATATACCACCCCCGGCCGGACCTACAAAACTTCACAGTTTCGTAGCAGTTCAGCGGTACGACGTTACTTTGCCTGCAAGTTTAAGGCCGCGGATCCGGGCTTTCGATATTAAGGCGCTCTGTATTATGACTACACGACTACTGGGGCGGCGTGCTCCCGCTGCTCTTAGACGGCGCAGGCGCGTTCTTGTCGTCTTTTGGGGGGGTGCTGTCCCCTTTAAACACGTCAACAATCTTGCCGAAAAAGCTCTTCTTTTTCTTTGCCTCCTCATCAGATTGGACACCGTTGGCCGGTTGCGGGTTCCCGGCTGTTCCGGGCGGAGGCAGCGCTTTCTCGGAATTTCCGCCAAACATACGGGAGAAGAACCCCTGTACACCGCCCGGTCTGGTCGCAGGTATCGCGAGGCTCGGTCTGGCAACGAAGGCAATGGTGTAATCGTCGGGGCAAGCGGGCGTCGCCAGGCGGTTGGTGATCTTATCGAGCTGGACATCGACCACGCCTTGCGGGCTGGGTGAAGGGCTTGACGTCCGTCATACTGGGGCAGCGTCACCGCCTTCTTCATGAACTCGGCCCAAATGGGGGCGGCGGTATGCGCGCCCTCCAGGTGGATGTCGCTGTAATCGTCGTACCCCACCCAGACGATGCAGAGCAGATTGCTGGTGTAGCCGGCGAACCATCCATCGTGCGAAGTGCCGGTCTTCCCGGCCGCGGGAGCGGTGAATCCGCGTGACCGCACGCCGGCGGCGGTGCCGAAGTTCATGACGCCTTCCAGCATGTTGGTCATGACGAAGGCGATGCGCGGGTCGAGAACCTGCTTCTTCTCGGTAGCGAAGTTGACGACGATGTCGCCCTTGGCGTTGCGCACGGAATTCACGAAAACGGGTGAAAGCCGGAGGCCGCCGTTGGCAAAACTGGTGTAGGCCGCCGCCATGTCGACAGGAGTGGCGTCGTAGGCGCCGATCGCCATCGCCGGCGTGGCTTTCACCGATGTGATTCCGGCGGACCGGGCCAGGTCCGCCACTTTGTCGTACCCGACTTCTTCCGCCAATTTCACGGTGGCGTTGTTGAGCGAAAGCGCCAGCGCGTAGCGCAGCGTGACGTCGCCGTGGTACTCCTCTTTGTAGTTGCGCGGCTCGTAGATCTGATCGCCGTAGGTGAACGTCGTGGGCTGATCGGAGACGATCGACGCCGGCGTGATCACGGCGGTCGAGCCGTCGATGGCCGTATTCATGGCGGCAGCGTAGACAAAGGGCTTGAAGATGGAGCCGGTGGGACGCTTGGCGAGCGCATGGTTCAGTTGGCTCGTGCCGTAGTTTCGTCCGCCGACCAGCGCCTTGATTTCGCCGGTGTGCGGATCCATGGCTACCAGCGCCACCTGCGCCTGCGGGCCGGGCATGACCGTGGTTTCAAACTTGCTCCTTGCCGCGACCTTGGTCCGTTTGGTGCGCATTTTCGTGACCTGATCGTCCACCAACTTGCATGCCGGTTTCGACCGCTTGCGCCGCCGCTTTTTGCAGATCAGGATCGAGCGTGGTGTAGATGCGATACGCCTGCTCGTTCATCTCGCGTTCGTTCAGTCTTGCTGACGAGGTGTCGCGAACCATGTCCACGAAGTAGGGCGCGTCGCTGGCCTCAACGTTCGGCGGGGCGAGTTTGAGCGGCGTTGCCTTGGCTTTATCGGCCTGCTCGCGCGTGATGGCGCCGGTTTCAACCATCGATTCGATCACCAGATTGCGGCGGTCCAGCGCGCGTTCGGGATGGCGATAGGGCGAAAGATAGCTGGGCGCCTGGATCAATCCAGCCAACAGCGCGGCTTCGGGCAGGGTAATGTCTTTGAGATCCTTGTTGAAATAGGACGCGCGAGCCTTCGGCAAAGCCCGAGATGGTGAACGAGCCGCGCTGTCCGAGATCGACGCGGTTGGCGTAGATCTCGAAAATCTGTTGCTTGGAAAATTTCTGTTCCAGCTCCACCGCGATCAGCATCTCGATGAGCTTGCGCTTGAGGGTCTTCTCCGGGCTCAGAAAGAACGCCCGCGAGAGCTGCATGGTGATGGTCGAACCGCCCTGCTGATGGCGCTGATGGGTGAAATCGACCCAGGCGGCTTCGGCCAGCCGCATGAAATTGACGCCGCTGTGCTGGAAGAAACGGCGGTCTTCGATGGCCGTCACCGCTTCCACCACGATCTTGGGGATGTCGTCGTACTTTCACCAATTGACGCTTGGAGCGTTGCTCGGCGTCAAACAACGAAGCCAGCATCTGGGGCTCGAGTTCATAGGCAGCGAGGTCGCCGGAGACGCGGCTGTTGATGGTTGAAACCACTCCGTCGACGATGGTGATGGTGGCCGGTTCGGGACTGTGGTAAGACTCGGGCCCGGGCAGAACTTCGATCGAGCCGCTATGCAAATGATACGTGCCGAGCGAAGATTCGTCGTCCTTCTCGGAGTAGCCGGCGTGGCGCAGCTCGGCGGCAAGCTCAGGGACGGTCGCCTTCATTCCGATTTTCACCACCCGCGAAGCTGCGAAAATCTTCGCCGAAGTCGCGAACGCCGGACCGCGGAAGCGCTGCTCGATGATGCGGTCGTACTTTACGTACCAGTAGGCAAAAAAGCCGACGACCACGAGCGCTGCCGTGAGGAAACCGAGCAGGGCAATGCGCATGAGGGGATCGCTGGCCGACAGGCGGCTTTTGCCGCGGCCTTGATCACCCGGCCCGCCGCTTCGAGACCTCGGGATTTTCAGCTTAATGGCCATGGAGAGCGCTGTGCATCATGCACAAGAGCAATTCTCAGTCCGTAACTGACTTTGGAGCCAGGGTGCGTTTGTGATTGATTCTAAATCACCCGGCAGCCCCTATGAGCATTTGGATGCGTGTCAAACGATGGACAGGGTGTGGGTGGGCAGTTTCCTGGTCGTGAGCGCTAACGCCCGAAATTCAAGTCTTTATGGGATGCTCTTTGCGATGCTCTCATAAAGTAGCTGGATTCTGCGGCTGGTTTAGGGTTCGTTCTCGCTCTTCGAGAGCAGCAAAGATCTCTTCCATCATGGTTGCTAGCTTTTCGGGGTCGGTTTCGATTGAAGCGGCGGCGACGAGTTGTTCCCAAGTCTTATCGAGTCGCTTCGGACCATCGCTGAGCATAAAGACCTTCTTCCCGCGGAAACGGAGGGATTCACCCGCTTGAACAATGACTACATCTGCGATGGGTCGGGCAGCTTCGGAGCATTCGCCAGCACCTTCAACTCTAATCCCTTTAGCGTACCCAACGAATAGGCCGCAGATTCGCGTTCTTGAATGCCGGAGTCGAAATCCAGCATTTCACGAAGGCGTGCTATGACCATACGTTTGACGTCTCTGATTCTTTCTGCAAATTCGTCAAGTTGTATTTCTACCAGACCAGCTTCGGAGAGCGATCTCCAAATCTGCTGCTCTTCGGTTTCCTCATCGGATCGGCTCACAGCTCTAACCCTCGTTTTATTCACCGTGCCTGAGACTCCTGACCCCGGTCAGTTCCTCATCGCACTATTCTTATCGCACTATTCTCATCGCACTATATTGTGATCGTGATCTTGATCTTGCCCTTGGTTCCCTGCGTGCTTGTATCTGAGGTATGTGTAAGCCAGATACTGGTTCAGGTCCGCCCAGAAAGACTGGTCCCGTTTGCGAGGATCCAGCCCGGCTCCGGCCATCGAAAGGAGCCGCTCCTCACACCTCTCCCGCTCATCGTCGGTGACCTCATTGATTTTGCGCCACGCCTGCGGCTTGGGACAGCCCGAGATTCTGTGCTCCGGGATCACTCGTCCGTCCTCAAGAATGAAATCCCGCCAGACCAAACCCCAACGCACTTCTTTGAGAACATTCGTTTCGAAACCGGTGGAAGATCCGGTGGAAGACTTGAACGAAATGATCTGGCCTTCGTCGGGGGGCCAGGTCGCTTCGGTACGTGGTTGCTTTGCCGTGGAATTCATGGTTCGCGCACCGGTAGGAATTACGTTTAATTGCCTTCTTCCGGATTGGGTTTGCGGCTGATAATCCGAGATCCGTCTGTCATTGGTCTGGGCCAATCGCTGCGCGACAAGACCCGGTCAACCGCCTGCTCTACCCTCAACATAAAGCTGGCGTCAGGATCGGGCACGCCAACTGACGTGGCCAATGCCAGCCCAAGCCATGAGTATTCGGGTTGGTAACTGGCTCGAACTTTGGCGCCGGTTGCGGCAGTTGTCTCAGATAGCTGAGCCAGACCAGAGTGACGGCGTTGTAGGCCGTGCTCTTCAGCAGGCTGATAATCGCGGCTTGACCGTTGCCATACCACATCACAAAACTAACCAGGATCAGCTCAACGCTGGCAAAGACTCCGAATCCCAGGGCTATGCCGAATACCTGTTGCCGCGAGCAGTTTCTGAAAACACGGCAAAGAAGCATCAACAGCAGGAAGAGCCCCACCTGCATCAGGCGCACGCTGCGATCAAAGGCAAACACTGCCGCCACCACTCTGTCTCCACCCGTTTCGCTGCCAGTCCATGCACCCAGGATCGCAAGCAGAAAGAGCAACCCGCACGACCACCGGAATATGGTGGTTCCTAAAATCTGAATACCTCCATACTCCCTGAAGAGACTGCGCAATATCTCATCCATCACCGCGACCGTAAAGATCACGCTGAGGGCGTTTCCGGTCCAGTACGCGTCGAAGTAGCTCTCCGGGAAATACCGGTACACGACAAACAAACATGCCGACTTGAGGGTCTGAAACAGGATGTAGGAAAAGAATCGGGGAAAGACCCTATGGAACTTGCGCTGGACCATGCAGATCAGAAGGGCGATCTGCAACAACGGACCTGCGAGCCAGTTCACATAGGTTAACCAATTCATGGCATCAGGGACAGGTAACGCTCGCAAGCATACCTATCCCTCGACCGCTCCGCAACATTTATTTTGGGGCAGCCCGGTGTCGATTTTATGAATTCAGCTTACCGATGCTTACTGGTTACATTTGCCGCGGCACAAGGGCATCGGGTCGCTACCATCGGCAACTATTACAGTTTGTTCTGCTCGAACGGCAGAATTGCCAGGCGGCGAGACGCTCGTCGGGATTGCGCTGTACAACCCAACCAGTGCCACAACAATTAGCACGACTTCCAGTACCTTGTTCATTGGGGGAGTCTCCTTCACGCATACTTCCGCGCGTGCCGAAGTATATGCCCAGTGGACGCTTTATGAACAGCAAGACTTGTGGATAATTGCTTTTTTCTGAGGATGCTCCCAGGGACCCCAGGTGAGTGGTGGAATCAAGAGGGGCGCGTGAGTGCTGGATGCGGAGTGCTGACAGCTGCCCTAGTACACGCCTGTGTTCTTCGACGAAGGATGGAACTCAAGCTCGGTCGAGTAGCCGGGCAGGTCGACCTGAACACTGTACTCGACATCGATGGTGAGACTGCCGTTGCCGACTCCGCCGTTGCGCACAACATGGACCTGCTTGGGCGTCAATTCAATATCGTAGTCACGGGCGTGCTTGATGACGGCTGCACGAATATCGTCTTCGGTGCGCGTGCTGTAGGTCGACTGTACGGATTCGTTCTTGATTGCATCCTGGAGCTCGTAGTTCGAGAAGTACGGCGGGATGAGTCTGAAACACACGAACAACGCCGCCCCTATAATGCCTAAGCCGAAGATCAATTTCAGACTTGCCATAAGAAACGATCGCCAAATCGCTGGTTGCGACTTACAACTGCGAGCGTTCCGACCTGCGCAGAGGGCTAAGCTCCAACCACCAGCAAGCGCTAAGACTCGTCACCCTGATTGACGCAGTCCCCGGAAATACTCGGTTATGACAGGAATCTTAACGTCCTCCTTGTTCAGAGTCGAGCGCCGAACGACTTCCACGGTGCCTTCGGTAACTTTCTTTCCCACATTGATTCTAAAGGGGATACCAACCAGGTCGGCGTCTTTGAACTTGACCCCTGGGCGTTCGTCCCGGTCATCGAGCAAAACATCGTAGCCCGAGGCTTCGAGCTGCCGCGCAACGTCCTCGGACGCGCTGCGGATGGCCTCGTCTTTGGAGTTGGTTGAGACCACCACCACATCGAAGGGCGCAATGGAAGGCGCCAGCCAGAAGCCGTTTTCGTCGTTATTTTGCTCAACCGCCGCGGTTAGGATGCGCTCGATGCCGATCCCGTAGCTGCCCATGATGGGCGCGACCTCCTTGCCATTGCGGTCGAGCACCCGCGCGCCCATGGATTCGGAATACTCGTAGCCGAGCTTGAAGATGTGTCCGATCTCGACGGCGGTGTCGATGCGGAGGGGTGAGCTGCAGTTTGGGCAGGCTTCGCCTGCGGTCACGCTGCGCAGGTCGGCGTGGGCGGTGGGATGGAAATCTTTTCCCGGCGTCAGGTTCTTGAGGTGGTACTCGTCTTTGTTTGCGCCGGCGATCAGGTTCGTTCGCCCTTTGAGCGCTTCATCGACAAGCAGGATCGGCTTGCCAGGCTCATCCATGTTTTTAGCCCAGTCGATGCCGAGCGGACCGAGGTATCCGGCAGGCGAATGGAACAGTTCGCGAATTTCCTCCTCTTGCATGGGACGCGTTTCTTTGCCGCCCACTGCCGTCGAGAGTTTGGCTTCGTTCATCTGATGATCGCCGCGCATGAGCAGGACAACGGCGCGCTGACTGGTCTTGCCCGTCTTCTTGTCTTTTTTGGTGATCATCATCGCCAGCGTTTTAATCGTGTGCGTTGGCGATACGCCGAGAAACCGCGCCACGTCTTCAATCGTTTTCTGTCCCGGAGTGTGCACTTCGAGCGGAGTCCCATCGCTCTCCGCCTTGAGGTCTTCGACGGGAGCGAGCTTCGATGTAGCCTTCTCCATGTTCGCGGCGTAGTTGCATTTCTCGCAGCTGACCACCAAATCCTCGCCCGCTGGAGTCCGCACCATGAATTCCTGCGACTGCGATCCGCCCATGGCTCCCGAGTGCGCATCGATCACCATATACTTCAGGCCGCAGCGGTCGAAAATGCGGCAGTAAGTGTCGTGATGCTTCTGATACGAAACATCAAGCCCCGCCGCATCGATGTCGAACGAGTACGCGTCTTTCATGATGAACTGACGCACCCGCAGCAGGCCGGACTTGGGACGAGGCTCGTCGCGAAATTTGGTCTGAATCTGATACCAGATTTGCGGCAGTTGCTTGTAGCTGCGCAGTTCCTTGCGGGCGATGTCGGTCATGACTTCTTCGTGGGTCATGCCCAGACAAAGGTCGGCGCCCTTGCGGTCTTTGAGGCGAAACATGTTTTCGCCCATCACCGTCCAGCGCCCGCTCTCTTCCCAGAGGTCGCGCGGATTCAGCGCGGGCAGGTAGAACTCCTGGCCGATCTTGTCCATCTCCTCGCGGACGATGCCCATGATCTTCTGGGTAGAGCGATTGCCCATGAACAGGAACGAATAGATCCCGGCGCCCAGTTGACGAATGTATCCAGCGCGGACCAGCAGTTTGTGGCTAGCGACTTCGGCATCGGCCGGAGCCTCGCGAAGCGTAGGAATGAAGAGTTCGGACCAGCGGTGCATGGTTATGGTTTCCAATCGAAAGAGAATCTTTGATTGTAAATGACGGGGATTGTAAACGATGGGGATTGCAAACAACGGGTAGTGTCTTAATTCAAATTAGGACACTACCAGACAACGGGGATTGCGAGATTCGTAATGGTGTTCGCGCCACCGTGGAAGAGCGGCCCTTCAGGGCCGCGTTCGGAGTTCGTCGACGAGGCCTTTAGGCCCGGTGGTCGCTCTCGGCAGGGGCTAAAGCCCCCATGGTTTCTCGTCTTAACGCCGGCCTGAAGGCCGGCTCTTCCACGGTGGCGCCGACGTTAGGGGCGGTTCCTCCGCCGCTTGACGCCGGCCTTAAGGGCGGATCTTCCACACTTAACTCCGGCCTCAAGGGCCGGCTCTTCCGCACACGATGCGACGCGACGGCTGTCCTTCGATAAGAATTGACGGCCTCGGACAATTGAACATTTTCGACGTGACTCCTCTCACATCTTTTTCCGTCGCGTTCTGACTATGCTGCGTGGATGGACCGTACATTCTTTATCACCTCCGTGACCGCGCAACGGAGAACCCTATTTCAGCACGCCGCCACCGCTGACTTGCTGGTTGATGTCTTCCTCCACTACCGCGAGCAAGGCAAATATCTACTCCATGAATTCGTGGTCATGCCCGACCACTTCCATGCGCTGATTACGCCTGCGGATGAAATATCGCTCGAGAAGGCGGTGCAATTTATCAAGGGGGGATTCTCGTTCCGATTGAAGTCGAGTCTGCCCGTCTGGCAAGCTAGTTTTACGAATCATCGGATCCGCGACGGCCGGGATTTTGAGCAGCATTGCGAATATATTCGGAATAATCCGGTACGTGCAGGGTTGGCGGCGAGAGTCGAGGATTATACGCATTCCTCGGCGGCCGGCAGCTTTGCGGCCGATGCGATGCCTCGCGGGCTAAGACCCCCCCTCGCTGGCCTCGAACGCCGGGCCTAAAGGCCTCGTCCCACGCGCCGAACGCGGCCCTGAAGGGCCGCTCTTCCACGGTCGCGCTCCTCCGCTGGGGCGCTCTGTTACACGGCGCTCGTTCCACGGCGGCGCTCCTTCGCGGGGCCGCTCTTCTGCACGGCGCTCTTCTACATGACCGCGCTTCCGAGGCCGTCCTTGCACGAAGGCGTTGTGCCGTCGGAAACTTAAGAAGACGCATCCCCGAAACACATCCCACAAATCGCACTTGCATTCCGCTTCGCGCACTTCGCTCCAACTGGCTGATTTCACGCAGGATGGCTGAAATCAGCCACTCGGTTTTCCGCAACTTTTCTCCCCCATCCGCGTTTAAGCGAATAGGCACTTCAGAAGAAAAAGAAAGCTGAAGGACCTGGGAGGTTCACCATGAAATACCTCAGATATGTAGCGCTGCTTGCTTTACTGGCCATGCCGCTTGCGTACTCGCAGGCGCAGGTCAGGGTCGGAGTGGGAATCGGCGTTGGCCCGGTTGTGGCCGGCGCGCCGGTCTGCTCTTATGGCTATTACCCGGACTATCCGTATGCTTGCGCACCCTACGGCTACTATGGTCCGAGCTGGTTCTCTGGCGGGGTCTTTATCGGCGCAGGCCCCTGGTACCACGGCTGGGGACATCCGTATTATGGCCGGTCCTATGCTGGGTGGACTCGCGGCTTTGTCGGTCGTGGTAGGGTTGGCGGCGGTCCGGTTGGTCGCGGCGTTGTAGCGCGCGGTCCGGTTGGAGGCTCTCGCGGTGGGTTCCACGGTGGTGGATTCCGCAGCGGACGCTAACAAATCATCGGGTCATCTGACCATCGGGTCATCGGGCCATCGAAGTTCAAGAGCTTTTGACTTTCGACGGCTAGATGGCCCGATCGCTCGATGACCCGATCTTTTTCTTTCGTGTTATCATCGTGCGCGTGCTGGGCGGACGCACTAACGAGCAGTGGATCGCGCAATACGGATCCAGTCATCAGCATCCGGTAAATCGGGTGTGTCACACGCTGGGCATCCCTACCATCCTTCTTTCGGGCCCGGTTTTTATCGCCAGCATTTTCTTCCACCGGCTGTGGGTGTATGGGCTGGCGCTGTTCCTCATCGGCTGGGTTTTTCAATTCATCGGCCACGCCTTTGAGGGCAAGGCACCTGAATTCTTTCACGACTGGCGATTCCTGTTCGTCGGCGTGCGCTGGTGGTGGGCGAAGATCCAGGGCAAAGCCTGATCGGTGCGCGGGGCGCCTTGGCCCCGGACTCTCGAATAACTTTGAGAACTACGCTGCCAGGCGCTTCAAAATTTCCTTGCCTAGCTTTTGCGCCTCGCCGAAAAATTTCTGGTATTCGACGAAGATACGGTTCAGCTCGAGCGACTGGTCGGCGGTGAGCTTGTGGCGCAGCAGCATGTCACGGACGTGTACGGGATTGGGCAGGGTTGCGTCTTCGGTCAGTTCTTCAAGGGCGGTCGCGGGATTGTAGTGGTACATGCTGACATTGTATCGCCGGCGTCAGGCGTCCGTCGTCGGCCGTCGTCAGTGACCGTCGTCAGTGACCAGTCTTGGCGGCTGATGCCCGCACCGGCGGATTCAGGCTTTTTTGCTCGTTGACCCGGCGCAGCACTTCCTCTACGGTCGCCGCCAGGCGATCGGAGCTCTTATCCAGTTCCAGAGTGGACTTCTCAAAGTAGGCAGCGGCGCCTTCATTGATGAGCTTTTCTTCGTTCTTTTGCGACAGGCTAGTTAGTACGATGACGGGAATGCCCCTGGTGGCGGGATTCGCTTTCAGGGCTTTTAGGACATTCGGACCGCTGATCTTGGGAAGCAGCATGTCGAGGAGGATGACATCGGGGAGTTTGTCATTGGCGACTTTCAACGCTTCCTCGCCATCGGCGGCGGTGCTGACCTCATAGCCGGCTCTGGACAAGGCGCGCTCGTTGGCTATTCGGAGAAACTTGCTGTCGTCAACCAGGAGCACTTTGGAATTCGCAGGCACGCGCAAACCTCTTGTGGGTTCATCGGCGTGGTGGGCGGAAACTTGAGGGACGCCCGCGGCAGGAGACGGGGCAAGCCCCGTCTCTACCACTGCTTTTCGGCAAAGGAAAAGGGCGGCTTGCGCCGCCCCCTGAGACCTGACGCCTAAAACCTGAGACCTGCTCCTACGTCCCTTCGTTCCAGCTGGCCAGGTATTCTTCCTGCTCAGAGGTCAGGCGGTCGATCTTGATGCCGAGGGATTCCAGTTTGAGTTTGGCCACGCGTTTATCGAGGTCGACGGGAACTGTGTACACCTTCTTCTCTAACGACGCGTAGTTCTTCACCATGTACTCGAGCGAAAGCGCCTGGTCGGCAAAGCTCATATCCATCACCGACGCGGGATGGCCTTCGGCGGCGGCCAGGTTGATGAGGCGGCCTTCCCCTAGCAGGTTAATGCGGCGTCCGTCTTTCATGGTGTACTCGTCGACGAAGTTGCGGGTGGTGCGCTTTGAGGACGACAGTTTTTCGAGCGACGGGATATCGATTTCAACATTGAAGTGTCCCGAGTTCGAAATGATGGCGCCATCTTTCATGTGTTCGAAGTGCTGCTTGGCGAGTACGTTCTTGTTGCCGGTGACGGTGCAGAAAACGTCGCCGATTTTGGCGGCCTCTTCCATGCTCATCACACGGAATCCATCCATGACCGCTTCGAGCGCTTTAGTGGGATCGACTTCGGTCACGATGACTTCCGCTCCGGCGCCGCGCGCGCGCGAGGCGAGGCCGCGGCCGCACCATCCGTAGCCGGCGACAACGAATTTCGAACCGGCGAGCAGGAAATTCGTCGCGCGGATGATGCCGTCAATGGTCGATTGCCCGGTGCCATAGCGGTTGTCAAAAAGATGCTTGGTGTCGGCGTCATTGACAGCCACGATCGGATAACGCAGCACGCCTTCCTTCGCCATGGCGCGCAGGCGAATCACACCGGTGGTTGTTTCTTCGGTACCGCCGATCACGTTCGGCGAGTTCGGCGGTGCGTTTGGTGTGGAGCACGGAGACCAGGTCGGCGCCATCGTCCATGGTGATCTGCGGTTTGTGATCAACCGCCGCCATGATGTGCGCGTAGTACGAGTCGTTGTCCTCACCCTTGATGGCGAAGACGGGAATGCTGTAGTCGCGCACCAGGCTGGCAGCCACGTCATCCTGAGTGGAAAGAGGATTTGACGCGCACAGTGCCACGTCGGCGCCGCCGTCGCGCAGTGCGATCATCAAATTTGCGGTCTCGGCTGTCACGTGCAGGCAGGCCGAAACGCGGACGCCTTTGAGCGGCTGGTTCTTAATGAATTCCTTGCGGATAATCTGCAGCACCTTCATCGACTGGTTCGCCCACTCGATGCGTTTCTTGCCCAGATCGGCCAGTTCAAATCCTTTAACGTCGCTGCTAATCGGTGTTGTAGTCGTAGCCATTTTTCTCCCCGAAATGAAAGGTCAGAGGTAAGAGGTCAGATTGCAGAGGTTACTTCTGATCTCAATCTCGTTCCATAGCTTGCTCTTTATTTTCGTTTGGTCCGTTGCTGCTTTGTGCGGTTCGGGTTTTTACCTCTGACCTCTGACCTCGAACCTCCGACCCTATTTCCTGGCTCCGGCCGTTTCCCGCTTCAGGCCGGCATCGGTCGCCAGTTTGGCGGACTTGTCGGTCGCTTCCCAGGTGAAATCCGGGTCACTGCGGCCGAAGTGTCCGTACGATGCGGTCTTACGGTAGATCGGACGGCGCAAGTTGAGCGTCTCGATGATCTCGCGCGGCTTGAGCTTGAAGTTCGCCCGCACCAGATCTGGAATCAGACTGGCATCAATCTTCTCGGTTCCGAAAGTATCCACCAGGACGCTGACGGGATCGGCAACACCGATTGCATAGGCGAGTTGCACTTCGCAGCGGTCGGCGAGACCGGCGGCCACGATGTTCTTGGCGATGTAGCGCGCCATGTACGCGGCGGAACGATCCACTTTGGTCGGATCCTTTCCGCTGAATGCGCCGCCACCGTGACGTCCCATGCCGCCGTAAGTGTCGACAATGATCTTGCGGCCGGTCAGACCGGAATCGCCCATGGGGCCTCCGATAACGAAGCGTCCGGTGGGATTGATGTGGTACTTGGTGTCCTCATCGAGCAGGTGGGCAGGAATTACGGCTTGGATCACATGTTTCAGAATGTCGGCGCGCAGTTCGTCGTTGCCGACACTTTCAGAATGCTGGGTGGAGACGACCACCGCATCGACGCGCTTCACTTTACGTTGCGCGTCGTATTCAACCGTAACCTGCGATTTACCGTCAGGCCGCAGGTAGGGGCAAGTGCCATTCTTGCGAACTTCGGCAAGTTTCAATGTGAGCTTGTGGGCGAGTGAAATCGGAAGGGGCATCAGTTCGGGGGTTTCGTTGCACGCGTAACCGAACATCATGCCCTGGTCGCCGGCGCCGCCGGTATCCACACCCATGGCGATATCGCCGGACTGCTTGTTGATGCTGGAGATTACGGCGCAGGTGTTGGAGTCGAATCCGTACACGGCGTTGTCATAGCCGATGGACTGGACCACGCCGCGGACGAGATTTTGAAAATCAACATAGGCCTTGGTAGTGATCTCACCGGCAATAACGACCAAGCCGGTGCAGGTCAGGGTTTCGCAGGCGACGCGGCTGTTCGGGTCATCACGAAGGCAGGCGTCGAGAATGGCATCGGAAATCTGGTCGGCGATTTTATCCGGATGTCCCTCGGTTACGGACTCCGAGGTAAATAGAAAACGATTGGTTACAGGCAATCTGGTATCTCCTCAAGGTGAGACTTTACTTGCGAGCCTTTACTTCCGATTAGGGAGGCTTACGGAGCCACCGGGTCTTGATCGGGGCTTGGCTTAAACGCTCTTCAAAACGGTACCAGAGATGACCTGCCAAGCGCAACGGAATTGGCCGGTGACGGAAGGAGCTGACATTGAGTGGGAGCGGGGCGGCATTGAACGGTGGAGTGGGGCGGCAAATGGCAGAAAAGAAAGAGACAAACTTAAGGCGTTGAAGGCGGTTCCGGAGCATTCGGTACTATTCCCCGCGGACCAAAAGTAACCGTCTTGACCTCGCCGAATTCTCCTCCGACGGCGAGTTTCTGTCCGTTGAATCGAAAGTCGACTGCACCGGCGTTTCCGGCCTTGACGATGATTTCTTTGCGGCCTTGCACGGCTCGCTCGGTGCCCGCAGCCATGAGTCCGGACGAGACCGTTCCGCCGTCGGCGATGATCGAGATCCAGGAGTCTTCGCGGGTCTGGACGACGACGGTAAACACGCCCGGAATTACCGCGGGAGCGACGGTCGCTGAGTTCTGAGATGTTTTGGGAGTACCAGCCCGTGAGCCCGCTGGCGTCGAAGCGGAGGCGGTCGAACCGGAGCCGCCAACTTTGCTCGATCCGTCGCTCGATACGTGGGCCGATACCGAGCCCGGCACTTGATCTGCCGAGTGCTCCGCTGCCATCTGGGCCGCGGAGGTGGTTGGAGTTGGCCGGCCTGACTGTCTCATGTGATCCCGCTGGTGACGGCTCCAGAGGGAAAGTGCCAGGGCAACGAGGAGTAAAACCGCAGCGAACAGGCCCCAGGGCAGTTGGTGAGCAGGGGCGCCAGCGTTGGCTTCCAGGCGGTCGACGTTTTCCGCATTCTTACTCGCGCCGTCGTCTTCGGCTTCCTGCGCCGCGATTTCTGTCTGGACGGACGGCACGTCGCCGGAAGCTTGCAAGTATTCGGCGACGGTTTGATCTTCGTCGAGGCCTACGAAGCGGGAATAGGCGCGGACGAAGCCCTTGTTGAAGATGCCTCCGGGCAACTGGTTGAACTTATCCTCTTCCAGGGCTTGCAGCATGCGCGTCCCGATCTTGGTGGAGACGGAAATCTGCTCCAGCGTGATCTTGCGCTTCTCGCGCTCCAATTTCAGTTTTTCGCCAAAGGAGGGCAACCCAGTCTCTCGCTTTCGTTGGATGGCGAACGGAATTTTACCCTGTCGAGAAGCAAGATCATAGGGTATTCCAGCCCCCGCCGACAAACTGGTCACGGTGTGTAAGACTGGTTGCAGGGCCTGCGGGAGCGGCAAGTTGCCGTGTCGGATACCGGTTACCATCGTACGTTGCCCGAGTAGTGCGACCAAACCTATAATTTTGTATCCATCCACTCGAACGGGGAGTTCATGTCGGAGGCAGCGGGCACGTCGCCAATTCGGCTGTCGCAAGAGTTGACCATCTTTCACGATGTCGCCAAGGCGCTGACATCGTCGCTGAATCTCGATTCCATCCTGCAGACCATCATGGAAAAAATGGCGGAATATTTCCGTCCGGATACCTGGTCGCTGCTGATGGTGGATGAGGAAAAAGATGAGCTCTATTTCGCCATCGCGGTGGGGGAGGCGGCGGAGGTTCTGTCAAAGGTGCGCTTGAAGGTGGGTGAGGGCATCGCGGGTTGGGTGGCCAAGCATGGACAGGCGTTGATCGTGCCCGATGTGCAGCGGGATCCGCGTTTCTCATCCCGGCTGGACGAGATGACGCGTTTGCAGACTCGCTCGGTCATCTGCGTGCCGCTGCGCTCGAGACACCGCGTGCTGGGCGTGATCCAACTGGTCAACGCAAACGTGGAAATGAGTGAACAGGAGTTGTTCTTCCTGCAGGCGTTGTGCGATTACGCCGCGATTGCGATCGAGAACGCGCGGGCGGTCGAGAAGATTCAGGAACTGACCATCACCGACGATTGTACGGGCCTGTTCAATGCGCGCCATCTGCACAAAACGCTCGAGACCGAGGTCTACCGTTCGGCGCGCTTCGGCTACCAGTTCAGCGTGATCTTCATTGACCTCGACCATTTCAAGCAGGTCAACGACACGCATGGACATCTGGTGGGAAGCCGGCTGCTGGCCGAAGTCGGATACCTGGTCAAAGCGCAGTTGCGGCTGATTGACTTCGCTTTCCGATATGGAGGAGACGAGTTTGTAGTGCTGCTGCCGCAAACCAGCAAAGATCAGGCGGTGGTGGTGGCGAAACGTCTGCAGGATTCCCTGCGCACCGGAACCTTCTGCAGCGAAGTGGGTTTGAACCTGAACCTTCGCGCCAGTATGGGACTGGCGACCTTTCCGAACGATGCGCAAACCCCGCATGACATCATCCGCCAGGCCGACGAGATGATGTATATGGTGAAGAACACGACCCGCGACAATATCGGCGTGGCGTCGCGCGGGCTGATGGAACCGTAGTTTCCACGTAGGGACAGCCGCCCTCGGCTGTCCGGGCGAGCGCAGTTCGCCTGGGGTTTTGCTTTGTCCTGTCTATCGTTGTCTATGTCTATCCTTCAGTTCAAGCGCCGCGGGGCTTTGCCCCGCTGGACAGCCGAGGGCGGCTGTCCCTACTTGAGTTGGTACGGATTCTCTGGATCGCGATACCAGAGCCAGCGGTACTCTCCGCACGACGACGTTAGTCCTTTCCGAACCGGGTTATCCAGAATGTACTGAACTTTCTCATCGAGTTTTTCCGATTTCCGCAGCACCCGATCAAACGACCCTGTTTGCCACACTTTCCCCGTGCGGCCTAGCTGACGATTAATTTTGTGGGCGGAAGCACCTTTGATCGCATCCATGATTTCGGCCAAGGAATAAACCTCACGGGCTTGGTCGTTCACCAGGGGCGTGAAAATCATGTGTACGTGGTCAGGCATAACGACGACCACTTTAACGTCAATCTTTATGTCATTGTCGTGCAGGCACGACCCTAGTACGACATCGCGAGCGATCTCGGGAAGGATCCAACGTAAGTGAGTGCAGAAGGTCAGGAAATGGGGCTTGTTGTCGCGTTGCAGGTGTGGGAGATTGCGGCAGTAGAACACTTTCGGCATACGCAGCCTCAATAGCATCGAGAATGCGCTGACCGAATCTGGAGTGCGGTGACTCGCGTCACTGCTCGCGTGTGAGATTGCGCCACAGGTTGGTCCACGGCGGCAAGGGGCGAGCTTCGCTCGCCTGGACAGCCGAGGGCGGCTGTCCCTACGTTACTGCTTTTGCCTGTTTTGAAGTTTCGCGGGCTGGTCGGTTTTCGGTTGTGCCGCGGCGGGTTCGGTTTTCCAGGTAGACGCGTTCGCGGGCGCGGATGGGTTCACGCCGAAGTCCCACACATAGAGGTTGATTCCTTCTATTCCCATTATCTCGGCGACGGCGTATTCGCCCACCGCGAGAGGGTCGGTGGGGGTGAGCTTGACCCAGCCCCCAGTCATGGCAGTGGCTGTGGCCGCGACAAAGCGCTCGTCGGTTTTCATCTTTCCGCCGACCGCGATCTTGAGGGCGCCGGCAACGCGCTTGCTGCCTTTGATGTCGATGCGAATGATCTTGAAGCGGTCGGTAAGCGCCGGCGGAGAAGACTGGCCGGCGGCGGCCTGCACGGTTGCGGGCGCTTCGACGCTATAGTTATTGTTCAGGTCAATGTTGATATAGAGCGAAGGCACGGTGGTATGCGACTGAATCTTCGCGTGCGCTCCGGGAAGCTCGATGGTTTGCTTGACGCCGCCCAGCGGATTGATCGCCGCCCGCAGAATATTCGACTTGGTGTTCTTATCCAACTCGCCGCCCGATTGCTGCAGTTCAGACAACTGCGGCTGATTCTCGTAAGTGTCGAGGAGGAAGATGCCGCCCTCATCGGGGAGGCGCAGACCTGGCGCAACCTGCGGTGAGCGGCCTTGTTCTGCTTTCCGTTCGGCTTCTAGTTCCTTGTCGAGTTCGACCGCTTCCGGAGCGAGGTTGCCGGGCTCGCGTCCTTGCTCAAACTTCTCGGTTGCATCCCAGTCAATGAGCGACTTCGGAACTTCCTCCCATTCGCCGCGTTCGGCGCTGAAATAACGGACGCGGTCGCCATGAATCTCATACTTGGTGACGGACTGGTAAGAGCCGTCTTTCAGAATGAGGCGGTGGGCCTGGACCGGGACGGGAGCAGGAACCTGGGACTGGGAAAACCGGGACTGGGACACGATGAGCAGCACAACGGTTGCCGCCGCGAGTAGCCCCGCCCTGCCGATGAATGATTTCACGCCGCCCAACATTATTAGCATTATCGGTCTTTTCCAGCGCTTCCAAGAATTAGATGCGGGCGGTCAGGGGCGCAAGCGGCGAACCGGCAATTGAAATGCCGGGCGAGGACGCCCGGCGCTCCATATTGTTTCGTTACTTCCCTGCCGGCAGGTACAGCGCGGGGATATTCTGCTTGTTCACCATCTCATTCAACGCTGCCAGGTCTTTCGAGATCAGCTCGCGATACTGCGCCAGCAGCGGTTGCGCCTCTTTTTCCAGACTCTGAAAAACCTCGTACTGCTGCTTCGTGGGCGCGGCATCGGCGGACTCGAGGCTGCCGAGCAGCGAGTGCAGCCGCTCATCGATCAGCACCGGATAGTTCAGATTCGACTCCGAACTCTTCGAGTTCACCTGGATCAGCTGCGACTCCACATCGTAAGTCTTTTTGTCGAAGTCCTTGGTCGCCGCGACGAGCGCTGCGTAACGCTGGTCGTCACCAAAACGCCGTGCCAACCCGCGCGTCTGCGTGCGCAGTTCGCGAATGGTCACAGCCGCCCCGTGAATCTCCGTCACCAGCGCTACGATCTTGCCTCCCAACTCAACCTGTTTCTCCACGTCTTCGTTCGATGCCTTCACCCGCGGATCGAGTTTCAGCTCCAGCGGCGCCGTGTATGATTTTCCGTCCGCCGTCAGCCGCACCTGATACGAGCCCGGCGGCACCATCGGTCCACGGTTGCGGAATTCCGCACCCGGCTCTCCCGGCAGCGGAGTCGGCCCCTGCGAGCGCAAATCCCAGGCGAAACGGTTCACGCCTGCGTCGGTCGGAATCTTTTCGTTGGGAGGTGTCTGGTCGGGCCATTCGGGCGGCGTTTCCGCTTCTTTTTTCTCTTCGTTGGAGTAGCGCCGCACTACTTTTGCCGAGGCGTCCAGAAATTCGAGCGCCACTGTACCCTTCGGTGCGATTGGGAAGTAGTAATAAATAATCGCGCCCGTTGGCGGATTGTCGCCCACTGGCTGGTGCCGCTCGAAGAAATCGGGCCAGCGCAGGCGATAGGTCAGTCGCGGCTTGTAGAGCATGGTTGCGGTCGCTGTCTGCGCACCTGCCGCGCGCAACGGCGTGAGGTCGTCGAGAATCCAGAAAGAGCGCCCATGTGTCGCCACCACCAGATCGTCATTTTTCACGATCAAGTCGTGAATCGGAGTGTTCGGCAAGTTCAACTGCAGGGATTGCCAGTTCGCTCCGCCATCGAACGAAACGTAAACCCCGGTCTCCGTGCCCGCGTAAAGCAGATTCTTGCGCACGGGATCTTCGCGCACGGCGTGGGTATAAGCGCCATCCGGAATGCCGCTGACGATCTTGGTCCAGGTTTTGCCGAAATCTGTCGTCTTGAAAATACACGGCTTCAGATCATCGAGCTTATGTGTGTCGACCGCCGCATACGCCGTTCCCGCGTCGTGTGGAGAAGCGTCGATGAGACTCACCAGGCTCCACTCCGGGATTCCCTTGGGGGTCACATTCGTCCAGTTCTTACCGCCATCGCGCGAAACGTGAATCAAGCCATCATCGGTTCCCGCCCATAGCAGATCTTTCTGCACGGGCGACTCCGCGATGGTGAACACGGTGTCGTAATACTCGACCGAGGTGTTGTCCTTGGTCAGCGGGCCGCCGGAAGAAACCTGCTTGCTCTTATCGTTGCGCGTCAGATCCGGACTGATCGCCGTCCAGCTCTTGCCTTCGTCGGTGGTCTTGAAGACGCGCTCGGCAGTCGTGTAGATCACATTGGGATCATGCGGAGAGATCAGGATAGGCATCGTCCAAGCAAGTCGATATTTCAGATCGCCGACGCCGTGTCCCGAAGTCTCTTCCGGCCAAACTGTAATGTCCTGCTCCTGATTGCTGCGGCGATCGAGGCGGTTGACCACGCCGCTGCCCGAGCCTGCATAAATAATGTTCGAGTCGCGCGGATCGGGCTGCAGGTAGCCGCTCTCGCCGCCGCCGGCATCGAACCAGTGCTGACGGCCGATATAACCCTCGTCGGTGCGGCTGAGGATGCCGATGGTCGTGTTGTCCTGCTGCGCACCATACACCTTGTAGAGAAAGTCGTTGTCCGCCGCCACGTGGTAGAACTGCGCCGTCGGCTGGTTGTACTCGGTGGACCAGTTCTTGCCGCCATCGACCGAGATGGTGGCCCCGCCGTCGTTTCCGTTGATCATGCGATTCGGATTCTGCGGATCGATCCAGAAGCCGTGGTGATCGCCATGCGGCGCCGGCAGCAGGCTCAAACTCTTCCCGCCATCGGTCGAACGAAACGCGCCGGTGTTCAGCATGTAGACCGTGTCCACGCTCTTCGGATCGGCAAAAATGTGCGTGAAGTACCATGCGCGCTGCGTGAGTCGCTGGTCATCGTTGACGCGAGACCAGGTCTCGCCGCCATCATCGGAACGATACAGTCCGCTCTCTTTCGCCTCGATGAGCGCGTAGACGCGATTCGAATCTGCGCCCGAAACGCTTACCCCGATGCGCCCCAGGATGCCCTCCGGCAGGCCCTTCGCTTCTAGATGCTTCCAGGAATTTCCGCCGTCGGTCGAGCGGTACAAGCCGCTGCCCGGGCCGCCGCTTTCAAGACTCCACGGCGTGCGCTGAATCTGGTAAAGGGCAGCGAACATCACGTTGGAATTATGCGGATCGACAGCGAGATCGATGGCGCCTGATTTGTCGTCCTTGTAGAGAACCTTGTCCCAGGTCTTGCCGCCGTCGGTGGTGCGGAAAACGCCGCGCTCCGTATTCGGCCCATAGGCGTGACCGAGCGCGGCAATCAGCACATGGTCGGAGTTGCGCGGATCGATCCAAACGCGCGCTATGTGCTGCGTGTCTTTCAATCCGATGTGCTGCCAGGTCTTGCCACCATCGGTCGTTTTGTAGACTCCATCGCCATACGAGATATTTCCGCGCAGGCAGGACTCGCCCGTCCCAACATAAATCACATTCGGATTCGATTCCGACACCGCGATCGCGCCGATCGACGAGATCATGCTCCCGTCGGAGATGGGCTGCCAGCTTACGCCGCCATCGGTGGTGCGCCACACGCCGCCGGCAACTCCGCCAAAGTAGTAGGTGAAAGGACTGCCGGGAATTCCAGTCACAGCCAGCACGCGGCCGCCGCGAAACGGCCCAATGTCGCGCCACTTCATTCCCTTGAACTGCGCTTCGCTATACGGTTGCGCCGCGGTCGAGATTCCGAGCGTTACGACCAGAACACACCACACCACCAGACTGCGAACCGTCATGGATCACTCCTGTATTGCGACCTTGAGTAGTTGAAGACCGTTAATAATAACTCATCGCTAAAGTAGCGAGCGCGTAGAGACAGCCGCCCCTGGCTGTCCAGCGGCGCGAAGCGCCGCTCCGCCGTCATGTACGAGCATGTACGAGGATGAGCAAACAAAACGCCGGGCGTTCTCTGGACAGCCGGGGGCGGCTGTCCCTACGCGCTCTGGTCGCTTACGTTGAATAAAGAAACTCCAGCGCCTCCGGAAACCGCGCTGCCCATGCCGCTTCGTTGTGTGTGGCGCCTTCTTCGATGCGCACCTTGAGCCGTTTTTCGTCCAAGCCAGCCGCGCGCAGGATCGCTTCCAGTTCGCGTACGTCGTCGACAATCTTCGCGTCGTTCTCCGCGTTCCCCGTTTCTCGCGTCCCCATCCCCAGATACATGCGCGCCGGCCAACCGCGCGAGCGACGGCTCTCTCGGAGAATTTTTCGGTTCGCCACGAACAAAGACGGACTCTCGATCAGTAGTCGCCCAAAGACTCCGGGCGCTGCCAGTTGTGTGTAGAGCGCGATCAGGCCTCCCAGAGAGGACCCGCCTAATCCGGTATTCTCTGGCCCCCTCAGCACCGAATAACGTTCTTCGATCAGCGGCATCACTTCACGCCGCAGAAACTCGGGGTAGCATTTTCCCTTCGCGTCCGGAACTCTGGGATCTTTTGACTTGTAGGGAATGTATTCGTTAGCCCGGTTCTTCGTGTTGTCGATGCCGACGATAATCAGTGGTGGAATTTTGTGTCCGGCGATCATCCGCGCCGCGGTTTCGCCGACCCGCCAGTCGACTCCCGCAAAAGCCGTCAGGGGATCGAAGAGATTCTGTCCGTCATTCAAGTACAGGACCGGATAGCGCGTCGCGCCCCAGCCGTCGTACTCCGGAGGCAGCCAAACCCGCACCAGCCGCGTGTTCCCGAAGATCTGGCTGGGGAGTTCATGCACCCACAGGTTGCCCGCCGAAACCGGCAGGGCGGTGGCTGCAGCTTTCGTTTTGATTCTCAGGGTTCGCGTTGTGGGCTGGGGCATGAAGTGAATCGAGCTTACAGCTGTCAGCTCTCAGTTTTCAGAAAAAACATTCGGGCCGGACCCGGGTTCGCTGGTGCTGACCACTGGTTACTGGCTTCTGTTGCGCTTCAACCAGATGAGCGCTCCCAAAATCGTCGTCGTCGCAATCAGGGCCAGCGAACTTAAACATAAAATGCACCAGACTCCAAGCACGTGCCCTTCAATGTAGGTCAGGTACAAAGCAAACGCCAGGCCCATGCCCGCGGCGCCGAAAAGCATTGTCGGAGTCTCGCGCCGCTCGCGATATACGGTCGCGAGGCCCGCTAACGCAGCGTACCCGAGCATCCCAATCAGCGCGACCGGGATTCCGAAGATCGACGAATATTCGCTGCGGTTCACGATGTCGCAGTTGAACGCTTCTCCGACATCGCAGTACGCCGTCTTCGAGGTCGCGTAATGATGTTGCAGGGACACCGACGACACCACGATTCCGCACACCGCCAGAACGGCGACGAGGCTCATGAGGCGCCGCGTGAAACTGGTCACTGAAGCGGGCACCCTGTCCGGTCGCTCAGTGCTTCGAGAGAGAAAACACGTTCCACTCGTTCGCCGGTTGGTGGAAATTGCCAGGTGGGATAGTGCTCGATGTTCGCATCGATGCAAGCCTGCGATCTGCCGTGTGTCTGTCCTTTGATGCCGCACTCCACGTAAGGAGCGTATTCGAACGATGCGCCGAATTTTTCCTTTTGCTCCACGCAATGCGGACACCACCACGCGCCATACATCTTCACGCCGCGGTCGGTCAGACAGCGCGCGAAAGCGTCGTGCTTATGCTGCATGCGGTTGCCGAGATAGTAGGCCAGCCCGAACGCGGCCGCGATCAGGACTGCATAGATCGCGATGCGCCGCCATTTCCGGCTCGCCGCCGTTGGTGCCCCCAGCTTTTCCTTTTGCCGTTCTCTTCGCTCTTGCGACATGGATTTTTATATCACGACCTGTAGAGACGGGGCTTGCCCCGTCTTTCTAGATGCACCGGTGAGTTGGTCCGCGAGACGCGGCAAGCCGCATCTCTACAGAAAAGCAAGAATGGATTCTTCACACCACGACCCGCAAGGCCGCGGGCAGCACGTCGATGGTCCGGCACTCCAGCGTCAGCACCTCGCCATCCACCATCACGTCCACCGGCCGGTCGAGTTGAAACTCGACGCGCCTTACAGCGTGTCGTTCCGCCAGCGGATGCCGAGTGTGAGTGCCATCATAAAGCGTCGCCAGGTTCCAGATCAGCCCCAGTCGCCCAATCGGCCCCCACCGCACATACTCAATCATTCCATCGTCGGTTACCGCATCGGGCGCGATCATCATTGTGCCGCCGGTGAACTTGCTGTTGTTAAACGTCAGAAACAAGCAGGGCCGCGAATCGAACTCTTGTTGCATGCCTTGCTCGCCTTCAAACCGCACGGGAAACGGGCGTCGATTGAGCCGCGCCAGACAAAGAAAGATCGATAACAGATACCCGAACTGCCCCAGCCCCTGAAACTTCCGATGCCGTAGGGTCGCCACGTCCGCCGCAAAACCCACACTTAGCAGATTGGTGTAGTAGATCGTGCCATCTTTATGGGTGAGTCTCAGAATATCGCAAGGCCGCGATCGGCGCGCCTCCAGCGCCTGCATCGCGTGCTCCAAACCGCCCTTGGCGGAAACTTCGCCCGTAAAATCGCGCAGAAACGAATTGCCCGTGCCCAGCGGAAGAAATCCCAGTGTCGCGACTGCATCTGCCGGATTACCCGCTCCTGCGAGCGAATCCGGAAACAGCCCGTTGACGATCTCGTAGGAGGTGCCGTCTCCGCCCACGGCTAGAAACTTCCGATATCCGCGTCGATAAGCCGCGCGAGCAATCTCGGTGGCCTCGCCAGCCGCGCGAGTCTCGGCCGTCTCCAGCGCAATCCCCGCAGCCCGCAGGCGATCGAGCGCCGGTCCCACGCGCTGGCCGCAACGCCCTCCACCCGCAGCCGGATTGACAATCGCAAGAAAAGTTTCGTTCACAGGTCAGGTGCCAGGTCTCAGATCTCAGGGGACCATCCGGCTAAATCTCCACGACGGATTTCCGCTCCGCGCCCGTCCTAATCTCGGTGGCCAATTCTCCGCGCTTGATCTTCAGCGACGCCGTCCGCGGAAAATCTTTCTCCCACAGCAGATACCCGCCCACCCGCTTGAAGTCGGCCAGCCGCCGGTTTCGCGCGACGATCTCTTCGAAAAAGCGATCGTCGAACTGCTGATTCTGTTCCAGCCGCACCACCAGCACCAGCATCTCGTTGCCCAGCGTCTTCTGCGGCCACAAGTAATTCGCCGCAAATACGCAGTATTCCTTCACTGGCAGACCATCAAATACCGCTTCTATGTCCTCGGGATAAATATTTTTCCCGCCGGCGGTGACGATCATATTTTTCTTGCGCCCAACGAGCTGCAGGTGCCCAAGCCCGTCTAGTCGTCCTTGATCGCCCGTCAGCAGCCAGCCTTCGACGATGGTCTGCGCCGTCTGTTCGGGATCGTCCAGATAATGCGACATGACCGCGCGGCTCCGCACCGCCACTTCGCCAATCCCGTCGCCATCCGGATTCAGCACGCGCACCTCGCTCCCCGGCAGCGGCTTGCCCACGGTATCGGCTCGAAATGGTTTCAGATCGTTGAGCGTCACCACCGTGCATGCTTCCGTCAGTCCGTACCCGCACGCCACCGGAATTCCCAGATCGTAGAAGAACTGCAGCGTCGAAGGATCCGTAAAAGCCCCACCAACAAATAAGGCGCGCAGTTCTCCTCCAAACGCCTTGTGGACCTGCGGCAGCAAACGCCGGCTGACCTTCACGTGGGGACGCCCGCGGGTCAGCGTTTTATTCAGCCCGATCAACCGGTCGAGCATCCACCGCTTGCCGGGCTTCAGTTCATCAAACTTGGCGCGCAGTCCGCGTTCCAGATTCTTCAGCACCATCGGTACCAGGCTCACATAGGTGATGTGATAACGAACAAACGCATCGCGCACAAACTCCGGACGCAGCGTCCGCAGATGAACCACGCAGGCTCCGCAGACGAATGGCCCGATAAATCCCACCATGAAATCAATCGCGTGATTGGTGGGCAGAATACTCAAATAGCGCACACCCGGCCAAAATGGATACCACGCCGTCAGCGCAGTGCACTGCTCGAGATAACTGTCGTGCGTGAGCACGCATCCCTTCGGACGGCCGCCCGTTCCCGACGAATAAACGATGCAGGCCGTGTCCTCGCGCTGCCGCGCGATAAACTTTGGCTCGCCTTTTCGCTTGAATTCTTCCCAGCGGTAAGCGGCGCGCAAGTCCGCTCCCGCCGGCGCTTCGGTCACCAGCACAATTTCCACGGTGAGTTTTGCGAATTCCGGTGACTGCGTGATCGCTCGCCACAAGTAGTATTCGATCACCAGAAATCGCGCCTTCGAATGCGCCAGCAGTTGCAGATGCTCGATCGCGGTCAATTTGTAATCGAGTGGAACCAGCACGCCGCCGGAGAAAAAAATCGAATAGGCAGAAATCAGCCACTTCGACTGGTTGGTCATGATGATCGCCGCGCGGTCACCCGGCTTGAAGTCGGCGTCCTCAAGCGCCCGGCACAGCGGGCGCGCCATTTCCTTAAAGTCGGAGTAGGTAAGCCGTACTTTCTCGCGGTCGCGGTCGGCTTCAATCAGGCAGGTTTCGTTCGGCCAGCGATCCAGCGCATCTTTGAGCGCGGCACCCAGGCTGGCATATTGTCGGAGATCAAGCATTCAGGTCGTTATCTCACCACGGAGACACGGGGACACCGAGAAAAACACGAGTTTACCAGAACGTAACCATGGGAAGTGGTTCTAGAGCCGAGCCTGAATCCGATTCGCCAGCGTACGAAAATCTGACACGCCCTGCAGTTCATAGTCCGGCAATTCGATGCGGAAGTGATGCTCGAGGCGGGTGAGCAAGTCGAGCGCCTGCAGGCTGTCGATTCCGAGTGTCTTGAAAAAGTCGTCGTCGGGCGTGAGCTTTTGCCGGGGCACCTTGAAATGCGCAGCCGCAAGATTCAGGATTTCGTCGAGCGTGTGATCGATAGTCGGCGCAGACATAACGGGATAGTCCCTCTAATTACAGATTAAGGTAAATACGGCTGCACTCCCTCATTCTCCACAAACTTGCGCAACCCCTCTTCGACGGCCGGACGCGAATAGAGGTCGCAGAAAATATCAATCTCCCGCTTTAGCTCATCATACGGAATCGGCTTCACAAACTCCTTCGCCGCCGCTGCCGTCCGCCGGTCAAATTTCCCGACCTGGCTGGCCGTGGCGCGTGCTACACGCAGCGCCTCACCTTCCGCGGCAATCTGGCTGACCAGACCAATCTGCTGCGCCTTCATCACGTTGAAGCTGCGTCCGGTGAGCAGCAGGTCGCGCACCACCGCATTGCCCAAATCCCGCTTCAGACGGGGAATCCCGCCGAATCCTGGAATCAGCCCGAGGCGCAGTTCCGGAAAGCAGAATCGCGCCATGCGGTCGGCAATAATAATGTCGCACACCAGCGCCAGCTCGAAGCCGCCGCCAAAAGTCACGCCGTGCACCGCGGCGATGGTCGTTAGCGGCGCCGCGTCGAGCGCGTTCATGACGGCGTGTATGCGCTCCAGGAACTCTCGCACGCTGCGCAGGGCTGTGGCCTTTTCCATCTCTTGCCCGCGTTCAAATAACTCGCGCAAATCCGCGCCCGCCGAAAACCCGGCCTTCAACGTCGAATGGATTATCAACGCCTGCGCTTCATTCGCCACTCTGGGCAGAGCCGACGCAAATTTCTCCAACTCTTCCAAGCGTGAGCGACCCAATCTCGTTGCAGGGATCGCGATGCAATGCCAGCTCAATCGCTCCATTCACGATCTGCCACGAAAGCGTCTGCCCTTTGAATTCGTTCATGCCGTCTTCGCCGCCTCGTCTTTCGAGGTCTGATTCTGCGACGCCTGACTCTGTGAGGCCCGATCCTGCGAAGCCTTATACATCGCGTCGATCTCGTCGCGAAAGCGTTCGGCAATCAAATCGCGCTTCAGCTTTCCGTTCGCAGTGAGCAGCCCGCTCTCGATGCTGAACGCTTCCTCCACCAGATGAAACGCCCGCACCTGCTTGTAATGCGGCAGGTCCGGATTCACAAGGTCGAGCGCCGCCTGCGCTTTTTCGCCGCTTACTTTGCCGGTGATCAGCGCCGCCAGATATCCGCGCGCGTTGCCCAGAAGCACGACCTGACTCGCACCGGGCAACTCCTGCAGAATCTTATCTTCAATCGGCTCCGGCGCAATGTTGTGTCCTGACCCAAGAATAATCAGGTTCTTGAGGCGGCCGATAATCTTCCAGTTTCCGTTGGCGTCCGCTTCACCCTGATCGCCAGTGTGGAACCAGCCATTGCGGAGCACCTTTGCCGTCTCCTCCGGACGATTCCAGTATCCCGGAAAAATATTCGGCCCGCGCACCACGATCTCTTCATTCTCCGCGATCTTCATCTCTACGCCAGTAATGGCCGGCCCCACGCGTCCCGCTACCACCGCGCCGTCCGGATCATCCAGGGTACAAAGTCCGGTGGTCTCGGTGAGTCCATATCCCTGGAGCACTGGAATGCCAAGCATCATAAAAAACTGCTGCGTCTCCACACTCAGCGGAGCCGAGCCGCAGATCAGCGCGCGCAGCTTGCCGCCGATCATCTTTTTTCGAATCGTCGGAAACACCAGCCGATTCGCCAGCCCCAGCCAAAGTCCGTCTCCGCGGCGCGCTTTGCCCTCCTGCCGCCGCACCCACGCGCCTTTCGCCCTGGTGTACACCTGCAGCGGAAGTCCGCCCGTCTTCCAGAGTTGCTCGTCGACCGCCCGGCGCATGCGCTCGAGAAGCGCGGGAACATTCAGGAAATAATCTGGCGCGGCCAGCCGCATCTCAGCAGCAATCTTGCCGAGATCCGTATTCAACGTCAGCTTACTGCCGCGCAGCAGACAGGTCAGCATCATGATCCACGAGCCCGCAAAACTGAGGGGCAGATAATGAAAGACGTCATCTTGTCTCTGACGCTTCTTCCCCGTGTCACCCGGTATCGGTTGGCTCCGCATAAGCTGGTCGAGCCGCCCCGAGGTGCAGCCCAACATGTGAGCGACGTTGCCTGCGTTCAGCATCACACCCTTCGCCTCACCGGAGGTGCCGGAGGTGTAGATGATGGTCACCACATCTTCGTCAGCCACCGTCAGCGCAGGATTCTCCACGGGCTCGCGCGCTGGCGTGAAGACATTTTCGAAGCAGAAAGTCGGCGGCGCTTCCGGCCACGCGTCCACGATCGCATCGGCAAGCGACTTGTCACCGCAGGCAATCACCGCGGGCCAGCAATCTTTCATCATCGCGACCAGTTCGGCAGGGGCCTGCCGCGCATACAGCGGCACCACCGTCAACCCTTCCGCCATGATGGCCAAATCCATCGCCACCCAATGCAGGGAGTTATGCGCCAGCAGCGCGCAACGATCACCCTTCTTCAGGCGCAAGCGCCGCAAATAAGCGCGCGCCACCTTCACCTGAGCCAGCACCTGCCGCGCGGTGATCGGAGCCGCCTGCCCATCGCGGAGTTCCTGCAACACGACGGTGTCGCCGCTGCGCTCCAGGTTCGCAAGAATTTGTTCAAGAAATCCCATGTTGATATGAAGTGGAAATTCTAGAAGTGCGGCTATCCGTATGCCGCCACCAGTTGCCTCAAGCCCTCATTCATCGGCGGCAAATAATCCTCCCAGCTCCATTCGCCGCGCCGGGTCGGAAATTCCGGATACCGCCGCTGCACCTCTTCCTCGAAATACACGCCCATGCGCGCCATCAATTTCAAATTCCTCACCACCGTCCGCGCAATTCCGTCGGCGATTCGTTCCCCGTCGCGATCCAGAATTTCGAGCGCTGCCAGAGTTCGTGCCTCAAGATCCGGATCATCCACATTCATCAGCAACTCCTGATGCCCGCGCTCGTTCATCAGATTGCGGATGCGTTCATCCATGGTGATCCCCGCCGACGCCACCAGCGCCGGCATTGAAGTCACGATCCCGTGATAACGCGACGACACCATCATGCGGCAGGCGCGCAGAATGCTGACCAGTTGATACATGTTGTAATCGTCCGAGGATATTATCGGAACTCCTCCCAGCTTCTCCGAAATGCGCCGGCATGGCCGTGCATCCATGCGCTCGGTCGCCGCCATGATCACAAACACACTCTTCTTCTGGCGAAACGACGCGACCGCATTTGCGATCGAATTCAAGTAATGTTCGTAAGCCCGATCCGCCTCGGGCCCGGCATTATGAAAATAGGGTCCGCGGTAGTGGCTCTCCTTATATGCCCCGGTCAGGCGGTGCAGCGCGGCCTTCGCCACCGACGCCTTGACCGGCCACTCAAACGGGTTGATCGGACACACCACGAGCACGGGCGTCTTTCCATCCCAACCCACGTCGCGTAGCGCTTTCTGGCCATACTCGGCGCCCAGCGGCTCGAACGTCCAGGCTGTGTCGGTGCCCAATTCGGTGGGTACACCCAATTCTCGCAGGATTTTCCGCGACTCGTCATTGCGGGTGATCACCAGCGAGTTTTTGCAATAGCGTCCGCACATCTTCGCTACCACGGGATCCATCTGTCCCGCCTCGGAGCCGTAGCCGACCGACAACTTGTTCTCGGCCGCCGCAATCCCCAGCGATCCGATCATCATCGTCGCCAGCGCATTGGCGAATTTTGATTTGAAAGCCGAACCTTCACACGCCACCACACCGTGATGCTTGGGCACTTCACTCGCCAGGAACGGCGGGAAAACATCCGGCAGCCGCACCTGCGAAGTGCCCTCGAAATATCCGCGCGACCGGTCAAAATTAAACGTCATCATGCTGAAGTCGACGTTTTCCGGCCCAAGAATCCGCCGAATCTGCCGCAGCATTTCTTCTACACGCACATCGGAGCCGGTATTGCGCGTCCCGTTGTAGCCGGCAAACAACAGCTTCAGTTTTTCGCCCGGCTGCCACGGCTCGCGCTTTCCCATCATCCACTGAATTTTCTTGCCCTCGATGATGCTCGATACCCACGCTTCCAGAACGAAGTCCATCATGCCGCAGAGCCTCCCGCCCTGGTGCTCTCGGGCCAGGCTTGATAAGGGTATGTGAAATTGTGCTCGCGGCTGAAGCGGAGCAGCGGAAAACTGTAATGTGAAAACGGCACGGGCTTGCGTCCCAATTCCGTCGTGACGCGCGTGTTGTCGAAGACTGTGTTCCAGGTCAAATACGGCAGAAAGACCTTCATCAATGCGGCTCCGTGCCCCACTGATCCTTTTCGGTTTGCCAGCGTGTTGACGATGGAGCCGAATGGCTTTTCGAGGATTGGCAAAAACACTGGCCCGCGCTTGTTCTGCTCAGCGGCGAGCGCCTGGGTCAATTCCTGAAACGACTGGGGCCGTTGCCCGAAGAAAGATGATAGGTATCGTGCTCGGGATCGGCCTTCATGTGCAAAGTCGAAATCGCGTCGGCAACGAAATCCACATTCACAATGTCAATCTTGTCATGGGGACGAAACGGCAGCACCGGCAATCCCGCCAGAAACACGAACGACCGCACCATATCGAACTGCGTCGTTTGCGGAAAGCGGCTGTCTCCCAACACGATGCTCGGCCTGAAAATCGTCAGCGGCACGTCCGGGAGCAACTCGCGCACCATATGCTCGCAGAATTTTTTCGTGCGCGCGTAGGGATCGTAATCCGAGCGTTCCCAGTCAATCGACCGGTCTTCCACCACAACTTCGTGGCTGCGCTTCCCTGCCACTGCGACCGTGCTCACGTTGGAAAACCGCCGCAGGCCGTGATAGTACTGCGATCGCCGCGCCAGTTGCAGCACTTCGAGCGTCCCGCGCAGATTCACATTCAAGCAACTTTTTTCCGACTTCCGATTCAGCGAAGCCGCGCAGTGGATCACTGAATCGGTGGTGTGCACGAGCCGGTCGTAATCGCCCGGGTCCAACCCGAACTGTGGCGAGGTCAGATCGCCGCGAAAAATCCGGATCTTCGCCTGCAGGTATTCGTAGAATTTAGGGAACGGCAAGTGTAACTGGATGGCATTCCAAAGCCGCAGTTCCGCGTCACGCGGATCGCGGCCGCGCACGAGAAGATTCAGCGATGCGTCATGCTGATCGAGCAGATTAGCGGCGACATGGGCGCCGATGTACCCGGTCCCACCGGTCAGGAATATTGCCACGTTGCTCCGTTTGTTCCCGTCTTCACGGCATCGCCATTTTCTGGCGCTTTTGAAGGTGGCGCAGGCGAAGGTGGCATGTGCAGCACCCGCGGTGCGCGCGCTTCCAGCGGCCGCCCTTCAATCAGTGGATACGTCCATCGCCGCAATGCCGGAATATGGATGTCAATCCAATACTCCCACCAGTCCAGCCCCGCCGTGTCATATCCGAAAATCTCTTTCTCTTCGGGCGTCAGGGCCTGCGACAACTTCTCTACATTATCCGCGACAAAATCATGTTCGTTTTGCAGAATAAACGGCTCGAACAGTCCCACTAATTTTTCCACGCGCTCCAGGTTACGCTCGGTTTTCGCCAGTGGCTTCTTCATGGCCGATGGCAGCGGCGCCATCACTCGCTGAATCGACTGGATAATCATTCTCTGCGCCGGCGCCGACATCCGGTTATAACGCTCCTTTGAAACCGGAATCGCATCCATGCGCAATCGTAGCCAGTACTCCAGGCCTTCCTGGGCTCGGTAGTGACGGCGATGGCCCAGGCTCGTCAACTCAATCGACCGTCCCATGTCGCAAGGATTGGTCACCGACGTCGCCAGCTGATACATCGGATCGTGCCGCCGCTCCACCAGCGCCGCGCCAATCAGCGTAATCCCCGCGCACACCGCATCCACTGGAATAATGTCCAGCCGCTTGCGCTGGTTGGAAGGGAGCTGCCGAAAGGTTGTCCCCAGCAGATACGAAAGCGAGGCCGAAGTGTTGATCCCTTCATTCCACCCACGAAACGGCTTCGTCACCGAAGTCTCGACAATCGACGGCCGCACAATCGCAATCGGAAGGCCCGCGCCATGTTTAGCAATCAGCGATTCCGCCAGGCTCTTGGTAAACGTGTAGGTATTTGGCCAGCCCAACTCGTTGGCGCGCCGCGTGGCTTCTTCCGTAAGATAATTTTTCAGCCACCGAACCCGGTTCTTGCGGATCTGATTTTCCAGCGCCTGGCCGCTCAGCCCTTTTGCGGCATGCTCTTTGCCGAGCGCTTGCTGCTTAAGCTCCTCGGTAACTTCCGGTCCTTCCGCCCGCGCCTCCGCCGACTCCACCAGTTCATGCAGACGACGCCACTCTTTTTCCGAGTCGAAGTTCTTCAGGTGCGCCGGAGTGTAATTCAAGCGCACGCGCTCACTGACCCGCCCATCGCGCTGTCCCGCCACATAGCAAGTCGAAAGATGCAGCAACGCCGCGTGATCGGACGCGCGAATAAATTCGATCAAGTGCGATGCCGAATCTACGTTCACCGCCAACGCGTCCCGCAGATCGGGATTGAAATCCGTCAACCCCGAGCTGTTGATGATCAGATCGATCTCCGCACGCAGGCGCGTCGCCGTCTCTGAATCCATTCCCAAGCCGGGCTGCGCGACATCACCCTCCACCACTTCAGTTTTTTCCTTCAGCAGCGCGCCCAGCCGGTCACCGTATTTTTCAAACAAGGGATCGAACACCGGCGACCCTTCAATGATTTTCTCGAAGCGCTTCTGCGCCGGACTCGATTTCTGCCGCCGGATCAGCAGATACAACTTTCCGATTTCAGGCAGATCCATCAAGGTGTTCGCCAGCCACACTTTGCCGATAAATCCGGTGACGCCGATCAGCATCACGCGCTTGCCGCCCAGCGCCTTGCGCACCGAAAACGGCTCCGGGTGGCGCTTTTCATTGAAATACACAATCGGACGAACGCGCGGCGCTTCCACTCGCACCGCTGGAACAATCGCCGAGGCCAGCGCCTTCGGACCGCGCAGTCCGAGCGCCCGCACCCATCGCGCCGGACTCTGCTGCCCGTCTGGACCATCTTCACGAATCCGGGCAAACAATCCCCGCGGCCGGATCACCGGACTGAGTAGCCGTCCGGTGGCAACGCCGTCGCGGAAATCGAGTCGGTTGGCTATAATCCAACGCACTCCCAGATACCGCGCCAGCGGCCGCATCACGTGCTCCAACCCCTGGCTCACCAGCACCACGTCGACGCCGGTCGCCTGCAACGCTTTCAGGTGCCGGACTCCTTCTTCTTTGAGCAGCGGCTTCAACTTGTATTCGAATTCCTCCTCGCCCAGCAGATCGAGCCGGTCGCGGGTAATCCCGCGCAGCACGGCGTGGACGATCCGAGTCGCGGCGACGCGGTTCGCGGCATATAAAAATGGCCGCAGCAACGCCATCAAAAGCACCAGGCTGCGGCGCACGGCTCGCGCGATATAGGTCTGGCTGTTCCAGGTAAAAAAAGCGATTGGTCGAACCGTGGTCAGCTCCAGCAGACTTCCCTCGACACGCCAGTAAACGGGCGATGAAGGCCGCGAACGAGGAGGCGGCGAAACGACTCCCGAGGCCGACGGCAGGGCTGCTGTCGGCGCGTCCGGGTCAGCCGGAGCACCCGCAAGTCCTCGTTCCCTTTCGAGATTGTCCACAGGTTCCACGAATCAATATCCGGTTGTGCCTTGTCCAAAGACACTTTTGCGAGGTAGCTTTCTCCCGGCTCACAGTGTCCCCGGAAAAGGACGGGATCATCCATTCTAACCTCTCCTCCCGAAAGCACGAAGAATAACCGCAAGCCCATCCCCGCCCGGTTTTGGGCAAGAGTTGAGGGCTAGTGGTATGACCGCAGAACTAGTTCACTTCGCCCGCGCCAGTTCACGAATCTGGTTCAGGTACCCCACGTACACCGGGATCGGAATATCCGGCGAGTCCCCATCATTCAGGAAATGAGACAGTTGAATCTCCATGGGAATCGAACTGATAACTTCGCGGAACCGCGCCATCTTCAAATACTTCACCCGCCAGATCTCGAGCATCAACGAACGAAACTCTTCGCTGATAAAGCCGATCCGCCGATCTCCGAGATAGACGGCGTCGAAATGTCTTGCGCCGAGCGCCTTCCGAACGGGATCGTCGGGTAGAGAGAATTCATATACGAGATGAAACACATCCGCCAGATCGCCCCACAGCGTTTTTTCTTCGAACGCACTGAAGCGGAATGAGGCCGCGCCGCGCTGCTGAACCGCCCGCGCATGATCGCTCGGGCTCAGCCCGTGACTCCCCAGTTCCGCACGAAACCATTGCAATCGCTGCGTTGCAAGGTTGTGCCGCAGGAATTCGATAGCATAAGCGTTCGGCAAGTAGATCTTGGGATCGCCATCGAGGCGCGCCAGCCACGGCCCCCAGTCGCTTCTGTTCCAGTAAGTCGAGTAACTCCTTCAAATCGGCTAGCGTAACATCGGGCTGATACTTCACCGCCTGCCAGAAATGTTCAGTCGAGTCGTAAGTCGCGCCATAAAGCTGGATACCTTCCTCAATTAGGTACCAATTCGACAGCACGCGTCCGGGGATCGACGGTGACGCGCTCCAGCAGTTCAGCGAATGCTTCCATTTCTCCTGCACAGCCAGAAACGCCTCGCCGTATCCCGGCGGAATCGGCTCGGTTACGTGCGCAAGGGCCTGCCGCAGCTCTTCGCTGGTGTGTGTTACCAGCGTCTCCAGCGGCCGCTCGTCTTCCATGGAGATCACGCGGCTTTCGATTCCGCGCCGCAGCAATTCGCCCGCCAGTTGCCGCCGCTGCTCTTGATCCAGACCGCCCTGAACATTCCAGCGCCGCGTTTGCGACTCGATATACGGGAATAACTCGGCCAGCGACTTGAACTCGATGAACGCATGAAGCGCGAATGTCACCGGGCGGCCATTCTTTACGATCGTGGTTGAAGGAGTAACCAGTGCCTGCAGAGAAGTAGCTTCCGCGCACAGTGGTCGGACCACGCTAATGACCGTTAATGTCGTACATAATATCAACCAAGAGACAGCTTGTATATTCCTTGAACGCTTCTTCACGAATCTCCCCCACCATTCGGAATTATTAACGGTCTCCTAGTTACTCCGAAGTGGACCTTACCGCATTACCCACCCTACGACTGCGGCGGCCGCGATCACCCAGGCCGAATTCACGCGAAACCGAAGCAGCGCGACCAGACTTACGGCGAATACTACCCACGATATCCGGTTTACGATGCAAGCCCTCCCTAATTGCCACGCCACCACCGCCATCAACGCGAGCGAGCCTGCGACCACGCCATCGAGCGCTGCCGCCGCGGCTGCAGATCTGCGCAGCCGCGGAATCAGTGGCCCACTCACCGCCACCAGCACGAACCCCGGCAGAAAAATTCCGACCGTAGCTATTGCCGCGCCCAACCAGCCCGCTACCACATATCCGATAAACGTCGCGGTTGTGAACAGCGGACCAGGCGTAAACTGCCCCACCGCGACCGCGTCAATCAACTGCTTCTCGGTCAGCCAGTGCAAACGCTCCACAAATTCGGTCTGAAGAAATGCCAGCAGAACATATCCGCTGCCGAACACCACCGACCCGATCTTCAGAAACGACAGGAAGAGCCGCGCCAGCCCGACCGGAAAAGCCGCGCCCACCGCCGTGACCGCCAGCGCTGCGGCCGCAAGCTTCGGGAACCCGACCGCTCCCAGCAGCCGGTTCTTCATCGCCAAAGCCGCCGCCGATACCAATCCGGCAAACACCAGCACCAGCACGGGACTGACTCCCAAGAGACTCAACCCCGCCGCCAGTACGGCTATCACCGCCAGCAGCGCCGTCCGCACTCCCGTCCGCCCGAGCTTCCCCAGAGCCTGGATCACGATCGCGACCACAGCGGGCTTGATCGCCGACAGTACGCCTTCGACCTTGGGCAGCGAGCCAAAGCGCACATAGGCCCACGCGATCACGGACACAATCACTGCCGCCGGAAAGATGAAGCAGCAGCCCGCCACAATCAGGCCGCGCCAACCGCGTTTCAGCTGCCCGATGAAGATTGCGACTTCGGTCGAACTCGGCCCTGGAATTAAATTCGCCGTGGCCAGGCGGTCGAGAAATTCAGCGTGGGTGATCCAGCGGCGGCGGCGCACGAACTCTTCTTCCATCATCGCCAGATGCGCCGCTGGCCCGCCAAACGCAATCGTCCCCAGCTTCAAGAACACCAGGGCGATCTCCCCCAGCGACGCCTCCCGGATTTCGTTGGACTCGGCCATTGACCGTGTGGCGCGGACGACCCCGTCCGCGACTCGCCGCCGAAGCGGGAAATTCGAGGGTACCGCAAATTTGGGTTCGCAAGAATTGGTAGGATGATTCATCGCGAAAATGGCGCACGGGGCAAACGGAGGAAGCAGCAACGTGAATATGCTGACGCTATTCGGACTGTTCGCGGTGACTGCGATGCTGGTCACTTATGCATTGGAGAGCCGCAGCACCTGGTTCATTCTGGCGTTTGCCTTTTCGTGCGCGCTCGGTTCTGCTTATGGATTTCTGCAAGGCGCGTGGCCCTTTGGAGTGGTCGAGGCGATCTGGTCGGTCGTGGCCGTGCGGCGCTGGTATCAGGCGCGGCAGTAAGAGATTTGTGTGGTGCCGGGGCTTCGCCCCGTCAGGTCGGGGCAAAGCCCCGCCACCACACAGTCAGAGTTTGTTCAGGCCGTCGAGCGCCGCTACTTTGTAGGCTTCCGCCAGCGTCGGGTAGTTGAAGACGGTGTCGCGAAAATATTCGATGGTCGCTCCCATGGTCAGTACCGCTTGCCCGATGTGCACGATCTCCGCGGCGCGATCCCCGATAATGTGCACGCCCAGCAATTTGAGCGAGTCCGGATCAAACAGAATCTTCAGCAGTCCCTGATCGTCGCCCAGCATCTGCCCTTTCGCCAGTTCCGAATAGCGCGCCAGACCGCTCTCATATGCTGTCTTGCTGACGGTCAACTCTTCCTCGGTCGAGCCCACCATGGAAATTTCTGGAATGGTGTAAATGCCGTACGGAATCAGATTCGCCATCATCCGGCTGGGCTTGCCGAACATGTGACAACCCGCGAGCCGGCCCTGTTCCATCGAAGTACTGGCCAGCGCGGGGAAACCAATCACGTCGCCCGCCGCATAAATGTGCGGCACCGCGGTTTGAAAGTGTTCGTTCACCGCCAGTTTTCCGCGCGCTTCCGCGGTCAGACCAGCCACCTCGATTTTCAACTTGTCGCTGTTGGCTTTTCGTCCAATGGTGTAGAGCAGCGCCTGCCCGCGAATCTTCTTTCCACTCTCCAGCGTGGCAAAAACTTTATCGCGCTCTTCGTCGAAGCCAACCGAAACCACTTTTTCGCCGACGCGGAAAACCGTTCCCAGTTGCCGCAACTGAAAGCACAAGCTTTCGATAATTTCCCGGTCGACAAAATTCAGCAGCGTCGGACACTGGTCGATCAGCGTTACCTTCACCCCGAGAGCGGCGAACATCGACGCGTATTCCAGTCCGATAATGCCCGCGCCCACCACAATCAACTCGCGCGGTATTTCATCCAGGCAGTGCACCTGGTCCGAATCGAAGATGCGTTTGCCGTCCACCGGAATACCATCAATGTGCGCCGGACGCGTGCCGCAGGCAATCAGGATCTTCTCGCCTCGAACCTGCTGCACTCCGTCGTCCGACACGATCTCAATCGTATGGGGATCGGCAAAGTGCGCGTCGCCTTCAAGCGCGGTCACGTAATTCCGCCGCAGCTGCGCCTTGATTACATCCACTTCCCGCGTCATCACCGCTTGCGCCCGCAGCACCAGGTCCGACATCGCGATCCGGTCCTTCACCACGTAGCCGCGCCCATAGAACGACCGCTGCCGCAAGCCGCTCAGGTAGAGCACAGCCTCGCGCATTACCTTGCTGGGGATCGTCCCGGTATGAACACAAACCCCGCCCATGGTGAGGCGCCGGTCGATGATCGCGACCTTCTTGCGCATTTTCGCCGCGCAGATCGCGCCCTTCTGCCCCGCCGGACCGCTTCCGATCACTACCAGATCGTATTCGTTAGCCTGCATATCGCAACTCGCCGCAGCACGAAACTACCATTTTCTGTCTGAATGCGGAAGTTATCTTTGGTATCGAGCTGAGAATTTAAGAGTCCTTTAACAATTTGTAACGCGTGGCGCCGGACGCCCTTGTGCGCGAGTTTACTTCACGCAGAACGCAACTATTGTCTGTCCACGCGGACCTCGCGTCTTCTCCAGTTGCCCCACCAGCTTCGATTCCAGGGCGTCCGTATCCGCAACCATCTCGCAGGCAGCGATCTGTTCATCAGTCGCTCCGTGATAGCAAAGCTCGCAGACCCCCAGGCCACCTTCTGCTCGTACGGGAGGACCAAACGTGCGGCAAGTCATCGGCCTCGCGTCGTAGAGATCGCACAATCCGGTCTCCGGATCGAGCACCGGGCAAGGCTCATCATTGGCAAATTCCGCGAAGCGCTCTTCCGCCTCCGGACCTTCGTCGAGAATGCCCGTCTTTGGATTGCCGGGAAACTCTGCCGACAAGCGCTGAATCGAATCTCGCGCACGCTCGCGGATCCGCCCCGCTCGCTGCGGGTCCGCCTTTTCCAGATCGGCCAGCCCGCGCTGCAACCGCAACGCATCCAGTTGATTGATGGCAAACACCCCGACACAGCACTGCGTGCACCCGGGACGACACACCAGCCACTCGCCGCTACGGCGCGTGGCATCGGCCAGAGCCGCGTCGACGATCTGGATCAGGACCGAATCCGCAGCCGGTAATGGTCGCGACGGCATTCGGGAAGCATACCGCATGGCCCCGGTGGCCGGGAGCGCTCCACCCTTGCGCTCCACCCGCAAATAGTCTTTGATAATCCCCATGACAATTTCGCTCCGCCGACGCCTGCCCTGGCTCGTTCTCGTCGCCATCCTGTCGCTGGTGACCATAACCGCCGCCAAGGAACCCCCCAAGAACAAGTATCTGCTCTTCGTTGGCACTTACACCGAGAAGGAAAGCAAGGGCATTTATGCCTACCGTTACGATGCCGCATCCAATCAACTAACTCCTCTGGGTGTAGCGGCGGAAACGACCAATCCCTCATTCTTAGCGATCGACCCGAGTCGCCGCTTCCTGTATGCCGTAAATGAAGTGCAGAACTATAAAGGCGCGAGCAGCGGAGCGGTAAGCGCCTTTGCCATCAATCTTGGGGCTGACGGTCGTCAGACCGGCACCCTATCTCTGCTGAACCAAGTCCCCTCGCGCGGCGCTGACCCGTGTTACATCGCATTCGACAAGAGCGGAAAATACGCTCTGGTGGCCAACTATACTGGAGGAAGCGTCGCTGTGTTCCCGGTTCAGTCGGACGGCCACATCGGCGACCCTTCCGCGTTCGTTCAGCACCGGGGGTCGAGCGTCAATAAAGAACGACAGGAGGGCCCGCATGCTCATTGGATCGAAACCACGCCCGACAATCGTTTCGCGATAGCTGTCGATTTAGGCCTGGATGAGTTACTCGTCTACCACTTCGACGCCAGTAAAGGCTCCCTAACTCCAAACGATCCGCCCTACGCCAGTGTCGATCCCGGAGCGGGACCGCGCCACCTGGCTTTTCATCCCAATGGAAAATTTGCCTACGTCGTCAATGAATTGCAATCCACCATCACCGCTTTTAGCTATGATCCGGGCCGAGGCGTCCTTGAGAAACTGAAGACGGTCTCGACGCTTCCAAAAGGATTCTCCGGCAGCAACGATACGGCTGAAATTCGGGTCCATCCTAACGGTAAGTTTCTATTCGCCTCGAATCGCGGACACGATAGCATCGCCGTCTTCTCTGTCGACAGCCGCACAGGAGCCCTGACCCTTGTGGATCACTACCCGACGCAAGGGAAGACGCCGCGTAACTTCGAGATTGATCCCAGTGGAAAGCTTCTGTTCGTCGCCAACCAGGGCAGCGACAATATCGTAGTTTTTCGAATCAACTCCGACAACGGAAGACTGACGCCCACCGGCCAGACCCTCAATGTCCCCTCGCCAGTGTGCCTGAAGTTCATGCTCGCCGACTGAGGCGGCGCATGCGGAGTCAAAACAAAACGGGCCGCTCTTTGTCTCTTCGAGCGGCCCAATACTTTTAAACCTCGAAACTCCTCAACTTTGAAGTTAGTCTCCCGCCACCGGCTCACCAACCTCGGCACTCTTGTTGGCGGCACCGTTCCCATTGGCCGGAGCGATCGCCGCAGTGATCGCTGCCAGCGGAATGAATCCACCTTCATTCGACGTTGCCGGCTTCTCTTTCAGAACAACTTCCCGATAGAGCTGCGCCATGCGCGCGTCGTAGGCCGCGTCGTTCTTGACCTTGTTGGTCTCGGCCTTCTTGTCGCGGGCCCGTGCTTTTTCTTCGCGCGCCGTCTTTGCGATCCCCAGATTATCCAGATCGTGCTGCACTTCGTGGGTAACGATCTCTTCTCGCAGGTAGAGCGCGTGCTCTTTGTCTTCCATGTTGACTTTCTTGCCGCCCGCGAAAATCTCGTGACGTCCGTGCTCCTCGTACCACTTGGTGAGGGTCGAGGTCATGTGCATCTTCTCGATGATGTTGCGCCAGCCCACGCCCGTGTTGTAAGCGCAGAAACTGATCTCGCCTTCCTGCGTGGCATAAGGAATGATGCACTGCTCGGTGCGCCGGAAGTCGTAGTTGAACAAATCCTGGAACCACATGCCGGCGATGAACAGGAAATTCCAGCGATCCTGACGGCGCTTCATCACGTCGTCAATGGTCCGGTCCGGACCAACTTTGCCGTAGTTCCGTCCCGTCGCATTGAAGTTCTTGTCGAACTTCCTCAGCAAGTCGATCATCTTGAAGTGCGTGGGCGATTGGAACGGATCGTAGTTCTTCATCAAGCAAAGCGCCATGCCGAAGGCCGTCCAGAATTTTGAACGTGCCGCGTCATTGACCTTGGCGATGTCCTTGGCGAGCTGATCGCCCTTCAAGAACGCTGTCACCGGCACTGCTTCTTTGGTTTCCTTGTCGATCATCATCGCCATGCCGGTGCCGCAATTGGGATGGCATCCGCAAGAGAGTTGACCCCAATCGTTATTCGTATCCTGGGAGTGCAGGACATCGGCCCAGTCGGAGAACGTGCTCATGAAACTGATCGGGAACCAGTCGCGCGTCGGTTCGCCGAAACCGGTCTGATTTTTTACGTCGTGCGCGAGGTGGGCTAGCGTGTAGCGCTGCGCCTGGCGGCGGTCGTCGGTGATGGCTTCGTCGCGGCCAGTGAATGAAACCGGCTGGAAGCTGAGGAAGCCGATCTTTTTGGGATTGTCGAGCGCGAACTGAATGATGCGTCCGACTTGTTCGTTGTTGATGCCGTTAATGATGGTTACGACCGGAACGATTTCGCAGCCGGCGCGATGGAGGTTGTCGATGGCCTTCAATTTCACATCGAACAAGTTGCCCACGGCGCGATGATCGTTGGCGGCGTTGCCGATTCCGTCGAACTGGAGATACGCATAACGCATGCCGGCTTCTACGGCTTGTTGGCAGAATTCAAAACTCTTCGCGAATTCGATGCCGTTCGTGGCGGCTTGCACGCTGTTGTATCCGACTTTGCGCGCGTAGCGGACCGCGTCGAGGAAATATGGCGACAGGGTTGGCTCGCCGCCGGAGAACTGTACAGACATTTGCCGGCGCGGCTTGATGGTAATCGCGTTGTCGAGCACGGTCTTGATTTCTTCCCACGTCAGTTCGTGGACGTAGCCCACCTGGTTCGCGTCCATGAAGCAGGGATCGCACATCATGTTGCAGCGGTTGGTGAGATCGACGGTGAGCACCGAGCCGCGTCCATACTTCACGGTGGAAGAACCGTGGTGATGCAGCTTCTCGTCGTTGTGGGCCTTGATGTCGCGGCCGGGGAAAACTTCTTCGAGGTGTTGCGAAAACTCTGTGTCGATCGACATCAGGTCTTCGAAGTGGCCATGCTTGGCGCAGTCTTTAACCATCCAGATTTTGCCGTCGCGCTCGATGATCTGGGCCTTGATTTCTCCTACTTTTTCGTTCATCAGAACGTCGACGGGAAGATGCCCGTCGAGAATCTGTTGCCGAATCTCAGGCACGCACTTCGGACAAAGCGAATCGGTGGAGCGGGGCCAGCCCAGCGGCGGCTTCGACTTCTCCCACGATTTGAGCAGCGGCTTGTCGGACCACTTCGGAGTCGGCGACACATTCGGAGCGATGCGGTTCAGGCGTTGAAACACAGCCCATGCGCCAGTGGCGGCAACCGTCACAACCTTCTCTACATATTTGATCGGCTTGTGCATTCTGCTCTCGCTTTCCTCTAGCTCGGGAGATTGGAACTGTCCCCACGGTCCCGCGTACGGGAACCAGTGCAAATAGACCCTTTCCACGGAGAAACCTACCTGTAAAACCCAGAAGTTTCGAAGCCTGGAATGGTCACATTGATACTATTGAATCCGTGACATTTAGGCACGAAGAAGGCAATGAAGGGGAGAAAAACGGGGTTAAGCGGGGAAATGGGGGATTTTTTGGGGGTAAGTTGTTGAAAAGATGGGGACATGGAATGGCAGGCAGGGCTAACGGCAAAGGGTCCTTCCCGGACGGCCCCAAACGGCGACTAGTTCGCGACCAGACTGTGCACTTCAGCGATGTAGCCTCCTGGAAATTCCACAATCGCGGTTGCTCGGTCGCTGGTGGAGTAAGGCACCGACAGAATCTTCACTCCTGCCGTTTTGGCCTTCACCAGCGTCGCAGCGAGATCTTTCACCTCGTATCCGGTTATCTCGTGTCCGAACGGATACGGCAAATGGCCGTCCGTCACCAAAACCTGCATATTGCCAAAGCGTGATGTAATACGGATGCGCCGATAGGTCTCTCCCCGGCGTCCGATCTCGCCTGCGTCGGCCTGCTTGTCGTCGGCGACAACCTTGCCGCCGGCAAAGGTGACGAAAGAACGCACAAAGTTATCGGCCTGGTCTTTCGATACGTAGACGCGGTTTTCGGGAATGGTTTCGAGCGGCGGGTTTGTGGATGGCTTGAAGTGCCAATAGAGTTGCATTTTTACGCCGCCGGGCCATTGGATGATCGCGTCGATTCCAATGGGGTCTTTGAAAGGTTCGACAATCACCTCTGCTCCAGCGGCTCGAGCAGCCTTGATCGCCTGGTCCATGTCTGCGACCAGATATCCGGTCCGCTCATCTCCAAAGGGAAACGGAACTGGCGTCTGATACGCAAAGACCGAAATTGCGCCTACTGGGGTTAGCACGGCCTGCATTTCTGTACTGCTCGAAACGGGGGTCACGTTCGCTACGCTTCGCTTCAAAGAGCTGCCGCCGAAGGTGGCGACGAAGCTGTTCACCAACGCATCGAAGTTCTCCGGCGCGACATAGACGTGTGTCGTATCGTACTCCGGCCCCACGGCAACAGATCCGCTGTCTGCCGACTGCACCTTGGTATCCGACGCGAACGCCCCGAGGGCCATTAACAACAGGACTTCGAGGAAAAAGTCGAGTACGCATTGGCCCCGTAACCTCGTCTCTTTGTGGATTTAGAGGGACAAGCATAGCCCCGAATCCTTGCTTGTCAAGATTGTTGGCCTGGCTAGCTTGGCAGCTATTGCGTTTGGCTGGTCACTTTGCCGGCAGCAGATCGCCCGCGGCGAAGACATAGGTAGTCGTCTTATCCAGCTTGATATTGGAAATCTTCGAAGTTAGCGTGACCGCTCCGTCACCATTGCGCGTGGACTCTACATTCTTCATCAGCATGCGGTGCTGAGAAATGTTTGGCCCGGGCGCGAGGCCCGTGTCCCTGTTTCTGTCTGAGTCACTGCCTGGAAAGGGCGGTGCAGTCGGGTTCCTCGGCCCGGGGTATGCACCAGCGCCATCCCAAACTTTCGGATGGTTGGCGGCATCGGGCAGGCCGGCCGAGGCATCCGGATTCGTCCCCATCACTACGGGGTAATACCAGGCGGTCAGGTAAACCGTTCGCGTGAGCGAAAGCGTGATGGGCGCCGCGCCATTCTTCCACTGCGCGGAGTCCATGCGAAGGGCGAGGCGGGATGGGTCGGTTGCAGACTTCGCTACTGACTCCGTGACTTCGCCGAACAAGAGGGCGTCCCGCGGAACTACGACGCCGTTGATCAGGGTAGCGACCGCGAGTTTGGCCTGGACCTTGGTTCCGACTTCGGTTTTGCCGGCAGCCACGTTTTGCCGCATGGTCGCGGGAAGCTCGAGCGCTGCCTGAGAACCTGCTGCCGCGGGCGCAGGTTGCGAGGACGTCGGTTGGGCGAGCAGCGGCTGAGCGAGCAACGCGGAGCCGAGAACGGCTAACGCCGCGTGGCGGAGGACGATCGTTTTAGCGAATGCTTTGCTGAACATCTGTTCGTCCCCTTGCTGGTTGACGAAGCGGGACTGCGCTTTCGGAGCGCGGGAAAAATCTTCCTTACACAACCACCGGGATTAACATTATTGTACTCGTCCGTTCGGATGTGTAACTGACTTCACGCCGAATGATCTGTCAAGCAGGCTGTAAGAGAATTTGCAGGGCGGCTCGGCTCAGCCGGGCCGCTCCGGGTCTGGGGGTCGCCAGCCTTCTGAATGTGCGTGAATTTAGCTTGGAGTACGAACTACTTCTTGAGCAACGGATCGCCCAGCGAAGACGAATCCGCAAGCACCTGCTGGAGATGAGCGCGCATGGCTTCTCGCGCCCCCTCCGGATCGCGTCGCTCGATGGCTGCCAGAATGCGCTTGTGATGGAACTGACCGCGCTCCGGACCTCCTCGCACATTGAAAATGCGGCTGCGCTCCTCGCGCAGGAGACCGACTATCGAATCGAGGAGCGAGAGAATCAGCGGATTCGCAGCCGCTTCTGCCAGCGCCAAATGGAAATCGAGATCCGCTTCGATGTAGGCATCGGGGTCATGCTGATTGCGATCCATTACGGTGACGGCTTCCCGCATGGTGCTCAGCAGTTGTTCCTCGATTCGGGAAGCAGCCAGACTGGCAATCTCGGGCTCGAGCACCGCCCGCAACTCGGTCAGGTTCGCCAGCCCTTCCTGCCGGTTGATGCGAATCATTAGATCGAGCGACTGCCGCATCGCGCGCGAAGTCCGATTCGTCACGAAGGTGCCGCGGCCGGAATAGGCTTCGACCAGGCCCTTCTCGCGCAAGGTCTTCACCGCTTCGCGCACCGCGGTGCGGCTTACCCCGAAGCGTTGGGCAAGGTCGCGTTCCGCCGGCAACTGGTCCCCGGGCTTCAGCTTACCCTTGAGAACGGAATCTTCCACCTGTTGCACGATCTGCTCATACAGGCGGGAGGTTTTTACTGTCCGGTAGAAAGGCTTGGAGTCTGTGGAGTCGACTGCGATTGGCATTTGACCCTCGTAATCTACGACCATGCACGGGGGAAGGTGCCAAAAATATACTACAAAATTGTGGAGTACTACAAAATTACGTATCTTTACTGAATCCACACCGTTTTGATGTTCATAAACTCGCGGATCCCATTCTCAGCCAGTTCACGCCCGTGACCTGAGTACTTGACGCCACCGAATGGCAAGCGCGGATCGGACGCCACCATCTTGTTGAGAAAGACCATGCCGGCTTCGAGTTCGTTAATGAACCTTTCGGTTTCCGCGGGATCGTTGGTCCATGCGCTGGCGCCGAGCCCGAAGCGGCTGTCGTTGGCGATCTGGATGGCCTGATCCACATCCTTCGCGCGAAAAATTGACGCCACGGGACCAAACAATTCTTCCTTGTAGGCGGGCGAATCTTTCGGGATGTTGGTCAGCACCGTGGCCGCGTAGAAGTTGCCGGGACGATCGAGGGGATGGCCACCGATCAGCACTCGCGCACCGGCGGCCACGGTTTTCTTCACATCGGAATCAAGCGAGGTGACCGCGTCCGCGTTGGCGAGCGGACCGAGCTGCGTGCTCTCCTCGAACGGATCACCCACGCGCAACTCCTGCATGCGTTTGACGAACTTGCGTTCGAACTCGTCCGCAATTTTCTCGGCCACAATAAAGCGTTTGGCCGCGATGCACGACTGCCCGTTGTTCTGAATGCGGGCGTCGACCGCGGTGGCGACCGCCGCCTCCAGATCCGCGCTCGGCATCACGATGAAAGGATCGCTGCCGCCCAGCTCCAACACGACTTTCTTGACACGTTTGGCCGCCGACATTCCCACTTGAATTCCTGCCTGCTCACTGCCCGTTAACGTCGCGGCCATCACGCGAGAATCGTTCAGGATGCCATCGACCGGCCCGGAGCCGATCAAGAGCGTCTGGAACACGCCTTCGGCAAAACCGGCGCGGCGAATAATGTCCTCAATCTTGAGCGCGCACTGCGGAACGTTCGAAGCATGCTTCAGCAGCCCGACATTGCCCGCCATCAGCGCCGGAGCCACAAAACGAAACACCTGCCAGAAGGGAAAGTTCCAGGGCATGATGGCCAGGATGGGACCAATGGGCAAGTAACGAATGAAGCTGCGCTTCGCACCGGTTTCCACAATCTCGTCGGCCAGAAATTTCTCGGCGTTCTCGGCGTAGTAGCGGCACCCCAATGCGCACTTCTGCGCCTCGGCCACGGCGGCCTTCAAAGGCTTGCCCATTTCGAGCGTCATCAGATGGGCGCACTCGTCCTTTTCTTTCTCCAGAATTTCGGCCACGCGCATCATCTTGCTTGAGCGATCCGCGAACGAAGTGCGCCGATGGTTGCGGAATGCGGAGGCGGCGAGCTGCAATTTCTGCTCAATTTGCTCCGCGGTAAGAGGCTCGAAAGTCTTGAGGACTTCGCCGGTCGCAGGATTGGTGGTCGCGATTGCCATGCTGATTTGTTTCCCTTCGTTGCGGCTGCGGCTTGATTATCCGCTCAACCAGCAGCTGCCGGCGGGCAGCTGCATTGTGGTCAAACCACAATACTAGTCGACGGGTAAGGCGCGTCAAGGCTATATGTCACGGCTCATCACGCCGGAGAACGAACGCCATCCTGATGCACATACTTGATCACTTCCACGTCGGACACGGCGATTAGACCATCGTCCACCATCTGATCCAGCGCAGGCAGCAGCTTGCTGATGTTCTCGTGCGTATCCACAACCGACACCATGATGGGGCGATCGGAAGACCAGAGAAGGTGGGCGCGGTGAATCAGCGTGCTCGCACCGTAACCTTCAATACCGCGGTAGACCGTGGCTCCGGCAATGTCGAGTTCCCTGCACTTTTCGACGATCGCCTGGTAGAGAGGCTTGCCATGCCACTTGTCGTCTTCGCCGAAGTGAATCCGGAGCATCTTGGCCTTGCCTTCGAGTTTCATGCGCGTGTCTCCTGCCGCCGCTCGGTTTTGTCGTAGTTGTGCGTGTACTTGATGACATCGACATCGGAAAGCACAACCAATCCTTGCTGCACCATTTCATCGAGGATTGGCATGAATGCTTTGAGCTTCTCCTCGGCATCAACGATGGAGAGCAGGATCGGCCGGTCATGCGAGAGGCTGAGCGCAGCATCCTTGTGGATTCTCCGATTCGCGCCATAGCCCAGAATTCCGCGGTAAACCGTTACGCCGGCAATATCGTGAGCTCGCAAACCGCCGACAATCGCTTCATATAGAGGTTTGCCATTCCACTTGTCATTCTCGCCGACGTAAATCCTCATCAACTTGGCCTTGCTCTCGCTCCTGAGCGCGGGTTTCTCGGGCGCGGCCGCTTGCTCTTTCTTTGTCTTCGCCTCAGCCGGCTTCACGATGGTCGTGTCGTGCATTTCAATCAGCCCGCTTCCCACCATCGTTTGCAGTTTGGGCAGCAACTCCCCCACTTTCTGCGCAGTCTCGATGAACTCAACCTTAATAGGCAAACGGGTTGCCAGATCCACCAGCCGGGTCGTGTGCAGTTTATGATCGGAGCCAAATCCGGCGATACCGCGCGTCACGGTTGCGCCCGCTACGCCCCGGAAGAACAGAAAATCCAGGATGGCGGCGTAGGCCGCACTCCCGTGATACTGCTGGTCTTCCGCCACATAGATCGCGACCTTCTTTGCAGGTCCAGATGTGAGCACTTTTTCTCCTCCGGTCTACGTTTAGAGTCCTCGCTGGCTGATAAACAATTCGGCTGCACGCCCTAGCATTCCACCACCTGCGTGATCTCCTTGATTGCATCCGCCTGCATCTGTCTTCATGGGATCGCCCTCCCGGCCACGACACCGGCCCAAACCGCTGCGAAGCCAACCACCACGCTCAACGTGATGTTGAGGAAAGAGATTAACAATTGGCCGTCCTGCACGCTGCGCAGCGTCTCATATTCGAATGTCGAAAACGTCGTATAAGCGCCGATGAACCCGATCGGGACCAGGTATATCCAATTCGGACTCCAACGCGTCTTCTCTTCCAGTAGAGTGAGGATCAGGCCGATGAGAAACGATCCGGAAATATTGATCACAAAGGTTCCGTATGGGAAACGTGTTCCCATCTTCCCTCCGATGTAGCTCCCCAACCAGAAGCGTGCGATCGCACCCACGAAGCCACCGATTCCGACCATTAGGTACTTGAGCAATTCGTGCCGTCCTTTTCTGTTTTGCTGAGCTTTTGCATGAAACCCACGGACGCAGAAACGCACGCGTCCTGCTCACTTTATGTGCTCAGCTACTCAGGAATCTCTTGGAATCAGAAGCGGAAGGGGCCGGCAGACCAAATCCCTACCAAGAGAATTCCTTCTTCTTCGTAGGAGTCATCTGCCCGATTCGGGCGGTTAAAGGTGAACTCCAACACCCAAGGGAATTATGACAATCCGTCAGCATGAAGTCAATTGCCCCGAGTCAGGGCCGTGGCCCTTCGTCCTGCTCACTGCAAAATTGCCGAACTAACTGAATACTTGGAGACCGCACTGTATTAGGATTCAGGGAGTTGCGGGAATATACGAGATGCAAACAGAATCCATACATTTTCCAACTACTCCCATCGCTTTGAAGATGGCTGTCTCGATCGGCATCGGCATGCTGGCGGGAATGGAACGAGAATGGTCCAACAAGGACGTTGGGGTCAGGACATTCGCCATCGTCGCCTTGTTGGGCATGATCGCCTCCGTCATCGGGCTGAACGTCGCTATAACCGCGTTTGTCGGCGTGTTCCTTCTGGTTGCGGCCATGAACACGCGCAGTATTCTTGCCGACCAGTCGTTGGAGATAACTACTTCCGCGGCGCTTCTCGTGAATTACTTGCTCGGCGTTCTTGTCGGTCTTGGTCATATCTTCACGCCGGTTGCGGGGGCGATCGTGATGACCATGCTTCTTGCGTGGAAGACCGAGCTAAGTCGTTTTGCGGGAGGTCTGCAGCCTTCAGAAATCCGGAGCGCCGTGTTGCTCGGCTTGATCGGGTTTGTGATTTATCCGGTTTTACCCAATCGCTACATTGACCCGTGGCAGTTGTTCAATCCTAGCGATGCGTGGATCAGTGTCATCGCAATTGCCGGGATCGGATTTCTGAATTACGTGTTTCTCCGGATCTACAGTACCCGCGGCCTTTATCTGGGCGCACTTTTCGGGGGCCTGGTAAACAGCAGCGCGACCGTCGCCGAATTGGCTGCCCGAGCGCAGGAAACAGGCATGGCCGCGCAAGCAACGACTCTTTGCTTGATTACAACGGTTGCCATGTTCGCAAGAAATCTGATTCTTGCAACCCTTTTCTCCCCTCGCTCCCTCAGTGCCACTTTGGTGCCGCTCCTTGCCATGACCGTCGTTGCCGGTTTATGGATATGGCGCGACCATACTATCCAGGACAATGTTCCCGGCACTTTGACACTCACGTCTCCGATCTCGTTGATGAAGGTTCTCCGGTTCGGGGTCTTTTTCATCACCATTCAAATTGCCGGGACTTTGCTTACGCGAACTTTCGGCAGTTATGGAATGCTAGCCACGGGCATCTTTGGCGGCCTGGTAAGCAGCGCAAGCACGACGGCTGCGGCTGCGACGATGGCAATGCATGGAAAAATCAGCGCCGCGCTAGCCGGCAGCACGACCGTACTCACATCTTTAGCCAGCGCTGCCGTCAACCTCCCGATTGTCTGGCGGACAACCAGGAACAAAGCTGTTATCGGAAGGTTGGCCCTGGAGATGGCAACTGTAGTCTCCATTGGACTCGTGGCCGTCACCGTCGACCGGATTTTCCAGTTCTCCGAATTGCTGATACGAAAATGAGGATTCTCGATACCCGACCATCGAGAGGTTCGTCCAGAGGCTGAACAGAATGTCGTATCACTGGACGGCAGTCGGGGTTTCGCTGTAGCCCGGTCCGATCCAGGATGGGGCGCGCTCGAGACACTCGCGTATTTCCTGGACGTACGATGTGACAATTGGCGTGGAATACTTCGGATGGCAAAACTCCAGACGCATGCCGCGGCCTACAAAACGCAGTTTCAGCATGGAACCGCCCCAAGTTGATCCTGCGATGGCCACCAAGGTCGGCTCAGGGCAGTATTCGGGATGACCCGAAATCAACGCCTGACTTCCTCCCAGCATCACTGCCGTGTAGCAACGGTGCTGAGTTTTGATCTGCAGGACGCTATACGGTTGTAACTGGTCGAGGAACACACCGCCCTCGATCTCGGAGCGGATAATGCTGCCGTTCACGTCATCGCTCAGATTGGGATGGGGCGCGAACAATGCTTTCCCTCACTTTTGCCGCAATAGTAGGCTTAGTCCCCGGAGAAGTCAAAAGCACCCTGAAATCGTCTGCACCACAACTTTCTCCTAAACGGCCCGTTGTTACCGAATACGAGCGACCGCTTGGCTAGTGTCCGGCAGCTCTTCCATAACCGGATTGTTTGGAGTTTGCCCGTCACTCGACCGCAGCTTGCAGCACGGACACGAGAGGATGGCGACGAACGCGACGAAGGCGGTGAGAGTCTCTTGGGACGACGAGTAGTAGACGAAGAATGGGTGCTAAAAGTATTATGGCCTGCGACGAATCCAGGTGGCAGGCTCTGCACTTTGCTCCTTGCATCGTCGCGCAAACATGATCGCATCGACCGTATGCGGTGCCCGCTCTCGGCCGCTTCGCGGCGGGAGACTCAACGCATGAGATGCAGTCGCGCGATTTCGTTCTTGGTAAGCACCCTCGCCGTGGTTGGGCTTGTCTGGCCGCGGGCTCTTGGTGCGCAAGCCGCGACACCCTCTAGCTCCGCCGACATCGTCATTCAGCACGACGTGCCGATGAAGACGCGTGACGGCGTTATCCTCTACGCCGACATTTATCGCCCGAAGTCTTCCGACAGGTTTCCTGTCATCCTCATGCGCACTCCTTATGACAAAAGCGTCAACTGGGCCGTCTCACCCGTCTTCAAGATGGTCCCGCGCGGCTACGTTGTCATCATTCAGGACGTGCGGGGCCGGTACACTTCGGAAGGGGAATGGTATCCGTTCAAGCACGAGCAAGCCGACGGCTTCGACGCGGTCGAATGGGCAGCGGCGCTTCCCTACTCGGATGGCAAAGTGGGCATGATGGGCGCCTCTTATGTGGGCGCGACGCAGATGCTCGCGGCCATCGCCCAGCCACCACATCTGGCGGCGATCGCCCCCAATATGACGGCCAGCAACTATCACGATGGTTGGGCGTACCAGAGCGGTGCGTTCGAGCAATGGTTCGATCAGAACTGGACGTCTCAGCTCGCCCAGAACACGCTGCAGCGCTTCATCGACCAAAATACCAATGCGCTCGTCGGCGCCCCTGCACTTCCGCTGGCCAATTATCCCGTTTTCAATTTCGGCGAGTTGTCCGCGGACGCGCAGCTCACAGCGGCTCTCGCGCCCTACTACCTCGACTGGCTGGCGCATCCCGATTACGACGACTACTGGAAGCAGTGGTCCATAGAGGAACATTTTTCAAACATCGCCGTTCCCATGCTCCAGGTGGGTGCCTGGTATGACATCTTCAATGCCGGCACTCTGCGCAATTACATGGGAGCCAAGGCTCATGGATCCACCGACGCAGCGCGTACGCAGCAGCATCTGCTGATCGAAATCGGCGGCCATGCCGGTTTCGGTCGCCGCATCGGCGATGTCGACTTCGGGCCTCATGCCATGGAAAACGGATACACCGACGTCATCCTCGACTGGTACGATTTTCTGTTCAAAGGCATCAAGAACCAATTCGCCACGGACAAACCCGTCAAGCTTTTCGTGATGGGCGCGAATGAATACCGACAGGAAGACGATTGGCCGCCGCCACAAGCGCAAACTACGAAATATTTTCTGCACTCGGCCGGCAAAGCGAATTCGCTCCGTGGCGACGGCTCACTCTCCGTATCCGCTCCCAAATCCGAGCCCGCGGACACGTACGTTTACAATCCAGCCAATCCCGTGCCCACGGTTGGAGGTCCGCTCTGCTGCGACGAGAAGCACATGGAGCCTGGCCCGCGCGACCAGCGTTCAGTGGAGAATCGCGACGACGTGCTGATCTATTCGACCGGCCCGCTGCCAAGCGACTTAGAAGTCACGGGCCCAATCACTGCCGATCTTTTTATTAAATCTTCGGCCGCGGACACCGACTTTACCGCGAAACTCGTCGACGTCGGGCCCGACGGGTTCGCGCAAGATCTCACGGAAGGTATCCTTCGCATGCGCTATCGTGGTTCCGCGGAGCACGCCACCTTGATGAACCCCGGGCAGATCTACGAAATCTCCCTCGACCTCTGGGCCACAAGCAACCTCTTCCTCCGCGGCCACTCGCTACGCCTGGAGATTTCCAGCAGCAATTTTCCGCGCTTCGATCGCAATCTCAACACTGGTGAAGAAATCAAATTCGCCCGCACCATGGTTGCCGCCAGCAATACAATTCTCCACGACGCGCAGCACCCTTCCTCGCTCGTGCTTCCGATTATGCCGTCGAAGTAGTTTCGTGCAAGGAACTTTCAACCACGACTACTTCAGCGTGTCGCTGCGGTACAGTTGCCCGAGTTGCGTGCGGTAGCTAAACGCAATCCACCGGCCATCGGGCGTAATGGCGGTTGGAGTGATCATGGGTCTCAGGCCCACAGCGTCTTTCGGAGTTATAGTCTGCCACGGTTCCCGCCGGCCGGATTCTATTTCGACCCTATAGATTGAGAGCCCCGTTGCGCTGATTGCTTGTGTAAACAGATGCTTCGCGTCCGACGCCCACGCAATCGGAAACTCCCCATCCGGAATACCGTGGACTGGCTTGGTGGTGCTGTCCGAAATGGAGCGGACAACCCAGGCCCCATTTTGAAAAACGACGAAGGAATTGCCGTCCGGCGCAATCGACCCCCACGGAACGCTTCCCGGCGACAACTGTTTTGGCGTCGAACCGTTCACGTCCGTGAGGTATATGGCCTCAGCCTGGCCGGACTGACTGGCGTTCATCAGAATATGTTGTCCATCCGGGAACCATTGAGCCCATAGCGCCTGCATCCCCTCCCAGTGCAACACGCGAGCCTGCCCCGGTCCTACGGGTACAATCTGGACGCGCTGCGCCGGATCATCCGGAAGGATCACGATCGCCCATTTTCCGTCCGGAGTGATGTCCGTGGCATATCCGCCTCCGGTGAGGCGAATCGCAGGAGAGCCATCGTTCTTCCGCACATACACCGAGTAGTCGTTACCAGACTGTTCGGACAAGTCGGTGAACAAGACTTCACTTCCGTCGCGGGACAGCCGTGGACCCCAACTGTAGGAAAGCCAGCTCAGGTCGCGTTCCTGATTGGACCCGTGCTCCACCATCGCCATCGTCCCACGGGCTTCTTCGGTTGAAACCAGCGCACGACCCGACGACGCGATATCGAGGATGCGCGTCGGCGCCGTGCCACAATACACAGTCCGCTGCTTGCCCGACAAGGTGACGGCATGAATGCACCACTGTTCCCCTGATTCCGCGGCCGAGAACCAAATCTCTTTTCCCGATGGCGCCCACGCCAAGCCCTCCAAGGATTCCCATCCGGTCGATATGGTTCGCAACTGCCCGGATCGGTCGACCAGCACAAGATCGCCGCGATCATCTGGATTCGGCGGGTGACGAAACAGCGCAACCTGTTTTCCATCCGGAGAAACTCGCAGATCGCTCATCCAGCCTTCGCTCTCGAGCAACACCTTTCCAATGGGGAATTGCAAGCGCCATTTATCGCTCGCGCGGTCGAGAACGGCGAGTTCGTTTCCGTCTGGTCCCCAGTCAGCATCGAAGACATTCTCCAGCAGTTCTCGCGGCGCGCTGCCGCCCAGAGGAGAAGTAGCCAGGGTACCGCCCCATTCATAGTGGGCAAAATATTTCGGTCGCGTCAGGACTGCCATCTGACCCTGCCGTGAGATGGCCAGCAGGAGGGCCCCGCCCAGACCCGTCGGCGTTGATGCCGGATAGTCTTCACGGATGCTGAATGTGTCCGGCCCTCCTCCGCCGAACTTCGCGCTGTAGAAGACAGTTTTGGTATCTGGCGCAAATCGCCCTCGAATGACCTCGCCGCGATGGTACGACACCCGCGTGAACATCGGCGGCGGCGCGGCGCCGGGGCGCCAAGAACCAAGCGATGGCGGCTCCCACAGCCAGGCCAAGAACTGCGGCAGCAGTGACGAAGACGAACGCAGGCCAGCGCGGCTTCTCGGCTCTATCTGTGATCGCAGCGTTGGCTGCCGTTTTCGAAGTCGTGCCACTCAAAGCTTCCAGCGCGAAGGCAAGATCCTTGGCGGATTGGAAGCGCTGCTCCGGTTGCTTCTCCAGGCAGCGGCGCACGATCCGCTCCAGTCCCGGTGAGACCGGATGACTCAAGTCACTGAATTCCGGCGGATCTTCTTTCAGGATGGCAGTCATCGTCTCCGCCGTGGTATCGCGACGGAAGGCGAGCTGGCCGGAAAGCATCTCGTAGAGCACCGCGCCAAAGGCAAAAATATCAGTGCGCGAATCGACCGCGGAACCGCGCACCTGCTCCGGCGCCATATACCCCGCTGTACCCATGACGATTCCGGCTTCGGTCGGAGAACTCGTCAGTGTCAATCCATCCGATTGAGCCTTTGGGCCGCCGGCATGCGGCGCCAGCTTCGCCAAACCAAAGTCGAGGATCTTCACCCGGCCTTCGCGGGTGATGAAAACGTTCTCCGGCTTCAAATCACGATGGATGATGCCCTTGTCGTGAGCGGCCGCCAGTCCCTGAGCGATCTGCGCCGCATAATCGGCGGTCTTCCGCGGCGGCACCGGACCGTGCTCGAGTTCGGCGCGCAAGCTGTTGCCCTCCAGAAGTTCGGAAACAATGAAGGGCGAGCCGCCTTGCTCGCCGATATCGTGAATGGCGAGGATGTTGGGATGATTGAGCGCGGCCACAGCGCGCGCCTCTTGCTCGAAGCGCCGCAACCGGTCGAACGTCGCGCGCAAACGATTCGGGCAGCACTTTCAGTGCGACGTCGCGTCCCAGGCGCGAGTCGCGCGCCCGATAGACCTCGCCCATGCCGCCCGCGCCGAGGGGCGCAACGACTTCATAGGGGCCGAGCCTGGTGCCAGAGGTTAGGGTCATGCGTGCGCGTAATTATAGCCTGCGCCGCTGGTTGTGGAATTTGCTGAGATATACTTCGTAGAACTTCCGCTGCTCACAGGTTGAGGACTCCTCTGCATGGCCGTTGGCGTTCGCACTCAGGATCTGCGCAAAGTCTATAGCTCTTCTCCGCCGTTAGGCGCTGCTGGTGGTTTTGTGGCGCGCGCCGATGCAAAAGGCGGAAAGCAGCCGAAGACGCAAATTCCGGCTCTAGACGGACTTTCGCTCGAGATTCTTCCCGGAGAGATTTTCGGCCTTCTTGGTCCAAACGGCGCGGGCAAATCCACCACAGTCGGAGTGTTGACTACTCGCGTGCGGCCAACATCCGGCCAGGCCTGGATTGGCGAGCACGACGTCTGGAAGGAACAGGCCCGGGTCAAGCACCTCATCGGCGTCGTGCCTCAGCGTCCTAACCTGGATTTTTCTTTGACCGCCCGCGAGATCCTCGTTTTTCACGGCGCCTACTTCGGCATTGGCTCCAAGCTCAGAAACGAGCGCGCCGACGCGTTGCTCGAAAAGTTCAAACTCACCGAGCGCGCAAACCAGATGGTGCGGGGTTTTTCCGGAGGCATGATGCAGCGGCTTTCGATTGCTCGCGCCATGATGCACGATCCGCAAGTTCTGTTTCTCGACGAACCGAGCGCCGGACTCGATCCTCAAACCCGGATTCTTCTATGGGAGATCATTCGCGAATTCCACCAGGCGGGAAAAACCGTCCTGCTGACCACACATAATATGGAGGAGGCCGACGCGCTGTGCCAGCGTTTGGCCATCATCGACCACGGCCGCGGGATTGCCCTGGGTACGCCGGCGCAGTTGAAGGCATCGATCCCCGGAGGATTCCTGCTGCGCCTTCGTTTCGGAAATCGGACAAAGGATCTGCTGCAGCGTTTACAGTCGCTGCCGGGGGTTCGAGAGGTGCGAGCTTTGGACGGTACGGACAACACAGGTGCCGACGTCTATGCGGACCGCGGCGGTTCTCTCATTCCTGAAATCGCGAACCTGGCTGCGAATTCAGGCGCGGAACTGTCGGACGTTCACATTTCCGAGCCGAGTTTAGAGAATCTCTTTCTGCACCACACCGGAAGGAGCCTCCGCGATTGAACTGGAAAACATTTTTCGCGATGCTGGCGCGCGACGCCCACGTAGCGAGGCGTAACGCCATTCAACTCCTTCTGCAAACATTTCTGCAGCCACTGCTCTTTGTGTTCATTTTCGGCCGGGTGATGGTCGGCAGCGGCTACATGCCTGCGGCGTACAAGAGCCTTCTGCTGCCGGGCATTATCGCAATCAGCATGGTCTTCACCGGAATCTGGGCGGTGGCCATGCCGCTCATTGCCGAGTTTCAGTGGACCCGCGAAATCGAAGACCGCCTGCTCGCCCCGATCGACGTCGCCTGGATCGCGATCGAGAAAGTCATTGCCGGAATGCTTCAAGCGGTGGTCGCCGGCCTGATCGTAATCCCGCTAGCCTGGCTCGTGCTTCGACCAGGAGTTGAAATCAGTATTCATGCGCCGTTGACGTTCGCTGTAATCATTGTGCTGGTAGCGACCTTCTCCGCATGCGGAGGACTGGCCCTGGGGTGCAGCATCAATCAGCAACATATCGGGCTGATGTTTGGCATGGTAATTACTCCCATGATTTTTTTTGGCTGCGCGTATTATCCCTGGAGCGCGCTGAAAACCTTCCCTATCCTGCAAAAAGCTGTGCTCATCAACCCGCTGGTGTACGCCAGCGAAGGACTGCGCGCCACTTTGGTTCCGCAGTTCCCGCATTTATCGATAACGGCGGTGCTGATCGCGCTGCTTTTCTTCGACGTTCTGCTGCTGGTGGTAGGGCTTCGGCAGTTCGAAAAGAAGGCGGTGAGTTGAGTACGTTCGGCGCCGCGAGCTAGACGGACTTGATGTGCTCGCGGAATTGACCTCGACCTCGCCGCGCAATTCTGTCCCCTCCGGAGCATCGCAGGGCATCGTGAACCTGAAAATGGAACCCCGGCCAGCCAGCGACTCGACCCAGATCTTTCCGCCACAGTGCTCGACGATCTTCTTGCAGATGGCCAGCCCAATTCCGTTGCCCGCATATTCGGTTCGGGTATGCAAGCGCTGAAAAACAACAAAAATATTTTCTCTGTGCTCGGGCGCAATGCCGATCCCGTTATCGCTCACGCTGAACATCCACTGCTGACCTGCCTTCTCGGCCTGCACTGAAATTGCGGGCGCTTCCTTGCCGCGGAATTTGATCGCATTTCCGATCAGATTCTGCAAGACCTGCATGATCTGCGTGCGGTTAGCCCAAACCACGGGCAGCGCCGCGTGCGTCACGACCGCGCCGCTCGCTTGCATCGCCGGACCCAGACTGTGCAGAACCTCTTCCATCGCCGCGTCACAATCGACGCGTCCGCCGGCGGCCTCAGTCTTTCCCACTCGCGAAAAGGCCAGCAGATCCTGAATCAGAGTCTGCATCCGCAGAGCTCCCTCGCAGGCGTAGCCGATGTATTTGTCGGCGTTCTCATCGAGTTTGCCGCGGTAGCGCTCGGCAAGCAATTGCGTGTAAGCCGCCACCATGCGCAGCGGCTCCTGCAGATCGTGCGATGCTATATAAGCGAATTGCTGAAGGTCGGCGTTGGAGCGGGCAAGCTCTTCGACTTTTCGCGCCAAATCCTCTTCCGCTTGCCGCCGCAACCGAAGCAGGCGTTTTTCCTGTAAAGCGCGCCGGATGGTTTCCGGCAGCCGTGCCAGACCGTCTTTCAAAACGTAATCCGTTGCGCCCTGCTTGATACACTCCACCGCCGTTACATCTCCCAAGGCGCCAGAAACAAGGATCAGTGGAATGTCCAGGCCTTCACGCCGCAGCACCTCCAGCGCTTCCATGCCCTTCCATTGCGGCAGGTTGTAGTCGGCTAGCACCACATCCGGATGGTGCAAGGGCAGTTGCCGCTTAAACTCGGCCTCGTTCTGCACCACCACCACCGAAAGCGAGAAGCCGCCCTTGCGCAGCGCCTGGGCCACGAGTTCGGCATCGAGTTCGTTGTCTTCAACGTGCAGCACTCGGAGTTCACCCGGTTGCGGCGCGCGATCATCGCTGCGGGTATCGCTGGGGGTCATGAGCCAACCTTTACCGGTTGCGGAGCAGGTTCCCTCACCGGCGGCTGATTGATGACCAGCCAGTACAATCCCGCAGTTTTCACCGTCTCCCGAAACTGGTCGAAGTCGACCGGCTTCTGGATATAGCTGTTCACGCCCAGGCGGTAACTCGCGGCCAAGTCCCGGTCTTCTTTAGAGGAGGTCATAATCACGATCGGGATGGTCTTGGTCCGAGGGTCGCTCTTGACCTGTTTGAGCACTTCCATTCCATCCACCTTGGGGAGTTTCAAATCCAACAGAACTAATTTGGGGGGATGATCAAACGATCTCTCCGCGTAGGCCCCGCGACAGAAGAGGAAGTCCAGGGCTTGCTCGCCATCGCCCACAATGAAAATGTTGTTGGCCAGGTTCTCCCGCCGCAGCGCGTGCAGCGCCAGATCTCTATCGTCCTGATTGTCTTCCACCAATAGTATGTCGAGTTTTCCTGGATTCATGATTGGCCTCCAGCCGCAGCTCCATTACTTTTCGATTCCGCTTGTTTTCCTGCACCGAGCGTGAAATAGAAGGCTGCGCCCTTGTCCAGTTCCGCCTCCGCCCACACTCGGCCTTTGTGTTTGTGAACGATGCGTTGCACTGTGACCAGGCCTATACCCGTGCCTTCGAATTCATCCGTACTGTGCAATCTTTGGAAGACTCCGAACAACTTGCCGACATACTTCATGCTGAAGCCGATGCCGTTGTCGCGGACCATGAAGACCAGTTGCCCATCCGCTTCTTTGTGGCTGACTTCGATGACGGCGTGCGCGCGGCGACGGGTGAACTTGAGCGCATTCGCCAGCAGGTTTTGAAAGATCTGTTTGACCAGAACCGGATCACACTCCACCGCGGGCAGATCGGCCACAATCCATTCCACCTGCCGCCCTTCGCTATCCGGCTGGAGCATCGCTATCACTTCAGCGACAATCGCGTTCAACCCGGCTGGCTGCGCACGCAGCACATGACGGCCAACCCGTGCCAGATTCAGCAATTCATCCACCAGCAGGCCCATCTTTTGTGTTCCCGACTGAATGCGCTCCAGGTAATGTTGTGCGCGAGGATCGAGGGTGGCGCCGAATTCCTCCACCAGTATCTTGGAGAAGCCGCTGATATGCCGCAAAGGCGCCCGCAGATCGTGGGATACCGAGTAACTGAAAGCCTCCAGTTCTTGGTTGGCAACTTCCAGTTGGGCCGTCCGCTCCGCGACTCGCTGTTCGAGTTCGTCGTTAAGCTTTTGGATTTCCCGTGCATCGGCTCTGCTCTGGGTAACGTCGCGGAAAGCCGCCACTCCGCCGCGTACTGCGCCCTGTTTGTCTCTTAGGGGGCCAGCGCTAACTTCGATCCAGATGCCATCGGGGTGTTCCGGATTGCGCACAAACATCTCGGTTGTGCTCACCTCCCCACGAATGGCGCGAACCAGGGGAATCTGCTCACTGGGGAAAGGCGTCACCGCGTCGTTCTGAAACAGGCCGTAATGCTCTGTCCATTGCTGGCTGGGGAGATTGGTCGCGCCCATGCCAAGGATCTTTTCCGCCGCGGCGTTCCAGAGGACGAACTTGCCCTGCTCGTCCGCGGCGGCCAACCCCTCAGTCATGCTGTCTAGCACGGACTGGAGCATGAGCGTCTGCTCTTCCAGCGCCAGCCGCGAGCGGGCCAATTCTTCAGCTTGCTGGAAAAGTTCTTCGGCCTGATCGGCCAGGGCAGCCTCCGCCTCGCTTGCGTTCCGTGATGTCGCGCGCAATTTTGGAAGCGCCAACAATCGCACCACTGCTGTCCTTGATCGGCGAAATCGTCGCCGAAATGTCAATGTGCGTCGCCATCCTTTCGGACGCGGACGGTTTCGAAATGCTCAACGCTCTCACCGCGGCCAATTCGCGCCAGAATGTCGAGTTCCTCATTCGCGCGTTCGGGCGGGATCAGCATCCGCATCGATTTGCCCACGGCCTCCGCCGACAAGTAACCGAACACCTTCTCGGCGCCGTGATTCCAGGCGGTGATGGTTCCGTCGAGGGTCTTGCTGATGATGGCATCGTCGGAGGAGTCGACCACCGCCGCCAGCCGCTCGCGCACTTCCTCCGCCCGCTTTCGTTCCGTAATGTCGGCGCGTATCGCCATGTATTGGCGCGGCTTGCCCTCAGATGTAAGAAAAGGAACAATGGTCGTATCCACCCAATAAATCGAGCCGTCTTTGGCGCGGTTCCTGATTTCGCCATGCCAGACTTTCCCGTCGGCGATGGTGTGATACATCTGCTGGAAAAAGTCTTTTGGATGGTGGCCGGAGTTGAGAATGCGGTGATTCTGGCCGATCAGTTCCTCTCTGGAGTATTGACTGATAGCGCAGAATTTGTCATTGACGTAGGTGATCGTGCCCTGGACGTCGGTGATCGCCACGATGGCGTGCTGATCCAAAGCGAACTTTTGGTCGGCCAGTTCTTTGAGCGCAGCCTCACTGGCGGTGAGGCTTTGTTTGGGTTTCATGAATCCGGCGTCGCCCCTTGGTGAGTTATCGGCAAAAGCGTTGCCGTCACCAGCAAATGAAGAGGTTACTGAGGGTCGCGGCGGAAGCCAGGGTACGCAGACACGCGCGCGAGCCGGAGATCGAAGGTCTCCGGCTCGCCCGTCGGGACCACTACGATGGCAAACCTCCGCCCCAGCCCGCCCGCAGGCTGGCGCGAATCACTCCCAGCAATTCCTCGTTGTCGGCAGGCTTCTGGAAGAAAGCGACGGCGCCCGATTCGAGAGTACGTTTTTCGTTGCCTTCGGGATCGCGGGCGGTGAGCACGATCACCGGAATCGCCGAAAGCGCTGGAAACTCTTGCAAGTGTTTCAGCACGGCAAATCCGTCGCCCGCCGGCAGCCCGAGATCGAGGATGATCAGGTGGGGCTTTTCTTTCTGAGCCATGGCGATGGCGGAATAACCGTCACAAACATTCACGGTGTCGAAGTTATTGGCCCGCAGACGCAAACTCAGGGCCTGTCTGAGATCGGGATCATCATCCACGACCATAATCTTTGCTCGATTCATGGGCTGCTGGTCAAGGTAACTTTCAGTCGGCATTTTTGTGGCGCTCCTTTTCGGTGAAGTCTTGCTTGTTCCCAAGGCCTAGTTGAATGATTCCCGTGAGGTAATCGGCAATGCCCCAGACTTGCTGTTCCAAGGTTCTCGAGTCGGCGGCGGGCGGGCCAGGAATCTTCTCAGCCGTTACCCGCAGAGTGCCCCCGGTCTTCAGCCTGGGCAGGGACCCGATTTGATCGCGGATGCGGTCCATCAGGATGCTGACCTGCTCCATGTGAGTGGAGGCGACGACGTAGAGCGTTTCGACGGGGCCGCTGCTTCCGGTGACCGGAAGAACCAGATCCTTGTCCACGAAGATGCAAAGGCGCAGCCGTTCCAGGCACTGCTCACAGGTTTCTTTCCAGCTTCCGCGGAGAGATTTGGACAGCGGAGTCAGTTCCACGCGCACCAGCACCAGCGACTCCCGTAAGTGTCCCTGATACGTGGTCACCGGGAACAGGAGCTTGGCGAGGGAATAGAGCGGCAAGGTGAATGAGAATGTGCTGCCACTTCCGGGTTGGCTTGCCACCCACATTCTCCCGCCGTGCAGGGTGACAATTTCCTTGGCGATGAATAGTCCCAGACCGAGACCGGTCCGGCTGTTGTCAATCGAGTCCGGATCCTGATAGAGACGTTCGAAAACCAGCGGAAGCGACTCCTGCGGGATGCCCCGGCCGGTATCGCTGACCGAGAGGTAGACGGCGGACGGGTCAGTCTCCACCATCGAGGCCAGCACCGCTACCGAGCCATCGGCGGGCGTGAACTTGATGGCATTGTCAATAAGGTTGATGAAGATCTCAAGCGTACGGTCGGGATCCGCATAGACGAGCGGGATGGTTTGATCGAGCGTCGCCTGGAGACCAACATGTTTTTCGGCGGCGGTCGGCCGCATCATCGCGACTGCCTGCTGGATCAGTTCGCCAATATCGACACAACGCTGGTCGATGCGCAGCTTGCCGCTATCGGCCCGGGTGGCTTCCAGCAGGTCGCGGATCATGGCGTGCAACTGATTCACACTCTTGAGGATTGTCTTGAGGTGATCATTTTGGTCGGGCTGCATGGCGCCAGCCAACCCATCCAGAAGAATGGTGACGTACTGGTGAATGCACGTCAGCGGCGTACGCAACTCGTGCGAAACGTGGGATAGAAAACGATTCTTGAATTCGAGTTGCGCCTGGCGGGTAACTTCCAGAGAACGCAGCAACCCCTGCCGTTCGACGGCATAGTGCAGGGCCCGGTCCAGTTGCTTGCTGGTGATGTCGCCTTTCACCAGGTAGTCCTGAACGCCCTGGTGCACCGCTTTGATGGCCAGCGCCTCATCGTCCTGACCGGACAGAATCACAATGGGCACGTTCGGAGCCTTCTGCATGATCCGGCGAAAGGTTTCCGCGCCGTGGCTGTCGGGAAGGTTCAGATCAAGCAGCACCAGCGAGGGCGTTTCCGCTTCCAGACACGCGAGCGCGTCCGAGAGCCGGGGAACGCAATTTACATGGACCTCGGACTTGCCCTCTACCAGACGAAGGCGTATCAGGTCCGCGTCTCCGGGGTTGTCTTCAACCAGCAGAATGTTCGCAGCTTCGTGTTCCATTATTTTCATTTTTCCTCTCGTGGCAGGCTCACGGAGCCGAACCAGAATTCTTCAATCGATTTCACCGCCAGTAAATAATCCTCCAGATTTCCGGGCTTGCTGAGGTAGCAGTTGGCGCCCAGTTCGTAGCTGCGCGCTATATCCAACATCGAGCGCGAAGTACTGAACACCACGATCGGGATGGTGTGCAGATTTCTGTCCGCTTTGACCTCAGTTAACACCGCTCGACCGTCCTTCCGCGGCAGATTAAGATCGAGGATCACCAGGTCGGGACGAACCGCGTTCGCATACTTGCCCGCGCGTTGCAGAAACGCTATGGCCTCCTCGCCGTCGGGTACATTTCTGATTTGGCTTTTATGCCTGCCCCCGGCCAACGCCTCCTGTGCAAGGCCGACGTCGGCCGCGTTGTCGTCCACGAGAAGGACCTGAGGCAATCGATTCATCACCCCGGCTCCCCCCTTCTCATCGTGACGGCTGGCAGGCAAAGTGCAGTTGAACGTGGGACCACAACCATTCTGAAAACCTCAGCCATACGCTTCCGCCAGGACCGGCGAAAGGCGTGCAGATCCCAGCCAATGGGTTTGGGCCGTACGCGTCCCCACATGAACACAGCTATCGGCACCGCCCAAGAGGGCTTGAACCCTAAAGACAACGCACGGCTCGCAAGAGAACAGACGGGAACCTTCTATTTGGACATGTCCTCATGGGCGTACCGGGAAGCGCGGGAACGCTTGCGGAGAGGGCGAGCTTGCCAAACCTATGTCCCAGCGTAATGCCCGGGCTAATGCCGTTCGGAGTATGATTTTGTAGCACCTACGGCCTCCATGACCAAGCCGCGTTTCCTGCTTTCGGTGACGAACGAAGACAACGATTTCCAGATCGAGCAGGTGGAAGCTGCGCGCCACGCTGCCGATAAGGTCGGCGTGGAACTCGAGATCCTCAGCGCGCGGGATGACGGCATCCTGCAAAGCCAGCAACTCCTCGACAGAATTCAGTCCCCGGTCGATCTTCGTCCGAACGCCATCGTCTTCGAACCGGCAGGGGCTACCGCGCATCCTCAGGTGGCTCGCGCTGCCGCCACCGCGGGCATTGGCTGGGCCCTGCTGAGCCGCAATGCCGAGTATCTCAACGAGCTGCGCTCCATCTTTCACGTGCCCGCTTTTGTGGTTACTCCCGACCATGAGAAAATTGGCCGCATCCAGGGAAGGCAACTTGCCGCTGTTCTGCCGGGCGGAGGAATGGTCCTTTATATACAGGGCCCCAGCCAAAGCCTCGCAGCCAAGCAGCGGCATGCCGGCCTGCTGGAAACGATACCGGCAAACATACAGTTACGCGTTCTCAAGGCCCACTGGACCGAATCGAGTTCGAACAAAGCCGTTACTGCCTGGCTCTGCCTTTCCACGTCTCGCGCGGCGGAGCTCCGAGCGGTGTGCGCCCAGGACGATTCCATGGCTCTTGGCGCCCGCAAGGCGTTCGAGCAGTGCAAGTCAGAGCTGCGCGGATCGTGGCTGAAGATGCCGTTCCTGGGCATCGACGGCATGCCGAAAACTGGTCAAGCATGGGTTCACGCCGGCCTTCTGACGGCCACCGTCTTCAGCCCTCCGACGGCCGGGGTTGCGATTGATCTGATGGCTCGGTCCATGCAAAGCGGAACCATGCCGCCGGTCTGCACAACGATCGAACCCAGGTCCATTCCCGCCATCGAGGAACTGGCTCGAAACACGCGCGGGGCCTCAGCCCCGTAGCGCGGGGCTCAGCGCATCGCAAACGTGGTAATCTGCTGGCCTGCCTTTGGTAGTAGCGAAAAATCAACACCATACCTCGTGATGTGCTGCCCTCGGCGATGGCAACTTCGCACAATGCAACTGCGCAATGTGACTTTATCCGGAGGCTTCATGAAATTGGCGTTGAAGACGTTAACCGCTCTCGCCGTAATGATTCTTTTCGCCAGTGCAATCTCGGCAAAGGCATCCGCCCAGTCCCAGGCGATCGTCTCACGCACGTCGCAGGTCAACGGCGTCAAGCTCCACTATCTAACGGCCGGCCATGGACCGGCAGTAATCCTGCTGCACGGCTATACCCAGACGTCGCGCATGTGGAAACCGATCATTCCGCTTCTGGCCGCGAAATTTACGGTGATAGCCCCCGACCTGCCCGGAATCGGCGATTCCGAGATTCCGACGGATGGTCTGGACATGAAGACTGCTGCTATCCGCATCCACTCCCTCGTCAAGTCACTCGGAGTCGGGAAGGCAAGAGTCGTTGGGCACGACATCGGGCTGATGGTCGCCTACGCATACGCCGCGCAGTTTCCCTCGGAAACCGAAAAACTGGTGGTGCTGGACGCATTTCTCCCAGGCGTAGCCGGCTGGGAAGACGTATATAACAACCCGGGGATTTGGCATTTTCGCTTCAACGGGCCCACGCCGGAAGTGCTGGTCCGCGGACGCGAGCGAACATATTTCGACTACTTCTGGAACGATTTCGCCGCCGATAAGACCCACTCGATTCCGGAAGCCGACCGCGCGGCGTACACGGCAGCCTACGCTCGCCCTGGCCGCATGCGAGCCGGTTGGGCATATTTCGTTTCCTTCCAGCAGGCGGCCAAGGATTTTGCGCAGCTCTCCCAGACCAAACTCACCATGCCTGTCCTGGCAATTGGCGGCGAGAAGGCAAACGGAGAAGTACTTGGTCAGCAAATGAAGTTAGTCGCAGCCGACGCCACTATGGTCGTGCTGAAGAACTGCGGCCACTGGGTCATGGAGGAACAACCCAAGGAAACGACGGACGCCTTGATGAAATTCCTGTGAGGGCCGCGCAGTTTTGATTCGCTCGCCGGCGATTTAGTCTTCGGCGATTTACTCTTCGTCCAGGTATTCGCCGGGCACGTCGTCCTCGGGCACCTCACGGGTGTGAACTTCTCTCCCCTCGCGTTCTCCGGCGCGTTCCACGCCCGATACCACCCCAGCTTCGAAGGCGTTGCCTTCCTCAAGCAACTCGTCAACACTTTCTGAATCTGCGCTTGCGACGTTAGACAAGCCTTGCAGATCTCCTGATTCCTCGCCCGAGAGCGATGCGGGTATATCACGCGAGAATCCGAAGCCCTCCGGCTCCCGGTTTCTCTTCCCAGTCTTTTCGTTACGCACGTTGGCGGTCTTCCCGCTGATCGTCTTCTTCGAGCTCTTCGTTTTCGTTGCGGCTTTTTTCGGAGCTGACGCCCGCTTCGCCGATTTCTTAGGAGTCTTCCGCTTCTGCACCCGCTTTTTTGCCGGTTTCGATTTCCTGCCGGCACTTTTCTTCAATTTCGTCGATTTCTTCTTGTTTTTCTTTTTGGTAGCCATTCGCGCAGTCTAGCACCGTCGGATGCGTGCGGCAAAACCGGGGCGGGCGCTCCCTTAGACCCTATGTTTCTTTCGAATGTGCATAGATCAGATGACGCACCTCTGGCTCGCCGGCCAATCAGCATGACGGGAGCGAGTGTGCTCAACCTTTGTAAGCCAGCGGGTCGCTACGATTACGATCCCCAGGATCACTACGCCGGCCGAAACAACGACTTCTGACGACCACTTGGCACGCGCCGGCTGCATTATCAAGGCGCCGAGAATTGCACCGACACCAAAGCATCCGAGCAACAGCCCATAGCCGATTGCAGTCTTATTCACGCTCCGAGCAACTGTGGGCAGCAACGCAAAGAGTGCGCTGGAGAAGAACATGACTATGCCGGTTCGAACCACTACGGTGAGGATGGCGGGCGAATGGCGGACGTAGCGAACGGCGGCGACCGTGGCGCCGGTAAACGTCTCGGGTGGCGTGGTCCGCTTGCGAACCGGCCTTTTCCACCTCGCAACCACCAGAATCACGCCGAAGAAACGACACGAAGTTCACTACAAAGGCCGCGGCTACGCCTGCGGCGGCTATGAGTACGCCCGCGAGTGCCGGACCGACCGCTCGGGCCAGATTGAATTCGATCCCGTTAAGCGCGGAGGCTGGCGCCAGGTCTTCCTTGGGCACGAGTTCAGGAACTGTATCCAGAGTCTTACTTATAACCCGTTAACGACACCCGTATGGGACAAGCTACCTTTCGAGGGCTTTGCGATCCCAATTGCCCAGGTTCGCCCCGGCTTCGTATGTCGTTTTGCAAAACTCCAGTAGTGCGGCAGAAGGTGAGTCGGCCTGCCGAACGTTTTCGTACATCAGGATGAATTCGCCGATCTGCTTTTCATAGTAGGCTGCACCCGGCCGCACCGGAGCTTCTTTAAAACCCGGCGGCTCAGGGGAGGTGTAGGAATAGAAGGCTGCATCTTTGACCCCGCCACCGCCGGGCCAGAAGCCGACGCTGCTCACTTCGTGGGAGTAAGCTTCTCGGGTGACGGCGTCGGCTCCGGGTCGTTCGGGGGCACGGCGGCCCGAAAAGCGTGAGACCGCAAGGTCGAAGCTCCCCCAAAAGAAGTGCACCGGACTGCACTTGCCGATGAATTCCGACCGGAATTGGCTGAATACCGCGGCCACCGATAACAGAATGCGCCAAAATTTCTCCACCGACGCGGGATCGTACGATGCATGCACGCGATTCTGGTCGAAGGGAATCGGATCGGGAATTTCGACTGGCATTGGCCAGATTTTGACCGTAATCCCCGCGGAGCGAAGCATTTCCATAAATTCCGCGTAGAAATCGGCTACCGGGCGAGGCGCCAGCGGGAGCGTCTTCACGATGCCATCACTCGTCTCGAGCACGAGCCGGTGGCTTATGAAGTCAAACCAGAGTTCGAATGCCTTTTGCTCATACGGGATTCGCGATGTGGTCAGGCCCCGAGTCGTTACGTACAACGGGACATTCCACCAGTGGTTCACCAACGGCGTCAGCCGCAGCCGAACCTTGCCCACCATCTGGGTCCACATATGCAGCGTGGCGCGGGTATCATTCCACGAATCCAGCCGCAGAGCAGGCCAGCATTCCGGTTGATCGGCAAAGGCGTGCGGCATAGTCCAGTTTCTGATACTGCTTCTGGCGAAACCCATCGCGGCGGCCAAACGGGTCCGCTCCGAATGGAGGCTATTCTATCCCCACGCGAGGGACAAGGGGGCGCCACGAAAACCAATGTAGCGGGGCGCTCCCGAGTACGAGAGAATCACGCTTTTACCAACTCGACATCGAGTGTGATCGTCACGTCCTCGCCCACCAGGACGCCGCCGGTTTCGAGCGCCGAGTTCCAGGTCAAGCCAAAATCTTTCCGGTTGATGCGCGTTGTGGCAGACAGTCCGATCCGGGTGTTGCCCCATGGGTCTTTCATGGGAGCGCTTGGTCCCTCGACCTCAAATACAACATTGCGGGTGACGCCATGGATCGAAAGATCGCCTTCAACCGTCAGTTCGTCAATGCCCGTCTTCGAAATGCGAGCCGACTTGAAGGTTAAAACCGCGAACTTCTCCACATCTAGGAAGTCCGCGCTCTTCAGGTGGGCATCGCGCTGCGCGTCCCGTGTGTTAATCGTAGTGGCATCGACTGAGGCCTCGATTCTCGATTTGGTTATGTCCGAGCTGTTTAGCTCTAACTTGCCGGTAACGGCGGTGAACTCGCCCTTCACGTTCGAGATCATCATGTGCTTGACCTTGAACTGGGCATGGGAGTGAACGGGGTCAATGTTCCAGGTTGCGGTAGCGGTTACTTCGGGTGCGGTGATCGTGCTCATAGTGAATCCTCCTCTGCATACAGATGCTCGTGATAACGACAAATATGCAAAAATAATTATCCGGCCTTTTTAAACTGCGGTTTTCGCTCCAATCAAACTGCTTCTACAATCAGAGACCTCGTTCTCACATCAAAGTCGTCTGGGATGAAGGCGGACCGCCCCAGCCAAACCGTTGAATCCGCCATTTCTATCGCCGCATCGAAAACCACATGGATCTACAACTGAACGGCAAACGCGCCGTGGTGACAGGAAGCACGGCTGGTATCGGTTTTGCAATTGCAGAAGCGCTCGCCAACGAAGGCGCTTCCGTTGTTGTAAATGGCAGGACCGAACAGCGGGTCAACGAAGCGATCAGCAAGCTCCGGGCCTCCGGCGTTCGAGGGCGGGTGGAGGGGATGGCCGCCGACGTCGGAACGGCTGAAGGAACGCGGAAACTCACGAATGGCTTTCCGGACGCGGACATCCTGGTAAACAACGCGGGCATCTTTGAAGTAAAGCCGTTTGAGCAGATCGGCGACGATGACTGGAAACATTTTTTCGAAGTTAACGTCTTGAGCGGAGTGCGTCTTAGCCGTCATTACCTTCCTGGAATGAAAAAGCGCAATTGGGGGCGGATTGTGTTCATTTCGAGCGAAAGCGCAGTGCAGATTCCGGCCGAGATGATTCACTACGGAATGACTAAGACGGCGCAGCTCGCCGTCTCGCGGGGCCTGGCCGAAACGACGGCCGGGACCAATGTGACGGTCAACTCAGTCCTGCCGGGTCCGACGGCGTCCGAAGGTGTGGAGAGGTTTGTCGGCGAGCTTGCAGCCCAGCAGAAGACCGACGCCGGAGCCGTGGAAAAAGAGTTCTTTCGCACCATGCGCCCCTCGTCGCTGTTGAAGCGCTTTGCTAAACCCGAGGAAGTTGCCGCGCTGGTCGCATTTGTGTGCAGTCCCCTGTCCTCGGCGACAAATGGGGCAGCCCTGCGCGCGGATGGCGGGGTCGTGCGATCGATTCTGTGAGTCGGTTGAAATTTCTCAACCGATGAAGCTATCTAGGGCGTGTTGCTTTATAACGCTGTGATGCCGATCCAATCTTTTCTCGTTCACCAAGGATGCAGGCGCTCAACCGCCGGGCATATCATGTCATCCACCCCGCTTGCGGGAGTACAACTCTTAGTTTCACGAAAGGAAGGCCACTCCCTTGAGACTCAGTTCCGAACACCGCCGCGTTTTCCTGTTGGCCGGAGTCTTGATTTGTGGAGCAGCAACGTCCCTTGCGCAAACCGAGGCCACACCCGGTCCGAGCACGCCTGGCCAGGAAATTCCCGGAACAGGCGGGGTGAGCCGTTTCGCAGGCAGCGTGCCGGCAAAACTCGTTCCGGGAAATCTTTCGCTTTCGTTGCAGGACGCCATCGACCGCGGATTGAAACAAAATCTCGGACTGCTGCTTTCGAATGCGGACATTCGCTCGGCCCGAGGAGAGCGCTGGGAGCAGCTAAGTGCTCTCCTGCCACACGTGACGGCGTCGCCTTATATAGCGGAGTCGAAGATTAACGTGGATGAACTCGGCTTTTCCGGTCTCGCCACGCTCTTACATATTCCGCCATCGGTTGGCCCCTTCTCTTACTTTGACGCGCGCGCAGCTCTGACTCAAAGGCTGTTCGATTGGAAGTCAATCAACGCCACCCGCGCCGCTAACCAGAGTTTGAAATCGGCCAGCTATACCTTTAAGGATGCTCGCGATCTGGTTGTGCTAGCCGTGGGCTATACATACTTGCAAGCCATTGCCGACGAGGCCCGCATTGAAACGGCGGAAGCGCAGGTCAAGACGGCGCAGGCGCTCTACGATCAGGCTGCCGACCAGGTGACCGCCGGCACTTCGCCCGACATCGACGGCCTGCGCACCAAAGTCGAACTCCAGACTCGGCAGCAACAGTTGATCCAGGCAAGGAACAACTTCGCGATCCAGAAGTTGACCGTGGCGCGCGTGATCGGCTTGGCGCCAGGGCAGGAGTTCGAATTTGCGGACAAGTCACCGTACCAGCCGTTCGAAGACATCACCGTCGATGAGGCGCTGAAGCGCGCATACGCATCGCGTTCCGATTACCAGGCGGCCATGACCGACGTACGCGCCGCCGAATTCTCGCGGAAGGCCGCGCTGGGCGGCTATCTCCCGTCGCTTTCCGTGGACGCGGATTATGGGTTGGGAGGTTCGCATCCCTCCACGGCAACGCCGGTAGCCGACGTGCGCGGAACGCTGTCGATTCCGATCTTTCAGGGCGGCGCGGTTCACGGCGATGTTTTGCAGGCCGATGCGAGACTGGAGCAAAGCCGCGAGCGCCTGGAGAATCTGCGTGGACAGATCGACTCCGATGTGCGCGCGGCGTTGCTGAACCTGCAATCGTCGGCGCAGCAAGTGGATGTGGCGCGAAGCAACATCGATTTGGCGGAACAGACGCTGACCCAGTCGAGCGATCGTTTCCGCGCGGGTGTCACCGATACCGTGGAAGTGGTGCAGTCGCAAGAACTGGTCGCGAGCGCCCACGAACAGTACATATCGAGTTTGTACAACTATAATTACGCCAAAATTTCACTGGTTCGCGCTCTGGGACTTGCTGAGCAGGGCGTCAAGGAGTATTTGAAAGGAAAATAAACATGGCGGAAGAAAACCTCCATTCAGTGCCTGAGACAGGAAAAGAATCCCCGGTCGAGTACACGCCGCCAGCGCGCCGGAAACCCACGCGACGCCGAAACATCGTGATTCTGGCGGTTGTCGTGGTGGTGCTTGTCGGCGGAGTGTTCTTGTGGCGCTACCTAAGCAGCTACGAATCGACCGACGATGCCCAGGCGGACGTTCACCTCTATCCGGTCAGCGCGCGCGTTTCCGGTTACGTGGTGCGAGTCAACGTCGACGACAATCAATGGGTGGAGAAAGGCACGGTGCTGGTGGAGATTGACCCGAAGGACTATGAGGTTGCGGTCGCGCAGGCGCAAGCCAATCTCGCCAACGCCGAAGCGACGGCTCAGTCGCTGAATATCACGGTTCCGATTACTTCAGTAAATAGCTCAAGCCAACTGAGCTTCACTGCGTCCGGCGTCGATGACGCCAACGCCGGAGTCATCGCCGCCGAGCGGCAACTGACCGCCGCCCATGCCCAGGTGGAAGCCGCCGAGGCAAACGATGTGAAAGCGCAAGACGATCTCCACCGCTACAAACTGCTGGTCGACAAACGGGAAGTATCGCAACAAATCTACGATCAAGCGTTGGCCGCGGCTAAATCCAGCACCGCGACGGTGGCGGCAGACCGCGCCAATGAGTCCGCAGCGCAGCAGTTCGTCCAGCAGGCCCGAAGCCGCCTGGCGCAAGCCGACGCGAACCACCAATATGCCGAAACCGGGCCGCAGCAAGTGTCATCGACCCAGGCTCGCGCGCGCGCTGCGGTCGCGGATGTTGAGCAAAAGCGCGCCCTGCTCGAGCAGGCCGAACTTAATCTCGGATACACGAAAATCGTCGCTCCAGTCACCGGTGAAGTGAATAAGACGGTAGTGGTTGGGATGAACGTTCAAGATGGACAGCAACTCCTCACCGTGGTGCCCCTCGATGAAGTGTGGGTTACCGCCAATTTTAAAGAGACGCAGCTGCGGCACATGCGAGTTGGACAGAGAGCGGAAATCAATGTTGATTCGAGCGGCCGGACTTTAAAAGGCCATGTGGACAGCATCGCGGGGGCAACGGGCCCGCTGTTCAGTTTACTTCCGCCAGAGAATGCCACCGGAAACTACGTGAAAATTGTCCAGAGGATTCCGGTAAAAATCGTCCTCGAACAGGGCGAGAACAAGGACCGACGGCTGCGGCCGGGCATGAACGTGGTGCCCGACGTATACCTCAAATGAGATTGGTTCGGTGAGTTTGGTTCAATGGCTGCCGCTGCAATCACCCTCGATCAGGACGTTTGGCACCCCAAGTACAACCCTTGGCTGGTCGCGGTCGTGGTTACCTTGGCGGCGTTCATGGAGGTGCTCGACACCAGCATCGCCAACGTAGCGTTGCCCTACATTGCGGGAAATCTGGCGGCAAGTAACGATCAAAGCACTTGGGTATTGACGTCTTATCTGGCCTCTAACGCCATCATCCTGCCGATGGGCGGATGGCTCGCCGGCACCTTCGGACGCAAGCGTTTCTTCATGGCCTGTTTGGCCGTCTTTACGGTGAGTTCTTTGCTCTGCGGGACCGCACCGAGCCTCGGATTTCTTCTTTTCTTCCGAGTGCTGCAAGGTGCTGGCGGCGGCGGGCTGCAGCCTATGGCCCAAGCCATTCTGGCGGATACTTTTCCTCCACAACAGCGGGGCTTGGCGTTTGCGCTGTATGGCATTACCGCCATCATGGCGCCCACCATCGGTCCAACTCTGGGGGGATGGATCACCTTCAACTATTCCTGGCGCTGGATTTTTTTCATCAATGTTCCGGTCGGGCTGGCCACCTTTTTTCTGGTACAGCACTTTGTCGAGGATCCACCCTACTTAGCCAAGCTCAAGTCGGCTGGGGTCAAGCTGGATTACATCGGCATCGCTTTCCTGGCAATCGGGATCGGGGCGCTGCAGATCTTGCTCGACAAGGGCCAGGAAGATGATTGGTTCGGATCGCGCTTCATCACGACTTTGATTGTGGTCTCGGCCGTATGCCTGATCTCGCTGGTGATCTGGGAGTGGTTTCAAAAGTCTCCGATCATCGACGTACGCATGTTTAAGAACTTCAACTTTGCGAGTTCGAGCTTGATGATGTTTATGTTTGGAGTCATGCTGTTCAGCAGCCTGGTCCTGATGCCGCAATTCCTGCAGACGCTCTTGGGCTATACCTCCGAACTGGCGGGAATTGCGCTTTCGGCAGGCGGTCTGCTTGTACTGATTGAGATGCCGATTATGGGCCAATTGACGAGGAAGATCCAAGCGCGGCGCCTGATCGCCTTCGGTTGGCTGGCTCTCTCGATCTCCATGTACTATTCCACCCAGCGGATCGATCTGCAGATCAGCTTTGCCTCAGCAACATGGTTGCGTGTCGAGCAAGTGATTGGCATTGGATTCCTGTTCGTGCCTATCACGCTGGCAGCTTATGTCGGAGTTGCTCCGGAAAAGAACAACGCAGTCGCGGGAATTATCAACTTTATGCGCAATATCGGCAGCAGTGTCGGGACTTCATTGGTCACGACAATAATTGCGCGGCGCTCGCAATTCCATCAAGCCAGACTGGTGCAAGATGTCAGGGTCGACAATTTCAATTTTGCTAATTCGGCGAAGGGCCTGGCTCAGCACGTGGCTGCATCGGGCATAGCCAAGCCGGACGCGCAAGCTCATGCTTACGCCGTGATTTTTCAATCCTTGCTAAGGCAAGCGTCAACCCTGGCATACATCGATACGTTTATGGTTCTTTGCGTGGGAGCGGCGATCATGTTCGGTCTCTCTTTTCTCTTGGAGAAGAACGACCCGGGCGCTGGTGGCGTAAGGATGGCGGAGTAGTGATGAGGTCGGAGGTTAGAGGTTAGAGGTCGGATTGCAGAAGCAAAGGTCCTGGGGTCGCGTCTCCATTGCGCCACGGGTTCTAACTTCTGCGATCTGACCTCCAGCCTCTGACCTTCCCTAAACGCGGCAAATTTCAAACTGACCACTAAACTGGAATTCGGATATGGCGGCGCACATGATCAAGATCATCACCATTGAACGCGAGTACGGAAGCGGCGGCGGCGAAATCGCTCAGCTGCTTGCCAAACAGCTGGGCTGGAAACTTTGGGATCAGTTGCTGACGGAGGAGATCGCGCGGCTGGCTGATTGTCCCACAGCGGAAGTCGAGTGTCGAGAGGAACGAACTGATCCTCTGTACTACCGGCTCTTTAAATCGTTCTTGCGCGGAAGTTATGAAGGCAGCCTCAATGCGCACAAGCTCAAGCTGGTCGACAGCGAGTGCATTTTGACGTTTACGCAACAGGTTGTTCAGCAGGCGGCGAAGGCCGGAAACTCTGTCATCGTCGGGAGAGGGTCGCAGCAGATTCTCAGGAACCGCCAAGACACGTTGCGTGTGTTTCTTTACGCTCCGAGAGAAGATAAGGTCCGGCGCCTGTTGGCTCGCGGCAAGACTGAGGAGGAAGCCGAACAACTGGTGGATACGGTGGATCGGGAGCGCGTCGACTTCATCCAGAAGTATTTCCACGTCGAATGGCCGGACCGCGCCATTTACCACACCATGATCAATACCACTATCGGCGATGAGGCCGTCGTGCGCATGATTCTGGATTTTATGAAAACCCTCGAGGCAAAGAGTACTGCCTGATTTCACCGAGTCTCTGCCCGGGGTCGACATAAGACCACAATCGATCTTGGAGCCAGTAGGTATTTCGTCTGCTCTAAAGGGATTCCGTCGTCCGAGAAATCATCTGGACTGGGCAAAGCGGTGTCCACGATTCTCTTCCACTCCTGGGCTGTTCCCTCCTGCACATTGAACTCCAACTCTTCCCAGTACGCATTGATCATTGCGTAGATGTCGTCATCATCTTGAGAAGCGCCGTGCAGGCAGAATGCCAGGCTGTGCGAGTCGTTGGAAAAATCGACCGTGGGGCCGACGCCGTACCAGGAAACATCCTCCCGCCAGAACCTGCTCCGGCTCAGCGAGGGATGATTTTTTCGGAACGCAATCATCTTCTTGAAGAACTGGAAAATGTCCTTATTGGATTGGAGTTGACTCCAATCCAGCCATCCAATTTCGTTGTCCTGGTTATAGGGATTGTTGTTGCCAAATTGGGTATTCAGGAACTCGTCCCCAGCTCGAAACATCGGCGTACCGTTAGATAAGAAGAGCAGACAGCAGAAATTCTTTACCTGCTGCCGGCGCAATGCGCGGACTGCCGCGAGAGACGCCTTCATCCCCTTCCTGCCCACAATTCCAACTGTAGTTCGCGTCAGTGCCATCCTGATTATTATTTCCGTTTTGCCAGTTGTGCTTGCGGTCATAGGAGACAAGATCGTAGAGCGTGAAGCCGTCGTGGGAAGTTACATAATTCACACTCTGATATGCGTGATAAGCGTCGGCGCGGCTGTCTGGAAACAAATCATCGCTGCCATAGATACGTCGCATCACATCGGGAACCATCCCTGTGTCGCCCTTAACAAAACGACGAACGTCATCGCGAAACCGTCCGTTCCACTGCAGCCAGGTCAATCCCGGAAATCCGCGCCCGAGCTGATAAGCGGCTGTGTCCCAAGGCTCTGCGATCAGACGCACCCGCCCTAATTCCGGGTCCGCGGCAATTTCACTGAAGATGGGCGCTTCGCCCCAGTTGAGAGATCCGTCTGCATTGCGGCTGAATACCGACGCCAGATCAAAGCGGAATCCGTCGATATGCATCCCTCGCTTCCAATAACGCAGACTGTCAATCACCATCTTGCGCACATGTGCCTGGCCGAAATTCAAGGTATTGCCGGTGCCGGAGTAATTGGCGTAGGGGTTTGCCGGATCGGAGGAAAGCATGTAATAACCGGCGCTGTCGAAACCCTTGAAGCTGTAGATCGGCCCTTTGTAGTCGCCCTCGCAAGTGTGGTTGTACACGACGTCCAGCACCACGCCGATATCAGCCTGATGAAAAGCTTTCACCATATTCTTGAATTCAAGATGCTGCTCATCAGCACGGTGTGTGCTCGCGTACTGAGCATGCGGCGCGAAGAAATTCAAAGGCATATAGCCCCAGTAGTCGCCTTCTTGTGGATCACGCTGAAAAACCGGCATCAGTTCTACAACCGTCACCCCGAGTTCCTTTAAATAGGGGATCTTTTCCACGAGACCGGCGTATGTGCCGGCACGCGATGGGTCGACACCTGAGTTTGGGTTCTTGGTGAAACCTCTAACGTGAAGTTCGTAGATGACTGCATCCGACTCATGATACGGAGGCCGAACCCCCGACCAGTCAAATGTCGATCGGTGATCAATCAGCACTCCCAAAGGCGCGCTGCCTGCATTGGATCCTTCTCGCATGGCCAAGTTCCGATCAAAACCGGGTGGAAAGAAAATGCACTTCGCGTACGGATCGAGGAGAACCTTCTGCGGGTCGAAACTATGGAGTTGAGGAATGGTCTCCCTGAGACGGAGTATGCGTAATAGCGAGCCTCAGCCATCTTTGTGACTGGGACGCGGCAGTGCCAAATCTGCCCCGACTTGTTGTGCAAAAAATCCAATTGAAGCCTGAGAAGAGGATTCACCAGATCGGCTGGAGAATAGAGCAATAGAGTGACGCTCTCCGCATGTTCCGAGTGAACGGCAAAATTGAACGCTTGCTCCTCTTCGATCCACGTGACGCCAAGTGGCAATGGGTTGCCCTCGGCTTGCTCCCAAGTCGGTCGTTTCGACGAGTGGAGCCGCAGCGGTGTTGGCAGCCTGGCCGGATCACCGTGCTGGCGAGCACATCAACGCTTGAACTTTTCACTGCTCCTCTCTTTCATTCACTCCAGCCGCTCCTTTCTCGCTCTCAGTCGGGTCTCAAGCGCCACGAGACTCCGCCAAGCTGCGGCAACGAACTGAGCAATTTGCTCGCGCCGTTCCAAAAGATCTGCACGCCAATGCACACCAGCAGAAATGCGGAGAGCTTTAGAATTACGTTCGTCCCCGTGGGGCCCAGCTTGCTCGCCAGCCGATCTGCGTAGCCGTAGCAGAGATAGATGGTTACTGCGATGAAAGCGGAACCGATCGCCGCCGCGAGAATTTCCAGCAGGTTTGCGCCCAGGTGCTGCGGCGCATTCGCGCCCAAAGTGATCGCAACCGAGATGGAGCCGGGACCAACTGTCAAAGGAAGCGTCAGCGGGTAAAACGCCTGGCTCAGAGCATCAGCGCAAGTGACCGTTCGCCTGGGAGAGCCTGGATCATTCGCGTCTTTCTGATTCAGCATCGCCCAGCCCGTTGAAATCACGATCAGCCCACCGCCGACCTGCACAACCGGGAGCGAAATCCCAAAGAAGGAGAGCACGTGCGCCCCGAGGATAAAGGACGCGATCAGCAGTATGAAACTATCTACCGCGATGCGGCGAGCCAGCACTCGTCGTGTCTCGGCCGCGTAATCTCTGCGTGAGCAGCAGAAAGACCGGAGCGCCTCCGATCGGATCCACGATCGGAAACAGCGCGCTCACGACCAGGAGAATACTCTTGGCAACTTGAATCACCAGGCTAACCTTCCCGTCTGCTTCCAGGATTTGAGACGCATCGCCCGTCCGCGGTCTAGTGTTGCGCCGTCAGCCGGATGTTGCAGGACTGACCGAGCGATTGGAACTCTCCGTCAAATCCCGCAGCCATTGAAAAGCCTCGAGGGGATAGCATGTCTTCTCGGACGCGCCAACGCCAGTTCCCATCGGCACGACCAGGCACGTTCATGCGAGCTTCGCTTCCCAGGTTGAGCAGATCCTGCAACGGAGCAATCGCGAGCGCCGCTGGTGACGACCATGCCAGCCGCATCAACTCCGGAGCGGCATCCGCACTGGTTCCCGGCGCACGCTTGAGGTAGCTCCAGAAGTTTTGCCGCTGGTAGTCGGGCAATTCCTCATACCATTGTCGAGTTGTGGCATTGTCATGCGTGCCGGTATAGGCGACGGTATTGTGGACAAAGTTGTGCGGCAGATATGGATTGTCCGCATGACCATCGAAGGCGAATTGCAGGACGCGCATCCCCGGCAGACGAAACTGGTCGCGCAGGGCCTGCACGTCGTGCGTAATCACACCCAAATCTTCCGCGATGAATGGTAGATGGCCCAGCTCGGTTTGCACTGCTTGAAAAAAGCTGGCTCCCGGACCCGCCACCCACTGCCCGGACTGAGCCGTTGGCGCTCCGGCTGGAACGTGCCACGCGGCCGCGAACCCGCGGAAGTGATCCAGGCGAATCACATCGACGTGAGCCAGCAGAGCACGCAACCGATCGATGCACCACCGATAACCAGTCGCACGCAGGGCATCCCAGTTGTAAACGGGATTGCCCCACAATTGACCTGTGCGCGCTGAAATAATCGGGAGGAACTCCGGCGACGAAGCGTGGCCGATGCTGCTTCATCGAGCAGGAATAACTCAGGGTTCGCCCAAACATCACTGGAATCCGGGGAAACAAAGAAGGGCAGATCGCCGATCAAGCTCACGCCTTTGGCATGGGCATGCTCCTTGAGTTGATCGGCCTGGCGGAACAGCAGGAATTGCGCGAAGCGAACCTGATCAATTTGACTTGCTAACTCTCGCCGCGCCTCGGCGAGAGCACTCGGGCTGCGCTGAACCAACTCTGCTGGCCACTCGAGATAATAAGCGCCGTGATACTTTTCTTTCAGTGCCCGGAACAGAGCGTAGTCTTCCAGCCAATGCGCCTGCGCGGCGCAGAACTCGTCGTAGGCAGGCGCGAGATCTCTGTCACTGCGCTGCCCGGCTTTGAAGTTTGCCCATGCCTTTTCGAGCAGCCGCTGTTTGAACGGAATAACGGAATCGTAGTCGACCACGTCCGCCGGGAAGTGAGACTGAGCATCGCTCGCCTGTATCAGCCCGTCCGAAATCAAAGAGCCGGGACTGATCAGCAGCGCGTTGCCGGCAAACGACGACATCGATTGATAGGGCGAGTTTCCGTAACCGGTCGGGCCGAGCGGCAGCGCCTGCCACCAGCTCTGGCCGGCATCGTGGAGACGATCAATCCACGAGAACGCGGACGATCCCAGATCGCCGATGCCATACGGAGACGGCAGAGAGGTGACGTGCAGCAGCAAGCCGGAAGCGCGATATTCAGGCGGAAACGGCGGAGCAACTCGTGCGCGCCGTTGCCGCTCATGCCGGACTCACTGCTCGGGAACGCTGCCGACGAACCCAGCGCATTGTTCACCATCTCCTGCGCCTCGCTCAGAATCGCGTTCAGATGGGTCTGGCTCTTGAAACTCTCGGCGTAGATCTTATAAATGTTCTCGGTGCCGGAGGGTCGCGCTGCAAACCAACCGCTCTCCGCCACAACTTTCAAGCCGCCGATTGGGGCATCGTTGCCCGGGGCTTTGGTCAGCTTGGCGGTGATTGGCTCGCCTGCCAGATCTGACTCCTTTACCGCGTCCGGCGTGAGTTTTTGCTAACTTTGCTTTCTGCTCGGGCGTGGCGGGCGCGTCGATGCGCGTGTAGTACGGGATGCCGAACTCCGCCGTCAGTTCGCGGTAATGCTCTCCGGGATTTTTGCCAGTGCGCGCGGTAATCTCCGCCGCCAGCAAGTCCATGATCGGCCCGTCCTTGTCGGTCGTCCATACTGTGCCGTCAAGACGAAGAAAACTCGCTCCAGCGCTTTCTTCTCCGCCGAAACAATACGAGCCATCGACCAGGCCCGGCACAAACCACTTGAAACCCACCGGCACTTCGCTGAGCTTGCGGCCGAGCTTTTTGACGACCCGGTCAATCATGCTGCTGCTCACCAGCGTCTTTCCCACGGCGACTGTGCTGACGCCACTGGGGCCGATGCGTGAGCAAATATCGGATGGCAACGGCAAGGTAATGATTCGGATTCATCAAACCCGCAACCGGAGTTACGATCCCGTGCCGATCAGCGTCGGTATCGTTCCCGAAAGCCACCTGGTACTGATCTTTCAGACCGACCAGCCTGGCCATCGCATAGGGACTCGAACAGTCCATGCGAATTTTGCCGTCGTGGTCAACGGTCATAAACGAAAATGTCGGGTCGATGATTGGATTGGTGACGACGATGTCCAGCCCGTAAATCGAATTGATCGGCTCCCAGTAAGGCAATGAAGCTCCGCCCAGAGGGTCGACGCCGAGTTTGAGGTGGGCGCCGCGAATCGCATCCATGTCGACGACATTCTTGAGATCACGAACGTACGGCAGGACGAAATCTTCCTGGTGAGTGGTCGCGGCCTGAATGGCTTTTTCAAACGGAATCCGCTTGACGCCTGCATTCCCTGCTCGCAACAATTCGTTCGCGCGATTCTCGTACCCAGCGGGTCACGTCGGTATCAGCCGGGCCGCCGTTGGGCGGGTTGTACTTGAAGCCTCCATCCTCCGGCGGATTGTGCGATGGCGTAATCACGATGCCGTCGGCTAGATGGTCTTTCTGCTTGCGGCCGCGGTTGTAAACCAGAATCGCTCGCGAGATAACCGGCGTCGGAGTTATCCCGTCGTCTTGCTGAATGATCGTCTCCACGTTGTTTGCCGCCAGCACCTCGAGGGCGGTGCGCTGCGCGGGCTCGGAGACTGCGTGGGTGTCTTTCCCCATGTAGAGCGGGCCGTCGGTTCCCTGCCCGCGCCGGTATTCGCAGATCGCCTGGGTAATTGCGAGGATGTGCGCTTCGTTAAATGTGCCGCGCAGGGGCGAGCCGCGGTGTCCGCTGGTGCCGAAGCTGACTAGCTGGTTGGGATCATCCAGGTCGGGACGCCGCTCGAAATATTCCTTCTCCAGGCGAGCCACGTCTACCAGCAACTCCTTCGGCGCCGGTTTGCCGGCCAGCGGCGAAATGTCGTTCACCTGTCAGGGACTGTGTTTCTAAAGTACTGGGCATGGTTCCACCTTCCAAATCTCGCTTGCGTATTCCGCAATCGAGCGATCGCTCGAAAACTTCCCGGAGCTGGCGACGTTCAGGATTGCTTTGTGCGCCCATGCGCCGGGATCGGCATAGAGCGCGCCGAGCCGGTCTTGTGCATTGCAATACGAGGTCAGGTCGGCCAGGTTCATATAGTGATCGCCCTGGGTCAGAAGCGTATCGCGCAAGGGAGCGAATACTCCTGGTTCGTTGCGGCTGAAGTGGTCGGAGAAAATCAGGTCCAGCGCGGCTCGCGTCTCCGGCTCATTTTCATAGTGCCAGTGCGGGTTATACCAGGCGCGGCTGTTCTCGACTTGCTCCACGGTGAGCCCGAACAGGAACATGTTCTCTTCTCCGGCTTCCTCCGCCATTTCGATGGTCGCGCCGTCGCGGGTTCCGACGGTTAAGGCTCCGTTCATCATGAATTTCATGTTACTCGTTCCGCTGGCCTCGTAGCCGGCAGTCGAAATCTGGTTGGAGACGTCGCTGGCTGGAATCAGCCGTTCCGCCAGCGAAACGTTGTACTCAGGGAGAAAGACGACGTTGAGCCGGCCGCGCGCTGCCGGGTCGGCATCAATCGTGTCCGCCAGGTTGTTGATGAACTTTATGATGAGCTTGGCCAGCTTGTAAGCCGGCGCCGCTTTACCGGCGAAGAAAAATGTGCGCGGCACCATCTTCATGCCGGGATTTTCCCGCAGCCGGTTATAAGCGATCACAATCCGCAGCGCATTCATCAATTGCCTTTTATATTCGTGAATGCGCTTGATGTGGCAGTCGAAGATGGTATCCGGGTCCACAACACGCCCCGACGTTGACTTGAGCCAATTGGCAAACTGCACTTTGGCCTCCCGCTTTGACTTGAGGAAGCGTTCGCGAGCACTGGAATCCTCCGCAAATGGCTTGAGCTGTTTGAGCAGGCTAAGATCCGTAATCCAGCGATCTCCGATGACTTGCGTGATTTCGCGGGCCAGCGCGGGATTGGCTTCGAGCAACCAGCGCCGGGGCGTCACTCCGTTTGTCTTGTTGCTAAAACGCTCGGGGAACATTTCCGCGAGATCCTTGACCGTCGTCGTTCGCAGTAGTTTGGAGTGGACAGCAGACACTCCGTTGGTGCTATGCGAGCCCACAATGGCAAGGTTGGCCATGCGGATTTTGCGCGGGCTGCCTTCTTCCACCAGGCTCACGCGCTGCACGCGCCCCTCGTCGCCCGGGAAGCGAACCCGAACTTCATCGAGCAGCCGGCGGTTAATCTCGTAGATGAGCTCCAGGTGACGAGGAAGCAGTGTCTCAAACCACGCCACCGGCCATTTCTCCAGAGCCTCAGGCAGCAATGTGTGATTTGTGTACCCAAGCGTCTTCTTCGTCAGGTCCCAGGCCTGGTCCCATCCCAGGTGCACATCGTCGAGCAAGATTCGCATCAGTTCAGGGACCGACATGGAAGGATGCGTGTCATTGAGTTGAATTGCGGCTTTCTCCGGCAACTTTTCCCAATCCGAGTTGTGGCGCTGGAAACGGCGCACCAGGTCGGCCATGGAACACGCGACCAGAAAATACTCCTGCAGAAAGCGCAGCCCCTGCCCCTTCGTCGTAGAATCGTCGGGATACAGCACGCGGGTAAGCGACTCCGCTTGGAGAGTTTCGCCCAGCGCGCCCACGAAGTCTCCGGTGTCAAACTTCTCAAGATCGAAATAATCGGGCGCCGCCGCGGCCCAGAGCCGGAGCGTGTTGATCGTCTTTCCACCGTAGCCCACCACGGGACGATCGAACGGAATACCGATCAGGCTTGACGGCCGGTCGGGAATGACTTGAAAATTTCCCGCTTGCAATTTGAATGAGACGTTCAGCTTGATTTCCACCTTCTCGTGAAGCCGGGCAATCTCCCAGGGATCGCCGTAGCGGAGCCAGTTATCGGGATTCTCCTTTTGCCAGCCATCTACGATCGATTGCTTGAACATGCCGTACTCATAGCGCAAACCATAGCCCGTGCCCGGGAGTTGCATGGTCGCCATCGAATCGAGGAAGCACGCCGCGAGGCGGCCCAAGCCGCCGTTGCCCAGCCCGGCATCTGGTTCCTGCTCAATCAAGTCCAGCCAGTCGATACCGTGTTCTCGAGCTGCATCCGGCAAAAGTGGATCGAGCAACAGGTTGGTGATGTTGTTGGCCAACGAACGTCCGATGAGAAACTCCATGGAAAGGTAATAGATGCGCTTGGCATTCTCTCGTTCATAAGTGTTTTTGGTCTGCACCCAACGCTGCGCGAGAATGTCTCGCACGGAATGGGAGAACGCCTCAAAGCGCTCACGCGCGCTCGCTGCTTTGGGATCGATCGCTCTGTCAAAAACCAGGTGCCGTTCATAAAAAGCGTTTTCCGTCCCGATAAACGGAATCGAGCCGTACCCGTACTGTTGGAGAATGTCTGAAACATTGGTTGCGCTGGTGGTCATGGGAACGACTTTTGCGGAGCTTGGGCCCGCCACGCGATTGGTGCTCATACGATGGTCCTTAGTTTTCCAGGTCGTGGAACCGTTCGTGTTCAATATTAAAAGCTACGCCGAGTCAAGAGTACAGATCCTCGTCTGGCCCGAGCTCAATTCCTGACGCTAAAAGGTACGCACGCATGGCCTTTTCGGCCGCGAACCAATCAATTTCCGGTGACCCAAGCGGACTGCCTCTTTTTTCCCAGTGCTGGTACGCGAGTTTTTGCACCAGTTCATGACGATCCTCGCCATAAAAATCGGTCAGCTGGCTTGGGCCGTTGCACGCGGTCTTCGCTTCTGGACTGTTCAGTCATGGGAACCCTGGTATGCTCGGCGGCACAAGAGCAGCATAGGGATGACTCCAAAGCGTCACGCGGTTTGTTCAAGAGCTTCATACCTTTTGATTTAACTGACTGCCTTTAGGGTGCTGCTTTTGTTTAGCGCACCTGTGGCCGCAGTTTTGTTTCACCGCCAATGTAAGAAAAGGGCGCTGCTATTTCTTCCGTACAATCGAGGCATCTTCCGTACTGGCCTGCTTGTTCCACCCGTGGAAACGCGAGAAGTCACCCGCATTCCATGCCTCGCGGAGTCCAGGAGTACTCAGATCCCAGTCTGGGCGGATTTCACTCGTCACGACGCGCAGATCGTGCCAAAGATCGATGACCGACGGACGCCCCCAGAACCAGTAGCCGTTATAGATGCTGTAAATCACGAGGCCCGGCTTGAGCACGAGCGTATGCGGGATCATCGGATTGTGCTCGGGGTCGGTGTACTCCTGGATGTCGAGATCCTTCTGAATCGTTCGGTCGGGGTCCGAAAGGAAGGTCCACTGGGCTCCGACTGACGCACGGAATTCCTGCAGAGTATGGTGATCGTCGGTGGCGATCGTGGCGATCTGCGTGTACGCCACCGCGATCTTCGGGTAGAACGCGGCGAGTTCCAAATGCTGCTGGTGCTCCTTTGGGCAATAGTGGCCGCGCGCAAGCGTAAGGATCAGCGGATCGTCGCCCTGTAGCTCGCTGAGCTTGCGCAGTTTGCCCGTGTGATCGGGCAGTTCGTAGTCGGGGAAAATGCCTCCGGGCACAATATCAGAACGCATGATTGGACTCCTCCGTTTCTCTAAGGTCTTTATCTCTCAAAGATCTTCTCTCAAAGATCCAGCGTGACACCCGCGTTTGGCTGGGAACAGCATACGAGCACGTTCCCGGGAGCGGGCCTCTCCAGCGGCTCAGGGTTATAAATAATCGATCCGCCAATCAGACCAGTCATGCAGGTATGACAGACTCCAGTCCGGCACGACCATCTGACCGGAACGTCGCACGCTTCCGCCAGTTCAAGCAAACTGGCAAATTTCGGATCCCAAGCGGCGGTAATCCCGCTACGCGCGAATGAGACTGGGGGGCCAGATCCGGGCGGCCCTTGTGGCAGGTGAGGAGTGTGAACAACCTGCGCCATACCAGGGGTAATGGCCTCGAGAGAACCGAAGATTTCCGTGTGCACATTCCCGGCGAGCACACCCCAGTTTCGCAGCCCATCGCGCATATTCTGCAAGAATGAAGATGGGCCACACAGATAGAAGTCACTATCCTGCGACACGCCAATTCTCTCCAGCAAAGCTGTGTCAATGTGCCCGGGAGCATCGAAGTCTGCCCCGACTTGGTCGATTGCAGCGGGCCTGCTGTATACGATGTATCCTCGTCCGCGAGAGAGCTGTTTCAGTAATGAACGCGATTCTTCTGCAAATGGATGGTCGACGCGATTGCGCGCTCCATAGATCCACCAGATCTCTCGTTGCGATTTTTCAGCGGCGAGTGAGTGCAGCATCGACATCACGGGCGTTGCGCCCACTCCAGCGCTCAGCAGAACCACAGGACTCTGGCCGGGACGCAGAGTAAAGCTTCCGCGCGGCGCACTCACATCCAATCGATCGCCTTCTCGCGCACGGTTGCACAGAAATGAACTTCCAATCCCATTCAATTCGCTCTTGACGCTGATGCGGAAATGATCGGCTGCCGGCAGATCAGACAGCGAATAGCTGCGAAGAACCGGCGGTTTGCCCGGATCGACGAGCAACCGCAAGACGACAAATTGACCCGCCTGGAAGAGAGGAAGAGGTTGCCCATCGATCGGCGTCAGAACGAAGGAAGTTACGCTATCGCTTTCCTTATGGATATTCGCGACTCGCATCTGTCGAAAGCCGGGCCATGCTGGTGCTTGTTCCTCATTGGCGAGTCCCGGATTCCCCACCGCAGTTTTGGAGCTCAAATCTTGTTGGAGCATTGCCTGGAACGAACTCTGCCAACCCTTGCTAAGTGCAGGAATCCGCAGCGCGCGTTGCAGTTGCTCGCTGGAATGTCCCGGCAAATACAGGAGGGCGTCAACGTCGGCCACACTGATTCGCTCGATACCTGTCGGACCGTCAGTAATTTTTACAATGTCATCGCCTGCACCAACTTCTCCCTCCTGCAACACGCGAAAGTAGAATCCTGGTCTGTGATGTGCCACGAGCAGGGCTGGCATCCGAGGTTCATTCATGCGAATGCCGACGCGGTAGCACGTCACGCGTGGCTGCGTTACTTCAAATATCGCGCCACCGATGCGGTATCGATCGCCGATGCAGACCTCGTTATCAGGAAGTCCCTCGACGGTGAAGTTTTCTCCGAACTGGCCGAAAGTAAAATCGCTGCGGCCCAGAAAGCTCTCCCAGTAATGATAAGAGTCCATCTGGTAGACGAATACGGCGCGGTGCTCCCCGCCGTGACCGGCGAGATCGGCTTGCGCATCACCATCGATATCGAGTTTGCGCACCATTCGCCGCCCCGTAACCGGAGATTTCCAGACTGACGTTCGGACCGTTTTGCCGTTCCATGTCACGTCGCGCGGAAGGCCGACATTTACTGAAAGCAATCGGGGCATTCCTACCTCGTGAAGTCCGGGTCAAAGTCCAGCGTCTGGGTAGAGTACTTTTATTTTTTACCAGTATTTCTTACCAGTATTTCTTACCAGCGACGAGCCGGAGCGGCGCCATCCACATGGAGTATCTCTCCGCTCACATGACCTGCCTGTGCCAGGTAAAGAACGGCATCGACAATATCCTTTACCGTCGCCTTTTTCATAGTCGGCTGCAACGTCGAGTCGTTGGGATCATCGGGTGCATCGGTGTATCCACTTCACCGGGGGCGACGGCATTAAAGCGAATGCCATCTTTTGCATACTCGATTGCGAGATTCTGCGTTGCTGAATTCAACCCACCCTTCGTAATCATCGAAACGGAGCCATTTACGCCCGCGATTGGCCGATCGGCAAGTGCCGCAGTGATGCTCACAACGCATCCCGATTTTTGTTTCAGCATCTCTTTCACAGTGCGCTGAGTCATGTAGAAGAATCCAAGCAGATTGGTGGAGACAAGGGCATCGAAGTCCTCGGTAGTGAAGTCAGTGAAAGGCTTGTTTAGGAAGATGCCCGCGTTATTCACCAAAACATCGATGGTTCCGAAGTTGTTGATTGCTGCCTCGACAGCATCGGCAGCGGTTTGCTGCTTGCCGATATCGCCATCGAGCGAGAACCAGGCTGCCTGAGGCGGTCAACTTTCGATTGGCGTCACGAGAGGTTGCGACGACGTTATAACCTTCTCTCAGAAACCCTTCGACTAAACCCGCGCCAATGCCCCCCGATGCTCCGGTTATGATTGCTGTTTTCTTGCCCGACATAAGTAACCTTTCGTTTAAAAGTGCGAACCCAACTGACAGTTGCGTCACCGGCCCGATTGAATCCGTCGATGCGCGCAATCAGAACAGAAGCTTGGGAAATGCACAATTGGACGATAGTATCGTTGATACTTTTGTATCGGCTCTCCTGCCGGCTCTTCCGCTAATAAGCGCTCGCAACGAAGGTTGCGGGGTATCCTCCCCAAGGCAAATGAGGAGATCTTTGATAAAATTCCCTTACCAGTGGCCCGTCTGCAGGCAATCATAGGCAAGAATGGGGTTGACCCATGTCGGTTGTTGCGCCGATCGTGTTTGTTGTCGACGACGACGTCTCCGTGCGCGAATCACTGGAAGCGCTGATCCGCTGTGAAGGCTGGCAGCCGGAGACATTCGCGTCCGCCCAAGAATTCCTCGGCTACCCACGCGTTGTTATTCCGAACTGCCTCGTACTTGACGTTTCTCTTCCTGGCCTCAACGGGCTGGACCTCCAAGGGCTCGTCGCCGGCGAACGCACCGACATGCCCATCATCTTTATCACCGGCCACGGCGATGTGCCCACGACGGTCCAAGCCATGAAGGCGGGAGCTGTCGAATTCTTGACGAAGCCATTCAATGATGACGTGCTGTTGAGTGCCATCCGGGCAGCCCTTGAACGGAGCCGAGTTGCTCTTACCCTGGAGGCAGAGATGCGGGTGCTCCGGGACCGTTACGCGTTACTATCGCAGCGCGAACGGCAGGTTATGGTGCTGGTGGTCTCCGGCCTGTTGAATAAACAAGTCGGCGGGGAGCTCGGCATCAGCGAGATCACGGTGAAGGCACACCGAGGCAAGGTGATGCAGAAGATGAAGGCCGATTCTCTTGCGGACTTGGTGAAAATGGCCGCGAAGCTCCGCCTCGCACCCGCAGCGATTAAGGCGGCGTAACGGCCAGATTCGCCGTCATAATTTAGAGGAAGCACCATGAAGAAGGCCACAGCACCGATTTCCCGCAGTCTCGTGGAAGAGAAGCTGCATCAAGAGGAGAGGGAACTCAAGCGCAGTGAGGCGCGCAAGGCAGCCATTCTGGAATCGGCTCTCGACTGCATTGTGACGATCGATCACGAAGGTTGCATCACCGAGTTCAATCCGGCTGCGGAGCGGACCTTCGGGCATCGTCGGGATGAGGTCATGGGCAAGCAACTGGCCGACGTCATCATCCCGCCGTCACTGCGGGAGAAGCATCGGGAGGGCTTTGCCCGCTACCTGGCCACGGGCGAGGCGCGAGTGCTTGGGAAACGCATCGAGATGACGGCAGTGCGCGCTGACGGAACGCGAATTCCCCGTTGAGCTTGCAATCACACGCATCCCGCTGGAAGGGCCGCCGTCCTTCACCGGCTATCTGCGCGACATTACGGAACGCAAACGGGCGGAGCAGGAACTGCGGCGCAGCGAGGCGTTTCTCGCGGAAGCCCAGCATCTTAGTCGAATCGGCAGTTTCTCCTGGCGTGTAGCGACAGACGAAATCACCTGGTCAGAGCAGCTTTATCGCATTTTCCAGATTGACCGGGATGTGCATGTGACCTTTGAGCTGATCAGTACTCGAATCCACCCTGAAGATTTATCGGCATTCCAGGAACATATCGAGCGATCTCGCCGGGACGGCAGCAATGTGCAACTCGAGTTTCGCCTGCAGATGCCGGACGGTGCCGTCAAGTACGTACACGCCGTCGCTCACACCCGCGGCGACCACGGCGAACTGGAGTACATCGGCGCAGTTCAGGACGTGACAGAACGCCGATCCTCCGAAGAGGCACTTAGCAAGGCTCGATCGGAGCTCTCACGCGTGGCCAGGGTTACGAGCCTTGGAGTATTGACGGCGTCGATCGCGCACGAAGTCAACCAGCCGCTGTCGGGCATCATCACGAACGCCGGCACCTGCCTGCGGATGCTGGCCGCCGATCCTCCCAACGTCGACGGCGCTCGCGAAACCGCGCGGCGCACGATTCGCGATGGCAACCGGGCGTCCGAGGTGATCACTCGATTGCGCACACTCTTTGGCAAGAAAGAGGCCACGAATCGAGTCGGTCGACCTGAACGACGCCACACGAGATGTGATTGCGCTGTCATTGAGCGAACTTCAGAGAAACCGAGTGATACTGCGGCAGGAACTTGCTGACGATCTACCGACTGTCACCGGCGATCGTGTGCAGCTTCAGCAGGTCATTCTGAACCTGATCCGAAACGCATCGGACGCGATGAGCGGCGTCGATGATCGTCCGAGGCAGTTACTGATCAGAACCGAACGAGATGAAGGCGATCATGTGCACCTGACAGTGAAGGAGCGGGAGTCGGATTTCGCCCCTCAAGCGGCAGACAGACTCTTCGAGGCGTTCTACACCACCAAGAATGACGGTATGGGAATCGGGCTCTCCGTGAGCCGCTCCATTATCGAGAGTCATCATGGCCGTCTGTGGGCGATGCCAAATAGCGGTCCGGGAGTTACATTTTCGTTTTCTATCCCCTGCAGACCAGAGGGTTTGGCTGACGCCGAAACTCCTGCAAATCGGACTCGATCGATGCGGCGGACGCCGCATAGAGCGAACTCGCTAATCACGGGTGGGAAGAAGCAATACCAAGGTACAATGGACGCCTCTCATCAGATGGCGCATTGTTCTGTTATGGAGCTGCCCTAAGGCTAGGGGCGGAAGTCGATCGTCCGCTTCTATCCGTGGTTGATGATGATGAGTCGGTGCGCGAGTCGCTGCCTGATCTGCTTAGGGAATTCGGCTTTGCAGCTCGAGCTTTTTCGTCAGCAGAAGAGTTTCTCTCATCCGATTGTCTCGATCAGACCAGCTGTCTGATCCTCGACATCGCTATGCCGGGCATGAGCGGACCCGACCTCCAGCAGGAATTGAAGCGTCGCGGGCGGGAGATTCCGATCATCTTCATCACCGCTAGCACAGATAAGACTGTTCGCCCGCGATCTACTCGAACAGGGTGCGGTAGAGTGCCTGTTCAAGCCATTCAGCGACACGGCTCTGCTTGAGGCGCTCAATGTAGCACTGCGAGTGAACTGAGAACTTCGTCTGTCCGAGTCGCGTTTTAGTTTGATCCGCTGTTTTGAGTCGCAACGCTAATTCAACCGCGATATCACATTTCTCGTTTCGCGCCACAGCTTGATGAAAGAGGGAAATATGGATCACAATGAGGCGGTCCGAAAATTTGATGTTCAGACGGGCTGACCAGGCGCAGGAGGCGGCAACGGAACTTGAAGCCTTGGTTTCGTTCCTCCCCAATGAAAAATCTCGGCAGCTCGCACAGTTCCAGGCAAAGGCGAGTCACAAAGAAGCCAAGGAATTTCGCGAGCTGGCGCAGAAAGTCAAAGAAAACTAGGGTCCCGCGCAAATACCAATATTGAAGAAAGGATAGCAACGACATGCCGGAAGCAACCTGGAAACCTCACGAGAAACACGGAAAGCTGACGACGCAGAGCGACCTACCCGACAGTGTCTACGCATTTCCGAAGCAGCGTAAAGAACCACTGACCGACGCAGAACATGTGCGTAACGCGGTCGCACGGTTCGATCAAGTCATCGACGTCTCCGATGCCGACCGTGCTTTGGCGTTCGCGAACATCGAGAAAGCTGCAAATTACTACGGCGTCAACCTCGCGGAAACGTCATGGCACGACCTGGGCATTCATCCTCAAAAGAGCAGGAAAAGGCTGCCGCCGAAGGGCGATGCCACGCGCGAGCACCGGGCGTCGCAGCTAGAAATTCCGCCGTGCGCGTACAAGGAGATGAAATATGAAAGCAATTGTTGTCCACCAATATGGCGGTCCTGAAGTACTGAAGTTCGAGGACTATCCTGATCCGGTTCCGGGTCCGGGCGAGGTGCTGGTGCGGGTCGCCGCCACGAGCGTGAATCCGATCGACTACAAGCGGCGTGCTGGATTAACGAAGGATTTTTATCCCATGCAGTTCCCGGGCCTCATAGGAGTCGATATGGCGGGGACTGTGGTCAAGATTGGGCCGGGAGTGGAAGGCTTTTCCGTCGGCGACCAGGTGTTCGCTATGGCGGACAATACTTACGCCGAACTTTGCGTCGTGAAAGCCGCGGTTCTGGCGAAGGTTCCCAAGGGGCTCGATTTGATCCAGGCGGCGGCGCTGCCGCTGGTGACGATGACCGGCAACCAGCTCCTTTCAGCTACGGGAATCAAAGCGGGCCAGACGGTTCTCGTCGTAGGCGCTGCTGGGAAATGTCGGGCGTTCGGCGGTATTCACTGCGAAGGAACGCGGGGCGACTGTGATCGCGGGGGTTTTGAAGAGGCAGATGGATGAGGCGAAGACTGTCGGCGCGGATCAGGTGGTCGCAACCGACGACGACACCGCGATTGCGAATCTTCCGCCGCTCGATGCGGTGGCGGATACGGTCGGCGGAAGAACCGCCGAGAAGCTGATCGCCAAGGTCAAGCCGGGAGGAGTGTATGCATCGGTTGTCGGGGCGCCGCAGAACGCCGCGAAGTACCCATCTGTAAAGGTGGTGCACGTATTCTCGAAATTCGACAGGAAAACGCTCGAGTTCATGGCCGAAGCGGTGCGAGATGGCAAGCTGGTAATCCCGATTAGCCAGAAACTGCCACTCAGTGAAGCGGCCGAGGCTCAAGCAGCGGCAGAAAAGGGTGGTGTCGGGAAGATCTTGCTGGTGGCTTGAACTCTTTGCTGGACATGCAGGACGACGAAAGGAAAATCGGAAATGAAGAAAGATCACCGCGGAATCAATCCCGCTTCGAAACCAAGTGGCGACGGATGTGTGGAATGCCTGGCGTCACCGAAAGGTTGGTGGTTTCATCTCCGCCGGTGTGCGGAGTGTGGGCACATCGGATGCTGTGACAGTTCTCCGAGTCAGCATGCATCCAAGCATGCGGCGGCGACAGGGCATCCGATCATTGCCAGCTTCGAGCCGGGTGAGGATTGGTTCTACGATTACGAGAAGCAGGGCAGATACGATCAAGGGTGTGGAGTTGCTTCCGCCGCATTCGCATCCGGAAAATCAGCCCGTTCCTGGACCCGCAGGAAGGGTGCCAGCCAACTGGGAATCGCTCCTGAACTAGCTGCCATGAATCTGCCTGACGCGCCGATTGCACACGAAGGCTTCTTCGCAACTCACTTCTTCACCGTGAGCGACCAGGAAAAATCGAAGGACTTCTACGTCCGAATTCTTGGCGGGAAAGTGATCAAGCCAGACAATCCCTGCTACATCAAGCTGGCGAATACGTGGATCATTCTCAATTCCGGCGGTGGCCCGACTCCCGACAAGCCAGAGGTCCTTCTTGAAACACCGTCGGATCTGAACAGAGTAAATAGCTTCCTTAATTTGCGTGTCGCCGACATCTGGGCCTGCTACAAACAATGGGGCGACAAAGGAGCGTTCTTTCTTACCGAGCCATTAGACAATCACGGCTGGGAATGGCGCTGCTACATGCGTGATCCCGACGGCTACCTCATCGAGGTCGGCCAATATACTCAAATCGCCCTCGACTGGTTCAAGAACCACAGTTAATTTGGCAAGCGATTGAATTGCGATTGCGGATCACGCTGTTAGGCGGCTGCGATCATGTGCCGCTTCGCTAGAGCCTCAATCTCAGGCTCAGTCACCGCCGAGAGGTCTGCGTTTTCGGTAGCGATGACCCGCCGAGAAATGTCGGGATGATGGGTCTTCAAGTATTCTTTCAAGAAGTCGGCGGCGTTGCTTTTTCCAGTGGCGTGACCGATGAGGACGATCTCATTCGCCGGAGTGATATCTTTCGCGATCTCCTCATAAAATGAATCCTCTTCGGGTACGCGCTCGCCGCGGTAGTGAGCTTCCTTGCGATGAATCAGATGATGATGGAAATGGAAAGGATCGTAAGGTTGCACCTTATGTTCGTCTGCCGGACGACTTCCACCGAAATCCTGGTAAACATGGGCGGCGTGGTGGTCGATGACCACGATCATACGGCCGGGCTGGGCCGGTTCTTCTGCCTGCGCACCTGATTTATGCACAGATGGTCCGGCTTCTTTCAAGAATTTACGCAGCCGAGAGACTTCCTCCACGCCAAGATCATGGGTGTGCGGCTTCTTGAAAAAGACGCGCTGGCTGCCGACGCGGAACACAAACTCATCGTCTCCATGCGGTTGGACCTCACCCAGATGTTCGACCAGTTCGACGGCCTCGCTCCAACTTAGGTTATGGGGTAGCTTGCCGTTGAGAAGATTCTGATACAGCGATTCGAGGTGCTTGCTCATCGCACCAGTATAGTATTCGCCGCTATAAAGCGGAATACTGCGTAGTGTCTGGACAACCGTCCGCACAAAGATGCAACCGATACCATCGTCCAATTGTTCAAATCCCACCCTTCTGCTTTGATAGCTCATGCCGCAGGTTCAATCAGTGAGCATCTCGCGTCTCGAAGATGACTCTGTAGCCTTTCGGAGGAAAATTATGTCAAGCAACATAGCAGAAATCGCAAATGAAGCACCGCCGCACGTCGAATCCTCTTGATGTCATCCCAAACGAAATCCCATTCGATGTGCCCTATGGGCCTCCGATATCACTCGACCAAGCCCAGGCGGTTATTCAAGCCGCAGTGGCAGAGGCCAAGAAGCGGAATTGGAAGATGAACATCGCAGTAGCCGATTCCGGCGGCAACTTAGTTGCCTTCCAACGAATGGACGGCGCGATGCTCGCCTCCATTCAGATTGCGGAACACAAGGCGCGAGCAGCCGTGACCTTCCGGCGTCCAACCAAGGTCTTCGAGGATGGCGTCAACCTGATGCATCTCAACTATCTGCTCGCGTTCGATGGAATCATTGCGTCTCGAGGCGGTATTCCGCTGATCGAGGGGGGCAAGATCATCGGCGCAATCGGTTGTTCGGGAGGCACGGATTCGCAGGACGAAGTCGTGAGCAAGGCAGGCGCGGCAGTAATCAACAAACTCCCGGCAAGGATCAAATGATGCGGCGAGAAACTCGGGTGAATCGTGGCGAAAACCGAGCGAACCGTTTTCTCCATTCGAATCGAAACATATGTATAATCCGCCGATGCAAGGAATACCGTGGAGCACAATTGCGCTCGGCTCGCTGTTGCTCATCTCGGCCGGCTCAAAAGGAGGACAGGAAGTGAAATCTCCGCAACCTGAAAAGTCGAAGCCGCCTGTCAAAACGGAGCAGCGCGGGCGCATCATTGGAATCGGCGGCGTCTTCTTCAAATCCGCTAATCGCGATCAGATGCGCGAATGGTATTCGAAGCATCTTGGACTCGCCGACAAAGGCCAAGGCGTGATGCTTCCGTGGCGCGAACACGACGACCCGCAAAAGGAACACGTTACCGTTTGGACTGTTTTTCCCGCCTCCACTAAGTATTTCGATCCCAGCCCCGCACCGTTCATGATCAACTACATCGTGGACGATATGGATGCTTTGCTCGACCGCTTAAAACAAGAGGGAGTCAAGATCGACGCCAAAACGAATGGATGAATCCTACGGTCGCTTTGCCTGGATCTATGACCTGGATGGAAATAAGATTGAACTCTGGCAGCCGCTGCCCGCAAAGCCCTGACTCCAGCAGCAAGCTGCTTCGTCGCCGATTGTTGAACCAATCGATCACCCCAGCAACTTGCCGGCGAGCCAGTAATCGACACTGAACTTTCCCGGACCGGAGCAGATCAGCCAGATAAAGAAGAGCACGTACAAGACTTCCGGAAGGTAGAGGAAATCGTCGAGCCAGCTAAGAGGCGAAAGTCCTTTGGGCAGGGTGGAAAGCGCGCTGGTCAGGGTGGCGACAATCATATCGATCAATAAAGCCACGCAGGCCGGGCTCGAAAGAAACCCCACGGTCACCAAGGATCCGCAAACGAACTCGACACCCGCCACGAAATAAGCCGTCTGGCGGGGAAACGGGACTTTGGCCTTAACCAGCGTGTCGTAAACAGGTTTCGTGCCGCCGGCGACAAACAATTTGTTTGCCCCGGAGATGGCGAAGAACAGCCCGATCGAAACGCGTACCAGCAGGATGGCATATTGTTCCAAATCACCGCTGCCCAGCAGCGCAAACTGGACCAACCGTTTCCAATCCATCTCTTGTCCCTCCATCGAAACATGTGCTGTCGTTAGCGAATCACGCGCGCCTCGAGATTATGTGTCCATCCGTTCGACCCATTGAGCGCGAAATGCAGGAGCCGGGAATGGATCCGCGAAGTACTGTGTTTCCTGCGCAACCTTGTCGCCCGTGAACTCCATGATGCTCACGGTGTAGGACGGCTTGCCGTCATATGTCAGGATGAGTTCGGTGACCCAAAGATCACCGCTGCCAATGATTCGTCGGACAGTAAACCGCTTTTGTGTTCGGCTGACTGGCGCGTTGGCACTGTATGTTACGTCGACCGCGGGTTCGCTCGCCTGACTGCGGGTAATCGAGCACCGCGTCCTCGAGATAGATGAGGTGCTCCGTTTCAAAATCGTTGGCATCGGACGCCGCCCAATGCTGATCCAGTGCCGCACGGATCTCTTGATCTCGCACTCCAGAACACTGCTCCTTTTTTTGTTGATCGTTCATCTTGCTGATCGCCCATCTTGAGCCCTCAATTTGACAAGAAGCTAAATGCACGGTCACCGGCCTAGCGCGCGATTTGGCCCAGGTAGTATCCGAGCCGATTTTCGACATCCCCCGGCTTGTGGAAGCCGCGCGCCATCAGCGCCTTGATCCCCTCCTGGGCGGCAGGTCGACCGAGCGAAGCGATGCACGCATCCCACCCGGCGCCGAGCTCGACATCCGGCGGCAGGCTGGTGTTGACGAGGCGCTTGGTCTGAGCGATCGCCCATTTGTCGAACTTGGCGATCCGGGTCGCGAGCGCCTCTACGAACGCATCCAGATCGGCGTCGGGCAGGGCGCGATTAATGTAGCCGTAGGCCTCGGCCTGGTCTGCTCTGATGTCTTCCGAGCTCAAGAGCACCTCGAGGGCGCGGTTTCGGCCGATCAGTCTCGGAAGCCGAGCCATGGGGCCGCCGCCGGCGACCATCCCCACGCCCACCTCCCATTGCGAGATGATGGTCTTCTCGCGGCTGGCAAAACTCATGTCGCAGGCCAGCGTGATCTCGCTGCCGTTGCCGGTCGCACGGCCGCGGATGAGGGCGATGGAGGCGACTGGCAGGCGGGTCAGACGCACGAGAAAGTCCGGCCAGGGCGGCAAGCCTGTGGGACCGTCCGGCAGTGAGGTCAGGTCCTCAAGCTTGGCCGTGAAATCGGAGTGATTCAGAAAGTAGTCGTCGACCGCGCTGTCGAAGACCACGACCCTGACCTGCTCGTCGGCCTCGAGAGCGTCGATGACTTCCTGGAACTGCTTGACCATTTCCGGGCCCATGACGTTGATCGGCGGATTGTCGATCGTGACACGCCAATAGGCGGGCGACCGCCGGGCCACGCGAATCTGTGCGGGTTTCGCAGGTGCGTTTATCTGTGTCGAGTTTGGCAGGTGCCTTCATAGTTGCCATGGAATTTTCCTCCGTATTTATTAGTCGTATTTGTCAGTCCTAGAAACCGGTTGATTAAAGCCGACAATGGGCGTCGGTCGTTTGTAGTTCATTCGTCGCAGCAAACAGTCCCAGCGGCCCGATCGCTGTCACTTGTGACGTACTCGCCGGACTTCGATCATACGCGGGCGAGCGTTCCCATCAGCCGCTCGGGAATCCGAACATCAACCACGACTGGTTGGCTACCCAATGCGGGTATAGCTCCGTCATCTGATCGAACAGCTCCTGGTCGGACGTCGCGGTTTTCTGCACCCGATCGAAGTCCAGCAGATAGCGCTTAGTGTCCTGGATGGTCGACGGAGAGTCGGGCGCGCCAGGTTTCTTGTGACCGGCAACAACAATCGCTGGCTTCAGCGCTGCCAACCGGTCCAGCGCCGCGACCCAGTTCTTCCGGCTCTCGGGGGTGGTGTCGCCGACGTACATGTGGCACTGGTTGTACACCACGTCGCCAGCGACGACCAGGCCGATCGACGGAACGTATAGAGACGTCGTATCGGGACTATCGGTGTGGCCCTGCTCGATGATGCGCAATTCCTGGCCCTCGAGAGTGAACGTGTCACGCTCATAGGGCTGAGGTGGAACCAATTTAGTGGCCACTTGCCCAGGAAACAACCGGCGGGCCAACCGCTCCACCGGGGGAGTGAAAGACATCTGCATGGCGTTCACCGTCTTGGGTGTTGCTATCGCCCGAGCGCTCGGGAAACGGTCGAGCAGAATGCTCAGACCGTAGAAGTGGTCGAAATGGCCGTGCGTTATATAGATGGTCTCCAGGTTGCGGTTGTGCAGCGCAACCCAATCCGCGAGCGCCTCGGCCTCAGCCACCGTCGTCATTGCGTCCACCAGCACCGCGTCGTACTCGCCAAAGATTAAAGTCGACGTGATCGGGTCAAAGCCGAGCGCTTCGCCGAAGGGCTTTGGCCGCTCGCCTACCATTACCTTTCCCGGTGCGGTAAAGACGTTGACACCAAGCGTGTTCGACGCGACGGGGGCGGTCATGTGCGTGGTCTCCTCAAGTTCATGTGGCGCTCCTTACTATGCCTGAACCGGACATCCGCAAGTGCTTAAATCCGCATCCCGTCCGGGCCGAGCGTTACCCGTACTTGAGAGTGGTGCTCTGTCCGACCTCGATAATATATCCGTCAGGATCGCGGATATAGCAGCGCGTCTCGCCGTACTTGGGGATCGGCTCGGTGATGAACTCCGCTCCTCGACTTTTCCATAATTTGTAGCACGCTTGAATATCCGCAACGCGGAAATTCATAAAGCTGTTGATGTGATTCGGGTCGGGGACGCTGAGCGTTACCGTCGGCTTATCCGGGGTCGGCCCGCCCCCAACGTTCAGAATCATCCAGATATTCGCCAGCTGAAGGTACGCGGCGCGCATTGCCGTCACCCAGGGTCAGAATGCGAGCGCCGAATACCTTTTCGTAGTAGCGGGCGGATCGCTCGATGTCGGCGACGGTGAGAAAATGCGCGATGCTGATCCCCTCGCGCGGGGGCATCTCATAGCTCTTTTTCCGATTTGTACGCTGTTTGTTGACGACTTGACTTTCGCTGGTGCCTTCTTAGTTGCCATGCGACTTCCTCCGTATTTATCAGTCTCGGAAACCGGTTGATTTAAGCCGAAAATCATCCGGCGACATAAAACTGTCACCATTCAGCCAGAACAAAATGGGCCGCGCAATTGGACGATGGTATTGCCCATACTTTCGTATCGACTGCAGTGTCCTCGTACCTCAGGCTGAGACGATGGTATGGGTGATACCATCGTCCAATTGTTTTACTCCCCTCACCTCTGGCTTAATTGCAATCGTCCGAGGCGCACATTGATGGGACTAGAAAGAATTTTTTATGAAGGGAACAAATGGCCAAACTGACGAGCTTCGAAGCCGACATTCGCCCGCTGTTTACCGATCGAGACATTCACTCCATGAGCAAGGCATTTAACCTTGCGAGCTACGAAGATGTTAAGAAGCACTCGGCGGCGATCTACGACCGCATTCGCGCAATTGGTGGCGCGGTCATGCCTCCTCCACCGCCAAGAGGAGAAGGCCCGTGGCCTCAATCGCGCATTGAGTTATTCGCTAAGTGGATTGCGGACGGGTTCCAACCGTAGAACATCGGAAGCCGGTTGATTAAAACCGATAATGATTAAAACCGGGAATGGAGAGCCTCGGCAATGTTGTCCTCTCAACCTCCTCTCGCACACCCGATACAAAGGTATCGTCGATACCATCGTCCAATTGCTTTACTCCCCTCACCTCTGGCCTAATGGCAATCGTTCGAGACACACATTGATCGGGCTAAGTAAAGACGGGACTCGAAAACTTTTTTGAAAGGAGAACACACTATGTGCGAACTCGTGATCAAGCCTGTCGCGCAAGAACAACAAGAACAGAAGATAGAAACGCGGACCGCCATGAAACGCATCGCCGATTTTACTGCCATTGCGACGGCCATGGCAGTGCTCGCCGTCCTCGCCGCCGTGACCCTTTTCGCGCAAGGCCAAGACAAGAAGACAAGTACTCGCTGAAATCGCCGAGCGGAATCGCCTTCTCTGACTTCAGGGGATACGAGGACTGGTCGATGGTCTCTTCCGCCCGGACCACGGAAGTGCTCAAGGTGATCGTCGCCAATCCCGCCATGATCAGGGCGTACAAGGCCGGCATTCCCGGCAACGGCCAGCCTTTCCCGGATGGCTCCATGATCGTGAAGCTACAGTGGAAACCGAAGAAGAGCACCGAGGCCCAATTCGCTGTGGATGTGCCCGACGTCTTTAAGCAGGCTTTCGTCATGGAAAAGGACAGCACAGAGATTTCCGAAAACCGGCGGCTGGGGATACGCGGTGTTCAACTACGATGCCGCGTCGGACAAATTCTCGGCCGACCCCAAGAGCCTCTCGGACTGCGGAAACGCGTGCCATACGGCTGTGAAGACGAAAGACTACATTTTCCATCCGTACCAGAAGCGTTGAACCGCGCCTGCCCTCGACATCAAGTGCCCCGCGCAAAGGATGGCAGAGATGTCATGCGCTCAATTCCGTATATCAGTGGTTAGTCACTTCGCTCCGCGATCGAGGCCGGTCGCAGATTTGGCGTCAGAATCGTCAGTTCGCCGACTTGTTCCCTCTTCACGGCGCCACGCAGGTGGGCGTGATCCATCATCCAAACCTCGGGAATGATTTCGCCGACCAGTTGTCCATGACAGAAAAGCCGCACCACCGAACTCTCCGAGACGACAATTCCCACGGCTTTGGTAACTGCGCTCATGTTGGCGGCGGCAATGTGACGGCTGCCGAGTCCCAACGGCACGTCCACTTGTGCGGCCACGGCATCGAGATAGCGGCACGCGGAAAGGACAATACCTTCGCGACTTACCACGAACCCACCGTCCAACTGCGCCAATTCCTTGATGGTTCCGCGTAAATTGAGATCGGTGACGTGCCGCGAAGACTCCGGATGCCCCAGCAACGGATCCAAAATCAACGGTCTGGATCTCGCGAGCACTGCCTTCTCATCCCCGAGCGTAAATAGCGTGCCAACCCGTCTTCCCTCCCGACCCTCGCGAGCAATTTCAACTGCGAGCCCAATCAGGGACTCCAGAACGTCAGGATCATATTCCGTGACCTGGCAGAGAATGCTCTCAAACATCCATCAACTCCTCGGGTTCACTGGATACCGTTTGACTCGACGCCACCGGCGATTGCGTAGAATACTGCGTTTTGGGTGAAGGGCCTAGCCAGCACGCGGCACAAGCTCCAGTTCCTGCCATTTGTTTGCGTCAATCTTCAACGCCGCTGCCGCCACATTTTCTTCGAGATGTTTAACCCTGGAAGTTCCTGGGATCGGCAGCATAACTGGAGATCGCGCCAGCAGCCATGCCAGAGCCACCTGTGAAGGGGTCGCCTTCTATCGCGCTGCAATGCGGCGGATCGGGCTCTCTGATCCGGAAACACGACCGGCCGCCAGTGGGAACCACGGAATAAAACCCATTTTCTCTTTTTCGCAGTACTCCAGAACATCTTCCGATCCGCGGTCGGTGACGCTGTAACGATTCTGGACACTCACAATCGGAACAATCGTTCGCGCATGCTGAATCTGGCGCACGCTCACTTCCGATAAACCGATGTGTTTGATTTTTCCTTGCGCCTGCAAATCCCTCAGCGTGCCGAGCTGATCTTCAGCCGGCACCTTCGGATCGATTCGATGCAACTGATAAAGATCAATCCGGTCGAGGCGCAACCGGCGCAGACTGCCTTCGCAGGCGGACCTCAGGTGTTCCGGCTTGCCGTTTTCAACCCATTGGTTGGGACCTGGCCGCTCAAAGCCGCCCTTGGTGGCGATCACCAGGCCTGCCGGATACGGGTGCAGAGCTTCGGCAATGATCTCTTCACTCACGCCGGGACCATAGGAATCCGCGGTGTCGATGAAATTGATTCCCAATTCGACAGCGCGCCGCAGAACGCGGACGGCCTCAGCCCGATCTGCAGGCTCGCCCCAAATTCCATCTCCCGTGATTCGCATCGCGCCGAATCCCAGGCGTGTAACCCGAAGATCGCCTCCGATCAGGAATTCGCCAGCGCTTTTGGCAGTGCCGGGGCCGGCTGCATTGCCGTTTTGCGGTTCTCCATGTCTTAATCTCCAAAAAACAAATATTGACATTGCGAATTTCCCCTTGTCCTTTGGAGTCGCGTGACGCGAGCAGCGTCGCAAAAACAGCACGTCCATTTCGCGTCTCACACAATTCTCGGAGAACCCCTTCACGGATCGGGATCACCAGAAATAGCTCGGAGTGGGGACCCGGAAGAATGACTGCAGAGCCGCTGGGTGGAACGAGCCCGGAACCGCAACGGGTAAAAATAGTAACCCGATCACGGAACCCGCATATTCATTGTTGATTATAGGGTAATGGCGGAGAGAGTGGGATTCGAACCCACGACCTTCGAGTAAACACGCTTTCCAAGCGTGCGCCTTCAGCCACTCGGCCATCTCTCCGGCAACGCTGAATCGGTAGAGGAAAGTGATTCTTGAAAATCCAGTACAAATGGATGGACCGCGACTACTGGCAATCCTTCCTCGTTGCGTCGCTCGATTCTATGGCGACGCCAGGATGCTGCGGACTGGCAACCCCGAGTTTGCCGCTCTGGACAGTTCTCAGTCTGAGGTCTTGCATCAGTGAAACTAGCACTCCAGATGAGAACTGAGTGAGACTGAGAGCTGAAGAGGATCGTTAAAAGAAGAAAAATTAGGCAGCCGGTTCCGGAGCAGTTGCCGGCGTTGGGGGTTTCCGGCCGCTCGCGCCGTCCGGAGGTGTCCGTTGTTGGCGGAGGCCAGGGGATTCGCCCGGCCCACTCCTTCAACCACGCGATTATTCAGGCAATAGAGCGCCAGCTCGAGACGGTCGGCCACTCCCAGTTTGTCGTAGACCTTGCGCAGATAGTTCTTTACGACTTGCTCGGTGGTGCCGACGCGCACCGCGATTTCCTTATTTTTCATGCCCTGGGTGACACAGCTCACGATCATCGATTCCTTGGGAGTCAGCGGCACTTTGGGACGCGACCTCGCCGGACGCAAACCTTGCGTGCGATAGGCCTCGAGCACCCATCGATTGCCCGGTTGTCGAGCCAGGGTCGCCCTTCGAAACGTTGCGAATGCAGTCGACGAGCATTTCGGGCTCAACTTCGCGGGAAACGACGGCATGGGCGCCGCGGCGGAACAAGTCCAGTGTCGTTCCTGGTTGGTTCGGTTGTGACCACCACCAGCCGGACACCCGGACATTGCCGCATCAGTTCGGAAACAGCATCCGCAGGATTTGGGGTCAGAGCGGCTCGACGATCAGGATATCGGCGGAAAACCTTTTGAAGCAGCGTGGGTTTGTGCCAAGGTTTCGGCTTGTCCAACCACCCGGATATCGTCTTCCAGTGCGAAAATCTTGCGCAGCCCGGCGCGGAAAATCGCCTGTGTATCCGCCACAATGATGCGGATGAACTGGCCGTCGTCGCCGCCTTCTTGCGGCCGCTCGACTATTTCGACGCTCACCGGAATGCTTGTCATCCGTTTCCTTCAAGTTCAGCGACGCTCAAAACGATATTCATCGATCACCACGCCCACGCCCCGGCGGCCATCCTCGTCACAACGGCGCACCACACGCCCGCGGCAGTCGAGTTGCACATTCGCCCCGGTGCCAATGACATCGGCCAGGAGCGAGATCGTAAAATCCACCGGCGAACCCACCGGCATATCCGCATCCAGACGAAACAACACGCCGTTGGCGGAAATGTTCTCGGTCTCGACCGTCTTTCCCGCGACTTCAGGCCCTGCGACTCCAGGCTGGCTGCCTGCCAACGTCGACTTCGATGCCACCGGCAGTTTGATCGGAGAGCGGCGGCGCGGCCTGACGTCCGTATAACCCCTACGATTCTGGCTGACTTCAGCAGCGGTCCTTTGGCGGGTTCAGAACACGTTTGAGACGACCTTCCTTCCGGTTCGTGCCGTGCACCACTCCAATTGAGCAAATCCACATTTCGGGCCAAGATTACACCCCAGCATCTACATTACAAAGTTACGGAAGTCATGGAACAAAGGCGGCGAAGTGTCGGTGGTACAGGGACTTACGGGCGTATGCGGACTCCGGCGCAGTCGCTTACCGAAGCGTCGGAAGGACGGCAGATGCGGTACAAAGGCCGGAAAATCCGGGCAAAACCCCGGAACTCGGCTCGGTCACCTTGGCCTCCCCGCGCGCGTGCCCACTACCATCGGCTGTGATCTCCAGATCTCCGCTCGCAGCCGGCCGCAGACGAGTCTCGCTCTTCGGTGGCAACGACACGCATTCCCTGCCTTTAGAGATCCGGCGCAGAGCTTCGTTCGCGATCGCCTTCGGACTCGCCCAGACTCGAAATTTCAGGAACATCAAGACCGATAATGGTGACCGCATCGGAAGCTCACTCATAGGCGTTGCCCCTGCCACGGTAGGCCAAGCCAGAACCCGCGATCTGATTTTCCGATCTCATCAAACTGATCGAGCCCAATCACGCGCAACAATACGCTCTTAAGCCCGCAGGTCGCCGTATCGCTCTCCCCGTTCGACCCCCGGAAGAGCGATATCGCGACAATACGTCAGCGCACCGTCGGCTGGATAGGAGTGCAATTTTGCGCGCCGTGTTGTGCTTGTGCTCGCCGCTAAAGGCCGCAATTCTTCGAATTGCGGGCCGGCACGCGTGAACCGCTTCACCGAAGCTGGGATTGTGGCTTCGTCTTCCGACGGACGTGGCAAGATGCCCGCCATATGACGATGTTCCATGTAATGGACTAATGGATTAACGTCGGGCTTTCCCTGCAAGTAGCGACGCGAATAAAACTTGGTATCGAAATCGGGTGAGGGATTACGCCCCTCACGATAGCCGTATGAAATGAAATGCTCGAAAGGGTCGACATTCGCTGCGGCAATGTCCTTGTAAGTTTCAAGGTAGTTGTGGCATCGAATTCAGGAATCGGACTATAGGGACCAATGCGATGTTTGAGATAATGACCGAGCGCGCTAACAGACTGGGGAACATTGTATTTTGTTCGATACCACGTTGGGTCGAAAAGTGCTGCTGGCCGCCGGCCTTCATTTTCGCCAAATTGTGCATAATGCAACAGCGGCTGGATACCTAACTCTTTCACATCGGGGAAAGAATTGAGGTACCAGAGCGGATCGAAAATCGGATTAGGACGCCTGCCCTCGGCAAAGCCAAATTGGAAAAAATGCTCGAACGGGTCAGTACCCGTCGCCGCGATGTCAGGGTAAGTCGCAAGATAGTAACCGGCGTCAAAAAGGCCGGTCCGCCGAAGATATTCAGCGACCTTGGATAAATCTGCTTGCCGCGGATCGGCGCCCTTTTGTTCCGCACTGTCGGCGGGAGTTCCGAAAGCATTTGCGGTTGTAACGGCTTCCTTTTTGGCGGCGCTTCGAGACCGCTTTGCCGCCTTCCGCTTTGACGATCTATGAAATATCGACAAGGAATTATCCATGGCTCATCCTTCGAGACGACTTTACCATCGAGGCCGACCGTGCTCCAGTACCGATCCGAAGAATCCCAAATACAATCGGATTATTATCACCATAGTATGTACAAGCAACGGACGTGCCACAATTGCGGCCCGGCCTTATAAAGGGGTGTGTCAGATTCCGTATTTTTGGTAGACTTACGCGGTTCGTGCAGACCAAAAGCACCGAGTATTTCTTGCGAGAGTGGACGCACCTTAGTGCGCTTACCGCAGTTGGATAGGCGAGGGATATTTTCGACATGCCGACCGCAGTCTATATGGAGCCGATATGGTCATTGATGCCTTCGCTGACGGACCTGCGCAAATCGGATGGCGCTGAGATGGTTCTTCATGCTAAAGGTAATATCGACGTGGTCGATCTGCGGCAGATCGCCGGATGGGCGCAAGATGACACGCTGTCTGATGTGCCGGTCAGTCTGCTGATCCTCGATAATGACGAGTTGATTGGCCGCGTTTTGGCCAGTCGTTATCGGCCCGATCTGCAGGAAGCAGGCATCGGGGCCGGCCGGCATAGCTTCGTATTCGAGTTTCCGAAAAGCCTCACACCGCTCAAAACGCACGTGCTTCGCGTCATCCGTGAAACCGATGGTGCAGATCTCGCGCAATCGCCGATAACTGTGGAGGCAACGCCAGCGTTGGCGTTCGATGTCGGCGTCCAGGAGGAGTTAGCCGATATCATCCAGCGATCCGGCACTAATCAGGACATACCCGAGAAGATTGATTTTCTGATGAAGCATGTCGATCTGCTGCTTCAGAAACTCGGCGATCGCGACAGCGACAGCATCGAACGTGCCGAGTATAGACAGCTGCTGCAGCGATGGCGCCGAGAGGGCGTAAATAGGAATGCCGCTGTGACTGCTCCCCGATTACATCAGCGAGCACTGATAATTGATGATCGGATTCCAAAAATCGATCGCGATGCGGGATCCCTCGTCATTCTCAGCCATATGCAATCCTTGCAACGGATTGGTTACGAGTTGCCTTCACGCCTAGGCTGATTTCGGGGCTCGACGAACAAAACGCTACAGCATTATCGGATCGGCGTAAGTTTGTACCGTGGTCCATATTACGGCTCGGTCGAAGAGGTATTACGGCGGCAAGCCGGAGGGTTCGACCTCATTTACCTCCATCGGGTGTCCAACGCTCTGAAATATGGTCCACTCGCTCACATTATAATCCCAAGCAAGGCAAATCTTCAGCGTCGCCGATCTGCATCATCTGCGCTATGCGCGACAGGCCGCCGCTGAACAAAGACCGGAATTAGAGGCGGTCAGCCAGCGGCTGCGGTTTACGAATACGTGGCGGCGGTTTCCGCCAACGCAGTCATTACCCACTCTACACATGAGATGGAAGTGCTGGCCAAGCAGGTTCCCAGCTCGAAAATCCATAGTGTTCTTTGGTCGGTGCCGCTGCGACCCACACAGGTCGCGTTCCGAAGCGATCAGGCGTAGCGTTCATCGGCG
>CAVXBU010000027.1:0-164581 GCA_963760175.1 uncultured Acidobacteriaceae bacterium
ATCCCATCTGGTTACATCAGTTACCTTCCGGTTTGCCCGTGACTCGGCCGTAATCCAGAAGTTAGCCGATCTTCCGCGCGGACTGGCAGTTTTGCCAGTTTCCGAAGCGGCGCCGTGCTTGTAGCTTTGCTATCTTTCGGGTGAATTGTGTCACAAATCTTTCCTGGTTCGATCGCGTGAGCCTTCCACTGAACGGCCCCGTCCACGCCGGAAAGAACAATCAGATTCAAAGCTGAGAATGGAACAGACGACTATGAAAACTAAACTCAACCAAAAGCTTTTCGTAGCCGCGCTCGTTTCTGCGACGGCATTCGCCGCGACCCAAGCCGAAGCGCAGACGGAACCTCTTGGAGGACAGCCCGCGCCTGGGCTAAAGCAATCCGTGCCCGACCTTGATGCACAGGTTGCCTATCAGCGGTCGTTTGAAGCGGTGTTGTGGGCGATGCCTGCGTCGGCAATCTATCGCTTTCGTATCGGATTGTTGGAACAACCCGGAATGGCCGACAACGCAATCACCGCTTATTCTGGGCCATTGACCATGGCGCAGGAATTGATTACGCCAAATCAGGTGACACCGTATATCGGAGCAGTCTCCGACCTGAAGAACGGTCCTGTGGTGTTGGAAGTTCCGGCAAAGAGTGCCCGGGCCGTTCTGTATGGTCAAGTCGTTGATGCTTGGCAGGCGACAATTGCTGATGTGGGTCCCTCAGGATTGGACAAAGGTGAGGGTGGTAAATATCTATTTCTTCCACCGGGCTACAACGGTCAAGTTCCCGACGGGTATCTCGCGATTCGCTCGACCAGTTACCGCATCATGTTTGGGTTCCGCGCCATTCCATTAGGCGGCGCAACGGATGCTGAAGCCCACTCATATAGCCAAACCTTAAAAATGTATCCCTTGTCGAAAGCAGCGAATCCCAAACCAACGCAGTTTACGGATGGCCGTCCGTACCCATTGCATACGCTGCCGTTCTACGACATCCGAGCGCTAAAGGACATCTACGACATTGTCAGCTATGAGCCAGTGCAGCCGCGAGACAAAGTGATGATGGGGATGCTGGCAACCATTGGAATAGAACCGGGCAAGCCATTCAATCCCCCGGAGAAGTACAAGGCTGCATTGGAGCGGGGCATTGTCGACGCCTATTACTACATGCAGGAACTTGATACGAAATTGTTTGCAGCGAATTTATATTGGCCGGACCGTCACTGGAATTTTGCCATGGTTCCCGACGAGAACCACGGCTTCAGCTTTGTTACCGACGACGCCGTTCAAATCGACAAGCGTGCTGCGGGGTGGTTCTTCTTTACTCTCTATCCGAAAGTGCTGACGGAGCACGCGGGAACCGTTTACCTCGCCCCAATTGCAGACAGCGATGGGCATCCCCTAGAACGTGGCAAGACTTATAAGCTTCACGTTCCGAAAGAAATTCCGGCCAAGCAGTTTTGGTCCCTGACGATTTACGACCGCAGGACCTGGTCCTTCATCAAGAACCCGCAGGACCTTGCGGGGTTAGGTTCTTTCAACATGGACCAGATGAAGAAAAATGCCGATGGAAGTGTTGACCTCTATTTTGGACCAAAAGCGCCGAAAGGCTTGGAATCCAACTGGATTCCAACGGAGGACAAAGAACCTTATCCGTGGCTCCGTCTCTACGCACCCGAGGAGCCTTTCTGGAACAAGTCATTCGAGATGCCGGATGTGGAACTCGTAAAGTGATCCTCACGGCCGGCCGCGCTTGTTGAATAGAAAGAGAGCCTAATCGAGGCATGAAATCAAATATGACGCGACTGTCGTCACTCTGTGTTCTGGCTGGATAGTCGGCAAACCGGAAGCTAAAAATCAGTTGTCGTAACATCTCTATTACACTCATTGCCTCGGACGGGGCTCTGAGTGAAATCGCCTGGTTCCAAAAACTGTGGATTGCCAGGCTGTGGCAGGATTATGACGCCCCACCCGGTCAGGTAAGTTACACTCAGTGCATGCCTTCCTGTCGGATCGTTCGCCTCAGTTCGTGTCTGGGTGTGCTCTTGCTCCTTCCGGGGTGCAATGCACTGAATCCCCTGTGCGGGAGCGCGCGCCCGGCACCTATCCTCAACTCGATCTATCCGACAACCATGGTTTTTTCGGAGTTGCCGCCCAGTTTCGTCATCACTGCAAGCGGCAGCCATTTCGTTGCCGCCTCCGATGTAGTCTTCAATGGCGCCCCCTTGGCCACCACCGTGGTCAGCATGGCTGAGCTCACGGCCACTATTGCAGCCTCGATGATTCCCGCTCCTGGAAGCTTTAACTTGGTGGTGCACACGCCCGGCGGCAATACCGGCGACCTCGGCTGCTCAGCGGCGGCACCAGTCGCGGGCAAGTTCTGACGGTCAACTGACCGACCCTATTACCTTTATCCAGCTCTTTCACTCTTTGACAGCCCGAGTTGGTGTTCTCGGGTGATCCCTGACGGGGCGAGCCCCGTCACCACACGAGCGGTTTTTCCCCTGTATGATGGAGATTCGGACACTTGAACGGTGCACGAATCCGGGCAGGCGTCCCTAACCGCCAATCGAGCAGGAGCCAACATGGCGCAGACTCACTACACCAGCAAGACCAAACGGCGTCCCAAGAACAGCAATCGCAAGGATCCCTCCGCGGCTACGATGGCGGCGTTGCGGCAACTCGAGGCGGCTGCAAAAAAGTAGGCTCTCGGCTCACAGAGTTACTTCGCTGGCAGTTGCGGCTCTGGCTTTGCCGGGCCAGAACACTCATTGACCACGGATCGGCCAATTCCCAACGAGTAAGATCGACTGGTTTCGTCCGGGCAGTTGGTGAGGGCGCTAGGCCGGAGGTCCACCTGGAAACTGCGGCATAGGCTGCGGAACGCGGGCGAGGGCGCCCGCGCTACACTGCTCCAAATCGCTTACAATTCCCCTTCCATGCGCATTTCCTGGTCAACGACGGTCGCGGTTCGTTCTTTTGCGAAGATCAATCTCGGGCTTTACATCGGCGCCGCGCGCGCGGACGGATTTCACGATCTGCGCACGGTGTACCAGACGATTGCGCTGCATGACGTGATCCGGGTAGCATTAGCGAACGTTGAACGAAAATCGGGGCGGGGCAGCGGGATTGAGATTCTGTGCAAAATAAAGACCCGCGGGTTCCGCTGGATTCTTCGAATACTTGCTGGCGCATGGCTGAGCGCGTGCTGGAGCGAACTCGGCGTGCCAGGAGCCGAGTCCGCATTGAAATTGAGAAGCGGCTGCCGGTGCAGGGAGGGTTGGGCGCGGCGTCTTCGAATGCAGTGGCGACGATGATTGCGCTGGAGCTGGCGCTCAAGAAGAAGTTATCGGGCGCGCGCCGGCTGCGAATTGCGGCTGAAGTTGGCTCGGACCTGCCGCTGTTTCTGGTGGGCGGGACGGTGCTGGGAGTGGGGCGGGGCGAGGAAGTTTATCCTTTGGCCGATTTGCCTGCGGTGGCGATGGTGGTGGTGACGCCGGAGGTTGGGGTCTCGACGCCGCAGGCGTTTGCCGATTGGGATGCGCTGGTGGCGCGGGGCCGAGCTGCGCTCGGCTGGGCGGACGAATGCGTCCGCTACGCGACCTGGACGGGCGGGGAGCCCGACCCGGTCTGCACCACACGAGGAGCAATTGACGCGGTCGCGAGCGGCTCCGATAGACTGTTTGAGGTTGGCTGCGCGCTTTCGGCGTGGCTTAGTGGTTTAACCAGCATTTTGGTTACCCCAACACCGGTGCTTCCGCAAAAGGCGGGAGCCGGGCCGGGAACTTGCTTCTCCGACCTTGTCCGTACCGGGATTGAAAACGACTTCGAGAAAGTCGTCTTTCCTCAATATCCCGAATTGCGTGACATAAAAGGTGCGCTGGAGCGCGCGGGGTCGAGATACGCTTCGCTCTCCGGGTCAGGGTCAACCCTGTACGGGCTGTTCCGGTCGGCAGCTGAGGCCGCGAAGGCGGCGGGCCGTCTGCGGAAGCAGGGGTCAAGGCGGTGGCGACCAGTACGTTGACGCGCCAGAAGTATTGGAAAAGGATTCTGGATTGATGTTTCGATTGTTGGCAGCGTAAAAGACAGTTGTTAAACGACAATCTGTTCAACGACAATTGAAGTGCAATCCGCCAGTCAGATCGCTTCACTGGGCCGTCGACTAATGGTAGGTCAAGTGCCTTTGGAGCACTTTGTCTAGGTTCGAATCCTAGCGGCCCAGCCAGAAAAGCAGGTCTCAGGTTGTCAGGTGTCAGGTCTCAGGAAAACCTAAGCCTCCGAAAACCTGAGACCTGAACAGCTAAGACCTGAGACCTCAACTATGGCCACAGTTGCGACGACCACGACGACCGCCGAAAAAACGGCTGCGGAAAAAAAGCCGACGACGGACGAGAAGGCGGAACGCAAGCCGCAGCGCGCCCGGGTCGACGACAGATTCAAAATCTTCTGCGGAACCGCCAACGAGGCGCTCGGCGAAGAGGTCTGCAATTTTCTCGGCCTGCCGCTCGGGCAGGCTCTGGTCACGCGTTCTCCGACGGCGAGACGTACGTGCAGATCCAGGAGAACGTGCGCGGCGCCGATGTCTTCATGGTGCAGCCGACCTGCGATCCGGTGGACATGCACCTGATGCAGTTGCTGCTGATGATCGATGCGCTCAAGCGCGCGTCGGCGCGGCGCATCACGGTGGTGATTCCGTATTTCGGCTACGCGCGGCAGGACCGCAAGGACAAGCCGCGGGTGCCGATTTCGTCGAAGCTGGTGGCGGATCTGCTGACCACGGCGGGCGCCGATCGCGCGCTGGTGGTCGATTTGCACGCGCCGCAGATCCAGGGGTTTTTCAATATTCCGGTGGACCATCTGTTTGCTTCGCCGGTGCTGGTGGATTACTTCCGGAAGCTGCAACTGCCGGACCTGACGGTGGTTTCGCCCGATGCGGGCGGCGTGGAGCGCGCGCGCTTTTTCGCCAAGAAGATGGATGCGGCGCTGGCCATCGTGGATAAGCGCCGCGTCGAGATGAACGTAACCGAAGTGATGAACGTGATCGGCGATGTAGCGGGCGGACCTGCCTGATCCTCGACGACATTATCGACACGGCGGGAACGCTGGTGAAAGTGGCGCAGGCGCTGCTGGATAACGGCGCGGGTTCGGTCTATGCCTGCTGCTCGCATCCGGTGCTTTCCGGGCCGGCGGTGGAAAATCTCGTGAACTCTCCGATCGTCGAAGTGGTCGTGACCAACACCATTCCGCTGACCGAAGCGGCGAGGCAGGCCCGAAGATCAAGGTGCTTTCGATCGCGGGGCTGATTGGGCGGGCGATTCAGTCGATTCACGAAGAGACTTCGGTCAGCAGACTGTTTATTTAGAGTTTTCGATGGGCGAGTTTTGACTAAGGATTTTGCGGGTTGCGGGGCAAAGCCCCGCGACCACACGAGTCGAGAAGGACGGAAACGGAATTATGGCTACAGCAACGGATAAAAGAACTGGAAGCGCAGAAGCGCGAAGCGGAACCAAGAACGCTGCGCGGCGCGTGCGCGTCAGCGGAAAGATTCCAGCCGTTGTGTATGGCGCGGGCAAAGACGCGGCCGGTCGCGGTCGATCCGCGGCAGATGCTGCGCATTCTGCATTCGGAGAGCGGGCACAACACGATTTTCGACCTGGCGCTCGACAGCGATCGCGCGAAGGCCATGATCGTGGACTGGCAGTACGAGCCCATCAAGGGCACGCTGCTGCACGTGGACCTGCAGCGCATCGCCATGGACAAGGGGCTGACGGTCACCGTGCCGGTCGTGCTCAAAGGCGAAGCGCCGGGCGTGAAGACGGAGGGCGGCATTCTCGAGCAGTTGCTGCGTGAGATCGAGATCGAGTGCCTGCCGGCGGATATCCCGAGGAACATCGACGTGGATATCAGCCACCTGGTGTTCGGCGTCGAAGTGCGCGTGAAAGATCTGCCGCACGACCGCAAGCTGAAGTTCCTGACAGAAGAGAACCAGATGATCGCGCACATCATCGCGGTGAAGGAAGAAGTGGTGGCGGCTCCGGAGGTGGTGGCGGATGCGACGGCGGCTCCGGCTGAACCCGAAGTCATCAAGAAGGGCAAGCAGGAAGTTGAGGGTGAAGGCGAGGCCGAGGGCGAGATGCCAAGGGCAAGGCAAGCCCGAGAAGGCCGAGAAAGCCGAGAAGAAAGAGAAGAAATAGAGCTTGTGGTGGCGGGGCTTTGCCCTGCCGGACGTCTGAGCCCCGTCGCCACACGAGCTAGACGAGGCTAAGAGCTAATTTGCGTGAAACTGATCGTCGGTTTCGGCAATCCGGGAATCGAGTACCAGTTCACGCCGCACAATCTCGGGTTCTTGACGATGGATCGGATCGCCAACAATCTTGGGATTGAAATCAGGAATCGCCAGTGCCGCGCGCTGACGGCGCGGGCAACGATCGCCGGTGAGACGGTGGTGCTGGCCAAGCCGGAAACCTACATGAACCTGAGTGGGCTTTCGGTGCGGGAACTGGTGGCGGAACATCAGGTCGATGTGGAGCGGGACCTGATTGTGATTTACGACGAACTCGATTTGCCGTTGGGCACGATTCGCATCCGGCAGCGGGGCAGTTCGGCGGGGCACAACGGGATGGAGTCGGTGCTCGGCGCGCTGGGTACAGACGAGATCATGCGGGTTCGGCTGGGAATTGCGCCGGACCGCAAAGTCGTGGACGGCGTGCAAGTATGTGCTGACGCCGTTCCGCAAGGCGCAGGAAAAGGTTGTGGATGAGATCCTCGACACGGCGGCGCAGGCGGTAGAGGTGATTTTGAGGAAGGACCGGCGGCGGCGATGAACCGGTTCAATCGCAAGAACGAGCCGGGAGAATGAGCGGTTAAGTCGTTGGTCGATAGTCGTTGGTCGTTAGCAAGCGCACGCGACTGCGATGAATGCGCGAACGACTAACGACCAATGACTAGCGACTGAAAGAATTTGGAGATAACGAATGAATCGTAACTATGAATTGATGTTCATCGTCCGGCCCGACATGGTGGAAGAGGATCTGAACAAGCTGATTTCCACGCTGGAGTCGTCGGTGACTCGCGGGCGGAACGGCGAAGAGCGAGGTCTGGGGCAAGCGCCGTCTCGCGTACACGGGTGGGCAAGTTCAACGACGGCATCTATATGCTGATGATGATCGAAGCCACCGGCGCGATCGTGCACGAAGTGGAACGCCGCCTGCGGGTGACCGAGCCGGTGATCAAGTTCCTCACCGTGCGCACGGACGAAGAACTGAAGCGGCTGGACAAGATCAAGAAGCTCCGCGACGCGAAGAAGAAAGTCAGCGCGCAGCCGGCGGCAGTCGCCGCTCCGGCAGCTCCGGCAACGCCGGCGACGCCGGAAGCGGCACGGAGACACCGGCCTCGGCGCCGGTTTAGCTGGAGCTTAGGTTTTTGGTAAGGACGCGGCTTTGGCAGTGCTGCGACCGCCGACCGGAGCGGGGCAAAGCCCCGCCGCCACACGACCTGAATTCTTGAGAAAGCAGGAGAATTATGGCAGAAGAAACAAAAGCACCAAGCTCGGGCATCGAGCCGCGGCGAAAGCCGTCCAGAGCGCAGTGGCGGTGAACGCCCCGAGCGCAGCGGGCCGCCTCGCGGTCCGCGTCCCGGCGGAGGTCCCGGTGGTCCCCGCGAAGGCGGCGCAAATTTTTCCGCCGCAAGAAGGTTTGCAAGTTCTGCGTCGAGAAGATCGAAGCCATCAATTACAAGGATGTGCGTCTGCTGTCGCAGTTTGTGGCGGAGAGCGGCAAGATCATTCCGCGACGCCTGACGGGGGTGTGCACGCCGCACCAGCGCCGTCTGTCGCGGGCGATCAAGCAGGCGCGCAACATCGCGCTGCTGCCGTTTGCGGGGCGCGCGCAGTAGTACAAAATAGTCGTTAGTCGCTAGCGTTCGTCGTTCGCAATCCGAGTCAACGATGCAGCGACTAACGACCAAGGCTAAGACTTACGAAACGGAGTTATTCATGGAAGTCATACTGAAAGAAGATGTGGCCAAGCTGGGCAACCGCGGCGAGGTGGTGAAGGTCGCCGAGGGATATGGCCGCAATTTTCTGCTGCCCAAGAAGCTGGCGATTGAAGCGACCGCCGCCAACAAGACGGTCATCGAGCAGATGAAGGCCGCCGCGGTGCGCCGCTCCGCCAAGGAAAAGGCGGAAGCCGAGGCGCTGGCCAAGCAGTTTGACGGGCTCGAGGTGAAGTTCCTCCGCAAGTCGGGCGAAGGCGATCAGCTGTTCGGATCGGTCACCGCTGGCGACATTGCCGAAGCGCTGGAGAAAAGAGCTTCCACATCGATCGCCGCAAGATTCAGTTGCACGAGCCGCTGAAGAGCATCGGCGAGTTCAGCGTCCCGATCAAGCTGCACAAGGACGTGACCACGAAGTTGAAGGTGATGGTCGATAAGGAAGCGGCGGCAGAATAGCTAGTTATTCTGTGGGCGGACCTGTCAGCGGCGGGGTCCCGCTCAAGCAGGATACGGCGTGAAGAGTTTTCGGGGCCTCGATCGCCGTCCGTGAGGCACCGAGAGCAGTGGCCAGCGGAACGCTCGGCGCTCCATCAAACTTTCCTCCGACCTCTCGTCCGAAGAACTCCTCTACTTTTCTCAAGTCCGTCGTCCGGCTGTAGCTCGGCAGGCTGTCCACAAACACGCGGCCGTACTGCTTCTTCAGAATGCGGTTGTCGAGCAGGCCAGCAGGCCGCGATCGTGCAGCGATCGAATCAGCCGCCCGAATCCTTGCTTCAGCGTGATGACCGCGCTCGGCACCTGGTATTCGAAGAAGGCATTGCCGCCGTCGTCGTCAATGGCCTTCACGCGGGCCGCCACCACCGGATCGCTGGGCACGGCAAAGGGCAGGCGATCGATGATGACGCAGCTCAATTGCTCGCCCTGCACATCCACTCCCTGCCAGAACGAAGACGTCGCAAACAGCACGGCGTTGGGCGTCAGGCGGAACTCCTCCAGCAGCGCCGATTTCGGCGCGTCGCCCTGCAGCAGCATGGGAAATTCCAGCTCGCCCAGCAGCCGCTCGTAAATTTCGTTCATCTGCGCGTAGCTGGTGAAGAGCACGAATGCGCGTCCGCGCGTAATCTCCAGCAGATGCCGAATGACGCTCGGCGGCCTCGCCGGCGAATTGCGGCGTGCGCGGATCGGGCAGGTCGGGCGGGACGTAAAGCAGCGCCTGGCTCTCATAATCGAAGTGCGACGGCGACGACCAATTCGCGCGCGTGCTCGAGGCCCAGCCGCTGCCGGATGTAGTCGAAGCCGCCGCCGACGGCCAGCGTTGCCGAGGTCAGCACGGCAGGACTCCAGCTTCGACCAGAGGCATTCGCGCAGAATCTGGCCGACTTCGATCGGCGTGGCTTGCAGGAAAACATTGTGCGGCTGCCTGTGCTCGTCGCGTTCTGGCGTGGCTTCCGCGCTGAGCCGCGCCCTTGCGCTCCACGAAAGCCGCGCCGCTCGATCCAGAAGACGGTGTTCGGATCTTCGCTCTCCATCACGAAGCCGAGTTGCACTTGCAATTGCTCCGCGCGCCGCGACGAGCGTGAAAACTTCTTCCGGCTTCTGCGGAAGCTGTTCCAGCTCGGTGTCAAGCCGGTACAGCGCATTGATTGAGAGCGAGAAATTCGTCGCCGTTTTCCTCCAGAAATTCGCGGCGGTTGTCGAAGGCGAAGCGGCCTTCGCTCGCGGGCAGGAGCGAGAAAAATAGTTGCGAGCGCTCGCGCACCGGCTGCGATCGCGCCCGACATCTGTGGCGTGTAGAGCTTCTCGCGCTGCAGCAGGTGCTTCGACGTCGCGCGTCAGTTCGTCCATCGCGCAGGTTGCTGACCGAAATTCCGAAGTAGTTGCCGGCGACGTCTTCCAGTTCGTGCGCTTCGTCGAAGATCACCGCGCCGCACTCGGGCAGCACGCCGGCATCGGGCGCGCCTTCGGCTTCGAGCTTGATCGAGAGGTCGGCGAAAAACAGATGATGGTTGACGATGATGATGTCGCTCTCGGCTGCGCGTCGCCGCATTTCGGTGATGAAGCAGCGGTCGAACTCGTTTGCACTTCTGGCCGAGGCAGGTGTCGGCGCGCGCGTCGAGCTTGTGCCAGAGAGCGCTGGCTTCGGGCAGTTCGGCGAGTTCGGCGCGGTCGCCGGTCTGCGTCGTTTTCTCCCAGGCGGCGATGGCGCGGAAGTGCTCGATCTCTTCCAGGCCGCTGAGCACGGGCTGGTCGGTGAGGTCGTAGAGCTTTTTGCGGCAGAGATAATTGTTGCGTCCTTTCATGTAGCAGACGCTCAGCTTGCGATCTCCTCCGGGGAATAGCGCTTGCTCGAGCGCAGGGACATCTTTGAAGAAAAGCTGCTCCTGCAGATTCTTCGTGCCGGTTGAAATGATGACGCGCTTGCCGGAGCGAATCACCGGCAGCAGATAAGCGAGCGTTTTGCCGGTGCCAGTGCCGGCTTCGACGATCAGATGGCGCTTTTCCTCGAGCGCCTCTTCGACGGCCTGGGCCATCTGCAATTGTCCGCGGCGAAACTCATAGGCAGGATGCGTTTTTGAGAGCAGGCCGCCGGGGGCGAAGAACTGGTAGAGCGAGAATCGCCGCGGGCCGAGCGTTCCGGAGTGAGGACGCGGGATGGGATGAGGAAGGCACGGAGTCTCTATAATAGCTAACTAGTTCTCAGCTTGCTGCCGAGTTGCTCAGCGATTCTCAGTAAAACCTTCATCGACTCGGATCAGAAAACATACCATTTGAGCAAGAAGAAGCCTATCGCCCACTCGTCGCCATCGTCGGACGCCCGAACGTTGGCAAATCGACACTGTTCAATCATCTCACCGGATCGCGGCGCGCCATCGTCGGCGACGAGCCCGGCATCACTCGCGACCGGCTCTATGGCGAGGTGGAATGGCGCGGGCACAAGTTTCGCGTTGTCGATACCGGCGGCATCGTTCCCGACGACAAGGACTTCATTCCGTCGGAGATTTTTCGCCAGGCCAAGGTCGCGTTCGAAGAAGCGGCGGCCATCGTTATGGTGGTCGATGCTCGCACCGAGATCGCGGGGCCCGATCGCGAATTGGCGCGACTGCTGGCGCGCACGGGCAAGCCGCTGTTTCTTGCCGTTAACAAGATGGACTCGGACAAGCAGGATGGATTGCTCGGACGAATTTCATCGGCTCGGAATGCGGAACATGTTTCCGATTTCGGCCGAGCATGGGCGCGGCGTTGACGATCTGCTGGACGCCATTCTTCTGGTGCTGCCGCCGAGTGCAAAGGCAACCGCGGAGGACGCAGAGGTCACAGAGGAGAGCGCAGGCGAAGACTCGGCAACTCCAGAGGAGCCGCATGAAATCAAGGTGGCTATCATCGGGCACCCTAATGTCGGCAAGTCCACGCTGCTGAATCAGCTCACGGGAACTGACCGCGCCATCGTCTCGCCCGTTGCCGGCACCACGCGCGATTCCATCGACGAAGTTATCCAGTACAAGGGGCGCAAGATTCGCTTCATTGATACGGCCGGCATTCGGCGCAAAGGCAAGACGCAAGCTGATGGCTGAGAAGCTTTCGGTGGTCATGGCGCGCAAGAATATTGAAGACGCCGACATCGTGCTCTTCATGGTCGACGCCACCGAAGGCGCCAGCGGGCTTGACGCGAACATCGCGGGCTATGCGCACGAGAGCGGGCGGTCGGTGATTATCCTGGTCAATAAATGGGATCTGGTGGCCAGCGGCGAGAAGCGCGCCATCAGCCAGTCTCGAACCGCGCGCATTCAGGATGCCAAGCGTCCGCAGGATCGCGCTCTTTACGAAGAGCGGCTGCGCTATGGATTAAAATTTCTGGCTTACGCTCCGGTGCTATTTCTTTCCGCGCACACGGGCAAGGGGACAGAGAAAATTCTTCCGCTGATCGAGAAGGTGGCGGCTGAGCGGCGCAAGCGCATTACGACTGGCGAGATGAACCGTTTTCTGAAGACGGTTGATTTTGACCGCGCCTCGGTTCCCGTGAGCAAGCGCGTGAAGATCAAGTACATGACGCAGGCCGGAGTGGCGCCGCCGACTTTCGTGCTGTTCACCGACCGCCCGGTGAAGCTGCACTTTTCCTATCAGCGATTTCTTGGAAAATCAGATTCGGGCGGCGTTCGGGTTTATTGGCTCGCCTATTTGGATCAAGAACCGGGCGCCGGACTAGAACTCGCTCGATGCGGGGTTCAGCGCTTTCCTGGCGCGGAGTGAAACGGGTCGTCTTGTGGAGCTTCCGGAGCGTCCTCCGGACTGGGAATATCCAGGTTAACGACTACGGGCTCCTGACCACTGCGCACGATGACGGCCTCCACCGGCTGGTCTTTGCGCGCGTTCAGCTCTTGATGAGGCAGGTAGGGAGGAACGTAGACGAAATCTCCCGGGCCGGCTTCATCGACGAACTCCAAATGATTTCCCCAGCGAAAGCGCGCGCGGCCTCGGACAATGTAGATTACGGTTTCCAGTTCTCCGTGATGATGAGGACCGGTCTTGGCATTGGGATGCACGACCACCGTTCCCGCCCAGAGCTTTTGCGCGCCGGCACTGGCGTGAGAGATGGCTTCGGCTCGGGTCATGCCGGGCGTTTGGGGGGTGTTGGTGTCCAACTGGCCGCTGCGAATGATGCGCAGGCCGTTGGTTTTCCAGTCGGGGGCTTGGTTTGAACGCGTATCGGTCATGGTCTGATAGGGTGATGGCATCCATTCTTGCGCCCTGTTTTATCGGACGGGGCGAAGCCCCGTCACCACACGAGCTGATCCCATTCTACCGGTTCTTCGTTCACCATAAACCACAGAGGGCGGAAGTAGTGGAGCGACGGGCGACTTGGCTGCCCAGTGTGGTGGTGGCCGGGCGGGGACGCCCGGCGCTCCATTTAGCAAGGCTAGCCTATGGGCTCCGCCGACGGGGGTAACGGCGGCGCTTCGTAGGGCGGCGGGGATTCGGGGACTGGAGGCAGTTCGGGCGCCGGAGGCGTGGGCGCGGGATGCAATAGCACGTCGAGATTCGGATATCGTGCGGCTAGAAAATATATGGCATACGCCGGGAAAAAAACTGTGGCCGGTACGCTTACCAGAGCGATCAAATAAACCAGCAAAACCAGAAGCATCGGCTCCAAAGATGATCGCCAGACTGATGGTGGTGACGTTCCATCCCAGCCCCGCGACGTGGCCGGCAATTACGGCAACGGCAGCGGGGACGAGGATGAATACCACCGGGATAATCGCGATGATGCCGAAGAGGATGGCTGCTGCAATGGAGAGCACCAGTTTGAGCAGGAGATAAACGGCGTATCGTCCCTTCTCGGGCCGGATTATCGCCAGCAAACGATCCCAGCCAGCGGCGAAATCGAGACCTTCGAGGGCCATAATCGGCACCAGAAAATCCTTCGCCAGCACTTGAACCACAGCGGTGGTCAGCACGAACGCTAAGAACAAGCCCACCAGCAGAACCACTCCGACAATCATCCGCCCGACGTGTTGCCGCAGGTCAGTCGTCCACCCCGCCGCCAAAGCCAGGGCCACTGGCACACCGACCAGAACCAGGAGAAATATCCAGACCGCAATCTGGAAAACGATCTGCCATAGAAAGAATCGGCCGCCGGCGCGATGCCATTTTGCCCATCCTTCAGCTAATCGAACACCGCCGTTGCAAAACCGAGTCGAAGAGGATGAAGCGGAACACGCTGCTGATGTAGAGGAAGATAAACGCCAGCACCGTAAACGCGAACACTGCCACCAGGAATAACCCGATGAATTGCGCGAGGTGCTCGGAAATTTGCGCGGGGATGTGCGCCCGATTGAAGGGCAGCTGACCAGAGGGCGCGCCCGACGTCAGGAACCCGTTATCGGTCTTGTGTGGGATGCGAGGCCATTTGCCGCCACTAAGGTTTCCGAAATTGCATCCGCCGGCATGGAGTTCCGCCGCCAGAATGCCGAACCAGCGCCAGCCTAGACCATTGCCCCCAGCGAAAACGAGTGAAGAGTTGTTCTCGCACGTGCTGCAGGGCGGGTTGGACGCAATCGACGGCGGAGATGGGCAACGCATCACCTCGAACTGACGCCGCCAAGGTATCGCGTTGAGAGTTGCGGCGTCAAATGAGGAAGAACGGCTGCGAGCGCGCGGTGCGGCTGGAGAAAACGGGTGCCGCTGCGCGGCAGAACGGGCGGGGCGCCCGTTCCCACACTAGCTTATCGCACGTATTCGTAGCGGAGCGCCTCTACGGGATCAAGGTTCGCGGCTCGTGAGGCGGGGATCAGTGCGCTCAGCACGCCGACGAGCAGCAACACCAGCGTCGAAATCGCAACGGTAAAGAATGAAATTCTGAGGTGGATGTCGGCTTTGCCCGAGTTGTCTTCGAACAGCGGGCCCATCAGCGGGAGCGTTCCGACGGCCACCGCAACCACGTAGGACACGACGATGCCGATGGCGCCGCCGAGCAGCATGATGAGCAGCGTTTCCGCGAGGAACTGAAGCTTTGATGTGCCACTTCCTCGCGCCCAGAGCGCGCCGCAGGCCGATTTCGCGAATGCGCTCATCGACCGAGACGAGCATGATGTTCATGACGCCGACGCCGCCGATCCCGAGCGTCAGAATGCCGATGAAGATGAGCAGGACTTGCAGACCGATCGTGATGCCGTTGATGACGGGGCGGAATTCTTCGCGGCCAAACATCTGAATGGCTTTCTTGTCGGTGGGCGAGAATTGCTGGCGGGTGGCGATGGCGGCGAGAACCTGCGCCTCGGCGCGCTGCCTCGAACTGCGGCGCGATGGGCTCAAACACCAGCACGTTGGCGTATTTCGTGTTCCAAAGATCTTTCGCAGCGGAGTAAGGGATCCAGGTCGACTCGTCGTCGCTGGAGAAATAGTTGCTCAGCTGGATCTTGCGGTCCATCGTGCCGATCACGGTGAAGCGCACGCCCGCGAATCGACGACGGTTTCGCCGACAGCGGGGCGTCCGCCGAATAGTTGCTCGCTCACGCGCGCGCCCAGAAAAACGACGCGGCGGCGTTCGAGTTCGTCGAGGGAGTTGATCCAGCGGCCTTCGGACGGCTGCTTCGTTGCGCATATCGCCGTATTCCGGGCAGACGCCGCGGACGGGCGCAGTGCCGACCATGCGGTTTCCGTAGGCGATGCCGGGACGGCGCACGGTTTCGAGGCAGGCGTGGCGCACAAAGCGTGGCCGTCTCCTTGATCATGTCGAGGTCGGCTTGCTCGAGGACGACTTTCTTGCCGGCGCGTTGGCCGCCGGGCTGTTCGCTGGTCTGCTGCGGCCAGCAGATGACGGCGCCTTTGCCGAAGGCGTCGAAGCCACTGACCAGAATTTCGCGGAAACTGCCGCCGTAGGCGATCAGCAGCGTGACGGTGGCGATTCCCCACACGATGCCGAGCATGGTGAGGGCGCTGCGAGTGCGGTTGCGCCGCAGCGCGGTCCAGGCTTCGATGCAGGATTTCAATCAGCATAGAAGTCTCACTTGGCATCTAATCTGCCATCATCCGCCGGCCTCGTGGCGCAAGGCTTCGATGGGATCGATGGAGGCGGCGCGGCGCGCCGGATACAACGCGGACAGCGATCGCGATCGCTCCCAGAACGGCCAGCGCCACGTTCCGGTCTGCCAGGTCGGCAACAGGCCGGCGAAGAAGTCGGGCATGGGCAGCAGATCGACCAGCGCACACAGGCCGAAGGCGATCAGCAAGCCCAGTGCCGCCGCTGACAGCGCGACGATCAGGGCCTCCAGAAAGAACTGCCGCAGAATGCTGTCCGCGGGAGCGCCGATGGCTTTGCGCACGCCGATTTCGCGGGTGCGCTCCGAACCGCCACCAGCATGACGTTCATCACGCCGAGTCCGCCGAGAAACAGCGTCACGATGCCCACCGCGCCGAGAAAATACTTCATGCCGTCGGTCATGGTGCGGAAGGCTTGTGCTTCCTGAATGGTGTCCCAGATGGGGCAGGCTTCTTTGTCACTGGGATCGAAGCCGTGCAACCTGCCGAGCACGCGCCGGATCTCGCCCTTGCAGGCTTCGTGATGCTCAACCGAGCGCGGAACGACCAGCAGCTGGTCGAAGGTGTAGGGCGTTCCGGGAGGCTTGTCGGGAAAGTCGCGTCGCATGGCGGAAAAGGGGATGAAGATTTTGTTGATGTCCCAGCCGTCATAACTGGAGTCCTGTTTCTTGGACGACATCACGCCGATGACGGTGAAGGGAATGTCGTTGAGATAGACGAACTGCCCGACGGGCTGGACGGCTGGCGAATAACTGCTTCTTCGCGTCGGAGCCCAGGAAGGCGACGCGACGGCCTTCGCTGATGTCATCTCTGATCGTAGAAGCGGCCCTCGCCGACGCCGAGGCTGCGAATCTCGGCAAACTCGGGCGTGGAGCCGGTGACCGTGAACGCGGCCGCGTTGTAAGCGGTGTGCGAACGCACCGTGTCCTGCTCGAGCTCCGGAATCGCGTACTGGCAGTCGGGAGCTTCTTCCTGAAGATGAGGAATGTCGGAATCAACCCAGTGCACCAGGCGTCCGGCGCGCGTGCCGCCGGCCTGCAGGCTGGTGCGGCCATGGAAGACGATCATCAGATCGCGGCCGAGGGTCTCGGCTTGCTTGGCCTGGCCGACGCGCAGGCCCTCGCCGGCCGCGACCATGAGGACGATCGAGACCACTCCCCAGGCAATGCCGAACATGGTGAGCAGGGTGCGGACACGGTGCGCCCAGAGCGTTCGGAACACGTCTTGGATGAGATCGCGAAATGACATCTGAAGATTCGACGCGGCTCGCGGGGAAATGAAAGCGCGGCCCAGGGGTCGTGCTTTGATGTACGCGGAACGGAGGGGTTTGGTTCCAGTCAGTCTTACCGACTTGAGAGCTACTCTTTTGGGGGACGGGCGGAGGACGGGCGAGGACGCCCGTCGCTCCATTGTTCGATTAGGCCTCAGTCCGAGGTGGGTTGCAAGGCGTTGCGTCGCAGCCATTCGCTGAACTCCTGCAACGCCAATTCACATTGCAGACGATGGCGTTCTTTGCGGTCGCGGACCTTGCGGTCGAGGGCGGGCAGCAGGTCGAAGGTGATGTTCGCGGGCTGAAAATTCTTGCTCTCCGCCTGGGTGATGTAGTGCACAAGCGAGCCAAACGCTGTCGCGCGCGGCGGAGGCGACCGGTTCGTCGCCGCAGCCAGAGCGGCTGCATGCATTCCCGCCAGCAGTCCGGTTGCGATCGATTCGACGTAGCCTTCGACGCCGCAAATCTGTCCGGCGAAAAGAACATTGGGATGCGCTTTCATCTGCAGATGTCGGAGCTCAGCAGCGCGGGCGCGTTGATATAGGTGTTGCGATGGATCTGTCCGTAGCGCAGGAAGCTCGCGTTTTCCAGGCCGGGGATCAGACGCAGCACGCGTGCCTGCTCGCCAAACTTCAGATGGTTCTGGAATCCGACGAGGTTGTAGGAATCGGCGCGCAGGTTCTCCTGCCGCAGCTGCACGACGGCGTAGGGCATTCTGCCGGTGCGCGGATCGCTCAGGCCGACCGGCTTCATCGGCCCGAAGCGCAGGGTGTCGCGGCCGCGGCGCGCGATCTCTTCAATGGGCAGGCAGCTTTCGAAGTAGTTCAGCTTCTCCCAGTCCTTCTGCTCGACCGACTGCGCCGCCAGCAGCGCGTCGTAGAAGCGGTCGTATTCTTCCTTCGTCATGGGACAGTTGATGTAATCGGCGGAGCCTTTGTCGTAGCGGGCGGCCAGGTACACCCGCTCATGTCGATGGAATCGGCTTCGACGATGGGGCTGATGGAATCGTAGAAATACAGATGGGGCGTGGGCGTCGCAGCCGGCGAAGCGTCGAGGCTCGCACTAAGTCGCACGATTTCCTGCGAGAGCGCGTCCGAGGTCAGCGGGCCGGTGGCGATGATGGTGAGTCTCGTTCCGTCTTCGATCTGCGTGACTTCTTCGCGGCGAACGGTGATCAGCGGCTCGCGCTAGATCGCCGCCGTGACCTGCCGTGAAAATTCGGCGCGGTCCACCGCCAGCGCGTGGCCGGCGGGAACGGCGGTTTGCCGCGCGATCTCCAGCAGCAGGGAGCCGGCGCGGCGCATCTCTTCCTTCAGCAGCCAGGGCGCGGTGTTCTCGCTGTCGGACTTCAGCGAGTTGGAGCAGACGAGTTCGGCGAAGTTTGCGGTCTGGTGAGCGGGAGTGGTGCGCGCCGGGCGCATTTCGAATAGCTCGACGGCGACGCCGCGGCGGGCGCACTGCCACGCGGCTTCTGAGCCGGCGAGGCCGGCGCCGATGATTTGAACTTTTTTCATGACCCCAGTTTCATGACCACCGCTTCATGAGCCAGCTTCATGCGACTCCAGCGCGCTTTGTCGAATCTGTTTATTATAGGGCGCACGCCCCAGGAGAAAATTCTCATGGCTCGAATCAGTCTGATTGAACCTGCGCAAGCTACTCCGGAAGTTAAGCAAATTTATGATGGCAAGCTGAAAGGCAAGCCGGGCAACATTCAGAAGGCACTGGCGAATCGACCGGCGATGCTCGACAATTTTCTCGGATTTTATCCGAGCGTGGGACGTTCGCTCGATCGCAAGCTTTACGAGGCAGTGTATCTGCGCGTCTCGTTGATCAATGGATGCCATTATTGCTCGCAGCACCACATCCAGGGCGCGAAGCGTGCGGGGCTTACGCCGCAGCAGATGAAAGCGCTGAAAGAGGGGAACTACTCGGAATTCGGCGCGGCGGAGCAGGTTGCGCTGCGCTATGCAGAAAAGCTGACACGCACGCCCGACGGGGCTAGCGACGCCGACTTCACTGCGCTTAAGCAACACTTTTCCGACGAACAGATCGTTGATTTGCATATGCTGATTGGATTGGTGAATTTGACCAACCGCGTAACTGGGCCACTGGCGCTGGAAGTGGAATTTCCGGAAGAAAAAATCTAGTTGTGTGGTGACGGGGCTTTGCGATGCGGCTCCGGCGACGGTCGGTTTGGACGGGGCCGAGCCCCGTCACCACACAACCAGAGGACCACACAACCAGAGGACCACACGACCAGAGGACCACACGACCGCAAATCACAGAATTACGCGCTCGTCTCCTACGCGACGGGTTACTCGCTCGCGGTCCAGATATTCGAGCAGCGGGATTGCGTATTTGCGGCTGACTCCGGTCATGTCTTTGAAGCGGGCTACATCGATTTTCGGTGTGCTATTTTTGAGCGTCGGCGATTTTGTGGCGAAGATCCATGAGCGCGCTTTGGTGGAAGACCAGCTCCTCTGAAATCTTGATCAGAACTTTGTCGCGTAGCAGCAGAGTCACGATCTTCTGGGCTCGGATTTTATCAACCTTCAGACCCGCCAACACTTCTTTCAAAGATGGAACTTTCAAGCCGGCGGAAGCGAACGCCTGTTCGATGATTTTTTTCGACTCGGCTTCTTCGTCTTTCATGACCACACCGCGACCGGGCAGGTGGACGAGTTCGGCTGCGACTTCGAGTTTCTTTTCTTCCGCCAATTTCGCAAGCACGCTGTAGAAGACTTCGGGGCCGAGGTTGACTTGATCGCGCAGCTCTTCTTTGCTCATGCCTGCCACTAGAGGATTGGCATCGTGAAATTTGTTGAGGGCCTGAAGCACATCTGTTTTGGCTTCCGCAAATGCGGCCGGCGCAACCAGTACTTGATTGCACCACACCAGGCCGGCCGCCTCAGCCAGTTTCGTCGCTTGTTCCGGGCGGATATTCATTTCTCCGGGGACGTCATCCAGACGCAGGCCAATCGCTCCACGCCGCGCCACGCGCGCTGCCAGCACTTGTGCGGGAGAACCGTCGCGCATGATTTTGAGAAACGCGGTCGCGTCTTCCGCGCTTCGCTTGCGAGTCGGAGGAGACGCGTCCAGCACCATGCCTCCACCGATGGTCACTACCGGGGAAAACTGGCGCACGATGAAGCGATCTCCGGGCAGCAGCAGCATGGGTTCCGCGAATCTTAGTTGCACATACGCTTCGCCCGCGGCTTCAGCTGCTTTGTCCCATACAACCGTACTTCCGCGATTGTTTCTGCCGTATAGAGCGTGAAAGTGGACGCGGGCGCCGTCTTTGAAGGGCTTTGCTGAAGGTAGAAGGGAAAGCAGAGCATCGACTCGCGAGGTCGAATGAAACGTGTCCGGGGTGGCGAGTGTCATCCCGCGCGCCAGGTTTTCGGTGGAGAATCCGGCAAGATTAAGGTTCAGCGCGGTGCGCTGACCGGCGACGGCAGAATCGGCGGGAGAGCCATGCACCTGCACGCCTCGGACTCGCACGCGCTCGCCGGCGGGAAACACTTCCAGCTCTTCTTCCTTGCGGATCGTGCCGGCAACGAGAGTGCCGGTTACGACCGTGCCGAAGCCTTTCATGGTGAAAACGCGATCGATGGGAAGGCGAGCGAGGGCGGCGGAGTCTTTCGCTGCAATTTCGGACGCGACTCTGGCAAGGGCGGATTTCAACTCGGTCCAGACCGGCGCCGGTCAACGAACTGACCGCTACGATGGGCGATTTCGCCGCATCCAGAAATGATCCGCGAACGTAATCTGCCACTTCCATGCGCACCACTTCTAGCGTCTCTGCATCCACCGCGTCGGACTTTGTGAGGACGGTGATGCCGCGGCGGATGGCCAGCAGGCGGCAGATGTCGAAATGCTCGCGGGTCTGCGGCTTGATGCCTTCGTCGGCGGCGATTACCAGCAGCACCAGGTCGATGCCGCCGACGCCCGCGAGCATGTTGCGCACAAAGCGCTCGTGGCCGGGGACATCGACGAAACCAAGGCGAATCGTGCTCGCCGTCGGGAGCAGGGAGTTCGAGGTGGGCGAATCCGATGTCGATGGTGATGCCGCGCCGTTTTTCTTCTTCGAGGCGGTCGGCATCAATGCCGGTCAGCGCTTTTACCAGCGCCGTCTTGCCGTGATCGATATGTCCGGCGGTGCCGACGATGACGGACTTCATTTGCGACAGTATAGACGGGTGCACGGGGCGGACGGTCTTGTTGGCTGCCTTTGACTTTGATTCTGGAAATTGAACTCACGACCTAGAGCAACACCAAGATCAAAGGCAGCGGGCGGGGGCGCCCGCTCTACACAAACACTGGTGCGAAAAATCGGTGGAGATGCGACAATAAAGATTCCCTGATGACCACCTCTGCGATTGCTGCCGTTACGCCGGAGATGATCCGGGAGCATGGCCTGACTCCCGAAGAATTCGAAAAAATCAAACAGCTGCTCGGCGGTCGCGAGCCCACTCGCACCGAGCTTGGCATCTTCAGTGTGATGTGGAGCGAGCATTGCTCCTATAAATCGTCGCGCGTCCATTTGAAGCGTTTGCCCACGCGCAGCAAGCTGGTGGTGCAGGGGCCGGGGGAGAATGCCGGCATCGTTGATATCGGCGACGGCTGGGCCTGCGCGTTCAAAATCGAGTCGCACAATCATCCGTCGTTTATCGAACCATTTCAGGGAGCGGCTACCGGCGTCGGGGGGATTCTGCGCGATATTTTCACCATGGGGGCGCGGCCGGTTGCGGTGATGGATTCGCTGCGGTTTGGGCCGATTCAGGCTGCCGGGACGCGGACGAGGGCGCCCGCGCTACACTCGCGGGGCAGAGCTCTGCCACCACACGAGCGGAGATCCATAAGAACCATTCGGTGATGGAGGGCGTGGTTTCTGGCGTTGCTTCTTACGGGAACTGTTTCGGCGTTCCTAACCTGGGCGGCGAAGTGAAGTTCGAGGCTTGTTACTCCGGCAATCCACTGGTGAACGCGTTTGCTCTTGGGCTGGTTCGGCGCGACCAGATTTTTTATGGACGCGCATCGGGCACGGGGAATCCGGTAATTTATGTCGGCTCCAAGACCGGACGCGACGGTATCCACGGCGCCACCATGGCGAGCGAAGAGTTCAGCGAAGGCTCGGAAGCGAAGCGGCCTAATGTTCAGGTCGGCGATCCGTTTCTTGAGAAACTGCTGCTCGAAGCTTGTCTCGAAGCGATGCAAACCGGCGCCATCGTTGGAATACAAGATATGGGCGCTGCGGGGCTGACCTGCTCGACTTGCGAGATGGGGGCGCGTGGTGGCACTGGAGTCGAAATCGAACTGGATCGCGTGCCGCAGCGCGAAACCGGCATGACGCCTTACGAGATCATGCTCAGCGAGTCGCAGGAGCGCATGCTGCTGGTCGCGCAGAAAGGCCGCGAGGAAGAAGTCTTCCGCATCTTCGAGAAGTGGCGACTGGATGCGGTGGAAATCGGCCGGGTCACCTCCGATGCGAAGATGCGGGTGCTGGAACACGGCGTGGTGGTCGCGGAAATTCCGAACGCCGCGCTGACCGATGACGCGCCGGTTTATAAGCGTCCGCTGGCGCGCTGGGAACCGGCAGTTGATCGGGAAATGCCGGAGGGCTTACGCAAACGGCTCGGCGAGAGCGCGGACTTCTCCGCGCAGCTCAAGCGTTTGCTGGCGAGTCCTAACATTTGCTCGAAGCGCTGGGTGTGGCAACAGTATGACCACATGGTGCAAACGAATACTGTCGAAGCACCTGGAGCGGGCGATGCCGGTGTTATCCGCATCAAGGGTTCTAAGCGTGGACTCGCGATGGCGCTCGACGGCAACAGCCGCTGGTGTTATCTCGACCCTCGTCTGGGAGCCATGCACGCGGTCGCCGAAGCTTCGCGTAAAGTGGCTTGCGCTGGAGCGACTCCGATTGGCGCCACTAACTGTCTCAATTTCGGCAATCCCGAAAAGCCGCATATCATGTGGCAGTTTTCGCAGGTGATTGACGGCATCACCAAGGCCTGCGAGGAGCTTGATACGCCGATTACCGGCGGCAATGTCAGCTTCTACAACGAAACTCTGGGCGAAGGAATTTATCCGACTCCGGTGATTGGAGTGGTGGGAATTCTTGAAGACGTGCATAAAGCGGCGAAGATGCATTTCGCGCAACCGGGACGAAAGATTGTGTTGCTGCGCGCGAATGAGGCTGGCGACGCGGTCGACGCCGAGTTGGAGTTTGGGTCGTCAGAGTACGCGAAAGAAATTCTCGGAGCGGTGTGGGGCTATCCGCCGGAGCTGGATATCGAGAAAGAAGCCACGCTGCAGACGCGCGCTGGTGGCCATCATTCAGGCGGGGCTGGTGGAGTCGGCGCACGACTGCGCCGATGGCGGCATCGCGGTCGCTCTGGTGGAATCGGCGCTGCCAGCCGGAGTCGGCCTGAGCGTCAGATTGCCGAGGCAGGAACTGGCGCTTGAGTTCGCGCTGTTCGGAGAAGATGCCAGCCGCGTCGTGGTAAGTTGTGATCCAATCAACCTGCCGCGCATCCAACAAGTAGCGGAAGAATTCGGCGTATTCGCGGACTTGTTGGGCGAAACGGGGTCGGATCGGGTCGAGATTGCGGTGGATGGTGAGGCAGTAATTTCGGCCAGCGTTGCCGAGTTGCGAGAAGCTTATGAGGGCGCGCTGGAACGGGCGCTGCGGACGGAAGCTCTTGCCGCTGCGGATTGAAGGTGTCGGGCTTTGCCTGGCTGGACGGGGCGAAGCCCCGTCACCACACGAGCGATTTTTGAATTGGCTGAGTGCTAAAGGCTAATTGTTAAATGCTGACTGACAAATTTCGCGACGAGTGCGGTGTGGTTGCTATCCACGCTCATCCTGAGGCGGAGAAGCTTGCCTATCTTGGACTGCATGCCCTGCAGCATCGCGGACAGGAATCGGCGGGCATTGTCACTTCCGACGGCGAGCGGCTGCGCCAGCACAAGGCGATGGGGCTGGTTGCCGATATCTTCAGCCACGAAGTGCTGGCTTCGCTGCGCGGGGTTCTTGCCATTGGCCACACACGATATTCGACGGCTGGCGATTCGGCTTTGCTGAATGCGCAGCCCATCATGGTGCAGTCCAACAAGGGCACGATCGCGATTGCTCATAATGGCAACCTGGTGAATGCGCAGGCGATTCGCGCGAAGCTGGAGGGGCAGGGCTCGATCTTCCAAACCAACAGCGACACCGAAGTGCTGGTTCACCTGATTGCGCTCTCGCGCGAGCAAACACTGCCTGACGCGATCGCCGACGCGCTGCGCCGCGTGGAAGGCGCTTTTTCGCTGGTCATGATCAGCCGTGACCGAATCTTTGCCGCTCGCGATCCGCGCGGATTCCGGCCGCTGGCCATGGGCCGCATTCCGGCTCTGACCACGGAGAAAAAGGATACGGTCGTTTTTGCTTCGGAAACCTGCGCTTTTGATTTGCTCGGCGCCACCTACGAACGCGACGTCAAACCGGGCGAACTCGTTATCGTTGGACCGGAAGGCATCAGCTCGCGTTTTTATTCCCCGTCTCCGGCGCAATCGAGCTGTATTTTCGAACACGTTTATTTTTCGCGTCCCGACAGCCTGGTGTTTGGGCGCTCGGTAGACCAGAGCCGCGACGCCATGGGACGGCAGCTTGCGCGCGAAGCTCCGGTGGACGCCGATATCGTTGTTCCCGTCCCGGACTCGGGCAATACTGCGGCCATCGGATACGCCGCCGAAAGCGGCATTCCTTTTCGCCTGGCGCTGATTCGCAACCACTACATCGGACGTACTTTCATCGAGCCGCAACAATCGGTGCGCGACTTTGGCGTGAAGCTGAAACTGAACGCGGTGCACAGCCTGATCAAGGGCAAGCGCGTGATTCTGGTGGACGACTCGATCGTGCGCGGGACCACGAGCAAGAAGATCGTCCGCATGATTCGTAACGCGGGCGCGAAGGAAGTCCACATGCGGATTTCGTGCCCGCCGACCATCTCTCCGTGCTTCTACGGAGTGGACACTCCTTCAAAAAAGGAACTTATCGCGGCGAATAAGACGATCGAAGAGATTCGCGATTTCATCGTCGCCGACTCGCTCGCCTACCTCTCGCTGGAAGGTCTCAAGAAAGCTTGCGGGGACGGGCAAAAGACCACTTACTGCTCTGCCTGCTATACGGGAAACTATCCCACCAAGGTCGACGTGAAAGAGATTCTGCCGGTGGTCGCCTCGCGGTAGTGCAAAACTGGCCGTCCGAATGGTATTCTTCCGTGAACAGGGCCTTGCGCCGGGCGCGCCATAGGAATGACAAAATCGTATTCTATCTTCAGGTCACAGCCTCAGCTGGGTCCTTTCGAACAGCAGGTGCTGCAAAAGCTCTGGGCGCAAGGCAGCGCCACGGTTCGCGAACTGCTCGAAGACGGCAAAATCCATCAGGCCTATACCACGGTGATGACAACCATGGACCGTCTCTACAAGAAGGGCTTGCTCGACCGCGTGACGGAAGGCAGGGCATTCCGCTATACTCCGCGGCACACGGCCGAAGAACTGCAGCGGGTGACGGCGCTGGAGAGCATCCGGCAATTGCTGGGATCGGGCGACGCTTCTTCACTGCCGCTCTCGCATCTGGTCGAAGCGTTAAGCACCCACGACGCGCAACTGCTGGATGAGCTGCAACTGCTGGTTGAGCGCAAACGCCGTGAACTAAGGGATCAGGAGAAAATCAGGGAGCAACGCTAATGTTTGCCCTGCGTGGAATTGCGGTTTCGCTCACTTGTTTCGTGTTGCTCTACGGTCTAGTGTCGGCGCTGGTAGCGAGCGTTTGGCGCGCCCTGAAACCGTCGGACGTGGCGCAACGGAGCGTGGCCGCGCTATTGTTCGGGTTGCGGATTCTCCCGCTGCTAGCTTCCGTGGTCGTGACATTCGCTCTGGTCGTGCCGTCGTTTCAACTGCTGGAACCGCGATCGAGGCATGAGCACATGAGCGCGATACCGCTCGCGCTTGGTGTTTGCGCTCTGTTGTTGATTGCGTACGGATGCTTTCGCGTAATCGCAGCCCAAGCCATTACTAATCGGGTGGTCAGGAGCTGGCTGGAAGGCGCGCATCCTTTGAAAGCCAATGCCAACTCCACCGTCACTTTTCAGTCTCGACGGGAGACTCCCCCGCTCACTCTGGTGGGCGTGTGCAATCCGAGAGTATTGGTTTCAGACTCAACGGTTGCGCTGTTAAGTGATGACGAGCTCCAGATCGCGCTCAAACATGAACTGGAGCACAGGAAATCGCACGATAACTTGAAGAAGCTCATCTTCAGCGTCTGTCCCTTTCCCGGCATGGCTAAGCTGGAGAGTGCGTGGTCGCTGGCCGCGGAACTCGCCGCCGATGATGCGGCCGTCTCGAATGAGCGTGAGGCGGTTGACCTGGCCGCGGCGTTGGTCAAGCTTTCTCGTCTGGTTCCAGTCGAAGCTGCTCCGATATGCGCGGTGGGCTTCGTGACCGCTTCCCTCAGCGAGCGTGTCGAGCGTCTTCTCGCGTGGGATGAAGCGAGCAAGGCGCGGCGCGTCCGAATTCGCACCTGGTTCGTAATTCCATTTGCGGTTGCCACTTCGTTGCTAGTGACCATTGCGTATGGTCCGGTGCTGGCGCTCACTCATGAAGTCACCGAGTGGCTTGTCCGGTAGGTCTTCCAAGTCGATCTTCCACGTCGGCGCCTCGTGTTTGGTTATCTCGCTGATACTTTTGACTTCACTGTTCGACGGAGGTTTTTTGACGTTTGGCAGGTTTTCACTTCCCCAAAGATGCAGATTGGATCGGCTGATCGGTGCGATTATCCTCCTGGTTTTTATTTCTGTTTCGCTCTTTGTTTCGCCTTCGCTCCTGCGCGCGCAGAATTCGAACGGCGCGCTTCGGGGAGCGGTTCAGGATGCGAGCGGGGCGCGTGTAGCGGGCGCCCAGATTACGGTGCAGTCAAAAGGGTCTTCCGTGACGCGCGCGGCCACGGCGAATGAGCGGGGAGAGTTCCGCATCGAAAGCCTGCTGCCTGGTTCCTACCGGGTCACGGTGACCGCCAAAGGTTTTGCCCAGGCCACGGCCGATGTAGACGTCGCCGTCAGCGTGGTGCGCGACATCGCGGTTACGCTCAAACTCGCGAGCGGAAGTGAGACGGTGAATGTGCAGGGGAATCCTTCCTCGATCACGACCGAAACGATCGACACCTCGAGCGCGGTGCATGGGGGTGTGGTCGGCAGTCGGGACTTCGAATCTCTGCCGCTCCCAGCACGCAGCTTCGCCAACATCGCTTACCTTGTGCCCGGAACCGAGCCGGTCGAGCCTTCCGACCCCACCAAGGCGCGCATTACCGCGGTCTCCACCGGCGGAAGCTCCGGCTTGAACAACGAACTGTCGGTTGATGGCGCAGACAACTCCGACGACTGGATCGGCGGGTTTTTGCAAAATTTCTCACCCGACGGAATTCAGGAATTTGCCGTGCGCACTTCAAATGAAGAAGCCGATACCGGCTGGACCACCGCCGGGTCGGTCGTGATCACCACCAAGCACGGCACCAACGAGTGGCACGGAGACGGAGCTTTCTACGAGCGCGCGGCGGCGCTCAATGCCCGCTTCCCGATCGAGAATCCAGCGCAAACATGCACTGACGGAGTTTGCGTGCACAATCCCAAGCAGCCGTTCTCGCGGCAGAACTACGTGGGCACGTTCGGCGGTCCGATCGCAAAAAACAAGGTGTGGTTCTTTACCTCATTCGAGAATGTGCATGAGAATGCGAGCATCGCCTATAGCCCGGCGAGCATCACGCAGTTCGACGCGCTGTCGCAGTTGGCGGCGGATGGCCTGATTTCCGGCGTTCCTTCAATTCCCGTGCCCGCCACTGTTCCCATTCCCTTTCGCGATTACCTGGGCACGGTGCGGTTTGACTGGGCTGAGTCTTCGAAGTCGCAGTGGTTTCTGCGCACCTCGGGAGACAGCTACCTCACGCACAACGCGCTGGTGGAACAGGGGACGCTGCCTTCCACCGGATTGACCGCGCACAACAACTACTGGAACACGGTGATCAGCAACGCCCATGCTTTTAGTCCGACCTGGCTCGGCAATCTGGTTCTGGGAGCCAGCCTGTTGCACCTCACGCAGACGCGTACCTCGGATCTGGGCTTTGCGATGGCATTTCCCTTCAGCTCCACGGCGTTGACGATTTCCGGATTCGAAACTTACGGCGACAACCAGTTCGCCACTCCGATCACTCTTTTCCCTGACCTGCGTAATCAGGATAAATACCAGGTTCGTTACGACCTGACCCACGTTATGGGAAGTCATGCGCTCAGGTTCGGAGTCGACTTCATCCACGAACCCGTGCTGGGCGGCTCGTTTGCGTCTACGGCGGAGCAGCTCATCCAGTATCCGTCCAATCCCGATTATTACGCCGCGAATCCTTCGCAGTTTTATTTCGTTCCTCCGAGCGCGGAGTGCAATCCCGCGCCTCCCGCTCCCATCCCGCCTGCCACCATTGGCATTACCTGCACTTTTACTCCTGCCGGCGATGGCGGCTTCTCGCAAAACGTTCAACGGCTGGGACTCTACGCCGAGGACTCGTGGCGCGTTTCACACCATCTCACGGTCAACTACGGCTTGCGCTATCAGAACACCTGGGGACTGATGATCGGGTCGGGACGAAGCGAGACCGCGAACGGCGCGTATCAGACGCTGCTGGCGCTGCAGATTCCGATCGTGCCCAGTGTGCCGGACGATTACCATAAACAGATCGCGCCGCGTCTCGGGATTGCGTACTCACCCGGCAGTAGCGGGAAGACCGTAATCCGCGCGGGCTTTGGGATGTTCTACGACGATCTCGCGCAGAATGGATGGGCGACGGCATTTCAGGGCGTCAACAACACGAATGCGATCACGGGAACGTGCACGTTCAGCGGAACGTCCTCGAGCACTTACGCGCTCACCGGGCCGGGCTGCCTGATCGGAGGCGCGGGTGCGACTGGAAATCTGATTGGCTCAAATTACAAGACGCCTTACGCGATCCACATCACGGGAGGGGTGCAGCACGCTTTCAATGAACACTGGCTGGTCAGCGCCGACTACGTTCATGAGCAGGGTAATCACGGATACCGCGCGTTCCCCTACAGCAGCGCCCCTACTGATGCTGGTGTACCCACTATAACCTCGCCGCTGATTCCGGGCTCCGATACTACGGACCAGCAAGCGTTTGTGCCGAATGTCAATGTATTTGAGTCTGACAACCGCTCCAGTTACAACGCCCTGATGCTGCACATGCAGGGCAATATGCGCCGCTTCAGTCTGGTCGCGAACTACCAGCTCTCCAAGGCGCAGACTTGGGGATGCCTGCTCGGCGAACTGTTTGACTATGTGGATGGCGTCTGCCAGGTGCCGAACGTACCGGCATTTGCGAATGCTGGGAAGCTGAATGCTTTCGGACCCGGAGACTACGGCCCCTCCGGCGAAGACGTTCGCGATCGCTTTGTGCTCGCCGGGACGGTGCACCTGCCTGGCGGTTTTGAATTGAGCACCATCAATCAGGTGGAGAGCGCGCGTCCTATCACTGTCACGAACGCGGACAATACCGGGCGCATTTGGGTTGCGCTCAACAACGGGTCGGCGGTTTACACCGGCCTCGACATATTCCGGGGTACGCCTTACATTCAGTCAGACCTGCGCGTGACGCGTCCATTCAAAGTTGGGGAGCGCTGGCAGATTAACCCGTTTGCCGAGTTCTTCAACATCTTCAATCGCAATAATCCGGGCGCGAATTACGCGGTGAATGTCGTTCAGCTCCCGGTGCCCATGCAGCAGATGCAGCCCAATGCAAATGGTCAAACCATCGTCAGCAGTTATTGTCCGGGTGGAACTCCCTATAACTGCACTTCAGCCGCCGCCGTGCCTATCACCAGCCTTAAGCAACTCGAGATACCGGAGGGAGCTTTGGGAGACTTCTTCGGCCCTGGGACGACGGTCGGAATTCCATTCGCGGCGCAACTCGGCTTGCGAGTGACATTCTAGGTTCATTCATAGAGCACCGTTTACGGCACGACTGAAGTCGTGCCCTTTCCAGGACCTCCCCCCCCCGGGTTCTGTGGCGATCCCAGACGGGGCAAGCCCCGTCTCTACACTGATCCTGCAGGGGCAAGCCCCGTCACCACACGAGCAGTTCTTCCGCAAGGCCGCTACGATCCCGCGTGGGTCATTGGAGTGGCGTCGGTGGCGATGCAGATCCAGGAACCGTTTCGGCTGATCCAGGTATCGATGAAGCGTTCGCGATGAACTACGGTCTTGCCTCCGTGGGTTTCCTTGACCGCGATCACTCCGATCGCGATGGCAGTGGTGCCAAAGACGCGCACGGTGAGCGATTCGGGTGCGACCTGCTCCTGATTGGCGCTGTACGATTTGACGCTGGCGAGGAACTCGGACTTGGTTTTGAGGGAGCCGTCATCTTCGACCAGGACCAATGAATTGTCGAGGATGGCGGCTAGCGCCGTGGTGTCGCGGGCCTTATAGGCCTGGTTCCAGGCTTTTTCGAGGGCGAGAACCTGGGACCGCGCGGTGGCATCGTCCTCTTGCGCGGAGATGAGCGCGGCGGTTGCGCACGCCATAGCCAGCAGACAACAGCCTATCCATTTTCGATTCATTCGCGAGCCTCCGTAGGCCGTTTCATGCGGAATATAACAGACAAGAACGGACGCGATTAGTTCCGGGGTTGGTACGCTGCGCGGGCGAGCAAACGCTCGAAGTCAGTTATAATCTTGCTACACAGTAGCCGTCCGTGGCGAGCCGGCGAAAGCGCCCCGGATCCCGCCTTCTGCGGAACCGTCAAGGGACTTGGTGAGAGGGTAATTTGGAACCAGAGATGGAATCCCCAGGGAAAAAACTGTTGAGACTGTTGGTGGAGCACGATCCCGCAAGCCCGGAATTCCGGAGCGCGGTTCGAGCAGCAGTTCGCTCCATACTGGGATCGGCACCTGGTCCGGCAGAGTCGCCCGGCGACGGCGAATTCGACCTGTGGCGGGACGTCTTCGTTCAGCAAAAGCTGCCATGGGAACGCTTTGTGCAATCCGCGCTGTTGCACGGGGCGGCAGTTGCGCTCATCTATACGATCTCGCTGGCGTGGATTCGACAGCAGAAAATTCTGGATCACGCCGCGTTCGACCGGGCGTCGCTGGTAACTTACTCGCCGGACGAATATCTGCGGCCGCTCGACACGGGGCGATCCCGCGCTTTGAAGGCGCAAAAGGGAGACCCTGTCTACGCGAAGCAGCCGATCCTTTCGGTTCCGCCGGAAGCGGACAACCGGTCCCAAACCATCGTCGTACCGCCCGATCTCAAGCTCGACCATGACGTCGCTTTGCCCAACATCGTGGCCACGGGAGCCATTATTCCCGCGGTTCCGCTGGATGCGACGCGAGGCCCAATGGCGCACCTGGCCGCGCCGGAGATGCAGGTCGTGGCACCCGCGCCGGACGTGGAGTTTGCGCCGGACCATGTGGTTCGAGCGGCGATGAAATCGGATGTGATTGCGCCACCACCGGAACTAACGCGATCGACCAAGGGACGCGTCGGGGTCATGAACATTGGTCCGAGTGATGTGGTCGCGCCTGCGCCGCAGATCACGCTGACGGAACAGCATTCGCTGGCGGCGCGCGGGAACGGACATCTGCCGGGCGGTGGTGTACAACCGGTGGGCCCTCCGCCGAGCGTGGCTGCGGCGGGCGGCGCGAGCGCGGGCGGACGGCTGATCGCGCTGGGGATTCATCCCGTGACGCCCACGGGACCGGTGACTGTTCCCGCGGGCAATCGCCGGGGAGCATTTTCCGCAACTCCGCAGGGAAAACCGGGCGCTTCGGGAACTCCGGATTTGGTGGCAACGAAATCGGAAGCGAATGGATCTGGCAGTCGAGGAACGAACGGCTCTCTGCCGACTGGGCTGCGCGTGGGCGCGATCGAGGCGCGAGATGGCCAGCGTTTCGTCGCCGGAGCGGATTCGGGTGCGCGCGTTGCGTCTCCGGTTTCCGACGATAAAATCACCGATGTGGACCGCAAGGTTTTCGGCGGCAAGCGCGTCTATGGAAGGACGCTGAACATGCCGAATCTGAATTCCTCGACGGGCAGCTGGGTAATAAAGTTTGCGGAACTCGACGGAGGACGGAAAAGGGGAACTGCTGGAACCGGTGGCCACGGAAACCTCGGACCCTGGCTATCCGCTGGGATTGATCAACGCCAACGTGCGCGGCACGGTCACGCTTTACGCGGTCATTCACGCGGATGGCAAAGTGGGAGCGATTCGCGTTCTTAACAGCCCGGACGAGCGTCTCGATGCCTGGGCGGCGAAGGCGCTGGCGCGCTGGAAATTCGTGCCCGCGGAAAGAGCGGGGAAACCAGTGGCGCTGGAGGCTGTGGTGGAAATTCCGTTTCGGGTGCGACGGAATTTCTGAGGTGGTTTTCGCAATGGCGTTGAGTGCGTGGCCTCAGCGGCTAAAGCCGCATTCGAAATAAGGCGGTTACCGCAGCGCTGAAAGCGCTGCGCCACCCAAAATCAAAAGCAACGGATTGCCGCGTGGCGGACGGGGCGGAGCCCCGTCACCACATGAGCGGTATTTCTGCATGCGTGCCTTTGCTTGGGTTGGACGGGCGAGGCGCGCGTTGCGCTATTGCTAGCGTGCGGCGGTTGCGGATTTTTCTCCCTGCAGGGCGGCGTACACTGCGGGATTCGCACAGACTTCGTAATAGTAGCGGTCGGTCCAGCGCAAGAGGGATAGATCGCGAACATCGAGCTGGGCGACGCGGTTCTTGCGGATGGCAATCTTGCGAAATACTCCATTGGCGACGGGAACGGTGCCGACGAAGAACTGACGCTCGTCGTCGATCCATGGGCTGTTAAATCCAGGCGCTTTTCCGATCTGGCTCCCAGGGAGAGAGCGAGATTTCCTGCTGCAGTTTGCGGAAGGCTGCTTCACTCAGGCAGATTCCGCCCACGTTGTAAGTTGAGGCGCATTTCTTCGGCGCCGGATTCGGCGCTGGCCGTGTCGTTATCGCCGCCGTCCGTCTCCGATCTGAACCGAGTACACCTGGAAGACTCCGGCATGGGGTGCGAGTTTTTTGCGCACACGCTTGTTGCAGGAGGAGAGGCGGTCGCTCTCGTTGATGGCGTCGGAAATCATGATGCGATGCTCGCCATCCATCAGGTAGAGCGGCGCCGAATCCTGGTAAGCGATGCCCAAGCCTACTTCCATCGGGGGCAGACCGGAGCGTCCAGAAGTTCGTTGTACTCGCGCAGCAGGCTCACAATCTCCCACGCCAGGACGCAGGTGCGGCCGACGCCTAGCATGGCTTCGCCTTCGCGTTCGAGCAGCGCCACGATAATGGCATCGCCTTCGAGAAAGACTTTGGTGGCGCCGTATTTCGCGAGCAGCTTGTTCACCGGGTCATAAAAATTCAAGCTGAAATAGGAGGCGGCGTTCATACCCTTTTCCATCAGCGAGCGGGTGAGGCGCGAAGAGTCGCGCACGTCAGCCTTCAAGATCACGTGGTGCAGGACACGATCCTCGGCGGGCTTCTGGTCTTCAGGAGGCAGGAACTCGTAGAGCATGCCGTTGAGCGTGGAGAGCTGGCGGACCTTGTCGTCGCTGACCAAGTTGATGCTGTCATAGCCGACGGTGAGGGCTTCCAGACCGCGCAGGTCGCGGTGATAGCAAAAGAGGTCGTGCAGAAGGCGCGCGGCAAAGCGGCTTCGCTCCGAACCGCGGCAAGAGGCGACGCGTCCGATGGCGGCAAAGAGCCGGTCGGAATGGAGGCGGCTTTCGGCAATGATGGTCTCGACGCGCACCGCTTCTTCGCGAGAGATGAGTGCGTTCTTGATCTGCTGCGGATTCACCCGCGGCGCATATTCGGCGAGCAGGGGGACGGCTTCATAGGAAGCGATGACGTGTTGAAGAACGCCTTCGCGCTGCAGCAAACGCGTCCAGATGTCGAGGCGTTCTGTTCGATTGCGATCTTCCGGCGTCGAGTCTTCGCCGTTGCCGGTGCCCACTAGCGTGACGGCGTTTTCGGGAACGTTGAGTGCCTGCTCCAGATGCTCATCGTCAACGGCTTCTCCGTATCCGAGTTCACGCAGAAAACTCAGCGCGAACTGGCGGAGACGGGAGAAACGGTCGGGATCTTTCTCGAAGTTGCCGAACATGTAATAGTGCTCGGCCCAGAGATAATCGTCGCGTCCATCATCGGTAAGGATCAGCGGATTGAGGAACAGGCGATAGCAGTCGGCGGGCAATTCGCCGAGCAGGGAGCGGCGAGTGCGGGCGAGCGTTTCTTTTTCGATTTCGCAAAGCAGACGAAACATCTCTTGCCCGGCGCGGCGGAGGATGATTTTCTTGCGCACCTGGAAGGACGAGACCAGCCCCTGCGTCTGCATCATCTTCGCCTGTCGAACGCCCTCTAGCGCCTTCGACTTCATGCGGCACTGTTCGAGAATCCTGGCAAATTGCGTTTGCAGTTCGGTGCGTATGAACTTGAGCACGGCCAGGCGGCCAAGCATATCGACCGAGGGATTGCCTTCCACCTTGGCACGGTTCAGGATCGCCAGATGAATCGAAACCAACAGAGTTTTCAGGTCGGCGGGTCCGGCCTTGCCCAGCTTGGCGGTGCCCTCGGCGGCGCGTATGAATTTGTTTGGGGCCGCCGAGGGAACGTCCATTTCGAACAGCGATTCCACTTCGCCGAAGCGGCAGATGTAACGCGCCCAGATGGAAACTCAAGTCCGCAGTGATGCGCGGGCTGAGAAAAACGTCGTAGCGGAGATTATCAACGCCCAGCTGCAAATCGCTGAACGCGAGTTTGAGCCCGTAGTATTGCAGGTCGGGCCGGCTGGGCGGTTCGAAACCACGCAACCTAAAAATCGGGAGCTTGGGCATCGGCGACGGTGCGTTCCTGGTCTTTTAAGCTGTTTGCAAACTGCTGAAACTGCAATACTAAGCAGCAGACTAGCACGACGCCGGAGGGGTCGAAAGTTACGCTGGTGTAAGCGCAGAATTATTGCGGTAACAACTGCTGCAAGGGCTCAGGTTATTGCGTAGTGGGTCAGTTTGGAAGACACCTTCCCGGATTTAAAGCCGCTACTGATTTGCGGGTAACGGCAGGGCTGAAGCCGTGCGCTTTCAAAGCAAATTCAAACTGACCCACTGGGAGGTATTGAGAAGCCTATTGAGATTGACTGGCGCGTCGGGCCGCTTCGAATTCATCGCCTTTTTTCCAATCGACGAGCCGCGCCTGGTTGGCGGCGTCCCATCCGAGCGCGAAACCGAAGCGTGCCATGGCGGCGTCGGAGGTGTAGTCCATGCCGGGGTGGTACTCGTCGCTCGGCTGGTGGTAGTGGTTCGCGGTGTAATCGGCATCTTTCTCCAGGCCCCAGGCTTCATCGTGACCTTTGAACTTCATTCCTTCATTAATCGAAAATGACGGAATGCCCACGCGCGCGAGGCTGAAATGATCGGAGCGGTAGTAATGTCCGGCTTCGGGGCGCGCGTCGGGACGAATCCTAAAGCGGAAATCCTGCGCGGCTGCTTGTACCGTGGGATAAAAGGTGGTTCGCTCGGCTCCGGAAACCTGGACTTCTTCGGGCGCTCCGAGCGGCATCACGTCGTCGAAATTGAGGTCGAGCGAAATCTTGCCCGCCGGAATCGGCGGATGCTTGCCCAGATATTCGGAGCCCAGCAGGCCTTGCTCTTCGGCGGTAACCGAAACGAAGTAGATGGAGCGGCGGGGGCTCTCCTTTGCCTCCGCGTAGGCTCGCGCGATTTCCATCACGATGCCGCAGCCGGTGGCGTTGTCCATGGCGCCGTTGAAGATGTTGTCTCCGGGCATGCCGGGGCGGATGCCGAAGTGGTCGTAGTGGGCAGTGTAGAGGACGCCTTCGTCTTTCAGATTCTTGTCGGAGCCGGGCAGCACGGCGATCACGTTGTTCGATGTGAGCGGGCGAATGTTGCTGGCCATGTGGGCGGAGAGGCGGACGTGGAGCGGCACGGGTTTGAAGTCGCGCGAGGTCGCATCGGCCATCATCTTGTCGAGATCCATGCCGGCAGAGGAGGCGAGCTTGCTGGCGACATCGAGATGAATCCAGGCGGCGGCTTTGAGCTTAGGAGTGCCGTCGAGCTGGAGATAGGATTTCTCGCCGGAGAAGGAATTGCGCACGACGTCCCAGCCGTAGCTGGCCATATCGGTTCGGTGGATGAGAATGGCGCCGACGGCTCCTTTGCGCGCGGCTTCTTCGTATTTGTAGGTCCAGCGGCCGTAGTAGGTAAGCGCCTTGCCGGCAAAAAACTTCGGGATCGTCCGAGGGCGGCTCGTTGACCAGCATGAGCAGGACTTTGCCCTTGACGTCCACACCTTTGTAATCGTCCCAGTTGTATTCGGGCGCTTCGATGCCGTAGCCGACGTAGACGATCTCGGCGTCAATGTTGGATTCGGGCTGCTGGGTCTGATCGTAGGCGACGTAATCGTCGAGCGGCTTGAGATCGAGCTTCGGTCCGTGGCTGGGAACGAGCGAGAAGCGGGTGTCGGCGCCGGGTGTGATACCGACCATGGGAACTTTTTGCAGGTAGTAACCGTTGTCGCCCGCGGGCTTCAATCCATAGAGCGCAAACTGCGTGGCGATATATTCGGCGGCGATGTCGCCTCCGCGCTGGCCGGTGCCACGTCCCTCAAGCAGATCGTGGGAGAGAAAGCGGACATGGGCCTCGATGTTGTCGGGGCGAATGCCTTGCAAGGCGGCGATGGCGGCCGGGGGTAGGTGCGAGCCGAAGCGCGATTCAGGCCGCGGTTTCGGTGGGTTTTGTTGCGCCGGAAGGGTCGCGACAAGCAGCAGCCCAACGGCGACTATAGTTCTGCCCATCAACATGCAGAGCACCTCATCCAGAACACCTCGATCACACAAATAGGGAAAGATGTGCACCGATTGTAATGGAAAAAACGCGCCCCGCTAGTTACTTGCGGAGTAGCGCGGAGGTTTTGGGGGTGGGCGGAAGCTGCCGTGCCATCCTTAAGAATGGTGGTAGTGAAATTCCAACCTGAGGTTTCGAAGGTCCCTTCCCGCGACCGCGGGGTCAGTTTTTCGAGCCTCAACCGGGGCGGACGTCGCGGACGTCTTCTCCAGGCTCAAAGATCGGGGTCGACGGAGTTTGGCGCACGGCGGCGAGCTTGCGGTTGATGTCCTCCACGTCCTGTTTAACCCATCCGACGCTGGTGATTTCGATCTGGCCATCTTGTCCGATCAGGAACAAAGTCGGGACATTGGTCAGGCCATAAGCGTTTGAGACAGCGTAGCCGTTCGGATCGTCGAGCAGAGTGGGGAAGGTGACGCCGTATTCTTTCAGAAAGGCAGCGGTCTCGCTTTGGTTGTTCTGCGAGATGCCCACGATCGTGATTTTGCTGTCGCCATGGGTTTTATGAATGCGCTCGAGGAAGGGAAACGTGTATTGGCAGGTCGGACAGGAGACCTTGAAAAAGGCGGCGAGTACGGGCCCCTGCTGGAGAGCGGCCTGCAATGAGAAGGTGCCGCCGCTTTCTTATTATCTCTATCCTTATTTTTGCCGCTAACGACGGCGGGCAAGGAAAAGTCAGGCGCTTTGGTTCCGGCCGGCAATGCAGCCATATCTTTCGGACCTCCGAACAGGCGATCGAGCCACTTCATAGACAGAAATGCCTCAGCAGGTTAGATGATGCCGCCGGCCTTCAGGATTTTCCGCGTCAAGCCGGTGATGGGGATCCGCGGAATGCGATCGGTTGCGATCCACTTGCCTTTGACGGCGGGCGAAGCCGGTGGCAACGATGTATCCCCCAACGGCGTATTACGTAGCACATGCACAGTGTAATTGGTGATGGTGATGGAATGGCGAAACGTGCGCCAATGCGCTGAAGGCGGCAAAGGGGGCGGGGGATCGGACGTTTGCGGCAGCTCCCACATGCCAGCCATGAGCGACGCTTTCTTCGAGCGTTGCACCAGCCGGATTGCGCCATTCTTGTTGCCATTGCCGTCGTCCTCACGATACTCGAGAGCACACCAAATTTCCTTCTTGCTTTGACGGGACGGCGACTCGACGCGCGGAACTTCTCCCTGGGTGACGCACCATTTTCGAACGGGGCACATTGCGCAACGGGGGTCGCGCGGCACGCACACGGTTGCGCCGAGTTCCATCATGGCCTGATTGAAATCCCCAGGGCGGGAATTCGCGAGAAGCGCTTGCGCGTGTTGCCAGATTTGCGGCGTGGTGAGATTGATGCCAGTGAGTCTTTGCAACACACGTTCGACATTGCCATCGACCACGGCTACGGGTTCGGCGAATGCGATGCTGGCGATAGCGGCGGCGGTGTAGCGTCCGATGCCGGACAGGGCGAGCAAGGCTTCGGAATGGCGCGGGAATCGGCCGCCGTGTTGTTCGACGATCTGCTGGGCGCAGCGATGCAACATGCGCGCTCGCCGGTAGTAGCCCAGGCCGCTCCAGGCGGCGAGCACGTCGTCTTCAGTAGCCGCGGCTAGCGTTTGCACGTTCGGAAAGCGCTCAAGGAAAATCCGGTAATGGTCAAGCACGGCGGCCACGCGCGTCTGCTGCAGCATGATTTCGCTGAGCCAGATGCGGTAGGGGTCGCGAGTTTCGCGCCAGGGAAGGTCGCGGCGATGCTGGTCGTACCAGCGGAGCAGGGCTTGCTGGAAATGATCGAGAGCCTTGCCGGAAATCGCGGAGGTGACCTGGGCCGGAGCCGTGGTGCTCCTAGACGCGGCGAGCCGCGTCTCTACCCTGATGTTGGACCGCGCTCGCATCATTATTGGCTGACACTGTGCGCTATGACGATCCATCCGGCTTTTTGCTGCTGCCACACGGTCATCATGTGCTGCGGCACAGAGGGGAGCGGTTGCGAGCCGGCAGTCCCGTTCCCAGCGGTTGCATTCGAGGTGCCGTTCAGTGTGATGGTGTAGGTGACTACTATTGTGGTTCCGTTCAGTTCGGTCTGCAGATCACCGAGGGTATAGTCTTTCAACTGCCATCCGCGATACTGCTCGAGCGTGGCGGAGCGATCAAGGGTTCCGGTGGGGGTTACGCCGGCGTAATTCGAAGCGAGAACGCGCTCCACTTCGACCCAGTTCGCCGCCTGCACTTCTTTCCAGAAGACGCGCTCCAGACCTTCGCCTCCGGTTGCTTCGGAGAAGGTGCGCGCCGGATGATCGGGGTTCATAGTGCAGGCCGATGTTAGAGTCAGGCCGAACATCAGCGCGACAGTCAGCATCAAACTCACAGAAACGGTGGGCGGTTCGACGGCTATCCTCGGACGCATGGCGTGATTGTACCGTGACTTGGCTGATGTGGGGACTCGGGCGAGGGCGCCCGCGCTACACAAGCGGGGCGAAGCCCCGCCACCACACGAGCGGGGCCAAGCCCCGCCACCACACGAGCGGGGCTCATTGACCGCTGCGACGGGGGCCGCGATAATGATGGGGCTGGTAACCGCGACCTACGCGTGAACATTTGCTGAACCGGCAGGATGGGTATGACCGAATTCGACCGCAAGGTGGAAGAGGCTTCCGCGCGCTTCAATCGCTCGGTGGCGAATATCGCCGAGACTCTGGAAAAAGAGACGGCGGAACTGGTTACATATCTGAACGACGAGGTGGTGCCGGCGGTGCGAACGCATTCCTCGAAAGCGCTGCGAACAGCGGCGGGAAAGCTCTCCGAGTTCGCGGACTTTCTGGAGACACAGCGCAAGAGTTCTTGAAGTACATCCATTCCATCTACCTGCCCGGGAACGTGCGGCCGTTGCGGCGGGCGGCGGCATGGTCATTTCCCTGTTTTCTCTTCCTTCTATTGCTGGGCAGCGCGCTTCTGAGCGGCTGTGGCGGGCATAAACCGGCGCAGGCGCAGGTTCCTCCTCCACCGTCACTTCCGCAAGAAAAGCCGGCCGCGACTCCACCGCCTGCGGCAACGACGACAACGACAAAACAGCGACAGGGGGCGCAAACGAGAAGATCGATGTCCCGCCGACGCGAAGCCGATCTTGGAAGAAACCGGGATGGCGAGTTGGTACGGCGCTCCGTATCACAATCGACGCGGATCGAACGGCGAGATTTACGACATGCACGCGATGACGGCGGCACATCTCACATTTGCCGCTGGGCTCGATCGTGCGCATCACGAATGTGAAGACCGGGAATTCGGCGGTGGTACGAATTACTGATCGCGGTCCGTTCGTGCCGGGTCGTATGGTCGATCTTTCACTGGCCGCTGCAAAAGCGGTGGATGTGTACTTGCCGGGCACTGCGAAAGTTCGGCTGGAAGTGCTGCAGGCGCCTTTGTCTCTCGATACGGGCGGACGCTGGGCGGTGCAGATAGGCTCTTTCACCGGGAAGAAAGCGGCCGCCGAATTGGCCGAGCATCTGCAGCAGCGTTACCAGACGGCCAAAGTCGTAAAGTTCATGAGTCCCGCTGGTAGGGTGGTGGGTGCGAGTGCGCGTACTGGACGACGACCGGCAACGCGCGACTGCTCTGGCCCGCGAGACGGAGACTGCAGAGGGAGCGGTATTTCTGGTGCGGCTCGACTGAAAAACATTTTCTTGCAACGAGCTGTTGAGGTGGTGTTATTGTTTCCCCCGGGAGATACCGACACCTTATCTCCTGGACGGCTTGCCGGCTGATCGTAAACCAAGGATCATTGTGCGAAGGATCTTAGTCCGATGATCGTAAACCGGGCAAGAGGAGACTAACTCATGGCGGACTGTCTATTCTGCCGTATCATTCGCGGGGAAGTGCCATCCAAGAAAGTTTATGAAGACGAGCACACATATGCCTTTGAAGATCTGAACCCGCAAGGCCCGACTCACGTGCTGATCGTCCCGAAAAAACATATTGCCGGCTTGAAGGAAGCCTGGGCCGAAGACGCGGAACTGGTGGGGCGCTGTCACCTGGCCGCCGCGCATATCGCGCGACAGCGGTCGATTGAAGATGGCTATCGGACGGTGGTGAATGTGGGTCCGCGCTCGGGGCAGTCGGTTTTTCATCTGCATGTGCACCTGATCGGGGGACGCTCGCTGCATTGGCCACCGGGGTAGAAACGTTCTCAGTTCCCGGTTCTCAGTTCTCAGAAAGATCTCCGCTCACCGCGAAGTCGGGTCTTCGGGTACTTCTTCTGACGCACAGTCCCTGCCGGCATCTCTGGCTTACAATCGTGGGATGGCAAACCTGACATTGGTATATGGTCTGCGTCTGCTGCCTTCCGATGAGGTCGAGGAAGTGGGCGCGGCTACGATCAAATTGAAAAATGGACGGGATGCGCATGTCACCATGCACATTCTCGAGGGCGGCAAAGACGAAATCGAGAAGCAGCTCAGGACGAGTCTCGCGGCCTTTTTCGACATCTATCCAGAGATATAAAGACAGATATAACGGCAGGCGCTACGTCCAATAATCAGGCGGCGAATCAGGCAACGGGATGAGACTGATCTCTCTGGAAATCGAGAGCAAGCTGCGCGAAAAGGGGCTCTGGCCGCAGAGCTGGATCGCGTGGGCGGCGATCTATGTGGTGGGGCTCGAACTGCTTCTGTTCGCAGTGCAACTGCTGACGCGTCGTGCGAGCCCCGAAACGTCGGAGAGCCTGGGGGGCTGGGTAGATTTTCTCAGCGTGCTGGCTCTGGTGCTGTTTGGGATCACCGGGTTCCGGCGGTTGCGCTCGAAACTGCTCTGGCGGCTGCGGAACCGGTTGGTCGTTACCTATGTTTTTATCGGCGTGATTCCGGTTTTTCTGCTGGTGATGATTTCGCTGATCGCGCTCTATCTTTTTGCCGGGCAGTTCGCCAGCTTTGTCGTAACTTCGGACATCGCCACTCACCTGGGCAGCATGGACGCAGCCAACCGGGCGGTCGCTCATCACCTGGCGATACAAATTTCGGACGGAGGAAAACTGGATGCGGAAATGCTTTACCGGGTAAGGCCGCATCGTCCGGAGTGGTCGCGGCGGCAGGTGTGCGCCTGGTACGGGAGCCGGCCGCAGCCTAACTGCTCAGGGCCGGAGGGCGCAGCCGGCTTTGATTCTCCTTCGTTTATCAGCGGCGATTTCCGCGACATGGTGAGCGACCACGGCAAGCTGTATCTGCGCTCGGCGACGGTGGTCGCGGCGGGGACGGGATCTTCATCCTTGCCTTTATCCTTGCGCATGATCTTGAGTGAGCCGTTCGACAAGGAGTTTGTCGAGAAGATTGCGGCGGGCCTGGGGCGGATTACCGTCTACGGGACCGAGGGCCCGGTTGCCGCCACATCGACGACGCCGGCGCAACGGGGCGCGTCGCAGCGCGTTCTGGTATTCAATGACGGGGGGACGCGCGAGGAGACCTTTTCCGCGGGGACGATTCCACCGTCGGCGAGCGCGTTCGATCACGAGATCACTTTGAGGATTCCGCTGCAGCTGGTGGATTGGGCCACCGGGAAACCACAGCGCGTGGGAGCGCTGGCGGAGGTCGAGACTCGGTCGTCGGTGCTCTATGCCAGACTCTTCGCTGCGCGCGGCGACTACGCCAAGGGCGTGGAATATATTTTGTTGTCGATTGCGATTGTGTTCGCGATCATCGAACTGCTGGCGCTGTTCATTGGCACGAAGCTGACGCGCAGCATCACGTCGGCAGTGGCCCAACTCTACGAAGCGACCAAGCACGTCAATCGGGCCGACTTCAGCCACCGGATCACGGTGCAGTCAAGCGACCAACTGGCAACTCTGGCCAACTCCTTCAACTCGATGACGACCTCGATCGAGAAGACTGGTGCTGGAGCAGAAGGAGAAGCATCGCCTGGAGGGCGAACTTGCGATCGCGCAGGAAGTGCAGGCGCAGCTCTATCCCAAGCTGATCACGCAACTGGAGACGCTCGAAGTGCACGGGTTCTGCCGTCCGGCGCGAACGGTGAGTGGAGATTACTACGATTTTCTGGCGCTGAATTCCGACAAGCTGATGCTGGCGGTCGGCGACATCAGCGGCAAAGGAATTTCGGCGGCGCTGCTGATGGCGACGATCTATTCAGCGGTGCGCGCTTACACGATCGAAGATGTGCCGGCTCTGCATGAACTAACGACGCGCGAATTAACGACGCGCGAACTCACGACACGCGAACTGGCGGCGCGAGAACCGGTTGCGGTGGCGTCGGGCGGCTCGGGACTGATGCTGGTTGCAGAGTCGAGAGGGGCGGACGTGTCTCCGGCAACGCTGCTAACTTTGCTGAACCATCAGCTTTATGAAAGCACTCCGGCGGCAAAGTACGCGACTTTGTTTTTGGGAATCTATGACGGAGCGACGCGCCGGCTTACTTATACGAACGGCGGTCACCTGCCTCCGATGCTGATTTCGGAAGATGGGTCGTCGCAAGTGCTGAGCTGCGGCGGAACGGTGGTCGGTTTGTTCGACAATTTGAGTTTTCCGGAAGCGACCGTGCAACTCCGGCGGGGCGATTTGCTGGTGGCTTACAGTGATGGAGTGACGGAGCCGGAAAATGAATTTGACGAGTTCGGCGAGGAGCGGCTGATCCAACTGGTGCGTGAGAATCGCCATCTGCCGCTGGAGCGCATCACCGAGATTGTTGTCGGTGCGGTGGCCGACTGGATCGGCGAGAACGAACAGCCGGATGATATTACGCTGGTTCTGGCGCGGGCGCGATAGGAGGCGGCGCTTCATCATTGATTCGCGGTCGCTAATGGAGTTAGGCGGAACTTGGCGGTTGCGTTTGCCGGCTTCGACACACCGTGTGGTGGCCCGATCGCAAACTCGCAAATTCCAACGGGAAACAATAGTCGTGGGCAGACGAAAGTCATCAAAATACATCTTCAGCGGATCCGAGCAACTATTGCGGTTACGTCATCGGACTGCTTTCCAGCACTGAACTGATTTACCTCTTCCAGCAATTTTGTCAGCAAGGCTGAAATCTCCAGATTTCTGCCTGCTTCCAGCACCTGTACGAGCCGCGCCTCCCCAAATTCCTCTTCGCGGTCGTTGTAGGCTTCCGTTACACCGTCACTGTATAGGACCAGAAGATCCCCTGGCTGAAATTGCACTTCGTTGGTCGAACATTGCCATTGTTCAAACAGGCCCAACACTGTGGCCGTCGCGGACAGCCTTTCAACGCTTCCATCCTGGCGAAGAACCAGAGGGGGATTATGGCCGCAATTCACGTAACGCAGCCTGCGGGCGGCGTCGTCGTAAGAGCCAGCGAATAAAGTCGTGTATCGGTTGGGCTCCGAGTTCTCATAGAAGAGGCGGTTGACGGACTCTAATATTTGGGGAAGGTTTTCGGATGCCACTGAGTATTGGCTGCGGATACTCGCTTGCAAATTGGCCATGAGCAGAGCGGCTGACATTCCCTTGCCCGCCACGTCGGCAAGAACGAAGCCGACCCGACCCGCACCCAATTGCACGAAGTCGTAATAGTCTCCACCTACGGCGCGCGCCTGATTACAGCCGCCCGCGTATTCCAGCGTCTTCAGGCGCGGAAGCCGTTGAGGGAACAGCTTCCGCTGCACTTGCCGGGCGATTTCCATTTCCTGCGAAACAGCTCTTTCCGCCTGCAGACGGTCGGCGATGTCTTCCGCCAAATTCAGATTTTCCAGTGTCACACCTGCCTGGCTTGCAACCGATCGCAGAAGCATTTTGTCTTCGCTGGAATAAGGCTCATCGGAGAGCCTGGGGCCGAGGGCAAACAGTCCCAACAGATCGCCGGAGCGGCTTGGGAAAGGAACGAGGCACTCCGGCAAAAGCGGAGCGAACATGGAGAATACCGCATAGGCAGCCGGACTCAGCGATGCATCCCAGGGCTCGCCGTCAGCACGTAGAAACTCAAGTCCAGGGGAGTCTTTGCGGATCCTCTTCAATGCGAGCGGCAGTATGGCGGCGTCGCTTTCCAGGTAATCAGGTCCGGCCTCCACATACACAGCAGACCAACTAGGGTGAAGCGCCTCGCCGATGCTCGGAACCATCTCCAGAGCCAATTCCTGGCGTGCTTTGACGGTGCGCGCCTTCTGGGCTAAGTCCTGAAGAATTCGGCGTGCATCGTACGCGCCGCGGAAGAACGCGCGGTCAATTCGTCCCGTAACCTGCTTCAGGCCTGGGGTCGAGACCCACGCGAGCATCACCCCGAAACCCACGCCGGCTGCCATTGCAGCTGTCGACCCCAACGAAAAGAGTCTCGAAAAGGAAAGTGTGAACAGCACGGTAATCGAGACCGCCAGGACGAGCGCGAAGACGATTAGTCCCCGCCTGACCAAAAGATACCGGGCACTGCGACGAAGCAAGACTGGAATCGCAAGCACACGATACTTGACTACCGCGTACGCAAACGACACTGGAAAAATAAAAAGCACGATGATGTCGAAGAAGTCCAACCAAAACGGTATATGGAATTGCAAGAAATCCGCGGTGCCGCGCGCGATCGCGGCCGGTGTGACACCAACCACAGTTCCCCAAAAAATCACCCGGATCTTTCGCCGTGCCTCTCTGGTAGGTAGAACGAACGCGTTCCATGTTAGTGAGAGCAGACCTAAAACAAGGCAGCCATAGATAAAAGCCAAGACGGCGCGGTCGGCGACCCGCTGTCCCATGAAGCTGACTAGCGCCGGCCAGGGCTCGGGTCCTCCTTTATCCAATCCAAAAACGCCGAAAGAAACACCGATGCCGAGCAGCACCCATTTCAGCCACGGAAGATGACGGTCGAGGGGAGATCGTGCCGGAAATACCGCAAAAAAATAGTAGAACAATGGCGTGAGGGCACCCACGAACAAAGCTCGATAGCCCAACATGAATGGCAGAACCAATCCGTGCAACGCCATGAACGAGCTGGGAAGGTCCGAGACGGCGATAAAACCAGCAAAGAGCAGCGCCAAGAGCCATGCGCTGGGGTCCTCTAACCGCATAAACAACACGGACAAACCGACTATCAGGAAGACGACCGGGTAACTTCCCATGATCTGGAGGGCTAGGATTCGGGCCAGCGGCAGACTTGGACTAGCGGGGGCTCGGAACGTCGCTCTTATTACAAGGGGTTGTTGCACCCCCGGTCTTTGAATCGTCAGGGTAACCACATCACCCGGTCGCCCTTTGGACCATGCAGAACTCAACGCGTAAGCGTCGAGTTTTTTCCCATCCACTCCGATAATACGGTCGTTAGTTCGCAGACCCGCTTCGTCCGCCGGACTGCCTTTCTCAACCTTGGTGATCTCGCTTACCTCGGTCGAGGAAAAAAGCGTTGTATCCATCCCTAGTTCTACGTGCGGATGCAGCCGAACGTAATACATCCATACGCAGCTATAGACCACGGTTGCAGCGGCGAAAATGAGCGCTGCCGTCAGCAGCAACGTGTGGAGAGCTGACTTTGACCCCTGGGGAGTGACGGGAGGCCGTTGCAATTTTGGCGATAGATACGCCTGCGCTGGTCGACCATTGATCTCCACCGTTGGAGGCGAAGCGGCTGGCAACATATGCGGAGGATTATAGCGCCGGCCCTCGCTTGTGAGCCCCATGAACAGCTATGATCTGCTGAAAACGATCGTTGAGAGCGGGTTGTCGGCAAACAGGAAGCAATCCGAGCCGCCAGTAGGCAAGCGTCTCAATTGGCGTAACATCGCATCTCTGACAATGTCGGCGGTGTCAAGTAGTTTTCGAGCACACTTCAGCGTGCACTCGTAGAAGAGCGCCATTTCGCTCTCGTGGAAGCTGTTGCTTTTGCTCGCCAACCAAGGCCCGCTGGTAATCAATATTCAGGTCTGGAACTCGGTCCGACCCATGCATCTCTTCGATCTCGAACTGCGATCATGATTACTACTTCGAACTCCTCCGTGAGGAGGAGCGGGACGCCCAATCAATTACTCGGTGTTCGACTGCACACCATCGCGATGTCCAGGCTGTCCCGCGTGCGAACCGAATTGTTTCCACTGCTCGTAATCCCATCCCTTGCGCCACATCCAATACATACGAACCGCCAGCTTGCGAGCCATCGCGACTTTGGCAATCTTCCGTCCTCGTCGCATCGCCAGGTGAAAGTACTGACTGCGCCACTCCGGCACGCTGCGCACCGTCACCTGCGCCGCTTCCACCAGCAGGAAGCGAAGCATCGAACTGCCCTGCTTGGTGATATGCCCCAGCCGTCGCCGATTGCCGCTCGACTCTTCCAGCGGCACCAATCCCAGATAGCTCGCCACCTGCTTGCCGCAGTGAAAGCGCTCGGTCCGGCCGATGATCAGCACGAAGGCCAGCGCGGTTAAAGCACCGACTCCGGGATGCGTCCTCAGTCGCAGCGCCTCCGGGCATTTTTCGACTTCCTGCTCGATCGCCTGACTCAGTTCCACGATGGTCGGGTTCAGTCGATCCAGCAACTCCAGCAGATCACGCCGTCGCCGGCTGGCCCACGGTGCCAACCGGAACGATTCCAGTTGCTGCCGTCCGTGTTCCCGCCACAACCGCTTCTTGCAGCGCAGTCCTTCGTTGAGGGCCACGGCTTGCAGTTGATTCATGATCCGGGTTCGCGCCTGCACCATGCGGTGACGATGCCACAGCAGTTACCGCACATCCCGGTTCTCCCAGCTCGGTACCCAGATCTGCGGGAAGCGGTCTTCCAGCAGCAAACGTAGGATCAGCTGCGCGTCCTGGCGATCCGTCTTCTGCTTACGCACTCGCTTCGTGCGGATCTCGGCCGCGTCTCCAATCCACAACTCAAACTGCAACTCGGCCACCAGTCGTTCGAACCAGCGGGCGTGCCCGCTGGCTTCCATCCCAACCCGCACTTTCTGGCCCGCCAGCGCACGGTAGAACGCTTCCGCTTCCTCGCCATGCCCTAGCCGCTTTTCCTGAAACTCTCCCGTGTCCGTATCCACCGAAGCGATTTGCTGAAACTCGGGGTGGAAATCTACTCCTATAATGATCATTGTTCGGCTCCTTTCTCCCGAGCCTGTTGGTTGGCTTTAGCACCACCAACTTTACTCGGGCGTAGGAGCCGACATTGTCATGGAATCAATTACACTCACGACGGGGGTTCTGAGTGTAACCGCCTGTTTACAACAGTTGACTAGTCTGCTCAAAATGCAAGCATGAAACGACGGCTAAACTGGCGGATCGTGATCGGGGCGCTTATCGGGTCCTTCGTTTAGCGGCGCGCTGCCTCGATCTCTTCGACGATATGATCCATGTGATACACCTTCCGCAGCCCTTCTAGGAGTGCGCGGCTGTCCACGGCCACTGCGCGGTTCTTCGCCGCATCGTAGCCGTAGTCGCCGCCGAGAGAGAAAATATTTCCGTCGAAGATGAGGCCAACAACGTTGCCATCCCGGTCGATCAGCGGGCTGCCTGAGTTGCCGCCGATAATGTCGTTTGTGGTCGACAGATTCATGGGCAGCGACAGGTCGAGCGAGGCTTTGGCCTTGAGCCAACTCTCGGGCAGAGCGTAGGGAGGAGCGCCTGTAGCGCGATGGAACAGGCCCTCGATTTTCGTATAGGGTTCGACGTACTTGCCCTCCGCGTCTTCGAAACCTTTCACGCTTCCATAGCTGAGCCGCGCTGTAAACGTCGCATCCGGGTCGACGCTGGTGCCGTAGACGGCAAAGCGCGCCTTGGCAATCTTTTCCGCGGCTGCCCGGGTCGGCGCATCGACACGAGTTTCGTAATCCTTGCGCTCGGCGCGACGATCGTCGTCGATCGAAGCAGCGAAACGGATCATGGGATCGCTCGACTCGCGCACCGCAACCTGGCCACCTTTGTACAATTCTTCCCGTACTTTGGGATCTTCCAGGTGCGTGCCGGATACCAGCCGGTGTGCCAACTGTTCGGGGGATTCATTGCCGAGCATCTTGCGCACGAAGGGATCGTCGGCTCCCAGGTCACGTCGTATTTCGTCGAACATTAAGGCCAGGTTGAGTTCTTCAAGATCCTTGTAAATGGGGACGGGCGCCGACAGCTCCTGCTGCACGTTGACCAGGGATTGATCGGTGTATTCCGGCAGGCGTTCGGCGTTGGGCTTGGTGCGCTCGGTTGAAGCACGCACCAGCTTGATTGCGTAATCGATCAGGCCCTGCCCGAAACCATAGTTGGCAAGGCTTGCCCTGCGCGTAAACAGCTGAGCGCGTGTCTGCTGAATTTGCGCGACGTCGTCCCATGCCGAAACATCCGCGGCCAGCTTTGGATCGGCCACTGTCGCGGCGCGCAGGCGTTGTTCCTCCTGCTGCTTGGTGGCGAAAAACTTCGGATCAAGCAACGCCCCCTGCCTCCCAATGTCGGCCTTGAAATCGTTTTCGATAAAGAACAGCTGCTCGTTTGCCTCGCGCGCCTGTTCTGGTCCTCGAGTTACGAACTCTTCCAGTTGGCCGCGATACTCAGCGAGTTCCGGCACTTCGAATGGAAATACGATGTCGCGGTCGAAGGCCAATTGCGCGATCGTCAGTTCGCGGCTCGTGCCACCCGGGTTCCCGGATACGAAAACCAGGTCCCCATCTTTCGAACCGTTCGGGCTCCATCGCAGGTAGGCGGGAGTGGCAGCTGGTTTGCCGCCTTCATAGGCCCGCACCAGGCCGATATCGAAGTCGAAGCGGGGAAAATTAAAATTGTCCGGATCGCCACCGAATTGTGCGACCGCAAACTCCGGCGCGAACGCCAGGCGCACGTCGGTGTAACGCTTGTAGTGGTACAAATCGTAAACCCCGCCGTGGTAGAGCGATACCAGGTCGCAGCGCACACTTGGATCGGAGCCGCAGCTCTGCTGCAACTCTGCTTGTTTGGCATGAAGCGCCTTGTTCGCGTCATCGCCGGTCTTGCCCGCCATCGCACCTTGGACCTCTCCGGTCACATCGCGAATCTCCACCAGTTGATCGAGTTCGAAGTCGGGACATTTTTGTTCCTCCGCCATGGTTCGTGCGGCGAACCCGCTTTCGACGAGGTTTTGCTTCGGCGTGGACAGCTGTTCGACGCAGTCGACGACGCAATGATGATTGGTCATGACCAGTCCCTGCGGAGAGATGAATGACGCCGAGCAGCCGGCGGCGATTCGTAACGATGACAGGCGCACGTGATCAAGCCATGATTGTGAGGGCGTGAAACCATATTTCGCGGCGACCGTCTTCGACGGGAAATTGTCGAATGTCCACATACCTTCTTCGGCCGACATGGACTGCGTCAGGGTCAGGCACGCCAGAAGCAATCCCGCCACCAAGCTTGCGCATTTCGATAAATTCTTTGTGTGAGTTTTCATCCTATGCATCTTCATGGCATCATTTTTTCAAAGCTATGAATTTCAACCCTTGGTCGCGTCTGCATTCGTCTGCTGGCGACCATCCGGCGGGGCGACCCTGCGACATCGATTCATTTAGACGCGGAACTCCGGTCAAGGCGAGCAGCATTATATACGTGTGGTGCGGGGCAGAGCCCCGCCCCAAGAAGAGCTTTTCCGCGCACGAGAACGGAAGGGATTGCTCCCTTCGCGTGTTTCGTGGCTGAACCGGTGGTGCCGGGCTTCGCCCGGGGACAGCCGAGGGCGGCTGTCCCTACGTGATTCTTCTTTATACCAGCCCCTGATCGAGCATCGAGTTTGCTACTTTCAGGAAGCCTGCGATATTGGCTCCGTTTACCAGGTTGCCGGGCGTGCCGTATTTCTCGGCCGTTTCGTAGCAGTTCTGGTGGATGGCGATCATGATCTTGTGCAAACGATCATCGACTTCTTCGCGGGTCCAGGAGATGCGCATGCTGTTCTGCGACATTTCGAGTCCGGAGGTGGCAACACCGCCGGCGTTGGCGGCCTTGGCTGGTCCGTATAGGACTTTGGCGTCGAGGAACAGTTCGGTGGCTTCGAGGGTGCTCGGCATGTTCGCTCCCTCGCTGACAACCTTTACGCCATTCTTTATTAGATTCGCCGCGTCTTTTGCGTTGATCTCGTTTTGAGTGGCGCTGGGGAACGCGCAATCGGCTTTTATGGCCCAGAGCCAGCTGTGGTCGAGCTTCTTATCGGTGGCGCTGTAGATGGCCTTCTTGAATTTTTCGGTGTACTCCTTGATGCGGCCGCGGCGGCTGTTCTTCAGATCCATGACGTAGGCTAGCTTTTCACGGTCAATGCCGTCGGCGTCGTAGATGGCTCCGTCGGAATCGGACAGGGTAACCGGTTTGGCGCCCAGGTCGAGCAGCTTCTCGACGGTGTATTGCGAGACGTTGCCGCTGCCGGAGACGAGACACACTTTGCCATCGAGTGAGTCTTTGCGGGTCTTCAGCATTTCCTTGGCGAAATAGACGCAGCCGTAGCCGGTGGCTTCGGGGCGGATCAGCGAGCCTCCCCAGGCCAGGCCTTTGCCGGTGAGGACGCCGGTGAATTCGTTGCGCAGGCGTTTGTATTGGCCGAACATGAATCCGATTTCGCGGCCGCCCACGCCGATGTCGCCGGCGGGAACGTCCGTGTCGGGGCCGATGTGGCGGCTGAGTTCGGTCATGAAGCTCTGGCAGAAGCGCATGACTTCGTCGTCGCTCTTGCCTTTGGGATCGAAATCCGAACCGCCCTTGCCGCCGCCCATGGGCAGCGTGGTGAGCGAATTCTTGAACACCTGCTCGAACGCCAGGAATTTCAGGATGCCGAGATTGACCGAGGGATGGAAGCGCAGTCCGCCCTTGTAGGGGCCGATGGCGCTGTTCATCTCGATGCGAAAACCGCGATTGACCTGCACTTTGCCCTTGTCGTCGAACCAGGGCACGCGGAACATAAGGACGCGTTCGGGCTCGGTGATGCGTTCCAGGATTTTGGCTTCGTGATACTCGGGGTGGCGCGCCAGCACGGGTCGCAAGGACTCGAACACTTCAAGGACGGCCTGGTGGAATTCTGGTTCGGCTGGGTTTTTGGCTTTGACGAGATTGAGAGTTTGATTGATGTAGTCCGCCGATGCATTCGCCTTGGGCGGTTCCATGACAGTCATAAGGCTTGCCTCCGAATTTTATGTGAGGAACGGATTGTCAAAAAAAACAGGACGCCGCAGGAATTGCGGCCGTAGTAATTAGATGCTGGGAGGGGGATGCCGCGCGGTGATGGGCGTCACCCGATTTCGTGATCATTGAGCGTGAGGCTTTGTGCCCGTGCCAAGACACCAAGCCCGCAGGACACTGGCGAATCTCCTGGAATAGTGTCCATTAGCGCGTTACTAGACTCAAGGTTACTTCCCGCGGTCAGGTTTTACAACCGTCACTTTGGCGGTCACCTGCTGGCCTTTTTCCATCCCTCCTACGATGACCAGGCCGTTGCGCGTAACCAGCAGGCCGCGATGGTCCATGGTGGGGCGGGGTCGGGAGTATCTTCGCTGACCGTTTCCCAATCGCTCGGTGTGGTCGTTGAAAGCGAAGGTCACCGGTGAAGGCTCGGCAGGGCTTGCCGTTATACCCGATTCCGTCGTAGTTGTAGGGAGTGTCGCTACCGCCGGAGAAATAGATTCTGCCTGCCTTTTTTTTCCGACGGTCCCGCGCCCGCCGCGATGCGATAGCGCGCGTTGCCGGGATGGGGTCGAAGTTTTGTCCATTCGATCTTCGTGATGTCGCCCTTCCTCGAATTAGCAAGATCGCCCACCCAGCATTCGCTGGACGCGAGGTACTTGGGACCGATGCCGCTCGGGGTTCTTGTAGGCGCCATCCACGTAAACGATGGTGTTGCCGATGATGGCGCCCGCATGACCGAACACCGGCGTGCCGGGAATCGGAGTGGCCTGCATCCAAGTGTCTATTGTCGGTGTCGTAGATCTGGACGTTGCTGACGGCGTCGTTCTTTGCCGGTTGACCATCCGCCGATGACGATAAATGTAACGGTCGCGATAGAGGCCGACCACGGCGTCATCGACTGGGACGGGGATGTCATGGCCGCGATAATAGCGGTTTTGAGCCGGGACAAAGACATTCAGGTCGGACACGGTGGTCTCTCCACCCTGTGAGTCGACGACGTAGCCTCCGAAGATGAAGACCTGGTCGTGGAGCGCGACCGCCGATGCCGCCAGGCGCCCGGCCAGTGCCCGGCACGGGGCGTTTTTCCGTCCACTTGCCGGTTCGCGGATCGATTTCGTAGGCGCTGGTGCTGACTGCATCCCAGGTTTTTTTCGGGCCGATGCCCATGAAGGAAAAAATCCTGGGTCCGCCTTCGTCATGCGAAATGGCAACCGCATTGTTCGAAACTGGCGCAGGGAGCGGGCTGAGCTGGGTTCGTCGGCGGCCTGAAGGCGGGCCAGCAGAAAAAAAACAGAACAAGGCCGGGAGCAGTTTGGTCGCACGCGGATTTCATTGGTGAAATGATAGCAGTGGGGAAGGTCTCAGGCTCGGGTCAGGTTTCAGGTCTCAGGCCTTAGGTGTCAGGTCTGACGAGGCTGTTTTTTCCTGAGACCTAAGACCTAAGACCTGACACCTGACCCTCAGAACCATGTGCGCTTGCGATATTCGCGGTAGGCGTCGCCGAACTTGGCTTCGAGGACTGCTGCTTCACGGCGCGCGCGGATGATCTGCATGGGGATGAGTACCAGGAAAATGATCAGCACCTGCGGCCTCCCAACCATGAGAACGATTCCCAACCCACAAAGCATGCCCGAGATATAAATGGGATTGCGGATTCGCGAGTAGATGCCGGTGGTGACCAGCCCAGTCGCTTTCGGAACCCAGGAGAACGATTGGCCGAGCGTATAGCGGGCGAGAATCACGCCGCCGAGGCCGATCAGGCCTAGCGCCAGACCGAGCCACCGCACCAGTCCATGCGGGCCTGATTGGGTGCGAAATATGACGAGGAAAGCCCACAGGCCCACGACCAACGGCAGCCAGACGTGCAATATCGTTCCACGATCAATCCTCACTGTTCCCTCCCTCTTCGCAGGCGTCGGAGTGGACGGGCGAGGCGCCCGTCGCTCCACGTCATAGCCCCGCGAACCCCTGGCGCACGGCGTGGATGAAATCGGTGTAGGCGGGCTCGATGCCGGAAGCGCGCATCTGCAATGCGATTTGCCCACGATGATACGTCGAGTGAAACAGCACGTGCGTCAGTATATCTTCCACGCGGCTGGACCAGGGTTCGCCTTTGCTGTTGCGGTACTCTACTTTGTCGTCGAGCGAAGCGGGAGGGAGCTGTGCCGCAAGCCGGGTAAGATAATTTCGCCACGCCGATGACATCTCGTCGGCCAGCGCGATGCAACCCTCAATCGTTGAACTGGGCCATACCGGCATACTTTGAGGTTGCTGCAGGATCCGTTGGAGCCAGAGTTTTTCCGCCGAAAGAATGTGAGCCATGCGTCCGACAGTATTCGAGGAAGCGTCGGCGGAAACAGACGGGGCGGCTCGCATCGCGGCCAGGCATTCCCGATTCGCCCAGTGATCGTAGGCAAACAGCCGGATGAAATCTTTGCTGTCCATAAGACCTCCCTGCGATTCGGACTCGTAAGCGCGTTGCGACTGGCCGCGCAAAGACGATACGATGACAGACGATACGATGATAAACGGTGCAGTGGCGGGCGCGGCGGTGATTGCAATCTCGTTCTGCCTATTGGGTGTGGCCGCGCCAGCGCAAGCGCAAAACCGGACGCGAGCACAGACCCGCGAAGAGTTGCTGCGAGACCTGGAGTCGGGACAGTTGCAGGATGCTGTCCTGCTGGGGCAGCAAGCGGTTTCGCGTTGGCCGCGCGATGCGCAATTCCGCCACTATCTGGGCGTGGCCTACTTCAAAACCGGCGATAAGAAGCAGGCGCATGAGCAGTTGATGCGAGCGCGAGAGTTGAATCCGGAAGATTCGGCTACGCATTTTGACCTGGCGCTGGTGTTATTGAGCCAGCTGGACGACGCGGGTGCCGCGCAAGAGCTTGAAGCGGCGATCAAGCTCGACGCTTCTAACGCGCTGGCGCATGAGCTGCTGGGACGAGCGTATCTGAATTCGAATCGCAGCTTGCCGGCGGTTGACGAGTTCAAAGTCGCTCTGAGACTCGACCCGGCGATCAAGCACGGACACTACAATCTGGGATTCGCTTACTTCAGCCTTGGCCATAACGACGAAGCCATCAGCGAATATAAAGAAGAGTTACGTCGGTCGGGGGAGAGTCCGGCGGTGGTGTACGAGTTGGGACGCGCGCTCGCCCGGAGCGGAAAATACGAAGAGGCTGTGACCTATCTGCAGCGCGGCGCGGAACTGGACGCGTCGAATCCCGACGTCTGGTACACGCTGGGCAAGGCGCAGGCACTCGCGGGGCGGGCGACTCAGGCGGAATCTTCTTTGCGTAAGGCGGCGGAACTGAACCCGAAGGATCCGAGCCCGCATTATCAACTGGCGCGCGTCCTGGAAAAACTCGGTAAGAGCGAAGAAGCGCGAAATGAACGAGAACGCTTCGCGGAACTGAAGAAGGCGCAACCCGCTTCGGCGGGAGTGGCCACCGGGCGCGATCAGTGATCCAAAATCAGTGATCCAGAATCAGTGATGCGAATTCAGCGCATGAAAAACGTCCGTGCCACGGTTGCGGTGCTTCTCCTGCTGACGGCACTCGGTGGTGGGTGGTTCACAGGGCGAGGTGCGCAGACCGGCACTAACAGTGCTCCGAGCGTTCTTCTGAATTCTGCTCCGAAAAATAACGGTGCGACAGCGGAGGCTGCCGGGGGCGCGCAAAGGCCGGGCGCGAAGACTTCCGCGATAAATTCAAATTCGGCATTGTTTGTTGACGTGACGCGCGCCGCTGGCATTGATTTTCACCTCACTTGCGGCAGCCTGGAGAAACTCTACATCGTCGAAACCATGTGTGGCGGCGCCGCCGCGTTCGACTATGACAACGACGGATGGATGGACATTCTGCTGGTGGATGGCTCGACGCTGGAGGACTATCGCGCGGGCAAGTGCCATCCGCCGCGCCTCTATCACAACAATCATGACGGCACGTTTACCGATGTGTCGGCGAAGTCGGGCCTGAATTTTTGTGGCTGGGGATATGGGATAGCGATCGGCGATTTCGATAACGACGGCTGGGAAGATGTCTATATCACCGGCTTCCACGGTTCGGCTCTTTACCATAACAACCACGACGGCACGTTCACCGACGTCACCGCGAAAGCGGGCGTCGCCAACGCCGATCGCTGGGGAACGAGCGCGGCTTTCGGCGACTATGACAACGATGGCAACCTCGATCTCTATGTCGCCAACTATGTGGACGTGGATATCAACAATCTGCCGAAGTTCGGCAGCACCCAGTTTTGCCAGTATCGGGGCATCCCGGTCAATTGCGGGCCGCGCGGATTGAAGGGCGCGCGCGACCGTCTGTATCACAACAACGGCGACGGCACCTTTACCGATGTCACGGAGAAACTTGGCATCGATACCGAAAGTTATTACGGGCTGGGCGTCTTGTGGCTGGACTACGACAAAGACGGCTGCCTCGATCTTTACGTGGCCAACGACTCTTCGCCGAGTCTGCTCTATCACAACAACTGCAAGGGTGGATTCACCGAAGTCGGCGTCGAGGCGGGCGTGGCCTACAGTTCCGATGGGCACGAAGAGGCGGGCATGGGCATTGACGCGGCAGATTACGATCGCAACGGCTGGCCGGATATTGTGAAGACGAATTTTTCCGACGATGACAACAATCTTTATCACAACGATCACAATGGCGAGTTCACAGACGTGGCCGGCGCTGCGGGGATTGGAGCCATCAGCAATCCGTATCTGGGTTTTGGGGTGAAGTTTCTTGATTACGACAACGACGGATGGCCGGACATTTTCGTTGCGAATGGGCACGTCGATCCGCAAGTGGAAGGGCAATCGTTCGGCGTGGGCTATGCGGAACGGCCGTTTCTGTTTCACAACTTGCACAACGGGAAGTTTGAAGAAGTCGGCGAGAAGTCCGGTGGCGCGCTGGCGAAAAAATATGTGGGCCGCGCCGCCTTGACTGCCGACTTCTGGAATCGCGGACGTCAGGACGTGCTGATCACCAACCTCGATTCGTCTCCGGTTCTGCTGCGCAACGAAGTCCCATCGCCGGGGCACTGGCTGCGCATTAAGACCATCGGGAACAAGTCGAACCGCGACGGCTTCGGAGCGAGGATCGAGATTAGCGCCGAGGGATCAACCCGCACAACGGAAGTGCGGGCCGGCAGCAGTTTCGAGAGTTCGAGCGATCCGCGCGCTTACATCGGGCTGGGCGCGGCGACAAGAGTTGACGCCATCGTAGTTCGCTGGCCGAGCGGACAGGTCGACAAAATCGGGCCAGTGGCGGCGGATCGGGAAGTTGTCGTCCGAGAGGGAACCGGTGTGGTGGCCGCCGGCCGCTGAACGATGAGGGGCTTTGATGGTCGCAGGTGGCGCGATACGGAATTTGGTAGCTTGGCACATTTCGATCTTCAGTTAGTCATAGGCATAGGCAGCTTTCCGCACGTAAGTGTCTGAAAAATTAGGCATTATCGTTTGGTGCAACAGGTGCATGGTTAATCGAAACGCACTAGGGGTTTGTGCCTCGGGTTTGTGCCTCCGGGCGTTTTCGAAACGAGGAAGGCTGTTTTTGAGGACTTCCCGACCGGTTACGGCCAACGGAATCAGTAAGATGGGTTGACAAATGGCAATCGGAAGCGCAAAATTCTGCGGATTCGGTAGCAGGTGATCCGACCCTTTACTGATGTGATTTTGCCAAATGGGATTATAGAAGCTTGAGCGGTTGCGGCAACAACGGTTCGCAATAAAAATTATCGCGCGTGCGGCAAAAAACACGCGGATGAATTCCAGGGGGTAGGTAAATGAAAAGACTGCAGTTTTGCCTCGTAGTGTTTGCCGTGCTGGCACTGACCTTTAGCGCATTCGCGCAGGTGGATAACGGCCAGTTTACCGGTACCGTGCTTGATCCAACCGGCGCCGCGATCGCGAACGGCAAGGTCGTGGTCATCAATTCGGCGACCGACTTGCACCTTTCTGCCACGACCAATTCCGGCGGTAATTACACGATTAGAGAAGTGCCGCCTGGGGTCTACAAAATAACGGTCGATGCTGCGGGGTTCAAGACGGTCACCAACCATAACGTGACCGTGAACGCGGGCACCATCGAGCACGTGGATTTCAAGCTGCAAATCGGCAAGGCTTCGGAAGTGGTCGAAGTCACGGGCGAAGCTAACGCCATCAATACCGAAGATTCCAAGCTTTCCACCACGATAAGTTCTACCCAGATCGAAAATCTACCCCTGAATGGCCGCAACGTATATGACCTGATGCAACTGGCTCCGGGCGCAGTCAATGTCACCGGCGTGGACTTTGAGAACGGGCACAACACAGTGGTCAACGGCGTCCGCGAAGACTTCAACGGGTTCATGATCAATGGCGTTTCCAACAAAGACCTCAGCGGCGGCGTGGTCAACGTCCCTATCCAGGACACAGTCGCTGAGTTCCAGCAGTTGGAGCTGAACAACTCGGCGCAGTACGGCAGCAGCGCCGGTTCGATCAACAATCTTGTGACCAAGTCAGGCAGTAACGCTATTCACGGCAGCGGCTGGGACTATCTGCGCAACGATGCTACGGATGCCAACTATTATTTCCTGAACGCGACGGACACTCCGAAGCCGCCGCTGCATTTCAACCAGGCCGGTTTCACCCTCGGCGGGCCGATTCTCAAGGACAAACTGTTTTTCTTCGGCTCCTATCAGCATGACCACTTCCTGTCTTCGGGTACGCCCGAGACGCTTAACGTTGAGTCCACCGCGTGGCGGCAAGCTGTGATCGCCGGGCAGCCAAATTCCGTGGCGAATCTTCTCTATAGCGACTTTCCACCCGCAATCCCGGGAAACCAGAGCAACGGCACCAGCCTGCTGAATTACGTTGGTGGTGAAATGGGGATTGCTGAGTACCTATGCAATACCTGGGTCGGCTACGGAACCACTGCCCTGGGCAATGCGATTATCCCCAAGCTCGCGCCGATCATTGGGGTCTCAGCCGCAGATCAAGCCGCCATCGCAGGCCTGCCCTATACCGGCGCCAATGCAGTAGCCACCGGCCCCTGCGCGATTCCCGCGCAGACGGCGGGAGGAGTCGGAACCTTCGGCGATCGCAACGGCATCTTCGAGAATCCGACCACGGCGATCTTCGGAACCCAGACACAATCGTTAGGCAACTTGTTTAACGGCAACGAAGCCTCTGGCCGTATCGACTACAACTGGAACAACAATAACCGGACTTACGTGCAGTTCAACTGGCTGAAGGAAACCGACGAGTTCGGTCCGTGTTATTCGTACTGCACTCGGGGTTTCACGAATCCCACGACAGACTACTACCCAACGGGACAATTGAGCTACGTCCACACCTTCTCGCCGACGGTACTGAACGAATTCCGCGCGGGCTACACGCTGCTCAAGCAGGCCATTACCACCGGGCAGCCGGGCGTACCGTCGATCAGCTTTGCTGACGGCACAGCCGCGATCGGCTCGTATAACGGTTATCCACAGTTCTTCAAGGATAATGAATACAGCTATGGCGACATGGTTTCGATCACCCATGGCAACCACAACTTCAAGATCGGGGCGGACCTGCGGCGCAACATCGAAAACAGCGAATTCAATGTGGGTCGGGCGTCCTACGTTTTCAATAATCCCTTGTTGTTCGCGGCCGATGCGCCGGGATTCGAGATTGTGGGGGTTAACCCAGGATTTGTAGGTAGTGGGGCCAGCGGCCAAGCGTTGCTTGATACGAACATTCGCCACTGGCGTAACTGGGAGGTGGGCTCGTATTTCCAGGATGACTGGAAAGTCAGCAAGCGCCTGACCCTGAACCTGGGTCTGCGCTGGGACTTCTACAAGCGGCATACCGAGGAGGCCGGCTTGGCCACCACGTTCCTACCCGGCCCGGGAAGCAACATCATTACCCAGCTCGAGAACGCGAACGTTCAACCGGGACAGACCATATTGAACGGACCAAACGCAGGAGAAGTCTGTAACCCCACGATCCAGAGTACGCAGATTCTGGCGGGCGTGTGCGGCTCGGGCGGATTCGCTCCGGCCAGTAGCCTTGGTCCTAACCGGTACAAGGACTTCGGACCGCGCGTAGGATTTGCCTTGGACGTCTTTGGCGACGGCAAGACGTCGCTGCGTGGAGGTTTCGGCATCTCCTACGAGGGCACGTTGTATAACCCGCTCTCGAACTCGCGCTGGAACCCGCCTTACTACTCCTTCAACCTGGAGCCAAACGCTCTTTTCGGTGGCAGCGCGACCGTTGTCTACGGCCCTACGACTTGTACCGGCACCACTCCGGCAACGGGAGTGTGCACGCCCACGGGGGCGGCTCCCACTTACATCGGCCATCCCGGAAACGCGGGGCAGAGCGCGTTCCCGTCTGGAGGCGCGGAGAATACGGGGAACATAACGGGCTATGCTTCGTTCAATCCCGACACTGCCTACTTGACCGGCATTATTCTGCCGCAGGGAGTGGATGATCCTTACGTTTACAACTTCTTCCTGAGTGTGCAGCGTGAGATCGCCACCAAGACGGTGTTAGAGGTCAACTATGTTGGCACCGCGGGCCACAAACTGTTCCGGGCCGAGGATACCAACCGCGCCCCGGGAGCACAGCTGCCGGTTGGCGGCTGCTTAACTGACAATCTCGGCAGGGACCTCTGTGGTCTCCCCGGCGGACTCCCGAACCCCAACTACGGCAAGCTGCGCACATGGGAGAACGTGGTTAACTCGAACTACAGTGGCTTGCAAACTTCGTTAAAGAAGCAGATGAGTCATGGCATCCTGTTCAACGCCAACTACACCTGGAGCCACTCGATTGATAACGGCTCGACTTGGCACAGCGGCGCAACCACGGCTAACGGCGCCGCCGGTGGCGAAGGTTATACGACGGACCAGACGCTGCCCGGACTGGACCGCGGAAACTCGATCTACGATATCCGCCATCGCCTGAGCCTTAACTATGTAATCCTACTGCCCGGACAGAACATGAAGGGCGTTCTGGGCGTGGTGGCTGGCGGGTGGTCGTACAACGGGATCTGGACGTTCCAGACCGGAGCCCACTGGCAGCCGTACGCTAACGTTGACGACGATCCGGCGGACCTGGTGGAGCTCAGCAACCCGACTGTTCCATGCTCGGCGGCGGACATCCCGAGCAACTGCCAGAACCTCGGCGGCAACTACAACCTTGACGGCGGAAGCAGTGGTCGTCCGGACTCGACGATCCAACATACAACGTTCTCGCGGAGCACATGGGAGAATGGCTGGTGTGCTGGGGGCAATGGATTTGCGTTGGGTGGCTGCTCTACGGGCAGCACCGCCACCGCAGCGAATCTACCTGTCCTGACGGCTCCCTGCCTCGGTTGCACTGGGGACTTGGGCCGCAATAACTTCGTTGGACCCGGACAGTGGGAAGCGGATATGACCCTGAGCAAGACGTTCACAATCACCGAGCGGTTCCGCCTGAAGTTTGAGGCGCAAGGGTTCAATGTGTTCAACCGAGCGAACTTCTTGCTGGCCGTAAACGGCGGTGGCGCGCACAACTCGATTCAGGATCCCCTGCTGGGCCAAGCAGCGGGCACTCTGATTCCACGCAGCATGCAATTCGGCTTGAAGCTTTCGTTCTAGCCGACCGGCTTTCACGGGGCCCGTCTTCAGATCAGGAGACGGGCCCCTTTTCTCGTTGCGGTGAAACCAATGTTCCGCAGACTCCCTCGCAGGATGGCAGGTTGGAGCGCCCTCGTTCTGATCTTCTTCTTGTCTGGTAACGCGCTTGCGCAGTACTCGGGAAAAGTTATCGGCCAGATTCGAGTGGTTAAGGGAGACTTTCCGCCCCACCCCATCATGGTGGAGCTGCAACTCCGCGGCGCGGCAATCAACAGTACCTATGCCGATGCCGAGGGCCGCTTTGGTTTTTACGAGCTCGACTCAATCCTTACCACGTGATTGTGAATGATGACGACTATTACCCCGTCGACGAATTGGCCAACCTGAACCTGGATCAATCACAATTCGCAATGGTGCAGATCCAACTGCAGCCGCGGGAGAAGAAGAATGTAGATCCGTTGGCGCGGCAAGCGGCTGGAAGCAATCCGTACATCGTAGATCCCGCCGATTACAACCAGCGCTTCCCCAAGAAAGCGCTGAAGGAATATGACAAGGGGTTAGCGGCGGAAAGGAAAGGCGAGAAGGACGCAGCCTGGGGCACTACGAAGCGGCACTGAGGATTGCTCCAGACTACTATCCTGCGCACAATAATCTGGGCACGCTCTATCTGGGCAAGTCGGATTTCAAGTCGGCGGAGGAACAGTTTCGGGAGGCGATCCGGCTGGACCAGAATGAAGCGCAGGCCTATTTCAACCTGGGCAACGTGCTCATGCTGACGGGGCGCGTTCCCGAAGCTGAAATCACGCTGGCGCGGGTCTGCAGCGCCGCCCGATTCCGCTTACGGGAATTTTCTGCAGGGATGTTTGTACGTGCGCACCGGCAAGCTGGCAGAGGCCGAGAGCAGCCTTCAGAATGCGTGCGCCTGGATTCGAAGATGCCGCAGGCCTACCTGAAACTGGTCAACCTGTATCTTCGGCAAAATCGGCGCGAGGACGCGATCACGCAGCTACAGGCTTTCTTGAAAGGCTTTCCCGATGCGGCCGCGGCACCCAAAGCTCAGAGAAATGCTGACGAAACTGCAGACTGAGCAGGGCGCGGCGAAGCCCTAGGCCGGCTGGTTTTTACTTGGGAGTCAGGCTGCAGAATTTGGCTTCCAGCTGGCATGCGATTGCGTACTCGGCACGCGCCTCGGTGATCTTCCCGACGTGCTGGTAGGCTAACCCGAGGTTGAGGTGCGCCTCCGCCAGCTTCGGGTCGAGTGCTATGGCGCGCTGATGTTCGCGGACGGCTTTCGACATCCGATTGGTCTGGCTGTAGCAGATTCCAAGGAAGTTATGCAGGCGCGCGTCTTCCAGCCCTAGGGAAAGCGCTTTTTCCAGATGGGTCGCGGCGGCGGCATAATCTTTTTGCTGGAAAAATGCCATGCCCGGCTCCCGCTGGCCCGAGCGAAAAATTGGGCTGGATGGCGATCGCCTTCTGGTATGCGGACAGCGCTGCGGCGGGGTCGCTCTTTGTTCTGGCCAGCCAGTAAGCCCATTTCGTACCAGGCCCGGTAATTCTCCGGGATTGTTTTGCAGCGCCTTCTGCAGCCAGTTTTTGCCTCGTCGACGCGACCGAGCTTCGCCAGCGCGCGGGCTAGCCCCATCATGGCGCTGTCGAAGTTGGGATTGAGTTCGAGGCAGCGCTGCAGTTGCTCGGCGGCGCGCTCCCAGTTCTGGCGCCGCAGCGCTGACTCGCCGAGCATGAAAGGGATCACATAGAGCTGCGGATCCTTTTGCTGGACCTCGTTTAGAAGAGCCTCTGCGCGATCGTCTTCGTTGAGCTGAAAAGCGTCGGTGGCCTTCAGGATGGAATTAAATTCCCACAGCTTGTCCTTCGGATCAGCCAGCCCTTGCTTGAGCGACTCGGGAGAAACTGCGGCACGAAACCCAAAGTAGCCCAGAGCGCGCAGTTTTTCCTGTGCGTCGGGACTCAGATTTCCGGCGCCGGCATTCTGCCGAGGGAACGGGTTGTGGGCCAATAACGCCTGCATCTTTTCCCGCAACACGGCAACGGTGGCGGGCTGCTGGTCGGCAATATTCGTGGTTTCTCCCGGGTCGGTTTCGAGATCGTACAGCTCTGGCTTTGGGGCCTCGATAAAATGAAAACGCTCACTCTCGAGCGCGTGCAACGGACTCCAACCGAAAGAACTGAAGGGATAGAAAGTCTCGCTGTAGGCCGGATCTTGCGGGGCCGGGCTCGTGTCTGCCCCAGCGCCTGGCTTCGTACTTAACTTAGAACTTAACAAGGCGTGCGACTGGAACTGCGCATAAATCGGATCGGTCGCATCCTTCAAGCTGGCTAATCGAAGCAGCGTAGGGGCGACCGCTGCAGTCTCCACCGGCTCGTGGCGCCGGCCGGCCGAAACCCCGCTCCCGGCGGGCGGTTTCACGATGAGCGGCACATGCACCGTGGCGTTGTACACGAAGAACCCGTGCTCGTCTTCGCCGTGTTCGCCCAGAGACTCGCCGTGGTCGCTGAGGGCGACGATCAGCGATGAATCATAGAGGTGGTTCTGCTTGAGCCATGAAATAAGGTTTCCGAGTTCATGATCCGCGTAGGCGATCGCGCCGTCATAGGGATGACTGCGATACTCGGAGCGGTAAGGTTCCGGAGACTCATACGGGCTGTGCGGGTCGTACAGATGCAGCCAGAGAAAAAACGGGCGCTGCGGAGTTTTCTTCAACCAGGTGATGGCATGCGCCACGCTGTCGCCGGCGCGGCGGTCCACCAGGCCGATATCCTTCTTCTCGAAGGTTTCTGCCGAGAATGCATCATCGTAAAAATCGAAGCCGCGCGCCAGCCCCCAGCTCCGGTCAAGAACATACGCGCTGATCACGGCGCCGGTGGCGTAACCTGCCTGCTGGAAGGCCTGGGCCACGGTGCGAAAGTTCTGCGCCAAGCGGCTGACCGGTGAAATCCTGAACGCCGTTCTGAAAGGGGTAGGTAGCCGGTCAGGATCACAGCATGCGAAGGCCACGTAAGGGGAACCTGCGAGATGGCTCGCTCAAACACAACCCCGTCGTGCGCCAGCGCATCGAGAGTCGGAGTCTTGACCGTCTGCGCCCCGTAACATCCCACATGATCGGCGCGCAGGGTATCGATGGTGATCAATATAACGCTGGTCTTCGTAGCCGGTTTTGTAACCGCTCTCGCTGGCCTTGGGCTGCGTTCTGCCGGACCGCGTTGCTTGCGCGGGATCAGTCGCAGCGTTCTGTGCGACAGCGATGCTTCCGGCGGTGAGAGTGATCACAACCGCGAAGCCCAGGGTTGACGAAAGCGCGGAGAGGAAAATTGAGAAGCGCGCAAACATGCGTCTATTGCGGCGCCGGCTGCTGCTGCGCACGCCGCGTCTCCTCGTCTGCTTCCGCCGTGAGTCCCTTGGCGGCCAGAGCTTTGGCTAGCGATTCGTGCATGATGCTCTCTTGCGGCGCCAACTCCACGGCGCGACGCAACTCCGAAACGGCCTCGTCAAGCTTGCCCTGGTAGAGCAGGGTCTCGCCCAAGGCGCGATGACCGCGCGCCAGATCGGGATAGATCGTCACCGATTGCCGGAACGCTTGGGCCGCCGGCTCCAGTTGTTTCTTCTGCAGGAACGCCACCCCTAGATTGTAGGCAGCTTCAAAATTGGTGGCATCCAGTTGCAGAGTCCGTTGCAGAGTCGCGATGGCGGCATCCATTTGCCCGGCGTGGGCCTGCGCCATGCCCAGGTTAAAAGTGGCGAGCGCGTAATCAGGACTGAGCTGAACCGTTTTCTGCAGTTCGTCCACCGCCTCGGGAAACATCTTGAGGTGATAGTAATTCAGTCCCTGCATATAGTGGGCCGGAACGGAGTTGGGCTCGCTCTTGATCACACTCTTCAATTTATCGATCGACTCCTGATAACGGCCATGCTGGCTGTCGGCGATGGCATCGGAAATCAGTTCATAAGTGGCGATGCGGTCTTTCGGATCGGGCAGATCGCGGCTGCTGATGGTGGGATCGCCGCCCCCGGAGAACCCGGCATACCCCAGGGACTTTAATCGTTCCATCAGCGCCGGATCGAGGCCAGTTTTTTCGGCCATCTCTTTGCCCGCGCTGTAATCGCGGATCATATCCACGAGCTTGGCGCGCATCTCCTCGGCGACCGCTTTTTTTTCGGTCAACAGATTGTGAGTTTCGCCCGGATCCTTGGTCAGATCGTAAAGCTCGGGTCGAGGCGCATCGATGAAGTGATATTTGGTATTCTCCGAGCCCCGCAATTCACTCCAGTTGAAGTGAATTCGCGGCAGAAACGTCTCGCCATAAAGCGTGCGCTCACGATTCGCTTGAGCATCTGGGGCGGAGGAGTCAGGACGAATCTCGCGAAGCAGGCTGCGTCCCTGGACCTGCGATGGAACCTCCAGTCCGACGGCTTCCAGCACGGTCGGCATGAGGTCCACGAGCGAAACTGGATCGGCAAGTGTGCGTGCTACGGTTTTCTCGGGCGACTGCCCCGGCAGTTGCTCCGGCAATCGAATGATCAGCGGCACATGCATGGTCGCGTTGTAGATGAAGAAGCCATGCGTCTTTTCGCCATGCTCTCCCAGGCTTTCGCCGTGGTCGCCGCAGAGCACGATCACGGTGTTCTGATAAAGCCCGTTCTCTTTCAAAAAGCGGAGAAGCCGCCCGACCTGTTCGTCGGCAAAAGCGATCTCGCCGTCGTAGGGCTGCGCGGCATATTCGCGGCTGTAAGGCTCGGGCGGATGATAAGGAAAATGCGGATCGTAGAGATGCATCCAAAGAAAAAACTTCTTTTGCGAATTCTTCGACGACTGGTCGTTTACCGGCCCCTCTTTTTCCGGTTCCTCTTTTTTCAGCCCCTCTTTTTCCAGCCAGTCCAGCGCCACATCGGCTACAATATTGCCCGGACGCTCCATCTCGTCGAGATTCGCTTCGTCCAAGCGGCTGAATTCGAAGTGGTCGTAATAAAAATCGAATCCCTGATTCAGTCCAAACCGCGAGTCCAGCACCGCAGCGCCGATGACCGCCCCCGTCTCGTACCCAGCCTGTTTGAGAACCGAGGCCAGCGTGGGCTGAAGCGGGCTCAAGTTTGTTGCCGCTAAAATCATGCATGCCGCTGAACATGGGATACGTTCCCGTCAGCATCGAGCTGTGCGAGGGCAGGGTAACGGGGACGACCGCGAAGGCGCGATCAAAGCGCGACTCCATCCGCGGCCAGGCCGTCGATGTTGGGCGTTTTGATTTGCTTGTATCCGTAGCAGCCAACATGATCGGCGCGCAGAGTATCAATCGTGATTAGCACCACATTCAGCGCCGGCTTCGGTGCTGGTTGCGCCGCCGCCGAGAGCGCGGGGAGGGCCGCCAGGATGAGAATCAATCGACGAAAAGTAGGCACCATCGGTGAGTTCAGTTTATCGCATGTCGTCGCATGAAGATGCAGACGCGGGCGACGGCAACAACTCAACTCGGCGGAAGCACTGTGATAGGCTGGGCGTTCATGCGACAGCTGGTTATTGTTCTCGGGATTATGCTGCTCGGAACCGTGTTGCTCGGAACGACAGCTTGGACTCAGACCTCGGTCCAGAACACTGCCAATCGCAACTCTCCTCCCGACGTGTACCTGATCACCATCGATACTCTGCGCGCGGATCATGTTGGCTGCTACGGATACAAGCAAGTCGAAACTCCCGCACTCGACGCGCTCGCCGCCGACGGCATCCGCTTCACCGAGGCCTTCACTCACAGTCCGATCACGAACACTTCGCACGTCACGATCCTGACCGGTCTTTTGCCCAGCGTGCACGGCGTCACTGATTTTGGCGTCCCGCTCTCACCTCAGCATGTCACCGCGGCGGAACTACTGAAGAAGAATGGCTACCAGACTGCGGCTTTCATCGGAGCCGTGATTCTCGACAGCAACACGCTCGCTCCCGGACTCGATCGCGGCTTCGATTTCTACGATAACTTCCCCGCCGTGACTGATACGAAAGAGCGCTGGGGGCGCGTCGAGCGGCGTGGGATGGTAGTCGTCGAGCACGCCGAAGCGTGGTTCGACAAACACCGCGCCGGACCTCACTTCGTGTGGGTTCACCTGTATGATCCGCACGATCCCTACGAGCCGCCGCCGCCGTTCTCAGAGAAATATAAAGACCATTTGTACGACGGCGAAATCGCCTATGCCGATTCCGCGCTTGCCCACTGGATTGTGTTTCTGAAGAAAGCCGGCGTCTACGACGACGCGATGATCATCGTCACCGGCGATCACGGCGAAGGTCTAGGCGAGCACGGGGAGGAAACTCACGGCCTGTTTCTTTACGACTCGACGCTGCACATCCCGCTCATTCTGAAAATGCCTCTGAAAGTGGCGGCCGGTGCTCATCGCGGCACGGTGGTTGATGCGCAGGTCCGCACCACCGATATCCTTCCGACAATTCTCTCGGTGACCGGCGTTGCCGCACCGGCAGAACTGAACGGCGAGTCGCTGCTTCCCCTCATCGGTAGAGTGACGGATGTTAGAACAGATGGGTCGACGACGTTGCCATCCAAATCGAATCGCGCTCTATTCGGCGAGACCGATTATCCGCTTCGCTGGGGATGGGCCCCTCTGCGGGCGCTGCGCACTGATAACACCAAGCTGATCGAAGCTCCGCGGCCCGAACTCTACGACCTGCAAGCTGATCCGAGGGAGCTGAAGAATCTCTATGCTCCCGATGGATCTAAGACGCGGAGCATGCGGGCCGAAATGGCGGAGTGGGAGGCGAAACTCCCGCCTCGGAGCGCTTCCGCGAGGCTCGCAGAAACTTTGCCAGATCCCAAAGACAAAGTCGGAGAGCAGAATTTGCTGCACCGCGCCATGTTGGCCGCCGATGACAACCGATCGAGTGACGCGCGCCAGTTTTTGGAGAAAGCGCTGCAGATCGATCCGACCTCGCCGACCGCGCTCCGCCAGCTCGGCGAGGTCGAACTTGCTGATGGAGATTTTGCCAAAGCGGCCGGTCACTTGAGGCGGGCGTGTGAATTGCGTCCCGACGATTCGACGGCCGCATTCGAATTGGGCGAGGCGATGGAGAAGTCCGGCGATTGGCCTGGGGCGCGGGACGCGCTCGAATCGGGCCTGAAGCTTGCGCCGAGCCAATTGTCGGCACGGCTGCGGTTGGGCCACGTGTACCTGCAACTCAAAGACGCGAAGAACGCGGAAGACCAGTTCGAGGCAGCCCTGCTGGTGGATTCGAACGACAGCGACGGCCGCCTGGGTCTGGCGGAAGCGCAAATTCAGCAATCCGATTTTGCGGGCGCCCTGCCCGATCTGGAGGCTTTCACCAAAGCTGATCCGCGGAACGCCAAGGCGTTGCTGCTGCTCGCACGCGCCTACCGCGGACTCGGCCGAGAGCAGGACGCCAAGCGCGCTGAGGAACAAGCCGCGGCGCTGGAAAAGAAGTAAGACTACGCGGCAACGAAGGTCACTTAGATTTACATTCCTTTCACATTCCCGTTTTATGCTAGTTTCGTTACAGTGGCAGCGCGGCTCGAATTGCGCGAAGTTCCCGTGGCGCGAAAAATGACTCGAAAACAGGCACCCCCGGCACGATCGAAGCGGCGCTCGACGGCGACACGATCGCGAACGGCGGAAGCTCGCCCGCGCGCGGCTCAGCCCCGCAGTAATGGCGACAATTTCGCCGAAGAGGAATTGTCAGCCCTCGTTGTCCGCGGCTGCCTGATCGCGCGGGACGCGGTCTTCAATGTCAGGGACTTTCTGGCGGACGGTTCGCGCCTGGCTTTTCTCGCGATCAAGGATTGCGAAAAAGAGCTGGACCAGATTGAACGCAAAATCGACGAGCAACTGCCCGAAGCCATCACCCGCGTAGGCGAAGCTGAGGCGCGCGAGCTGCTGGCGTGTCTGAAGTTCATCACCGACCTGGAACGTATTGGAGACCTTGCCTACAGTGCGGTCATGCAGCTGCAATCGCGCCGCGAGAAATTACCGGGGGCGGACTCCCGGCAGCTGGTGGAGATGGCTACTTTACTCTGCGCCATGCTGGAGCAGGTACATCAGGGCTTCCTGAAGCGCGATGTGTCGCATGCGCAGAGCGTTCTGCAATCCGATCCGGAAGTGGACAGGTTGTGCCATTCCTTGTTTCGCAGGCATCTGGCGGAGCCGAACAGTCCAACCGGCCAAAAAAATTTCGACATTTTGCTTTCTGCGCAGGCGCTCGAGCGCATCGGCGATCACGCCAAGAATCTGGCGGAAGAGCTTTATAGTTTGTCCGAAGGGCGCTCGCTGCGGCACAACGCCAGAAAGCTCTCTACCGCGTAGGTTTGGCTCGTGTGGGGACGAGCGCTCTTGTCCCACGTCAATGAAAATCGTGCGACACGGTTTCCGCCCGGGTAACGCAGAGCGGAGAAACTTTTTCCGCACGAATGTGAATTACGTTATCTTGGTTCTGCAAAATTCCTTCGATCATCAGGAAGCGCTCGGAAACCAGCAACGCCCGATTCTTCTGCAGCAGATCGGGCGCGAAGATCGCATTGGCGATCCCGGTTTCATCTTCCAGGCTCATGAACATCATCCCCTTCGCCGTCCCCGGACGCTGGCGGGCAATCACGCATCCGCCAATGCGCAATCGGCGTCCATGCGGAAGATGCGCCAGATCGGAAGCACAATAAATTCCCATCCGCTTCATCTCTTGCCGCCGGTACTGCATGGGATGAGGGCCGACCGTCAGCCCGGTAGCGCGGAAATCCGCCACCAAACGTTCTTCGTCGGTCATGGCCGCCAGCGGAGATTCTCCATCGATTTCCGGAAGCTCATCCAGCAACGGCCCCGGCCAGCGTACCGCCCGTTCCACTTGCCACAGCGCGTCGCGGCGATGAATTGTGATGGCCCGATTTTCTCTGGCAACTGAATTCAGCGCCCCTATTTCCGCCAGTGTCGTCAACTCATCCTTGCGCAACTCAGGGACGCGACGAGCCAGGTCCTGAACCGAAGCAAACGGCGACAGGCTGCGCTCTCGAACCAAAGCCTGTCCGGCCGGCTCACGCAACCCGCGCGCGTATTTCAGTCCGAGACGTACTGACGGCTGAGAGCTGAGAGCTGACGGCTCTAACGTGCACTTCCAATCTGACCGCGTTACATCCATAGGCAGAATTTTCAATCCGTGCCGCTGTGCGTCTTTCACAATCGTCGCGGGATGATAAAAACCCATGGGCTGATTATTCAGCAGTGCAGCGGTGAACGCCGCCAGGTAATGGCATTTTAAATAAGCGCTGGCGTAGGCAATTAAGGCAAAGCTGGCGGCATGGGATTCCGGAAATCCATAAAGAGCGAACGAAGTGATCGACTGGATGATCTGCTCCTGCGTTTCGCCGAGGATTCCGTTGCGCGTCATGCCGGCGCGCAACTTTTCTTCGATCACTTTCATTCTTGCCTCGGAGCGTTTGAAGCCCATGGCGCGGCGCAACTCCTCCGCTTCGCCGCCGGTGAAGTTGGCGGTGATCATGGCCATGCGCAGCAACTGCTCCTGAAACAGCGGCACGCCCAGCGTGCGGCCGAGCACTGTTTCAAGCGACGGATGCGGATACGTGACCGCTTCTCGACCCTGCCGCCGCTTAAGAAATGGATTGACCATATTTCCCACAATCGGTCCCGGCCGTATGATCGCGACTTGTACCACGATGTCATAAAATTTCATCGGCTTCAGGCGCGGCAGGCAAGCCATCTGCGCCCGGCTCTCGACCTGGAACATCCCCACCGTGTCGGCTTTTTGCAGCGTGGAATACACGACGGGATCGTCGGGCGGAAGATGCGCCAGGTCCACTTCTTCGTGATAGTGATCATGTATCAGTTCAAGAGAATCTTTCAGCGCTGCCATCATGCCGAGACCCAACAGATCGACTTTGATGATGCGCATGTCCGCGCAGTCTTCTTTATCCCACTGGACGACCACGCGGCCCGGCATGGAAGCGGGCTCCAGTGGCACGACCGAATCGAGACGGCCTTCACAGATGACCATGCCGCCCGAGTGCTGACCCAAATGCCGCGGCAGATCCTGCGCGGCGAGACACAACTCGAAATATTTGCGAATCCGCGGATGGGTTAGATCGAGCCCGGCGTCGCGCAGACGGCGGTCGAGCGCATCATTTTCATCCTTGAATTCCCAGGTTGCTACCGCCGCTGAAATTCGTTTCAGCGTCTCCGCGTCGAACCCCATCACTTTGCCCATTTCACGCGCGGCCATGCGATTGCGATAGGTAATCACATTGGCGGTCATGGCTGCTCCTCGTTGTCCATAACGCCGATAAACGTATTGGATAACGCGCTCGCGCTCGTCGCCGCTGGGCAAATCGAGATCGATGTCGGGCCACTCGCCGCGTTCTTCGGACAGAAATCGTTCAAACAGTAATTCCATGCGGACTGGATCCACTGCCGTGATGCCAAGCGAATAGCAAACCGCGCTGTTGGCGGCCGATCCGCGGCCCTGCGCCAGAATCTTCTGTTCGCGGCAGTAGCGCACCAGATCCCAGACAATCAGAAAGTACCCGGCAAGTTTTAGATGTTCAATCAAGTTCAATTCGCGTTCGATCTGCCGGCGCGCCCGCTTTTTCAGCTCCGCATCCGCCCGTCCATACCGGTTCTGCATTCCTTCCCGTGTGCGCTCGCGCAGAAATGACATCATGGTCTCTCCTTCCGGCACGGGATAATGCGGAAACTCGTATCCGAGATCGTTCAGCGTGAACTCAAGCCTTGAGGAAAGTTCAACTGTATTTGCGATGGCCTTCGGAATATCGGCAAAGAGCGCTCGCATGGCTGCGGGAGATTTGAGATAACGCTCGGCATTGCGTGCCAGCAAACGTCCGGCAGTGGCCAGGGTACGATGATGCTGCAGCGCGGTGAAGGCATCCGCCAGTTCGCGCTGCCGCGGCGCGGCATAGTTCACACCATTGGTGGCGAGTAGGGGCAGGTGCAAAGCCTCCGCGATTTCGATTGCGACCCGGTTTCTATATTCTTCTGCGCGATGAAAATGCCGTTGCAGTTCGACGTAAATATTTGGTTGGCCGAAAATCTCGGTCAGGCGCTTCACTGTTTTGAATGCCGCTTGCGGGCCGCCTTGCGTGAGCGCCGCAGCCAGTGGTCCTTCTTCTCCGCCGGTCAGGCAAATCACGCCACCGGCATGCTCGACGAAATCCTGATGCGACGCGCAGGCTCCTGCTTTGTGTCCAGCGCGCAGCTTCATTTTTGTGATCAGGCGGCAGAGATTTTGATAGCCGGCGCGCGAAGCGACCAGTAGAGGAAGACGAAATTCACCGGGGAGATGCTTCTCTTGTGTGGTGGCGGGGTATTGCCCGGCTTGGACGGGGAGGAGCCCCGTCACCACACAAGCAGTACATGTCACTTCTGCTCCAATATGCGCTTTGATCTTCGCTTTGTTGGCGGCGAGATGGAAGCGCGGCGAGCCGTAGACCCCATCTCGATCGAGCAATGCCATCGCGGGCATTCCCAGGTTCGCGCACACTGCAATTAATTCCTCGGGGGTCGAAGCTCCTTCGAGAAAGCTGAACGCGGAGCGGGAATGGAGTTCAACGTACATCAGTTGCCAGTTGCCCGCTTCCAGTTATCAGTTCTTTGACTGGGAACTGACAACCGGCAATTGGCCACTGCCTTAGTCATACGTTCCTTCTACAAACCAGTTTCCACCGAGTTTGTCCTGCACTACGCGATACAATACGAGCCCGGTTTCGGCGGACACGGCGATGTCCCACTCCTCGCGCGACCAGCCTTCCTGTTCCGACCAGTCGCCGGAAGAACGCCAGGGGCCGGCGGTCCAGACGATTTCGCCGGCGATGTCTTCGCGCTCGCGGCATCGCAATCGCACCGGCTTCGCTTCGCGCACAGTGACGCTTGCGTCGAGGGGCGGACGGAACAGACGCAGAGCGATCACCGCGCTCATTTTTTCCTGGGCGTTTTCCTCGAGCTCTTCTTCGACTTGGCCCGCGCTTTCATTTTCCGGCATGGACATACTTTTCTTTTTTTCTGACCGTTTCACCTCGGGCTGTGCGGGTGTGGGTTCCGCGGGCGCGAAGTGGCGCACCGCGAACGCGCCTTCGCGATGCGTATCCAGTAATTCCACCGACCCCACTCTTCCCTTGCCGACAATTCCTGCGATGCGCGCCAGCGTCAGTTCCAGTTTTTCGGGCTCGGGGAAAACCGGCTGAAACAATCCACTCTGCAGGGCTCGCGGGCGGGCGGGCTCGGCTGACAAATGAATCTTCACGATGGGCGCTCCCGGCGGATGCGCCTGTAAATCAAGCTGCAACAATTTGAGAAACACTTTTGCGTCCAGCATGGGCAATGGCAGCCGCAGCGTGCGGGTAAATGATGTGCACCCGTTCTGCGTGGCTGCGAGGTCCAGGTTCAGCCGCAACTCCTGCGCGGCCAGTGACCGCGCTCGCAAGCGCGCGCACACTTGCTCCAGCAAGCGGTTCAGCAAAAATGCCAGCGGCTCCAGCAGCACGATGGGATATTCCAGCTCCACGCTTTCGGTGAAAATCAGCCGCGGTTCGAGTACACGCAAGCTGCGCCGCGCCGCGCCCCGCGCCAGTTTTTGCAGACGGAGTCCCTGCTGCCCCAGACGCTCGCTGACCGGAACTTCCGGAAGAGCGGCCAGCGCTCGCAGCTTGCGGATGCCCCAGCGGTCTAATGTTTCCGCTGTTTCCGCCCAGCGTGCGGTCTGCTCCGCATCGAAAGAAAAACCGGAAGAAAAACTATCCAGCAGCACATCCACCGGCAGGTCTCCCAAGCGCTCGGCTTCGCGGCCTTCGGGAATCAAGGTCACGCCGCGAAACCCGTGGGCTGCGAGCAATGCAGCATCCGGATTCGCGGCCACGGCGAGGTTCGCCTCCAGTCCCAGCTGCGCGACGCGATGCGCCAAATCATGGGCAATCTTCAGCAGCGGACCCAACAATGGCTCAAGGCCGGCCAGGTTCAGAAGCGCGGTGCCGGGCGAGGTGTCTTCCACCTCCGGAGAAAACGATTGCGCACAATCGAGCAGGGCAGCGTGTGCGGACGCCTCCTGTGCTTCCGAGCGCGCGCGCAGCACCAGGTTCTCCCATGCTTCGAGTTGCGACCTGGTGGCGCCTAGCTCCACGCCTGTTTGCCGCGCTCTTTCGTTGAGCGCCATCACTTTCTCCAGTGGAGGCCGTCCGGTGAGCACGGCGACTGGGCGGGCACGCGCGTCGGGCTCAAAGCGAAGGAGCGCTTGCACGGGGAAATCGGGGATGTAGATGCAGGCAAACATGGAAAACCAGGTGTCAGGTCGCAGGTCTCAGGTCTCAGGAAAATCGTTCGTCCCTACGGATTCGAGTCGGACCTGAGACCTGACACCTAAGACCTGAGACCTTAATTACTATCCCGCCCAAGCGGCTCGACTGTTGAAACTTGCTGTCGATTGCGCCGGTTTCTTTTCCAAACGCGAGCGCAACAACTCGGCGGTGATCTCGAATTGGTGCAACAGCTCTGAATGCGCCGGCCGCTTTTCCGATCGCTGCGAGCGGACAGCGGAGACTCTCAGGAGCACCGACGAGCAACTTCCTGCAATCGACTGCTGTTCCAAAACCAGCAGCGCCGTCGGGGTGTGCTCAATGGCGCGGCGGAAACGGAACCACGATGCCAGAGGAATTCGGCGCACGCTCGGCACCGGAATATCGCCGAGATCGAGCGCAATCATTCCGAAACCATTGCTCTGCAGCAGCAGATCGGTAACTTTGAGCATTTGCGCGAGCGGCGGCTGCCAGCGGCTAAAGCCAGCGGAGGATTGTGTGGTAGCGGGGTTCTGCCCCGCCCGGACGGGGCGGAGCCCCGTCACCACACGAGCTTCTCCGCATCGCACCCACAGCAAGCGGCTCATCACCATTCCGGCAGCCACGGCTGACGCCGGATCGAAGGCATCGCTCGAATCCACCAGCGCGCAAACTTCTCCGCGCTGGGTAGCGCGGGCCAGCGCGAAAAGCAACACGCTGGTTCTTCCTGAGGAGGCCGGGCCGCAGATTTCCGTGAGGCAACCGCGGGCGAGGCCGCCGGTCAGCGAGTCCAGTTGAGGAATGCCGCTCGAAACCATTTCCGGCGCTGGGCGTGCATCGAGGCGCGCAGCGGGAACGACTGCTGCCAGTTTGGGGATGGCGGCGACGTGGGCCAAAATCTCCGCAGTCTTCTTTTTGCGCGAATGCGGAGAAAAAATAAAAGGGCGGCTCTTGGCCGCCGATGAAAAAACCGGAGAGGCAGACATACTTTCTCGCAATTGTCAGGGAACACAAGGGGCAGGATCAGCCCTGGGCGAAATTTACGAATGTTCGCTTTTTATTCGCCTATTAAAAGTATCGCTCTCTGGCATGTTTTTGTCAAGGTCGTTTGGACGGAATTGTGACCAGACGTGCAACCTTAAGATTCACAATGTTTTACGGAAGGGTTGCGACCTATTCCAGCGTGGCGATCTTTAGTGCGACGATCTTTAGTGCGACGATCTTAGAGCGGCGATCTTAATGCGGCGACCTTAGTGCAACGATTTTTGAAGGACTTAATGGGGAAAGACTTCATGGGCTCGCGGATTTCCTGAATTGGAGAGGTGACAATCGGTTTGCTGTATGCGGGGTGATGAATCTCCATGTGCATACCACGGCCGATGAAGCGCATCTTGAGCATGGAACCACCCCAGGTTGAACCTGCGATGATTACCTCTACTGGTTCCGGACAGTATTGCGGATGCCCTGAGATGAGCGCCGACCCCTCGCCCAGAAGTAGCGCCGTGTAGAAGTGGTGCTGAGTCCGAATCTGCAACACGGTGTCAGGTGGCAGAGCTTCAAGGAATACGCCTCCCTCGATTTCCGACTGGACGATGTTCCGATTCACTTCGTCGCTGAAGCTGGGATGAGGCGCGAACATAAATTCCGCGGACATTCATTCACTGTATCGAGGTTGGCTCCCGGTCACAACATTAATGTTCATTGGTACGAGTTACTTTGGTAGTGGGTCGGTTTGAAAGACGAGCTTCCCCAGCGGCTAAAGCCGCTATTGATTTTGCGGCAGTTGCGGCACGGCTGAAGCCGTGCCCTTCCCTAAAAGGCAGGCGTTCTCAAACTTTGCCGTGTGCCGGACGGGGGCGGGGCCCCGTCACCACACGAGCAGTTTTTCCGCAAGCTGTGAAGCCGTGTTCTTCCAAAGCAAATTCAAACTGACCCGCCGGCGGCTTCAATCTTCAATCCTTAATCTTTGAGACCTGTGACTTTTCCACGCAAGACGGTGATTGAGGCCTTCGGCAGAGTGAATGCTGTGTGCGAATCTGCGGTCAGAGTAGTCGCGACCGGCGGATGATCCGGATCCGCATGACTGTTGGAGCCGTCGTTAATCCAGACATACTGCTCGCTCCCGAAAGTCACGAAGGTGACCGGCCCGAAAAACGATGCGTTCTGCTTGCTTCTGGAATCCTCAAATTGCACGCGCACGGTGTGCGGGTTGGTCTGGTCGCGGTTGACCAGCATCAGCGACCAGTTTCCGTCGGGGCGATGCACCGCATACGACGTAACCAACACATTGCCTTCGGCGTCCTTGATATCTGTAAAAGAAGGGAACATGTGATGCACGCCGGAGCGGTGCTGCACCCACTCCAGGTTAATCATGTGCGCGGCGAAATAGGGGGAGGTGTATCCCTTGATGTCGTAATTTTCGTCGGAGACAAAATTCGACCACGAGGCCCAGCCGAGACAACTGTTCTGAATGCCTTGCGGCTGAATCGGCGAGTGATAGAAGGCTGCGCCTCCTCCCTCGAAGAATGAGCCGACATTGTCGGCGAGCCACAGCGCCGCAAAGATCGTAGTCATGGGTCCGGTGAGTTCGGAGGCCAAATGGTTCTCGGTCACCATGAGCGGCACGTCTTTGGGCACGCCGTCGTCTCTCCACACTTGCAGGATGTGCTTGATCAGCTGCGGTTCGGTGTACAGAGTTTTCCAGGTGATGGTGCAAGCTTCAAACGGATAGTGCTCGAACGACACGAAGGCGAGGTCGGGGATGCGGCCGTGCGCCTTCATGTAATCCACGAAGCGGCCCATCCACGAAGTGCGGCCCTGGGCGTCAGGCCAGACGCGAATATCTTCGTTGACTCCTTCGAAAATCGGGCCGCCGAGCTTGAGTTGCGGGTCAACCTTGTGAATGGCCGTGGCCCATTGAATGTAGAGGGCTGCGTAGTCTTCGGGCATGGCGTGCTTGCCGTCGGGTTCCTCGCCCATTTCGATGTATCCGATGCGGTAGCCGCGCTTCTCAATGTAGGCAATTTGCGCCGCGGCGTCGTCCGGCGTGCCGTAGAGCATGGTCACGGGAATCATCGCCGGAAGATTGTTGGTGAGTCCGCTGGTGAAGAACAGGTCGAAGCCACTGTGCTGGTAGCCGCCGGTGGCGTTCACGTCCGCGGCGGAGTGCCAGGGATCAATTGACGACGATGTATAGGTGGTTGGTTTATCGTTGAAAGTCTTTTCGACCTCGGCGAAGGCGCCACTGGAATCGACAGTGCCGACGCGGATTTGCTGAATGGCATATCCCACGCAGTTGCGGACGTCGTCGGCTCCATGAAGATCGCAGGTGTTCGATGATTCCGTCATCAGGATGCGCACGAACTGAGTGCTGACGGGCGCGTCGGCGAGCTTCAGGGTGACGGTTCCGCCTTGGGCGTTCTTGATTGCGCCCGATGTAAAAGTCTTCCACTCGCCCTGCGGGCCGGCATCGAAATCGAGGGCGAGTTTTCCTACCCAATACTCCACCTGGTAAGTCGTGGCATACGGGCTTGCCCAGGCGATGCGGATCGCATTCACCGGCTTCTCGGCTTTCAGATCGACGACGACCCATTGCGGGTGCAGAGCGTCGCTTTCTCCGGTGAACTTGCTGGTGAGATACGGATTGCTTTTCCAATAGCTGAGATTGGGGCCTTGCAGCGGGCGGTCTCCGCTGGTCGAGAAACCGCGATGCGGCAGCGCGTAGGAAAGGATGTAGCGCAGCGGTTCCTTGAGTTCGGTGCTGCCGGTGAAATATCCGCTCTTATGCGCGGGATCGCTCCACGTTCCGTTTTCGGTCCAGTGCCAGGCGGCCATGCGCAGTTCGGAATTGTTGCGATAGGTGATCGGTCCCCAGCCCGCCGAGAGGGACTCCTGGATGATGTGCGGGGTATAAACCTTATCGATGCCGTCATGAGAGAGGACATCGATGGAGCTGCCCAGAGCGCTGTCGGGATCGAAGGAGTTGATGGCATGAGCCGGGCGTCGCATCGACGTGGACGGTTGCTGTGTGCGGTTCCGCGGAGGATGCCGACTGGGCACTGGCGCTGTGCGCGACTACCGCGAGAGTAATAATGATGGCAATCGCAGACCTGCTTCGCAGCTTTCGGGCAGACATTCGGCCGACGCTGCACGCCATGAAAAGTCCAAGCTGCATAGGATTCCCCTTTGGTGTAGTGGCTCAGTTTAGAAGAAGCATTCCCCCAGCGGCTAAAGCCGCTACTGATTACGCGGCATTTACGGCACGACTGAAGTCGTGCCCTTTCCCGAACCTGCCCGAACCAGGGTCCTCCCGAGCTCCCAGACGGGGCGGAGCCCCGTCACCACACGGGCATTTTTTCCGCAAGTTGTAGAGTCGCGCCCTTTCAAAACAATCGAAACTGAGCCACTATCCCTTTTGTGCGCCGGCAACTGGCAAGTTCTATGGCTGTTGTTGATGCAACGCCTTCGAACGGTCCATCACCCATTGTGGAAACACGGGAGCTCCCTGCGGAGGATGGCCCAACGTGATCGCCCAGTGGTCGATCCATCCCGTACCTTCCTCGGCGACGAACGTGTCGGGCAGGCTGTATGCCTGATCGCTGAGGGCGTCTGCCAGCGTGATGAAACGATAGCCTCGCTTGCGCATCAGGTCGAGCAGTTCGCCGATGTGATCGGCCTCCAGTTGATTAGCGTGCAGCAAGAGAATCTGTTTCGGTTCGTAGCCGATCGTCTGTTTAGCAAGCTGTTCCGTGTAGGCAAATACGGAGTCGCTATAGGAGAGATAGCTGCTGACCAGCTGCTGCTGCAGCGCGGCGTCCCCGCGTTTCCTGGCATCGTCGTAGACGGGCGCGTACGCCCAGTCCCAGGCATCGAGGGTCACGGGAGCGATGCGGTAACCGCGCGCTACTAGAAACGCCTCAGCCTCGCGCCGGGTCTGAAGGTCGCGGCCTGTGTCCAGGAAGGGGTGCCGGAAGTATCGAAGCGTCATCTTGTGTTCGTCGAGCAGCAGGCGGGTCACGCTCTCGCCCCGGATTACATCGTCTTGCCACGCCTGCAAGCCCACCAGGTTGAGCGACATGTGGGTGAAGGTGTGATTGCCGAGTTCAAAACCGTAGTCGAGCCACGCGCGGAGAGCTTTGATTCGGTCATCCACCTCTCCGAGCTTGTAAAGTTTCTTTTCGTTGACGAATCCAACGACCGGCACTTTCTGATCGCGAAGCGTGCTCAGCAACTTCGAGGTCATTTCGTTGATCTCTGCCGCGGACATAGAGTTGGCGGCAGCGGCGGGCAAATCGTCAATCGTGATTGCGACCTGGCGGTCGAGAGGCTGCTGCGCCCTTGCTGGCGTAGAGCCAGTGAAAAGGCAGAGCGCACAGGCGGCGATAAGAAACCTCGACATCTTTCTTGTGTTCATGAAGTTTATGTTCATGAAGGCGGCTCTCCTGTGAGGTGACTTTGCAGCGTGAACAATATTCATATGTACTTAGTGCGGCAAACTGGTTTTTTCGAGCGCCAGTTCGCGCGCGCCGTGAACTGCCTGTATCAACGCGCGAGCGGCTTGCGTGATCTTCGCCAGATCCCCGGCGCGCAAGGCGGCCGCATTCGCCAAATCCCCACCCACTCCCAAAGCAAACGCCCCAGCGGCGATATAGTCGGCAGCGTTCGAAGCATTCACTCCGCCCGTCGGAATCAGGGCGGCGTGCGGGAAGGGAGCTTTCAAAGACTGCAAATACTTGGGACCGCCAACGTTGCCGCAAGGAAAAATCTTGATCAGCTTCGCGCCATTGTCATGGGCATGCATGAGTTCGGTGGGAGTCAGTGCCCCGGGAATGGCCAGCTTGGCGCAGGACTGCGCCACGGCAGCACCGGGAACGAGAGTCCCGGACTCACAATGAACTCGGCGCCGGCGCGAATACATTGGTCGGCCTGTTCGTGCGTTGTCACCGTGCCCGCCCCAATGAGCGCCGTGTTTCCATATTCGCGCATAACATGGCGGATCACAGACGGTCGCGTTGGGAACAGTCATGGTTATTTCGAGGATCGGGATGCCTCCGGCGCAGATGGCTTCCACGGCTCGGGTTGCGTCCTCGACGGTTGCCGCCCGCACCACGGGCACGATGCCGATCTCCCCGATTCTGCGAATCACGTCGTCGATGGTCATAGTTCGATGGTCACCGGTTATTAGGTTTAGGTATTCAGCGTGCAATGCGCGCCGTTTGCGCCTTCATCGTTTGCAGAACTTCTTCCAGAGTTGCCATCGAAGTATCGCCGGGTGTGGTCATGGCGAGTGCGCCATGCGCCGCTCCACAGTCAACCGACCACTGCGGATCTTTCCCGGAGAGAAATCCATAAATCAATCCGGAGGCAAAGGAGTCGCCTCCACCAACGCGGTCGTAGATCTCCAGATTTTCGCGAACGCGCGCCTGGTAAACATCTCCATCGTAGTAACACATCGCTCCCCAGTCGTTCAGGGTCGCGGATTTGGCGTATCGAAGCGTGGTGGCAATGAGGGCCAGATGGGGAAAGTCCTGCAGCACTTTTTCGATCATCTTCTTGAAGTTGTCCGGATCGAGCGTGGAGTGGTGTTCGTCGAGACCCGGCACCTCAAAGCCGAGGGCGGCGGTGAAGTCTTCTTCATTCCCGAGCATCACATCCACCAGCGGCGCGAGACGCCGGTTTGTCTCTTGGGCTTTGGATTTTCCTCCGATCGACTTCCATAATGAGGGACGGTAGTTGAGGTCGTAGGAAACAATGGCGCCGGCGCGTTTCGCCGCTTCCATGGCTTCCTCGGCGACGAGTGGCGCGGTTTCAGAAGTGCGCAAAAGATTCCGCCAGTGTGAAACCAGCGGGCTCCATCTTGGCAAAAAATCTGGTCCCAATCGATTTCGCCGGGTTTCAATTGGGAGACGGCGGTTTGGCCGCGATCGGAACAGCCGAGGGGCGCGCGCAGGCCGAAGCCTCGTTCGGTAAAATTCAATCCATTGCGAACGGTGCGGCCGACTCCGTCAAAAGGAACCCAGCGCACATATTTCTGACTGACGCCTCCCTGGAGCATCAGGTCTTCGACGAGACGTCCGACCGGATTGTCAGCGAGGGCAGTGACGATCGCCGTGTCCATGCCAAAGCATCGCCTGAGGCCGCGGGCTACGTTGTATTCGCCTCCACCCTCCCATACGCGAAAATGACGCGTCGTGGAGATGCGCTCGTCCCCTGGATCGAGGCGCAGCATGACTTCGCCAAGGCTGACTAGGTCCCACATGCAGCCGGGCTTCGGTTTGATTTTAAGCGGCTTGATGTTCAGCGATTTGACGTTCCGATTTCGTCATCTGCATCTTATGAAGCTACCGAGTTGCCGCGATGGATCCACTACCAGCCAGCTCACGGCACCTACGAGGCACAAGCCAGCCGCCACGAGAAATGATGTTGCCCAACCGAATCGGACTGCGATCCAGGGAGTGAGAGAAGCCGTGAGCGCCGCTCCTACCTGATTCCCCATGTTCATGAAGCCGGACACTGAACCAGCAGATGCGCCGGCAATGTCGGCGGTTACGGACCAGAAAGAACTCTGCGAAAGATACAGCGCACCCGCTCCGCCGGCGAGCACGACGCTGGCCAGGCGGGCGCTTTGAACTTGCGAGCCCAAGGCTATGAATATTCCCGCAACCGTGATCGCGAATACTGCCAGGCCGCAGCGTCCCGCCCGCGGCCCTTGCCACTTTGTGAGCCGGTCGTTGAGTGTTCCGCCCACAAGGCAGCCCACCAGCATGGCTAGAAAAGGCAACATGGTGTAGAAGGCGCTGGCCTTCAAATCCAGGCCGCGTACTTTGGCGAGATAACGGTAGAACCAGCTAAAGAAAACCCATGCCACGTAGCCATAGCAGAAATAGCTGACGGTGATGGCCCAGACTTCTTTGCTTTGCAGGACGCGACGCCAGGGCACAAGTGCTTTCGAATCGACCTCTTTCGATTCGCCTTGCGTCAGGCCGGAGCGAATCAACGCCAACTCCGAGGCGGAAACGCCACTGATGCTCCTCGGGCGTGTCGCGAGCGCTGAGGAACCACACTGCGCCGGCGGCGAATCCGATGATGCGAGCATACCCAGAACGACGTACGCCAGCCGTAACGAAGCATAATGTGGGTGATGAGCAAGGGCGTGAGGCCGGCGCCTGCTCCTACACCGGCGAAGATCCAGCCGTTCGCGATGCCACGTTCCGCGGTCGGGATCCAGCGCGCGATGAATTGATTGGCGGAAGGATAGATGACCGCTTCGCCGGCGCCCAGAAGAAAGCGGACTGCAATAAAAATAAAAAGCGCGCCCGCAACGTTCGCAGGAACCATCGCAGTCAAAGCAGTGAAAATTCCCCACCACATGACGCCCGCGGCCAGCACACGGCGTGGGCCGAAGCGGTCAGCCAGCCTTCCGCCAACGGTTTGGAAAAGTGCGTAACCGACCAGCATGGCGCTGAATACTTTGCCCAGTTGCACATCGCTAAGGTGGTAGGCCTCGGCGATTGACCCTCCAGCAATGGAAATGTTTACCCGGTCGAGATAAGACACAGCGCTGAGGATGAACAGCCAGAACACGAGAAACCAGCGCACGTGGCTCGTTCCGGCAGCGGTCATCGCAGGATCCTTTGAATTGCAGGCATTTTGAACGCAAGCTCCACAGCGGGCGAACCTGCTTTTTCTTTTACCTTCTCTTTACCTATGCCGCGTGTTCGCGCAGGACTCGCGAAAGTTGCTCGGCAACGATTTTGTCTTCGCCGGGTTGGAGCATGAACGAGTTCATGGCTAGCCCGGGGCGTCCTTCGCCGGCTCCGATCGCGATGCTCGGCTTCGAGCTTCTTAGCAGACTTGGACACTTCATGCGGCGTCAATGAAATGCGGGCCGCGTCCCATGTGATGCTCATATGCGGTACGTGATTGGCGATGTCCGGGCATGAAGAAAGACGTGCTGACCCCCGGAATTTTCGTGACTTCGCGGGAGATCATCTCCAACGGCCTTGCCATTCCTGGTTAAGAGCCTCATGGTCTTCGGCGAGAAAAAGTTCGAGCGCCTTCACCATGCCCACGATTTCTTCTTTGCCCACTTTCTGGCTTCGGCCTAGCGTGTCTTCGTTCGGGCTGTTGTTCGCCAGCGCATTGGCAACCATATCTTTACGGCCGATCAACATGCCGGCGCATTGCGGTCCGCGAATCGCCTTTCCGCCACTGAAGGTCACCAGGTCGAAACCCATGTTGGTGTAGTCCCACAGATGAGACACAGGCGGCGTATCGGCTGCCGCGTCGTTCATGCAGGGGATGTTGTATTGCTTCGCCAGCTTGACCCACTCCTCCACTTTGATCTGTCCGGCGGCGTTGGCGAAGTTCGAGAAGTGCATCATCGCCGTGCGTTCATTCACCGCGGCGCGCAGTTGATCGACGGTTTCGATCTCGATGAGCTTGATACCCGTGGATCGCAGTTGGTGATCAAACGGGTTGCGATGGGACTTCTGGATGATCACTTCCGATTTCATCCCGGTGAGATCGGGCAATTGCCGGATGAAAGCCTCGTTTCCGCCGGTCAGAATGCCCGCCAGTCCCGATTGAATCGCGGCTGCCGCGCCTGACGTTACCAGCGCGGTGTAACCGTCCGGCAACTTGAGCATCTCCGCGATGCGCTTGCCAGCGGCTACTTCCAGTTCGTTGAATGCTGACAAAGTGTCGCCCGGCCATGAACATGACGGCTTCGAGTTCCGGGTGGGGAGAGAGACCGCCCAGCACGGTCATGGTTCCCTCGCAATTGATCACCGTAGTAACGCCTAGTTCTTCGAAGGGATTGCCGGTCTCTCCAAAGCCTTTCACTGGCGTACTTGCGCTGGCACCAGCGCCAACGGATGACCGGTTCCAGGAAAACAACTTGTGCGGCGCCAGGATCGCGCTGGCGATCATCCCTACGCTGCCGAGAAAACTGCGCCGGTTCCACTTCGAGTTGAGTCGCATAAAACCTGCTCCTTAGGTCTTTAGGCTTTTACTTACGGGTTACTGCGGCGATGCAATTGATTTCCACCAGCGAATTTCCCGGCAGCGCAGCCACCGCGACGGTTGTGCGCGCGGGGCCGCCATGGGGAAAGTAGGTCGAGAACACCTTGTGCATTCCGTCCCAGTGTTCAATTTTCGCCAGGTACACATTCAGTTGGAGAATGGTGTCCATGGTTCCTCCGCCCATTTCCACGTGCTTCTTGATCTTGATCCATGACCATGGTGGTGTGAGATTCGATCGTCCATTCCTTGGCATCTCGTTTATCGTGGGCGCCTTGTCCCGCAACATAGATCACACCGTTGTAGACAACCACCGGCATGATGACGTCTTTTTCGCTGCCCGGTTTACCTTCGCGTTCAGTTTGCGGATTCCGCCCGCATCCTGCGCGGCGGAACTCTGTGCCACGGCACGGGTTGGGTAACACGGCGGCGCTAACTCCCAAAGCGGAAAGCACGGAAGCGAACCGCGCGGCGAACGTTCTGCGAGTGTACAGATCAAATTCATATGACTCCTCCTAAAATTAGCTTCGAGATTAAGTCGTCTCGATCGTCCATGTCCCTTCTTAGATCAAGGCAACGCGAAGCTGAACATATCACTGCCTGCGGCAATCGCCACATATTGTTTGCCGGCGATGGCGTAACTCATGGGGGATGCGCTCATATCCTGCCCGGTATTAAAGTGCCACAGCGGCTTGCCGCTTGCGCGCGTCCACGGCTTCAAATGAGCCGGCATCGTCGGCAAAAAACACCAGGCCGCCGGCCGTTGCCATGGTTCCTCCCCGAGGAGCGTCCCCGCCGGTTTGCGGATATTTCCAGGCAATTGAAGTTGTATCCAGATTGAACGCGACCAGAACTTTCTGCGAAGTTTCGCCGGGAATGCGTTTTACTCCGGTCGAGTAATATCCCTGACCTTCCTGAAAAGTCTCTGCGCTTTGAAAAAATAGGTTTCGCATTCCTCCAGGGCCATGAAATAGACCGAATGGGTGGACTCGCTGTAAGAGGGTGCGAACCAGTTCGTGGCTCCCGCATAGCCGGGGCAAACCCGCGTTCCCTCCGCCGTCGGCTGGATTCCGGTACAGCAGAGGCCTGCCTTGCGCATCGATTCCCTTTGCCCAGTTCAGCTTTTCCACGAACGGCGTTGCGGAAAGAAACTTTCCACTGGTGCGATCGAGCACGTAGACGTAGCCATTGCGGTTTGCCTGCACCAGTAGCTTTCGCGCTTTGCCCTGATAGACCGCATCGATCAGGATTGGAGTTTCAACTGCGTCGAAATCGAACAGATCATGCGGCGTGAACTGAAAATACCACTTCAGTTTTCCGGTATCCGGGTCCAGGGCCAATACGCAGTCGGTATAGAGGTCGTCTCCCGGACGCACGCCACCTTCGAAGTCTGGCGCGGGATTGCTGGTGCCCCAGTAAATCGTGTTGAGTTGGGGATCGTAGGTTCCGGGCATCCATGTGGTCCCACCGCCATGCAGATAGAGTTTTCCCGGCCAGCTTTCGGAACCGAATTCGCCGGGAGCCCGGTATCGTCCAGAATCGCCACGCCAGTTTGCCGGTCAACGCATCATAAGCGGCAACAAAGCCCCGCACGCCATCATCGCCGCCGGAGGTTCCCACCAGGACTTTATCTTTCACTACGAGCGGCGCGCTGGTTGCGCCGTAATTCTTGTTCCAAGTCGCATAAGCCACGTCCCAGAGCAGATTGCCTGAGCGCGCATCCAGGCAAAGGAGATGCGCATTGTCGGTTTCCATATAGACCCGGTTGTGCCATACGCCGACGCCGCGATTGATGTGCTGGACGCGTCATCGATCAACCCTTCGGAGATCGGCCACGAATGGTGCCAAACGACTCGTCCGGTACGCGCATCGAGGGCTAAGGCATCATTCGCCGCGGTCACGAACATAATTCCGTTCACTACCACGGGAGTGACTTCCAGGCGGCTCGTGTTGCGCGCATGAAAAACCCATGCGGCGCGCAGTCCCCCGAGATTGCCCGGGTTGATTTCGGCAAGGCCGCTATAGCGACGACCGGAATAGTCGCCGTTATAGGAGATCCAGTTCGCGGCGGCTGGCTGAACCAGCAAGGTCCTCGGAACGACATCGATTAGTCGTTGATATGGCTGCTGGCGGCTCGTCTCCCGCCTGAAGCTTCCAGGCAGGCGAACAGCACCACGGCGAGGAGTGCAGCGATCCGCATATTACCGGTCACACTCCTTCTGCAATCTCGTGATTTGCGCCTCACCTAAACTGCCACGATCGACGCCTTGCTCGTTGCTCAAATCGGATGGCTACCCGATTCGCCCCAGGAGACACGCTGATGGGTTGGTTGAGTTCGGCGACCTGAAGTGGATCGACCGATTCCAGTTCGACAACACTGCTTTCGGCCCCGTGCAGATCGAATACATGCGCATACAGCTTGCCGGCAAAAAAAACTCCAAAGGAACCCGACAGCTGCAAGCGGTTCGCGCGTGAATAGAGGCGCTGAGAGGATGCTCAACGATTCCCGCCGCGGTGACGGCTCTTAAGCTCTTTATTGGCGCGAACCGGGAACCACCAGGTATCGAGAGCATAGGAGGCGCCAGGATTCAGGCGTTCCATCGGGCTGTTGATCTCGGCTTCCATGTAGTAAGGAGCTTCATCAGGATGGTTTAACGCAGCGTGGGCATACCCTTATCATCCAATTCCAACTCAGCGCCGTTCTTGTAGAAGATTAAGGACGCTTTTCCCGGGATATTCCTGCTCTGCGGAATATTGAAAGCGCTCGATCATGCCGTATTTCGTCGAGTCGTCGACGATCGCAAGCCAGCCCGCATCGGAATCGAGCCATACTTCATTCTCCAGATACAGCCAGTGCAGCGTGAACATGCCATCGTGGACTGCATAGGAGGGATCATCGGCGAGGCCGTTGCGAACGCGATATCCATCGGTGTATGCGCTTTGCGGATTCAGCGGAGCAAACGCCCAGAAATCGTGGTTGTAGTCGGCAGGCGTGGCCGAATCGGCGGTGTCATACTGGGTCACGGATTGCATCGACCATCGAATTGCGTGGTCGGTGGCATTCTTCATGACCGCATGAAACGAGATCCGCGGAGAATCGTTGCCGATGCTTATCTCCCGTGAATACTGCAGGCCGGTTGAGGGATCGGCTGGCCCTTCAAGGCGCAGCGTGCACGGATTACTCTCGAGAGACAATGGTAAGTTTGTATTCGCCATCATCGAGCGCGTCTGAAATCGGCCCCGGCCAATAGCCTTCTCCCGTGGCCTTCCGGCAGTGGCCAGAGCTTGTCGCCCCCATAGTTGATCCATTGACGTTGCTTTATGGAATCGGCCGGGGGATAAGTACTGGCCCTTGTACCGCGGGTTGACGAACAAGTAGCGATGTTCGCCGAACTCAACTTGCATCAGCCTGCCGCCAAGTTGGGGAACAACGTCAGGCGCACCCAGTCGTTGAACAGTTCCTCAGCCTTCCACCCTTCAAATGTCGTGGACTGGAACCGGCAAGGGGAATGCGTGAATTGGGCAACGCCCCTGCCAGGCTCGACGATATAAGGCAGCCGGCAGCCACGAGCAAAATACGAAGGCGCGATTCCTGGAAAAAGCTCGGACATCAATTCCGAAACTGCCGACTGCTTCGCCGCTCAAAGAGGTTTCGCAATCGCTTGCCTCCCCGGCGCCATTTTTTTGCAGTGGCGTTTTTTGCGGTGGCATTTTTCTTAGCGGCGAGCGGACGCCAGCACTCTGATACCCCAGCTCCCGTGAAATTTGCAATCCGGCGGCCTGAATCAACGGCGCGAGTTGCCGCAAACGCGTAACCGCCATGCGCACCATTGGCGCGGTAATGCTGAGGCTGGCATTCACGCCGCCGGCATGGTCCCATATGGGCGCGGCCACGCAGCGTATGTGAAGTTCGTTTTCCTCCAGATCGCAGGCGTAACCGTTCTTTCGGACCCGGTACAGTTCGGCCTCCAACTCCTGAAGGTTGCCCACGGTGTTCGGCGTCAGACGCTTCAGCCCAACTGCGGGAGAACTCTTTCCCGTTCCTCTTCAGGCATGTACGCCAGCATGACTTTGCCCACCGCGGTGCAATACAACGGCACGGCAGCGCCAATGCGTGAATGGATCCGCAGCTGTTCTGGTGAATCCAGCTTCTCGACGTAAACCGCGGACAGTCCGTGCCGTACGGTCAGATGAATAGTCTCGCGCGTTTGCCGATTCAATTCCTGAAGGTACGGCAGGCTGACTCGGCGAATATCGAGTTGAGCCAAAGCTGCCTGGCCGATTGCGAAACACGCGATTCCCAGGTGGTACACGCCGTCGCTGCTGCAGTTCAAAAAGCCGGAAGCCTCCAGGTTCGCCAGGAACCGATGGACCGTACTCACCGGCAGCCGCGACCGGGCCGCGACTTGTTTGGCGGCGAGGCCCTGCGGTGATTCGCTGAACAGCTGCAGAAGACGCAAGCCGCGTTGCAGCGCGGTGATGTTGTAGCTTCGTTTCTGAGAGTTCGCCATGAGAATCCGCGATGAAAGACGAGAAAGTCCGGCAATCACAAAATGAAAGTGCGAATTATCTGATGAAAGTCGAATTTGCGCAAGTGGGCTCTCTTTTGGCTATAGTCTTCCAAACTTCTTAACCGCTTCCATGATCGATTTCATCTGTTCGATCACGGCATACATCGAGTGCTCTTTGAAATCCATTTGTTGCGCGAGGGCCAGCACATCCTGAGCCCTGGCCCGTGGAACCACCACCACGCCATCGCTGTCTGCCGCGACAATGTCGCCCGCATTGACGGTGACACCATCGCAGGTCACTGGAATCTGGGAGCCTCCGAAGCGATAGTGATGCACTGACGTCGACGGTACGATGCCGGTTGCATACACGGGGAACCCAATCTTGCGCAAGTAGGCCACGTCGCTCACTCCTCCATCGATCACGGCTCCGGCGTAGCCGCGCGCCGCCATGGCGGTCCCCATCAATCCGCCCATGCCCGCGATGTTCTCGCCGTCCTCGACCACCATCACGTAAACGGAATCGGTGGAACCCTGTCGATGGCGGTCAGCATTCCATTCAATGCAGCGGGATCGTTGTTGCCTTCGTCTTTCTTGAGCTACACCGTCCGCGCAAAACCGGCAAACTTGGTGGTGAAGAGCGGGTGCATGCGGTGACTCATGTACATGCGCTGGCCGGTCAGTTGCTCCAGCGCATCCGAGACCGAAGCCACTTCGACGCGGCGAAAATCTGCAATTAAAGCACTGTCGGATTGCGCAGCGGTTGTCCCGCAGCCGACTGCGCTCGCAGAAGTCCGGCGCCGCACAAAACGGCACACAAAATGCCGATGGATAGCACGGATGCGGCAATGGTATGGGATTTCACAAAACCACGAAACTTGTTCATTTCGTCCCCCTCGATGTATACATGTGCGCGGACTCTAACACCGTTTTTCGTTGCGTGGAAGAGCCAATCCATTTATCAGGAAGAGGAACGGAAAATGAAAATGAAAATTGCAATGCAGATGAAAACTCTCCGCCTGTGCGCATGCGCCGTCGCGATCCTGTTCATGATGGGCATGGCATCGCAGCGGACCTATGGCCAGGAACGAAAAGCGGTGAATCTGGCTCCCGCCAGGGGACTTCCTTTCAGCGACGGCATCTTGGCCGGGAACACTCTGTACATTGCCGGCCAGGAAGGTACAGATGACTGCCGGCAAATTGGCCGCTGGGGGCATCGGCCCGGAGACGACTGCGGCGCTCGAAAATATACGGAAGGTTCTCAAAGCCGCGGGCTTCGAGTGGAAGGACGTTGTCAGCGTTACGGTCTACCTGGCCGACATTCATGAGTTCGGGGACATGAACAAGGTTTACAAGAGCGTGCTGCCTGACCCCAAGCCGGCGCGCGCCACCATCCAAGCAGCGGCATTGGTCAATAATGCCCGGATCGAAATCTCGGCAATCGCGGTAAAACAGAAATAGGCCGTCGATTGCGAAGCGAGGCATTCGCGGCGGCGAGAATGAGGCTGATTGAGATGAGGTGAACTATTTTGACTCCGAGTCAAGAAAACAAAAAGGTTGACATCACTATTGCGATTGAGATAAACCCTCTTCCCAACGGGTGGTTCGACTTCCACGACTGAGCTGCGGGTTTTACCAGGTGAAAGTAAGAAAACGGCGCTGAATCGGGCTGCTAGCCTTCTCGCGGGAGATCCACTATGCGCAATCGTGTGTACGGTGCAATCGCAGTGTTGGCGTTCGTGCATTTCGCGCTAACCGTCGCGTCGGCCAGCATCACCGGCGGTATCTCCGGCGTGGTCACGGATACTTCGGGCGCGGTTGTTTCCGGTGCCGCAGTGGTTGCGACCGATACTCAGACCGGAGTCAAAACGACGGTCAAAAGCGATGGGAAGGGCTTTTACAATCTTCCAACGCTGGCCATCGGTACTTACAACCTGGAAATCAGCCACGGCGGTTTCAAGACCTACCGGAAGACGGGATTGGTGATCGACGCCAACGCGGAGCTTCGCGCCGATGCCAGTCTTGAAGTGGGCGCGGCGTCGCAGACAATTGAGGTGCGCACGGACGCCGTGCACGTGGAGACCCAGAGCACGCAGATGGGAGAAGTGATCACCGGGGCGAAGATGCAAGCGGTTCCCCTCAACGGGCGCAGCTATACCGACTTGCTGGCGTTGCAACCCGGAGTGTCCCCCTACACTGCCGGCGACACTCAGAACAGCGGGAATCAGCGACCGTTCGCCCGATGGCGGTCAGAAGGTGAGTACCGGAAATCAGTCGGTCAACGGGCAACGCGAGACATCCAACGGATTCATGGTGAACGGATCGAATGTTGAGGAAGGTAAGAATAACGGCGCGGCGATTATTCCGAATCTGGATTCGATCTCCGAGTTTCGGATCATCACCAATAACTTCGACGCCGAATACGGCAACTACAGCGGCGGACAAGTTAATGTCGTGACTAAATCCGGCACTAACGGATTCCATGGCAGCGGATTTGAATTTCTGCGTAATACCGCGCTGGATGCGACGCAGTATTTCACCGATTCCGTTCCCGTCTTCCGCCAGAACCAGTTCGGTGGCACGTTCGGCGGACCGATCCGGAAAGACAAGACTTTTTTTTTCGTCGATTACCAGGGTACTCGCCAAACCCAGGCGTCTCCTGCGACTACAACCCTGCCGTCCGCGGCAGACCTTACCGGCAACTTCTCTGATTCGGCGGGTTTGTTCACCACCGGCGTCGACGCAAATAACAACCCGGTACGCCTCTACCGTGAACGGTGCCAATTTTCGCCAGCATTCTCAGCGGAGGAGGTTTGGGGCGGCAAGGGTTGGGATATCCGGTCGTGAACGGAGAGCCGTACTACTTCACCGCATCCACGATCAATCCGGCGACGATCGGCTCATCGGGCGCGGGGACGCCCTATGGATACAATTGCACGACCAACAGCACCACGACGGGTTGCGTGTTTCCTAACGCTTCCATCCCGCAGTCAGCTTGGTCGCCCGTGGCGACGAGTATGCTGAACCTTGGCCTCATCCCGCAGCCGAATGTGCAGAATAATCCTGCCTTCAATTACTCGTCGTCACAATACGCACAGCAATTGAGCGACGACAAAGGCGGTATCCGGGTCGACCAGAACACGCGCTATGGCTCGCTGTTCGCCTACTACTTCATCGACGACTATACGTTGAACTCCCCGTATCCCAATGGCGGCGCCACCGTGCCGGCAGCCAGCTTTGCCTATAGCGCTACGACCGCTGGGCGGGCACAACTGGTGAATCTCGGCGATACCAAGAATTTCGGCTCTTATGCGGTGAATGAACTCCGCCTCAGCTACGTGCGCAATACTCTGCACCTGACAGAGCCGACAGGCGGAGTCGGATCGGCTTACAGCCTCGCTAATCTAGGATTTGCAACTCCCTGGAGCAACCCCGCGGGCGGCATCAGCCCGATTGCGCCGGCGTTGGAAGGCGTGCCTTACATTACGTTCAATAACTTCCAGATCGGTGTTCCCCAGGTAAGCACCGGGCAGTACAACAATTCATTCCAGGTTCTGGATAATTTCACGAAGGTTATCGGAAGGCACACGATTCAATTCGGCGGTCAGTTCCACTATGACCAGATCAACGAAAGAAATCTGGCGGCGGAAAACGGACAGTACGCATTTACTGGCGGCGAGACGGGAATCGACTTTGCCGACTTTCTCATTGGAGCGCCGGATAGCTTGACCCAGGCCAGCCCGCAAATCCTGGATTCCCGTAGTAAGTACTACGCTCTGTATGGGCAGGATAGCTGGCGAGTGACCTCCGATCTGGTGTTGAACTATGGACTGCGTTGGGAAGCCAGCATGCCCTGGTACGACACCCAGAACAAGATTGAAACCATCGTTCCCGGGCTACAGTCGGTGGTGTTCCCCGGCGCACCTACGGGATGGGTTGTTCCAGGTGATCCCGGCATACCGCGCACGCTCGCGCCGACGCAGTGGCACAATTTTTCGCCTCGGCTGGGTCTGGCTTATTCTCCCAGTACTACCTCGGGATTTCTCGGCAAGCTTTTTGGCGGCCCGGGAAAAACCAGCATTCGTGCCGGCGCGGGCTTGTATTACACGGCGGTGGAAGATCTAGCGCAATTTCTCGAAGTGGGCGATCCACCTTACGGACTCTACTACGGCAGTTCAAATCCGCCGCTCCTGGAGGCTCCGTATACGGTCCGTTCCATAGGTGGGCTTGTGGGCGGATGGCCGAGGTTCCCGTTCACATTTCCTCCGACGAATGTTTCGGCTAAGAACCCAGACACCACCTTCAACTGGGCGGGGGTCGAGCCGATTTCCTACGGATTTTCGTTCGACCACAACAACAAGCTTCCGTATTCCGAACACTTCGAATTCTCGCTGCAGCGCCAGGTTGGAACAAACACTGTAGTCAGCGTGAGTTATGTTGGGAATCAGGGGCATCGGTTAGTGACATCGATCGAGGCCAATCCAGCCAATCCGGCGCTGTGTTTGTACTTGAACAATCCTGCCAATCTGAACATGACTTTGACTACTGCGCCGCCGTGCGCTCAATTCAGTGAGACACCACCCACCGGTACTTTTTGGGTTACGAACGCTGGAACGTCGCCCTACGCCGGCCAGACTTTTTATAGCACCCGGCCGCTCGGCCCGAACTTTGATACCAACCCGTATGAGTCCACGGTGGCAAACTCGAGCTATAACTCGCTGCAAGTCAGCGTGAGCCACAACACGGCGTCGCTAAACCTTCTCGCCGGCTACACCTACAGCAAGTGCATGGACAATGCTTCTGGTCTGCAGGATTCTACTAATCCGTTCAATCCGCGGCTGAGCATTGGTCTTTGTAACTTCGATTTAACGCAAAACTTCGTGTTCAGCTACAACTGGCTGCTGCCGTTCGACAAGTTCGTCACCTCTGGTTGGGGCAGGGGATTGGCCGGAGGCTGGAGTCTGAGCGGCATTACCACCTTCGCTACCGGGCTTCCGATCACAATGATGGAGAATGACGATAATGCGTTGATCGGTGCCAACGCGGCTCCCGTGGACGTGCCGAACTATACTCCTGGCCACGTTCTGGGCGACACAAATCCGCGTCATGGCAATCCTTACTTCAATACCTCCCTTTTCAGCCCCGAGCTGCTTGGGGTGTTCGGCGACTCCGCCCGCCGCTTCTTTCACGGTCCCGGACTCAACAACTTCAACACAGCTCTCGCGAAGACGACCAAGATCACCGAGTCAAAAGAGCTTGAGTTGCGGTTTGAAGCGTTCAATCTTTTTAACCACGCACAGTTCAACAATCCAACTGGCCTAATCAACGCAGGTTTCCCTGACCAGGGGGGCACGTTCGGTTTGGTGAACTCGGCTAGGCCTGCGCGCATTCTGCAAGTGGGGGCGAAGTTCTTGTTTTGAAGACTAAGCTCGCCGATCATCGGACGGGGCTTGATGGCCGGGCGTTGCATATGTTCTCAAGCTTCAGATCACGCGGCGTGCTGGCTACGGCTCTGCTGGTTCTATGGGTTGCCAGCGGGCCTGTCGTTCGATCGCAAACCCGTTCGCAAACCCGATCGCAAACTCCACCGCAACCGCCCCGGCAGCAAGACTTCAAGCCGGCCTCAACGCGCGGGAAGCAAACTTTCGCGTCGACCTGTGCCGGATGCCACGGGCTCGACGGCAAGGGCGGGGAACGGGCTCCGAATATTGCGGAAAATCCAAAAGTGCAGAAGCTTTCCGATGCCCAGATCTTCGGCATTATTCAGAACGGGATTCCTGGAACTGGAATGCCTGCCTTCCACTCCATGGAAGGCTCGGCCATCAAGGCGGTCGTAAGCTACCTGCACATTCTTCAGGGGACAGATCGGGGAGCAAAGCAAACAATCAAGCTGCCCGGTGATCCGGAGCGCGGAGAGGCAATTTTCTTTGGCAAAGCGGGATGTTCCGGCTGCCACATGGTGGGCGGCAAAGGCGGTTTCATTGCCTCCGATCTGTCAGCATACGCCCGCACTCATGATGTGGAGCAAATCCGCAGCGCGATCGCTAATCCAGCTCCGGGCAGCGACCGACAGGCGCGAATGGTGACGGTGACGACTCGTGGCGGAGAGAAATATGCCGGAAGAGTTCGCAATGAAGATAATTTCTCTGTGCAGCTGCAGACGCTGGACGGGACGTTTCACTTCGTGTCGAAGCAGGATTTGGAGGCGATCGAATACAGTTCGCAACCGCTGATGCCTTCAGACTATGGCTTGACCCTCACTTCTGGTGAGTTGAATGATGTCGTCAGTTATCTTATGAGTGCGGCAAGCGCCAGCCGGTCGGGAAGTCCCACGAAAGCGGATGAAGAGGAATAGGTAAGTTCTCATGAATCGGAGCTGGAAAACTGTGCGTAGTTCATCATCGCGACTGCGGCGCTCATCGCGGTTCGGAGCTTCGGTTTTTCTGGCGTTCGCACAGTCGCCGGCGCAGTTTCAGTTGCAAGCTGGATCGCCGCAATTCTGGAATCTGGTGGATCGCAACGCGAAGCTGAACGTGGTGGGCACGGGTTTTGGGTTTACGGAGGGCCCGATGTGGGATCAGGCTGGGTTCCTCTATGTCAGCGACGAGACCATTAACAAGATTTACCGGCTCTATCCCGACGGCAAGAAGGAGGAAGTGATTGCGCTCGGGGACCCCGACGGCAACACCTTCGACCACCAACATCGGCTGATCGACTGCGCCAGCGTGTTGCGTGCCATCATCGAAGTAACTCCCGACGGGAAATACAAGGTTCTGGCGGATCGCTACGAGGGCAAGAAATTTAACAGCCCAAACGATGTGATCGTAGGTCCGGACGGCGCTCTGTATTTCACGGATCCGACCCTGGATCTGGTGGCTGGCGATAAACAAGAGATCCCATTCCAGGGCGTTTACCGCCTCGACGCTCAGGGCAATGTGCTATTACTCACCAAGGACCTTACTCAGCCGAACGGTCTCGCCTTTTCTCCCGATGGCAAGCGCTTCTACGTCGACGACAGCGAAAAGAGAAACATTCGTGTGTACGACGTTGCTCCGGACGGAACTCTCAAGAACGGGCGCATCTTCGGCGAGGAGCCGGGCGGGAAGCACGATGGCGTGCCCGATGGAATCAAAGTGGATAAGAACGGCAACCTCTTTGTCGTCGGACCGAAAGGCATCTGGGTCTGGGACGCGAACGGCAACCATCTTGGCACTATCGTCATGCCGGAACAGCCGGCGAATCTGACTTGGGGCGACAAGGACTATAGGACGCTCTACATCACAGCTACTACTTCGGTGTACCGCCTGGAGATGAAGACGCAAGGCTTCGTGCCGTATCTGTGAAGAAGCGGCGGGAGTTACACTGGGATGAACGACCACTAAGCGGGAGTTATATGACTCTTATGCGGGGATAAAGCTCAAATCTTCCGAGGGTCCATACCATGCGAAGTAAGCTGTCATCTTTTACCCAATTCATTCTGCGCAAAACGCTAAGCGAAGTCGTTCTCTTGGGGGCCGCGCTGCTCTGGCCCACGCATGCAATCGCGCAACATGGGGCGATACAACATGGAGTGACACAACACGGAGTGGCCCAACCCGGAGCTGCGCAACATGGCAAAGCGCAAGATGGGGTGACACAAACCGTTCTCGTCGATGCAACTCCCAGCCACGTCGTTAACACCTTCAGCCCTCTTTACGCACTGGGATCGACCGTGGACCGCGTCCCCAGCAATGCGACCGATATGTTCTTCAGACCCGATCAGATCAAGCAGGTTCTTTCTGCCGGCTGGGGAGTTATCAGTTACCGCCAGAACACGGATCTATTTGTGCAAGCCTGGCATTGGAATCCTAAGGGCACCTGGAGCGACCCGGCGGGGCGCGGATATTTCACCGGTAACGCCAACCCCACGAAAGAAATGATCCGCCACACCTATGGCTACTCGCTCCGTCACCGTGGCTTCACCCGGAACAACGGAACGGAATTTGACGGCTTTTCGCGTCTCGACGATGGAGATCTCCAGTCGTACTGGAAGAGCAATCCCTATCTCACCAAACGGTTCACGGGAGAAGACGATGCGCTGCATCCGCAATGGGTGGTGATCGCATTCGACAAGCAGGAGAGCGTTAACGCGATTCGCATCGCTTGGGCAGAGCCCTATGCGCAGGTCTACCAGGTGCAGTACTGGGTCGGAGATGGTGACGCGATGGATGATCAGGACAAAGGAACATGGACGACCTTCGCGTCAGGAACCGTGACGGATGGAAAAGGTGGCACCGCCACCTTGCGTCTGGATTCTTCGCCGGTGACAACGAAGTTCATTCGGATATTGATGACTCGGTCGTCGAATACCTGCGATACGCATGGTTCCAGTGATCCCAGGAATTGCGTCGGTTACGCCATCCGCGAGCTTTACGCCGGAATTATCGCTGGGAACAATGCTGGGAACAAGGAAGATGGGAACAACGAATTCCATGATCTTCTAAAGCATTCGCCCGATCAGAAGCAGACACTGACCCTGTGCTCTTCGGTCGACCCGTGGCACACGCCCTCGGACCTTTACCTGGCGCCCGACCGCATGGAATCAGGAGATCAGCCGGGCTTTGATTTGTTCTTCACCAGCGGAATCACCCGCGGCCTGCCGGCCATCGTTCCCGTGGCGATGTTATACAGCACGCCCGAGGATGCGGCGGCGCAGATGACTTACATCAAGAAGCGTGGATACCCGGTGTCGTACATCGAGATGGGCGAAGAACCCGACGGCCAATATATGCAGCCCGAGGATTACGCCACCTTGTATTTGCAATTCGCCACCGCGCTCCACCGCGTCGATCCGAATTTCAAACTCGGCGGACCTGTCTTTGAAGGAGTCACCGAAGACATCAAGGTCTGGCCCGATGTCCAGGGGCGGACTTCATGGCTGGGACGCTTCCTCGACTACCTGAAGGCTCATCAACGTCTTCAGGATCTCGCCTTCATGTCGTTCGAGCACTATCCCTACGACGGATGCGAGACGCCATGGGAAGACCTCTATCAGGAGCCGGAGTTGATCACTCACATTATGAAGGTCTGGCGCGACGACGGCTTGCCTCCCGGAATTCCGCTGCTCGACACCGAAACCAACGATCATGGCGGCGAGGCCGCGGTCGACATCTTCGGCGCTCTGTGGCTGGCGGACTCCTTCGGTGGATTTCTCACCGCGGGCGGCAAGTCCACGCACTACTATCACGACTTGTCCTATTCTCCACCTCATCCAAACTGCGCCAACAGTTGGGGAACCTACCACATGTTCATGGTTGACCCGCATTACCGCATCCAGAGGAAGACCTCGCAATTCTTCGCCGCGCGGCTGCTAACGCAGGAGTGGGCCCAACCCAAAGACGCCGAGCACAAACTCTATACTGCTTCGAGCGACGTAAAGGACTCCGACGGGCACGTGTTAGTGACGGCCTATCCGCTGCAACGCCCGGACGGCAAGTGGTCGCTCATGCTCATTAACAAAGATCGTGACCACCCTCGTAAAGTGAGGATTGTATTTCACGATGCGGACGCCAACCGCGACAGATTTTTCTCGGGCCCGATGGTGATGATCACCTTCGGAAAGGCGCAATATCGGTGGCACGCCGCCCGGAAGAAGGGCTATGCCAGTCCGGACGGTCCGCCTGCAACGTCGCAACTCAGCGGTGGAGCAAATGTCGAGTACAACTTACCCGCCGCTTCCGTGACTGTTCTGCGGGGAAGACTGGCAGCCGCCGAAAGTTCTGGAGTGGCCAGATGAGATCGCTCTACGAAGAAATGGACGGAGGCTTGCGCCGTTGTCGGACTGGGAAGTATCATCAAAATCGACGGGAAACCCTTACGATCCCGGGAATGAAACGAGTGGCGCTATCGTCTAGGGGTTAGGACGGAAGATTCTCAATCTTCAAACCCGGGTTCGATTCCCGGTAGCGCTACCAGCAAGTCTGATGTGCAGAGAAATCCGCCGGGATTGCTCTGAATTTTGCTAGAAATGGGCGCAATTCCCGGCCTTTTGCCTGCAAACCGGACCGCAGAAAGTACTCCCCTTCATATTACGGGCTGGTGTTTCTGCTATTTTCCCCGCAGGGCATCTGAGCAGTCCGGTTTTCATAGAGTCCATCGGGCGAATGGAATGCGATTAAACCGATGATGTGGCGAAAGCGTAGACATCCGCGCTGCAGTCCAGTCAGATTTCGAGACCTCGCGTCCAGCTTATCCTTGGCTATCGTGCGGTCCCCTTCTGGATGGTCAGCGGGTAGTTGGCAGGTCGCAGGTCGGGGATGACGTAGATCCCGTCCTGGTTGGTGGTAGTGGAAGTCGAAACGTTGGTCTCGATGTTGGTGAGCTTGCATTCGGCACCGACAATGACCGCGCCGCTCACGTCCGTCACCCTTCCGGAAATCCGGGCGCTTTCTGTTTGTGAGAGGGCCAGCACGGCGGTCAGAAGGAAAATCGGGACGAGCACGGGGTATTTCATCACAACTCTCCGCTAGTGCATGACGGTGCGCAACCAGGGCCACTCCTTGCTCTGGCGCAAGGAAGGATATCCCTGTGGGCGGGCCGGGCGCAAGCAGGCTACTACGCGGCTTCGAATTTCGTGCAGGTCAAACTGGGCCGCGTCCGGCGTCGGTAGTCGGGCACCGTTATGGATACGGATAACCCTTGGCCAACGCGGCCGCCAGCTCAGCATCGTGTCCGTAAATATCATCGCTGAAGTGAACGTCGCCGTTTTCGTAGGCGAGCGCCGTTCCGTAAACGATGAACACTGGGACTCGCTTCACCAGGTTCACCGTGACGTCGTCTTTTCCGCTCTGCATTCCTTGCCTTACTCGCTCCAGCGTCCATCCGGGATTATTGCGCAGTGCCCACGCCGCTAGCTCGGCAGGCTTTTCCACGCGAATGCAGCCATGACTGAAATCACGGCGGGAGCGCGAGAACAGATCCTGAGAAGGAGTGCTGTGAAGATAGACGTTGTGCTCGTTGGGGAAGATCAGCTTGACCAGGCCGAGCGCATTGGAAGGACCGGGCTTCTGGCGCACCATTAGCTTTCCCGCCCGCAGTTGTGCCAACACCTCATCGGAAATATTTCCTGAGGTAACAACTTTACCGTCGTAGGTAGCGACCTCGTAGTTCTTGCGAGCAATGTAGCCGCGATCGCGCTGGATGGCGGGAACAATTTCGCTGCGGAGAATGCTGGGGGGAACGTTCCAGTACGGACGGAGGACGACGTAGGTCATATCGCGGGTGAAGACAGGCGTTTGCGTGCGCATCGCTTTGCCGACCACCACGCGCATATCCATCGCGACGTTGTTATTCTCATCGAGGGCGCGCAGCCGGAAATCGGGAATGTTCACGATGATCGGCGGTGCCGAGAATTCCGCCGGCAACCAACGCCAGCGTTCCAAAGTGAGCTGTAATTGCAGTACCCGCTGCTGCAGAGGTACATTCAGCTGTTTTATGCTGCCGGGGCCGAGGCGACCATCGTCTTCGAGGCCATGACGGCGCTGAAAACGTTTGACGGCTTCCACCAGAGGGCCGCCGTAGATTTGGGCATCTGCCGTCAAGGTCGCATCGGCCGGGAGGTCTCCCAGGAGTCGCAAGAGGCGGGCTAGACGTGGCACCCCGGCATATGACTGGCCCGGGTCGATGGGCTTTGTCACCTCGGGAAGCTTTTCGCCATCGTCGGTGCGTGCCAGTTCGCTGTAGCGGGCGAGCGCCAGCTCGGTACGGCGATAGGCTGCAAAGGGAGGTTCCACGCCAGCCAAGACGGCTTGCGTATCCGAAGCGGTCATGATCCGGTCGCGTAGAAATTGGGCCAAGTCATATTTCTTCTGCTCCACGCTCAGTCCGACTTTGAAATGCGCTGGATTGATCCGTCCAATGCGCAGGTCGGACACATAGCGCATCGTGCAGATGGTGAGCGCCACGTCAAAACGCGCCACCGCCGGGCCGCTCGCAGAGCCTTGTAGCGCGCGGATTCTCTCCTCCCAGCGCGAAGCATCGTAATCCTCCGGGTCGAGCCCTTTCGTCCCAGCATCTTTGAAAACCTCAATCAGCGACAGGGCCTGCGGTACCGGTTGCGAGCCCTGGAGCCAGGCGGGAGCGAATCCTGTCGGCTCGTAGAACCTCTGGAGCCAGTTGCGATAGTCGCTGAAATTCGGCCAGCGCATGCCTTCAAGGTTCCCGCTCGTGATCAGATTCCGGATATCGGGCTGTTGCCCGAGGCTGAGACATGCCAGGCACACGACAAAAAGAGCGGTTTCCCACGCGAAACGTATCCCACGGCGAGCGACGTGCACTTTGCAGCTCTCTTTCAGTTGGCTCATCCCTCGCTTCGCTCGGGATGACTTCTATAAAGATTTTCTTGTACCTTAAATCAGGTGACAGTCTGGCACCATACAACCCACTTCAATTGTCTCGATTCTCTGCACGAAGGTCTCATTGCCCACATGCTGCTCAACCATCCCGCTGAGGGACTCAACCAGACGCAGTGGTGCAGATGGGTGCAATCTATAACCAACCAAGCCCCCAGGTAACTGGCAAAAGTAGCACTCGAGGGATTGTCTCAGCTTTCCTTGTGCCTGATCACGGGCAAGCATTTGCGCATCCCTGTCGTGGCTGGGAGTTGACTGTAAGTTTTGTCAGTAGTGTCTGTTCTCTTCGAGTGTTAGAAAGGGCTCGCGGATGGAGTGTCGACGCATTCGATCCAACAGGCCGGACTGCCTGTGCAATCGACACGAGATCCAGGTCTGCGAGTTTTCGGCGGTCGGTCATCTTCGGGGATGTTCGTTGTAGCAGCGGCTTCCGGGTATGAGAACTTTGACGCCAGCTCGCGCGACTTCAGGAAAAGTCTTCAGAAATCGGGACACTATGCCTCGAATGCAGAAAGCGGTCGCTGTATTGATGAGTCTTCTTCTTGTCCTGACGACGTTTCCCGTTGAGGCAAGCGCGCAGAGCACATCCTCGTCCGGATCTCCGAACGCGTCCGCGGCGGAAACCCCAGAGGAACCTCAGCCTCTTACGCCCGAGGAACTCGACCAGCTCGTGGCTCCCATCGCGCTTTATCCCGATGCTTTGGTCGCGCAGATTCTCGGTGCTGCAACTTTTCCCTACGAAATAGTCGACGCGACTCTATGGCTCAAGGATAATTCCCAGCTGAAGGGCGAGGCGCTAGCCAAACAAGTCGATCAACAATCATGGGATCCCGCGGTGAAAGCGCTAACTCAGTTTCCGTCCGTGCTCGACAACCTGGCCAAGAATCTGGCTTGGACCTCCGCGCTGGGCGAAGCGTCCGCCACACAGCAGTCGGACGTTATGGCTGCCGTCCAGAGAATGCGCGCTAAGGCGCAGGCGGCGGGTAACCTGAAATCGACCCCACAAATTAAAGTCGTCCAAGAGAGCCCGCAGACCATCGTTATTCAGCCGGCGAATCCACAGGTTGTGTATGTTCCCGTTTACAACCCCGCGGTGATTTACGGTGTTCCCTACGCGTACCCCGGCTATGTCTATGTCGCTCCGCCCCCATCGACTGCGGTGATTGCTTTCGGCGTCGGGATCGCGGTCGGAGCGATGGTGTATGGCGGGTGCTGCGGGTGGGGCTGGAGCTATTGGGGCACCAACTGGCACGGCAATACCATAATCTACAATCGCAACATTTACGTTGGGAACAGCTACTGGCGTGGTGGCTACTACGGTGGCGGCTATCGTCCCGGATACCCCGGGTATCGTCCTGGCGGTCCCGGCTACCGCCCGGGTTATCCTGGCTACGGTCGTCCGCCCGGCTATCGTCCTCCCGCTACCACCCTTCCAAGTCCGGGCAATCGCCCAGGCTATCGTCCTCCTGCCACAACCCTTCCTGCAAATGGAGGCAATCGTCCGAATGTCCCCGGTGGCACTCCCGGTACGAGGCCGGGCGCGGGCGGACCGAGTACTCTGCCGGCCACTCCAGGAAATCGCCCGGGCCAGACCCCGAGCACACGACCCAGCACCAATGAAGCCCGCGGTTATCAACGTCCGCAGACCTCTAACGCTGGCGCCGCGCAAGCCGATCGTCCGAATGCATTTTCCGGAACCGTCGGGGGGCGTGCGCAGAGCGCACGCGGGAACCAAAGTGTGGCAGCCAAGGGTGGCAGAGGCGGCCGCTAGTGGTGCGAACTACTAATGAAGGAGCGGTATGGCGCATCTCAGGTTTGTCCAAATCAGGTTTGCCCAAATGAAGAAGAAATCGCGCAGTCTACTTTTTGTGTCTTTGATAACGATCACCGCCCTCGCGGTGGGCTGCAACAAGTCGCCCCAAGCCCAAGCCCCCAGCGAACCGCAAACGTTCGCCTCGCCCGACAACGCAGGGCAAGCGATTTACGCTGCCGCAAAAAACGGAGACAGCAATGTGCTCCTAGCGATTTTCGGTCCCGAGGCGAAGGAACTGATTCTCTCAGGCGATCCAGTTCAGGACAAAGCTGGGCTCGATCTGTTCACGAGCCGCTATGACGAGATGCACCGCTGGGCCAAGTTGGCAAACGGCGGAATGGGCCTCAACGTCGGCGCCGAGAACTATCCCTTCCCCTTCGCCTTGCTGAAAAACTCTTCGGGGCAATGGTATTTCGACACTGCCTCGGCAAAGGAAGAAGTACTGGCTCGCCGTATCGGCGGCAATGAACTGGCAACCGTGGACGTTCTAAACGCCATCGCGGATGCGCAAGCCGAATACTTCGGCCAGACTCACGACGACAGTCATGTGCGGCAATACGCCCAGAAGTTCGTCAGCGATGACGGCAAGCACAACGGTTTGTACTGGAAGCCCGCCGATGAGAATCAACCGGAGAGCCCTCTAGGTCCACTTGCTGCTTACGCAAGCGCCGAGGGCTACGCCAACACGCAGGCACCCCAACCCTTCCATGGATACTCTTATCGGATCTTGACCAAACAAGGCGAACGGGCCCACGGTGGGGCGAAAGAATACGTCGTCAACGGCGCCATGACGGGTGGCTTCGCCATATTGGCGTATCCCGCCGAGTATGGCAACTCCGGAGTGATGTCGTTTTTCATCAACCAGGATGGCGTTGTATTCCAAAAGAATCTCGGAGGAAACACTGCGGAGGCAGCCAAGGCCATCACAGCATTTAACCCCGACGATGGTTGGAAGCCCGTCGAGTAGTTTTCTTCTCGAACGCTGAGTTGTCTTAAGTATTCTTGCTCAAACGATGCAGTTCGGAAGTTCTTGCCCTGTCACGGAACCCAGGTCCTTCGATCAAATAAAAATAGCGGAGTGCAAACCAGCACTCCGCTGTGGTTTGTCTGGCATGACTCCTTTCGTCTAATAAGTTGATAGTTTCGAGATTGCTAACCATCGAATCACAACTGGAGGGCATGCCGTTGGAGAATGCAAGCAAGAGGAAGCGCGGATTCCGCGCCCCCTCCTTTCCCACTAAAGATTGCTATTCGCCGCCAGTAACGCCCTTATTGACAAGGAGCTTAAGATCGACCCTGCGGTTTTCGGCTCGTCCGTACGCAGTCTCGTTCGATGCTACGGGGTTCGCCTCTCCCATCGCGCCTGGCGCAGTAATGTTCTTTACTGGAACGTGACAATCCTGGAGCAAATAGGCCACCACGGCTTGAGCGCGTTCTTTGCTGAGTTGTTGATTGTCTTCAAGTTTGCCAGTCGAGTCGGCGTAGCCTCTGACTTCGATCACAAACCCCGTGTAGGTGAGCGCCTGGCTTGCCAGGTTTGTGATTTCTTGCTTGTACTCCTCTGAAAGAACCGAATCACCGACTTCGAAGCGCACAGTGGCTAGACCCTTGACGTACCAGGTAGCCAAATCGGAGAAGCGCTTCTGGGTTGACTGCGCAACCTCCTGGATGCCTTGTTGGTTGGCTGCGATCGCCTGCTTGCCCGCGTCAATCTCCCGTTGATGGGCCGCGATGGCCGCATCGTTGGCCGCAATTTCCGCATCGGTCAACTTCTTATTGGCTTGGTAGGTCTCCATATTCTTGGCTTGTTGCTGCGCGGTGGGATTCAAACCGGCCTGGATCACTTTGGCTAGGCTGAGATCATCTCGATCGAAGGTTATCGTTTCCGCCGTCACCTGGCTCGAATCACCCGTTCCCTCGAACTTTAGCTTGAGGCCCGGTATCAGGACCTCTTGACTCACTTGCTTTTTCCGTGCACCCAGCCCCACCGGGTGTTGCACTTTCGTATCGGGCGTGACAACCACGCTTATAGCTGCATCGTCGTTAGTTTCCACGGTCAAGGTGTTTCCCGAGCGTAGTGTGACCACTCCTTGGCCTTTTATCTTGTCGGCGGCAAGGGCTGATCCCAAGCTAAAGAGGCACACTGCTAAAAGACTCACCGAAATACCAATTCTTCTACAGGTCATAAATCCTCCTCCATTCTTGTGCGTTCAGCGCGAGCTATTAGACACAGCTGCCCAGCAAGAGATGTTATCGGGGGAGGGAGGCGCACAGAACTGGCAAAAGTGACAGGCGGAACAACATGCCGGACGAAGTTGAAATTAGATGGATTGTCAGTGTTGAGAGTTGCAATCCCTGGTATTCTCCGCAGACAGCCAACCGGCGATGCCTAAGACATTCAGAGGGATCGGTCCGTCTAGAAGATCACTTTGGCCGTGAACTGTGCGGAGCCCGGACCACCTAACGTGACTGCTACGCGAGGAACTCAACGATTCCTGTTTCGAGGTTGTACATCGAGCCTGCAATCTTTATGTCGCCGCTGGATTCGAGGTCCCGAAGCACCGGGCTCTTTTCCCGAATGTTAGTGATGGTCAGAGAAACGTTCTGCCGTGCCACAGCGTCTACGAACGCATAGTTCTTTGCCGTGCGCTCCCCCGTGTAGTGAGTGGCTTCAACGGCCGGACGGATTTTCGCCAACAACGCCGTGAGATTGCCAAGCTGCACCCCGTCAATGACACCCTTGACCGCTCCGCAGGCGGTGTGGCCCATGACAAGCACAACTTTCGAGCCTGCGACCTTGCAAGCGAACTCCATGCTGCCCAACACGTCCTCGTCAGCAACGTTGCCCGCCACCCGACTGCTGAAAATGTCACCGATACCAAAGTCGAGAATCAACTCTACGGGTGCTCGCGAGTCAACACAGCTCAAGACAATCGCCGCAGGATACTGTCCCTTCGCAGTCGCCTGAACTTCGCGCATGAGATCGCGATGCTGCGATTTGCCCGACCGGAAGCGTTCGTTGCCAGCCTTCATCTGCTGGATGATTCCGTCCGGTGTCATCTTGTCACGCTGCTCCTTGGTGAGGTCGGCGTGGGCCAACACGCTTCCTAGGCTTACCCCTGCTGCCCCGAAAGCGGTCGCCAGGCCGACAGCCTTGCAAAAGGCCCGGCGGTCAAATCCATCTTTTCCATCGCATGGTTGTGAATGCTGCATTGCCGCGCTCCTTGGTTTGAACATTCTATAAATATCGCGGCCACGCCAGAAAGCAGGAAAGCAAGCGATTATTGCGGGCGCACGTTAGTAGCCTTGATGTATTGGTTGCCGAAGCTCTCGATTTCATACTGCCCCTTCTTCTTATCGAAGCGGATCTTGGCCGCAGCCATGATTTGACCTGTGCCCTTACCCGTGGCATCGAGCTTGACTTGAAGAAAACCGAAGGGGTAGTCGGTCGAGCGTCCGTTGCGATAAAGCTCCATGAAGGGCATGATACGAGCGGTAACGATGGTGATGATCGTATCTGTTCCATGCTGCCGTTTACGGGCGACAGCAATCTGATTGCCGGTAGAACCCACAGCGTTGATGCGGCCCTTATCTTCTTTTTCCAAGGCACGGCGAAGGGCGTCCGTACCCTCATCCTTCACCAGTTGGGCAAAGTTCTGAAGTTCTTCATCGGTGGTGTACTGTGTAATGCGGAAATCAAACGAGATCATTTTGCCGCCGACGCTTCCGCCGGTGCCCATTGCCACGCCGGAGTATGCCTCCGGGAGCGTCTTGTCCTGGGCGGATACAACGAGAGAGAGGGAAACGAGCAGAAATGATATGGGCAGGGCGATGCGGGAGAACTGCATCATCACGACTCTCCTTAGAAGCGTTCGACCTGCCTTAGGACAGGTCCGTCGGCCTAATCGGGAGACTTTGGCGCGTTAAGTGGTCTGTTGGGAACTGGCAATATTTACAGTGCACACGGTGTCATGAAAGCCAACTGACGAAATCAGGCGACTACACAAATCTATCAGTCTGTGTACGGAAAAGGGTTGGGTCTTGCGGAATTGCTCGCGCGCTCAAGTGGCGCAAACACGGTCCCCAGGAAGATGGCACGGGGAAGGCGCGTCAAGACATATCCCTCAGCTAGGGGTGATTAGCCTCGCCCAGGTAGGCGTAGAGCATCTTCTGTCCATCGGGTCGGTTGACACCGGCCGCGGGCTCGACCGTGACAAATACCGAACTGATTTCCTTCACAAGCTCCGGGTTTTCCACTTTCAACACCCAGCGCCCTTGCGCTTTGGCATCCACGTGCGCGCGCGTTATGTTTGCCAACCCTGTCACAACTGCCAGTAGACGACAGGTACTCCCGGAGTAGCCTCGTCGAAGCAAGACAGTTGGGATCTTGGGGAAAGATCGGCCCAGAAGTAGGTCATGGTGGCCTCAGTGCGAGTGTTGCTCGCCGATGATCATGTGAAACTGCTCGCGGAGGTTCAGTTACGACTTGGCAAAGTGTTTGAGATTGTCGAAGCTGTAGAAGATGGCAAACAGGCAGTTGACGCAGCACTTCGGCTTGACCCTGACGTGTTGGTACTTGATATTTCGATGCCCGTCATGAATGGATTCCAGGCCGCGGTACGCCTGCGGCTTTTGAAGAGCAAGACTAAAATCGTGATCCTATCGATTTATGAAGACGAGGACTACATCAATGAACCATTTTCCTCTGGCGTCAGCGGCTTTGTCACCAAGTGGTGTTTCGCAACTGACCTGGTGACAGCTATCCGCTAGGTGTCTCGCGGGAACATTTTTATATCCCCGTCATTGCGTACCCACAGGTCGAAACTGCAGTAAGCGCCAGTGTGCTCTATCTCTATCTGAGGTGGATGTTCCAGTCAGGCCTGAGGGCCACGGGTAACTGGGATGATATGGTTGGCCGCTTTTGAAGTGATCACTGAGGGTCAGCGGTTCATCCAGCCCCATGGATCATGCAAGATGATCAATTCTCGACCAGCATCGACCGCTGCCAGAACCTCGAGCTTCTTGACAGGTCTTCAGCAACCCGGTGCGGAGGCCATTCTCGCCGCAGCCAAGATTCGGCGGGTTTCCGCCGGGCACAACATTACCTCCATGGGTCATCGGGCGACTCATTTCTTCCTTGTTCGAAGCGGCCGGGTCCGCTTTTACCACCTTACCAAACACGGCCAGTCAGTTCTGCTCGCGTGGTTGGTGCCGGGGGACGTCATCGGGTTGGTGGCCCTGCTGACGAGCTCACTCGCCTACATGGCATCCGCAGAAACAACCTCCGACTGTGAACTCCTCGTGTGGAACCGCTCCGTCATACGGAAGCTGGCGGCCCGCTATCCTCTGCTCGTTGAAAATGGTCTGCACATGGCGCTTCGCTACTTGCGATACTACATTGACCGCCATATTGGATTGGTTACCAAAACTGCAGAGGAAAGGCTGGCAGCAACCTTACTTAGGCTCGGTGGCCAATCCAACGAGGTTCATCCCAGCGGAATCGAAATCCGCGCTACCAACGATCAACTCGCAGCCTTGGCGGATATCAGCCCGTTTACTGTCACCCGCGCGCTAAGAAAGTGGGTTCGCGCTGGAATTCTTTCCAAAGGACGCGGCCGAGTCCTTCTCCATGCTCCCGAAGCACTCATGATTGATTAGAGTCAGGTGTCTCAGCCGCCTCGCTCCAAGGAACTATTTCTTCCTTACCTGCTCTGGCGCAACGACGGAAAATCCGCTTCGTAAGTACACTGCGGTTGGCCTTCCCCCGCGGGCTTGTCTCAGTAAGCGGAATGCTGGTTCGATCTTGGCATGTTCGTCGAGATCCGGTGTGTGTTTTTGCGTGGATGTGATGCGGTGCAGTGTCCCGCGAATGAAGCGGTGCAGTTATGCGTGCATAATGTCCCCATCAACAGTCCGGGTTCTCGTGGTCGATGATTACGAACCGTTCCTGCGATTTGTATATTCGACGCTGGGAGAGAGACCGGGGATCGAGATCGTCGGCGAGGCCTCGGATGGATCAGATGCCGTTGTTAAAGCGGAAGAGCTGAAACCGGATTTGATTCTCCTTGATATCGGGCTCCCAACGCTGAATGGAATCGAAGCCGCTCGACGAATCCGCAAAGTTGCCCCGGAATCCAAAATAATCTTCGTGAGCCAGGAATCTTCTGTTGACGTGCAGCAGGAAGTATTTGACTTAGGCGCATGGGGCTATGTTGTGAAAGCAAGGGCCGGAAGCGACCTATTGGCGGCTGTCGAGGCGGTTCTCCTGGGACGGTATTTCGTTAGTGACCCGTAGGCCACTTGGGAGGAACATTGCACTGAACCTCGATCATCTCATCTCTCCGGAGGACGCTCATTGTAGTTTATAGCTCGCACGAGTGCGTCCGGTCACAGAAATGGCTGAACGCCTGGCCATGCGCGATCGCTACCCTCCCCTGTCAGATGTGACAGTTGTGACCCCAAGGCTGCCCTCCTACTCTCCACATTAGTGGAAGTTCTCTGATGCGTTGCGCGAGTTTGCCACCGATCAGGACACAGAACACATCCCATTTTCACGTCTTGGCGAAACATAGGGCGGTGTGCGACCTCTACTGCACTTACTGATTTCTTCTCTGCGGCAGCGGCGGGGAGACTAAGCATCGCCATGGTGCCTGATGTGGCGTAAGTGAGCAGTATGCGCGAATGGATTGAATTGTCGTCGGCGGGAATTCAGGACCTGGCGGTAGTCATCATCGTCGTCTCGATCGTGTTTGGCACTCTGCGTTTTATTGTGCAATTGGCGACACGAGTGCCAGACCCGTACCCCGCCTATAAGAAACTGCTCGGCCGGTCACTCCTGCTGTCGCTCGAGTTCCTGATCGCAGCAGACGTTATCCGCACGATCTTGCTGGACGAAACAGTCAGGAGCATCGGCATACTCGGCGGATTGGTCCTGGTTCGAACGTTCTTGAGCTGGTCGGTGGTTGTCGAAATCGAGGGCTATTGGCCATGGCAGGCGGCGGCGATCGCGGCCCAGAGTGAACAGTCGGATGGGCGATGCTCCGCAGCCGGAGCAAACTGAAACACAGGTGAGCGGCGAGCCGCTCTGAGGAGGAACCCGAAATGACCCTACCTAGCTTTCCTGACGTCGACATGTTCGCCGCCGGCATCAACGCGCTGTACGGGGCGCTCCTCGCCGGCCAGCCGTCGCACAACCGCGGCTACACTGCCGCGGGACTGCTGATCATGGCCTTTTTCGGGGGTATCGGCGGTGGCGTGACACGCGACGTGCTGCTCAATGAGATCCCCTCGCCACTCAGAGACCCGAACTATCTTCTCGTGTGTATTCTGATGGGTTTGCTGGGGCTGGCGATTTATCGCTACGGCGCCTCGCGCGAGGAGCGATTCCGTACCAGGACGCTGGCCTTCTTCAAGTCTTTCTCGCTGCCCTGGTTTGCGATCCTGGGCGCGCATAAGGCGCTCGACCACAACCTTGGGATCTTCACCGCGATTATCGTTGGGCTGATCGCCACCACTGCGGGCGGCGTGCTCATCGATCTCTTCTCCGGGGTCACCCCGGAGATCGTGAGGCCGTCGGAACAGCTCGTCACCGCGGCTCTGCTGGCGAGCACGGTCTACACTCTGCTCGCGGTCCACGAGAAGGCGAACCCCCACTTTTTTCCCGTCACGCTGATCGCGGTGCTGGCCGCCTTTCTCTTCCGCGTGGTTGCTGTCCGGGATCACTTTCCGTCGATCGTGCCAATCGCCACGCCCGGCACCGGCCCGAAAGCGGCCGCGTGAAGCGCCTTCTGAAAACGGAGGCGGTTCGTGCCTGGCGTCGTCGTCGTCGAGGTCATTACAAGGGAGAATGTTATGGACAACATGTTGATGCGTGTCGGAACCCAATTGCTCGCCCGTGTCAGCGGGCCGATGAAGTTCAGGCTGGTGCTCCAGCCGTGCATGGCGGCGTTCTTCGCAATTCGAGCGGGCCTGGCCGACGTTAAGGCTGGCAGGCCGCCGTGGTTCTGGGAACTAGTCTCGAATCCTCCCCAGCGATCGGATATGGTCAAGGAAGCCTGGAAGCGCATCGGCAAGGTGTTCATTCTCGCGGTGGTGCTGGACGTGGTGTACCAGCTCATAGTCTTACACTTTGTATATCCCGGGGAAGCGCTCATCGTTGCTTTTGTACTGGCGATCGTTCCATACGTGATTCTGCGTGGACCGGTCGTGCGTGTGGCTCGGATGATTGAAGCGCGCCATAAACCGGAGCAGCAAACGCCCCCCAGTCTGCGGAAGGTCTCATGAGTCCGGTTGAAACAGAACGAAAAGATAAAGATAGAGGAACAATTCTCGCCGAGGAGCGAACCGATCTGGCCTTCGAGCGCACCATCATCGCGTCGGAAAGGACATTGATGGCATGGATCCGAACCGCCATTTCGATGATCGGGTTCGGCTTCAGCATTTATAAGTTCTTCCAATACCAGGCCGAAGAAATTGCCGCCGGCAACATCCGGCATCCGCAGGCGCCGCGCAATCTGGGACTGAGCCTTATTGCTCTGGGCACGCTGGGATTGGTGGCCGGAGCATGGCAGCACCGCAACTTTCTGAACAAGTTGGGGGTGCACCAGTCGCGGCATGTGTGGTCTCCCTCCTTCGTGGTAGCGATGGCCGTTATCCTGATTGGCATAGTTACGTTTTACGGTGTTCTGCTGCGCCAGGGGCCGTTTTAGTCGAGAACAGAATTTTGAAGACAACCCTAAACCTGAGTGAAGGTATTGCCCTTGGATGAGACTGCCCACGCCGTTATTGCCAGTCCAGCGAACGATGTGTTGGCCCAAGTCGAGGATCGCGAGGCAGGTGGGACGCGTCCTGGGCCAGCTGACTTCTCATTGGTGTTGGGCGGCCCACTGTTTCAACTATCCCGGCGCGCGCATTTATCGGGAGATGCTCTGGAGTTCTTGCACCGCCAAGTCCTGGTTACCATTCTGCTCACGTGGTTGCCGCTCCTGATCTTGTCGATGATCGACAGGCAAGCTATTGGCGGGGAGATCAAGATCCCTTTCCTGCACGACTTCGAGGCCAACGCTCGATTCCTGGTCGCTCTGCCAGTGCTCATTTTTGCCGAGGGTATAGTTCACCGGCGCATGAGTCCGGTTCGCCGGTTCGTGGAAAGGCGGATTGTGGTGAGCGACGACTTGCCGCGATTCAACACGGCGATCAATTCAGCGATACGCGCCCGCAACTCGGTTGTCCTGGAAGTAACGCTTCTGCTTCTGGTCTATTCGATCGGACTGTGGATCTGGCGGAGCCAGGTCGCTTTGGACGAGACCACCTGGTACGGGTTTACGAAAGGGGAGCACTTGCATCTCAGTTTGGCCGGCTATTGGTACGTCTTCGTGAGCCTTCCTGTTTTTCAGTTCATTTTGCTGCGATGGTACGTGCGCCTCGTGATCTGGTTCCGGCTTCTGTGGCAGATTTCAAGACTGAACCTGCACCTGAGCGCGGCCCACCCGGACCAAGCCGGCGGGATCGGTTTTCTGGGAAAAAGTTCCTACGCCTTCGGGCCCATACTCTTCGCCCAAGGTACATTGCTGTCAGGCGTAATCGCCAGCCGGGTTCTGTACGAAGGACAGGGTCTGCTGTCCTTCAAGATGGAGGCAGCTGGGTTCGTTGGCTTCTTCGTTTTGGTCATCCTCGGTCCCCTAGTGATGTTTACTCCTCTGCTTGACCGCACCAAACGGAAGGGCTCAACCGAATACGGCCTGCTGGCCAATCGGTATGTGTTCGGCTTTGAAGACAAATGGATGCAAGCCAGCGAAACCAGCAAGCTCCTCGGTACCGCGGACATCCAGTCGATGGCCGACATGGCAAACGTCTACTCGAATGTGCGTCAGATGCGCCTGGTTCCCTTCGGGACGGCCGACATAACGCGCCTAGCGGCCGCCACTGCCGCGCCTCTGGTGCCGTTGTTGCTGACAATGTTTTCGCTCCCAGAATTGATAAAAGTTCTGGTCAAAATCGTTTTCAAGTAATGCTCCCTCCCTGCTGTCAAATTTGCCAGTTGTGGCACCGTGGCCTGACTCGTAGCTTAAGGTGCGAAACTTAAGGGCGGCGGCTCGTTTCGAACATCTCGGTCGAACATAGAGCTCTACGCTGTGTCTGGCTCCCAACATGGTGCGATCTGAATCTGCGTTTGCAGTGAGCTGGAAGCAACGTGCGCAAAGACTCCAGAAAGAAGCGCATGTCTTCTATTTTGTCGTCAAGCATCCGCGCACGCGCTGGTATGCAAGACTAGTAGCGGCATGCACCGCAGGCTATCTTTTGAGTCCCATTCAACTCATCCCGAACTTCATTCCAGTGATCGGATGTCTGGACGACGTACTGGTTGTGTTCGTGGGAGTAAAGCTGCTCCGAAGGATTACCCCGGCGGATGTGCTTGCCGAGTGCCGTGACCTAGCCGATGCTGCCGAGATGCGCAGGAACGAGGAAATCAGATCAACAGGCGCGGTCGTTGTTTCGGTGGTAATCGTAACTGTGTGGCTCCTTGCGGCGGTCACCGCCAGTGCGCTCATGGCAGCGTACATTCGCCATTAGGCTGTTCTCCCGCGACTAATCGTACGTGCAAAATGTTTCACATGGGAAGTCGTGTACCTACCTTAATGTACGTATAATAATGCACATATCCAAAAGCGACCAGATCAGAGCTGCCTGGAATAAAAAGCGCAAATATGGGCTTTACAGAGGTTATTATCATTTATATAGGTGGTAGACGGGGCATCCCTTCCGGCAGCCTCACGGCATTGGAGACTGGGGGTATGACTAAAGTTAATTGTGCGGGAGTCATCGGACTGTCACAATCTATTAATAAAGTGATGTAGATCGGTTAGGGGATTCTCTATTCCTCAGGTAACGATCAAAACGGGCCTCACGACTCCGGACGGACGGGAAGAACTGCTTACAGAATATTTGTGCGACCAGCCCGGCTGTCCCAATATTGCTACCCAAGCGCTCGGGTGCGTAAGGGAAGTGGGCGTTGTGGCAGCGGTTTGCGCCGAACACGCGCCTGGACACCGGTCCTAGCAGACGGCCCGACCTCAGCGAACCAATCCGCTCGTCGCTTCTCGCTCCCACATGAAGGCGTTTCCACCCAAAATAAGGGTCCGGCGAGCTTCACTGTACATTCTGACAGTTGCCCCTCTGACGCCGGAGTCCTAGATTTACGCAGTCAGAGCAGACCCCTATCTGCCTGTCCTCTTCGCCATCGTGTCAACACCGACTTTAAAGGAAGGAAGCCTCTCTATGAGCGACCAAGACAATATTCCACGAACAGTTCTTCCCATCCCGGACCCGCCACGCACAGGACTGATGTTGTACGACGCGAAAGATCCGGAAAACAAGTACCCGGCGATCACACAGTTGCGTCCGCCAAAGGGTGCGCCGAACGTGCTGCTCATTCTGATTGACGATGCTGGCTTTGGCTCCTCCAGCGCCTTCGGGGGACCATGCAACACGCCGAACGCGGAACTCCTGGCGAGCGGTGGTCTGAAATTCAACCGCTTTCACACTACAGCGCTTTGCTCGCCGACACGACAGGCCACGTTGACCGGACGCAATCATCACACGGTTGCGATGGGCGGGATCACCGAAATCGCCACCGGGTCTCCTGGCTATAGCTCGATTCTGCCGAACAACTGTTCGCCCCTCGCCCGGACCCTGAAGCTCAACGGGTACGCAACGGCGCAGTTCGGCAAGTGCCATGAAGTGCCAGTCTGGCAGACCAGTCCAGCCGGGCCGTTCGATGCGTGGCCTACTGGAGGAGGAGGATTCGAATATTTCTATGGGTTTATTGGCGGCGAGGCACACCAATGGTATCCATCGCTGTATGAAGGTACCTCGCCAGTTGAGGTGAAGAAGACGCCGGAAGAGGGCTACCACTTGGTCGAAGACATGACGGAGAAGGCCATCAACTGGATCGGGCAAGAGAAAGCGCTGATGCCGGATAAGCCGTTCTTTGTTTACTTCGCGCCGGGCGCGACCCACGCTCCGCATCACGTTCCGAAGGAATGGGCGGACAAGTACAAGGGCAAATTCGATCAAGGTTGGGACAAGCTGCGCGAAGAAACTTTCGCCCGCCAGAAAAAGCTAGGTGTGATTCCGGCCGATTGCCAGCTCACGCAGCGGCACAAGGAAATCCCGTCATGGGATGACATGCCCGCCGCCCTGAAACCTGTGCTTATCCGGCAGATGGAAGTTTACGCCGGGTTCATGGAGTACACCGATCATCATGTTGGCCGCTTGGTAGATTCCATAAAGCAGCTGGGCATTCTCGACGACACGCTGATCTACTACATCATCGGTGACAATGGCGCGTCGGCCGAGGGCACACTGAACGGCACCTACAACGAAATGATCAATTTCAACGGCGCCTCGGCGCTGGAGACACCGGAGTTCCTGATGGCTCACCTGGACAAGCTGGGCGGGCCGGAATCTTACAACCACTTTGCCGTGGGCTGGGCGCACGCCATGAATACACCGTACCAGTGGACCAAGCAGGTCGCCTCGCATTGGGGCGGAACGCGCAACGGGACGATCGTGCATTGGCCCAAGGGAATTAAAGGGAAGGGCGAAATCCGCAGCCAGTTTACTCACTGCATCGACGTTGCACCGACCATCCTCGAAGTGGCCGGTCTGCCTCAGCCTCTTTTCGTTAACGGAGTGCAGCAGCACCCGATCGAGGGCGTCAGCATGGCGTATGCGTTCAATGACGCCAAGGCTGCCGAGCGCCACGAAACACAGTACTTCGAAATGTTCGGCAATCGCGGCATCTACCACAATGGCTGGACTGCGGTGACGCGGCACAAGACTCCGTGGCTGCTCATCGGCGAGAAAACCCCAGCATTCGACGATGACGTTTGGGAGCTCTACGACACCACGAAAGACTGGAGCCAGGCGAACAACCTGGCCAAGCAGATGCCCGAAAAACTGCACGAGCTTCAGCGTCTGTGGCTGATCGAGGCGGTACGCTACAACGTGTTACCCCTCGATGACAACCTCGGTGCACGGATCAACTCCGATACGGCGGGCCGTCCGCAGCTGATCACGGGTAAATCCCAGATCCTGTTTGGCAGCATGGGTCGCCTGTCGGAAAACTCGGTGCTCAACCTGAAGAATAAGTCTCACGCTGTGACGGCCGGGATCTTTGTACCGACAACGGGCGCTGAAGGAGTGATCGTCGCCCAAGGCGGCAATATCGGGGGCTGGAGCCTCTATGCCAAGGGAGGCAAACTGAAATACTGTTACAACCTGCTCGGTATTCAGCAGTTTTATGCTGAATCAAGCGGGCCGCTGACTCCGGGTGACCATCAGGTGCGCATGGAGTTTACGTATGCTGGGGGCGGCCTGGGCAAAGGTGGCACCGCGACGTTATTCGTGGACGGCAAGAAAGTTGGCGAGGGCAAAGTGGGCGCCACGGCGGCCATGATCTTCTCGGCCGATGATGGCTGCGACGTCGGGGTTGATACAGGATCTCCCGTCTCACCGGACTACGGGTCGCGCGGGAACGAGTTTACGGGTCGCGTCAAGGGCGTGCAACTTGCAATTGCCGAGGATGCCGTGAGCGTCGATCACCTGGTTTCGCCGGAGGAAGCTATCCACATCGCCATGGCGCGGCAATAACACAGTGGTGGGCCGGCAGCCCCAACCCGGGCTGCCGGTTGTTCAGGGAAAGCAGAAGTGCGCTTAAAGGCCGCAAACTCAGAGCGGCGCCCAGCGGCTTCGTCAGACAAAGCCAACCCGCCAGCAACTGTCAAATGTGACAGTTGCCACATTGATAACTCGGAGCTTAAATCCAATTGCGAGTGCGGATTCTGGGCTGGTGTTCAAGTAACAGACCTGCCGTTCTCTTGCTTGTGTAAGTCGCTCATGCTTCGAAGTCCCCGTCGGCATGAGTTCAGACCCGTGAGGAGAGACTGCAATGAAAATACGAAGCCATATATGCCGCGTAATTGTTCCGGTGGTTTTGCTTGTCTGTGCTGGTACGGTTCCCAGCCTTGCCCAGGAAGGCACACTGAAAATCCGCGTAACCCCTAAACAGGCATATGCTTTCGTTGATGGCCGTGCTTACGCTGAAGCGACTCTTCATGCTTTGTATCTCAGTCCAGGTGACCACAAGATTGATCTATATAACTACGGATACTTACCGGCAAGCGCCACTGTCTCGATTAAAGCCGGTCAAAGAACAAACCTTGCGGTCACCTTGACACCTGTTACGTCGCGGATATCCGGGCCATTCGGTGCGATGACGATTGAAGGAGCGCAGCGCGATGCGGTTCTACTCAACGGAAAGACGCCTGACTTCTTCGTCGGCCACGGCGATGAGTTCAACCACGAATGGGGATGGAAGCAAGAGCTGGTCGTTCCGCCTGGTACTTACCAGGTCACGATCTTAGGCGCGGGCAGCGGCAAGGAAATCTGGTCGGGCCCGGTCAACGTTCCAGCCAATCAACGGGTGGTTCTGGACATTCCCAAAGGAGTTCGAAAGACGGTCGCGTGGCCTCGCGGAGAACAACTCAGTTCTATTCCCCGTTTCGGTGCGGGAACGGCCAGCGCGCTGGTCGCCGTGGCTAAGCCCACCGCGGAGTTGTCTGCCAGCAGCGGGCAGATCAACTGCGGCGATGCCTCCCAACTCAAGTGGTCGTCGACCGACGCACCTCAGGTTGAAGTCAAGCCGATCGGGCAGGTTGCGGCTACCGGTGAACAATCCGTTCAGCCCAAAGAAAACACTGTGTATCAAATCACAGTATTAGGTCCGGGGGGCACTGCGACGGCCAGCACGACCGTCAACGTGAACACCGCTGTGCAGGCGGATCTGGGGCTTTCGGCGCCGGAGGTCCATTACAAGCGCGTGGGAGAACAGGTCGTCGAGAGCAGCAGTACGGCGCTAAATTGGACGGCCTCGAACGCCTCGACAGTGTCGATCGATCCTCTGGGTTCAGTCGATCCGAGTGGAAACCGTACGCTGCAAGTTGTGCCGCGCAAAACTGATCCGGGACCGATCGATGAAACCGTCAATTACACGCTCAGCGCTTCCAATCCCTGTGGCGGCTCGGAAACACGGACGGCGACGCTGCATATTGTGGGCTCGATCGAACCAGAACCCACGCTTGCGATGCGGAGTGTTTTTTTTCCAACTGATCGGCCAAGGATGCTCAAATCCGAAGATGCTCTGTTGCCGAGCGAAAAGGATACGCTCAAGAGCATTGCCGATGAGTACAAGAAGTATGTTGTCTACAAGCCGAATGCGCGCCTGGTGCTCTCCGGCCACGCCGATCGACGCGGACCGGAAGCCTACAATCAGCCGCTTTCGGCGCGGCGAGCCGATCTAGCCAAGCGTTACCTCGTCGAACAAGGGGTTCCCGAAGCGAATATTGACACTCAAGCATACGGTATGGAAAAGAACCTTACCTCCGATCAAGTGAAACAGCTGTTGGATCAAGATTCCGGTCTAAGTGCTGAGGACCGGGAGAAGGTTCTCCAGAAGTTAGCCAACATTGTTTTGGCCTACAATCGCCGCGTGGATCTGACCTTGAATCCTGGCGACCAAGAGTCGGCCCGCCTGTATCCGTTCAAGACAGAGGATTTCTCAGCCCTGGTCGACCGGAATGGTCCGGAGACGGAGGGGAAGGTACAACTTGCGTCAGAAAAAACGAGGCTGAAGAACTAGAAGCGCAAGAATTCTCCAACAGCGTTTCGCGCCGACGAGGAACTCCTTCGTGTAGCGTCCGCGCTGAAACCTTTTGCCTAAATTCAGCAGGAAAGTTTGCTGCCGCTTAGATAGCGGTAGTTACAGTTTTTCGTCATAAACTCCGTTCGCCCAATCTTTCATTGGTTTGTTCCGAACGCCACCAGGGTTTGTTCCGAACGCCTCCAGCGACCTGTATGTTTTGACAGTTACGCGGCTGGAGCCTCCGGCCTAATCTGTGACTGCCGAGAGAACCAGGACTGGCAGCGGACTTGGTTGCCGTCACAAAATTGGTATGAACATGGCTCCAGTGACTGAAGATATCCGGCCAGACGATACTCGGCCAGAGCACGCACCGCCACGCTTCCATCTGCTGGCAAAGCCGAGCGGGTCCACTTGCAACATTGACTGCACTTATTGTTTCTTCCTGTCCAAGGAGGCGCTATATCCGAACGAAAAGAATCGGATGTCCGATGCCACGCTTGAGGCCTACATCCGCCAGTTGCTGGAGTCACACCGCACGCCCACAGTAACCGTGGCCTGGCAAGGGGGTGAGCCGACGCTGATGAAGCTCGAGTTCTTCAGGCGCTCGGTCGAACTCGTCGAAAAGTACCGCCGCCCCGGGCAAATCGTGGAACACACTTTCCAGACCAACGGCATCCTTCTCGATGATGAGTGGTGCGCCTTCTTCAAGGAACACAATTTTCTGGTTGGCCTGAGCGTCGACGGCCCGCGCGAGCTCCACGACACCTACCGGCTCGACCGCAGCCAAAAGGGTACCTTCGACAAAGTAATGCAGGGCTGGCGGCACCTGCGCCGGCACGGGGTCGAATTCAACATACTCTGCACGGTCAACGCCGCCAACGAGAAGCACGGCCGCACCGTCTATCGCTTCTTTCGTGATGAGATGGGCGCGAAGTGGATGCAGTTCATCCCGATCATCGAGCGCGCCACCGCAGAGACGATCGAAATCGCCAACCTGGGCTGGAGCGAGCGGCCCGACCACAAGCGCCTGCTCTACACGCAGGACGGCAACCTCGTAACGAAGCGCTCGGTCGGCGGCGAACAATACGGCCACTTCCTCGTTGACATCTTCGAAGAATGGGTGCGCCATGACGTGGGCCAGGTTTACGTCCAGCTGTTCGACGTGACGCTCGAGGCTTATTTCGGCCGCCATCTACTGTGCATCCATGCCCCAACCTGCGGCTATGGCCCGGCGCTGGAGTACAACGGCGATCTCTACTCCTGCGACCATTTCGTCGAACCGCGTTATAAGCTGGGTAACATCCATGAAACGAACATGCTGAAACTTGTGTCCTCGCCCGCGCAGCGCAAATTCGGGGATGACAAGCGCAATTCGCTCACCGTGCAGTGCCAGCGATGTGAGGTAAGGCCCTGTGTAACGGCGGCTGCCCCAAGGACCGGTTCGCACTCTCTCGCGACGGCGAACCCGGCCAGAATTACCTCTGTTCGGGCCTGGAGTTGTTCTTCCGCCACACCGGCCCCGCGATGCAGACCATGGCCAAACTGCTGCAGCGGGGCCGCGCGCCTTCCGAAGTGATGGCATTGACCACTGCCGAGGACGCAAGACGTGGACCGTATGAGCCTTGTCCCTGCGGGAGCGGCCGGAAGTTCCGCTTCTGCCACGGCAACCACACGCCGTGCTCTTCTTTCAGTGGGATAAGCCCCGCGATAGCTGCGTCGCATGCTCATGGTCATGCTAACGATGGGCGAGTTGCGCCAGTGCCTTCACAACTTCCGTCCCGAGCGTCGCCCGGCGCGCGTGGAGGAGCCCCGTAACACCTCCATGGCGCACTTCCGCTGCGAGGCGTTTTTCACCGGCATAAGCCGGCAACCGCAACACGAATTCAACTTAATTCAACTTAAAGGAAGGAAAACACCATGGCTACAAAGCAACCGAATATCCTGATCCTGTGGGGCGATGATATCGGCACCTGGAACATCAGTCACTTCAGCAAAGGAATGATGGGCTACCGGACGCCAAACATCGACCGTGTCGCCACCGAAGGCGTCACCTTCACCGACTACTACGGCCAGCAGAGCTGTACCGCCGGACGCGCTGCCTTCATCTGCGGCCAAAACCCACTCCGCACGGGCTTGACCAAAGTTGGAATGCCCGGCGCCACTGTCGGACTTCAACCGGAAGACCCGACCATCGCCGATCTGCTCAAGAACCTTGGCTATGCTACCGGCCAGTTCGGCAAGAACCATCTCGGTGATCGAAATGAATACCTGCCAACCGTGCACGGATTCGACGAGTTCTTCGGCAACCTTTATCACCTGAACGCGGAAGAAGAACCGGAACTGCCCGACTATCCCAAGGATCCGAAGTTCCTGGCGCAGTTCGGCCCCCGGGGCGTGATGCACAGCTTCGCGTCTGACAAGGATGACGCAACCACGGATCCTCGCTGGGGCCGCGTGGGCAAGCAGACCGTTAAAGACACTGGTCCGCTGACCAAGAAGCGCATGGAAACCATCGATGAGGAAATCACCGCGGGTGCTCTCGGGTTTATGGAGAAGCAAGCCAAAGCCAACAAGCCCTTCTTCCTCTGGTACAACTCGACCGCAATGCACTTCCGGACGCACCTTGCCGACAAGAACCGTGGCAAGAGCGGTCAGGACGACTACAGCGATCGCATGGTTGTTCACGACGAACAAATTGGACAGATGCTCGACAAGCTCGACGAGTTGGGAATCGCCGACAACACGTTCGTCATGTATTCCACTGACAATGGCCCGGAGAACGACACCTGGCCGGATGGCGCCAACACGCCGTTCCGCAGCCAGAAGGATACGAACTGGGAAGGCGCGTGGCGCGTTCCTTGCTTCATGCGCTGGCCCGGCAAGATCAAGGCGGGCTCGACCCTGAACGGCATCGTTTCCCACCAGGATATGCTGCCGACGTTGCTCGCAATTGCGGGCGATCCGGACGTAAGCAAGAAGCTGTTGACCGGCTACAAAGCGGGAGACAAGACGTTCAAGGTGCACATCGACGGGCTCAACGTTCTGTCCTACATCACCGGCCAAGCGAAGGAGAGTCCGAGACAATCCTTCTTCTACGTCAGCGATGATGGCGGCGTCATGGCGGTTCGCGTGGGCGACTATAAGTTGGTATTCGAAGAGCAGCGCGCAACTACAACCGCGGTTTGGCAGGAGCCCATGGTGAAGCTGCGCCTTCCCTATATCTTCAATCTGCGACGCGATCCGTTCGAGCGGGCCAATTTCAACTCTAACGTCTACTGGGATTGGATGATCAACCACGTTCCCCAGCTTTACCAGTGCCAGGCGGTCGTGGCGGCCCAGATCCAGAACTACATCGATTACCCGCCGCGTCAAAAGGCGGCGTCATTCAACCTTGACGGGGTGATGGCGCAGCTAGATCACGCCGCGGCAGCCAAGGCAGCAGCGATAAAACAAGCAGCCAGCGAGAAAGCTGCGGATCACGGCGTTTTGGTCGGCAAAGCTAGTTAGGGGCCGATGGCAAGGGAGGTCGAAAGATCTCCTTTGCGAAAGGCTGATAGACAACATCCCCGGCGGGACCACATGCCCGCCGGGGAACTTTTAGCCGCCAGCATCGCAGGGGCCTCGGCCTTCACCGGCTCATGTCCGCTAAAGCAACTACATTCAATCGCGGTTAACCGTAATAGCGGAGAGGCAAAATGAAACCTTTATTGATGATGGCGTGTATGTTGCTGGCTTCGAGTTTAATGGCACAAGATTGCGTCACAAACCTGCGTGGCCAAAAGGTTTGCAAGAACGGCAACACTGCCGTGGCAGTCAATCCGAACACCGGCAATGCGGCTGTCGCGCACAAGAACTCAAACGGGGTAACCACGACGCAAACCAGCTACGGAGGCGAAGCCAAAAGCAAGAATGGAGTCGGCGTAGCTGAGGGCGCCAATGGCTCCAAAGCCGCCGTCAACGCAAACACTGGCAATGCTGCCGTCTCCAGCAAGAATTCGAACGGGGTGGCAACCACTAAAACCAGCAATGGCGGCGAGGCCAAGACCAAGAACGGAATGGGCGTGGCCCAAGGCCCCGGTGGCACCACCTGCGTCAAGGGCAAGAACCAACAAGGCTGTAAGAAATAAGACGAGCCAGGGCGTGGAAGACCCGACAGACACAAGATGAAATCGCAAATGGCAGATGAACTTCGCCAGGCTGGGGACACACCAGGTGGTTCACGGCGTCCCGGTATGGCTTGGATGCCCGGCGGGACGTTCCGCATGGGTTCGGAAGACTTCTATCCTGAAGAGCGGCCGGTTCACGAGGTTAGCGTGGATGGCTTCTGGATGGATTGCTACGCAGTCACGAACGAAGAGTTCGCGCGCTTCGTGGAGGCAACTGGATATAAGACGCTTGCCGAGCGCCCGCTCAATCCTGCTGATTTCCCTGGCGCACCTGCCGAGAATCTCGTGCCCGGCTCCATGGTGTTTCACAAAACCGCCGGCCCGGTCGATTTGCGCAACTACGTCAACTGGTGGGCCTGGGTGCCGGGAACGAGTTGGCGGCATCCCCTGGGCCCGGGATCGTCGCTCGAAAGTCTCGCACGACACCCCGTGGTTCACGTCGCCTATGAAGACGCCGAAGCTTATGCGCATTGGGCAGGGAAAGAACTGCCGACCGAAGCGGAGTGGGAGTTCGCCGCTCGCGGTGGGCTTGACGGAAAGAAGTTTACCTGGGGCGATGAGCATTCTCTGGGCGGCAAGGCAATGGCCAATAGTTGGCAGGGAGAGTTTCCCTGGCAAAACCTGCTTCTCGATGGCTACGAGGGGACTTCGCCGGTCGGATCCTTCCCGCCGAACGGTTACGGTTTGTACGACATGGCGGGTAACGTATGGGAATGGACTTGTGATTGGTTTGTCCGGCGCCACGCCGACGAAGTGGTCAAGGCCTGTTGTGGTCCGGCAGTGAATCCGCGGATTCTTTCGCCCGACAAGAGTTACGACGCCGCGCAGGCGCAGTTCCGGATTCCGCGCAAGGTGGTCAAGGGCGGCTCGCACCTATGCGCGCCCAACTACTGCTTGCGTTATCGTCCCGCGGCACGGCAGCCGCAGATGGTCGACACCAGCATGAACCACATCGGGTTCCGCTGCATTGCACGCGAGAAGTAAGGATCCAGGAGCAAAACAATGGCAACACAAAAGGGAACGACGACTCGACCGAACATAGTTTTCGTCCTCTGCGACAACGTCGGCTGGGGTGACTTCTCATGCTACGGCGGCAGCACGCCGACCCCTCGGATCGACATGCTCGCCAGCGAAGGTATCCGCTTCACCAACTACAACGTCGAGTCGCAATGCACGCCGACGCGCACCGCAATCATGACCGGCCGACAGTCGGTGCGCTGTGGTACGTACACGGTGCCGTTGCCCGGTCAGGGCGAGGGCGGTCTGACGCCTTGGGAGTACACGATAGCCGAGCTGCTCTCGGATGCGGGTTACGCGACCTCGCTGTGGGGCAAGTGGCATCTCGGTGAGCACGAGGGAAGATTGCCGACTAACCAAGGTTTCGACGAGTGGTGGGGCTACAAGAACAGCGTTGATGAGGCCGGGTGGACCTCATACGCGACGTTCAACGCGCTGGCGAAAACAATGGGGATCGAATCGCCCAAGATCTGGGAGGGCAAGAAGGGCCAGAAGTCGACAGCGGTCCGCGAGCTGAATCTGGAGGTGCGTCCACTGCTGGACGAGCTGATTGTCGGGAAGGCGACCGACTACGTCAAGCGTGCAGCCAAGGGCGACAAGCCGTTCTTCACCTACGTTGCCTTGTCCAACCTGCACCCGCCCTCGAAAGTGCACCCCGATTTCGACCAGACCGATCCCTCGCGATTGGGGGCTTACGCGGATCTGATCGCTGAGATGGACTACCGGGTCGGGCAGATCGTCGACTGCGTGGACAAGGCAGGGATCGCCGAAAAAACGCTGATCGTATTTTCCAGCGATAACGCGGCCGCGTTGATCGATGCTCCGAACTGCGAAGGAGGTTCGAACGGGCCATGGCGCGGCGGCTTCATGACTCCTCCGTGGGAAGGCTCGATGAGGGCCCCGGCGATGGTCCGCTGGCCGGGTAAAGTGCCAGCCCGGGTTGTCTCCGACGAGATGCTCTCGGCTCACGACTGGTATAAGACGTTCGCTGCCTTGGCTGGCGCATCAGAGAGGGTGCCAACCGACCGTCCGATGGACGGCGTCGACGCTTCCAAGTTCGTGCTCGGCGAGAGCAAGACGACTGGCCGCGAGAGTGTCTTGTTCTTCGGGCCCGATGGTTTGCTGATGTCATCGAAGTGGCGCCAAATCAAGACGGTCTTTCGCCACTGCGAGGGCATCTCCTCACCGATCGTGCAGCCCCAGTTCCCCATGGTCTTCGATCTCGGGAGCGACCCCGGCGAGCGATACAACCTCTTCAGCACCAAGATGGACTGCGGCTGGATGCTTGGGATCATCTTCAGCACCATTGCCGCGTATGAGAAGAGCGTCGCCCAGTATCCGAACATCAAGCCGGGCGAGGAGTTCACCGGCTATAAGAAGAAGCTTCCGAAATCGGCGTGATGGCGATCACAAGTTTGATGAAGTCGGTGCAGCTTCATAGGAGTCAAAGGAGGAAAGTGCATGTCTTTGCAGATCAAGGCTAGAGCCTTGGTACTCGCGCTTATCATCGTGGGATTTGCATCGCCCTCACTCAGTCAACAGAAGGGGCAGTGGGTGCCGGGACAGTTTGGCCTCAACGCGGGTGTGATTCCCGACCCTGGCATCACCTATGCCAACCTGGCATTGAATTACTCCGCCAGCCAATTGAATGGCGCAAACGGAAACCAGATTATTCAGAACGTTACCGGGACCTATTCGTTCTGGGTGGATGAAAACATTTTCTACTACGTCCCTGCGCACAAGTTCCTCGGCGGGTATTTCATGCCCTACATTGCTGTGAATTATGCGACCGGTTCGGTGGTGGCTGCACTACCTCCTCTTTTACCCGGGAGCACATCCGGGATAAGTCTCAGCGGGGGTGGATCGGGTCTTGCCGATACCTACGTGCAGCCAGTGAACATGGGCTGGCACTTCAAGCGAGCCGACTTCAACGCCGGATATTCCTTCACTGCGCCGACTGGCCGGTATACGGCGGGAGCAAGCAATAATGTGGGCTCCGGATATTGGGGTAACAACATCACGTCCGGCACCACGTTCTACATCGCCAAAAACAAAGGAACCAGCGCAAATCTGGCCACCGACTGGGAAATCCACGGGCACAAAACCGTCGCCAGCGCGTTGTCGGGCCAGCTCAGCACAATAACGCCCGGCCAAGCTTTCACCGCTGAGTGGGGAATTGGCCAAGTCCTTCCCTTAAAGAAAGACATGAGCCAACTCGCCCAGCTTGGACTGGTTGGGTACGACCAATGGCAGGTCTCCAACAACGGCGGCAACTATCTCGTCGCGGGGATGCCAGTCGCCGCGAGCAGGGTTCCATACTATTCTGTTCAGGGAATTGGTGTTCAGGTCAACTACATTCTTACCGCGAAAGACCTGGTGGGTTTCTTCAAGTACTACGACGAATATGCGGCCAAGGCTCGTCCACAGGGACGTACCATCGTCTTCGGCGGCTCGTGGACATTACGAATTCCGAAACCTCAGGTCGCGAAAAAGTAGCGAATAGCAAGTTGAGGCAGGGAGCTGCGGCAAAGGTATTTTGCCATGAGCCAACTAACAGAGCACTTCGCGCCATCGATGGGTAAAGCAGAGGAAGTCAGGCATTTCTACGACCGGTATCCGTATCCGCCACCGGTCGATAGTCTCGAAAAATATCGGGGACTCTGGGAGGACCGGCAAAGACGGCGCGCGGACTATCATCTATTCTGGCCCTCCCGGCCTTATAGAGAAGACCAATCCATCCTGATCGCCGGTTGTGGAACGTCACAGGCGGCCAAGCATGCGTTGCGTTGGCCTGAAGCCGAGGTTACGGGCATCGACTGTAGCGCAACCAGTGTGCGCTGCACTGAGGAGCTGAAGCGAAACTACAACCTCGCAAATCTTCAGGTCCACCAGCTTGCGATCGAGCACGTAAGCGACTTGGGGATGAGCTTCGATCAGATCGTATGCACAGGGGTTCTCCATCATCTCGCCGACCCCGATGCGGGCCTCGGGGCTCTGCGCAGGGTGCTCAAGCCGGACGGAGCGATGCATCTGATGGTGTACGCACCTTACGGACGGATCGGCATCTACATGCTCCAGGAATTCTGCAAGCGGATCGGTATTTATGCCACCGACGCGGAAATTCGGGATCTCATGGGTGCGCTCGGCGCGTTGCCTCCCGGACATCCGCTGGAAAGCCTGCTGAGCCAGGCCCCGGACTTTCGGAATGAAGCGGCGCTTGCGGATGCTCTTCTGCATCCGCAGGACCGCGCCTATTCGGTGCCGCAGTTGTTCGACTTTCTCGAGAAGGCAGGACTGACATTCGGCCGGTGGGTAAGACAAGCACCTTACTCCCTTCACTGTGGTGTCATCGCAAAGATCCCGCAGGCCCCGCGGATGGCACGGCTATCAATGGCGGAGCAGTATGCCGCTATCGAACTGTTCCGAGGCACGATGGCTCGCCACAGCGTGGTTGCGTACCGAGGCGATAACGCCAGCGGCGCGCAACAGGCCAGTTTTGACGATGACGCCTGGCTTGAGTTTGTGCCGATTCGAATGTCGGACACGATCTGTGTTCAAGATCGGCTGCCTGCTGGGGCAGCGGCTGTTCTGATCAACCAGACTCACACCTACAGGGATTTGTTCTTGCCCATAGAGTCAACGGAAAAGAGTTTGTTCGACGCGATTGATGGGGTCCGCAACATCGGCGATATCCTGGAAAGAGCCCTGACATCCTCGCACCGAACGTCGCACCGAACTGAGAATTTCGAGATGGCGCGCAGCTTCTTTGAACGGCTCTGGTGGCACGATCAGGTGGTGTTCGATACATCACGGCAATCGACGGCGGTTTAGAGTTCAAACGTTCGGGGCGTCCGCGGCATCGGTAAGACCATGAGTCTTACACACCGCCGCTGACAAACTGCCTGCCCTGGAGAACCGCTTCTACGGCTGCTAATAGCTCGCTTCCGGCCTGTGTTTTAACCACATAGCCGAGGGCCCCCAGCTCGAGAGCTTCTTGCACGACATCTGCCGAGGATTCTTGGCTCACGAACAGTATTTTGCATTGGGGGGAGAGCTTGCGGATTCGTCGAGCGGCTTCGATGCCGTTTAGGCCCGGAAGCCCGAGGTCGAGCACGATCAAGTCAGGGCGCAGTTCCGCGGCTTTCTCTATGGCGTCTAGTCCGTCCGCGGCCTCGCCGATGACCTGCAAATCCGGTCTTTTTTTCAACGTCGAACATAAGAAGCGCCGGAATGGTTCGTAATCATCGACTACCAGAACCCGGACCGTCGACGTTTCCATGCGGCCCCTTTCCCTCTCCTGAAGCAGCTTGGATAGAGGAGGGCCGATTGCTAACGACGTACCCATCGTTATCTGGCACCGAGGTCAGGACACCAAGATCTGGATGCTCACCTGCAATTTCTCGACCAGTGAATACGAAATATGTGCTTCGAGAATGGTAGGACCTTGTTACTAGTAGTCTCGGGGGGTGTCCAGCGGGGGAGTCCCGTTTCTGACCTAGGGGTTTCCCTACCCATCCCGCTCGCTTAACATCGTGCAAGGAGATGGGCCAACGTCCACCTCAAGGGCAGGATTTTGCCGGCGGAAAGGGGCGGCGGCTCAGGGAAGGGGAATCACGTGCGCTTGGGCGCAGCCCGGTCCGCCGGAGTGCTTACTCAGCGCTGACCAGCGAGCGCGAACCCACTGGCGAACCAACTCCGCCTCACGGGAGTCGCTTGGCTGCGGGCGGCTGCTACAGCGATTCTGGCGGCCCGCAAAGATATGAATTACATCTCTCCGGACGCGCGCTGCAGGGTGATCCGTTGGACGCGCAAATACCCCGATCCTGCTATCTTTATAATGGCTAAACGGCCGTCGAACCGAGTTATCTACCCGCCTAATAATAAGGATGGACCTCTTCTAACGAGCGAAGGTGCGCATGAATTCTATCCACAATCGCCAATCGTGGAAAATCGCCAATCCGGATTCTCCGTTCCACACAGTGGTCCTGGCGGCTCTTGTGGCTCTCCTGTGCTTCCTCTCTACCAAGCTAGGCTGGGCACTGATGATACGGCCTCAGATGCTTTGGCCGATTTGGCCAGGTTGTGCGTTTCTGGTTGCGGTGTTGCTGTTGGCGCCGCGGAGGATCTGGCCAATACTGATCGTAGCTGGGCAGGCAGGATTTGTTCTGTACGACCTGCAGGTGGGCTTGCCGCTGCGTCCCATAGTGTGGCTGAATCTGGCCGATACGGTCGAGATTCTTATCGCCGCTCTGGGAGTTAGCTACGCGTTCGACGGTCTTCCTCGTCTGAATAGCGTGAAGTCCCTGGTCAGGTATTCTTTTTTTGCGGTCCTCCTCGCCCCGCTGGCGGCAGCGTCTATCACCACGGCTGCTTTCGGCGGAGGCTACTGGATTCGTTGGAGGATTGGCTTCTTTACGGAGGCGTTAGCCCTTCTGACTCTGACGCCGGCCATCTTGGGCTGGGCGAGCGCGAGACAGGCATGGGCGCGGAAGTCACGCGCTTTCTATTTTGAAGCAGCCACGATGGTCGCCGGGTTGGGTCTTTTGGGCTATGTCGCTTTCGTGGCTCCTGTGCGCATCAGTTCGCCGGCTATTGCTCTTTTCACTTCTGCCATTTCTGCTGTGGTCCGCTTTGCGTTTTGGAATGACGGGAACCAGCACGTCGATGGTCGTAGTCGCCTTTCTGTCAATTTGGGGTGCAGTCCACGGACGCGGTCCCTTCACCGGATTAGCTCCAGTTAACAATGTAATGTCGCTGCAGCTATTCCTGTTCTTCGCCGCGGCACCTTTCATGGTCCTCTCGGTTCTCGTGGAGGACCAGAAACAAACCGAGCGAGCCTTTCGCGAAAGCGAAAAGCGTTTCCGATTGGTGGCGGATACCGCGCCCGCACTGATCTGGATGTCAGGCGCCGACAAACTTTGCACCTACTTCAACAAGCCTTGGCTGGACTTCACCGGACGATCCATGGAGGCAGAGATTGGAAACGGCTGGGCGGAGGGCGTTCACCCCGAGGATTTGCAGAGATGCATGGATACATACACGCAGGCCTTTGATCGGCGTGAGGAATTCAGAATGGAGTATCGGCTCCGACGGCACGACGGGGAGTATCGATGGGTTCTCGACATCGGAGTGCCGAGGTTTGATCAGGATCGCTCGTTTATCGGTTACATCGGGAGCGCTATCGATGTGTCCGAACGCAAGCGGGCGGAAGAGGCACTGCGCGAAAGTGAAGGACGGTTTCATTTGGCGGCTCAAGCTGGAAAGATGTATCGCCTACGAGTGGGACGCTGCCACCGACATCAGTCGTGCGATCCGCAGGAACACGTGCAGATGTGCTGGGGATCGAGTGATGCGACGAGGCAGCTTACTGGTCAACAAATATTGGCCAAGGTTCACCCAGACGACCGCGAAGGCCGTTTGCGGCGGCTCGGTTGACTGCAGCTGAACCCCGAAAAGCCCGACCTCCAGGATCAGCTACCGAGTGGTACGTCCCGACGGTTCAGTGTGATTTGGCTGGAGAGAACCAGCGCGTGCTGCATTTCGACGAACAAGGCAAAATATTGACGTATTATAGGCATGGTCAGTGGACATCACCGAGCGCAAGGTCCGGAAGCGGCCCTCGCAAGCATGAGCCGCAGGTTGATTGAGGCACAGGAGCAGGAGCGTACCCGGATCGCCAGAGAGCTTCACGACGACATCGGTCAACGTCTCGCACTGTTGGCCGTCGAGCTACAACAACTCCAACAAGACCCTCCCAATTTGCCTGAAGTCCGCAGCCGTATGGGCGAACTACAGAAGCAGACCGCCGAGATAGCAACCGATATCCAAACCTTGTCGCACGAGTTGCACTCGGCAAAACTGGAATATCTGGGCATAGCGGCTGCTATGAGAGGCTTCTGCCAAGAGTTCGAGGAGCAGACGAAGGTGAAGATTGACTTCAAGAGCCACGATTTGCCCAGCCCTTTGTCGCCGGACATTTCTCTTTGCCTTTTCCGAGTCCTGCAAGAGGCCCTCCACAATTCGGCAAAACACAGTGGGGTACGGCACGTCGAAGTGGGACTGTGGGGAACGCCGGATGAGATTCATCTTACGGTCAGCGACTCCGGCGCAGGCTTTGACAGCGAAGCGGCAAAAGAGGCTCGAGGGCTTGGCCTTATCAGCATGGAGGAGCGGCTGAAACTCCTGAAGGGAACGTTTTCAATCGAATCGCAACCCAAGCGCGGTACAACGATCCGTGCTCGTGTGCCTCTCAATCTGGGAAGCGATTCCATGCGGGCGGCGGGGTGAAGTATGTAAGTTGACTGCCGGAGTTTTTCAGCGGAACTACTCTTTCTGGTGCCCCGCGCAGGAAAGATGGAACCATCTTCTTGCCTTGTGATCGCCTTAGAACCCAGTTAAGTAAATTCTCTCTTTATGCTCAACGCTGCAACATGCTCAACACTGCACCTCAGCGAGGAATAGCCTCGTACCCCGGCCTCCGCCTGACTGGTGTATTTCAGGTTGCCTCTGACGAGGGAGGGCGCGTATAACACCTCCTGACGCGATTGTGTCTCAGGATCCGGCGCTTTTATCGGGGCCTCGCGGATCGGCAGAGGGTACGGTCGTACCTGTTTCCGTATTTGGTCGGTTTTCATGTTGGGCGGTCTTCTGTAACTATGAGAGAGGGATCGTCGAATCTCGGAATGGGGCTAAGATTCACTTCTTGGTCGACGGCGCTGATCGCAATCGTAGTCATCAAGGCTATCCTTACACTCGCCCTAAAACCCGGTTCCTTCCTGGTTTCGTACAGCGGGATCAGTTATTTCCTTCTCCTGCTTTTGGCGACCGAGTTTCGCTATTCGCAATGGAATGCAGGACACGCTGGGTAGTCGGCCATTCTGGGTGTTCCTGGCGATTGCCTATGGCTCTGTGGCTGCTACACCAAGGCCTTTCTCTGTACTACGAGCTGTGGTCTGCACATCGAGGTGCCCAACAATTCGATTGCGGATCCGGTGCTGTTTTTGCATATCGTACCGCTCATAGCAGCTGTGGCAACCCTTCCGCACCGCAACGGATCTGATCGCAAGCTATACCGGACGACTTTAAACTCTCTGCTCCTATTGTTGTTCTGGGGCTTTCTTTATGGCTACATCGTCTTTCCCATACCAGTACTTGTACTCGCCCGCCACTCCCCCTGGCTATGACCTGCGCTTTGACACTCTTTACCTGATGGAAAATGTGGCACTGATATTGGCCGTGTTTTTTTTGAGCCTTCGCGTGCAGGCTCCGTGGAAGTCAATCTATCTCCATCTGTTGGGCGCGTCTACCCTGTACGCCTTAAGTTCCACAGTGGCCAACATAGCAATCGACTCCGGAGGGTACGTCAACGGAAAGCTGTATGGTTTGGGTCTGACCGCCTCTGTTTGCTGGTTTGTGTGGATACCGCTACGCGCACGGCAGGCACCGGGAAATGAAGTAAGAGCAATCCAATCGGAAGCTAGCCAAGGCTCACCGGCATCGGCGTGGGCGATGCTCGCGGTTCTGATGATCTCCGTCCCTATCGTGTGGGAACTGTTCCAGCGGAATGAGAACACTGGGGTGAGGACGCTGCGCTTGCTGGTCGCAATCGTTGCGATTGTGTGCCTGGCTAATGCTGCCTATGTAAAGGAATATCTCGCCAAGACGCGATTTGGCTTCGCACGTCGGCTATAGCGAAAGACCGACTTCGCCTGGCAATGGAATCGGGCAAATCGGTGGGCTGGGATTGGGACATCAAGAGCGGACAGGATATATGGTTCGGCGACCTGAAAACGATGTTTGGAATCGCGTCCGATAACTATGTCGGGCGAGTGGAAGATTTCCGTCGTCGCGTACATCCGGAAGATCGGGGGCAGGTCTGGAAAGCGGTAAACGACGCAATGCAAAGCCACCAGCCGTATGCGGCGGAGTTCCGTATCCTGTGGCCGGACGGGACGGTACGTTGGGTTGACAGCGAAGGGAAAATTCTATTACTCAAGGGACGGCGGGGCCGAGCGAATGCTCGGTATGGCAACAGATATTACGGACCGTAAGCGGGTGGAGGAGGCGCTGCGCGAGAACGAGGAGCGCTTGCGTTTGGCTGCCGAGGCCGGAAGAATATATGCGTTCGAGTGGAATGTTGCGACGGATGCCGTGGTGCGGTCTCCGGAAGTCATGTCAACATTCTTGGGAAAGGTGCACCGCTGTGCACGACCGTCAGCAAGTATTGTCCGCGGTCCACCCTGACGACCGGGCAAGAGTTACCGCTGCGTTCGCCTGATCACGCCTGAGAACCCCATCGGTCAGCGTTAGCCTTCCGGGTGTTATATCCTGACGGTTCCATAATTTGGGCGGAGAAGACGACACATGCCTTCTTTGATGACACGGTAGGATGCTGCGCATCGTAGGCATGGTGGCGGATGTTACCGAGCGAAAGCGGGCGGAAGAAGCCCTTTCCAGCCTTAACCGCAGAGCGATTGAGGCCGAAGAGCGGGAACATAACCGGATCGCGAGAGACCTTCACGAAGACATCGGTCAGCGTCTTGCTTTGTTGGCGATTGAGATCGAACAAACTTAAGACAGAACCTTCCCATCAGGCTGATGTGAATCCGCAGCCGCATGGACGCAGTGTGGAATCAGACCTTGGAGATATTGACTGATGTCAAAGCTTCGGCGCACGAATTGCACTCTCCAAGACTGGAATATCTCGGCATCGCAGAGGTCTATGAGATGCTTCTGCCAAGAGTTCGGTGAGCGGAAAAGAGTGGAGATTGACTTCAGGAGCCGAGATCTACCCGACCTCGTAATGCCGGACGTTTCTATTTGCCTTTTCCGGGTTCTGCAGGAAGCGTTGTACAACGGGATGAAGCACAGTGGGGTGCAGCAGTTCGAAGTGCAATTGTGGGGAGCGGCGGATGAGATTCATCTCATAGTCAGCGACTCCGGCGCAGGCTTTGATCTCGAAGCGGCAAGGAGGGGACCGGGGCTTGGTCTCGTCAGAATGGAGGAGCGACTGAAACTGGTGAAGGGAACATTTTCAATCGATTCGCAACCAAAGCGCGGTACAACAATCCACGCTCGCGTGCCTCTCAATTCGGGAAGCGATTCCATGCGGGCGGCGGGGTAAAGAGCACCGAAACCGTGGAGTCCGAACTGCTACTCGTCCTTCTTTAACTCGAAGAGAGGTTGACCACTACGCAGGTCATCGACCCGATAATCTCTCCACGGTGAGCCATTCCTCCGCTTCAGTGGCTCCCCGGAACACGCGGATGGCACGAAAATTGTTCTGCGCCAAGACTTCAAATTCTCTCATCGCGTCAAAAAGCGCGTCTCCGCCAGCGACGATAGAACAAACGCCGAACCCAACGCTTTCTCGAATCGTGGCTATTGTCTCGCAAACGGCCCGGAGTTGGTCGGTTTCCGGCAAAGAAGTTGTTTCACGAAGGTCTAACAAGACGTCCAGATGGTCTGGGCAGACCGGATCTCGCTCTAACTCCCGAAAATGATTGACCACGTCGTCGAACTCTGCCAACCCGGTGCAACCGAGTGTGAATGAGCTTCTTGCTCGGCGTCGATGAATAGTTTATCGACGCCTGTAGTCAACTAATCCGGACTGACAAACTGCTTACCCTGAATAACCGCTTCCACGGCGGATAATAGCTCGGTTCCGGCGTGAGCTTTAACCACGTAGCCGAGAGCCCCTAAACTGAGAGCCTCTTGCACCACATCCGCGGATGATTCTTGGCTCAGGAAAACTATTTTGGACTCGGGGGCGAGTTGACGGATTCGTCGAGCAGCTTCAATTCCATTCAGGGTTGGAAGCCCGATGTCGAGCACAATCAAGTCCGGTTTCAGTTCTTCGGCTTTCCGCACCGCTTCTAATCCGTCTGCGGCCTCGCTGATGACGCGCAAATCCGGTCTTTTCCCCAGCGTCGAACAGATGAATCGACGAAACGGTTCGTAGTCATCGACCACCAGCACCCGAACGGATGGCACACTGCGATCGCCATCAGCTGATGGCGTTTTTGGAGAGGACACTGGAGTCGAACGCGGCCTCTTTTCCATAACGCTCCTCGCGCCTCGAACTAGTAAAATTCCGCAAGGAAACGTCGTCTCACGGGGCCCGGCAAAAAGATGCTAGACAGACTACTCCTTTCTATGATGGTTGTATCGGAAATAAGGTTTGCTGTCCTCGGACTCAGTCGAAGGGACTGCCTGACCGAACATGACCGGTGGACGAAGAAGTTCTCGGCGGTCTTAGTCTAAAGAAGCCAAAGGACAGAACTCGGCCTTGCCCGGCGAGGTCTAGAGTCAATTCCTATCGGTCAATCCCTACCGAGACCCCGCGGTCATTGTCATTGCGCTGACTTCCGGTATCCAGAGTTGGTTATGTTGACCGAAAGATTCTTTGCCTGGGCGACGAGGACCTCGGTCGCCGGGTATCCCGTGCCGTCCTGAAGGGACGACATACTAACATTCAGGGTAACGGTATCCTTCGGGTCGTCCAGGTACGTGGCGACGGTCAGCCCCATCACTCGGTTGTTGGCGGGGTCCACGTCCACCGACAAAACGTCACCAGGCTTCGCGTAATCACGGAAGTTCAAGCGTACCCCCTTGCCCGGACCCAGTAAGTCCATGCTGACCTTCCCCGCGTCCTTCACCGCCTGGATTCTCGCCGGATCGGGTGGCACATAGCTCTTTACCAGCGCCACCGCCTGCTTCATGTAGTCCGTCAGTTCTTCCGTCTTTTTCGCGATAATGCGGCCCCTCACCCCGCGCTTTTTGTCCGGCGGTGGAGACGCGTCCACCGTGACCTTCTGCAACACGCCGTCAGCACCGTAATAGCATTGCTGTTGCTTCCGCGATTTTTCGTCGCCTTTGAGGCTGATCACGGTGGTCTCAATCCATTGATACTGCCTTATGCTCTGCTGATCCCGGGCCACGTTTTGCTTGAGCGCGACCACACGCTGCTGCACTTCTGGCGACTGGGACCTGACAATCGCGGGGCTCAGCAGCATGGTGATGCTGCAGGCGGCGATCGCGAGGCAGGATCTTCTACTTATCATTATTGTTGCGCCTCTCCTAAACAGTATCGATGAGCGCTAACCAGAAGCTCACACGTGTTGGTAGTTCGCATTCTGAATGGCAATGTTCATTTGCTTGCTGGCCCCGTCGATTACTAGATTGGAGATGTGGTTTGTACCATCGGGCAAGCGGCTGAACTGCACCGTCAAGTTCATCGCATCCTTCGGATCGTCCATGTACGAGGCAATCTGAAGTCGGAGCAGCTCTTTCTGTGTTGTGTCGAAGACCAGGGTCATCGAATCCCCGGGTTTCAGGTAATTGTGAATGATGAGCTGAAGTTCGTTGGGAGCGCCGCTCGGACCCACGCTGATGTTCCCCTGCGCGTAGGCCTGTTGCAACATGGCTCCATCCGGCGGCACATACTGCTGCCCTAACGCCTTCATCTGGTCCGCGTATTCCTGGTACTCGTCCGTCTTCTTGGCGACGACGTGCTGTCTCAGTCGTCCCCCTGAAGGAGGAGGGGGAGGCGGATCAAGCGAGGTCTTCTCTTGCTTCAAGTCCCGTCCGAGGCGCACCTGGAAGTGCTCCTGCTTTTTCTCTTCGCCTTTCAGGCTGATGGTAACCTGTTCGTTCCAGGTGTATGACGCGAGTGCCTGCTTGTTCTTCGCCATGGACTGCTGGACGGTGGAGACCTGCTGCTGCAGTTCAGGATTCTGAGCGTAGCAGGGACGAATGAATCCTGCGCACGCCCCGAGAACGAGCAGCGTCGGCAGTGTGGCACTCAAGACACGCCGTGCTGTGTTTTTCATAAGTGGTCTCCCGATGCTTCTGCGTTTGTGCTTCACAATCCTTATCCCCGCCGAGTCTCGCGCTTTCATTACTTGAGGTTCAGGGTGGCTCCGAGAAAGGCGCCGGACATGGTGAGATTGAGGAAAGGATTAGCCGTGTTAAATTTGTGGTAAGTCAGATTCAGGTAACGATACCCTGCCTGCAAGGTCACTTTCGGCTTGATCTTATATCCGAGAGCGCCGACGATCTGATAGTCCTGGTTATATGCCGACGTTCCGCCGTAATCGCCCGCAATGGTAGTCACGATCTTGGGTGAAAGGGCGACCTCAAATCTCCCGCCTATCACGGGGCCCCACCAATTCTGCGAGCGGGAAAAATTCAGGCCAAGGGCAGAGGGATTAAACGACAAGTTCTCTCCGAGGTACCAGTATCGGATTCCACCCAGAGCATCGATCTTGATGTTTTTTTCATCAACCAGGCGAATGCCAATCTTTGGAGTAAGAATGAATACATTCAAACCAAGGTTCGCATATGTGGCCATCAGGGCTGGCGGGAACGGAATCGCTCTGTCATCCCCGAGTCTCAGATACATCAAGTCGAGGTTCATGATCAGTTGGTTGCGACGAGCTTCGCTGAGGCCCAGCAATCCAAAGCGAGCGTGCGAGAGAAGATCGCTGGGGCTCGCTTTGAAGCCAGCGTTGCGGTCAAAAGCGCCCACCGTTCCGTGTATTCCCGCAAGCCAGAGATAAGGGCTCGTCGAGAAATGCCACTGGTTATCCTGCCCGGTCTCGCCCCCTTGATCGCTACCGGAATCAGAGGGGCCGAGGTTCGCGGCCGATGGTTCGTTGGTGATGGCGGAAGTCGGCGCTCCAGTCGAGTTCAGTCCGGCCATTTCGGTGGCTGGAACCACGCCGGCCTCGAGTTGCACTTTTTGCTGAGCCCACAAGGGCAAAGCGCACCCGACGACCAGGCACGCAAAAACCAGGATTGCATTTGTTGTTTTCATTCCTTAGGTTCTCCCTGCTATGACCGACTCAGCTGCGCTGTTTTAGGGTACGTTTGCGTTTCTGCCAAATACCGGAGCCGAGATTCGTCCCCGTACTGATTTCGTCTTCGGCTCGTATGCCAACGCTATGCGGGAGGGTTGCGAGTTGGGAACTGTCAAAAGCGACAGTCCTGCTGGGTTCTCGCGTTGCTGACCTCTGGTGGTTCTGAAAGTTGCCTATGGGACTGTCTGTTCTGACAGTTGTAAGACACGGGATGAAAAGATTAACTGGCCGCGATGAATGGTGCTCGCCGTTCAGATCGTGGGGATTCCTCCCGACGTTCAAAGAATATCCGCCCGGACAGAAGAACGGCGGGCCCACCGTCAGCCAGTTGCTCAAAAGAGAATAAGGAGGAAGATCATGAGAAGAACGTTTGCGTTGTGCGCGATGATGGCTTGCATCGCGTCCACGGTTGCCGCGGGGCAACAGGTTTCAGTCAACTACAACCATAGCCAGAGTTTTTCACAGTTTCACACCTATGCCTGGGGCTCCAACAACGCCAACCAGGTGCAGGATTCGATCCTGGCACAGGTAGCGGTCCAGGACGTCGACTCGGCGCTGCAGGGCAAGGGGTGGCAGAAGGTGCAGGAGAGCCAGAGTCCTGACGTGATCGTGACCGCCAACGGCGGGTTGAAACAGCAGACGTCCTACAGCGCGTGGGGTATGCGCGGGATCGGCGGCGGCATGGGCGGCATTACGCCGGAGCAAAATGTTATCGGAACGCTGATTGTTGATTTGTATGACGCCAAGAATCAGAGTTTGATCTGGCGCGGAATCGCGCAAAACGCCCTGAACAACAACGGCAGCAAGAATCAGCAGATGGTGCAGAAAGCCGTCACAAAGATGTTCAACCAGTGGCCGAAGATGTGAGCATGAAGATATGAGCATTCGGAGGAGGGATGCTCGGGGTTCGTGTCATTGCCTGTACATCTTCCTTCTAAACCTTGCCTCTAAAACTTGAAATGGGGGCTGTCTGCGTGTCTCGAACACGAGACGAGGAGAAAATTATGACTAAGCATTCTTGGCTGTTCACGCTGGTGCTCGCGTTGCTTTATGTGACCGTTGCCGTTGCTCAGCATCCGGTACTCGACGCCGTTGCCAACAAGGTCGTCCAGAAGTACCAGACGTCCACCTGCCAGCAGTTAATGATGGCGAAAGCCCAGAAAACAGCGCCGTCACCGGGGGAGCAGAAAGCCATGGAGATGCTGAAGACTGATCCGACAATGCGCCACGAATTCGTCGGTATAGTCGCTGATCAGGTGGTCGACAAACTGATCCAGTGCGGCATGATCCCATGATCGTCGCGGGGCGGTGATTTCGAACTCGTAATGGAGCCGGGAAATGATTCGGGAGACAGAGCCACAAGAGTGGCCCGATCTAGAAACGGATCAACGAGCGTGGGAGCAGGCACAATCTGAATTGCCGAATGCTTCCTTATCCGATCTAGCAGCTCGAGCACAACAGATAAAGGAGGCCGCTACTTCACGGCGCGTCTCAGGCGAACGCGCAGTGGCTTGAGAACATTGACGAGTGTTCTACACAGGAGATTAGATCATGAGCCAGAACCATTTCACCCTCAGCTTTCCCTTGAAGACGCCCGCGGACGCCAAGGCGCTGGCAGAACAGCTTCCGCCGCTGATGCCGGGGATATTTCAGGCACAAGATGCCATCGGCACGATTCACTATTCGCGCTTTACGGTTCTGAGCGAGAAGACTTTGTTGTTCCTCGGCGACTTCGACGGAGAGTTCAGTGAACTAATGGAGGAACTCGCGAAGCATGCAGGGTCGGTCTTCGATGCGATCTTCCAGCACGTGGTCGATCCACCGCCGACTCCAGTCGCCGACAACGCGGACGCATTCGTCGAGTGGGCGGCGGAGCATCTTCTCACCGCGGTAAATCTCTACACCGCCTATCCAGACGTGACCGCCAAAGAGATTAAGGCTCTGGCAGCCGCCGCTGAGGTGGTTGGCGCGGGTGAGCTGAATCTTTTCCTCGTGATCCTGCCCATGAAATCAAGACTCGCCGACATCGAAACGCAACTGATTTTGCGCGCGAGGGGACGTGGGACGACGAAGGATCTGGACAAGGTCGGCACGCCGCATTTCGCACAATTCGTGCTGCTTGAGGACAACCAGATTGGTTTCTTCACGGTGTATGACGGTGCATTCGACAAGTACATTTCTGATTTCACCAAGAACATTGGACCTGTCTTCGATCTTTTGTTCAAGTTCACCAAGGGCGCGCCTCCCTCGCCCTGCAGAAAGTATCTCCAGGAATTCGTCGATTTTGCCGCGGGAGCGAACCGCACTCCGATCGGTTTCTATCAGGCATATCCGGGATTGAGCGTCCAGGACATCCATGCCCTGATCGCCGATAGTGGGCCACAATCAGCCTCGTCGGCTGCGTAGCCAGGACCTTGGAGCACGAACGAGACTCGCCATGAGCCCGGACCAGAAGGTACTCGCACCACCGAAGAAGAGCAGCGGAGGGTTCCTCAGCCGTCTGTTCGGGGGAAATGGGGGCGATGACCCCGGGACTGATGCCCATTCGCGACAAAGACAAAGTCTACGCTCGACCTCCCTGATATTCAAGGGTTCATTCTCCGCGGTTACAGAATGCCGATGGTGCGGCATTTCTTACTCACGGTGGGCGTCGCGGCGAATGCACGCGCGTTGCTCGGACGGCTCGTCAGCGGAGACGAATCTGACGCGCCGCAGATTACCACTGCTGAAGACTGGCATGTGGGGTTCGCGCCGGGACCTGGAGACAATCTCGACGATGTCCCGCGCCACAAGCCCGACTATTGCCTTAACGTGGGCATTACCTGGTCCGGACTGCTTGCTCTGGAAGTTAAAGATCGCGTCCCGGCACTCTCATTCAAGTCGTTCGGCGCATTCATCGCCGGAGCCGCCGCCCGCGCGGAATTAGTGGGCGATACCGGAGCCAGTGCCCCGCAGAACTGGATCGATGCTTTCAAGACTGAAAGTGGCCACGTCATGTTAACGCTGCACGCCCTCAGCCCGGAGGCGATGACGACCTACAGCGACCGGCTATCGGCGCTGTTTGCCGAAGGGAATGCTTTTCGAGAGATCTCGCGGATCGACGGGATGGCATGGACGGAGATGGTGGATGGCAAGCCGACCTCCTGCTGCCAAAGTCCCCTTCGGTTACACGGACGGCATCAGCATGACCACCATTCGCGGCGGTCCGGAACGATATACGCCGGATCACCAGCAGCCTTGCGAACCCTGGCTATTCGTTCTGCGCGACGACGCTGAGAACTATTTCGTGCCGGAGCCTCAAGAACTTGGTCTGAACGGCAGCTTTGCCGTCTTCAAGATGATCAAGACAGACGTGGTTGGCTTCGAGAATTTCCTGCAATCGAACAAGGACAAGATCGATCCAGAACTGCTTGCCGCCAAGATCTGCGGGCGGTGGCGCAACGGTGTTCCGCTGGCGTTGTCGCCGGACACCGATAGCCCTCCGGGCGGGATTACACCGGAGCAGATGAACAACTATCGAATACGTTAACGCCGACGGCTCAGGCGATCCGCGGGGACTGCGTTGTCCGGTGGGCGCGCACATGCGCCGCATAAATCCACGAGGCCAGCCGGTCACGGGCCAGGGTGAACCCGGCGGCAGCAATAATACTCACCGGCTGATCCGGCGTGGGATGCCATACGGGCCGACCTACGACCCGACGCAACCTTACGACGGCATTGAACGCGGGCTTCTCGGTTATTTCATCAACTCAAGCATTGAGAATCAATATGAGTTCGTGCTCGGGCATTGGGTAAACGACAGCGAATTTGCCGGAGCGGTCAGGCTCAACCCTAAATCGAAGGATCCTATGATTGGCACGCAGGATCCAGCGGAAAGCATTTTTGTGATTCCACAGTCGGATGGTGGGCCGCCGATCAAGATCACGGGGTTTTCATCCTTCATAACGACGAGGGCCGCCGCCTACTGCTTTCTACCAAGCATCACCGCAGTCAAATTTATCTCCAGACTATGACGAGTTGGAGGGGGCTTTCATGCTGTTCCTGACCAGATGGTTCGGAGTAACTGCTAGCGACGCTGATCGGGACCTCGCCCGAGAAAAGGCGGACATCGAGAAGATTATCGAGTTAAGTCTCCTGATGCAGACGCAAGCTGCCGCCAAACAACACCGGCCGCTCGGTCGTGGAACTCATGTCAAGGGTGTCTGCGTTCGGGGCCAGTTTGAAGTATTTGACGTTGCCGTGGGACGCGACCCCGGGCTGGCGACACGGCTCGCGAAGGGGATGTTCGCGAAGCCCGGCGTGTATCCCGCGATTGTGCGGTTTGGGAACTCGGATCCGCGCAGCAACTCTGATTTCAAAGCTGACGTTCGATCGTTATCTTTCTCGGTGGACCTCAAGCGGGAGGGCATGCCTGTTTCTGACGCGAATACTGGCCGGCAGGATTTCTCACTGCAAAACACGACGACGTTGCCTATAAATGATTCGCCCGCATTTGTGGCAATCATGAAGCTGCTTACGGCATCGAACCCGGCCGTCGGCCTGTTGTCGCTGTCGTTCAAGGATAAGTTGAGAGTGCTAAGAACGCTCACCCTGGTGCAATTTCAGATGCACCAGAAAATCAAACCGTATCAGCAACTGCGCTATGGGAGCAACGTCCCGTTTCGTCACGGACCGATCGACGTGGTGAAGTATTCGGCTACACCGTTGCCGGACAATCCCGCGGCTCCTCTGCAAAGAAGTAACCCGAACGGCTTGCAGGATGAATTGATCCGGCACCTCAACATGGACAGCAAGATGAGCAGCTTCGACTTTGGCGTTCAATTCCTCGACCGCCGCAGGATGACCTATTGGGGCAAGCGCTTGGACGACAACTTCTGGATCGAAAATGCGAGCGTCGAATGGAACGAAGCGGAAGCGCCTTTCCACACGGTGGCGCGGCTCACTCTGCTGCCGAAGTCGCAACTTCAACCAGATGCCGCCGATGCGACTTATATCGACGTCACCGGGAACTCGACGCCTGACAGCACGCCGCTTGGAAGTATTAATCGCGCTCGATGGCCTGCGGAGGTTGCCAGCAGAAAAGCGCGCATGCAAGCGGCCAGCGGTCGAGAAACTGACCGGCCGTCTTATGCGCGATCAGCCTAACTGTTCGAGTAAGCCCGAAGATCTGCTGTAACAACTGACAGTTGTCACTGATCCACACCGGTGGTGCACTAGCACACAAGCCTAGAAAAGGCTCCGGCTCGTTCGGTCCAGCCTATTCCCGTGTTACAAAATGCGCGCGGGTGCGAGTACTACTTATCTGTCTGGGGCCAGTTAAGGAGCGGTTATGAATCGTCGGGATCTCCTCAAAAGACTGGGGCCAGCACCGCTCGCGATCCTCTCCGTTTTGATTTGGACATCCTCGATCGTCCGCGGACAAGCTCAGCACTCCACAGCAGGCATGGACGTGCTGTTGCAACAAAAACATTACCTCGAGCTGGAGAGCGCTGTCACAAGCAGCGCATCGGCACTGCCGCCGTTGAGTCTCGCTTATTTCCAGGGTGTGATGGCGAACCGGGTCAATCACCTGCAGAAATCTGTTCGGTTACTTGAACCCCTGATACCCGCTCTTCTAGCGACCAGTCCGGTTCGTGCGGAACTTGCCTTATGCACGCTCGCGGATGATTACGCTAAGATCTTTCGTTACGGAGATGCGGCGAGGCTTTATGCCCAGGCAAATCGGGTCGCCGAACAGCAAGCCAAACACTCCGAATGTAATGCAGGTGGGGAAGCCTCGCGGTGGAGTTTGCTGAGCGGTTCGCGAGCCCAGACGGTTACGTCGGCGGGGGTATTCACCGTCCGAGGTAAGAGGGATGCGCTCGGATTGTTTCGGGTCCCAATCGTCTCGGGCAGTTACAGTGGCTCCTGGATTGTGGATAGCGGAGCCAATCTATCGGTGGTGAGCCGCTCTGTCGCGGACAAGCTCGGCGTTATAACTTCGACTCGAAGCTCCACGGCGCAGGGGGCGGAAGACCTTTTGGTGGAGATCCGTACAGGAGTAATTCCGAAAATCCGTCTTGGGCCAGTGGTTCTCCACAACGTGGCTGTCCTCGTCGTCGAGGACTCGGGTTTGAGCTTTCCGCAGTTTGACTATCGAATAGAAGGGTGTCTGGGTCTCCCCGTACTGGCAGCTCTGGGCGGAGTCACTTTCTATCGCGACGGGCGAATCCGATTCAGTCCGGCGGAGAAGGTCCGCGGCAAAGAGACGGACTCCCACAATTTCTTTCTGGATAAGTTTACCCCGCTGATCACCGCTGACTTCGGACATGGAAAGCAGTTGTTCACCCTCGATACCGGCGCAACCGGGACTCTATTGTCGGGCAAATTCTACGAAGAGAACGGAGGGATTGTTAAGGTTGACGAGTTGGCCAGCCTCGAACTCTCGGGAGCTGGAGGAACCGTAGCCGTTCCCGCATACGAGGTCCCCAGCTTAGCGGCGAGGTTTGGAGGATCATGCGCGAGGGTAAAAGACATTGCGATTCGGACGGGAGCTACCAACCGATCTGATGAATTCTACGGCGATATCGGTGAAAACGCGCTCAGTTCATTTTCGAGCTTTACCCTGGATTTCCACGCAATGCATTTCAGCGTGAAAGGAGGCGATCCGGGCGATTGCAGCGACAGCGTTACCGTAGCGTCATCGCGCGGGGGAGGAGAGCAGACTGATTCAGCAGGTGCTACCGAGCATTGAGTCTGGCCGTACTTCTTTACCGCGAAATGTGGCCGCTGAGTTGCGTCTGCCGCTCGTTGACAGAGGACAAAACATGCGTTACTACGCCAGCCTTTTCTTTGCACTCTGCATGTCGGCCAGCATGATCCATGCTACAGACCAGGGGAAGCTCGCGCCCGCCGAACAGGAAGTGGTCAATGTCCGCGAAGCGCGGCATGAGGCTGTTCGCAAGCGGGACGCGGCGTCCTGGTCCCGTTACGTCGCGGATGATTGCATATTCAGCGACGATGATGGGGTCCTTCATACAAAGGCCAATAGCTTGGAGCAGTGGGGGAAGGTGCCGCCCGAGTACGACTACGACGTTAATCCAAGCGACTACCTCGTCCACGTGTACGGCAATACAGCGGTGATTAACCTCCAAGTCACCATACACGAGCAGTTTGCTGATGCCGACATCGTCACCGGTCAGCGCACGACGGAGACCTATGTCAAGCAAAACGGCTCATGGCTGCTGATTGCGAAGCAATGGAGCAATTTACCTGTAAATTTTCGAAAGCCTGTTACCGTCGATGCAAGCGTCTACAAGGATTATGTTGGCGAATATGAGTGGCGTCCCGGCAATGTGGAGACCGTCGTTGTGAAGGATGGCGGGTGGCGCAACTTCCCTGCTCACTTGATCTTTTTGACGTGGATTTCCTGTCCGTCAATGCGGCGATAGGTGTAGCCGGTCACATGGCCCCGAGCATCACGGGAAAACTCGAAAGTCGCGAGATCACCCTCTTTGAGGAAGAACGTATCAACACCCGACGGCAAATATTCCGCCATGTCCCCCATCTGTGACCAGAGTTTCCCTCGACTAGCTAAGGTTTTGGGCTTGTTCGATTCCGCCAACTGGTATTTTAGCCAGTTCCTCTTCCGTGTCCACCGCTACTAGCCTGAATCGGCATCTGCGTGTGCCGAGTTCTTCCCCGACTTGGCGATTGAGATGAGGAAGGGAAGTCGTATGCCAAGTAATCGACGCCTCTTGACACTGGCGGCCTTTCTCCCGTTATGTGTGCCGTTGATCGCCCAAGACACGCCCATTGGCCCGGAGGGAACTCAGGTTGCGACGGAGGCAACGCCAGCGGCAGCGACAAATACCGACGCACTGAGAAATGCTGCGCAGAATCCCGTCGCCAACCTCATCAGCGTCCCCGTGCAGGAAAACTGGAATTTTGGCATCGGGCCGGCCGACCGCACCCAGAATATTCTAAACATCCAGCCTGTAATCCCGTTCAGCGTGGGGAAGAACTGGAACCTCATCACCCGCTGGATTATGCCGTTCGTGTACCAGCCACTCCCCATTCCGCCAGCGCCCGCAGTGCAACAGACCGGCGTCTACGGCTTGGGTGACCTGAACCCTACGTTCTTCATCTCGCCGAAGAAGAGCAAGGTGATCTGGGGTGTCGGCCCGACTTTCGTGTTCCCGACAGCAACCAACACGACCTATCTCGGACAGGGAAAACTCAGCCTCGGGCCCTCAATCGTAGCGCTGGTGCAGCCCCCTCATTTTACGATCGGGTTTCTGGCAAATAACTACTGGTCGGTGGCCGGTCATTCCAATCTCGATAAACCTGCCGTCAACCAGTTCCTGCTGCAGTGGTTCGTCAACTACAACATGAAGAAGGGGTGGTACCTCACGAGCGGGCCCATCATTACCGCCAACTGGAGAGCAACCAGCAACAACGTGTGGAATGTGCCATTCGGCGGTGGAGTGGGAAGAATCATGAAGCTCGGATTCCAGCCGGTGAACATCACCGCTCAGTTCTACGGCAACGCCGTCCATCCGCCGGGAGCTTCGCCGTGGACCATGAAGTTACAAATTGCGTTCCTGTTTCCAAAACTGACCAAGCAGCAGGAAAAGATGTTGTTGGAGCAAAAGCTGAAACAAATGGAACAAGAGCAACCGCAGAAGTGAATGCGAGTGACCTTGGATTGGAGGCTTTGATGAACACGTACTATTTTCCCCAACCGACAGTACAAGCGATGTTCCTTCTGGACGAAACCGAAAATGATCTGCAGACAGCAATAGAGCTGGCCCTGATGAATGCGCGAAAAGAGGACGCGGGAGACATCAGGTACTGGGTCGCGGTAGTGGACGTTCTAACGCAGAAGAAGCAGGCAAATTGATGCTGAGCTCAGCGGACCCGGAAATAACATTTCTCATTCATCCGGCAATCTTGCCGGTCGATGTGAACGTGGCCTATTACGCGAGTGTAAAGAGGTGCCGATGAGAATTGTCGCATGCGCCATAAGCTTTTACATTGATACTCCGGCGGTTTGGCACGACGACTGGGCATGGGGTCTGCCGTTGATCTTACTGACTGTGGTCGTGCACGTTTTAGGGCTCGGGTTCGTAAACCTGAAAGCTATCGGATTTTTTGGTCGCAGGAGGGATCACGGCCACCCCACAGCTCTGTTCGCCGCGGTCATAAGCGCGGTGGTCTTGTTGGCCACCCTCTTGCACGCGGCGGAGGCAATGGCATGGGCGGCTTGCTTTCTGTTTCTGGGCGCTCGGCCTGATTTCAAGTCTGCGATGCTCTATTCACTGGGCGCGATGACGACCTACGGTTCGGGTCTGCTCCTGGAAAGCCAGTGGCGACTCATGGGAGCGATCGAAGCGCTGAGCGGGTGGCTGCTGTTCGGAATGACCACCGCCTTTTTGTTCGGCACGATTCAGAAGTGCTATCCAATCGCGGCCCAAAATGATCCCTGGCAATCCGACGCCGGGAGGCAGCCACTGATGTCCGAGGCAACCTCAAACGTGGAGTTCGCGCAGAAGATTCACGAGCACGGCCACTATCATGCATCGGCAACCGATCGGCGGGCGCGGTGGGTCGAGATCGGAGAGGCGGTGGTGCTCGCGATTGTCGCGGTCGCCACTGCGTGGAGCGGCTACCAGGCAGCGAAGTGGGGAGCGCTTTCTTCCGAGCACTACAACATTGCGTCGCGCACCACCGTTTTGTCGGAGGAGAAGGCGACGCTAGCGGGCCAAGACCGCCTTTATGACATAACGACGTTTAACGCTTGGGTTGCCGCAAAGGTCACCGGCAGAGACAAGCTTGCCACATTCTACCAGCGCCGATTCCGATCCGAATATGCCGCTGCGTTTGCAGCCTGGTGGAAGCTTGATCCGGTGAACAATCCTTCGGCGCCATCCGGTCCCATCTTCATGGCCGAGTACACGAACGCGAACGGCCAAGCGTCTGCGCAGCTCGCGAAGGAAGCGAAAGGCCACTTCGAAAAGGGCGTGAGCATGCGAGAAACTGGTGACAAGTACGTGAAGGTCACAGTCCTGCTGGCGACTGTGTTGCTCCTGACCGCCCTCAGTCAACGATTCGAGATTTTTGGACCGCGGGTCGCAGTGATCGCGGTCGCTTTCGCCTTGCTGGTCATGGCTACGTACTGGATCTTGACTTTCCCGCGAGCCTAGCCTCGACTTCTTGCGCTGCGCAAAGATCACGTAACGGCAAAGGCCCGAATTCCGCTTCCCCTGTGTCAAGGGTTGTCGACTGCCTCAAAGGCTTTTGCGAGGACCCCTGCTCACTGTCCTGTTAATTCTGCCAGTCGTCTAATCGTGCCCCGGGAATCAGACTGAAGGAGGTGTCGGGGCGAAGGGAAAAAACCATGAGAATGAGGCTCGTTACGGCCAGCCTTTTGTGTTACAGCCTTTTGGCATTCTGCCAGGAGCAAGGTGCGCAGTCGGTCGTTAACATCAACATCAAGATTTCACGGTCAGTAGCCGCTGTAAATTACCAGACGAATTCTTCCACCCGAATAGACTTCAAGGGCACACCCTTATTGCCATTTGCCCAAGGCAAAGCCACCGTAGGCAACAAGAAGGGTTTGATCTCGGTGGACGCCAGCTTCTCGAAAATGTCGTCCGCCACCCAACTTGGTCCAGAGTTCCTCACCTACGTGGTTTGGGCAATTACTCCGGAAGGTCGAGCCAGCAATCTGGGCGAGCTGCAGCTCAATGGCGATAAAGGCAAGCTGAGTGTGACCACGCGGCTGCCAAACTTTGCCATGATCGTGACGGCGGAACCCTATTTTTCCGTCTCCGCGCCGAGCGAAATGGTCGTGCTGCAGAATGCGCCAGGTGAAGATACGAAAGGTGCGACCATCCCGGTTACCGCCACTCTGTTGAGCCGCGGTACCTACAGCGGAGCCAATCTTGCGCCTCTTAACGTCGATCCCAAGGTTCCTCTGGCGGTCTATGAAGCTCGCAACGCAATCCGCATTGCCCAAATCGAGGGCGCGGGGAAGTACGCTCCAGACGCATGGTCCAGAGCAAGCCAAACCGCGGCACAGATGGAAGACTATCTGGCCAAAAAGCAGAAGGATCCAACGATTACGGCTGCCCGAAATACCGCCCAGCAAGCAGAAGATGCACGCTCGATCGCCGTCAAGCAAGCCGCCGAAGAAAAGATTGCGGCCGAGAAGCGCGTCCAGGCAGAGGAACTGGCGAGTCAGCAACAACAAGCCGCGCAGCGGGAAGCCGAATTGAAAGCACAGCAGGAAGCCGAGGCGGCGCGAGCCGCACAGTCCGCTGCCCTGGCCGCTCAAGAGGCGCAAGCCCGGGCACAGGCAGAAGCTGCGCAAAAGCAGGCGGAGGCAGCGAAGAAGCAAGCCCAAGAAGAGGCCGCAAAGTCTGCCGCCGCTGCGGCCCAGGCACAACAGGAACAACAACAGCTGCGCGCCCAGTTGCTTGCACAACTCAATTCGGTGCTGCAAACCGTCGATACACCACGCGGACTGGTGGTGACCATGGCCGACGTTCTGTTTGCTTCCGGGAAGTACGAACTCTCGCAGGATGCAAGTCTGAAGCTAGCCAGGCTTTCCGGCGTCATTCTGGCGCATCCCGGCCTGAAGCTGCGAATTGAAGGCTACACCGACACCACGGGGAGCGAGGCCTTCAATTTCACTCTGTCCGGTCAGCGGGCGAACGCCGTACGAACGTTTCTCGTGGAGCAGGGATTGAAGCCGGAAGACGTTACGTCTGCGGGAATGGGTCAAGCCAATCCGGTGGCCGACAATGGCACAGCCGCCGGCCGGCAGCAGAACCGGCGAGTCGAGATCATCGTTTCCGGCGAAGCGATTGGAGCAAGCATCGGTCAAAGAATAGGAAGATTGGGGTTGTGCAACTCTTCCGGATCAAGACAAGACTGGAACTTGATGGTTAGGTGGCGTAAAATGATGGGGCAAAATTCTTCGTGGCCTCGTATGCCGTCGCCTCGCAAAACACCGACACGAAAACGCTCAATCAGCGAAGGGAGCAAGGCCCTTTGATGCCAAAGCCTTCTTAGCCGATGCGGGCATCGGCAGGACCCTTCACCACTATAGCCCGAAACAAGCCATCTTTTCGCAGGGAGAGCCAGCGGACGCCGTCTTCTACATTCAGGAGGGAAGGGCGAGGCTCAGCGTGGTCTCCAAACAAGGAAAGGAAGCAACCATCGCGCTGCTCGGCCCCAGCGATTTCCTGGGCGAGGGCTGCATCGCTTCGGATCAACCTCTCCGCCTGGCAACTGCCACTGCGATTACACGCTGCACTGTCCTGAGGATTGAAAAGAGCCAGTTGCTTCATACGCTCCACGCAGAACATGGGTTCTCCGACCTGTTTGTCGCGTACGTGGTCCGAACGTCACAATCGCACGCAAGCGGACTTGGTGGATCAACTGTTCAATTCGAGCGAAAAGCGGCTGGCACGAGCGCTTCTGATGTTGACCCATTTCGGCAAGGAAGGCAGATCCGAGGAAGTGATCCCGGGCATAAGTCAGGAGACTCTGGCAGAACTGGTCGGCACAACCCGTTCTCGAGTGAATTTCTTCATGAACCGATTTAGAAGGCTTGGCCTCATTGACTACAACGGTGGATTGAAGGTCCACAGTTCGCTTCTCGATGTCGTCCTGCACGAATAGAGCAGAGTCGACCTCCTCCCAGTAATCATCTTCACTTTCACTTCCATGGGGCCCACCCTGTGAGGTGTTTCGCGGAGATGTGCAATTTTGAACAGACAGAGCTGGAGTGACGCCTTAAAATTTCTGCCGCGGGGGTTCCCTTATGAATTGTGCTGTGTGTGCGTCGGACAATCAGACGGAATTTACTGCCGAGATAAACATCCATTTCCACGGCCGCAAGAATGTCGATCACCCTGGGGTTTTGGCATTCCCAAAGGTCTTGGTCTGCTTGGATTGTGGCTGGTCGCGGTTCACCACACCGAGAGCCGAGTTGTCGCAACTTGCTCAAGGTGCCTCGACAGGTCAAGCCTTGATGTCGGATGGAAGTGTTGACGATACCGTTTTCCGTCGCAGGATTGCGCTGGGAGCGTGAGGCGTCCGGCTACCGGCTGCCGACAAACTGGTTTTGCGAGATAGCCGCTTCCACAGCGGGTAAGAGTTCGCTTGCGCCCTTTGCTTTTAGCACGTAGCCCCACCCCAGGCTAAGCGCTTCTTGCACTACGTCAGGGGAAGTTTCCTGACTCAAGAAGATTATCTTCGATTCCGGGGCGAGCTTGCGAATTCGTCGAGCGGCTTCGATTCCATTCAGTTTGGGGAGTCCAATGTCAAGCAGGATCAAATCAGGTTTCAGCTCTTCCGCTTTCTGAACGGCTTCCAATCCGTCGGACACTTCGCCGATGATCTGCAAGTCGTCCCTTTTCCCTAAAGTCGAGCGGATGAATTTTTGAAAAGGTTCGAAATCCTCTACGATGAGAACGCGGAGCGATGACATTCCGGTACCAACCTTTCCCAGTCGCACCGGCTCCTCCCCAGGTTATGCGCAGCAACGGTGCATTTTCTCACTTTAATCCATCATCCTCCTCAACACCAAGCTGTCAATGACCCGAAAGTGTTGTTCACGACAGAAGAGATTCCAAAACGGGAATGTGACGGTCGCGCGGCGGCGACTCCAATCAGAGCATGGGGAATCGATAGCGAGATTTTATTTTCCTGCCGGGACCCAGGCATTGTCGGGAGCGGCTATCTCGGCATTCGGTACTTCGGTTGTCACATTGACCCGCTGGAGTCCAGCTTTCTTTTTCGGAATGGCTTGGAAAACCACGTAATACTGATTGTCGAAATTCTTCTGCAAGCGGTCCAGGTAGGGTTTGAAACTGACAGGATTAGAAGTGCCAAGAGAAAAACAGTCGCCACCGGTTTCATCTGCGAGCTTTGTCAGTCCGGAAAGGCCGATTTGCAGGTCCCAGGAACTTCGGGAGGCTCGTCCGACACCGATGGAGTATAGCGAGTAGACAAGCACGTTATAGCGTTGGCTGATTTCGCTGGCTGAGTTCACGTCTGGGCTCATGGTCGGCATACTGTGATACACCGGACCGAAATTAGGTCCCATGCGGGAAGGCGCGGGCGAGTTACCGCGAAGCCGGTCGAGGCCGTCCGTCACCATGAGGACTTCACGCCGGACGTTCTGCTGAGGCCATCCCTTCACTGCGCTGATCAGCGACAGATACGGACTATCCATCGTCGAGAAACTCCCGCGCGGCAGACGGAGCGCATTGACGGCCAGGGCATGGTCTGCGGTGAAATTCTGGACGATGTTGACGGTCGCATTGGCCATGTAGCCCACGGCAATCACGGTTGATGCCGGCTGTGCATTGATGAAATCCCGAATATCGTTGAGATTGTTTCCGGTGCGAGAGTCGAGCGTATCGTCGATCAAGATAAACAGTTGGAGGGCGGCGTTGTCTCCCTGGGCGGGGATCAATTGATTCACTTTGAGAAAATCCTTCCCCTGCTTGACCTTCACATCCTCTTTCGACCGGAGAGACGGAAGCTCGCTGTCACCACGGACGGCCTCGTCTGTGATGACCAGGTGGACTTGAACCGAGCCCTGGTTACCCTTTTCTTGCGAGTGCACAATTGGCGCGCTGAGCGTCAGGGCACACAAAATACCCAACAATCCGAGAACGGCTTGATAGTTTTGTTTCATTGATCTCCTCACGGCCTTCTTGACGGTATAAGCAGAGAGAGGCCAATCACTTGGGCGACGGCGGAAGCCAAGGTCGCATGTAAGCTTTAACTCGAGGTGAGCAGATGCACCACTGGCGAAACTTACAGTCCTACTTTTCAATTCAAAGGAATGCCTCATTGCAGCCTCGCACTGTCAAGTGCGACAGGAGGGGTCGCGGAGATCCCACAAACTGTCAGTAATGACAGCGGACTGGCACATCCAGCTGCCTTAATCTCAAGGTGCTGGAGCTCTGCTCGGCATTCTGGCCTGCCCGGTTTCGCTGGACGACAAATGTTTGTAAAGAGAGAATAAAGGCATGCCAACAACAAGTATCTCCGAACGAGATGGACCAAGGCGATCTGGACGGGTTGGCCGTCGATGCAGCGACGGCGGTCTTCGCCCGTCCCGTGCTGCGCGTTTATGCCAGTTCATGCTACTCGTGATCGGGGTATATTTGTTTTCTAGTCTCGCACTTTGGGCACAAGCAACCGATTCCCAGGCAGGCGACGCGACAGTCACGACCGAGTCGCAGCGTGACAACGTAAATTCCACGCGTATCGTTGAAAGCCACACCCAGAGCGGTGATCGCACTTTAGATAAGCAGTCGGTCCAGCATCGTGGGTCTGACGGACTTTTCGAAACCTATCAGGATATCGAAACAGAAACGGTGCGAGTGGACGCCACCACCGTGCGGACCACCACTCGCACGTTCGATCGAAATGCCGACGGAGGGAAGACACTGGCGGAGGTAGTTGAAGAAGAGAAGCGCACTCTTCCCGGCGGTGAATCGCACGTCGTACGCACCACTTCGGATCCCGACGCGAATGGCAATCTGCACCCGGTTCAGAGCCGAATTGAGGAGACGAGGAAAATCAGCGCGAACGTGGAGGAGACGAAGACCACGGTGATGCTCCCGAACGCCAGTGGCGGTCTGGTTCCAGGTGCGAAAGTGCAAGAACGCCGCGAACGGGCCGCGAATGACACGGTTGAAACTCAGAAAACCACTCTGCTTCCCGACGGCAATGGAAATTGGCAAGTGGACGAAATTCGCCGCTCTATTACGAGGCAGGATGGTGATAACCGCAGCAACGAGGAGCGCATCTCCCGTCCCGATTCTGAGGGCAAGCTAGGCGAGACTTCTCATACCGTGAGTACGGAATCCGGGAACGCCTCTGGAGAACGGCACAGCGCAGTAGAAACCTATTCCATCGCTGTCCCAGGATCCGTTGGGGACGGCAGACTGTACCTTGTTGAGAGCGCAACTACCGTCCAGCACACGAGCTTAACTGGTCAGCAAACCACCTTCCAGCAAGTGGAGCAGGCTGACCCCGGCGATCCGGGCTCCGGTCTGCGTGTAACGATACTCACCACCGACACGGTGCGCCCAGACCCTTCTGGAGCGCAGGCGACGCGAACCGTGCAAGCGCGCAACGCAAACGGAAGTTACGACAGCTTTGGAGTGGTTTCGGTGGACACCAGAAAATCTGACAACATTCACGCCATTCAGGTTCAGATAGCGCCTTCCGAAAAGCCCAAGTAATCCGGCGCGGTTTGGATCAATCCGTGAAGAGGGGCCGTCTAAGCAGCCACGATGTGGTTCTTGACGGCGTATTTCACCAGTTCGGCGGTGCTCTTGGCGCCCAGCACTTCCATCATGCGATACTTGTGATATGCAACTGTCCTGGTCGACATGTTGAGGATGTTACTGACTTCTTTCATTACCTTTCCTTCGGCCAGCAACTGCAGGACCTCACGCTGCCTCTGGGTCAGGCGTTCGTCTTCGTTCACCATATTCTTATGTTGATTCCGTAAGAAATTGATGGTGTCTTGCGGCAACGCCGGTGACATATAGGATTTGCCCCGTAACACCTCACGGACAGCAACCACCAACTCAGCCGCTGCGCATGTTTTAAGCAGGTATCCGCGGGCTCCGCGTCGAAAGGCTTCAGCGGCTATTTCGACGTCGGGGTTCATAGTCAGGTAGATCAGCCTGACTGCGGGGAGCATTTCTTTGACCTGCCGGCCTGCATCCAAGCCATTCAGAATGGGCATGGCGACGTCGACCACGACTACGTCCGGCTTCAATTCGCTGGCGGCACGCACCAACGCGCGACCGTCGCTTACGGTTCCGATAACATCAAACTCGGCTTCAAGAAGTCTCTTGCACAGCTCTGCCACCAGATTGTGGTCATCGGCAATCAAAATGCGGGCCCGGTTGTTCATCTTCGCACCTCGCACAGAATATCCACGTCGTTGCCGGCTTGGCGAAAGACTCTCGCTTTTACCGTTTTCCTCTGTCAAACTCGGACAAGTTTCCCTGGCGAATCTGCGTGTGTTCGCCCAGTAGTTGGTTATCAAGTCAATCGAGGGTCTTGGGGCTGTGGAAGGGATGTCTATCCCGGCAACAGATTCCGCCTGACCAGCCGGCCTGCCTATCGAGCGTTACATACCCTCTGAAAACGCAAAAAGTTTAAACCGGTGAAAGCACGCCTGTCTATTCAATGTTGCACACTATTGCACACTTTTTGTGGCACTGCAATGCCAAATAGCGGCTGCGTACCGCAGTTTGCTCTTGTTCCAGGCTTCTCGAAACTGGTACTTCTACCAGTACCAGTGTAAAACCCACCAGCTACCCTTAGGATCAGCCGCTGATCCTTCGGTGTGTGCCGATATTCATGGGAGGACGCAGGCAAGCGCAGTAGCAGTCGGTTTGCGTAAACCCTGGCTCTGTCACTCGCATCTTGGCGTGACGCAGGTCCCTCTACGGCATTTTTCGTGCTGTCGTCGGATTTTTATTGACAATGTTGGTTCCTTCCCTCATAAACATAGCCTGTGGGCTCTCCCTCCTTTGTATGCAAGGCATTCTCAGCCTGGGCCAATGCGCTAGTTTCCGTTTCTCTCTGACATGTGTGGCGGCCCTCGTGTTGGTCGCGTTTACCCAGGCACAGTCCTTGGATGACGTGCACGTCGAACCGCACCAGAAGCCGGGTACCGAACCCCACGCGGTGGACGCGGCGTCAATTCGAGGCCTTCCAGGCTTGGGCAAACCTTTTCATGTCGACGTCGACTTGGTTCTCGTGCCCGTGACCGTAACCGACGCGATGAACCGCCCCGTTACTACCCTGCAGAAACAAGACTTTGCACTCTACGAAAGAGGGAAGCGGCAGGAAATTCGGTATTTTGACGAGGAGGACGCGCCTATTTCCGTTGCAGTGCTTTTGGACATCAGCAAGAGCATGAGTGACAAAATCGAGATCGAGCGCACGGCGTTGAAGGATTTCTTCAATAATGCAAATCCGCAGGACGAATACTTCGCGATCACGTTTTCGGATCGTCCGCGACTCGTGGCCAGTGGAACCACGTCGATAGACGAGATGGAACAGGCGTTGGCGGAGATAGAACCCGGCGGGCCTACGGCGATGCTGGATGCGATTTACTTAGCCGAAGCGGAGTTGCGCGCGGCGAAGTATAAGCGCCGGGCAATCGTGATCTTTTCCGATGGTGGCGATAACGTGAGCCACTACTCTCATCGAGAAGTAAGGGACTTGGTACGGGAAGGTAACGTCGAAGTGTACGCCATCGGTCTGTTCGAGACTTTCTTTTTTGGCACCTTCGGCACCATTGAAGAAAAGCTAGGCAGGATGTGGCTGAGCGAGATCACCGATTGTACGGGGGGGCGCACTGTAGCCGTAGAAAGCCGAGAAAAGGTTCCCGAAGCCGCCGCCGCCGTAAGTCGGGAAATGCGAAGCCAATACGTACTCGGGTATCGTCCTGCCATCCGCAGAGATGGACAATGGCGAAAGATAAAGGTGAGCGTGGAATCATCGACCGTAGGGCAACCGCTGCACGCGTCTTACAAGAACGGATACATCTCACTAGAAAAGTAGTGGCCTGAAAATATCCAAAACAAGATTTCATCATTTGCTGGACCACGTCGCGAAGAAACTGCTCACATTCCCACATCTACTCCGCCTTAAGTTCACAGCGAGTTCACGAGCCCGACGTGCAATCACCCCAGTCCCCTCGAGCCTCTCTCTTCAGTATTTCCGCGCTTGACCTAACTGTCATTTTTGCCAGTATGCGCGGCAGAGAAGGTTTCCTAACATGGCGTCGGTGAATTACTCCGAGAGAGCTAGCGAATAGCGTGCTAACGGATACCCGCATGAAGCAAGACAATTTAGGGATTGGCGCCAACCAGGAATAAAGATCGCGGCTAATCCTGAACGTTTGTTGCTTTCAGCGTAATTTCAATCGAACAGGAGAAACAAAATGCGCAAATACTTTGTTCTAGTGGGCGTGCTTATGCTGACTGCCGGTTTGGCTCTCGCTCAGGGCGAGTTCCCGAGGGTTGAAACATCGCCAGCGTTCATGTATATCCGCACCCCTGTTTCTTTCACAATCCCAGAAGGTCCGAGCGTTAGCGCAAGCTTTAACTGCGCTGGTGGCGGGGGCACACTCGCCTTTAACTTAACTAAATTGATCGGCCTCGCGGCGGATCTGGGTGGCTGCAAATATTTTGGCCAAACAGTCCCCGCCCCCATAAGCAGCAACGTAAACGGGACTGGCTTCACCTTTTTGTTTGGGCCGCGGCTTACCTTTCGAAGCTCGAGCCCCTTTCAGCCATTTACCGAGTTGAATTTCGGCGGAATGCGCATCAGTCTCTCCTGCGCGAACAGCAACAGTAATTGCGCTGACGAATTCGGTACTGGCAGCTACTCCAAGACCGCTTTCGCCCTGACGGTAGGTGGGGGATTTGACATTAAGTTGAGCAAGAAGTTTTCCCTGCGCCCCGTCCAAGCCGAATACCTCTACACCCGCTTTGGCAATGACTGCAGCCTGCAACTCTGCACCTTTAATAATAATCAGAACAGCTTTCGGCTGAAGAGTGGAATCGTCATTAACTGGGGGGGCAGCGCCTCCAAGTGACATTTCTGCTGACTCTGGTCTCCTCTTCGAGAAGTGCGCCGAGGTCGCGAGCGGCCACCATGACGTAAATGGCGGCCGCTTTTGAGGCGAAGAAGGAGACTCTGCCAAGAGAGTCGCAGACAGGACCATTCAAATCAGAGACGGCCTCGGCCCTCAAAACTAACCAGCCCCAAGGCGTTGCGTATCGACTCCGGCTGGGGGCAAGTAACAATGAATGATGCTGATTCAAAGTAAAGCGACCAAGGTACAGGTGTGGACGCGCGGACTCCTCCTTCTCGTGATTGGCGTTCGAGATACGTTCTAGTCTGCGCGAATCACCCGCGCATCGGATCGAGAGCACTCTCTTGGGGAATCTTCGAAGGCGCAGGCTGCAATATCCCTATCCCCGATTCGAGAGGCAAAACGCCGTGGAAAGAGTGATTTCCGATTCGCTGTTGGAAAGCAAGCAAACGGTGAAGAAGACTAGCCTCTCGTTTCATCGTTTCTGCTTGACCCAGATTCGACTATCTCTGAACCTACTCGCCAAGGGCTTTCGAAATCTGTGGCGGCGCTTGGCGTTGTCCGACCAAACCGATTTCACGTTGCTAAGGCAGCAGCAACGATCAGCGAACAGCGAACGACGGACGTCACAATACTCGAGTTACTACACGTTATCCCTGCTCCGCGGACGAAGGTCTGGCAGGGCGATCTGGCTTTGTCTAGTCTGCGGTATATCCTTTTCTGCTTTGCGGCCATTGGACCTCCGCGCCCAGGCCCTGCCTCCGGCTATTTCGCTGGCCGGGAACACCAACGAGGGGAACATAAGCCCGCTCTATATGAACTGGGGCGGGCTGGATCAGGAACCGACGCAGGGACCGCCACAATCCGGAACGCCAGATGGTTCCCCGAAACCAGACGTGAAGTCATCCGAAACACAGGCAGGCGCAGCGGCGAGTCAGCCACCAACATCCGCAGAAACCAAAGCAGAGCCGGAAAAGGCGAAGAAAAAAACTCATCGCGGCTCTCTTGTTCCCGCTCCTCTTCCGATTTCGAGCCCGACCGTTGGCGTCGGAATAGTTCTAGGTTTGGGCTACATCTTCCCCTTTAGCAAGAACGACAAGATCTCTCCTCCATCGACGATTGGAGTGGCTGGTCTTTACACGAACAACGGGACAAACGGCATCGGCGTAGGCGGAGACTTATACATGAAAGAGGACACCTATGAGGTCACCGCCCTGTATGTTCACGGTACCGTGTACTACAACCTGTACGGCAGCGGACCTTTTGAGGGGATTCAGTTGCCGCTGGTGCAAACCGGCGATCTCTTCCGCGCTGAAGTTTTGCGTCGGACATGGTGGAAGGTTTTTATTGGGGCGCGATTTTGGGCGGGCACGTCGTTTGTTACGCTGGGTCAGACCAACGTCGAACTCCCTGCTCTTCCGCCGGGTGTCGGGTTCCGCAACAACATGAGGGCGTTGGGCATCCGGATGATCCGCGACACTCGCCCCAACCAGTTTTTTCCGACCGCTGGGATGAAGCTGGAATTCACGTCCGACTTCTTCATGCAATCACTCGGCAGCAAATATTCGTTTCAAGCGTACCGCTTCACCTTCAGCAAGTACCATAGCCTCAGCAAGAATCAGGTCCTTGCTTACAATCTGTTTGCCTGCTCCACCGGTGGCGAGCCGCCCTTCTACGGAAATTGCATTTATGGGACGAGCAACCAGCTGCGAGGATATACAGCCGGCAAGTACTTCGACCGCTACATGTCCGCGACACAACTGGAGTATCGCCTGACTCTACCGAAGGGAATTGGCCTTGCCGCATTCGGCGGCGTCGGCGGAGTGATGCCCAGCTCGGGTCAAGTACTGTTCAGGAACGGTCATTTCCTGCCCGACGTGGGCGGAGGTCCGCGATATGAACTCAGTAAGAAATACCACGTCAATCTTCGCGCTGACTTCGCCCGGGGAAGGGATAGTTGGAGTTGGAGCATGGGCGTTGGTGAGGCATTTTGACGGAAGCTCGGCTGGAGCAGCGGTCGTCAGAATGCGCGGCAATCCTGGCTGTGGACCGCGGCGGTCATTGGCTTGGGTCTGGAGTCCGTTTCTTTTCCACTGAGAAGAAAAGGTAAACCGCAAGGCCGATGTAGTTTTCCTGCTTGTTCCCCTTCGTGCTGCCGGTGTCGTTCTCATGCTCATAGTAGGGATTGAACTCCACATGTCTTCCTACTGGAAGAAGGCAACCGGCATATTCTTCGGTGGTGCTCCATTTGTTGTACTGGCTCTCGTAGTAAGGTTCGAAGGCAACATAGGGTACTGGGTGATAGGAGTGAACCGACAATGTTTTTTCCAGCGTAATTTTATTGCGATAGCGCCACTTGAACGTGCCTGCCTTCCAGTCGAGGTCGGCGCGATTTCTGTCGGTGAACAGAAAGCCAAATTTCATGGGAAAGTGGAAAGTTACAGAGGTCAGGAAGCGATGGTCGATGGCCGCATACGGAGCGGTTATGTATCGGTATCCAGCCTCGAGCACAAGGGGTCTTTGCTTGGCGTCATCCAGATCGAAAGCGGTGATTCTCTTAAGCTTGAGGAGGGGCTTGAGGAACAATTGGACACTAGGTCCGTTCGTGACTTGAGTTGAGTCGCCCCCATCTCGGTCGTCTTTGGCCTGGGCATAGACTCGAAACATTGAGTTGAGCTTGAGATAGGTATCAGATTCCGGCAAAAACTGAACCGTTTGCGCGCTCAAAGAGACGCAGGCGCAAACAAGGGAAAACAGTATTCTTGGCCATGTCTTACGAGTTCGCGACATAGTTGCTTGCTCCCAGTCGATTTCGCCACAACGCCCGTTGACATGATCGAGGTTGACAAGGAACTCGTTCATTTGTGGACAAATGCACGGCGAGCGGTAAAAAAAATAAGGAACGCGAGACGGCAGCAATCCGCAAATGTTCTCTCATGTCGTTCCTCTCGGCATTCGAGTCTAGCTGCCGGTCGGTATACCGCAACCGTTAGTTCTGACAGGTGTGCTCCGCCACGACGACTCGTAGTTTGTTCATGTGTTGGCAAGCCGCCATCCCATTAGCTAGAGACATGAGGTAGAGACATGAGCTAGAGAGAGGTCTGATCCCGCTTGAGTTCGCAGCTGTGTGGGTGGAAATTGAGGTAAACGGCCTGACTACGCGCATCACGGATGACTTGCCGGAAAGACAACTATGCAGGTGGAAAATGCAACGAATGAGTGTCCATCATCACGATTCGCTTCTCCGCTGTTGCGCCTGGCTGCCACTCCTCCTCTTGGCTCTAACTGGAGTCTGCTCAGCACGCCAGAAGAAAGATGTCCTCCAGTTCAGTAACGGCGATCGCATCACCTGCGAGATCGTCAAACTCGAGAAGGGTTACCTGTACGTCAAGCTCGACTATGCGGATGGGACGGTTCAGTTGGACTGGTCCAAGATCGCCCATGTCGAGAGCACGCAAAGTTTCGTGGTTGCGGATAAGGCGGGCAAGCGCTACACGGGCAGCCTGCAGAGTGTCGACGAGGGAAAGGCCTCAAAAGAACCGGGAGAACTGGAGGTAGAGGTAACCGGACCCTCCACTAACCAGGTTATCGCGAGCAACGAACTTGTCGAGATTCACCAGACGGAGACTACTTTCTGGCAGAACCTGCACGGCGGAGTGGACGCCGGCATTAGTTATGCCAAACAGCAAAACCGCACGCAATATAACTTTCAGACGAACGAAAAATTCGAACGGACGAAGTGGTTGGCTACCGCGAATTATGAATCCAGTTTCAGCGGCGGAGGTAACATCTCTGATCTTCGCAATTCTCTGGGACTAGACGTCGTCAGACAATTGTTGTCGCCGCGCAATTTCTACGCGGGACTTGCGAACTTCCTGCAGAGCAATGAGCAGCAACTCGACCTGCGCACGACCCTTGGCGGCGCCCTTGGGCATATGTTCAGTTACACGAACAACAGCTTCATTGGCGCGTTTGGCGGCGTGGTTTGGAATCGCGAGCGTTATTCTTCGGAGGCGACTACTGGCCGAACAGGAGACAGCGCGGAAGCGGTTCTCGGAACTCAGATTAATTTTTATCGCTTCAAAACGACCAATATTCTCGCCGATGCCCGCGTCTATCCCAGCCTGACTGATCCGGGGCGTGTGCGCTTTGACCTGAACACGTCCCTGAAATTGAAGGTGGCGAAAGACTTGTACTGGACATCTGGTTTTTACCTCAACCTTGACAGTCGGCCGCCGCAAAATCTGCCCAAGAGTGACTATGGCTCCACTTCTGGCCTGGGGTGGACATTTTGATGATCGCGCAGGCTCTCCACTGTCGTTGTGGCGGGAGGGTCACGAGGCGAGAGGTCGATGTGATTCTGTCAAAACTGACAGTTGCCATGCGCAAGCCTCTCGCCGAGCATGGTGCCAGACGGTTGTCTCCTGCGGCCACGACGGCCGTTTTCCTCAAGCCCGCGTGGCCGCGATTTGGCCGTCAGTAAATGGAGAGCTACGAGTCCGACTTAGTTGGGGTGCTAAAGAGATTCTGTCCGAACGGGCCGACTCAGTCTGATCCGTCAACTCGAGGCTGTGCAAGCAGGTCCGTGTTGCTTGGACAGGGAGGGACGAGGAAATGCAGAACATCAAGGCTCTGAAGAAATACAAAGTTGCGATCGGCAGCGTGCTGCTGGTTGGTCTGTTGATTCTCGCGACCACGCTCGCTTTCTCCCGCGGCCCGAGGTCGGAAACGATCGAGGCCACGGCGTTCGGCACGGGGACCCAACTGGGGGCGAACATCGGCGTGACGCTGAATATCTATGACTTCTCGACCCCAGCCGACAGACAGATTCTGGTCCAGGCGTTCGAGAAGGGCCAAAACCAAGGGCTGGTCAACGCCCTGCAAAGAATGAAGGCGGTAGGCCATGTTGAAATCACTGGCACGCTCGGCAATGACTGCTCCTATATCAGGCTGATTCCGACTCCGACAGGACGAAAGATTGTCTTTGTAACCAATCGCCAGATCAGATTTGGCGAAGCGTTCTTCGACACTCAGTCTCAATCCTTCAACCTCACCGCTGGCATACTCGAAATCAACGATCAGGACAAGAGTAAGAGCACTGGCGTCTTATATCCTGCGGCCCAGCTTATTCTCAACCAACAAGGCGAATTGCAATGGGATCTGAATCAGAACGCATGGAAGCTGGTCGACCTGATCGATTGGGCGGGAACGCCCGGAGTGAACTAGGCGGAGGCATCCTATGAAAACGCGACGCATTTTGACGATCCGCGGCGTTGCAGTACCGATCATGTTGCTTTTGCTGTCGTCATTCGTCGTGGCTCAGGAAAATCAGCGCGGCCGTGAGCAGTATCTTTGCTCTGAGCCAAACCCAGCGAATGCATGCACTGCCGACAACGCGTGTGGATCCACTTCCACTCCCTGCACGGTTGAGATCAAACGCACTGCTTCTGACTCTTCGGTGACTCCGGCTATTCCAAACGCGAAAGCGAACATGCCTTTCTGTGTAAAGGCCGGGACCAAGATGATCTGGAAGAGCCCATCCAAGAACACGGGGTTTGTGGTGGACTTTGGCCCGGATTCTCCCTTTTCACAGGGCGCAATCATCGGGGGATCCGACCGTCCCATTACGGCGGTGGCGAAAACGAAGGGCTGCTACAAGTATTCCACCGGAGCATGTGTTTCAGGAGCCACTTACGGAATGTGCGCTTCGATCGAAACAGAGCTCATCATAACCGGCAGCAAATGAGGACTGTTTCCCTGCCAGGAGAGAGAATCAGGAGAGAGGAAAATGATCAGATCCTTTACGAAACAGTTTTTGTCGATAGCCCTGTCCTTCCTGCTGGTCATCGCGGCAACACCGTTTGAAGCTGGAGCTCAGCAATCGCCGCCAACGGGATATTCGGGACAAGGTGTGCCGCTGACCCCAGATGAGCTGCAAGCATTGGTGGCGCCCATCGCGCTGTATCCGGACGCCCTGGTGGCCCAGGTTCTTGCGGCCGCGACCTTTCCGGACCAGGTGGCCGATGCGGCAGTTGGCTTCAGCAGAACCCGGGCCTTACCGGCAGACTTTGATGCAGCTGTAGATGCGCAACGTGGGATCCCAGTGTGAAGGCGCTCACACAATTTCCCTCCGTGCTCGCCAACCTGGCGAAGAACCTCAGCTGGACTTCGTCGCTGGGAGAGGCATATCAGCACGCAGGCGGCGGATGTGATGACGGCCGTCCAGGCTCTGCGTGCGAAAGCCTAGCTGCCGGCAACTGAAATCAGGCTCGCAGATTGTCTGTCGTGCAACAGTCGCCACAAGTCATTGTCATTCAACCTGCGAATCCGCAGGTGGTGTATGTTCCCGTGTACAACCCCGCGGTGGTTTACGGCTATCCATATGTAATTCCCGGCATACGTCGCTCCGCCGGTGTGCGGCGACCGCCGTGATTGCGTTCGGAGTCGGCATCGCGGTGGGAGCGATGATGAGCGGCGGATGTTGCGGCTGGGGTTATAGCAGCTGGAACTGCGGCTGGCACGGAAGCACCGCGGTGGTATATCACGGCGGGGCGTACTACGGAAACAGCGCCTGGCACGGCGGCTACTATGGCTCCAGTGCCACTGCCTATGGACCATACGGTAGCGCGCATGCCAGCAACGGCTACAACCCATCCACCGGGACTTACGCACGTGGCGGCACAGTCTCAAACGGCTACGGCAGCGTAAGCGCGGGTCAAGCATACAACCCAAGGACCGGGGCTTCTGCCTCGACCGTGCAAGGTTCCAATGCCTATGGCAGCTACGGGGCC
>CAVXBU010000028.1:0-129542 GCA_963760175.1 uncultured Acidobacteriaceae bacterium
CGAGCAGGCGGAGAGGGCGTACGAGATCGTGACCGGGAAAGTCTCGGAACGTCACCTGGGTATCCTTCTCAGTTACCCCGAAGCACTGGAGACACATCCGGTGGAAGGGGTGCCACAGGCGGCTCCTGCCTCCCCCGCCAGGCCGGGGATAGGCTTCATCGGGGCCGGCAGTTTCGCACAGAAATTCCTGATACCGTTCGCGGGGCGCGGCGGTGACCTGGTTTCCGTGGTGACCTCGCGCGGGGTCACGGCGAAGAGTGTAGGCGAGAAATTCCACTTCCGTTCCCACTCGACCGAGGCGCACGACGTCCTCGCCGACCCAGCGGTCAACACAGTGTTTATTGCCACCCGGCACGACATGCACGCCGCGTTCGCGGGGGCGGCACTCGAAGCCGGCAAGAACGTGTTCGTCGAAAAGCCTCTCGCACTTCGTGAAGACGAACTCGAGGAGGTCCTGGAGATTGCCGGCCGACGAAGCGACTGCCGCCTTATGGTCGGCTACAACCGGCGTTTCTCACCCCTCGCGCGCGAGGCCAGAGAGGTTTTCCGGCAAGTGTCGGGACCACTCGTCATCAACTACCGTGTCAATGCGGGATTCCTGCCAAAGGAGCACTGGACACAGACAAAACAGGGCGGCGGACGAATCCTAGGTGAGGTGTGCCACTTTGTGGACATGATGCAGTTTCTCACCGGCTCGGAGCCCGTGGGTGTCTATGCGGTGTCGGTGGCCGCTGGCAACGCGCAGATACCCGACCAGGACAATGTTGTTATCTCGCTGAGTTTTCAGAATGGGTCGGTTGGCCAGATCAGCTATATCGCGTGCGGCGACAAGTTGCTCAGCAAGGAGCGCATCGAAATCTTCGGTGGCGGCCAAAGTTTCGTCATTGATGATTTCAGGCTGGGTGAGCATTACGCCGCTGGTTCCAGCCGCAGAATCAAGTTGTCAGGCAAGGGTCATCAGGAGGAAGTCGAGGCGTTCTTACGCGCCATCTGCAACGGGCGCCCATCCCCTATTCCTCTCGACTCGCTGGTCCTGACCAGCGTCGCCACCTTTGCCATTCTCGATTCGCTACGCACTGGTCTGCCGCAAACAGTTTCATCAAGACACTTGAGCGGGGCACTGAATTGGCGATAATCGCCAGCCCGAGCGAGGTTATTCGTCTTGCAATGGCCCTTGGTTGTTTGGCTGGGAACGGACCGGGGACACGGAGGGCTATGTGTTGCCATGCGGCGGACTAGGAACACAGGAGCTTGCTGATGGTCACTGACACCGTGACGCGGCCCGCAGCGCTGATCTCAGTCTGTGTCTGCACTTACCAGCGGCCTGGTAAGTTGCAGCAACTGCTCCAATGCCTGGATCAACAGGCTACGAATGGTCTGTTCAATTTCTCGATCGTAGTGGTGGACAACGACGCACATGAGTCAGCCCGGAGTGTTGTCGAGTTGTGGGCAGAGCGGTCGACCGTCCCAATCGCCTATGGAGTCGAGCCTCGACAGAACATTGCACTCGCGCGGAACGCGTCAGTGGCCATGGCGACCGGCGGGCTTGTGGCATTCGTCGACGACGACGAAGAGCCATCGAGCGACTGGTTGCGGAGGCTTTACGAAGTCCTCATCGAGTGCGATGTCGATGGAGTAGTAGGCCCTGTTGTTCCGAGGTTCGAGGAAAGTGCGCCATTCTGGGCGGTGAATGGGGGCGTGTTCCAGCGACCGGCCTTTGAAACCGGCCAGGTCATCGACTGGCGGGCGGCGGCTACTAACAACGCTCTCGTCAAGCGAGAGGTTCTACTGGAGTTGGACGGACCGTTTCGACCTCAGTTTGGGGCCGGCGGCGAAGATCAAGATCTTTTTCGTCGAGCGATGTCGCGCGGGCGGGTGTTCGTTTGGTCCGCGGCGGCCTTGTGCCACGAACCCGTACCTCCCGAACGCACCAAGGTGGCGTTTCAACTGCGTCGGGCGCTGCTTCGAGGAAAGGTTGCCTTGGGTGGGCCTGGAGGTAATCCGCGCGGCATTTTGAAGTCCGTTATAGCCGTGCCCGTGTACACGGTAGCATTGCCTGTGTGCCTAATGATGGGCTCGCATGTCTTCGTCACGCAGTTGGTTAGGAGCTTCGATCACCTCGGAAAGCTGCTGGCGGCCTGCGGAATCAACCCTGTTGGTGACAAGTACATTAGCTAGAACAAAGTGAGCCTATGCCTCCCACAGTAGCCCTCCTGCTTTGCACAGCTTTTGTGCTGTTCCTGCTCCAACTGGAGCGGCGTGCATCGCGTCGTGTTTCGACTGCTTTGTGGATTCCTACTATATGGATGCTGGCGATTGCCACAAAACCGTTGGCGAGTTGGTTTGGCGTAATCGGCGACAGCAACGAATCGGGTAGCGAGTTGGACCGTCTGGTACTGACGGGCTTGGGTCTCTTAGCCTTAGTGGTGCTCGCCCGACGCCGGTTTGACTGGTTGGGCGCGTTGCGCCGACAGGGGTGGCTTCTGGCCCTGTTGGTCTACATGTTGGTCAGCACCTTGTGGTCGGATATCACGCTCATCGCATTCAGACGCTGGATGCGTGAGGTGATTGTCGTGATAATGGCGCTGGTCATCATGTCTGAGGCCGATCCTCGCCAGGCTTTTCAAAGCCTCCTCCGCCGGTCAATTTACATCCTCATGCCGTTTTCACTTTTGTTGATCAAGTACTATCCGGCGCTGGGGCGCGCCTATGGACAGTGGTCCGGTATTGGCATGTGGATAGGGGTCACGCTTCAAAAGAACAGCCTGGGTCGCCTGTGCCTGATCGGAGCCCTTTTCCTACTTTGGGCGCTGTACCGCCGTTGGCGAGAGCCAGTTGAGGGGGCGGGACGTTACGTTGGATGGGCCGACCTTTTCGTCCTCCTCATTTCCCTGTTTCTTCTCAAAGGTGCGGACAACGCCTACTCGGCCACGTCCATCGTTGCCCTAGCCGTGGGCATTACCTCCTTTCTAGCTCTGCTGGCGTTTCGCAAGCTGAAGCTTAGGGTTCCCCAACTCATGGTGCTGGCATTGGTGATCTTCATAACTTGTTTTGGGACATCGACACCTTTCTTGGGGGGCGCGAATGTTGCCACTTTCACATCGTCTCTGGGCCGCGATGACACCCTGACCGGCCGCACGGAAGTTTGGGCGGCACTGGTGCCTGTAGTAAAGCGTCAGCCGCTCTTCGGCGCTGGTTTCGCAAGTTTCTGGACCACCCAACGTCGGGAATTCTACGATATTCCTCATGGGCACAATGGTTATCTGGATATCCTGCTGGAACTGGGCGCGGTGGGACTTGTTTTCAACACTTTCTGGGTGCTGTCGTGCGCACGAAAATTCCAAGCTGCTCTCGCGGTGGATTACGACGGTGCTAGCCTGGCGATTTGTTTCTTGCTCTCGACCCTGATTTGTAACTTCACAGAGTCAGTGCTCACTTCCCTGACGGAGCCATTAACCGCGGTGCTAACCCTCACCTCTTTTGTGTTGTCATATAAACCGATCTTACGTTCCAAACGGACCCGAAATCGCACCGTCTCCGCACGTGACGCGACAACGACTATTACGGCAGCGGCCCCACTGGCAGGCGCTCGAAACGCCGCCCGAATTGCCGCAAAATAACGCCTGGGAGTGCACTGTCGTACAGGTCGAGGACAGGCCCGGATCACTGTCCTTTTTGCGACCTCCGTACGACTCAAAGTAAAGGGTGTGGTTGGCGATAGATGCAATCGAATGAGGCATTTGACCGACACCAGCAGTGTACTAACGTGTCTTGTCTAGTCAGTTCTATGACTGGTATTTTGCTGTTATGACCATCCCCCGAAAACTGACCGCTACGTGCATCTGCACGATCTTCCTGCTTTTTGTCTGTCTCACGCTGCCGGGCGTTGCACGTGCCCAAACCTACTGGGTCAGTCCGACAGGAGCGGCGGCATGGTCGAGCTGCACGGGCTCTACGCCTTTATCCGGGGCAAGCGCCTGCTCGGTCGCGACAGCGAATAGCAACGCAGCAGCAGGAAATACGGTCTACTTCCGAAACGGAAATTACGGCGCCGTGACGATTCAACCCGTCCACTCCGGGACTGGCATATCGAACCGTATTATCTTTATCGCCTATACTGGTGAGACTCCAACTCTTTCCGGTGGCAATCCAGACGTAGAGTTATCCGGCAACAGTTACATCGTCATAAATGGCTTCACGTTCACCAACACCACGACTATCGTGGCCCGCGTGGAGAACGGGGCTAACCACAACGAGTTCGTCAACAATGCGTTCAACAACACCGATGGTGGAAACGGCCTCGCAGCTTCGTTGCTGTACATGACCGCAGTCACATCGCCAACGCAGGCCAGTCCCCAGTGGGTCACGCACAACTGGATTCACAACAACACTTTCACCGTCACCGGGCAGGCTCATGGAAATGGCGGATTGGGCTGCACCGATGGCGGCAACGATGACGTTTGGATAGGGAGCGACTACACGGCTGGGGTGGAGAGCGACAATTACAATACGTTCGAGAACAACGTCATGTCGCATGGTCCGCACATGCTCCTCAGCACCTACGGCTCTTATCTGGTTGTCCGCAACAATGTGATGCACAACGAGCCATGGTCCGCCGGTTGTGCTGAGAACAGCACCACGGTGCCTATAACTCGTACACCTACAGTTCAAGCAACCCGAATTACTCGTCCTACAACGGGATGTTCAGCCATCGAAATTTTCAGACGAGCACGGACGATACCCGTACGGGTACCTACATCATTATCGAAGGCAACCGGCTGGGATACGCTGGGGTCAATCAGGCGAATGATGGTGCCGAAGACCGTTACCATTGCCTCTCCTCAAAACATTGTTCGGTATAACTTTCTGTATGCGTCGATGAACCCCGGCATCTTGTTTAAGTACCAGTTTTCTTCTGGTGTGGGCAACGGTGGTCATGGTGGAACCTACAACCGCGTCTATAACAACACCTTTTACCAAAACGGTTACGGCTACCCCTGGGCGTTGACCTATGGGGCCGGAAATTGTAACCTCAGTTATTGTCCTTGGCCAAAATCGGCTGTCTCTATCTATCAGGGGTGCGGTAGTTCGACAGCTGGTGGATGCGGTTCTGGGCTTGGCAACTGGCTCGTCAACAACATCTTTTATCTCAGTGCTGGCTATACAACTTTTCACTACGACGTTCTGGACAAAGGAACTCCCTCAACTGGCTGGCCGGAAATCAATGCCGTCCATAACTGGTGTACGGGATCGCAGACAAGCACTGACGGGAACGGGAACATCGGTTGTTCGGCAACCGGGAATCCCGCGTTCAACAATCCCGATATAACGAATCCATCTAGCACGACTTTACCTGATCTTAGCGAACAAACTAGTTCACCGACGATTGACGGAGGAACGTACCTAACCACCGCCACCAACGCGGGCAACGGATCGACGACCTTGACCGTGGCCGACGCCTTGTATTTTCAGGATGGCACTTGGGGAAGCTCGCTCGCCAAAGCGTCCGCCGGACTTTGCGGGACCATGCAGCCAGATTGGATCGCGATCGGGACTGTCACTAACGTCGTCCCAATCACCGCGGTCTCTTATGGAACCTACAACAGTCCGGCAGGCACGATCACCCTGGCATCTCCGATGACATGGAGCAATGGGGCGCCGATTTGGCTTTACAGCAAGTCAGATGGCGTGCGGGTGCTCGTCGGTGCAGCCCCAGACTATGGCGCGAGCGAATTCGGCGGCTCGGTACCGCCGCAGTGTGTCCAGGCAGCAGTACACTAACGCTCATCAGATTCTTCAAAAGTGATTTTCACGCTTCAGGAACCTACGCCCGACAAGGCATGGATTGTGGATCGAAGTGTCCGCGTGCTTGTAACTGGGGCCGCCGGCTTCGTGGGGTCCAGGGTGGTGGGTAGCCCTGTTACGCATGGGTTTTGAAAGCGTGCGTTGCGGCGTCAGGAAGTCAAGTGATCTCGGCCTGCTGCACGCCGAGATCCCTGCCGAGCACGCGAACCGATGCGAGATAGTCGAGGCCAACCTGCTTTCCCAGGAAGAATGCCGCCGGCTCACGGCGGATGTTGAACTGGTCTATCATCTGGTGGCCGGTCGTGGGAAATCTTTTCCGTTGTGTTTTCAAGGTTCAGTCGTCACCACTCGGAATCTTCTCGATTCTTTGGTCGAGCACCGGCGACTCAAGCGCTTCGTGAATGTCAGCTCATTTGCCGTCTATTCCAGGTTCCAAAGCAAACGGGGCTCAATGTGGGATGAAACCTGTCCTTTGGAAGACAATTTGGACGAGCGCCATGACGCCTACGTTTACGGCAAGCTCAAACAGGATGAGTTGGTTCAGCGCTACCAGGAGCGCTTTGGTGTGCCAGTTACCATCGTACGGCCCGGAATTGTCTTTGGCTCGGGCAAAAAGGCCATCCCGGGTTTTGTGGGCATGGACACGTTTGGCTTTTTCATGCATTTGGGGGGGAGTGGGCGTCTCCCATTGACTTACGTGAACAATTGCGCGGAGGCCATTGTGCTCGCCGGGCTCGTCAAAGGAGCGGAGGGCGAGGTCTTCAACGTGGTCGACGATGAGTTGCCCAGGAGCCGGGCATTTCTGCGGGCCTACAAAAAACAGGTGCGAAGCTTCTTGTCCGTGCCGATTCCCTACGCTCTGGCTTACGCTCTTTCCGCATCGTGGGAACGCTACGCCAAACAGTCTAAAGGGCAATTGCCGCCCGTATTCAACCGCCGAGCGTGCGCGTTTGCTTGGAAGGGGCACAGTTATTCAAATCGGAAATTGAAGGAGCGTTTGGGCTGGCAATGCCGTGTGCCGATGCAAGAGGCATTGCAGCGCTACTTCGAGTACCAGAAGAATGGCTGAGCCACGGAAGACGCGGGTGGCGATCATCGGCTGCGGCATGGTTGCGGACCAGCACGCGGATCAACTGCGTTATCTGCCAGACTGCGAGTTGGTCGCTGTGTGCGACACGGACGAGTTAATGGCCAGCCAGCTTGCCGACCGCTTCCGTGTCTCTCAGGTCTTTACGGATGCGGCGGAGATGCTCCGCGCGGGTGGAGTTGATGCGGTCCACATCACCACACCGGCCCAGTCCCATTATCCGTTGGCTCGGTTGTGTTTGGAGGCCGGTTGCCATGTCTATGTCGAGAAACCTTTCACGCTGAACGCGGCAGAGGCGGACGAACTGCTGCAGCTGGCGGATGTGAGCCGCCGACGCATCACCGTGGGTCACAACCTCCAGTTTAGTCCGGAGGCATTGCGTCTGCGCAAACTTGTCCATGACGGTTTCTTGGGCGGGCCGCCCGTTCACATAGAGTGTATCCAGTGCTTCTCGCACGACGATCCCACGTATGGCAGAGCCGTTCTCGGCGACCCCCGCCATTGGGTCCGTCGTTTGCCGGGCTCGCTGTTGCACAATCTTGTGAGCCACGGCGTCTCCAAAATTGCCGAGTTCCTCGATGGCGATTCGCTGGCGCTTATCTCCATCAGTTTTTCGAGCCCTTATCTCGTCGAACACAACCACGCGGGCATAGTGGACGAAGTGCGAGCAGTGCTCCGGGATGAGCGGGGTACCACCGCCTTTTTCCTGTTCACTACCCAGTTTGGTGCCGCATCGAACGAACTCCGTCTCTTTGGTAGAGCGGGCAACCTCGTGCTCGACAACACTTATCGAACGGTGGTCCGCATCCGGCCGTCGGCGCACAAAAGTTATTTGCGCTATTTTCTGGCGCCGTTGGCACATGCGCGAGAGCAGGCACACAACACAGTCGTCAGCATTCGCCAGTTCGCCCGGAAGGAGTTCCAGATGGACTTTGGCATGAGGAAACTAATGGAACTCTTTTATCGTGCTATACGGGAAGGCGGGCCCGACCCGATTCCTGGAGCCGAAATCCGCAGAACAGCCCTAATCATGGACGCTATTTTCTCTCAAATGCCCCACGCTTAGCGAATAAGCATTCGTTCCTTTAAACCGTTCTCCTAGTCATAAGCATTGAGCCTTGATTAACGATGGATTACGCGATCATAAGTGACATCCCGACTCCTTGGCGGGAACCCGTTTTCGAGCGTGTTTACGAACGACTCGGGGGTGGTGTTCAGGTTGCTTACTTTAAGGGGAACGAGAGGCGTCGACTCTGGACCTTCAAAATGGGGAGCCACCCAAAGACAATTCTGAAGGCCATCACGCTCACCTCAGGCGACACTGAACGCTTTTGCAATCCGGGGATCGTTCCATTCCTGCTACGGCGGCGGCCGCGAGTGGCGCTGGTATTTGCCAGTATCAAAGATCCCAGTGCTTGGCTGGCCGTGGCGTTGTGCCGGCTGCTCGGAACGAAGATCGCTCTGCTGGACGATAGCTGGCTGGGACGGGATCGGGATGTCGACGGTCTGCGACGGTGGGCTAGACGGGTCGTTTACAACCGGTTTGGAGATGCCTTTATAGGAACGAGCCGGCGCACGCTGGAGATGTTCAGACACTACAACAGCGGGATCCTCGAAGAGCAGTGCTTCCTCAGCCATCTAGTAGCGGATAACGACTACTTTGAAAAGCGGCTCGCAGGCCCGCGCTTGGAGCGGCGCTTCGACGTGATGTTCTCCGGTCGCCTCGTAAAGGTCAAGAATCCAGCCTTCTTTGCCCAGGTGTGCGCGGGCATCAAGGCCCGATTGGGAAGATGCCGTGTGCTGGTTATCGGAGAAGGAGACGCCGTTCTCAAAGAGCAGATGCGCAAGATCTTCGAGCAAAACGGCGTTTCGGCGGAGTTCGCCGGTTTCATCCCACACGCAGCTCTGCCGGACTACTATGCCCAGAGCCGCCTGCTTTTGCTCCCCACCTCGGGGGATTGCTGGGGTGTGGTTATTAACGAAGCGATGGTGGCCGGCACACCAGTGATCACGACGGAATGGACCGCCGCAGCCGACGAACTGGTTCTCCACGAGCGCAACGGTTTTGTTCTGCCTCTCGACGTGGAGGCCTGGGTTTCGGCTGCAAGCGACTTGCTGTCGAGCGGTTCCAAGTGGGAATCCTTTTCGCAGTGTGCGCGCGAAACCGTCAAGGGGTTTAACTACGACCGAGCTGCCGACGGCATCCTTGACGCATTTGCATACTTGGCTAAAAAACAGTGACTTGCGCAAGGCGGCAGGTGTTCTGAGTTTGAGCTTCCCGGACGCGCAATGCCGGGTTCTGTCAGATTTCGAGTCCACAGAAAAGCCCCCTAACTGGAAGCGGGAGGAAACTCCATGATCCAAACATACACTCTTGACGCTGCAGGCAGATCCATGGGTAACCCTCTGGTGTCGATCCTCATTCCCGCATACAACGCCGAGAAATGGATAACCGCCGCGATTCGCTCGGCGCTGGCTCAAACGTGGAATCCCAAAGAAATTATTGTGGTGGATGACGGCTCCAATGACAGAACGGTGGAATTTGCAAGTCAATTCGGGCAGGAATTGGTTCAAATCGTTTCCCAAGAGCATCAAGGAGCTTCTGCGGCCAGAAACAACGCTTTCAACCATTGCCATGGAGACTACATTCAGTGGCTCGACGCTGATGATCTGCTGGCACCAGAGAAGATTGCGAAGCAAATGGAAGCTGTTTGCGAATGTAGTAATAACCGGATTCTTTTTTCCTCGCCATGGGGACAATTCTATTATCGACCTGAGCGAGCTAAGTTGACGCCATCGGCCCTCTGGCTTGATCTATCCAGCCCAGAGTTCCTTATTCGCAAGATGGGACAGAATCTCTTTATGCAGACGTCCACGTGGCTCGTGAGTCGTCAGTTGACCGAGGCCGCGGGACCGTGGTCGACCAAGTTGTCGGCGGACGATGACGGAGAATACTTCTGTCGTGTATTAATGGCGAGCGATGGCGTCCGATTTGTGCCCGACGCAAAAGTATATTACCGATACTCCGGCAGGAAAGGCCTGAATTACATCGGCCGATCTGATAAGAAGATGGATTCACTTTGGCGCTCGATGCAGTTACATATCGGCTATCTGCGGTGTTTGGAGGACAGCGAAAGAACGCGGGCGGCTTGCGTCAAGTACCTGCAAACGAACCTGGTCTATTTTTACTCGGCAAGGCCGGACATCGTGGAACAGGCGCAGCAGAAAGCCAAGGAGTTGGGACAACGGCTCGATCCGCCACGGATATCCTGGAAGTTCTCATGGCTTAGGGTGTTACTTGGCTGGGACGTCGCCATAGGTGCTCAGCATTTCATGCCACATCTCAAATGGTGGTTGGTAAGTTTCTGGGATAAAATACTGTTTCGCATCGAGTCGCGAGATGCCAGTAGTGCCAAGGCGAACCCAGTGGTGCGCCCAAGGAACTCGGATTCTGATGAGTCTCAAGCAACCGCAGCAGAACATTTCCCCGTCAAGAAGTAAGTGAACTTCCACATCATCAACCCGCTTTCGGACAACCGATGGGACGCTCTCGTTGCTCACCATCCCCGAGCGTCGGTTTTCCATGAACGAGGTTGGCTCGAAGCGCTGAGTCGTACCTACAACTATCAGCCGTTTGTTCTGACGAGCACCCCACCGGGACAGCAACTAAGTAATGGGCTCGTACTATGTCGCGTGTCGAGTTGGATAACTGGAACCCGATGGGTTTCGCTGCCGTTTGCAGACTATTGCGACCCTTTGTTGAATGATCGGGGCGGCCTTTCCGAATTCATGAACGCGCTGCGAGAGGAATGTGATCGCCGCGCATGGAGGTATGTCGAGCTGCGGCCGATGTCGTACATTGAGGAATCGAGTATCTTCACTCCCAAACAAGCATACTGTTTGCACACTCTCGATCTGAGTCCAACAGCGGAAAGGATTTTCCGCAGCCTGCACAAAGATTCAGTTCAGCGCCGGATCCGCCATGCAGAGAGGGCGGGAATTTCTTACGAAAGAGGGCGCTCTAGGCAGCTAGTTGAGGAGTTTTACCGCATTTTGGTGATGACACGAAAACGTCACCGAGTGCCTCCTCAGCCCCGCGCATGGTTCCAAAACATAGTCGAGTATATGGGCGACAAAGTCGAAATCAGGCTTGCTCGCAAGGGCGATACACCCATTGCGGCGCTTCTGTCGCTGCGGCATCGATCGTCGGTAGTGAACAAGTACGGGTGTTCGGACGCAAGGTTTCATCATTTAGGGGGCATGCCTTTCCTGCTTTGGAAATTGATCGAGGAAAGCAAGGCCTCAGGGGCTCAGGAGATCCATCTCGGTAGGTCCGACCTTGACAACCAGGGACTGATTACCTTCAAGGACCGGTTTGGCACGACCAAGAAGTTGATAACATATGTTCGCTATCCGCAAGCTGGGACGTTGGGAGCCACGTCGCGGTGGGCGGCGCAAGCGATACATGAGCTCTTCTCAATTACTCCGAATGCACTCTTGCCCACTCTTGGCAGGGTTTTGTACCGGCACATCGGTTAGAGCAGCCGGCGAACTGCGACAATTGCTCTTCGGCTGCCAAGGTCCAGCTTCTCGAACCCGATGGATAGCAAAGGCAGCACCGCTTACGTGACCATCGTTCAAGCCTTAAGCTTGCTTGTCCTGTGTGTTGTGATGGTAGCCGGACTGTGGCCATTCCGTGCCCCTAGAAACGCGGTTAGCTGGTTGAAGAGCGAAAATGGCTTGCGTTTTGGACATCATGGAACACTAATCAGCCGGGACGCATTCCGCTTGGCTTCTCCGGTAGATCAAGGACCGTGCAGCCTGGAAATTTGGTTGACACCTGAGTCGGTGTCTCGTGGGGGTGTGATTCTGGCATTTGACAGTTCACCCGATGCCAGTACACCTTTCTCTTTGCGACAGCAGGGTAGCAGCGTGGCTATCCAGCGATACACGACTGATGAACAGGGCACTCCCCAACGACCATGGCTCGAAGTTGACGGTGTATTCTACGAAGGAAAACGGACCCAGATAACGATTGCGTCTGGAACGGATGGAACAACGATCTACGTGAATGGTGTTCTGGCTGGAGGATCTTCGACTCTGGGAGTGACGAGCAGGGACTTGACTGGACGGCTTGTAGTTGGGAATTCAACTGTTGATGAGAGTTGGAGCGGTGAAATCTCGAGACTAGCGATTTACGACCGGGAACTACTGCCAGCTGAGGTCAAGAGACATTTCATGAGCGAGATTCGTGAGAGTGACTTTTCGGGTGGAGACGGTCCAACCGCTCTTTATCTGTTCAACGAACGCGAAGGCATGACCGTCCATAACAAAATGGACCCGGAAACCGATCTGCTAATCCCGGCCCGCTATTGCGTTTTGCATCGAGCGTTGTTTCGGCCGTTGTGGGATGAGTTCAACGACTCAGGGGCTGCTTGGAGACGTTGGAGCTGCTGGAAGGACATCGCCGTGAATGTCGTTGGCTTTATACCGGTTGGTTTTCTGTTCATGGCATATTTTTCCTCCGTAAAGGCTCTCCGGTGGTCGACATTGTTCGTCATCACACTGGGATTTGCCCTGAGTTTCACGATCGAAGCGTTGCAGTACTTTCTACCTACGCGTGATTCGAGCATCAGCGATTTGATTACCAATACGACTGGTACGGCTGTGGGGGTTGTTGTTTACCGTCTACCTTGGGTACAGAGGCTTGTGGGCAGAACCAGGCAATACGTGACCTCCTCGAGCCACGTCGGTCAGGACGGTATCACATCTGCCTGGGAACCAACGACGACTCGGCACGAAGTTTAACGGAACGAACTTACTCGAGTTTTCGAGACTCACCTTGAACTTAACTCCGGCGTACGTGGGTTTTTCGCGGACTGCGCTGTCGGAAGAGATTCGACGACCATCGACGGAATGGAGAGCACCTACATCAAACCAAGCCCCGCTTCCGCTGGTCATGAGCGCTCTCGCAGACTGGTCCACGACCCCAGCCAGTACGAAACCCACTTAGGGACGCCGGATACACCGCGCATGAATCAATTACTAATCGAAGCCGGCCGCACCGAGCGGCAGTATTGGCGGGATCTTTGGCGCTACCGGGAATTGTTTTACTTCCTCGCCTGGCGCGATCTGCTTGTGCGCTACAAGCAAACCTTCGTGGGAGTGGGCTGGTCGCTCATCCGGCCGCTCCTGACCATGATTGTGCTTACGGTGGTATTTGGGAAGCTGGGCAAAATGCCTTCCGGAGGGGTGCCGTATCCGCTGCTGGTTCTTTGCGGCATGCTGCCTTGGCAGTTTTTTTCTACTGCGATGTCCGAAAGCGGGAACAGCCTCGTAATCGAATTCCAACCTGATTTCCAAAGTGTATTTTCCGCGACTGGTCATTGTCGTTAGCAGCGTCATCACCAGCTTTGTGGATTTCCTGATCTCCGGAGTCTTCCTTGTTGCCTTGATGATCTGGTACCGCTACGCGCCTCCTGCGGCCGTGTTATTTCTGCCGTTTTTTGTGCTGCTGGCGTTCGGTGCCTCGCTCGGAGTCGGATTGTGGATCGCCGCCCTCATGGTCGAGTATCGTGATTTCCGCTTCATTGTTCCGTTCATCGTCCAGTTTGGTCTTTATATCTCGCCAGTCGGCTTCCAGAGCAGCGTCGTTCCAGAGCGATTTCGTCTCCTTTACGCGCTCAATCCGATGGTGGGAGTCATCGATGGTTTCCGCTGGTGCCTGTTGGGCGCACAGAAACGGCATTTACTGGCCGGGGCTCGCAATCGCGGTGATTGACGTGATCGTCCTGGTTGCGTCCGGTATCTGGTATTTCAGAAAGACCGAGCAAACCTTTGCCGATGTGATATGAGCGAGGCTGAGACACAATGCACAGTTCCTGCCATGTCCAATCCTGCCATCATCATCGAAAATCTCGGAAAACGGTACACCATCGGCCATCAACTGGCCAAAGGTGACGGCATGCGCCATGCCATTGAGGGCGCGATCCGTGAGCCCCTCGCTTGGCTTCGGTCCAGCCGGCAAAAAAAGATGCAGCAGGTGGATTTCTGGGCATTAAAGGATGTTTCTTTGCAGATCAAACAGGGTGAAGTCGTTGGCATCATCGGCCGCAACGGTGCGGGCAAGAGCACGCTGTTGAAAATCCTGAGCCGGATTACCGTTCCCACCGAGGGACGAATCCGCATCGATGGCCGGATCGCCAGCCTCCTCGAAGTCGGCACTGGATTTCATCAGGAACTTACTGGACGGGAGAACATCTTTCTGAACGGTGCTATCCTGGGAATGACCCGTGCTGAGATCATCCGCAAATTTGACGAGATCGTCGAGTTCTCAGGAGTTGAAGAGTTTCTCGACACGCCGGTCAAACGCTACTCTTCGGGAATGTATGTCCGCCTAGCTTTTGCGGTGGCCGCTCACCTTGAACCTGAAATTCTAATCGTCGACGAGGTGCTCGCAGTCGGCGACGCCGCCTTCCAAAAGAAGTGTCTCGGAAAAATGGGGAGCTTTGCCCAAAGTGGAAGAACAGTCCTGTTCGTCAGCCATAACATGGAAGCTGTCCGAAGTCTATGCCAACGGTGCATCTGGATGAAGGATGGCCGGCTACACAAGGACGGACAGGCGGACGAAATTGTAGAAGACTACTTCAACAATATTTCTAGTGAACAATCCTTTTCTTGCTCGAATCCGGATTACGGACTGACAATTCAAAACGTCCTGTTAAGAAACGGCCGAGGGGAGGAAAGCAGTCAGTTTTGTCCCGGCGAGGATTTGATCGTAGAAATCTTCTACGAAGCCGACAAGCGTATTGCAAGGCCGATTATCACTTTGGGAATCGTCGGGGTTGGCGGTTCCTGCTTTACCGCCAATATGCTTCTCGATGGGCATAGGCCAATTTCGTTTGAAAGTGCCGGTAAGATTTCGTGCACTTTCCGTTCCATTCCCTTGTTGCCGCAGAGTTACACGGTAAAGATGAGAGTGCAGGGTGCTGATCCGAGTGAGATGATCATTTCATATCAGGATGTGGCCTCCTTTAACGTTGTGGGCGATCTCGCTGAATACGGCTATAGAGGAGAATTCCTGCAATATGCTCGCCACTCGACAGCGGTTGTTGTGCCCTATGAGTGGCAGCTGCCGGACGGCACGACCGCCGTCGGTGTCCCTGAGCGCCCGGGCTTCGACGATCTGAGCATGTCTGGCGCAATGCAGCGAATAGCGGTTTACACAACAATTTATCCAGGCGTCGAGATGTACCTGCCGGACTGGTATCGCTCGGTGCGGGCACAGACGGATCAGGACTTTCAACTCTGGATAGGCCTCGACGGGATTGAGGCCGGCGCAGTCGAGACGGCGATTGGCGCACATTTGGAGGTGGTCTGGGTACCGTCGGAACCCGGCAACACTCCGGCGCGGATCCGGCAACGGTCCCTGGCAAAAATCGTGGAAGATTTTGATGCGGTGGTTTTGGTGGACAGTGATGATATCTTGCATCCGACCCGGGTCGCGGCGGCGCGGGCGGCCTTGCAGACCTCCGAACTCGCCGCATGCGCTCTGCGACTGGTGGATCAACATAGGCAAGATTTGGGGACGACTCTTACGCTTCCCGAGCGAGCCGTTCCTGATAACATTTTGCCGCGGAATAATGTGTTTGGCTTTTCCAATTCGGCTTATCGGTCGGAGTTGCTTCGGCGGTGTTTGCCGCTTCCTGCGGGCGTCGCCTTGGTTGATTGGTTCCTGGCTACCAAGGCTTGGTTAATGGGGGCGAGGCTGGCGTTCGACCCAATTGTACGAATGGATTACCGGCAGCACGGGGCAAACATGGCTCCCATCCGCTTTCCTTTCGACGCGAACCAAGTGATCCGAGACACAAAGAAAGTACGGGAACATTATCGCCTGCTTCAGGCCTCGCCAATGGAGAATGTGCTGCCTGATCGCTGGGCACAGGTACAAGAAGCTGCCGCAGATGTTCAACTCTTTTCCGAACAGGTGGTTTCGCAGCCGAAAAAGCTGGAGAACTACGTTCGTAACCTCAACACCTTGGAGCCGCAGGTTGTCTGGTGGTGGGATGTCGCGCAACCTGCGTTGCAGTGGATGTGGAAGGACCATGCTGGAGTGCGATATGAAGCCAGTAAAAATTAACGGCGTTGCGGTCGGACCGGGACATCCACCTTATATCATCGCGGAAATCGGTTCAAATCATAATGGCGACATGAATCTCTGTCGTCGCTTGATTGATTCAGCCGCAGATGTCGGGGGCGCAAGCCGTGAAGTTTCAATCCTGGACCGACAAATCGCTCATCGCGGAAGAAGAGTATGCTCGCAATACTTCCTACTCCGATAAGAAGAAACACTTCGGCTCGTTGCGCGAAATGGTGACCGCCTACCAGTTCACCTCGGAGCAACATGTCGAAGCCGCCGCTCATTGCAAGTCTCGCGGCATCGCGTTCTGCTCGACACCGTTCGCCGTCGAGGAAGCCGACCTGCTTGAGAAGCTTGATGTGCCGTTCTTTAAGATCGCTTCGATGGACATCATTCATCTCTCCCTCTTGAAGTACGTCGCGCGCAAACAGCGCCCTGTGATCATTTCCACAGGCATGGCTACGTTGGCCGAAATTGAGCGAGCCGTCGAAACAGTGCGTGCTGAAGGCAATGAGCAGATTGTCCTGCTGCATTGTGTGTCGATCTACCCTCCGGAATATGACACCATTCATCTGCGCAACATGGCCACTCTGCAGCAAGCCTTCGGTGTGCCGGTAGGCTTTAGCGATCACACATTGGGAACCGCGATTCCACTCGCTGCCATCGCACTTGGCGCCTGCATGATCGAGAAACATTTCACTCTCGATCAGGACATGGAAGGGTGGGATCACGCGATCTCCGCCAATCCTGAACAACTCAAGACCATTGTCGAAGAGGGAAGACACATCATTACAGCGCTCGGAGACAGCGAACGAACGGTGAGTGCTGCAGAGATCGAAAAACGGAAGAAGTTTCGCCGAAGCCTGGTAACCACTCGGCAATTGCAGCGCGGCCATGTGCTTACCGAGTCGGACCTGGACGCGAAGCGGCCTGGCACCGGAATTCGTCCAGACGAAATCGGCTATGTGCTTGGCCGCCGGCTTGCATCCGACATGATTGCCGATCAGGTCCTCAACTGGAGCCACCTGCAGTAATCGACGGATGGACACTTTGGAACTGCCAGTGATCGTCATCGGGGGAGGCGGACACGCCAAGGTTCTGGTCAGTACGCTTCTACTGTGCCGCAGGAGAATTCTCGGATTCGTTGATTTGAACCCGACAGCCCCTCCATTGCTCGGAATCAGGTGTCTTGGCAGCGACGCTGCGGTATTGCTTCATGCGCCGGGCGACGTGCGGCTGGTGAATGGTGTGGGCTGCGCCGCTTCCACTGCCAGTCGCCGGGATATTTACGATCGCTTCACCCATGAAGGGTATTGTTTTGCGACCGTGATACATCCTTCGGCGATCGTCGCTCCTGAAGTGCAAATTGAAGATGGAGTCCAAATCATGGCGGGGGCCATTCTTCAGCCCGGAAGCAGCGTTGGGTCCAATGCCATAGTCAATACCGGCGCCATCATTGATCACGATTGCGTCGTGGGCGCCCACGCGCACATTGCCCCGGGCGCAGTTCTTTCCGGCGGCGTCCATGTCGACTCGGGAGCGCATATCGGCACAGGGGCATGCATCATTCAAGGAGTGTCAATTGGCGCCGCCAGCGTCGTCGGTGCGGGAGCGGTCGTAATTAAAGATGTGTCCCCCGGCGTCACGACCGTCGGAGTGCCGGCAAAAACCATTGACAGAAAAAAACTTGCACAAAATTTCCGATAAATCGAGTGAGCTAAATGCCGAAAACAGTTTACGTCGTCCATTGCCTTGATACCGAAGGACCACTCCACGAATCGATCGAAGCCACATTCGAGCGTATTCGCGAGGTCTTTCACCTCGAATTTGAACCCAGTGTCGAACTCTTGCGGCGACTCCAGGAAGGCAAGGTAGATTGTGGGGGGGCTGAGGCAGCCATACAAAAGATGACAGCACCGCAACTGCTAGCCTACAACGATACCTGGGACAAAATCGACCTGATGTTGCGCGATGCGATGTCCGAGTCGTTTCGAACTCGTATGCGCGATTCCTCGGGTGGCGGCTGGATATACAACTGGTTCTGTGTCGACCACGTTGATTACGATATCAATCCGCGACGGCGAGACATTGGTTATCACAATGTGTTTGACCATTACCAAGCGATCCTTCGTCAAACTGGATCTCCGCAAGATGGGATCCATTTCCATTTCCATCCCCATCCACCGCGCGGGGAAGCTCACCGCTGCGCCACACATTGGTGGGCCTCGTCGAATGCACTTTCTCAAGTAATCACTCGCCGAATTATTGACCGCCAGTGGTTTCCGGTAGCGAATCGTCCCGGATTTCATGTTACTCGTCCCGATAGTCATTGGTTTTTGGAGCAGTTTGTGCCCTTTGATTATTCCAACCAGTCCGTGGTCCCAAACGAAGCCGACCGTGCCCAATTCAATGTTGACGGCGGACGATTGGGAGATTGGCGGCGGGCTCCCAGGAACTGGGCACCTTACCACCCGTCTCCGGACGACTACCAGACCCCGGGCGATTGTCGCCGCTGGATTGGTCGGTGCCTCAATGTCGGCACGCGCTTCCGGCTGCTGGAGGAAAACGATGTTCGCCGAGCCTTTGACGAAGCTCGATCTGGAAAACCCGCAGTTCTCGCGTTCACCAATCATGACTTCCGGGATATCCGGCCGGATGTAGAGCACGTCCGCGAACTATTGGCCGCAGTGGTGCCGGACTATCCGGACGTAAAGTTCAAGTTTGCTGAAGCCATCGATGCAATGCGGGGCGCGCTCGATCTTGCCCCACAATCCCCGTGCGAATTGGATATGTCACTTCGAAAAATCGGCGAGCGTGAACATTTGCTGGAAGTCCGCACAAACACGCCGTCTTTCGGCCCTCAACCATGGCTGGCTATGCGTACAACCGCTGGTACATATCACTATGACAATTTTGATGTCGAGGAGCCCTTCCACTACTGGCAGTATGTCTTGAACGACGACACTTTTCCGATTCAGGCACTGTCGGCGGTGGGCGCGGCGGTAAACAATGCTTTCGGGACAACAACGGTCTGTGTGCTCAATCCCGAGACTGGAAAAATAACACGCAGGGTCTTACGTCCGCCGGCTGAATCCTGGCCAGCCGCCGCGTGCTGACTTACTCAGACGTTTCTTAACATGAAGGATATTTTCAATCTGGATGGCCGCGTTGCGGTTGTGACCGGTGGAGCTGGTTTGATCGGTTACGCGCTGGCGCAAGGTCTCGCGACCTTTGGCGCGCACACTTTCATCGCTGATATTAATGAAGACGCAGCCGGAAAATGTGCCGCAGAATTGACGGCAAAAGGGCTGCGATGTTCGGCCGTTGCAGTGGACATCTTGGATGTGGCTTCCATCTCGGCCGGTATAGCCAAAATTTTGTCACAGGCTGGCGCCCTCGATGTGTGGGTGAACAGTGCTTACCCGAAGTCCAAAGATTGGGGTCTCGCCTTTGAGAAAGTTTCGATCGACTCGTGGCGCACCGCCGTTGATAGTCAAATGACCAGCTATTGCTTGTGCTGTCGGGAGGCTGCGGAAGCAATGCGATCCCGAAAACGCGGGTCAATTATCAACCTCGGTTCCACCTATGGAATGGTCGGCCCGGATTTTTCAATTTACGAAGGGACGGCGCTCACCATGCCTGCAGCCTATGCAGCAATTAAAGGCGGAATCATCAATTTTACGCGCTATCTTGCGTCCTACTATGCCAAGGACGGGATTCGGTTCAATTGCATCTCGCCCGGCGGTGTTGAAAACAACCAGGCCGCTCCGTTCGTCGAAAAATATGTTCGCAAAACACTGCTCGGAAGGATGGCCAAGCCGGACGATATCGCAGGCGCAGCGGTATTCTTGGCTTCGGATGCTTCCGCCTATGTGACAGGCCACAATCTAGTGGTGGACGGTGGGTGGACGGCTATCTAAAAGCCTGAAGGCTGAGTTTTGAATCCAAACCAACATCGATAGCCGACAGATGGAGTCTGGTTCGTAAGTTCTTCACTGTCCGGAAAACATCTCTCATTTTGAATTGCCTATCGCCGATTTCCTGATCAGTCTTGATTTTCTCTCCTACCCCAAACACCAGTTGAAGTAGTCATCACAAGACGTTGCCCCGGCGCACGATAACCCATGCTTAAGACAGTTACCAAAGAACAGATTGCGAACTTTGTCATTTCAGCCGATTTGACAATTTCCGAGGCTATTGCCCGCTTGGATGCGGCCGGGATTGGCGCGTTGGCTATCTGTTCTGCCGGATACAAACTCTGCGGACATATTGACGGATGGCGACCTGCGCCGCGCCGTGATAAGAGCGAAACCCATGGATGCCCCATGCCACGCCATTGCAACTAGAAATCCAATCGTTGCGTCTCCATCCACAACGCGGTTGCAAGCTCTTCATTTGATGAACGACCATGACATTGATCATCTTCCCATAGTTGATGAGCAGGGCGTGTTACAGGATTTGTTGCTTCGTCGCGATCTCGTTGTGCACGGATGAAATTGAGGCAGACGCATCCGAGTTTTTGGAGACGGTGACGCTCCTTCCCTCTGCTTCGATCGCGGAAGCTATTGCTCAACTCGATAAGGCCGGGACTGGTGCGTTGGTTCTATGCACCGCTGACCGGATGCTCATTGGTCTGCTGACCGACGGCGATATTCGCCGCGCGATTCTACGGGGTGTATCTTTGGAGACTCCGTGCGAGAACATCGCTAGTCTCGAGAGCCGCTGACCGTCCACAGCTCGATGTGCGCAACGGAAGCGCTAGAACTCATGGTGAAAAATGACATCAACCATCTTCCGGTGGTAGATGCCGCAGGCCGCGTGATCAGGTTCTTGCTCCGGAGGAATCTTGCACAACGTGGGGGCACGGCCCTCTCCGCCGTCATCATGGCTGGCGGATATGGGAAGCGGCTGCTCCCCCTCACCGAACAATTACCTAAGCCGATGCTACCTGTCGGCGACAAACCCCTTCTAGAGCGTACAATCCAGCAGCTGCGGCGCTCGGGAATTCGCGACATCAGTCTGACGACGCACTATCTACCGGAAAGCATTGTTCAGTACTTTGGCGATGGCAGTGCTTTCGGCGTCCGACTAAATTACCTTAAGGAAGAATATCCGCTCGGCACGGCGGGCGGGGTAAAATTGATGAAACGGACCGACAATCCTTTCCTTGTCATCAACGGAGACATCATCACCGGTGTCCCGTTTCAGGAGATGCTCAACTTCCATCGCAAGCACCATGCGTTGCTTACGGTGGGGGTGCGCAAGTATGACGTCGAAGTACCATTCGGCGTCGTGGAATTGGACGAAGTTCGTGTCAACCATATTCGGGAAAAACCTTCGTTCAATTTCTTCATTAATGCGGGCGCTTATCTCCTCGAACCTGAGGCTTGCGATTTCATTCCCTCAGGGCGGCGTTTCGACATGACTGAACTGATACAAACACTGATCGAAGCCGGAAAGAGTCGTCGTAAGCTTTCCGATCATGGAGTACTGGCTCGACATAGGACGTCACGAAGATTACGCCAAGGCCCAGGAAGACGTTCGCAACGGGGTATTTTGATCCCACAGTTCCCCTGAGTGGTACAGTGCCTCCCTTTCGATCATCTTGTCGCGATATCTCGTGAGGGACGTCGGTCCGATTACTAAAGATCAGTTTAATGTTCTAGAACCACCTCTAATTGATCCGTACGGCGATTGCCGATTCGCCTGATCTGCGGGCTAATCCATGGAAGTCACACTATGAAGATCCTGTTAACCGGCGGTGCCGGTTATATTGGTTCAACGCTCACGCCTTTTCTGCTCGCGGCTGGCCATCAGGTTCGCGTCCTCGACTATCTCGCATATGGCGGCCAGTCCCTTCTTGGCGTATGGGCGCATCCGGGCTTTGAATTCATCCGTGGAGACATTCGCGATCGCGAGATTTTGCGAACCGCTGTGGCAGATCGGGACGCAGTCGTTCACTTGGCGGCAATTGTGGGCGATCCAGCTTGCTCCCGCGAACCCGACTTAGCCCGCTCTACCAATCTTGACGCATCGCTGGCCCTCATCGCCGAGAGCCAGAGTGCCGGCGTTGAGCGGTTTATCTTTGCTTCGACATGCAGTAACTACGGAAAGATGAAGGACACCAGTCAATATGTGGACGAGGAATCCGAGCTGAGCCCCGTATCTCTCTACGCTGAGACAAAAGTGGCTGTTGAAACCGCGCTTTTGCAAAGCGGCCGCAGCGAACATTGGTGCCCGACGCCTTTGCGGTTCGCGACAATTTACGGCGTTTCGCCGCGCATGCGCTTCGATCTTACAGTGAACGAATTCACGATGGAGATGCTTACGAAGAAGCGTCTCAAGGTATACGGTGAGCAATTCTGGCGCCCCTATGTGCACGCACGTGATGCTGCTCGCGCCATCGACCTGGTTCTGAATTCTTCGCCGGCGCTGGTGGGGGGGCGCGTATTCAATGTGGGCGCGACCGACCAGAATTTCCAAAAGCAGCAATTGGTCGAAATGATTCATCCCTACGCCCCGGATGCCGCAATTGAGTTCGTCTTCAAGGCCGAAGACCCTCGCGATTACCGAGTATCCTTCGCGAGAATTACCGATCAGCTTGGATTCAAGATCACCCGTACGGTGGCGGAGGGTATTGCGGAAATCGCGCATCTGGTTCGTGAAAATATTGTCGATAATTTCGCAGATCAGAAGTATCGTAACTGAGCGCTCCTGAACAAATACCAAAAGCTCGCTGCTGAAGCTGTCTTTTTTCCTCGATCCGGTATCCTGCTCATGATGCAAATATGAGCGAATATGACTGAATCTACGTTCTTGCAAGCTCCGGCCAACGGGTGAATTCGATCCCATTAATAGAGCCGGAGATTCGCGGCAACGAATGGAAGTATGTCCAGGAGTGTCTCGAAACCGGATGGGTCTCATCGGCCGGGCCTTTTGTAGACCGGTTCGAGCACATGGTTGCCCACCAGTGCGGCTGCCAGCATGCCATTGCAACGGTGAACGGTACTTCAGCGCTTCATGTTGCGCTTCTTGTGGCAGGTGTTCAACCTGATGATGAGGTGCTTGTTTCCACCTTGACGTTTATCGCCCCCGTCAATGCGATTCGGTATGTCGGCGCGTGGCCCGTATTCGTAGATGCGGAATCCGACTATTGGCAGATGGATCCAGTTCGGGTCGTCGAATTTCTGGAAAAAGGATGCCGATGGAGCAACGGAGCGCTTTATAACCAGCGTACAGGCCGGCGCGTGACCGCCATCGTTCCCGTCCATATCCTTGGTCATCCGGTCGATCTCGACCCGATTTTGGCGGCGGCGCAAAAATTCGGCCTGAAGGTCATCGAAGATGCAACAGAGGGCCTCGGCGCAACATATAGAGGCCGTCCGTTGGGTTCGATCGGGGACATCGGGTGCTTGAGTTTCAATGGCAATAAGATCATCACCACCGGCGGCGGTGGCATGCTTGTGACCTCAAACGAAGAATGGGCGCAGAAGGCGAAATACCTGACCACTCAGGCAAAGGACGATCCTATTGAGTATATTCACAAGGAAATTGGCTATAACTATCGACTGACGAACATCCAGGCCGCGATGGGTTGCGCGCAAATGGAGCAATTGGATGCCTATGTCGCTGCCAAGCGGGAAATAGCCGACCGCTACTCCTTGGCGTTACGTGATATTTCAGGCATCGTGCCAATGCGGCAGGCGTCATGGGCGAAGAGCACATTTTGGATGTATTCCGTGCTGATCAAAGAAGAAAAGTTTGGCATCAACTCCCGTCACTTGCTCCAGGCTCTCGCCGCTCAGAAAATTCAATGCCGTCCCCTTTGGCAGCCCATCCACCAATCGCCGGCACATGCTCTAAGCCGCACGGGGGAATTGCCGGTCTCCGAACAATTAAGCAAAGAAGCCTTGAGCCTGCCCTGTTCGGTTGGGCTGTCCAAAGACGCACAACAAAAAGTAATAAACCAGCTTTGCCAGAGTGCTAGACTATGTCCATAAATGAGATGCCTATGAAAACGTCACTGGATACAACCGAAATCGCAAGATGGAAGAAAATCGCCCAACAAGACTTTCGATTACCACCAGCGCCAATTCGCAAAATCATATCGGAGTACTTCTTACTTGGGGGAATTTATTCGGTCATTGATTGGCCCGACCCAGGGCGAGGCACTTGATGTCGCCTGTGGCGCTGGGGCCAACATCTTTCACTTATCTCAAATAGTCCCGGGTTTCCATTGGTCTGGGGTGGACATCGCAGGTGACGTGCTCTTCCCAATCGGGAGTCCATTCTTTCGCAGCAAGGGTCTTGAGGTTGACCTTAAGGCCGGAGATTTCTATAAACTTGAGGATTATTTCGGCGGGAAAAAATTCGACTTAGTTCTCGCAATTCATACATTCAGCAGCCTTGAATCCTATGATGCGCTTCTGGATCAATTGCTCTCGGTGACCAGGGGTTGGTTGTTTACAACCTCGATGTTCACGGAATTTAATGTTGACGTAAACATCGAAGTAACGGACTATACGTGGCCAGAGGACTGTCCGAATCCTGGTAATTATAATGTCTATAGTCTCTCACGTTTTCGAAAGGCCTGTGAGGCCAAGGGTTGCAAACAGTTTGTGAGCCGTGATTTTGTGATTGACGTTGATCTGCCCCGCCCGGAAAACGGAGGATTAGGCACCTACACACGCAAGCTTGAGGATGGTCTGCGCCTTCAGTTTTCAGGTCCAATCTTTCTACCTTGGAAAGTTGTCGGGGTGAGAATGGGCGATTGCCGCCGACCTCTGCACCTGGCGGTTCCCAGGCCTCCAAATTGTGAGACCCTAGGAGCGGCATCCTGCCCGCTAGATCCCGCAAATACATCTTCAAGAGAGTGGCAAGACCATGAACAAAAGGATTGACAACTTCGCTCAAGGTGACCGGATTAACCAACGGTTTCATGAACTCGTACCCGGAGCCAGCCATACATACAGCAAGGGCGAGGACCAGTTCCCTTCACGGTCACCCAAGATCATGGTTCGCGCCCAAGGGGCTTATTGTTGGGATACCGATGGCAACCGTTATCTGGATTGGGCTATGGGAAACCGTGTGATCGTTTTGGGCCACTGTTACCCTGCAGTCAACGACGCCGTGAAACGCCAAATTGACATTGGAGTCAATTTCACCCGCCCCGGGATTTTGGAATATGAATTGGCCGAATATCTGGTGGATCTTTTGCCTGTGGCCGAGATGGTCAAGTTTGGTAAGAATGGTTCAGACGTGACTTCTGCCGCAATCAAACTATCCCGTGCATATACTGGCAGGAAATATGTAGCCTGTTGCGCCGACCATCCATTCTTTAGTATCAACGATTGGTTCATCGGGACGACGCCAATGAATACAGGAGTTCCCGAAGAGATTTCGAGACTTACTCTGAAATTTCCTTACAACGACATCCCGGCCCTGGAAAGGCTTTTCGCAGAGTTTCCAGGTCAAATTGCGGCGATAATCCTGGAGCCGATAAAGAATGATGAGCCCAAAGGTGATTATTTGCGAACAATTACGTGAACTTACGCGCCGAGAGGGAACGGTCCTCATTTTTGACGAAATGATTAGTGGTGTGAAGTTCGATATCCGAGGAGCTCACCATTTGCGAGGCGTGTATCCCGACCTAGCTTGCTTCGGCAAAGCGTATGCCAATGGATACTCATTTTCTCTGCTGGCGGGCAAACGAGAGATTATGGAGCTGGGCGGATTGAAACATGACAAACGCCGAGTATTTCTACTTTCGCAGACACACAGTTCAGAGACGGTCGGTTTGGCAGCATGCAGAGCGACCCTTGGAGGAATGTCTTCGTGTTGATATAAGCCGGCACATCTGGCCCATGGGCAAGAAACTGGTTGACGGGTTTCGTGCTTTGGCTAGTGCAGAGGGAGTTGCAGATTATGTGCGAATATTGGATTCGATTGCAACCCGCAGATCGTTTGCACCCATCCCGATGGCACGCCCTGGCCGGAGCTTAACACGTCTTTCCACGAAGAATTGATCTCTTGGGGAGTGCTGATGCCTTGGATCACCATCACCTACTCACATGGACAAGCAGAATTGGATCAAACTTTCGAGGGGCTGCAGATGGCCATGCGAAAGATCTCAGGTGTTGTTGCCACAGGGCGCGTACGCGAATCGTTCGAAGGTGATCCAATAAAACCCGTTTTTCGATCATTTAACCAGTGCCTGCAAAGCCGCTGTGCACGACTTCACCGCGGATTCGCCTCCACTGCAATGCTGTACCGATTAATCGTCATATTATTCTCTGGCCGATTCGGACGAGATCCGAGCAAGAACAACCAGGCTGCATACAGTCTACTGAGAAGGTTGGGCATGTCTGCACCACCCAAGTTCATAATCGCAGGGTCGACGCGAATTAGCCAGAACTAGCGGAAGACGCGAAGTTCCAAGTCAGTCACCGAGCACTAAAACTCACTAACGAGGGTAGTAATTATTCTTATGAAGATCGGTGCATTAGTGCCTGTGCGTTTATCGTCGCAGCGTATGCCCGGCAAAGCGTTGATGCCGATAATGGGCAGGCCCGCGATCTTACACCTATTGGACCGGTTATTTGCTTCACGGTATCTAAGGCCGCACGAGGTAATTTTATGCACAACCACCGACAAGAGCGATGATCCTCTAACATCGATCGCTGAATCAGTTGGGGCGCGGGTTTTTCGAGGCAGCCGCGACAACATTATTGATCGTTTCAATTCGGCCGTTACTGAATTTGGATTTGACGCGGTGATACAGGCGGACGGGGACGACCCCTGTAGCGATACGATGTACATGGATCTGTGCATGGATCGTCTCTTGGCGGAGCCCGAAATCGACATCGTTCTCACCGAGGGCCTTCCATTGGGCCTCGGGTCAAAGGCGATTCGCGCATCTGCCGTTCGCACAGTTTGGAGAAATCATCTCACACAGCAGAATGACACTGGCTTTATCTATTATTTTACTCGGACGGGCTTGTGCAGAATGGCTCGTATCAAGCCATTAAGACCTGAGCATGTGCATGTACAGGCGCGTCTCACCCTTGACTATCCTGAAGATTTGGCGTTTTTCGAAGCTCTATTCATGGAGTTGTACAAGGAACAGAACCGCTTTTGGGATTGACGAGATTGTTTCGTTGCTGCTTCGTCGACCAGAATTGTTGAGATAAATTCGATGGTGAATGAAGAGTATTGGAGACGGACCCATCAACTGGCGCAGTTGGAGTACCGAATGAGATGGGAAGATTCTTAAGATAGGAGATCAATGATGCGAATTGGCATTATAGGTTTGGGATCAATGGGAAAGCGGCGTGCCCGAGATCTCTTGGCCTTGGGGTGCGAAGTGATCCTGTTCGACAGCCGGTCCGACCGAACTGCGGAATCGCAGAAGATATTCAATGCCCCTGTCAGTGTCTAGCTTCGAAGAGTTATTAGAGAAGAAACCAGATGCGCTCGTGATTTCGGTCCCTCCTGACCAGCACCTCGAGTATTACGAGCGCAGTTTTGAGGCTAGGCTGCCATTTTTCAGCGAAATGAACGTGCTTGACGCCTGAAGCAGCTTGGTTCGCCTCCAAAGAGGCTGAAGCCGGCGTTCGCAGTTATCCGTCGGGTACTTGGCAATTCTATCCGCTCTTTGGGATGCTGCGGAGACAACTGAACGAATTGGGCTCCAATCAGATCAACACTGTCCACTACCACTATGGGGGTTATTTGCCATTTTGGCATCCGTGGGAACCCTACAGCGAGTTTTATGCAGGAAGTAAGCGTTCGGTTTGCGCCGCAAGAGAGATGGTTCCTTTTGAGCTGGAATGGTTCCGCTGGGTCTTTGGACGGATAAAGTCGGTCTGCTGTACATATGGGCGCAACGCCGAATGGGTAACAGATATTGATGATACCTACGTCTTGATGTTGCAATTCGAGTCAGGCCTTTTCGCAACCATGATTATTGAGTTACACCAAACCGCCCCCTTTAGAATGGCGCGCATCGCATGCCGAAAGAACAGCTTTACGCTCGATATGGCTGCCCACGAGCTGCGCCGTTTCGATTTGGAAACGGACACATGGAAGGTGATGAAGCCCCCAGGTCTGCGTTCCCTTGGGTCCTTCAACTTCGAACAGGTTTATTTTGACGAAATGCGTGCATTCACAGATGCCCTCTCGGGTCTTGCGCCGTACCCCAAGACTTGGTCCGAGGATCGCCATCTGTCCGATGTGCTGGTCGCTGCTGAGGAAAGCTGGAAAAGGCGCAGATGGGTTAATGTCAGCGACGTGGAGAAGACATACGACGGCCGCTCGTGGATCCAGGATCAGTCTGTTGGAGTTCGAAATAAGCGATAAGAAGTAAGACGAGTGGAACAAATCATAGTGGAGAACATCTTAATAGATACAGGATTAGGAAGGGGCATCGGAGAATACGGCAATATGGGCGATATCTCTATGCTGCAAGTAGCTGTAGATCGATTGCACGAGTTATTTCCTAACGCTCGCATTGATGTGCTGACTGATTCAGCCGAGAACTTGGCCCGATTCTGTCCAGCGGCAAGGCCATTGGACAATCGCGGAAGGGCGCTATGGTTCGCAAATGGAGTTTTGCTGGGAAGATATACCGACTTCGCCCCCAGGTGGTTTGTGGATCTGCTGTTGAGTTTAAGAAGAACGGTTAGGTTGCGATGTCCAAACTTTCTAAGGGCGATTCTGATTCGGAGGCTCAAACATCGGGACCGGCCGACAGACGCCGAGGCCGTTACGGCCTTTACACGTGCGTTGCAGAATGCAGACCTGTTGCTAATTTGTGGCGCAGGCGGCTTTTATGATGGTTGCCAAGCGTGGAACTTGGATATTTTGGACTTGCTCGAGGCGGCCATTCAAAAAGACGTGCCTGTCGTCATGCTTGGTCAAGGTTTCGGACCTCTTAGTGACCCCTTCGTTCTGAAGCGGGCCGCAAAGGTCCTTCCGCTGGTCAATTTCATAACGTTGAGAGGAGGTCGAGGATCACTTGCTATCCTCCGGTCGCTCGGTGTTGCCGAGTCGAAAGTAGAGACCACGGGAGATGAAGCTGTGGAGCTGGCGTACGAGTCGAGATCCGATGAGCCCGGCCAGGGCTTGGGAATCAACTTGCGCTTCGCCGGGTCAGCAAGCACCGATGATGATGATATTGAGAGCATCAGGCCGGTCCTGCAAGAGTTTGCCAGGCGTCATAGTGTCTCCTTGATCCCCCTTCCCATTGCAATGCACGCATATTCCAGGGATGACCTGACCATTAAGCAACTTCTGATCGGATTTGATGAACAGTCTGACGGAGGCAAAACCCTTGATTCACCTCTCAAAGTGATAAAGCAGGCGGCACTTTGTCGGGTAGTCGTTACGGGCGCGTATCATGCGGCCGTGTTCGCGCTCGCACAAGGGATTCCCGTGGTCGGTCTCGCGAAATCCGCCTATTTCTCGAACAAATTTTTGGGCTTGGAAGATCAGTTCGGCGAAGGTTGTCAGACTGTTTTCTTAAACGAGCCGGCTTTGCCTCAAAGACTCCATAGCGCTATCGAAAGAGCTTGGCAAAACGCGGATCAACTCCGCGAGCCACTACAAGCAGCGGCGCTCAGACAAATCGAATTAAGCCGAAGGTCATACGAGCGGGTTGAGGATCTGGCAACAGGCTGCTCGGAAACGATTTCTGGTCATGCAGCTATCTGAGCAGCCTGCGTCGTGACCCGATTCATGGGCATTTCAAGATATTATCGTAATCTAGCCCAAGCTAATGAGTTGCAGTAACAGACCTCAACAATGAAGCAAGTCACGACGAAATCAAACCTATTCGTGATTGACACGCCGCATCAGTTGCTCAACGCAATTGAGGCAGTACATTCACTTCAACTGACGAACAACCATCTGGTTGTGGTAAGGCCTACAAATCTCTATAACGACCGGTTCATGCCTCTAATAAAAGCGAGCGATTGGGTTACAGTGAGTTTTCCATCCCTCTTCATCTATGGGAGAACCCGGGTGGACCAATTACTGGGCCCTATCGGTAGCCGATGGTATTCTCGCTACGTCCATTTTCAGCGGATGCACACAATGGCTAAATTGGCGGCACGATTGCGCGATGTCGATAAATTATTCCTCGGCCATTATTACGCCGAAGAAAAGCGCTTTATGAGGCACATTGCAAACACCATCAAACACAACACGCTATACCTCTTGGATGATGGAACTGATACGATCTTCATCAATGACCGGAGGCACAAGACCGACAGCGGTGACCGCAAAGCGCCAACCAAAACCGGTGCCTCCTGGACATCCGTCACCAAGACAATAAAGACGCATCTTCGCACAAAGTACTGGCATTGGGATCTCGCGGAAGCGCCGTGTGTCACTTTTTTTACAATTTACGATCTAGATGTGCGAAAAAGTGATCGGCTGATTCGAAACAACTATAGCTATCTACGAAGCGTGGCGCCGCTCCGACGCACCGACATGCCTGACACCGTCATCTTTCTTGGTCAATGCATAGCTGAAGGTTACTTTGAGACGGACGCCCACTTCGCTTTCCTTTCCAACATCAGGAGATACTTTGCTAAAGAAAAGATCATCTATGTGGCGCACCCGCGCGAGAGCGCTTCATGCATTGCTCGCGTTAGGGAGCAGCTACAGTGCGAGTTATGGGCTTCCTCCAGTATCATCGAGTATGATCTGATCGTTCAAGGGGTCAAACCGAAGGCTGTAGCCGGATTCGTGAGTTCAGCCCTAATCACGTTGGCACATCTAATGGAGCCGGATGTTGAGATCGTCTGCTTCCACGTTGCTCCGGAGTCATGGATGCGCTGGAGAGAGGATGCAGCTGGGGTTTATGACTATCTCAAGGCAAAAGCACAGCAGAGAGTGACTATAGTTCCGCTCTCTATGCAACAAAATGAATGCGGATCACCTTTGCCATCAGACTAACACTCCATGACAGCTCAATTTGAACTCAAGGCGTATCAGGAGCGGGCCCGCAGCGAACCGGGTCGAGGGACGCAGTTATCACAAACGGAGGTTCCGGACGTGAGAGTCGGTGAACCGAAGGTGACTGTCATCATTCCGAATTGGAATGGCATGGATCACATCCAAGAGTGTTTGGAGTCGTTGCTGAAAATTGATTACCACAACGTTGATGTAATTGTTGTTGATAATAATTCTGAGGACGGTTCGCCTGAAGCTATAGCTGACAGTTTTCCGAAAGTGCAGATCATGCGCAATTCCGAAAATTTGGGTTTTGCCGAAGGCTGCAATGTGGGAATAAGACAGGCGATGAAAAGCGGGTCGGCCTACGTGTGGCTCCTTAACAACGACACGCTCGTTGATCGACAATCGCTGACATTTTTGGTTCGAGCTGCCGAGGAAGACAACAGTATAGGAATGACCGGTAGCAAAATATATGAGTACGCCGATCCAAATATTATCCGCTGCGCAGGAATGACAATTAACTGGTTTCGAGGCGAGGCCGATGTCATCGGCTGGCAGCAGCATGATAAGGGGCAGTTCAACAACTACAGCGATGTCGAAGGACTCGAAGGTTGTTCCTTGTTGGTAAGTAGAAGGGTCTGTGAAGAAGTTGGTTTAATGGATAAGGATTATTTTGTATACGGCGAGGAGATTGATTGGTGTGTACGCGCTAGACAAAGGGGTTTTCGCTGCACTTTTGTCCCCGAATCGATCGTCTTTCATAAAGGAGGCGCCTCGTCGGGAGAAGCGTTTCACCCAACATTGTCTTATTACAGTACACGAAACATGCTGCGAACAATTAGCAAAAGCTTTTCGTTCCCAATGAGAGAGATCTATTTATTTACTGCGATAGTGTGCAAATTATGGAAGCGAAGAAGGGATATTGTCAAAGCCTTCCTTGTTAGAGTTTGTGGAAGTAAGTCCTATGAATTCGATGCGTCGACACTTCTTGGAGTTATGGATTTTATGTTAAACAGGAGAGGCGTGAAGGATCGAAGTGCAATAATGTCATTCCAGCATCGCAAAAAGAGTGTCCCGCGTAGTTGAAGAGGCAAGCGACGGTTCGGTTGATGATACTAGAGCGTGTTATAGCGAGCCCAGAAAGAGCCATCCGTAAGTAGGATCAATAAAGACGAAGGGTAGCACCGTAGTGCGGATCGATGGAAATCAGCGTCATTCTATGCACGTACAATCGCTGCCAGGATTTGGCAAAGACGCTCGAGAGTCTTGCATCATCTAGGTTCGCCAGTCTCGTCGAATGGGAAATTCTGGTCGTGGACAACAATTCGAGCGATCAGACGCGGAATGTGGTGGAAGACTTCTCCCGCCGCTATCCCTCGCGTTTTGTTTACTTGTTCGAGCCCATACAAGGGAAGTCTCATGCGCTCAACGCTGGCATTCGAGGGGCTCGGGGCGACGTCGTGGCCTTCACTGACGACGACGTGACCGTCGAACCAACCTGGCTGGAGAACCTGACCGTTGGATTGCGCAAGAGCCAATGCGCCGGGGTAGGCGGACGCGTTCTTCCCGACAGCAGCTTCTCCCCGCCGCGCTGGCTGTCAGTAGATGGCCAATATGCTCTTGCCCCGCTCGCAATCTTCGACCGCGGCCTGGAAGCGATCGAGTTAACGGAAACGCCCTTCGGTAACAACATGGCCTTTCGCAAAGAGGTCTTCTCGAAGCACGGCAACTTCCGAATCGACCTGGGGCCTCAACCCGGCAGCGGAAATCCGCAAAAAAGCGAGGACGCCGAGTTTGGTCAGCGGTTACTCGCGGCGGGAGAGCGGTTGCATTATGAACCATCTGCTGTCCTCTACCACGATGTACCACCGAACCGCATCAAAAAGGAGTATTTCTTGGGATGGTGGTTTGATAAAGCGCGCTCAGATATCCGAGCCTTCGGGATTCCCCACGATACGCGGTGGTTCGTTGCCGGGATTCCGCTCTATCTGTTCCGCAGGCTTTTGAGGTGGACGTTTCAATGGATTGTTAGTGTGAGACCGTCGCAACGTTTTTCCTGCAAACTTAAAGTCTGGGGCCTGGCGGGGACGATTCTGGAATGTTACCGCCGGTCGACCTTGACGAGGCGAGTTTCCGCTCATTAGCGGATGTTCACGGGGCGAACTGATCTACCAGCTTGACTTGACGAAACGTGCGAGCGGTTTTTTGCGGAAGCTTCTGGAGAAGGCGTCAGGCACGTAAGGGAAGAAACGCCGCGAAGTCTGAGTCTTGTCGAGTCGCAGCCCAGTGGCCAAACTGACGATTCGCCTACGGGGAGCGGTGGCGGCTTACTCGACTTGCGTGATCACGCCCGCTGCCTTCAGTTGCGCCACGATCGGGAGAAGGCTCCAGAACGAGACTCCAATCAGATCGGCAATACTGACTAGGTCGTTGCTGCCGTCGGCATACGCGAGAAAATTCATCATCGTTTTCACGCCATCGTTGGAGCCTTTGTGGCTCAGGGTAGGAAAGAGTCCGCGCTTACCCAGGCAAGGTTCACCGAGGCAAGTCACCTTATAGCGGAAATTTCCCTCCAAAGCCTCCACACATCGGCGAATCATCTCATATCCACCTGCCAAACCACGCGGCGTCGTCAATTCGAGATTGTCGAGCGAGGTGTGATATTCCGGGTAGGACTCGTACTTGCTGCGGCACAGGGTGACCAGAGGGAGATCCACTCCAGGACTGCAGTATTGGCGCTCGTCACTGCCGCGATCGAGATAGGAAAACGTTATGAAGTTGGGGGACATGGATCTCAAGACATGGCGCGCGACTCTGTCGGCCAAAGTGTTCGCGTAACGGGAACTCACATAAGAAAATGCGCGCTCGTCTCCCACGCAGGAGACGTTGAAGCCCGCGACCACATTTTTCCGGAGATACTCCAAATGGCGGCTGAGATACGCGATGGAGCCAATCGTCTCAGGAATGAAAACAATCCGGTAGGTGTAGAAACGCGGCTGGGATTGAATCCACCGGCACACGAAGGTGGTCACTACCGGGCCAGATAATTCATTGTTCGCCATTGAGGGATGGCAAACATAAGTAGACAGAAAGACTTCTTTCGCGGTGGCGCCAGGAATGATGCACTCGCCGTATGTGAGCGAGCCGTCTTTCAGTTCGCTGTCGATGCGGACGTGATAGACATCGGGCTTGAGCTGCAGGCGCTGGCGATGCGTCAAGCAGAATCCCCATCGCTCCTTGTAATACGAGGTCACATATGGAATGGCATCCGGCTGGTCAGGCAGGCTGAAGAGGTGCTCGTTAAGTTCAGGCAGGTTCATCCGCCGATCGATTGGAGTGGAGTACCCGACGACGTGCAGATTGTTGAGTTGAAAATCGACGATGCGGCGGTCGGATGAGTCGGCGATAAACGCATCGCGGATCGTCCATTCGCGCGGAACTATCCAGTCAAAGACTGGCGTGCCCGTGGGCACTTCGTGAATCTTGATCGGAATCGACTCCTGCAAGATGCGAAGGGTTTCGCGCACGCCTGGACCAGTGAGGCTTCGGCAGATGGGAAAAAGCCGCGTGGCCAGCTCGTGCATGCTCTGCCCAACGTCTAGATCTTTTGAGGAAAGAGTCCCGGGTGCGTTGACAACTGTGTCCATAGTTACGGCGTTGCTCCCTTAACAGCTTCGACCACAAAGGCAGAGCAGCTTACTGACGGCGGATTGATTCATGAGCCCCGATTGTAGCTGATCTAAGACTAAGGTGAAACCTTTCCGCGGATGCGCAAAAACTCGTATCGGCTGCAACGCGACTGACCTCCGATTGGAAACCTAGAAAATGATTGATTGTTTGACGCAGTACTATCGCTGTCCTGAAGGGTTCGGTCGATTCTTGCCAAGGGGGCCCTTGGATTCCACCAGCGGTTATTTCCAATTTGGACCGGGGACCACCTGCTACGGTAGTTATTTTGGGTATCAAACTGCACATTCTCCTACTGATCCGCTTCACGACGCGCTTCGCGACGTGGTCATCGAGGACGGAACGGCCTATTTGGCGTTTGATCCATCGGAGGTAGTCGAGAATCTTCGCAATGAGGTATATGTGGGCGACTGGCGGCACGGCTCGTCATCGGTCTTAGCAAGAATGTACTACTCTGTGCGTCCTGCTCTTGGAGTCGGTGTGCGAAGGTATCTGCAACGATTTTATCTGCGGGGCTGGGAAAAGAAACACTTCCCGCGGTGGCCGCTCGATTGTTCAGTGGATAACCTTCTTGAGCAGTTATTGTTGTTGTCACTACGAGCAAGTGGCGCCGAGCGAATTCCATTGATCTGGTTCTGGCCTGAGGGTGCTTCCAGTTGCGCTATCCTGACCCACGACGTCGAAACGAAGATGGGCAGGGATTTCTGTCCAACTCTGATGGATATCGATGACTCGTTCGGGATGAAGGCATCGTTCCAAGTCATTCCAGAGGATCGTTATAACGTTAGTCCGGAATACCTCCAGTCCATCCGTCAGCGTGGGTTTGAAGTGGTTGTACATGACCTGAACCACGATGGTCACCTGTACAGCGGCCGGGAGCAATTCCTGAAACGCGCCGCCAAGATCAATTCCTATGGCAACGAGTATGCGGCTGATGGCTTCCGCGCCGGGGTCCTGTACCGCAAACAGCTCTGGTATGACGTGTTGAAATTCTCTTACGACATGTCAGTTCCAAATGTCGCGCGCCTAGATCCCCAGCATGGTGGCTGCTGCACGGTGATGCCGTTTTTCTTGGGGGATATTCTGGAACTTCCCGTGACCACTGTCCAGGACTACACGCTATTTAATATCCTCAACGATTACTCGATCGACATCTGGAAACAGCAAATTGAAATCATCATGGAAAAGCACGGCTTCATGAGCTTCATTGTGCATCCGGATTACATCATGAAGCCGAGAGAGCGGGGCGTTTACGAAGCATTGCTGGATCATTTGGACCGCTTGAGAGATGAACAGAGTTTGTGGATCACGACCCCCGGTGAAGTAAACCGTTGGTGGAGACAGCGGGCAGAAATGAGATTGGTCAAAAACTTTCACGGGTGGGGGATCGAAGGCTTGGGCAAAGAGCGAGCCCGTATAGCCTACGCGAGTGAAAACCATGGCCGTCTTGTTTTCACTTTGGAAAACAGCGGCAAGACAGAGTTCACTTTGCCAGCTGACTGGGTCAAAGATAAAGAGCGCGGGTGAAAAGTATGTTGGCGGAGTGCAACGCGACGATCATCGGAGCTGGTCCATATGGCTTGTCCGCGGCTGCTTATCTGCGGGCAGCTGGCATAGAAACTCGCGTATTCGGCGAACCGATGTCATTTTGGCAGAAGCAGATGCCGGCGGGCATGTGCCTCCGATCAAACTGGGGAGCTTCGCACATCGCAGATCCGAAGCAAGAGCTGACGCTGGACGAGTATTGTCGCCAAAACGGAAATCATATATCGAAGCCAATTCCGCTTCAGCGGTTCGTGGGCTACGGTCTATGGTATCAACGCCAGGCGGTTCCAGATGTTGACCGAAGGCGCATCCGCAGTGTTGAAACCGACGCACGCGGATTCAAGATAACCGTCGCGGAAGGGGAGTCGTTCATATCGAGGCGCGTGATAGTGGCGACGGGAATCAGCAATTTCGTCAGCCGCCCTCCGGAGTTTGACCGCATATCCGCTGACTGGGCGTCGCACTCGAGCGATCACAACGATCTCACCAAGTTCAGAGGCCAGCGTGTAGCCGTCATCGGCGCGGGACAAAGCGCTCTTGAATCGGCAGCCCTGTTCAAGGAAGCGGGCATCGACGTCGAGGTGATTGCACGCCAAACAGTTCTCAACTGGGTCGGGTTGCATCCTCGCCTGCATCATCTAGGGGCCATTTCCAAGCTTCTGTATTCGACGCGCGACGTCGGTCCGGCCGGCATCAGCCGTCTGGTCGCAGCGCCGCACGTATTCCGTAGATTCCCCCGGTGGTTCCAGGAGCGAACGGCCTACCGGGCAATTCGGCCGGCGGTAGCAGGCTGGCTTCGGCCTCGATTGACGGACGTTCGAGTAACGCTTGGGCGCAAGGTGGTGTCAGCTGTCGAAACGGGTAGTCAGCTCAGCCTGAAACTTGACGACGGCACAGGACGACGAGTCGATCATGCGCTTCTTGCGACTGGCTTCCGTGTGGATATCTCGCGCTACCCATTCTTGTCCCCGTCATTGTTGAAGCAGCTCAAGAATATGGACGGCTACCCGGTGCTCAAGCGCGGTTTCGAGAGTTCGATTCCGGGACTGCACTTCCTCGGCAAGCCTGCTGCGTGGAGTTTCGGACCACTCGTCGGATTTGTTTCCGGTACTGAGTTTGCCGCCAACGAATTGGTGCATTCCATCACTAGCAAGAACTGACTGGAAACCTGATCCCATGAGTGCCTTAGTCGAGCCCCTTCCCGACTCTGCCATTGCAGTTACTGCCGAACCGACCATTGGAGCCCTGGTCGTGGGCGGTGACTACCAGGGCCTGGGTATTGTCCGCAGCCTCGGACGTCGCGGGGTGCCCGTCTGCGTTGTGGACGACGAAATGTCGATCTCCCGTTTTTCAAAATACTGCTCACATTTTGTGAGGGTGCCGGACTTGCGAACTGAGCGGAAAGCGGTCGATGCGTTGACCGAGGTCGGAGAGCGCTTGGGCTTGCAGGGATGGGTCCTGTATCCGACCCGGGAGGAGCTAGTGGCCGCTTTCTCCCGCAACCGTCCTCAACTGACTAGCCTATTTCGCGTACCGACGCCCGTGTGGAACAGCGTGCAGTGGGCTTGGGACAAACGCAACACATACCGGCTGGCGCGCGAACTCGGCATTCCGACGCCGGCCACGCTCTATCCTGAGAATGTTGATCAACTGGCCGCACTCGACGGTCTTACACCGCCCTTTGCGGTCAAGCCCGCGATTAAAGAGCACTTTGTTTATGCCACCGGGGCAAAGGCCTGGCGCGCCAACACCCATGCAGAGTTGAAAACCCTGTTTCAGAAGGCGTCAAAACTAGTGGGCTCGGGTGAAGTCATGGTTCAGGAGTTGATTCCTGGCGGAGGGACACAGCAATTCTCCTACTGCGCGTTCTTTCGAAATGGCGAGGCTGTGGGCAAAATGGTTGCGCGACGCCGGCGCCAGCACCCGCTTCAATTCGGAAGATCCAGTACATACGTCGAGACCGTCGATGTTCCAATGCTGGAGGAATCGTCCGAACGTTTCTTGCGGGCAAGCAACTATTACGGGCTCGTTGAACTGGAGTACAAACTCGACCCTCGAGACGGTCAATACAAACTACTCGACTTCAATGCACGCACCTGGGGATACCACAGCCTCGGCCCCCGCGCGGGAGTTGACTTCTGCTACATGCTCTATGCAGATCAGGTTGGTCTGCCGGTTCCAACCTGTAAAGGCGAATCAGGAATTGGGTGGGTGCGCATGACGACGGATCTCCCTGCGGCATTTGTTGCGATACTCTCGGGAGACACCGATTTGAAAGGCTACGTGCGCTCCTTGAGAAATTCTAACGTAGAGGCGGTTTTCAGCCATGATGATCCAATCCCCGGCTTCGCTGAAGTCCTTTTGGTTCCTTATCTTGCACTGACGAGAGGTTTTTGAGCCAACTTCCCGTTAATCAATGGCAATTGGCAACTAGGTGAAACGAGCGCCATAACGTCTCTCGGCGCATGACCTCGGGCAGCGGATTCGGCTGATCGCGTGCGTTACGGACTCGGGATCACCGCCGCGGTTTGGTTTGAGTATCCGCTCTCCTCCGAACTGGCATTCACGGTCGTGGCCACGTAGTAATAAGTGTCGCCGGAGACGACCGTACTGTCGGTGTAGGTAGTGGTGCTGTCGGACGAGGTGTTGATCATGGTGTAGGGGCCGCCCGAAACGGTGCCGCGGTAGATGTTGTAACTCACCGCGTCAGTGGAGGCGTTCCAAGTGAGGTCCACGGTGTGTTGAGTGGCCGCCGTTCCCGTGCCCGTCATCGCTTGCACGGCGATCGAGTTCGAGGCGTTGCTCGAGAACGACAAGGATGCCGAAGTCGCTCCGCTCGCCTGGGGTGTGAAGGTCAGGGTGAAAGGGGTGGATTGACCGGCGGCGAGCGTTACTGGCAGCGAAATTCCGGAGAGCACGAACTCACTGTTGTTCAGACTTGCCGAAGAAATCGAGACGGATGCGCCGCTGGCGGTCAGGCTGCCGGTGAGCGGTGAACCTGCCCCGACAGTCACGCTGCCATAGCTGAGACTGGTTGGAGATACAACTAGCTGGCCCGTGGCTGTTCCGGTGCCGGCGAGCGCGACGCTAAGCGGAGAGTTGGATGCGTTCGACACCACCGACAGGCTTCCGTTCACGGCACCGGCGCCGGTCGGGGTAAAAGCGGCGGTAAAGGTCACGCTTTGGTTTGAGGTGAGCGTGAGCGGCAAGGTCAATCCACCGACCGAGAAGACGGCTCCCGTCACATTGGCTTGCGAGATGGTGACGGACGATCCGCCGGTGTTGGTCAGGGTCTGGGACAAGCTCGTACTGTTGCTGACTTGGACGCTGCCGAACGCCACGCTGGTGGGGTTCGCAGTCAGTGTCCCCGGCGTCACGGCCGTTCCAGACACTGGAAGATTCACTGAGGGCGTGGAGGCATTGGAAGTGAAATTTATGTTGCCGCCTGAACTGCCCGTCGACTGAGGGGCAAAGACTACTGACACCGTGGCACTTTGACCCGCTCCCAGCGTCAGGGGTAAGGCTAAGCCACCCAACGTGAAACTGGTGCCCGGGAGAGTAGCCTGAGACACCGTTAGACTGGAGCCCCCCGAGTTGGTCAGGGTTGCAGACTGCGCCTGGCTGCTTCCCACTTGGACGTTTGCAAAATTCAGGCTGCCGGGATTGGCGGTGAGTTGACCGGGAACTGCGCCCGTACCCGAGAGAGGTACGGTCACCCTGGGACCAGAAACAAACAGGCTACCTCCGGCTAAGCCGGCCGATTGTGGCGCGAAGGCAACGTTCAACGTAATGCCTCGCCCAGCGCCTAGAGTTAACGGGAACGTAGGCCCGCTCACCGAGAATCCGGCGCCAGTTGCCTGGAGCGCGGAGAGGGTTACCGCCGAGGAGCTCACATTTGTAAGCACGACAGCTGCGGTGGGAGTGGTTCCTATTGCCACTTGGCCAAACGACACGATTGATGGGCTGGCGGTCACGGTTTCGCTACTCACGCCCGTCCCCTCCACCGCAAGCGGAAGACTAGCGTTGGATGCGTCACTGGAGAATTTGATCGTGCCGTGCGTCCATCCTATCGCCGTGGGAGTGAAGCTTGTAGTCAGATCGACGCTCTGTCCCGCGAGCAAGACCAGCGGCAGGCTCAAGGAAGCCGCGGCGAATTCCGAGTTGTTCGCGGTAATTTCGGAGATCGTCACACTCGTCTGTCCATTATTCGTCAAAGTGACAAGCAAGTTTTCGGTCTGACCGACCACGACAGCGCCGAATTTAAAGCTCGTGGGTGCGCACGCAAGTTGTGCTGTAGCTGAGGCGGCACATACGGGCACCATCCCGAGGAACAGGATCGCCATGCCGTTTGTTAGAAAGTGGACTATGCGGACAGAGAGAGACCGGATGATGGACTGGGGGAGTCGCATGTCATCCAGTGTGGAAGCTTTCCTTCTAGAGCGACAGATTCCGGCAGTGCATCAAAACCCGGGCCAGTAGGCCAATACAGCGCTGTCGGTCATATGTCCTTTAGGCCACTACGAGGATGCGGTTTTGGGAACATGCGTCCTTGGTTCTGAGTAATACCACCCATTTCGAAGGATCGAAAACCCGCCCGCAAGTGTTAGATTGAACCCAGAACCCAGATCGCGGCTGTGACGACACGAACTCAAGTTACGGGCTTCGCTTTCTTGTGTGTCGCTTCGATCTTGTTCTGGTGGCATCCTCTGATCGCGACGCTGGGGCTCGCGCTGACGAACGACGCCTACACCCACATCCTTTTAATTCTCCCCCTGAGCGCCGCGCTCATTTACATGGATTTGAAATACGGGGAATCAATAGCCTTCCGGATTGATCAGCAGTCCGGCCTCGGTCTTGGTGCGGCTCTGCTGGTTCTGGCTTTGGTGATCGGTTGTTATACGAGATGGGGGATGGTCGCTTCGCCCAATGATGTACGACTGGCGATGGGCATGTTTGCTCTTGTAATCTGGTGGATCGCCAGCGTCATATTGTGTTTTGGAGCAAGAACTTTTCAATCGTTTCTGTTTCCGCTTTGCTTTCTGTTTTTGCTGGTCCCCATTCCCGCCGTTGCTTTGAGCTGGATTGTCGAATTCTTGCAACAACAGTCTGCGTTGGCGGCGCGAATCATGTTTCGCGCGACTGGGGTTCCGGCGACTCGGGATGGAATTTGGTTGTCGATCCCAGGACTGGATATTGAAGTTGCGCGCGAGTGCAGCAGCATTCGATCCAGTCTGATGGTCGTTGTCACGAGCATGGTTTTGGCTCATCTGTTTCTGCGCTCGTGGTGGCGGAAGGCTCTGCTCATTGTAGCGGCGATTCCCCTGTCTGTGGCCAAGAACGGACTTCGCATCGTCACCATCGCCGAACTCGGAACTCGGGTCGATCCCGGGTTCCTCAACGGAAAGCTCCATCACGATGGAGGGATCGTCTTCTTTGGTATTGCGGTGATCGCGGTGGTGGCACTGCTATGGATCCTTCGGCGCACTGAGTTCCAAATGCTTGTGACGCATCCTGCGCCGTTGTCCGGATAGATCAGGCTAGTTGTTCGTCTTACATGGAGATTTGGTGCACATATTTCACATCGTTGGGGCTCGTCCTAACTTCATGAAGGTCGCCCCCGTCCTGAATGCTTTGCGGGGGCGGGAGAACGTGACGCAGACCCTCATACACACCGGTCAGCACTATGATGTCAACATGTCCGACGTGTTCTTCCAACAACTGGGCATACCGGCTCCCGATGTGAACCTGGCGGTAGGTTCGGGCTCGCACGCGAAGCAGACGGCCGAGATCATGATCCGGTTGGAACCCGTCGTGCTCGATCGCCAGCCCGACCTTGTCCTCGTGTACGGGGACGTGAACTCCACCGTTGCCACCGCGCTGGTCTGTGCCAAACTGGGCGTTCCAATCGGGCACGTCGAAGCCGGACTGCGCTCATTCGATCGCACCATGCCCGAGGAAATCAACCGCCTGGTGACCGATCAGCTCGCCGACTTGCTGTTTACACCGTCGGAAGACGGGGACGAGAATCTTCGGCGAGAGGGAATCCCGGCGGAGAAGGTCTTCCGCGTCGGCAACGTGATGATTGATTCCCTGGTGCGCCTGTTGCCTTCGGCGCAGAAGGTAAAGATGGAGGGGCTGCCCGAGCGCTACGCCCTGGTTACGTTGCACCGTCCGGCAAACGTTGATGACAGCGCGACGCTGAGGGAAGTCCTGGAGTCGCTGCTCGAAGTCAACCGCGATCTCTCGGTGATATTTCCTGCCCATCCCCGGACGCGGCAACGAATTGCCGATTTTGGATTGAATGCAGGGCAACTGCGGGTGCTCGATCCTCTCCCTTATCTTGATTTTCTTGGATTGCAATCACGCGCGACGGTTGTAATCACGGATTCGGGCGGCATTCAGGAGGAATCTACGTATCTGGGCGTCCCGTGTCTGACGCTACGCGAGAATACCGAGCGCCCAATCACGGTTCTTATGGGGACGAATGTTTTGGTGGGCCGCGATCCGGAAAAGCTGCGCAGGGAATTATCGCGAGTGCTGGCGGGTAAAGCAAAGAAGGGATCCGTGCCACCCCTTTGGGACGGACACGCAGGGAACCGCATCGCAGATATCGTAATGGGGCAACAGCCGCGGGTTTGACCCGCGAGCTTAATTTACGATTGCGTTGGCTTTGCCATCTTGGAGCGCAGGAACATAGCTCCTAAGCATGTGAGCCCAGTTCCGAAAAGGTAGACTGCAGTCGAGCCACCCTCCGGGACTGTTTTCCAATTGCAATCATGGCCTCTGCATGGCGGTGGCGGCGGCGGAGGATTCCAGCGCTTCGCAGACGCCAAAGGAGACAGACAGCAAAGCATCACAATGGCCAAGCACCATTTCGCGCTATTGTTGCTCATCGATTACTCCCTTGCGATTCACCAAACTCAACCTACTTGGAAAGGGGAGTACCGGGGGAAGACTTCCCAAGCGATCTTATGAACCTACGCCATTTGATGCTCCTCTATGACTTGCTGTCAAGATGATAGTTTTTGCGACAGTTGCACGAAAATGCAACATCGGCAACCCGCATCGCAGTGGCCCCAAAAGCAGGTTTCAGCGTATCTCCGGCCTAGCTGTAGTACTATCCCGAACCCGACGTTACGGAGTCGGAATGACCGCCGTGGTTTGGTTTGAGTAACCGCTCTCTTCCGAACTGGCATTCACGGCCGTGGCCACGTAGTAGTAAGTGTCGCCGGAGACGACCGTACTGTCGGTGTAAGTGGTGGTGCTGACGGACGAGGTGTTGATCATGGTGTAGGGACCACCCGACACCGTGCCGCGGTAGACGTTGTAGCTCACCGCGTCGCCGGAGGCGTCCCAGGTGAGGTCCACGGTGTGCTGAGATGCCGCCGTTCCCGTGCCTGTCATCGATTGCGCGGCGGGCGAGTTCGAGGCGTTGCTCGAGAACGACAAGGATGCCGAAGTCGCTCCGCTCGCCTGGGGTGTGAACGTCACCGTGAAACCGGCAGATTTGCCGGCGGCGAGCGTTACTGGCAGCGAAATTCCGGAGAGCACAAACTCACTGTTGTTCAGACTTGCGGAAGCAACCGTGACAGATGCGCCGCTGGCGGTCAGGCTGCCGGTGAGCGGTGAACCGGCCCCGACAGTCACGCTGCCAAAGCTGAGGCTGGTTGGAGACACAGCCAAGGTCCCGGCGGCCGTCCCGGTTCCAGAAAGCGCAATGCTAAGCGGTGAGTTGGATGCGTTCGACACCACCGACAGGCTTCCACTCACGGCTCCGGCGCTCGGTCGGCTTAAAGGTGGCGGTAAAGGTCACGCTCTGGTTTGAGGTGAGCGTGAGCGGCAAGGTCAATCCACTGACCGAGAAGACGGCTCCCGTCACATTGGCTTGCGAGATGGTGACGGACGATCCGCCGGTGTTGGTCAGGGTCTGGGACAAGCTCGTACTGTTGCTGACTTGGACACTGCCGAACGCCAGGCTGGTGGGGTTCGCAGTCAGCGCCCCGGGCGTCACAGAGGTCACTCCCGTGCCCGAAAGATTGAGCACAACCGTCGTGTTTGTCTGGTTCGTGGTGATGGCAAAGGTGACGCTGCCACTGAAGCTTCCGGTGCCCGTCGGCGCGAATGTTATCTTCGCCGGAGCCGACGCGCTCGCGTCAATCGCGAGTGGCAAGGCGAGGTTGCCCAAGGTAAATCCGGCGCCGCTCATCGTCGCCGATGTGATGCTGAGGCTGGTCTCACCGTTGTTCTGAAGAGTCACGGTGCTGGTCTGGCTGGATCCAACGCTGACGTTTCCAAAGGCCACCGGCGAGGGACTCGGTGCAAGCGTTCCCAGTGTAACCGCAGTTGCAGATGCGGACAGGGAAGCATAGGGCTGTGCATTCGGCCCATCAAAGGAAATCGTGACGGTCGGATCCCCGGCACTTGTAGATTGGAACTGGACGTTGAAGGAAGCGCTTTGTCCCGCAGCCAGAGTCAATGGCACCGCGATGCCGGTGACCTGGAATCCGGAACCCGCTCCCAGAATCGCGCTGATGGTAACGGAGGACGCAGTGTTGTTGGTAATCGTGTCGGGCAGCGTCTTGCTGCTGCCGACCGGCACTGACCCGAAGCTCAGGCTACTGCTCCCGAACCCGACCGTGCGGGTGCTGGTCGAACCTCCGGTCAGCGCTTGGCATCCTGTCAGCAGCAGCAGGAGGCCAGCAAGAGCCAGGGAAACGACCAAGCCATGAAGCGACCGATAACCTTTCAACGCGACCTCTATGTACCGTCGCCGAATGCCGCGGCGGGCGGGGGATTTGGGGCCACCGGAGAAATCCGAACTCCGGCAATCCCAGTGTCGCTCCGGGCGGCGGCGAGCCATAGATTGCGAAAGTCCCTTCTGGGCGCGGCATCTGGCCAATCCATGCCGGGCCAATTCCTGTTTCCGCGATGAACTGCCGTGCAAACGCGAGAAACGGGCACAATTGCATGTAAACGACTGAAAACAAAGGAATAATCTGGTTTCGCGCTAAGACTGTGGTTCTCGAGCCGCATTCGCGGGAGTCCCGTCGGGCGAATGCCACGGAACTCCGCTCCAACGTGCAGGGAATTGCATATGACCCACCTGTCGTTTGCCGGCGGCAGGGTAGCAGAGGACCTACTCTACTGTCTAACTCGGTAGTGCATCTTGTTATCGGGAGTGTCTTTCCGTGGCGATGGGTTTAGAATGGAAGGGGTACGATCCGTGTGTGGCAGGGTGCGTGCACCGAATAGATAGTGGGTCGCTCGGAATAGAGGATTGAAGATGAGAAGTTCGTTGACGGTTGCATTTCTAGTGGCGGGCATTAGCATGAGCTGCATGGGGCAGCAGAATGACGCATTCAGCGTCCAACATGCAGCCTATGAAAAGACGCCGAAAAGTAATCTGTCCGCCCCCGGGACCCCGACTCCGACAACGGCTTCCACCTCCACTTCCAAGGAATTGCAGAACCTGGAGCAACAGACGGCGAAGGTCTCCGCGGCGCGATCCGCGGGAAAGTCACCGGGAACGGCGCCCGCACCGGCGCTCTCAAAGGATAAGCCCAATCCTCCGATCAACTTTGGTGGAACTGGCGCCAAGGATCCGGCCAAGACCGCAGGAATGACCAAACGAACTGATTCCCTCGCCGGGCGGCTAAAGCAGAAATCTACTCACAATTAACACGCACCCACGATCACGGCGCCTCGAAATCGAGCGCGTAGACTTCCTGCGTTCCCACGTCGCGCAGCAGTAAAGGAGCGCCGTCCGGGGTCAAGCCGCTCCACGGGAATTGCGAAAATTCCACCCGCCGGAAATCCTTCAGTCCCGTCACCCGCTCCAGCTTTCGATCTGCCATGCGCACGCGGGAGATCGCCGGTTCCGGCCCCGACCCGGAATCGAAATAAACATACTTGCCATCGCGAGTCCAGTGCATAGCGCCGATGCTAGTCTTAGCCAGATCCGCCCATTTTTGGGTCGCGAAATCGAAGAGCATTATCTTCAACCGATCGGAAGTGGTCGCGACCAGGAAACGCTCGTCAGGCGAAAGTACCGGAGAATCTAGGTTCTCGGAACCGGGAAGCGTTGAGACCTTCCCCGTCTGGACATCCAGCACGTCGATGTCGTTCTGAATATTGCTGCTGCCCTTGAGTCGGCTTCTCTCGAAGATGATCGACTTGCCGTCCTGGGTCCATTGGGGAAATACCACATAATAATCAGGACCGCCAAAGACCTGCTGCGGCGAGCCTCCTTGGGCTGGGACTACGTAGACTGCATTATTCTTGCCCGGGAAAAAACCCTCAAACAAAATCTTTTTCCCGTCGGCAGACCAAGCCGGATGATCCAGGGTGAAAGGTGGACTCGTGAGCTGCAACTTGTCGCTTCCATCGATGCGGCTGCGCCAGAGGATACTTTCCGGATATGTGACATAGGTTACCCACTGGCCGTCCCGCGAAAAGCTGACGTTGCTAGCCGAGATTCCAGCAAGATAGGGCACGAATTGACCTGATTTCACGTCGAAGCGCTCCAGCTCCCCGCGAGACTGCTCACCGATCGCGAAAATTCGTTTGCCATCCAGGCTGGGCTGCGGAGAAAGGAAACTCAACGGGCCGGAGGTCAATTGCACCGGCGCGTGATTTGCCTTGTGAAAAAAATCTTCCTTCTCCCGAATAGCCCACAGGTCCGCTCTTCCGTTACGGATGCTTTGAAAGACGAAATATTTCCCGTCCGGAGTCCAGTTGCCGTTGTGCGCGTTGGCCGGTTCGTGCCAGTTTTGTAACACGCGATGCAGGTTGCTACCGTCGGCCGCCACCTCCCACATTTGGTAGCCACTCGGTGCCGTGACCGTAAACCGCAGGGCGCGACCGTCCGGGGACCAGCGCAGCCAGAACGTATAGTCGGGCAGGCTCGCGAACTTGTGCGAGGCGTTGGTATCGGGATTGACAACCTGGAGATCGCCTCCGTGCGCAACCAGCAGATCACCATTGGGCATCCAGGTTCCGTCCGTCGCAAGCGTATTGCCCAACCGGCGTGGTGATCCTCCCAGAACCGGCAGCCCCCACAGTGGCTGGTCCAATTCAATGCCGGTGAATGTGCCGATGAGAAGTTCCGATTTGTCAGGCGAAATATTGTCGAGGCAGATGTTTTGAAACGGTGTTGGGATCGGTACCGTTTCTCCTCCACTAGCAGAAACTTGTGCCACCACGAAGTGCCCGCCCACGGACTCCTGAACAAAGAGGCGCGGACCGTCCGTAAGCACTATCGGGCCCACCTGTCCGTTGAAGTCCTTCGGCAGACCGTCGTGAGTAATTTGGGTTGACCCAGTGATGCGAGGCAGCGGCAGGCCGGGACGAAGCAGCCATGCAGCCACGCCCACCACGAGCAACGCGGCCGCGCCGATCGCAATCGTTTTCCACGACATTTTCCGTTGACTTTTTGGCGCCATCGCAACCGCTGTTGTACCCGTGTACGCCGACACTGCCCCGGTCCGTCCTGATTCCACCTCCCGCTTCAGCCGCTTCAGATCCACGCCCACGTCCGAAGCGCTTTGATAGCGAAGCTTGCGATCTTTTTCCAGCGCCTTGCTGGTGATCTGCTCCAGTTCCACTGGCAGATTCGGATTCAATCGCGCCGCCGACGTCGGTGCCTTGTGCAGAATCGCATCAAACACCATCGCCGACGTGTTCCCGGAAAATGCCGGCAGCCCCGTTGCCATTTCATACAGCACCGCCCCGAACGAGAACAGATCGGTCCGCGCATCCAACTCGTCGCCCGCCGCCTGCTCCGGCGACATATACGCGATCGTTCCCACCGCCGTTCCCGGACTGGTCAGGTGCAATTCACTCATCACCGTCGGCGCCACGCCCACTGAGGCCGCCGAACTACTCTGCCCGGGCGCGACTTTCGCCAATCCGAAATCCAGAATCTTCGCGTGCCCATGCTCGGTCACGAAAATGTTGGCTGGCTTGATATCGCGATGAATGATGCCTTTCCGATGCGCCGCATCGAGCCCTTCCGCTATCCCCACTCCGAGCGTCAGTAATTCTTCCGTCGGCAAAGCCCGTCCCAGGATGCGATCGCGCAGTGTTTTGCCCTCCAGCAACTCCATCACGATGAAGTACTGGCCGTCCTGCTGTCCGATTTCGTGGATGGTGCAGATGTTGGGATGATTCAGAGCGGAAGCTGCGCGCGCCTCGCGCTGGAAACGTTCGAGCGCTGCTGCGTCAGAACTCAATTCCGGAGGAAGAAACTTCAAGGCCACGCGCCGGCCCAGAGTGACGTCTTCGGCCTCATAGACCACACCCATGCCGCCGCCACCGAGCTTCTGCAGCACGCGATAGTGCGAGATGGTTTGTCCGATCATTGGCGGTAGAACCCGGTCGTCGAACCAAACCTCGATCCAGGCGTCGAATCTAACTCTGTGCAGCAGGCAAGTCAACGAAAGCGGGTTGCGGAAGAACTCCAGTTTGAGGTGGAGCGGCTCACCGCTGCGATAACAGGCCTGTTTCTAGAATCGACTCTAGCCGCTGAGGGCAATTGCGGCACGCGCTATACTCGGACTTTGCGAGGAGCAGCAGCGACAGCGTGCGAGATATCGTCCCATGAAGATCGTGAGCGCGGCGGAAATGCGCGAGATCGACCGCGTCACCTCGGAGCGCTTCGGAGTCTCTTCCATCACGTTGATGGAGAACGCCGGGTCAGCCGTCGCGCGTTTCATCCTCTCCCATTACCCGCAAGCGGAGCGCGTCGGTATTCTCTGCGGCAAGGGCAACAACGGCGGCGACGGATTCGTCGTGGCCCGCAAGCTCGTCGAAGCGGGCCGTGGGGTTCGCGTTCTGCTGCTGTGTGATCCCGACGAGCTTCGCGGGGATGCCGCGATCATGTTTCAGAAGATGCTGGGCACACTCCGGCCGCTGAACATTACGCCCGGGATAGTCCGCGAGGCGAGTGGCTTGGATTCGTCCGATGCAGCGGAAATCTTTGCTGCGGACGTGATGGTGGACGCGATCCTCGGCACCGGTTTCCGTCCGCCGGTCAGCCCACTCTATGCCGCCGCGATCGACAAAATGAATGCGGCTTCGGCTGCGATAGTTGCCGTCGACATTCCATCGGGCGCCGATGCGGATGCCGATGCCGTGCAGCCCCGTGCCGGCTCGGCTGGTCAAGCTCGCGCCGATGCCATCGTGACTTTCACCGCTCCGCGTCCGGCGCACGTTTTCGCTGCGTTAACCAGCGGGCCGACCGTGATTGCGCCCATCGGTTCACCGCCAGAAGCCATCATCTCGCAGCTCGGACTTAATCTGAGTACGCCTTTCGACTTCGCTCGGCTGCTTGGGCCCCGGGCGCGCGACGCCAACAAGGGCAGCTACGGACACGTGCTGGTGATCGGCGGGTCGCTAGGCAAAGCGGGCGCGGCGGCGATGGCGGGATTTTCCGCGCTCCGGGCAGGTGCCGGTCTTTCGACGGTGGCCACGCCAAAATCCGCGCTCGCAACCGTGGCGGCCTTTCATGCTGAACTAATGACCGAGCCGCTGCCGGAAACCGAGCAGGGCACGATCTCATTGCGCGCGGTCGGACACAACCTCGATGCGCTACTCGAACGCACGACCTTGGCGATTGGCCCAGGCATCTCGCGCAACTCCGAGACCGCAACATTCGTGCGCACAATCGTAACCCGTGGCGACAAGGAGCTAGTCGTCGACGCCGACGCACTCAATGCTTTCGAAGGTGCGGCCGATCTGCTCAGCGGCCGCGGAAGGACCGTAGTCATTACTCCGCACCCGGGAGAAATGGCGCGCTTAACCGGCATGAGCATTCCGGAAATTCAAGCGAACCGCCTGGAAGTCGCGCGTAGCTTCGCCCGCGAGCATCAGTTGATCGTCGTACTGAAGGGACATCGCACGTTAGTCGCCGCCTCCGATGGCACGGTCTGGGTGAATCCCACCGGCAATCCGGGCATGGCCACCGGAGGCACGGGAGATATTCTGACCGGAATGGTCGCCGGCCTGATCGCGCAGCATCCGCAGCACGCGCTCGAAGCAACCGCTCTCGCTGTCTATCTTCACGGACTGGCGGGGGACTTGGCCAGCGAATCCGTCGGCGAGAATTGCATGGTGGCGACGGACCTGGTGCGCTTTCTGCCCCAGGCGTTCGCAGAGATAAAGACGCGGAATCGGAAATCCGACGAGGTTCGGGTTCACGCCTGATCAGCGTGGAATGTAATTGTCAATCAAAGGAAGGAGCTGCGATCCCAGCTTCATCATGCGCGCCTGGGCAGCGTCGGCAGATTCGCCCTCAAGCATCGGCGTCATCAAACGCACCATCCCACCGTCGCTACGATTTAATCGAATCGAATCGAGGATGAGATAGTACTTGGCCCACCACTCGCTGGCCACCACGCGGCCGTGAGCCTGAAACCAATAGAGCACCAGTTGCCGATTTCCCGTCTTTGAAACCACGTAGCGATTGACGGGGATCGAAGATCCGTCGGGACGTACAAGCCGGATCACCTCTCGCGAAATTGGAATCCATCCCGCGCCCGGCAGGCAGTGGTCCGGCGAATGGATAGTATCTCCAGCCTTCTGGGTCGGAAAGAATGGAATGAACAGACCGATCGACGATCCCGGCTGACTCGCGTTTTCGTAATCGCGCAGCAGATACTCGCCCGGTCCCAGGATGCCAAGCGTCTGCTGGTCGATGGGGATGTCGATTCCCGTCCAACCACCAATCTGCGAGGGCAGGGAACCTACATGCGGAACGTAAGGGCTGCTCGAATGGACCCATAGGCCGATCGCCGTGGCTAACATAGGCACGGCCACAAGCCCAAAGCGAAATGACCCCGCCTTCGTGTTGACGTCGGCAGCGCGCCGTTCTTCCAGATGCGTGCCGTTGCTCGGAACGACAGGTCCGGGCTTCCAGATGAGGGAGATCACGCGGTGGAGAGCAAACAACATGATCAATGCCACCACGAAGATCAATAATCCCGTGATGGCATGAGGAACCCCCTCGGCTTCTTCCTTGTAGCCATATTGCACCAGCAGCACACTGACAAAAACTCGAAAGCTGTTAGCCGCTACTGCGATGGGAACCGCTGCGCACGCGAGTACCACCCGCATCCATTTCCGAGAGTCCAGAAGATAGCCGTAGATAATAGCCAGCGTAACCAGGCTGAGAAGGGATCGGATGCCACTGCACGCCTCCACCACATCCACCGGGCCGTTAATAGTCCAGATGACGTTCCCTTCCCGGTGAACGACGATCACCAGTTGCAGCAGTGCAGTTGCCAGCTGCGCGGCTAGCAACTGAAGAGGGAACGTGACCCGGTTAATGATCAGCGTCGGCATTGGGATCATCAGAATCAGAAAAGCCCACGGGAACAGCACAGCGCGAAAGAATGTCCATCCCTGAAACAGAATGATCAGGCCGGCCAGCAGGATCAGCAGCGAAACGCGCGAGAAGAATAATTCCGCTCCCAGGACACCCAGAATCAGCACCACCATGCTCAGCAATACCAGCAGAAGACCCGCCCATGACGGAGCCGGGCGAATAGCGGCCAGTTTCTCGCGATCCTGCCAGAGAACAAACAAAGCAAAGAGGGGGACGAATATCCCGTGCTCGAAGTTCGGGTCGCTGTGGGGCCCTACCCACTGCAGGAAAAGGCGCTCGAGAATCGAGGCGTATAGCCAGGCGATCAGCAAGAGCAACGCCACTGCCTGCCATCCTAGTGGCCTGGAGGGCGAGCGACCCTTCGTGTTTTGAGGGGGCGGAGCTAACACTGCTAAGTTACTCATTTACGATGTTACTCATTGTAGTAAGTTAATCATTTACTGGGTTTATCATTGAGCGCGCGCTTGTATCTGAGAATATGCGAAGGATGGTCCCCGTGCAAAGTGAAAGCGACGGGTAAAAACTCGCATTGCGGATCTCGATTAGAAGTGACCCTTGCTCCGACTTCCCCCCGGGCTTTTGTCCTGGCTAGCGCCAGGAACGTAGAAAAATAGAAGGCCAGTTCCCGTAATCAGCCGGCACTTGGCAGCTGTTTTTTCCGTCAGGACCTACCCCCCCACCCCCCCCTTTTTTGCAAAATATTCAAAACAAAGGAGAAGCTCCTAAAATATTCAAGGATAAGGGCTTAACTCTCTTGGATAGGAAACGAAAAAGGGCGCGGAGTCAGGGACAAAACCCCGCGAAATCTTTGAGTTTGAAGGACTTATATGCAAAATATTCCGTCATAAGGACTTAGGGACGGTGGTGGCCGGGCGGGGACGCCCGGCGCTCCACTCACTACTCCAATTGGAAAAGGGCGCGGGAAGGTTCCGCGCCCTTTTTATTTAAGCTATATCTCTAATTATATCAATTCCGACCCACCCATACCGACAAGTTTTGCCACTTTATTTTCCACGCCAATTCATCGGCTTAGCGGGAAAATCGCCAGAATGGGGGCTTGACAAGATTTTGGGTGGGGCGGTTTTGGAAGACACATTCCCTCCCAGCGGTGGTTCTTGCGCCGAGTTCGGACTTTATCCCCAAGTGCGGTGGAAAGTAACCCCAAGGATTACCTAGAAAAGTGGGCAATACATTTCCCATTTGTCCGCAATGTGGTAACGTGTGACCGGTATGAACGCGTCGGCGCTATTCGTAAGTTATTGAAATATAGGTACATATAGATTTCGGCGATTCAGCCCCACTCTGACTGGATTGGCAGCGCATGTGCTCTAGCATGGATAAGTCTTTATCCAGGACCCCGATTCACATGTTTGGCCGCCCAAAAGAGAAGCTGAATAGAATGGTTTTCGAGCGCACGGAAATCCCGGCAACGAGCGAAACGCCGACGAACGGCGGGGCCCGGATTTGGCTCGAGAGCGTCAGCGCCGGCATGCGGACGGTCGAAGCCGTGATCCGGGAACTGTCGCAGAATGACGTGCCCATGCTGGTAGTGGCCGAGCACGGTTCCGGCAAGGCGGCGGCAGCGGCGCGTATTCATGCTCTTTCCAGCCGCGCCTCGGAGCCCTTTCAGGTCTATCAGGGACTCGAGGCCAGCGAAGAAATTCTGGCCGCTCGCGACGGTCAAGGTGGCACCGTCTATCTGCAGGAAGTGGGCGACCTCACGGCGCTGGCCCAGAAGGAGCTGGTCCGCCAGATCGGTTTGCTTGGCAATGGCAGCGACAACGACAACGACGACCTGCGGTGCCGCGTACCCCGCTTTATCTGCGGAACCTCGCGTGAGTTGGAGCCCGAAGTCAAGGCCGGCAAGTTTCGCGAAGATCTCTATTATGGAATCAGCGGAGTCTGTTTGCGGCTGCCGCCTTTGCGCCAGCGAAAAGAGGACATTCCTGGTCTGCGCGACTGGTTTCTCTCGGCCGCTGCCCGTGATTTCTGCCGGGCCGTGCCGGCGCTCAGTTCCGAGACCCACAGCTTTTTCATGGAATACAACTGGCCGGGAAACATTCGCGAACTGAAAGACGCGGCTCGAGCCATTGTGGCGCTCGGCGATGAAGCGCTCGCCATGGGAGGATTGCGCTCGCTTTTGCGGCGCGTCGATAGCGGCGAGAAGGTTTCTCTCAAAGATGCGGCGCGCGCAGCTTCCCGCGAAGCCGAGAGGGAACTGATTCTCCAGGTTTTGACTCGCACCCGCTGGAACCGGCGCCGGGCGGCGGAGGAGTTGCAGATCAGCTACAAAGCATTGCTCTATAAGTTGAAGCAGATTGGGTACGAAGGGTACGGAGCCTGACGGCAAAGGTTCTAAGGTTGCAAACTTAAGAGGATTAGAGGATCAGAAGAATATGAAATCAGCATGGAAAGCGACGGTTGCGGCACTGGTCTTGATCAGCAGCATCGCTCTGGCGCAGGATTCGCCAGCCGGCCCCGCTTCCGATAAGACCGCTTCCGACAAAATGACCCCAGCGGCCTCCGCCAGCATGGCCGGACCAGAGTACGTGATCGGGCCCGAGGACGTCCTCCACATCGCCGTCTGGAGGGAAGCCGAAATGACCGCCACCCTGCCGGTGCGTCCCGATGGAAAAATTTCTCTTCCCCTGGTCGACGATGTGCAGGCCTCAGGTCTTACGCCCAAGCAACTGGCCGATTCGCTGACGGAGAAGCTGAAAAAATATATCGCCGACCCGCGCGTAACCGTGGTGGTGACCGCGATCAACAGCAAGCGGGTCTACCTTACCGGCGAAGTGTCTCATTCAGGGGCCATGTCGATGTCCCCCAACATGACCGTTCTCCAAGCGTTGGCCAATGCGGGCATGAACCAGTTTGCCAACACGAAACGCATTTACGTGCTGCGCACCGAGAATGGCAAACAACAGAAATTGCCGGTGAACTATCGCAAGCTGCTGAAAGGTGAACAGATCGAACAGAACTATTTGTTGCAGCCGGGGGACACCATCGTCGTCCCGTAAGGGATGTCCGGCTCCCGGGTAAATGATTTACGAGTGAAAAGCATGTTAAGAATGCGAACAATCCGATTGGCGCTGCTGGTTTTCGGCGTGAGTATTTCCGCTGGCTTCCCAGAATAGTTCCCAGTCGCAGCCCGATACCACTCCGGCGCCGGCATTCGGGCAGAACGCGCCCGTGCTGAACCCGGAGAATCCTCCGGTTTCTGGCTTGGACACTCCTAGGCTCGATCTGCGTACGGCTAGCCGTAGCTTCTTCTCTCCAGCTTTGCAGGTGAGCGAATCGGGCGACAGCAACGGGGCCAATCAGCTGGGCAGCAGCGGCGCGGAGTCGATCACCCGCGTTCTCGGAGCGCTCGATCTCCAGCAATTCTGGCCCAAGAGCGATCTTTTTCTCGAGTACCTCGGTGGCGGAGCGTTCTACAGCAGTCCTTTTGACGTACAGCAATTGCAAGCCGTCGGCCTGGATGCCGTGACGCGCTGGCGAACTGGCCAGCTAACGCTTCGCGACGCCTTCAATTATCTGCCCGATGGGTCCTTCGAAATCGGTACCTTTGGTGGTCTCCCGGGGTTCGGTCTGGCGAGCGGCAGCGGTAGCGGAGCGCAGATCGGCGGTCTGCCCGGGTACCTTTGGCAGCGGCCAGTTCGGCTCAGTAGGAAACATTCCGAGGCTCTCCAACACGGCGATCCTCGATGCAGTTCAGGCCCTCAACCCGGTCTCCGCAATCACCATGGCGGTCGGATTCGCCAACGCTCATTTTTACGACACGGGGTGCGTATTGGATGGATGCCTGATCAACAGTGACCAGTTCACCGTTGAGGGCGGCTACAGCCATCTGCTTTCCCGTCACGATCAGGTCGGCGTGGTCTACGCTTTTCAGTTGCTTCAATTTCCGAAGTTACCGGCGGCGCAGATTTACTAACGATGTCCTGAATCTGCGCTGGAGTCACCTCATCACCGGCAGGTTGAGCCTGATTGTCGGAGTCGGTCCGCAGTATATCGAATTGGAAGAGCAGGGCGGTACAACAAGAATTGGTCAGTGAGCGGGCGGTTTCTGTTGCGCTACAAGATAGGCCAGGCGTCGGTGATGGCGTCCTACGAGAAATTTACTTCGCCAGGCTCGGGCTTTTACGCCGGGGCCGACACCCAATTGGCTCGGCTCGGGTACAGGCGCCCAGTGGGACGGACATGGGATTTCTATGGCGATGTGGGCTACTCCAATAACAAGAGGCTGCAGACTCTACTGACGTTTGGTGTTAATTCGGGCAGCTATAACGAGGGCTCCGCGGGTTTTGATCTTACGCAAGCATCTGGGACGTACCTACGATTTCTTTGTCGCCTATCGCTTCAGCGATGTGAGCATTTCCACGGGGGCGACTTTCCCCACCTCGCTTTGCCCGACTGGAAACTGCACCACCACGCAGCGAAACGCTGGCGCTATCGGTGTGGAATGGCACCCCACGCCGACTCGTATCGAATAATTTCTTGGCCGCCTCGGGCGGCCGGATTGGTGAATAGCATGAGTGAAAATCGCGAACTGACGATGGACGATTATCTGGCGATGCTGCGGCGGCGCCTTAAAGTCATTTTGATCCCGGCGCTGCTCGCTCCGCTTGCCGGCTTCCTGGTCTCTTATGCACTTCTTCCCGCCCAAATATACCGCCATCTCGACGGTGCTGGTGGAGGGCCAGAAGGTGCCGGAGAACTATGTCGCGCCGATCATCACTTCCGATTTTGCCCAGCGCGTCCAGACTCTCACCGAGCAAATCGTGAACCAAAAGCTAGGCAAAATGATTGTTGACAATGGCCTGGCCAAGTCCGGATCACCTGAAGAGGACAAGCTCATCTCCAGCATCCAGCAAACAATCGATGTCGAGCCGGTGATAACCTCGATGAGCGCTGCCGCCGCACCGAGCGCCAAGAAAAAGTCTTCCGCCAACAGCGAGGCGCTGCCCGGTTTTACCATCCAGTACTCCGACACGACCCAGTCCGCGCACAAAAAGTCAGCAACGCATTGGCCCAGGAATTTGTGAGCCAAAACCTGCAATCTCGCCTGACTGTCGCCGACCGAAACGACGCAGTTTCTCGGCGATCAGGTCGACGCGGCCCGAAGTAAGGTTGAAGACGAAGACGCCAAGCTTGCCGCCTTCAAGAGCAAACACATGGGCGAGTTGCCGACTGACGTCGACAACAACATGCGCATACTGATGTCGCTGAACTCGCAACTCGATGCCACCACCCAGACCCTGAGCCGGGCTCAGCAGGATAAGGCCTATACCGAAAGCATGCTGGCGCAGCAAATTGCCGCCTGGAAGACCTCGCAGTCCAGCACGAATCCGGAGACGCTCCAACAGGAGTTGACCCAGTTACAGGGGCAATTACTGCAATTGCAGGCGCGCTATACCGACGATCACCCCGACGTGATTAAGACCAAGGCCGACATCGCCGAGGTCCAAAAGAAGCTGAAAGAGATCAACGCGGCCGAGGCCGCCGGCGCCGCTGACGGCAGCGAGAAAGCCAGCTCCACCGAACCACCGGAGATTAAGCAGCTTCGCCTGCAGGTGCACCAGTACCAGGAATTGATCCAGCAGGCTACCCTCGACCAGAAGAAACTGCAAAGCGCGATCAGCGAGAAGCAAAGCCACACCGCCATCCCGGGCGTCGAGGAGGAATACAGGAAGCTGATGCGCGACGACGATGACGCGCAGAAAACTTACCAGGATCTGCTGGCCAAGAAAGGCTCCGCCGAACTTGGCACCAGCATGGAGAAGGGCATCGCGGAGAAGTCGGCGCCCATGGGCGAGCGGATGTACGTAGGGGCCACCGCCAACCTGCCGGAGGATCCCAGTTTCCCCAACCGCCCGCTTTTCGCCGCCGGCGGATTTGGCGCCGGTCTCGCGATCGGTTTGCTCATCGCTATCTGGCTGGAATTCAGCGACAAGTCCATCCGCACCGAAAAAGATGCTGCCGTCATCATGGATCTGCCGCTCCTGATTTCCGTGCCCTGGCTGGGTGAGGACGACGACCATGCGGCCGACAACGGCAATGGCAACGGCCGCCGCCGTTTCTGGGGTCGACGTAGTCCGCCATCACCCAAAGAACACGAGAACGTCGAGGTCTAGAGCAAGCTTATGTACAAAGAATTTTTTGGACTTCGTGCCAATCCGTTCAACGTCAATCCGGACCCGCGTTACCTGTTTCTCACGCGGCACACCGAAGAGGCGCTGGCCTGCCTCACCTACGGCATACAAAGCCGCAAAGGCTTCGTGTTGCTTACCGGCGAGGTCGGCACCGGCAAAACGACGCTGATCAATAAATTGATGGAATGGCTGCGCCTGCAACAGGTCGCTACCGCCTTCATCTTTAACTCGCGCCTGGACGTGCCGCAGCTCCTCGATTTCATGATGGCCGATTTCGGCATACCCTGCGATACCAAGTCGAAGAGCCAGCTGCTGCAGCGCCTCTATAACTGGCTGCTTGATCGCTATCGCGCCGGTGAAACCGCGGTACTGGTCATCGACGAGGCGCAGAACCTCTCCGACGAAGTGCTCGAAGAGATTCGCATGCTCACGAATCTCGAGACCTTCACCGAGAAGCTGCTGCAGATCGTTCTGGTCGGGCAGCCGGAACTCGAGCAGCGCCTGAAGCAGCCCCAGTTACGCCAGTTGCGTCAGCGCTTGACGCTGCGCGCCAAAACCCATCCTTTTAATCTTGAGGAAACCAAGTCGTATATCAAGCAGCGTCTGCGCATCGCTGGTTCGGACGGCGAGCCGATTTTTGACCCCGAAGCCACGGTCGCCATTTTCCGTTACTCGCTGGGCATTCCGCGCGTCATCAACCTGCTCTGCGAGCACTGCCTGGTCAGCGCCTTCGTCGATCAGAAGAAGACGGTGGTTGTCGAAGTCGTCGATTCGGTTGCCCGCGATTTCGATCTGGCCGACGGAAACGCTGCTGCAGCCATGACCGCACCGGCGCCACCATCATCCGAAAAGTTTGATCTGGTCGAAGCCTTACGCACTCTGGCAACGCTGGCCGACCGGTTGCGCCAATCAGAACAACAGGATCTCCCCAAGGAAAGGAAACTATGAGCCGCATCCATGACGCTTTGAAACGCGCCGAGCAGGAACGAGCAACTTCCGCAGGGACGCACATCGAGCCCGCTTTCGACCAACCGGAATCGCAAAACGACGAGCCGCGCGAGAACCCCGCTTCGCTGCATCCTATGGGAGCCACCGTGATGTCATCCATGGCATCTGGGTTTAATTACGAATCGCTCGTTGCCCGTTGTCCGCAGACGGAATGGAAACCGGATCCGCGCACCATGCTCTTCTTCCAGGAAGATGACAGCCGTGTCGGGGCGGAAGAGTTCCGCACCCTGCGTTCCCGTCTCTACCAGATCCGCGAGAAGATGCCGCTGAAACGCCTCATGGTGACCAGCGCTCTCCCCAAGGAAGGGAAGTCTTTCGTGGCAGCCAATCTGGCCCAGGTGATGGTGCGCCAGCACGGGCGCCGCGTTCTGGTCATCGACGCCGATTTGCGCAACCCCGGCATGCACCGCCACCTGGGAGCGCCGCAGTCGCCCGGATTGTCCGACTATCTGTTGAGCGAATGCGACGAGTTCGCCGCCATGCAGCGCGGGCCCATGGAAAACCTGTTCTTCATGCCAGGCGGCCGCTCCGTTACGAACGCCCCTGAACTGCTCTCCAACGGCCGTCTGAAACTGTTCCTGCAGCGCGTCGAGCCCTTGTTTGACTGGATAATTCTCGACTCATCGCCTGTGATTCCCGTGTCGGATGCGACCCTGGTCGCCGGTTCCTGCGACGGCGTTCTCATGGTCGTGCGTTCCAATGTGACGCCGTCCGATTTGGCTCGCCGTGCGCGTGAAGAATTCCCGGATAAGCTGCTGCTCGGGGTTGTGCTCAATGGAACCTCGACCGCGGGCCTGGCACGTTCGAAGTACTACTATGGCGAGGCCGTGAGCAGCAACGCCTGAGGTCAAGCGAGGCCCCGTTGATCCGCCTCTTCAATGTTTATTATCCAATTCGCAGTCTGGTCCTGCTCATCGGCGAGGCCCTGATCGTCTGGACCTCGCTCCTGCTTGGAGCGTGGATCGAACTTGGCGGAGATACCTATAAGGTGCTCGTCGACGACCGTGGCTGGTACAAGATCTTCGCAGCTACGGCGCTGGTATTGCTTTGTTCACACTGGCTTGACCTGTATGACACCGCTCGCCTCCATACCGAAGGGGAACTCTATTTCCGGTTGCTCATGTTTCTTGGGGTGCTGGCCTTCATTCTGGCAGGCGTAGCCTATGTACGGCCTGAGATTTTGTCGGGAAGCGGATCGTCGGCGGTTGGTCTGCTCACCCTCACCGTTGCTCTGTTCGGATGGCGGCTGGGTTTTACCTGGCTGATCCAGCTACCCATTCTGGTTGAGCACGTCTACGTTCTGGGCACCGGCGAGCGCGCGCGGCGACTGGTGCAGGGACTACGCCAGAATCCCGAAATCGGTGTCGAGATCGTCAGTTGGACGGGCAAAATGGAAGGTGCGGTTACGAGCGACTCAGTTGCCGCCCACCTGATGGAGGTCGACCGCACCCAAAAAGTCCATCGCGTCATCGTTGCCATGCCCGATCGCCGCGGCACCATCCCCATGCAAGAACTGCTCGAGCTGCGCATGAAAGGAGTCAAGATCGAAGAGGCAGCTACTTGGCTAGAAAAAATCTCGGGCAAGATAGAGGTCGAGAATCTATCTCACAGCTGGCTCATATTTGGCGAGGGCTTTCGCCGCAGTACCATTTTCATCCGGTTCGCCGCGCGCTCTCCGTTATCATCTCGCTGATTGGCCTCATCCTCTCCCTGCCTTTACTTCCCTTAATCATGCTTGCGGTCCGCCTAGACTCCAAGGGGCCGATCTTCTACACCCAGACGCGAGTCGGCAAGGACCGGCGCCTGTTCAAGGTCGTGAAATTCCGCACCATGCGCCAGGACGCCGAAGCCGAGAACGGCCCGCAGTGGGCGGGCGATAACGATCCCCGCGTGACTCGCGTTGGCAAGTTTCTCCGCACCTCGCGCCTCGATGAGATTCCCCAAATGTGGTGCGTGCTCAAAGGCGATATGGCATTCGTCGGCCCTCGTCCCGAACGCCCGGAATTCATCGAGATGCTCTCGGAACAGATCCCTTTTTACCCCGTGCGACATATGGTGCGGCCCGGAATCACCGGCTGGGCGCAGATCAAGTACAAATACGGCAGCACGGTCGAAGATGCGCGCGAGAAACTTCAGTACGACCTCTTCTACATCAAGAACGCTTCGATTGGCCTGGATCTGCTGATCATGTTCCTGACCATCAAGACCGTTCTGTTGCCCCGGGGTGCGCAATAATGAGCGCAATGACAATGACGAAGATGAAATACGTCTTCTGGATTGCGGCCGCCCTGGTCAGCTACTCCTACCTGGGTTATCCGGTGTGGTTGTGGGTGCGCAGCCGATGGTCGCCGCGTCCGGTGCGCCGCGGCTTAGTCGAAGGCCAGTCTGCGCCGGCGGTCTCGGCCGTAATGGTCGTGCACAACGAAGAAGTTGTGATCGCGCGCAAGCTCGAGAACCTGTTGACCCTCGACTATCCGCAGGAGCAACTGGAAGTGGTCGTCGTCTCCGACGGTTCCACCGATCGCACGCCCGACTTTCTTGCCGATTATGCCCGCGATTCTCGGCTGCGAACACGATTGCGAATTCTGCTGAAGCCGGTGTCCCAAGGCAAAGCCGCTGGCCTGAACGATGCGATCGGACTGGCCACCGGGGAAGTGTTGCTGTTTACCGACGCCCGCCAGCACATCGAATCCGGCGCCCTGCTTCGGTTGGTCGAGAATTTCGCCGACCCCGATGTCGGCGCCGCGAGCGGCGAATTAATGCTGGGTGATCCCATCAACGGAGAGACCGGAAAGGGAATGGGGTTGTACTGGCGGATCGAAAAGAAGATTCGCGAACTGGAGTCCGCTTCCGGTTCCGTCGTCGGCGCTACCGGCGCTATCTACTGTGCCCGCCGGAGTCTGCTCGGCACATCGCCATTGCCCGAAGGCACTATCCTCGATGACGTCCTGTTGCCCATGCAGATCGTGCGCAAGGGATCTCGCGTAATCTTCGACTCCCGCGCTCGCGCCTGGGACTCGCCGGACTTGGGCGAAGGCCGTGAATTCTCCCGCAAAGTGCGAACCCTGAGCGGCAACTATCAACTCCTGCAGCTTGCTCCATGGCTGTTGAGTTCGCAAAATGCGATCCGATTTGAATTCGTCAGCCACAAACTCTCGCGATTGGCCGTGCCCTTTGCCTTATTAGCGCTTCTGATTGCATCCATGTTCCTGCCCCAGCCGCTCTATCGCGCGGGGCTTGGGGCACAGCTCGCGTTTTATGCGCTCAGCCTGGCCGCGCTTGCTGGCGTCAAGATCGGCCCGCTCTCGCGTATCGCCGATCCCGCTCGCACTTTCGTAGTCCTCAATTCCGCCGCCGTGGTTGCCTTCGTCAACTTCGTCACGGGCAGAAAGGCAGTCTGGATTCGCGGAACTGCGCCGGCTGAATAATCCGGCTGAATGGTAGTAATCAAAGACCGCTGACAGCGCATGAGCATTCTCTGGTCAAAGCCGATGAAGTCGCGCCCTCACTCAGACTCAGAGTACGAGCGCGGCGCAGTCCGCAAGTTCCGGCATGAGCGGCAGCGGGGACGGCGGCCCAGTTCGGCCAGCCGGCGGGCGCTGCAGCGGAATTTTGCGGTACGCAGTGGAGAAACGGTCATCGTCATCGGTGGTAAACGCGGTCCCGGTGCGCGCGGCATGAAGAACATGAAGACGAGAGGAATTTGTGGCCATCGGCGATAACGCAACCGTACCAGCGACAGACATCCCGCGCATGCGGAGAATCGCGCAAGCTGTGGATCCCACAAAAAGCGCCTTCTTCTGGCTCAGCGCTTTCTACATAGTCTATTGCGCCCGCCCGGAGGATTGGGTTCCCGGTCTCGGTTATTTGCCGCTGGCCAAGATCACCGCCCTGCTTGCCATGTGGGGCCTATTCAACAGTCTGGGTAGAACCAAGCGGACATTCAAGGATGTACCCACCGAAGGAAAACTGCTCCTGGCCATGGTCGGAATACTCTTCCTGGACGGCTTCTTGTCCCCGGTGTGGAAGGGTGGCGCGATTTCCAGTACGATAGATTTTTCCAAGGTCTTTATCGCCTGGACGCTGACTTTCCTGCTGATCACCACCTTTCCGCGGCTGAAACAAATTATCGCCATTCAAACCGCCTCCGTAGCCTTGATTTCTTTCGTATCCATCATCAAGGGCCACAACCATCCCCGGTTGGAGGGCGTGCTGGGCGGAATCTACTCCAATCCCAATGATCTGGCGTTTTCGATCGTAATCACACTGCCATTTGCACTGGCCTTCCTTTTAACCAGCCGGAGCGGCATCGCGAAGATGGCTTGGATCATAGGCATGCTGGGCATGGGCGCGGCGCTGGTTCTCACCGCTTCGCGGGCGGGGTTCATCGATCTGATCATATCTGGCTGTGTGACTCTCTGGCATTTCGGCGTCCGCGGGCGGCGGCTTTACCTGATCGCCGCGACGGGACTCATCGGCGTCTTGCTCCTGGCGGTTGCGGGCGGCAAACTTTACGATCGCTTCGCTGCGCTTTCCGGGAACACTGCAACCGAGAAGTCGGCGTACGAATCGTACGAGCAACGGATGTACCTCATGGAGCGTGCCATCGATGGCATCGAAAACTATCCAATTTTTGGCATCGGAGTCGGGAATTTCGTGACCTACTCGCTGATCTGGCACGAAGTGCATATGACTTATCTCCAGATCGCTGTCGAAGGCGGCATTCCAGTCCTGATTCTGTATTTGCTGTTCTTTAGACGGGCGTTCAAGAACCTCCGCGTCTTGCGCAAGGCGGAGAAGAAACTCGAACCCGAAATGGTCTTGTTCGTCGGAGCGCTCCACAGTTCCCTCATTGGGTTCGTCGTGGGAGCGTCATTCGCTCCGGAGGCTTACCAGTACTTCCCCTATTTTGCGGTGGCCTTTACAGCAGTTCTGCTACATATATACAAAGACCAAGACGCCGCCCCCGAACTGTCTCCGCTACCCAAGAAGCCGCGGCATTTCCTGGAGGTTTACGGCGACCGCGGAAGAGAAGGAGCAATCGCACCTGTTCGCTGACTTGCAGGCGATCTTGCGTTGTTTGCATTGCAACGCAGGCTTGGAGAGTGATCGGGCGGCGGGTAGCCGATGTTGGTTTCAGAGGGTGAGTTTCACAACATGAGTTTCAGAAAAAAACTCGGATACGCGCGCAAGGTACTGCCCGGCATGGTCTGGCAGGGGTTGCACCCTGTTCCTCGGGGACCAGTGCACCTGATCCTGGGTTTGGCGGACCACTTCGAGCCTGGGATCGACCCGACCGACGGACAGAAGCGCGCGCCTCGTGTGGAGCAGGAACAGCGAGTTGAATCCTGGTGCCGGGAATATCCCAGGATGGCGGAGCGTTATCGGGATCATGAAGGCCGCCCCTTCGTCCATACCTATTTTTATCCGGCTGAGCAATACGACGAAGGATTGATCGAGCTTCTGGCCGAGCTTTGCCATAACGGATGGGGCGAACTGGAAGTGCACTTGCACCATGGGTTTTCTCGTCCCGATACTTCGGAAAACACGCGCCGCCTGCTGGCCGAGATCAGGGATCTGTTCGCATACCGACACCAGTGCCTCGCCGTGGAAGAAGGATCGGATCAGCCCCGCTACGCTTTCGTTCACGGCGACTTCGCCCTGGCCAATTGTGCCGGTGGGCGTTTCTGCGGCGTGGATTCAGAAATGAAGATTCTTGCCGAGACCGGTTGTTACGCCGACTTCACATTTCCGGCGGCGGCTCTTCATCCAGCGCAGATTGCCAGAATCAATTCGTTGTACGAGTGCACGCTGCCCCTGGAGCAACGTGCCCCGCAGCGGAGAGGCAAGGACCTGCGGGTAGGTCGCAAGCCGCAGATATTTCCGCTCATGGTGGAGGGGCCGCTTCTATTTGATTTCAAGCGCAGCTTTCGGTCTGGACGGCCTGCTCTGGAATCGGCGGCAATCACCAGAGGCCGGGCCATGACTTTAGAGCGGCTCTCGGCTTGGAAGCAAGCGCGAATCCATGTACAAGGAAGGCCGGACTGGCTGTTCATCAAGTTGCATTGCCACGGCATGGATCCCACCCAGAAGGAGGAGGTGCTGGGGGCGCCGATGCGCAAGTTTCTTCAAGAGTTGGTCGAGGGCGCCCGGGAGCGGAAGGAAACCCTTCACTTCGTGACCGCGCGCGAGATGACGAACATCATTCTGGCGGCGTGTGATGGAAAAGAAGGGAATCCCGGAGACTACCGGGATTACCGGTTCAAGCGTTTCATGGAGCGGCCGCTCGCGGCAGCCACGGAAAGTGTCGCTGTCGATGCGACACGGTCATTGTGACACGGTCAGTGTGAGAGGATAAAAACGAATGTGTGGGATTGCCGGGGCCGTTTGCGCGACGCGAGAGAGCAACATCGACGAAGCCCTCGTGCGCCAGATGTGCAATTTGATAATCCATCGCGGTCCGGACGACGAAGGGATCTTCGTCCAGGATGGCGCCGGACTTGGAATGCGCCGTCTCAGCATCATTGATCTTTCCGGCGGCCACCAGCCTGTGTTCAATGAGGACCGCAGCGCGTGGGTGGTTTTCAACGGGGAGATTTACAATTTTCAGGAACTCCGTGCGGGACTGGAAAGCCGCGGCCACCGCTTCTACACGAAAACCGATACCGAAGTCATCATTCACCTGTACGAAGAAATGGGTGCCGACTGCGTGCTCAAGCTGCGCGGCATGTTCGCCCTGGCCATTTACGACAAACGGAAACGGAAACTGATCCTCGCGCGCGACCGGTTGGGCAAGAAACCACTGCACTATGCTCGGGTAAAGGACAACCTGTACTTCGCTTCCGAGATCAAGTCAATCCTAGCGGTGGCCCCGGAACTGGCGGAAGTGAACGCGCAGGCCCTGCTCGAATATCTGTACTACGGGTATGTGCCCGATCCCATTACCGCCTTCACCGGAATTCATAAGCTTCCTCCCGGATATCTGCTCGAGTTCGAAAACGGCGAGATCCGCGTCCGCCAGTATTGGGACCTGCCGCAGTTCGGTACGTATTCACCGAAAAGCGAGGAAGCATGCCTGGAAGAAATGGAACACCGTTTGCTTGAGGCGACCCGCATGCGCCTCATCTCCGATGTGCCTCTGGGAGCGTTTCTCAGCGGTGGGACCGACTCGTCTACCGTGGTCGCTCTCATGGCGCGTGCCAGCTCGGGGCCGGTCAAGACTTTTTCCATCGGATTCACAAAGGACGATTTCAACGAGGCCGAGTATGCCCGAATGGTGGCGCGGAAATTCGCTACCGATCATCACGAGATGATCCTCGAGCCCGACGTGGTCGCAACCGCTCAGCATCTCGCCAGCTCGCTGGAAGAGCCCTTCGGGGATTCTTCGATGCTGCCTACCTACTACGTTTCGCAGATGGCGCGGCAGCATGTCACGGTAGCTCTTTCCGGCGATGGCGGAGACGAACTCTTTGCCGGCTACGACCGCTACCGCATTCATGCCAACCGCCGATTCTTCGAGTATGTTCCGGAGTGGGCGCGCAAGTTCTACCGCAACCAGGTGTTTCCGCTTCTACCGACCGGCACGCGCGGACGCCGATTCAGCTACAACGTTACCTTGCCCTGGCGGGAACGATATGTGGATGGACTCTCTTTTGTGTCCACGTTCGAGCGCGATGCTCCATTGTTGTCCGATGACTTTCGGCAGATACTGCGCCGAGGCGATGATCCCCAGAATGCGTTGCTGCGCTATTTCCCCAAGGCTTTGGCGAGCGATCCGGTCAGCGAGCTTCTTTATGTCGACACCAAGACCTATCTGCCGGCCGACATTCTGACCAAAGTGGACCGCATGAGCATGCTGAACTCCCTCGAAGTTCGGGTCCCCATGCTTGACCATGAGTTCGTGGAATTTGTCACCAGCTTGCCCGCCGATTGGAAGTTGCGTGGCAACAAGCAGAAATATATTCTCCGCAAGTTGGCGGAACGTGTCGGCGTTCCTCGCGAGGCGCTCGATCGCCAGAAGCAGGGATTTGCCCTGCCCCTCGCACACTGGATGCGCAACGAACTCAAAGAATTGCTCCTGATTCTGCTGGAGCCACGTACCCTGCAGCGCGGCTATTTCGAACCGGCCGGAATTCGCAAGCTCATGAACGCCCACTTGCATCAAGGGCAGGAAGTCAGCGGCCGCCTCTGGCGTTTGTTGATGTTCGAATTGTGGCACCGCAGTTTCCTCGAAAAATTCACCAAATCGGCAGGATTGTTTCCGCTCCCGGTCACGGTGAATTCGACGAGCGTGAATTCGGAAGCAACGACTGCCGCTTCCTCTCTCAAGATGGCGCCGGCCCCGGTGGGGGAGTGATTTGGAGGGAACGGCGAACGATGCCAGATCAAGGCGAAGTGGTTCCGCGCATCAGCCCGCCAGCCTGTTCTTAATGATCAATAGCTTCGAGACGGGCGGCTCCGAGCGCCAGTTTGTTGTCCTTGCCCAGAATCTCAGCCCGGAACAATTTCAACTTCATCTCGGTTGCATTTTGCGGCAAGGTCCTTTTGCAGAGGGCTTTGCCAACGTCCCCGAATTCCACTTGGGCGGGAGCCTGTACGGGTGGAGGTCACTACGGGCTCGCTGGCGTCTAATCCGGCATCTGCGGTGCAACCATGTGCAAATTGCGCATGCCTTCGATTTCTACACGAATCTGACGCTGGTTCCCGCGGCCCGGCTGGCCCGCGTGCCGGTGGTCATCGGCAGCCATCGTCAGTTGGGAGACTTGCTGACGCCCGCGCAATTTCGCGCGCAGTTCGAAGCCTTCCGCTGGTGCGATGCTGTCGTCTGCAATTCGATCGCTGGGGCCGACCGGCTCGCCGCCGCTGGCCTGCCGCGCCGCAAACTCTTTGTGATCGGCAATGCGCTTCCCTCCGAGGCTTTCATCGCCGCGCCGCCAGCGCTGCCGCGGACTGGCGTGCTGCGCGTAGGGATGGTGGCCCGCATGAATGCGCGCTACAAGAATCATTCCGGATTTCTGCGCATCGCGGCCCGAATCCACCAGCATCTGCCGGATGTCGAATTCGTGCTGGTGGGCGATGGTCCCCTGCGCCAGGAAATCGAACAGGAAGCGCGAACTCTCGGACTGGGAGCGCATGTGTTTTTCCTCGGCGATCGCCGCGACATTCCCGCCGTGCTGGCCTCGCTGGACGTCGCTGTGCTCACTTCCGATTCCGAAAGTCTGTCCAATGTGATTCTGGAAGCTATGGCGGCCGGCCTGCCCGTCGTTGCCTATGGCGTCGGCGGCAACCCAGAACTGGTGAACGAGCAACGCGGAGCGCTGGTCGCGGCCGGGGATGAGGCTGCGTTTGCCGATGCGGTCGAGCGGATTCTTGCGGGATCGTCGTCCTCAATGTTGGCAACAACTGGGCCAGGATGCCCGCCGGTTCGCAACCGAGAATTTCAGCCTCGAGCACGTGCGTAATCGCTACCAGGAACTTTACAAAACTCTTCTGCAAAAACATCCGAAGCGGCCCAGGACTTCGGGAGCATGAGCGTGCCCGGAAACGAAAACTCCGACAAGCGGCTGAAAGTCAGCGGTGGTGTGCGCCCAGCCTGCGCTATATCGGCGGACAGGCTGTCCAGGCCGAATTGCTTTTGCGGCTTGGGCGCGATGATCCCGGAACGTGGAAACGACTTTTGTCGCGGTGGACCCACCACTGCCTAGCTGGATTGGCATGGGCCGAGGGCATTCCCGGACTGCGAACTATCCTGCGCGAGCCCATTTACTTCGCGCACCTCTGGCGCGGGCTGCGAGAAGTTGATATTGCCCATATCTTCTCTGCGTCGTACTGGTCATTCCTGCTGGCCCCGACGCCAGCGTGGCTGTTTGCCCGACTTCGCGGCAAGCGGGCGCTGATCAATTACCGGAGCGGGGAAGCGCGCGATCACCTGCAGCGTTTCCGGTCAGGGGACGTTCGTGCTATCGCGGGTGGACGAAATCGTTGTTCCCTCGGGCTATCTGGTGGACGTGTTCCGCGAGTTCGGGCTGAAGGCGGTGGTCGTCCCGAACGTGGTGGATCTTGCGCAATTCCATTATCGTGATCGCAATCCTCTTCTCTCGCAACTGCGTCCGCATCTGGTTTGTACGCGCGGGTTTCTCGGCTTATTACAGCGTCGATGTGGTGGTGCGCGCCTTTGCGGAAGTGAAGGAAATCTATCCCGAAGCCAAATTGGATCTTGTGGGCGGTGGGCCCGCTGGAGGCCGATGTCCGCAAATTGGTGGCGGAGTTGAAACTCTCGGACGTGAACTTTACCGGCGTCGCTTCCCGCGACGAAATTGGGAAGTACTACGATCAGGCTGACATTTTCATTAATGCTTCATGGCTCGATAATATGCCGGTCTCCGATCATCGAAGCGTTCGCCGCGGGGACGCCGGTGGTGACCACTTCGCCTGAATCTATTCCTTACTTGGTCAAGCACGAGCGGACGGGATTACTTTCGCCCGGTCGGAGACGAAGCGCTCTCGCCGCGAATGTGCTCCGCTTACTCTCGGACCCGGCGCTCGCTGCCCGGCTGGGGCAGAATGCTTACCGCGAGTCCGGCGAAGTACACATGGGAGGAAGTGCGCGGGCAGTGGGTGAAGGTGTATCGGGGAATCAACGCCTAAGAAACGTCATTATCCTCGGGAGGATCGGTGATCACCATCACGTCGGTGGCGGCCGTTCTCGCCAGTGGCGTGTAAGTCTTCAGCCAGAGCTTCACGTCGTAATAGATGGGATAAAACCAGCGCATGAAGCTTATGGGCAGATTGCGATGCCTTTGATCGGCAGGAGTCACCAACGGGTAATCCAGTTCGGTTAACAGATCCCCGATCATGCTCTCCATCTTGGCGGTATCGTCGGGCGACAACACCGTTTTCCAGCGACCCACCGCATTGGTTTCCTTTTCCCTTCCATCACCTCGAAACGACGAATTCGGATTTTGCACCGCCCCCAGCGGGTTCGCCTGAATGCGATCGTAATCCAGATCGTGCTCGATGAAGGCGGCAATCCGCGCTAGCGTAGGCCGCGGATTTCGCACCAGATCTTCGTAACGCACTTCCATGTAATCCCCGCCCATACGCTTGCCGTATTTTCGGCCTTTGCTGACCAGCCAGTACCAGAAGATCGCCGGTGCAAACAGCGCTCGTTTGCGGCGGTCCCAGGGAAGCGGCCTGATCCAACCGATCCGTTGAAGCGAGACGGTGACATCTCTTCCATCACGGACAATATGAACAATGAGCGCGTCCGGAAACAGCTTCTTGATCAGGGGAATATAGAGGAGGTGATTGGGCGTACACTCGGCCCACCGTTCCACACCCTGCTTGTGAGCGATTGCCTCCATGAGGATGCGGAGGAAGTCGCCGCCATCATGACACTCCTCCATGATCCGCGGTTCAATCTCTTCCCGGGTGAGGCCAGACCGGTAGAACAACTTACTTCGCAGCCATGAATCAAGCAGCCGGCGCCGGCTCGCGCGTTTCGAGAGATCGCCGAAACGCAGCCCCAGCAGATTGAATACATTGCTCTCCGCGTGGTAGATCGCAAAACCTCCGGAGGAAAGCAGCATGTGATACAGCAATTTAGTCCCGGTCCGCCCCGAACCGAGCACGAACACCGGAGCTTTTGAGCGTGGGCCATTTGACCCCGGACCGTGGCTTGCGTCCTGGCCTGCTCGGCTCTCCGCCAGCGCTTGAGGCGTCGCATTCATGACCAGCCTGTAATGTTATAAGTTGTTATCGCCTGTGTCTAAACTCGGACGATCCTGTCCTTCCGCCATAGTTGACCGAGGGGGAAGGCCCACGGGAAAACTATAGCACACGACTTTGTCAGGGTTTCGATGCCAGATTGGACGCGTGCGAGCGCAGCTTCCATGCCGTCCACATCCAGCGCCCGGGAAGCCCGGTAGGACAGCCGGAAGTGGCTGTCCTTGTATCCTTACCGGTACGCTGCAAGCAAATTGCGCCTATTCGACTCCGGCCAGAGCCGCATCCAATCCCACGATGTCAGCTCCCGGGTTGCGACCGTCCGTACCCTGGTTAATGTATGGACTGCTGGACTGGAGTTGGTAGTTTCCCCCGCTGCCGTCGTTGTACTGAACAAAAATAGAGTTCGGATCGGACTGGAAAAAGTTACCCGCTGGCCAAGAAGCTGGCGGAAAGGCTGACGGCGTTCCAATCAGAACGTTGCCGGCGAAGGTATAAGTATTGAAACATTTGGAGATCTTGAAGGCAGGCGTGCCATCGTAAGCGCAGCTGGTTGGACCGCCTCCTATGCCCCATACCGGGTACTCAGCCGTGGTCACGATGTTATCGCTAAAGACGAATCCGTACATTGGCGCATACGAACTCCTATTCCCTATAAACATGAGGTGGCTGGTGGGATCCGGAAACCCCGTAATGTGGTTGATGGCGACGGTGTTCAGCGAGTTGGTTGGCCAATTGTTCATCACTTCGAACAGATTGCCTGAGCCCGCATAGTGGGTGCTGATATCATCCATGACCACGTCATGAATGCTCCAGCGGGTTCCCGCCAGCGCTGCGGCTCCATTCGCACCGTTTCCGGAAATGGAAGTTGCCAAGGATATCCCCGCTCCGGCGTGTGCGATGTGCGTGTAGCGAACCGTCACATCGGTCACCTCACATAGCGGACAAATATCCTCGCCCGACGCCAGATGCTGGTTTTTCGGGGTTAGCAAAATCGCGTATCCGGTCTGACTGAAACCTCCCCAGACGTTCTCCATGAGGTTGTCTTCCGCCAGCACCCGTATCGCATTCTTGAGTTCCAGGTGATTCTTGACAATGAACGGGTTGCCCGAATTTCCGCCCTGGAAATTCGGATTACCTTTCATCCACTGCCACGGTTTGAAGAAATGATTGGAGCTAATGGTGATGTCGGTCGGAGCCGCGATCGACCCACCACCTCCGAACAAGATGGCTTCGCCCGAGGCCTCCAGGAAGTTGTTCTGGATCAGGTAAGGACCACCCTGGTGACTCCCAATGCCTCCACTCATCGCGTGCGAGTCCGTGCAGGCACCGGTCATCGCAGTGCAATGGAAGTCGCTGAAGTAGGAATCCACGATGGCCACATAATTCGTGCCATCGAGGCTGAACCCCTGGTCGGTCTCATCCTTAGCCGTTCCATGCAGCCAGCTCCGGTCCACCACGATGTACTCCGCAGTGCCTCCTTGGGCCGGCATTATCAGGGTAGGTGCTCCCCTGGTCCCGGTCGGCCGTGTCAGCTCCAATCCCAGCAGCCGGTAGTGATTCGCTCCAGACTGGAACCTCACCACAACGTTTCCGCCGTCTGGAGCAACGAGCTTGGCCAGTACGTTACGTGGATTGCTGCAGGCGTACTGCGGACGTCCCGGCAGCGAAGCCACCCCCGCGTAACAAGGCGTGAGCCGCTGTCCCTCGGCGGGGAGAGAGCTGTCGGGAGCGCTGGTGCGAACTATGATCCAGTCAGCGTTATCACAATTCTTGGTGTGGAAATAGAAGGTTCCCGTGAAGGTTGCCCCGGCCTGCAGGGCAATCGTGTCTCCACAGTTGGCGTTGTCTAAAGCGGCCTGCAGATTTCCGCCCGCCGGGACCGAAAGCGTGCTGCCCGGCGCCGGCGTGTCGGCCATCGCACTGGAAACCGTTACTCTCGGCAGTTCCGCGGGACCATCGAAATTCCCGCCGGCTAGGACGGCGATACTGAAATTGCTGGTTGCGGTCTTGTTGTTGGCATCGGTGGCCGCTACCGTAAAGCTGGAGGTGCCCACTGCGGTCGGCGTCCCGGCAAAATCGCCGTTCGTATTCATCGCGATTCCCGCCGGAGGCGTGCCTGCGGAAATGCTCCATTGGTAAGGCGCGGTTCCGCCAGTTGCGGTGAAGACTGCGCTATAACTGGCCCCCTGCTGGCCGGCAGGAAGACTGCTGGTGGTGATTTGCAGCGCCTGGCTGGTAGCCGGCACAACGGTGATTGCGGTGCTGGCAGACCGTGACGGATCGGCAACGCTGGTCGCGGTCACGACCACATTGGTTTTCGCGCTCACCGCCGGTGCTGTATAGAGGCCGCTGGCGTTGACTGAGCCTGCCGTTGCCGACCACCTTGCCGCGGTATTGGAAGTTCCGCTAACAGCAGCGGTGAACTGCTGCTCTTGATTTGAAGATAAAGTTGTGCTGGTTGGCGACACATTGACTGTAACATTCTCGCTGCCCCCACCGACCACAATTGCGAACGCGTTGCTCCCATATTCGTGGAGCCACGGCTCCATCACTACCACTTCGAAACGGAAGGTGCCTGCGGCTAGAGCTTTCCCTGAGAGTGTCCCCGTGCCTGGATTCAAATTGATGCCCGGGGGCAGGGCGCCGCCATACACCAAGAAATAGTAAGGTGGCCTTCCACCGTCAACTGAAAGCACCGCGTTGTAAGCCTCATTGACCGTGCCAGCGGGGAGATTTCCCGACAGTTTCAGGCTGTTGGTCCAGTCCTTCGGTAAGTCGATGGTTTGTGCTTGGGCCGCGCCGTCGCAAACAGTGGTCATCAACGCGACCACCACCAAAAGTATCAAAACGCTCGGGCGTTGTGCCCGCGCAGGGGAAAATCTGGAATGACGGTTTAGAAGAGCATGTTTTACTTCAAACATGTGTGAGCCCTCGACCCTTAGAAATTGGGGGACTAGTCGATTGTCCTCACGCTGAATCTATCCAGAGTGGGTAATTGTCGCCAGATACCGGAAGGGCATTGGGTACACATTAGTACATGCGGTTGCAGCATGTACAGATTCGCGCGCGGCCAGTGTCCGCTGGTGCTTTGGTACGGGGCTGGCGAAAAGCCCTACGGGACGGGCATTGTGGACGATAGCACGATTACGAAGGGACAAGCAAAGAAGGCGGAAAGTAGCGGGAGCCAAAACCGCCAACAGTAGGTTACCGAAGGTATCCCCCTGGCAAAAAACCGCGCAGTTACCAGGCGTGGAATTCCGGCATCCGCAGGCAATTCAGAGCACGCCACTGGTAGCTTTCTCGATAGCGTCGATATCCGCGCCAATATCCTTGCCGTCGCTAGCCGCGCCCACTCCGGGAGAAATCTTCTTACAGTGGCTTTTTTCATCCGCGTCGCGGCAGAGCCGAAAACTGGTTTCGCCAGGGACCGAACCAGCCAGTCCGGCAGCTTGTGCGTCTTTGGCGTCTATATTGCCCTGGGGCCACTTCTCTTTGCTGCCGATGATGATGTTGTGCGTGATATTTCCTTTGGCAAAACAGTGCTCAAACACATCGGACACAGGCCGGGCCGATGGCTGATAAGCACAGTTCTTAGGGCCTCCACCGGCGGACATCACAGAGGGTAGCTCTGAGGTAGTGGAAAGTATGCTGTTGGTCAAGCCGAAGTTCTCGATGCCGTCCTGGCCTGGATGCAGAATAAACATGAGTGGGCCCGGAACGAAGGCGGTCACATGTGAGATCTGAACATCGTGAAGCGGTGGCGCCTTCGAAATCAGCATCAGGAAATTGCCATATCCAAGGTAGTCCTTGGAGTGCACTTTGTCGGCTACCAGATCGTGAATGCTAAAGCGCTCGCCTCCGGAGCTTATACCCCCATTATCGGAGAGGTCGGTCGTAATAAAGAGCACCGATCCCACGTTGGTGATCCGGTTGTAGCGGATGGTCACATCAGTGACGCGGCATAAGGGGCAGATGTTGGTGTTGCCGAACCCCGCCTGGTTCTTTGGACTCAGCCCGATGGCGAACCCAGTTTGGGTAAATCCGCCCCAACTGTTTTCGAGAACGTTGCCCTCCAGCAATATTCGTTGGCCATTCTTTAATTCAAAGTTATTCTTCACAATGAAAGCATGGCCGTCCGGGCCACCGACAAAACCGGGTTCGCCCTTCCTCCAGATCAGGGGCTTAAAGAGATGGTTATGGCGAATCTCGATGTCGGAGGGTGCCTGCGCTGCGGCCGTGCCTCCGAACAGTATGTTTTCGCCAGACGCCTCCAGAAAATTGTTCACGATCTTGTAGGGGCCACCATAGGCTCCATTGAATAGAGCCTGGGCATCGGTACACGCACCGACCACTGCGGTGCAATGAAAGTCATTGAGAAACGAGTCCACCACCGCGACATACGTCATGCCGTGTAGGGCGATACCGCGGGTGGTTTCATCCTGGGCTGTGCCATGCATCCAGACGCGGTCGAAGATGAGGTGATCCGCCCTGTCATCGTCCTTGGTAAAAGCCAGCGCGGTTATCGGTGCTCCCGGAGTACCACGCGTGATCTCCAATCCGATGATGCGATAGTGGTTCGCTCCGGCTGCGAAACGCAACGGTCCGGAACCGGCTTTGCCCTCGAACTCGATCTTGGCCATCACATTGCTAACAGAAGTACAGCGGAACTCGGGACGTCCCGGCAGGGATGGAACGCCTCCATAACAAGGAGTGACGCGCGTGCCCTCGCGAGGCAAACTTTCGTCCGGGGCACTGGTTCGCACCACGATCCAGTGGGAGTCGTCACATTCCTTATGCGGGAACGCGACCGTGCCGCTGAACGTTGCGCCGGCCTCCAACTCCACTATGTCGCCACATTGCGCATTGTCGAGCGCCCCCTGCAGGTTGTCGCCGCGCTTGACTAACCGGACACGACCGGGAGCTGGCGTGTCGGCGAGGGAAGACTTAACGTAAACGCGCGGCAGCTCCGCCGGCCCATCAAACCGGCTTTCTGTGCCGGTCGCCTGTTGCCCGGGCGCTCCTGTATTTGTGGGAGGAGCAGCCATCAGCAACCAAGAAATACAAGGCAAAAAGACAGAGACCCGCAACCCTATCCAACGCATAGTCATCACCACACCCTCGAACCGCACCGGTTAGAAAGATCTTTTGTCGCCTGTTTGCCGAACCAGGCTGCCCGACCAGTATGACACGGTAGCCCATGCGTTACCCGCGGCTGACAAACTCATCCCTTTCGCAGGAGCCATCGTCGTGCGGCCAAAAAAGGCCGGCCGGCGCTCTTCTTGGCGATTTTCTTGAAATTCCAATACAGCCATTGTATGGCAGGCGCGCACGCCCGCAATGCTCGCGGCAGCGTTTTCACCGCCATCGTCGAAGGTCAGAAGAAAAGGAAGCGTCTCATCACTTGAATTGCGAGGTCGTGTGCCGTGCTCGAAACCGTGTCTCGTACCCTGGCGATGGCCCGACGATTCCGACGTTACTGGTGATTGTGGGAAGCTGCTCCCGGCTCGCGGGGGCGAACATTCCGTGGTACGTTGGATTCAAGGATGAGACTGTGCTGGATCAAAGCGGGCGGGTTTGTTCCTCTTGATTTCGGCGGCCGCATCCGCAGTTTTCAGATGGTCAAAGAACTGGCTCGCCGCCACGCGATCACGGTTCTTACCTTTTATCCGGCCGTCGAAGACGATGCTCACAGCGAGCTCGCCCCTCTTTTTGAAGAGCTGATTACGGTTCCCCTGAAGCTTCCCAAGCAGAGGTCCGCAGCAGAGTATCTGGATTACCTTCGATTGCTGCTCGCGCCGCACGCATACTCGATGCAGAAATACTATCGGCCGGAGTCGCGCAGAGCTGTGTCCGAGTTGTTTTCCCGGAAATCTTTCGACGCGATTATTTGCGATTTCGTATATCCAGCAGGTGTGCTGGACTGGGATGCCAAAACGCCGATCATACTGTTCACTCACAACGTCGAGGCGGAGGTGTGGGAGCGTCAGTACCAGGTATCGAGCAATCCGTTGCGCAAGCTTGCATACTGGCTCGAATACAAACGCCTGATGCATGCCGAACGCTATTACGCGCAGCGGTCGGCGCACGTTCTTGCTGTTTCGGAACGCAATCGAGAATTCTTCGGGCGCTATGTCGGAGGGGCGGACAAGGTAAGCTTGATGCCCACGGGGGTGGATACAGATTATTTCCGCCCCGTGCCTGAAGTTCCGGAAGAACGCAGCTTGGTCTTTACCGGTTCAATGGATTGGGTGCCCAATCACGACGCGATGGAGTACTTTTACCAGGATATTCTGCCCCTGATCCGCAGGGAAGAGCCTAACGTTGAAATCTGGATGGTCGGACGAAATCCTGCAACATCCGTGGTCCGGCTGGTGGAAAATGATCCCAGGGTGCATCTCACGGGCCGTGTCGACGACGTGCGTCCATTTATGAACCGAAGCAGCGTTTATGTGCTGCCAATGCGCACTGGCAGCGGCACTCGCTTGAAAGTGCTGGAAGCAATGGCATCGGGCAAAGCGATTGTCTCGACTCCGATCGGGGCCGAAGGGCTTCCGGTCACGGATGGGGAGAACATTATCCTGGCGGAATCGCCCCAGAAGTTTGCAGAGTCAGTGGTCCGCCTCATCCGCGACAGGGGCGCGCGACGCCGGCTGGAGATGAGCGCTCGCGCTTTGGCGGAGGGCGGCTTGAGTTGGCGAGCGGCCGCTGAACGGCTGGAAAAGGCTGTGCTTGCGACCTTGAGTGAGTCCAGGAACCCGGAGCCGGTGACGGCTAGGGTAAAATGAGAGGCGAACCGAATGCTCTCTAAACTTGCACGCCTCCCGGTTCGTGCCTTCCATCACATCTTCCTCGATCGGAGCTATGAATCATATTACTCCGCCGACGTCTGGGAGACAAAATATCGGGACGACCATTACGATCTCGGCGATCCTCAGGAAGACGGACGTTACGGCGCTCTCCTGCAGGTGCTGCGACGCTACGATCACGGTCCGCTGCTTGATCTTGGATGCGGCGACGGATTGCTATGGAAGCACTACCGGCCGCTGAGCGACTCCTTGCTGATCGGGGTGGACTATTCGGAGACGGCGATCGCAAAGGCCAACTCGTTGGGCCTGCCAAACGCAGAATTCCAGGCCGGGGACTACCGCACGTTTGATCCGGGAAAGAAGCTCTCCGTGGCCGTCTTCAATGAATCGCTTTACTACATCGACGATTTTCTCGATGCAATCGCCAAGGCTGAGAGCTGGCTCGATGAACAGGGCGTAGTCGTGGTTTCGATGTTCGATACGCTCGTGACCCGGCGGATCTGGAAGCGTCTCGCGGAGCGCCGGAAATGGTTGCAATCGCTGAGCGTGCACGATCACCACAGTAAACGTGTGTGGACGATCCGCGTGTGGACCGGACCAGGAGGGAAACGTACGTGAGCTTACGCCAATTGGTTAAGAGCGAGTTTTATTCGCTCCAGCGGAGAATCGCGCGCAGGCGTGCCAAGCCCACGGCGAATCGTCAGGCCGACCGTGTTGTCGTGTTCGCAATGCACGCCATCAACCAGGCGCACAGCGACATGGCCGTGTCGCCCGGGCGGTTTCGCGAGCAAATCCAGTCCCTTCTGGATCAGGGATACCGGGCTCTGGCGATAGACGGCCTTTTGGATGTTCTTTCCGGCGATAAGCCATCTCCGCCGGCCTTCGCGGTCACATTCGATGACGGCTACGAGAGCGTTTTCACGGAAGCATTGCCGATTCTCGAAAGGCTATCCGTGCCGGCGGCGGTTTTTCTCACTACCGGTTTTCTTGATGGCAGCGTGTCGCCGCCCTGGCGGTCGTCGAATGCCGCGCTGCTGGCCGAATTCCGCGGCCAGGCAGAGTACTTTCGGCCGATGAGCTGGGAGCAGGCGAGAGCACTTGCCGGGCATCGTTTGATCCGTTTCGGCAGCCACACGGTTTCTCATCCGCTACTCGGAACCTTGCCTGAAAATTCCATGCGCGAAGAACTCACGCGCAGCAGATCAATTCTTGCCGACCGTCTGGGGTCGAGCCGGAGTTTTTTGCTTATCCGTTTGGGGTACTTCGGTATGGTGCGTATTCGGAGATCACGGAGCGGCTGGTTTCCGAGTGTGGCTATCGATGCTCGCTCACTTCAGAGATTTCCCGCGCCCGGGTGGGCAACGGCGCCTGGAGAATTCCGCGTATGTCGCTCACGGAGGACGACGAAGGCGAGGACGCCGTCGCCAAGGCTGGCGGCGGGTACGACTGGGTCGGATCGGCCCAGGGCGTATATCAATCCATTTTTCCCAATCCTCATAAAGGTACGAACTAGCGAGAATGAGAACTTTCTACCTGTTTCACGATCACTGGTATCAATATGTGAAGGCCGACCTACTGGCTTCTCAATATCCGGTCGATGGATTCGTGGTGATCCGTCGCAGGCGGGACGTGTGGTATCGCTATTTGTGGAAACGCGCCAGACGAATCGGCTTCTTCCGAGTCCTGGACGAACTTGTATTACGCCTCTACTGGACATTATTTAGAAGCTGGGGGGATCATCGCAATCTGACGCAACTCATGACGGAAACTCAGAAGGCGATACCGGCCTCCTACCAACGTCCGCCGATTCATCGCATCGACAACATCAATTCGGATGCCGGGCGCAAAGTGCTCTCGGACTTGAAGCCGGATGTTTGCGTGCTGATGGTGCATCCGATCCTCTCCAAGAAGACCTTCACCATTCCGGCGCTGGGCATGCTCGTTTTCCATCCGGGCGTCACACCAGAGTATCGCGGGCCGCACTCCGCGTTCTGGGCTACGATGAACAACGAATTCTGGGGTATCGGCTGGTCGCTGTTGCGCGTGGATGAAGGCATTGACACCGGGCCAGTGCTCGCGCAAGGAAGCTGCACCGTGGTCCAACCGCTGGAAGAGAGCCACGTGATGATGCAGCACCGCTCTCACGTGGATGGAACCAGGCACGTGGTGGACGTGCTGCGCCGGCTCGAACGCGACGAACAACCGCGGGTCGAGATGATTCATCGCCGCAGTACCAACTACACGCATCCCGGCATCAGGGATTACATCCGCTTTCTTGGGGTGCGGAGAAAACTGCGGAAGGGCAGGGGGCCCAAAGGCGCTCCCAAGCCTGCAGGAGTGCTTTAGCGGCGGCTGGGCTAAGCAACAGTGTTTCCTCCTTAGTTCTCGCTTCCCAGACTCCGGCGCTGACGCCGATTAAAGACGGAGGCTCGCCTGCGATGGTCAGTTGGGAACTTCCGCTCACCAATAGGCGGCAGATCCGGTTGCCAGAATACTCGATCAGGAGCAACTCAGCCGAGCATTGGATCGGCCCTAGTCTCCAGGAGGCGGCTCCTGTTGCGACCGCGACCAAGCGCTGCGACTCGCCGAATTTGCAGAGATACATCTCCACTCCATCTCCGGACGCGTTACGCAGTGAAACGCGGCCGGGATGATTAAGCGCCAATAGGGTCGCGAAGTCGCGGGGCAGTGGTCCCTCGGTGCAAAAGTGCAGGACCGGAGCAGGCATTACTGCGCCGTAGGCCGGAGACCAGTTGCCAGTCTCGCTCGCGATATGCCACGAGGTGCCTGCTGGGGCAATAATGTCCAGCGTCTGGTTGTCGAGCGCGTAGCGCGAAACGCTGACCGAGTCGGTTGGTTGTGCGATGCACTCGGGCGAGAGGTGCCAGCGCAGATCGAGGCGATGCGCACCTTTGCCGGAGGCGCGGTCGACGACAAGCCAGGCGTCGTCTCTCCAGCCGATTACCCAGCGCTCGTGAACTACGGGAGACGGTAGGCGCTGATAGCCATCGTGCGAAGCATGGAAGAGCACGACGTCTCTTCCGGGGTACCAGCGATGAATCTCGGTCACCGGGTGTCGGCCCCAGGCAAAGGCATGGACGGGATCCGCCTGGCTCACGCCATCTACCTCGAGAGTATTGTGGGCAGCGGTGCCACGGAACTGATCACGCTCTCGCTTTTCCCGAGTATAGGTGGCAGTGCCCGGATCGGTTAACCAAGCGCGGCCCCGCGAAATCAACTGAAGGCTGAGCGCGTCAGCATGCCCGTGTCCCCCGTTGCCCCATCCGTGTGGTCCGGCATCCGCGATCACGACCGCATCCGAGGAGGCCATGGTGTAGTAGCCGCTGGACGCGAACTCCACGCTGCGAAGTTCGGGCCTGGCAGCAGGCAATTCATCAAATGAACGAACTCCGCCAGAGCCGAGCAGCCAAACCGTCTCTTCGCGCAGGCCACCCGCGATAGCCTTCCAATCATTTCTTCGGTAGAGGATGGCCGCAGTCGCGAGCGGATCGAGCAAGTGTTCGGGGCGATTGCGCCGGTTATCGAACAGGCGTCCGCCGTCATCGTCGCCAAAGCGCGGCGCCTGACCTGCCATGCCGAGCGTTGCCAGTCCCTCGGCCATCAACTGGATTGTGCGATCGTACAATTCCGGAATGGCGATATTGTTCCGCGAGGCGAGAATGCGCGCATGCAGAAACATATCGAGTGCGTATACGTGATAGTGGACAGACTGCTCGAAGTGGAACCCATCCTCGCGAACCTGCCGGGCCGATTCCTGCAGAAGTATTTTCCACCCGTGATCGCGCCAGATGGTCGCCCTCTCGAGCTGCGGGTAAAGAACACCGACGAAGAACAAGGCCAGCGCCTCGCCGAGCAAGTGGGTGTTCGGTGCGAAATAAGTTGAGAGATAGCGCTCGATATATACGGCGCATTCGCCGATGCCGGCATGTAGCCTCGAGCGAAAATCTCGGGCAAGAGCTTCCGCGCCTGCGGTGAAGTGATCGACCCAAATCCACGACAGGCAGCGGAAAGCCACTTCGAGCGTGCTCGCCCAGTTAATTCCCGTGGGATACGGATTTGCCTGTCGCCAACCGAGCCAGAGATTTTGCAGAGTGACCAGGAACTGCTGGTCGCCGGTGTACAGCCAAGCACGGCCAAGCAACATGAGATGCTGGTGCCGGCTGAGTTCCCAAACAATCTTGTGATCGCCTGACCGATGGAAATCAAGATAAGGGACGCGGAACCAGGGCGCGATTGGCGAGTTGATCTTGTTCACTGGATCGAACTGCCATGACGTGTCGGAATCGCCAAACGAGAGATTGCGGTAGCCGAGCAAGTCAAAACGGCGTTGCTGCACTCTCTTGGCGCTGTCGATGACGCTTTCCCAGTCGGACGGAAGCCTGCGCCGGACTTCGGCCGCGAGAAGTGGTGCTTCGCCTTGATCAAAACAAAAACGTGGTGCTGGGTTGCGCGCGATCGCATCACGCGCTTGCAGGGGATTCCTACCGCGTTGAGCCTCCCAAAGATCCAGCCGTTTGCGGACGGCCATCTGCGCGCGGGTGCGGATTTCGTCGAAACTCATCGCGGCAATTCGCCGCGCCAGAGCTAGGGGGCTACGCATGCCGCCCGCCATCGAATTCGACGTTGGTCACAGGGGGAGATGTGCCGCAATGCTGGGGATGTTCGAGCACTGCAGAAAATATACCAGCGTAGTGCTGCGCGCACATCAACGATTGGCAGTGAAATCGCCGTCGTAGGCTCGGGATTTGCTTGGATGGAGTTGGCTTTTGTGTCCAAAATACAATCCCCGGAAATTCCGCTACGTCGGTTACCCGCCCCCTGGGCGAACCTGGCCGCTCAACCGAGTCATGAGTTCGGCTTCGAGGAAAGGGCCGCCTGCGATCAGGCCCGAAATCAACGGATTCTTCTGGTTGCACTTCAGATCGGTGTTCTCCAAAGTACGTACAAACCCGCCCGCGCTCAGCACCAGAGCCGCTCCGGCGGCGACGTCCCACTCATGTTTCGGAACCAGCGTGAAAGTAACATCGGCGCGGCCCGCCGCAACCAGGCCGAGTTTATAGGCGACTGATCCCATGGGACGAGTAGTGAAATCGGCCGACTCGAATTGTTTCCACTCGCCGCGCTTCATTTCGCTGCGGCTGGCGAGGACGAGCGCGCCGTGCAATCCTTGCGCTGGCTGGGTTGCGCCGGCTTGCCGTTGTAGGTCACGCCGGTTTCTCGCGATCCCAGGATCAATTCATCGGTGACAGGATTGCAGATTCCGCCAGCGACGGGAATGCGATTCTCGACCATGGCGATCGAAACACAGAATTCGGGAATACCTTGCACGAACTCGCGCGTGCCGTCGAGCGGGTCGACGACCCAGACACGCTGTTTGTCGAGACGGGTAAAGTCGTCCACGGTCTCTTCGGAGAGCCAGCCTTCCCCGTCGCGGAGAAGCGTCTTGCGTAAAACTTCGTCGACGGAGCGGTCAGCCTCGGTGACGGGATCGTGTCCAACTTTATATTCGGTTTCGATGGCGCCGGGAGTAAAGCGATTAAGCACTGCCCGCGCTGCTTCCAGCGCGGCATGAATACGTTCGAGAGTCTCTGGGATGAGGATGAGTAGGAGGTCTCAGTATTAGTCTATCCTTAGTTGGTCCTGAATTCTCCTTTTCCCGTCACAGTGTTCATAACCTGAGAACTGAGAACTGAGAACTGCTCTTTCACGCCCACAGCATTCTTGCTCCGGTCATCAGCAAAACCGCACACAGGATTCTGCGCAACCAGAGTACCGGGAACACGCGTGCTCAGATACGAGCCGAGTATGCCGCCCGGGATCGAGCCGATCAGTATGGCTCCCACCAAGTGCCCATCGACATTGCCCGCCCGACAGTGCAACAGGCTGGTGACGCCGGTCAAAATCACGGCGTGGGCAATGTCGGTGCCGACCATGATCTTCGGGCGGGAAGGAATAAAACAAAAGAAGCAACATCATAATGATGCTGCCCGAGCCGACCGAAGTGATACCGACCAGGAATCCGCCGATCAGCCCAATGACACTCATGAAGGCAAAAGACTTCATGGTGGGTTGGCGTCCGACGAGATGGTCTTCGATCCGTCTTTGGAACAAAAGCAGCGCCGGGAATTATGACCAGCAACAGTCCCACCGCGGATTTGATGAAATCGTTGACACCCGTGCCATGGAGTTCGCGCAGGTGCACCAGCAAATTCACGCCGAGGTAAGAGCCGGGAACACTCCCGAGCGCCATCGCCAGCACTACTTTTCTACGTACCGTGCCTTTGATCAAATGGATGATGGTGGCGGGAATCTTGGTGAAGAAGTTGCACATGGCATCGCTGCCGACCGCAATGATCGGAGGAACGTGCAGTCCAAAGATGAGCATGGGCAGCAGCAATACACCCCCGCCCAGACCCGTCAACCCGATCAGCGTTCCGACGATGAAGCCGATCAGCACTTTTAGCAGCAAGAATTCCATGCCGTTTCTTTAATGAGTTCTCAGTTCCCGGCACGGTTCTCAGTAGAGCAAAATCGAGTAAGCGAATGAGAACTGAGAACCGGCACTGAGAGCCAATTCCAGGGGACATTATCTCATAAAGTCCATTGTAATAATGGACTTTATTGGCATCGCTGGCCGTAGTTCTCAGTCCCCAGCTCTCAGGAAAACAAAATCGAGTCAAAGCGCTGGAATCTGAGACCGAGAACTGAGAACCGGGAACTGCCTTACCCGTTGCCGTTGGCGCCGACAAAGCCCTCGCGCTCGAGGTGCAGAAGGATGGTCTGCGCCGCTTCCTCGGGGCTCAACTTGGCGGTGTCAATCACTACTTCGGCATCGGTGGGCGACTTCGTACGGATCCGAGATGCCGGTGAATTCCTTGACGATGCCGGCGCGAGCCTTGGCGTACAGGCCTTTACGGTCGCGCTGTTCACAGACTTCAATCGAAGTCGCCGCGTGTACCAGGATGAATCCGCCGAAGGGCTCGATCATCTGCCGCACCGCTTTGCGCGTCGCCTCATAAGGAGCGATGGGGGCGCACACCGCGATGCCGCCGTTTTTCGTGATTTCGGAAGCGACATAGCCGATGCGCCGGATATTGATGTCGCGATGCTCCTTGGAGAATCCGAGTTCACTCGACAGGTGCTTGCGCACCAGGTCGCCATCGAGCAGAGTGACCGGACGTCCGCCCATCTCCAGGAACTTGGTGATGAGTGCGTTGGCGATGGTCGATTTGCCCGATCCCGAAAGACCGGTGAAGAAAATGGTGACGCCCTGCTTGTGCGCGTGGCGGATAGCTGCGGCGCAGTTCCTGCACCACTTCCGGATAGGTGAACCACGACGGAATGTCGCGGCCTTCGTTGAGGCGTTGGCGCAATTCGGTGCCCGAAATATCGAGCACCTTCGCGCCCTTTGGAACTTCATCGGCCGGAACGTAGCGGTCTTCATTCTGCAGATACATCATCATCTGGAAGGGAACCATGGTTGACGCCCATTTCCGCTTCGTGCTTCTTGAACAGTTCCTGGGCGTCGTAGGGACCGTAGAAATTCTTGCCGTCCGTATCTTTTCCGGGGCCGGCATGATCGCGGCCGACGATGAAGTGGGTGCAGCCATGATTCTTGCGAATCAGGCCGTGCCAGATGGCTTCGCGCGGTCCGCCCATGCGCATGGCGAGCGGAAGCATGGCAGTTCGACCGTGCCATGCGGATACTTTGCGAGCAGCAACTGATAGCAGCGAGTGCGGACGAAATAATCCACGTCGCCCGGCTTGGTCATACCGACCGAGGGATGGATCAGCAGATTCGCCTCGACTTGCTTGGCGGCGCGCATGGTCAGTTCGACGTGAGCGCGATGCATGGGATTGCGGGTCTGGAAGGCCACGATCTTGGTCCAGCCCAGGCGTCCGAATTCGGCGCGCAGGTCGGCAGGGGTTAGGCGCAGCGAGCGGAAATCATAGTGTGACGGGAGCCTGCACTTCTTCAATTTTTCCGCCCACGTACCACGGGATTCGATTTGTTGATGGCATAGTCGGCGCCCGGATGCGCGGCGCTGGTGGAACCAAAAACGGACTGGGCTTCGGCTTTGCGGTCGGGCTGCCAGACGTCTTCAACATTGAGCACGGCGAGCATCACGCCTTCGGGATCGCGCAATGCGATCTTGCTCGAGCCGGGCGTCAGTTTCTTGGCGAACTCTTCGCTCACGTCGAGCGTGATCGGCATGGGCCACAGGGTGCCGTTCGCCAGTCGCATGTTGTGGCAGACGCCCTCATAATCGGCACGGTTCATGAATCCGCGCAGCGGCGAAAAGCCGCCGCTCATCAGCAGTTCCAGATCGCAAAGCTGACGCGCGGTCAGGTCCCATGAGGGCCAATCTTTCGAATGCGCCTTTAACTCCGCGGCGCGCGCGGCCGGCACTTGCAGCTGAACAAGTTCTCCCCCATGTGGGGCGATAAGATGACTGGTCGTTGCGTCCAATGCAGTATTCCTCCTGGATCTTCTAAGCAAGAATTTATGTTGAAAACAAAATCACTTGAGGGGGTCTCTAAAATCTAAGCTCGCGCAACACGCCGTGGCGCGTCAAGCTACCCGCTGGGGTGCAGATAACAGCTGGAACAACGACGGAGCCGACTAAGCCCGGTACGCCGGTTTTGAAACGTTATCAACTTCATATGGAACATAGGGTATGAGCAATTCGCCTTCCGAAAGCCAGTCCAGGCGCACTTCTAACACATTGAAAACACGAGATCAATACCATTTTACTTCAAAACACCCGTCGGCGCTGGATGGGTGTGAAACAGCTTGCAACCTTACGCCCCAAGTGTAGGCAATAAAAAGCACGCAGTTCACGCGTGCGGGAATGCAAGATTTTGTCTGAATGGAAGCGCTATCTGCGCTGGCGTTTCCGGCGCCAGATCGCTACGCGAGATGTCCACCGCGGAAACGCCTTGAGGCCGAATCGGGTCAACGTAATCCGCGGGTCGCGGAAGTAGGTATTGGCCTCGGCCAAGCACCGTTCACCTTGCTGAAATCTATCCGCTGACAAGTGATCAAAGGCATCGCTGAGCGCCAACGCTGCATCAGTAGCCGCAATTTCATCGTCTAAAATCGCGCGCTGCGCTTCCGTGAGCGGCAGCTTTTGGCGCAACACACGCAAGGATTGCCCCTCAGCGACCACCCACTTCCGGTTTCTGGGATCACTTGTCAGGCTGCCCGGACGCTGCCGATATTTCACCAGCACTCGTCCGAGGTAGCCAATGGTTCCGTCCGGGAAGCAGAGTCGCACACAGAATTCGACATCCTCGCCGATGCGTATTTGCTCGTCAAACATTCCAACCTCGAGCACTCTCCCTCGCCGAGCCACCATGGCGGAGGGAAGTTGTCCACCCTCGCGCTTCAGCATTTGTTCGAAGGTGAGGATAGGACCGGTGCCCTCTTTCAATGTCCTCCATACCACCTCTTCCTTACACGAGCCGAAAAGCAGCACGTCCGTGATGGACGCATGAACGCCAGGGTGGCTGTCAAGAAACTCTACCTGCGCGGAGAGATAGTCGGGCATCCAGACATCGTCGCTATCAACGAAGGCAAGCAGTTCGCCGCGGGCGAGACGTATGCCCGCGTTCCGCGCTCCTGAAAGACCACGGTTCTCCTGTCTGATGTAAACGACACGATTTATATAAGGCTGGAGCGCTACTTCGAGCGATGCAGTATCGGGCGAACCGTCGTTGATGACGATTACCTCGAAGTCCCGGAAGGTTTGGCCGAAGACGGAGTCCAAGGTCTCGGCGATGAAGGGCGCAGTATTGTAGGCAGGGATGATGACGCTAATTCTTGGGGTGGCACTCCCGGAATGGCCTGCTGGGTTTTGAACGCTGTTCATTGCTTCATCGCGGTTTACAGGTTGTTTTGGCTATGCCGCGTTCCCCAGTTCCCGAGGTTGATGAAAGGAGGTTCCAGGGCTGGGCTGGAACGCCGGCTCAGCTCATACCCGAGCGTCTGCATCAGTGGACCCCAAGCTGACTCGATCGCTTCAACCGCGCTTTCAGGAAGCTGGGATTGCCAGCCCCCGCGCTTTGCCTTGCCTACAAAGGGTATGTCCTTGCGTCGCCCTTTTGTGGACACCCATTCATCACCCTGGGTCTTTTCCATTTTCCGCATATTATCGGCAGAACTCCGTTCCACCGCCGTGGCGAGCGCTTCCTGTGAGGCTTCGATACCGAGGAAGGTCGCGACTTTGCCCAACTCGCGCAAGGGCTCAGCGAGCATTGCTTCATAACGCAGCAACAGGAAATCGGAGCTGTTATACCGCGTCGCCAGCCAGCTCAGTACGTTTTCACCCCATGAGCCCCAGCCGGCAAGATCACCCGCGATGAAACGTGAAATATATCGATCGAATGGGTACTGGTCGTCGATTTCCTGCCTTTTCCTCTGCCAGTTGTAGTGGGAGAGCACCACGTCCCGCGGATCGCGGACAATGTAGATCACCTTCTTGTACCGCGGGTCGAAGTGCTGATGACTCTTCAGGATTCGCGGCCTGGGGATATGCTCCAGGTAGCTCTTCGAAAGCAGCGAGCTTGTGTCGGGTATTACTCGCTCCACATTCAGGAAGGTGATGGGCTCGTTCGGCTGGATTACGTTTCCGATCAGAAATCGCGACCACGTGTTGCCCGATCTGGGGAAAGAAACCAGGAAAGTGTCATCAGGAAACACCGAGAAATCACGGCCGGCACGATCCTTCCCCAGGACATATTTCGCAACGTACTTTAATTCACCGATCATCGTAGGTTTCCCCAGTCTTCAAAGTAGTCAGTTTTTCTTGAGCCCGCTAAAAAGCCGCGTTCATGGCTCCGGTTTCAACCGCCTGCAAAGTCGACAACTCATACCCTAGCTTTGCCATCAACGGGCCCCAGGCAGACTCAATCTCGGCGACTGCAGGTTTAGGCAGGATTGATTGCCATCCCCCCGTCACCTGCTTGTTTTGCGCCAACTTATCGCCGTGCATCTTTTCCGGCTTGCGCATGTTGTCGGCTGAGCTTCGATTCACCGCTTCGGCCAAACGGTCTGCGCTAACCTGCATCCCGAGGAAGGACGCTACTTTACCCAACTCGCGAGCTGTTTCCGACACCATGTCCTCGTAGCGCAGCAACAAAAACCGCGGAGAATTACCACGAGTTGCCAACCAGCTCGCGACGTTTTCTCCCCACGACCCAACTCCCGGTCTTGCCCCTCTCACAAATTCGCTCACATACTTTGTAATGGGGTAGCTGTCATCACCGGTCCCTCTCTTAACGATCCCGCTCTTAAGGACAAAAGAGTTGTAATCTGCAATCGCCACGTCTCTCGGATCACGGACGATATAAATCACGTTCCTGTACTGTGGGTTAAAGGACCCATGATCCCCGATAACTCGCGGTCTTGGCATGCCTTTGAAGAACCTTCGCGTCTGGCTATTGACGGACGGGATCAATCGTTCCATGTCCAGGAGCGTCAAAGGAGGGTCGGACTGGAGAAGGTTGGCGATCAGGAACCGCGACCAGTTGTTGCCGGATTCTGGATAGGAGACGACGAATGTGTCGTCCGGATAGTACACGAGATCGGACCCCACTATATCCAACTCCAGGATGTGCTTGACACCGTATGCTAGCCGGTCAATTACAGACACCAAAGCCTCCGTCTCCTGCGCTACTCCCTGGCGGTCTTAACCGCGAATTTCGGCCACATCGCTCGCGCCAGCATGGTTGTTTCGGCTTGGCTGAACTCGAATAGCCACAGCGGCACAACGTACAAAATAGCAGACAGGATTCCAATTGAAAACAGAACCTTATAGCTCGGGGCGGCAAATTTCAGGGCCAAAATCAGGGGAATCACAAGCGACGCCGCCACTGCCGCCGTGGTCTTGGCAAACCGTTGGACGTATTCCCCGAGCGGGATATTCGCGAGACGACAAACATACACAGGCTGAATAAATAACCGGGCGATCACCATCGGGAAGAGGGTTCCAAGGGCCACGCCGATCATCCCATAGCGCTTTGCCAGGATGATGCTCAGCGCCAGGTTGGCGATCGCCTCGAGGGAGTTAGACAGGGCCGTGTATTTATGCTTGGCAAGGCTGTAGAGCAAGTAAGGCGATGCTATCTGCGAAAACATTACGATCATCCCAACGGTAAGGACCACGAGTACCGGATAAGCGTCCAGATAGGCCGGACCCATCCAGACTTGAATGAAAGGCTTGCCCCACGCAATCAGCCCGAAACCCACGAAGCTGGTGATGCAGATGGTCACCTTGGTGGCAAAGAAATAGGCCTTTTTCAGCCCCTCGAAGTTTGCCGCACCCTCCTGCCGGCTGAACACAGCGGGAAAAAAGCCGGACAATGCTTCCATCAACTGCATGAAGAACTGAGTGAGCGTACTGCCCACCCGGTAATGGGTAACGGCCGCTAAGCCCACGTAGGATGCCACCACCAGCGCGTCAATCCGAAAACGAATGATATTCGCAGTGGCGGCGACAAAACTGTAGACGCCGAACGAAAATAATTTACGTGCGGTGTCAAGACTCCAATATCTTGACTCGAATCGCAGGAAGGGGAGGTCCTTCGAAATGAAATAAATGTAGAGAATGATTGCCGGGATCCCGGAGGCCACGGTTGCCAGCGCCAGCGCGACTATTTTGTACCCGCGAAGCAAAATCACGATCAGCAACACGGTTCTCAAAGCCAGAGACAAAAAGTCGATGGCGGCGGTCTTGTCGTAGCGCAGTTGCGCCTCGAGTGCTCCTTGCAGGACTCGAGTGGGAAACAGGAGTGCCGAGTAGACTCCGAGAATCAGGATCAGCTTCCAGAGCACCTCGGCATCCGACGGGTTTTTCGCCAGCCAGCGCGCCAGGAAAGCGAGGAGCACGGTAACCGCGAGGGCGAAAGCTCCCACACCCGAGAGGAGCCGAAGCGCTGTATTGAAGACCCGGTTGGCTTCTTCGTGATCCTTTGCCCCGAGCGCCCGCGCCATGTACCGGTTGATCGCCGGCGTTAACCCAAACTCCAGCGTTCCGTAATACCCGATGATTGTCGCCACCAGCGCCCAGGTGCCGTACATGCGGTCGCCCAGCGCGTGCACCACAAACGGCATGATGAGCATCGACACCAACGCCGTCGCGAGTAGATTGACGGCGCGGATGGCTGAGCCGGAGGCAAGTTTGCGTATCATTGGCGTCCGTTGGAAAGGCGGGAGAACTGCATCGCTGCTCGCCTCAAGCCGGCGCTCCGTTATGCCGCTGCGTCCACAATGTGAAGAGACGGCTGGTCGCATTCGGCGCTATCTTTAGCGCGAAGAGTACGAGACTCAATTTTGTTTTATGGAAGTAGTGGTTCGCCTGCGAGAAGCGTTCACGAGCCTTGGGAAAATCTCCCGCGGAGAGATGGTTCTTGCCCTCCTCGAGCAAGTACTGCGCGCGAATCTCAGCGGCCCGATCCCGCACCAGTTTCCGCTGCGCCGAGGTCAAAGGCAGTTTCTGGTCGGTTTTCTCGAGGATCAACCAGGCTGCTTCCGCCATCCGGGCGGCCGACACGCCCAGCGATCCCGGCCGGCCGTCGGCCAGACGTGCCTGTACTTGCCGGTTGTAGCCGATTTTGCCGCCGTAAAACGCGGTACGCAGCCACATGTCGTAGTCGTCACAGCGGGCCAGGCTTTCGTCGAACCCTCCCGCCTTCAAGATCGCTGCCTTGCGCGCCACCACGGTCGAGACCGGGATCTGGCAGCGTTCCACCACCAGGGCCTCAAAACCGGCTTCACCGGCGGACGGGCACCTCGTCATAAATTCAATGTGCCGTGCGGGGTTTCCAACCATGACGGCGTTTGCATAGACCAGGCAAAGCGCCGGCTCCGCCGCGAATTGCTTCATCTGCGATTCCAGATGATTGGGTAACCACGTGTCGTCGCTATCGAGGAATGCCAGAAACTCGCCACGCGCTCTGGCGATCGCCGTGTTTCTCGCACCCGCCGCTCGCTTGTTAACCTGCTTGATGTACACGATGCGATCAGAGTTGCGATCCAGATTGCGATCTAGGTAGGGCTGCAGCACCTTCTCCAGTTCCGCCGTATCTGGCGAACCATCATTGACCACGATGGCCTCAAAATCCTGGAAGGTTTGAGCCAGGATCGAATCCAGACACGCGGCGATCAGCGGCGCCGTTTTGTAGGAGGGAATAATGATGCTTACCTGCGGCGCTGGTTGTGACTGTTCGTTTCCCATAGTTGTTCCGATAACTAAGTTGGTTTCCTTACGAACGTTGTTGCGAACTTTCTTACGAACTATGTTACGAACTATAAAAGACCAGTTCCTTGTCTCCACTGACGACGTGGTTGACGGCTTCCACGCCCATCAGGACCGAATGATCCATGTTTCCGATTTCGTAACGCCAGGCGCCGAAGCGTCCCCGCGAATAAATCCCCTGCTGCATCAAGGCCGGCTGCAGAATGGCGAGCGCCTTATCGCGGTCGAGCGTTGGGATCGGATAGGAATACCTGACCAGCCGGTGGTAACGCGAAATGATGCGCGCACGGTCGGATTCGTGGAGGATTTTCAAACGGATCAGCCCGGCCAGCATCTGTTCATAGGTGCGCTCTATATCCACTATCTCTCCCAGCGGAACCGACATCTCGCACATCAGCGAACTGTACTGCTCGGTGTCGCCGTTGGGGACGTTATTGGGCGAGTAATGCGAAAAGAACGTGGCCCGATAGCAAGGCATTTCCGGGTCAGCAAAATACACCCAGCATTTGCCGGTGTCGATCTTCTTTTTCATTCCGATCCCCAGGACCAGCAGATCGTTGTGTTCAAGCAGCGCCGCGGCCTCGCGCAGTCTCGTGTCGGTGCGCTTCAGCATGACGGTCAGCAAATCGAGGGGCGCGGTTGAGATCAGCACGTCGTAACTGTCGCCAGTGCCGTCGGTAAAGGAAACTCTGTGCTGCGCCGTGTCCACCTCGGCGAGCTGTTTCCCGGTGCGCACCTTGTCAGGAAAGAGTCGCCCCATGCGCCGGTAGATTTCTCCCGTCCCGCCGTGCAGCGGAAAGCGGAACTTATTGTTCGGGCCCCAGGCGACGTCATCTTTTTCGTAGATGACATTTTCCAGCAGCCGCTTGAAATCCACCACCGACACGCGCTCGGCAATCCATCCCTTCGACATGCGCTCGGGCGGTGTGGTCCAGACTTTGGAGTTGTAAGGAAACATGAAAGCCTCGGAGATCCCTTCGCCGAAGGTGTTCAGCGTCCACTCCCGGAAATTTGCCGCGTCACCGTTGCGGCTGGCCGCCGCCTTGGCCGCGCCCATCAGGCAACTTACCTGCATCGCCTTCGGCAAGTACCGCAGGTTGTTCTGAAACGGATAAGGTACGCACGCATCTTTCAAATACACCCAGCTCTCGCGTATCCGTTCGTGCACTTCCTTCCCCAGCATGTCGTCGATCAGTTTGTCGAAATAGGGATAGTGCGAAAAGATAACGTGTCCGCCCTCATCCCAGACAAATCCCTGGGGATCCAGATGCGACGTGGAGTGTCCGCCGACCTCATCCGACTTTTCGTAAAGCACCCAGTTGTCGTAACCGAGTTCGTGCAGACGATAAGCCGCGCCCAGCCCGGTCGGTCCGCCTCCAATGATGACGATTTTCTTATTGACCATGCTTGTTCCGGCCACGCCAGCCTAAATACGTCTTGTTGCAGGGAATTGCTTGTTGTAGGGAATTAAAAGCCCTGATGCCGTTCCCTGAATATTGACACAACTCCACACTCGTTGCCGATATCCGACCAAGCGCTCGATCCCCGGGCGACCGTCGCGGTCTTGTCGCAGCTCTAAAGAAGCAACGTGGAGTCCAAATCCCGGAGGGTCGGACTCTCTGTATCCCATTGATTACACATGAGCTCGCGGGGGAAGCGCCCAAATGGGTCACCAATGAGGAAGGGAACTCACCGCGGGGTGGGTAAACTTTTTCCCATTACTGCCCCTGCCGCCTGACATGCTTCATTTCAGAGACTAACAAAAAACGGAAGGTGCACCGCCGTGCCAATGCGCGCTTACTATTCTATGCGGTTTTTCGCGTAGTGGGTCAGTTTGAATTTGCTTCGAAAGGGCACGGCTTCAGCCGTGCCGTAACTGCCGCTTGGGCGAAGGTGTCTTCCAAACTAACCCCCTGCCGTTTTTCGCAGCTTGGTCACTACCAACGTGGCATAATGCTCCGCTCCCGCCCAACGCTGGATTATCCAGTTGCTCGCTCTCCATGCGGCAGCGATTTTCGAAGGCAGTGCCATAGAGACCAGCGGTACGAAGGGCAGGCGGAAATAGCGAGACTCCTGGACGCTGAAAGGCTGGGTCATGATGGACAGTTCTTCTCGGGTCAGGGGGTGCTCGTACTCCGAAATTTCTTCGCGTGCGGGCAGCAAACTGCGCACCCAAGCATACCCCTTGGAAAATCGGACAGGTTCCTTGAGGATAATCTCGCCGCCTTTACGGAGAACCCTCCACATTTCGTCGCGCACGAGCTTTATGTCGAGATGGTGAATAAGTGCTATGCAGAAAATTGCGTCCACCGACTCATCCGGCAGGCCGGTTTCGTACGCATCGCCAGCCGTGAGGGATGCTTCGAGATTCGCATCGCTCAAGCGTTTCCGAGCGATGGCAATCAGGTCCGGAGAGATATCCATGGCAATAACGCTGGCACCACGCTCGATCAATGGGACAATGTTTTCCCCCGTGCCGCAGCCCAGGTCGAGTACGGTCTTGCCTCGAACGTCTCCCAACAAGTGAAAGGCGTATTCAAGAGCGTGAGGCGTATCTGCCGGAGGATTCAAGTAGCGCTCGATCTCAGCTCGTCCAACAGGCTTTAGAACGATCCTGGCGGCCTCGGCCGCACTACGTTCAATCTCCGCTCGATTGCGTTCCGATAATTGGGAGTTAGTCACGTTACCCTTCCAGTCGCTAGCGTTTCAGTACGCTCATAATAAGCCATAAACTGGACTCCATGTTCGCTTTCAGCCGAGGTCGGAATCCGGCTTCCTGAAGAAAGAATGCGCTGGTTGTGCAAGATTTTGCGACTAGCCAAAAGGTGGCATTGTGATTCCGTCGCCTGCAGGTGTATAAAACCTCACGACTGTTATAGTTGCATTAGGGTTTTACCCTCACAGAGTGCCCTATCTGCGGCGTTCCAAGTGCTATTACCAGTGTGAACCACTGGCGGTTAAATTTTGGAGGGAAACAAGCAATGCGCCACTTTTTGTCACACTACACTGCGAGAATCTGTTCCGGTGCTTTTTCGCGGCCCACGCATCCGGCGTCCGCTGCACCCGCCCGCAGTCTTTGCGTGACGCTACTCGCGGTCTGTATCGCATTGCTGTCGTCGTCGTTCGCGCAGGTGCCCTTTACAACCACTCGTGGCGCTAAGTCTCGCAACGCCGCGAATACCGCCGAAACGCTGCTCACCCCCGCCAACGTCAACAAGAACGGTTTTGGTAAGCTCTTTACCGCTCCGCTTGATTATCAGGTGATGGCTCAGCCCCTCTACATGCCCGGCGTTATGATCGGCGGTCAGTCTCACAACGTCGTCTACGTGGCCACCATGGCGGATTCGGTCTACGCTATTGACGCCGACACTGGCGCTCAGCTCTGGTGGGTCAACTTCACCAACCCTGGTACAGGAATCATCACCGCCCAGATCAAACCGGTCTCCGGCCCCGTTACCCTGCCCTGTGGCGGGAGCCAGGGTTACACCCAGGAAGGCATCGTCGGAACCCCGGTTATCGACCCCTACACCACACCCAATCCGACCATGTATCTGGTCGCCAAGACAGTGAACAGCGGTACGGTCGAGCTCAATCTCCACGCTCTCGACATCACCACCGGTCACGATGTAGGGATCAGCCCCGTCCTGATCCAAGCCACTAGCACCAGCACCAGTCCCCTCTACGCTAAGGAAAAGACAACTGTCTTCAACAGTCTCCACCAGATGAATCGCCCCGGCCTCTTGTTGCTGAACGGCTTTCTTTACCTGGGCTTTGGCTCCAACTCCTGCAACGACAGCAACACCGGCTGGGTCCTTGGCTATGACGAGGCCACTCTTACGCAATCCTATGTCTTCAACACCTCGCCCTACTATGGATATGTTTCCATCTGGCAGAGCGGCAACGGTATCGCCGCCGACGAAGCTGGCAACATCTTCGTGGAGACCGCCGAATCCGGCTCCCCCACCCAGTACGATGTCCCGCAAGGTGGCCAGACCTACAGCAACAGCGTGTTAAAGCTGGGCCCCAGTCTCACGGTTGACGATTATTTCACCCCGTGGGATGTGGTCTTCCTCAACGATTGGGATCTGGACTTGAGTTCCTCCGGAGTTCTCATCCTTCCCGATCAAACCAGCGGCCCTTCGCTTGAGGGCCATGAACTCATCGCCAGCGGTAAACAGGGCTTCGTCTATGTTCTCGATCGCGACCAGCTGGGAGAGTTCTCCACTACAGGTACGGATCAAATTCTCCAGGAAATCGCAATGATTCCGGGGACAACCAGCAGCACGATTCAGGACATTGAATTTGGTGGCCCTGCCTACTGGAACAACACCGTGTACTTCACGCCCACTGGATCTCCTGTACTGGCCTATCCGTTGTCCGGTGGATTACTCGTCACTCCTCCTATTACCAGTACCGCGAGTTATGCCGGCGGTCACCCACCGTCCGTTTCCGCCAACGGCAACAGCAACGGCATTGTGTGGGCCATCGAAGATGACGCACTCAGCGCTTTTAATGCCAGTTCCCTCCAACTGCTCTATACATCCGGCCAGGCTTCCGGCCAGCGTGACGCGCTGGGGCCGGTTGGCCACTTCATCACTCAGACCGTCGACAACGGCAAGGTATATGTCGGCAACAACAATAGCCTCTTGGCCTACGGATTGTTTCACCAGCTCAACGTCACCAGCGGCAACGGCCAGAGTGCTGCTGTTGCCACCGCACTGTCCAATCCCATCGTGGTCCAGGCCTCGAGCCCATATACCGGACTGCCCGACGTCGGCGCCACCGTCACTTTCAGCGATGGCGGTAAGGGTGGCTCATTTAATCCGCCTTCGGCCGTTACCAATTCCAGCGGCAACGTTTCTACCGTTTATACCGTTTCGAAAACAGCTGGTACCTATACACTGACAATTTCCGGGACGCTCTCCGGGGTCACTTTCGGTAATGGCACCGCCACTGCCACCGCTGCTCCCGATCCCGCTCTACAGATCATTTACTGGTCCGGACAGAAGCAGACCGGCGCCGCCGGTTCCGCCCTCGCCAAGCCGATCGTCGACAAGGTGGTGGACAAGTACAGCAATGGCATTCCCGGTGTTACCGTCAACTTCAGCGCCAACGATGGCGGCATTCTCAGTCAGTCGTCTGTGGTCACCAATGCCAGTGGCTTGGCCACCACGACCCTGCAGTTGCCTACCACCGTCGGCACCGTGACGGTCACTCTCACTTCTCCGGGGATCAAGGGTACATTCCTCCTCGAGTATTCCGTTGCCGGACCGCCTGCCAACATCGCCATCACCACCGGCAATGGTCAGAGTGCTCTTCCCGGAACGCAACTGTCGGCGCTCACGGTGCTCGTGACCGACCAGTACAACAATCCCATCTCGGGCAACAGCGTCATCTTTTCCGACCTCGGGGCCGGAGGGACTTTCGCCACTAATCCCGTTGTCACTGGCACCAATGGACAGGCGACCGCGCTCTATACGCTTCCTTCGTCGGCGGGCACCATCACCATCGACGCCTCTGCCACCGGAATCACTGCTCCGGCGGTATTCACCGAAACCAGCCAATAGCCTTCCGCATGGGTGGACGCGGGCGACCTCGCCCGCGTGCCCATGCATCGGGTGCGTGAAGGTAGTCCGCTTACCGCGTTTTCTGTTCCCGGGGCCAAGCCGTCATCACCACCAGCGCCACCGCAATTCCCAGCGACACTTCCAGAAACCGGTGCCACGCGACGATCCAGGGCCCGCGGATATGTGGAATCAGCACAACAATGCTCAGGGTAATTGCGGCAAACCGGTAAGCGCCGCCGATGCGCAGTAGCCACGCCAACAGCCCACACAAAAAAATTCCCGCGGCATAGACCAGTGCATTCGAAGGGAAGAACGTAGCCAGCGCCGCGGCCAGCACGGCGCCGAGCGCCGTTCCCACAAAGCGCTGCCATGCCAACTCATGCGGAGGGATGGTAGACTGCACGACCACGATGGCCGAAATCGGCGCCCAATAATATTCCGGCAGCTGCAGCAGACGAGCGAGCAGCATGGCAGCGACAGCCGCCAAAGTGGTGCGCACCGCGTCCAGAACAGAAACGCGATTCACTGCGGAAAAGATTCCACGTCTGGCCATCGACCCTCCCTGCACGCGCGCCAAGAGCCGACATTGTAAACGGAATGGCGGGGGTGCAGAAAGTGGGAGCGAAAAGCTTCATGCCCGCAGTCGCACAAGTTCTACGGCATGAAAGAACTCGCCTTCGAAGACTCCGACGGATACGCCATTTGCGTCGCGCAGCGGATGGGGTAGCTGTTCACCGTTACGCGGGCGAGGGCGCCCGCGCTACACGACGAAAAGCGAACGGTCCAGGCTGGTGACAGGCCTGGATGGTTCCGGGAGGAAGACTTTCGTCGTTGTCTTTGTCGCTGTCGTTGCGCTCGGTGTTTTCGGCGGGAGGTTGCTCGCTGGCCGGGCTTTGGCTGGTTTGGCCGAGGGCCGCCATGGGAGTTTCTGATTTCGTTTCCGTTTCCAGATCGGTGACAACCTGCTCTGGTTGCGGCTTTTCGAGTTCCATGCGCTTGAGATTCGAAGAGGCGATCTGGAGCGCGTAAAGCATGAGGCTCGCGGTTTTTCTTTCGAGTCGCTTTTGCAAAACCATCTGCATGACCTGGCGGATGACGGTCTGAATGGAATGCGCATCTTCTAAAACGGGCAGGGTGATTTCGCCGGTTGCGTACTCTTCCGGGTTGTAGTAACAGTCGACCAGCAAGGGGCGATTCTGTTGATGGTAGAAACAGAAATTCTTGTGGCGGAGAGCGGGCGAACCGCATTGGGTTCCGCTGACCTTGATGTGCCGGCAACGAGGTGCTGCTGAGGATGACATAGTTGCTCCTGGGTAAGACTGACTGATGTTGGTAAAGGGTACCCCCCTACTTACTCGGTATATTGGAATCATCGACTTAGCATCGCGCTGTGCGGCAAAGTCTTGAAAGGAAGATAGTTGGAAGTAAAGTCTTGATTCGGCATGGGTTGGTGGGGTCGGGTCCTTATCTGCCGGGTAAGTCACGGCGGGCGCGGAGTTATAAGTGGATAGGCCGCGCTTATCTTTTTTATTTTGTCTTTAGTTCCATTATAAGACGGGTTGTCAAGGGTTATTTGCGAAAAAGTAGGATCGATGCTGGTGCGAAGTCGTCTGTCCGGCAGCCACTTCTCGAAAAGCGCGAGAAGTGGCGCACCCCCGGCGGTCTAGGTCCGGGTCACGTGGAGCAATCCCATGTCATCACGTTCTAGTCGTGGCTACAGCAAAAAAGCCCCGCTCTTGCGAGCGGGGCTTTTGAGTTGCTGTCGGTGTTTCGCGGGCGAGGGCGCCCGCGCTACACGTTCTTAGTACATTCCGTCCATGCCGCCGCCGCCGTGGCCGCCGCCGGGCATCGGAGCTTCCTTCTTTTCTGGAATGTCCGCTACCAGGGCTTCGGTGGTCAACATCAGCGCCGCGATCGAACCGGCGTTGGTCAGTGCGGTGCGCACTACCTTGGTCGGATCGAGCACGCCTGCCTTGACCAGATCTTCGTACTCGCCGGTCAGGGCGTTGTAGCCGAAGTTGTTGTCCTTGGAGTCGTTGATCTTACCGATCACGATGGCACCTTCTTCGCCGGCGTTCTCGGCGATCTGGCGCAAGGGCTCGGTGATGGCGCGCTTCACGATGTTGACACCGATCTGCTCGTCACCTTCCAGCTTCAGCTTGTCGAGGGCTGCAACGCAACGCACCAGCGCTACGCCGCCGCCCGGGACAATGCCTTCTTCAACGGCAGCGCGGGTGGCGTGCATGGCGTCTTCCACGCGGGCTTTCTTTTCCTTCATTTCGGTTTCGGTCGCGGCTCCGACTTTGATCACCGCCACGCCACCGACCAGCTTGGCCAACCGCTCCTGCAACTTCTCGCGGTCGTAGTCGCTGGTGGTCTTTTCGATCTGGCTGCGAATTTCCTTCACGCGGCCCTGGATATCTCCGGGCTTGCCTTTGCCTTCGACGATGGTGGTGTTGTCCTTGTCGATGGTGACTTTCTTGGCTTGTCCGAGATCGGCCGAGTAACGTTCTCCAGCTTGATGCCGAGGTCTTCGGTGATGGCCTTGCCGCCGGTCAGGATTGCGATGTCCTGCAGCATGGCCTTGCGGCGATCGCCGAAGCCGGGAGCCTTGACGGCCGAGACTTGCAGCGTGCCGCGAAGTTTGTTGACGACCAGGGTCGCCAGCGCTTCGCCTTCCACGTCTTCAGCGATGATGAGGAGCGGCTTGCCGCCCTTGGCGATCTGCTCGAGCAACGGGAGCAGGTCTTTCATCGAGCTGATTTTCTTTTCGTGGATCAGGATGTACGCGTTCTCCTGCACTGGCTTCCATGCGCTCCGGGTCGGTGACGAAGTAGGGGGAGAGATAGCCGCGATCGAACTGCATGCCTTCGACCACGTCGAGCTGAGTTTCGAGGGTCTTCGACTCTTCGACGGTGATGACGCCGTCTTTGCCGACTTTCTTCATGGCCTCGGCAATGATCTTGCCGATGGTCTCGTCGTTGTTGGCGGAGATGGTGCCGACCTGGGCAATCATGTCGCCGGTGACGGGCTTGGAGAACTTGTCGAGTTCGCCCTTTTCGCGATTGCCTTCTTTATCGAGCCGGCCGGTGATGGCCAGAACCGCTTTCTCGATGCCGCGCTTGATGGCCATTGGATTGGCGCCAGCAGCAACGGTTTTGACGCCCTCGCGGAAAATTGCCTGGGCCAGAACGGTGGCAGTGGTGGTGCCGTCGCCGGCAACATCGGAGGTCTTCGAAGCAACTTCGCGGACCATCTGCGCGCCCATGTTTTCGATGCCGTTGGGCAGTTCAATTTCTTTGGCTACGGTGACGCCGTCCTTGGTGATGGTGGGCGAGCCGAATTTCTTTTCAATGACCACGTTGCGGCCCTTGGGGCCAAGAGTAACCTTCACAGCGTCAGCCAGTATGTTGACGCCGCGGAGAATGGCCTGTCGCGACTCTTCTCCGTGAATAATTTGCTTTGCCATAACTGTTTGCTCCTTAAATGATTTTTAGTGCAGGCAGTGCCTGCGAAATTTGTCCGCTGCTCGCTACTAGCTTCTAGCTGCTGGCAGACAGTAAATGCGAGATCCTTCGCGCAAAGAAACCTCGCTCAGGATGACGCCAGCGGGCTCAGACGCCCGCTAATCGGCGTTACTTGCGCGCTCCTGCGGTCTCTTTCTTGGTCGCGCCCGAGAGCACGCCCAGCACTTCTTCTTCGCGCATGATGGTGAAGTCCTCACCGTCAATCTTGATTTCAGTGCCGGAATACTTGCCGAACAGAATGCGGTCGCCTTCCTTCACATCGAGCGGACGAACCTTGCCTTCTTCGCTGATCTTGCCTTTGCCGACGGAGATGACTTCTCCCTCCTGCGGCTTGTCTTTCGCGGAGTCGGGAATAATGATCCCGCCGCGGGTGGTATCGGCTTCTTCTACCCGACGGACCAGAATGCGGTCATGCAGCGGGGTGAATTTAGTTGCCATGGTTGCGTACTCCTTTCAAGAGTGGTTGATTAGGGTCGAATCGAAATTCAGAATTGCCTCGGAACCGAAGATATTAGCACTTGAGGCTCACGAGTGCTAATTATAGGAATGTGAGCGGGTGGTTGTCAAGGGTTTAATGCTGTGGTTATATTAAGTCCTCTATAATCAATACACTAGGACTATAAGCACGCCCTATATGGAGATGCTGGAACCGGGGTTGTTCCGGTGTGCGGCGCGATTGCGCGGACGTCATTTCGTCGCGGTCACGCGGTCTGCGATCTTGTCGTATTCGGCTTTTGGCATGATGTGCCGGGTGACCACTTCGTCGGCTCGGCTATAGGGACGCCCGGCAACCACGCGGTTTGCCTCTGCCGCAGTCACGCCGGGCAGGCTCAGCAAGTCCTCTTTTGTGGCGGTGTTCAAATCGAGGGGCTTGTCGTGGTTCCAGCCCTCGCGTACCCCTGCGACCACGGCCTCGGCGTCGTGCTTGACCTCTGCCGTTGCTTGCGCAGTTTTCTGCTCCACTTGCTGAGAGGTCGGTGTTTGATTGCAGGCTGCCAGCCCGGCCAGCAGAAAAAGTGTGGAAACGCGTCGACATCTCGGAAAGTTCATTGTTGACCAGCCTTCTGCGGTTACTTCGCCATCTGCAGCGACATGACGTGGACTTCCATCTTGTCCGGATAAACATGCGCGTTCAGGATGACGTGGTGTCCCTCGTGTCCCTTTACCGCGTCTGGGTTGACGATGGTCCAGCTCTTGCCGTCTTTGTCGCTCACGAACGTCTTGCCGTCAGCGCTGATCTTGCCCTTGACATCAATTGCTGTCTTGGACGCATCCGCCTTCATGCTGTTGTTCTGCATGTTCTGAGCCACGGCCGCTACCCCAAAGGTCAGCAGGGCCAAGGCCAAACAAATTGTCATCAGCTTCTTCATGTTGTCCTCCTGAGATTCACAAAATCGCCCGTAGATCGGCGAACCACATCATAGATCGGCGCACCGAACCAGGCAACCTCAGGCGGCCATCCCGCGCTGCGACCGGGAACGCTCTGCCTGCTGCGGACGCGCCGCCACCTCGCACAACACCGTCACATACTGACGCCGGTAGCAGTGTTCACAGCGCACCGGCCGAAGCAAGAATAAGGGCAAAAGCACGCGTTCAAACACACTGCGCTTTCGTGAACGATGAGCGTGGTTGCGGCGGCAGTCACGGCACTCAAACGCTAGCATGTCGAACGTCCGGTCTGCTGGGGAATGCTACTCAAATGACTCAATGGCTCCGAGGGTCGCCCCCCGGTTCTCTGATCCTCTACAGCATGAAAAACCGGGGCATGCCTGGGTCGAGCGTCGCCGACCGGTCGACACAACCCGCGCCTGCCCCAATTTAGGGGAAGGGCCGTCCGCCTTACGGTGGACGCCTAAGTGAACCAGCCTTGTATGACTAGCGCCATACGTTAAGTCCCATGGCAATCGTCTGACTGTTCAAAATTGCACACTTCCGCAGATTGTTTGGAGGCAGCGGGTGCTCCGGGTGCGCTGGCCCGTGCGATCATTCGAAATCTGAGTGTGGGCGCGCGCGCGGGGTCCCGGACGCGCCGGCGAAGCGGTCTCTGGCTGAGCGCTGAAGTTGCCAGCATCGCCTAACCGTCGGCAGCCTTGCCAGCGCTGCGGCTAAGTCTGGGTTGCGGGGGACGGAAGCAACGCGGCAACCATTGAGTTTCCGACCCGAAATGGAACGGTCCGGGGTGGCAGTCGGAATGCGATCACTGCGTCATCATCTTCAGCAAGGGGCGGTCTGGCCGGTCACAGGTTTCAATTTTCCGATGCTTGTCAAACGTTGCTCGCCAACATGGGAAACGCAACTTGCTGCCAGGAGATGGAGGAACGCCATGATGTCGGGTTTGAACTGCGTGGAGAGCTGTCTTACGTGTCATCTGCGTTCCCGCAGTTTTTTCTGCGATCTTTCGCCGGACTCGATCGAGGCTTTCAACCAAATAAAACATGCGGCGGTGTTTCCTGAACACGCCGTGGTTTTTGTGGAGGGACAAACTCCCTGTGGGATTTTCGTTCTCTGCCAGGGACGCGCCAAGCTGTCAACCACCTCGCGCGACGGCAAAACTTTGATCGTGCGCATCGCCGAAGCCGGTGAAGTTCTGGGCTTGCACGCCGTGGTTACGGGCAAGCCGTACGAGTTGACGGTTGAAACCATGCAGCCCTGCCAACTGAACTTCGTGGGACGCGAAGACATGGTGCGCTTCCTCCAGGAGCACGGTGACGCGTCTCTCCGAGCCACCCAGCATCTTGCCCGGGACTGTTCTGATTCCTATGGCGTGGTGCGCACCATCGGACTGTCACACTCGGTCTCGGAACGGTTTGCCAGGTTCCTGCTGGAAACCTCGGCCGACGGCGAGGTCAGCCACGGGAAAGTGCGCGTCCGCCTGGCGATGACCCACGAAGAAATCTCACAACTGGTGGGCACCAGCCGCGAGACCATCACCCGCCTGCTCTCCGAGTTCAGGAGAAATGCGATGGCGGAACTGAAGGGCACGACCTTGATTATCCATAACCGTCCGGCGCTGAAGCATCTGGTGGGAGCTTAGGGGCCAAGCGGTGTCACTTGGGGCACGGGACGCTGGAACAAAAGCACGGGGCGGAGCCCCGTCACCACACGAGGGATTTTTCCGCAACGGCTGAAGCCTTGCCTTTCAAACCAAATTCTAACTGACCCACTACAGCAGGCCTCGCGCCGTCACGGCTCCGCCGTCAAGTCCGATATAATCCACAGTTTCAGATGGCACTCGCTTCCGGCACAAAACTGGGTCCTTACGACATTCAATCGCTCCTCGGGCGACGGGGCGCGTATTCCTACGTCTACACCCAGCGGCTGTCGCAGGTGTATGTGGTTCGAGGGATGAAGTAAGCAAGACGGACGCGGGCAGGACCCACTAGAATGGCTGCTATGAAGAAGAGTTTTTCGATCGCGAGTGCGCTGATCGTTCTGGTTGTGCTGGTGCTTGGGGCTGGCATGACGGGGCGCGCGTGGGCCCAGAAGGATCAGAAGGAGCAGAAGGAGCAGAAGGATCCGGACGATCAGGACGACCAGGACACTCCGATGTCGGAGTTGCGGTTTGTGGTGGTGAAGGATTACAACGGCAAGCCGGTGAGGAATGCGGCGGTGGTGCTGCATCCGGTGACTAAGAAGGGAAAACAGGCGATGGGCGGGTTGGAGTTGAAGACGGACAACGATGGGCAGACGAATATTGACGGGATTCCGTATGGTCCGTTGCGGGTGCAGGTGCTGGCGCCGGGTTTCCAGACTTTCGGGGAGGACTATCAGATCAACAAGCCGGAGATGCAGATTACGGTGAAGCTGAAGCGTCCGGGCAGGACAGTACTCGTCATACGGGAATAACGGAGATGCGACGAAGGCTGACGACAAGAAACCGCCGGCGCAGCCGCCGCCGCCGCCACCGCAGTAGTCGGTGGTCGTTGGTCGTTAGTCGTTGGTGGTTTGGAGGAGATTTCGATGAAAAGAAGTTTCTTGATGCGCGATGGCGTTGTGATCGTGCTTGGGCTGGGCGTGGTGGGGCTGGCTTGGGCTCAGGATGATGAGGGGCCGACGTCTAGTTTGCGGTTTGTGGTGGTGCGCGACTCCGATGGGAAGCCGGTGAGGAATGCGGAGATCGTCCTGCATTCGATGAAACGCAAGGGAAAGCAGACGCAGGCAGAGATGGAGTTGAAGACGGACTCGGATGGGAAGACGAATGTAGACGGGATTCCGTATGGCGGCGCTGCGGGTGCAGGTGCTGGCGCCGCATTTCCAGACTTTTGGGGAAGACTACGAGATCAACAAGCCGGAGATGGAGATCACGGTGAAGCTGAAGCATCCGGGCGGGCAATATTCGATATATGGTGATGACAAGAAACCGCAATGAGGCGCTGGGCGCGGAGAGTGGCCGAGCGAATACATTTTTTTGGTGCGTGACAGAGCGGACCGGGTGTCCTACAATCGGCATGCCATGGGATTGCAGGAACTCACCGTCGAGCGCTATGAAGGAGTGGCGGACGATCAGCGGATTCTGTTGCTGCGCGGGCCGATCACGATGGAGACTGCTCCGCAATTCGAGCGGGCGGTGTGCCATGAGAGCGCGGAGACGATGATACTGGATTTGTCGGATGTTCCTTACATTGATTCGGTGGGACTGGGATCGCTGGTGCGAGCGTACGTGTCGCATCAGAAAACGGGACGGTGCCTGGTGCTGACGGGGATGAAGCCGCGAGTGCGCAAGATCATGGAGATTACGAAGGTCAAGCGATTTCTTCGTGACCTTTGGCACGACTTGGGAAGCGGTGGAAGCGCTGGCTAACACCGGGACGGCATGAGGCATGGTTGCAAGTCGATCGCTGAAAATCGGTGGTTGAAAATTGATGGAGAGACGGGCGCCTTGCCCGTCCGCGCCGGCCTCTTGGTTTCGTGAATCGAAAATGTTGCCGTACCATCTAAATCGCATTGCCCGCTTGTGCGCGCGCTGACGCCTATGAATCTTCTTTATCAGTATTCCAAGCAGTACTGGAGACTGTTTGTGGTCGCGCTATTGCTGGCCGCCACCAACCAGATCTTTTCGCTCCTCGATCCCCTGATTTTTCGTCATGTGATCGACAGCTACGCCACGAAGCCTCACCAGTACACGCAAGCGCAGTTTATCCGCGGGGCGGGACTTTTGCTGCTGGCGGCGGTGGGAGTGGCGTTTGTGTCGCGCGTGGCCAAGAATTTTCAGGACTATTTCGTCAACGTGATCGTGCAGCGACTGGGCGCGAAAATGTACTCGGACGGCATCCGGCATTCGCTGGATTTGCCTTACCAGGTATTCGAAGACCAGCGCAGCGGCGAAACGCTGGGCAAGTTGCAAAAGGTTCGCAGCGACGTGGAGCGCTTTATTACCGCTGCGATCAACGTGCTTTTCATTTCGCTGATCGGCATCGTGTTCGTGATGATTTATGCCTTCCGCGTGCACTGGTCGATTGCTCCGATGTTTCTGATCACGGTTCCGCTGCTGGGAATTATCAGCTCGGTGCTGAGCAAGCGGATCAAGAAGATGCAGAAGACGATTGTTGCCGAAACCACGGCGCTGGCGGGTTCGACGACGGAGTCGCTGCGCAATATCGAACTGGTGAAGAGCCTTGGGTCTGGCGCATCAGGAAGTGGAGCGGCTCAACGGGATCACGGCGAAAGATTCTGAAGCTCGAACTCAAGAAGGTGAAATATCTGCGCAGCCTGAGTTTTATTCAGGGGACGGCGGTGAATGCGTTGCGCACCAGCATTTTGTTTTTGATGCTCTATCTGATCTTCCGGCAGGAGATCACAGATCGGGCAATTTTTCGCACTGATGATTTATTCGTTTTTTATTTTTACGCCGCTGCAGGAACTGGGGAACGTCATCAATATTTATCGCGAGACGGAAGTCTCGCTGCAGAATTTTCAGCAGATTCTCGATACTCCTCGCGACCCGAAACCCGCCAATCCGGAACCGGTTGAGGAACTCATGACGCTGCAGTTTGAACGAGGTCAGTTTTCAGCATCAGAGTTCTTCGTGCCTGGCGTTGGACGGAGATCGGCTTCAGCGCGGCTCGGGGAGATACGATTGCGTTTGTGGGGCCGTCGGGAGCGGGGAAGTCAACGCTGGTGAAGCTTCTGGTGGGTTTGTACGCTCCGAAGGCGGGCGAGATTCTTTACAACGGGATTCCATCGAATCGCGTGGATCTGGATCTGCTGCGGGAAAAGATTGGATTTGTGACCCAGGATACGCAGCTGTTTTCGGGATCGATTCGCGAGAACCTGCTGTTTGTGAATCCGGAAGCGACGGATGCGGAATGCATGGAGGTTTTGAATCAGGCCGCCGCACATAGTTTGCTGTCGCGCGCCGATCGCGGCCTGGATACGCTGATTGGCGAAGGCGGCGTGAAGGTTTCGGGAGGCGAGAAGCAGCGGCTTTCGATTGCTCGGGCGCTGTTGCGGCATCCGCAGTTGCTGGTGTTCGATGAAGCCACGTCTTCGCTGGACTCGCTGACGGAAGAAGAGATCAGCCGCACCATTCGCGAAGTGGCCAGCCAATCAGGAGGCGATCACGATTCTGATTGCGCATCGGCTGTCGACGGTGATGCATGCCGACCGAATCTACGTGCTGGAGCGTGGACGCATCGTGGAATTTGGACGGCACTCTGAGTTGCTCGAGCAGAAGGGTCTGTATTACGCGATGTGGCGGCAGCAGGTGGGCGAACGCGAGGCGGTCGCGCAGGGGAAGTAGTGGAGTGCATCGAGAATCGTGCTTGATGCTGGCAGTCGCCGAGCTTCGCTCGGCTGGACAGCGAGGGCGGCTGTCGCAGACGGGCGCCCGTCCCCACGCGGACATATTTTGCGATTAGCCGGCATAGACTCGATGGCTTGCACTGCCTCCGCCGGGAGTGTTAGGTCGCGGCTGGCTAGATCCTGCTTCATGTGTTCGGCGTTGGAGGTGCCAGTCAGCGGGAGAATCCCTATACTGCGCGCGAAGCTGAATACGATTTGGGCGGGTGTGGCGTTGGCGTTCGCGGCCGAGACCCGAATCAGAGGATGGTGTAGTACCTCCTGATTCGCGGTGAGCAGCGAGAATCCCTGATAGATGATTTTGTGTTCGCGGCAGAACTGTCGCGTACTTCGCGGTCCCAGCCGAGACGGGCGTAGCAGCGGTTCTGCACGAATGCGGGGAGTTCAGCGCGCGTGGCTGCCATCTGCTGCAGTTGGTCCAGAGAAACATTGCTTACGCCGAGGAGACGCGTGCGGCCGGCATCGCGCTCTTTGCGCATCGCATCCCAGACTTCGGCGTCGTGGTCGGTCCAGTCGTCGTTGGAGGCGGGGCCGTGCAGCACGTAGCTGTCGACGTGGTCGGTCGCGAGATGGTCGAGCGAACTGGCCATCGACTGCGCGACCTGAACTGAAAGCGAGGCTGCGGGATCGTAGGGCAGACGGTGGTCCTGTCCGCGCTGATAGGTAAATTTTGTTTGCAGAAAAAGATCGTCGCGCGTGACGATGCCGGTGCGATAGGCGGCGGCTAATCCTTGACCAACTCCTTCTTCGAAATAATGCCGTCGCTGGTTCGCGGTGTCGATGGCGCGAAAACCCATGCGCAGCGCGAGTTCGTCAGAGCGGCAGTGCGATCTTCCTTCCAGGCGGTGCCGTAGAGGAAATCGTATTCTTGCATGATTTACGTCGGTTTATTTGACTGCTGGCGGTCTGGCGCACATTTCCGGCAAGCGCCCATCGGAGATGCGCGCGTGCTTCCAGACGCTCACCTTTCTGTTCTATTTGCACTTGAGATACAGCACAATAATTGCGAGCCACGCGGCACCAAACAGCGGCGGGATGAAAGTACCGGGCATAAAGGGTCTGCGCCAGCCGGTCACGTTCCGACCCAGTTTATCCAATGCAACGTTGGCGGCGCTGGTACCGGCCCAAATGGACATTGCGATTCCGAAGCCGACAATCGGAATCAAAACGGGATGTTTCCCGAAGCCGTTTGCAACAAATAGTAATGACGAGAATGTGCCCAACCACGTAAGGCGCTGGCTAATAAAATCGTTTTGATGCTTACCTTTCTCGTCTTTCTCTTTTTCCTCTTCAACGCTCATGCCCCGGATTGTAGCACCAGAGTAAGGGGCGTCCTCTTCTGGCGCGGCTGGCGAGGACGCCCGCCGACAGCCGCCGGGACGGCGGCGCTACTCTCACGTGATCACGGGGATGTTGCTGACTCCTGCAGTGCCGAAGATGCGGCGGTAGCGTTCGATTTCTTACGGCGTGCCCAGCGCCTTGGCGTAGTTATCGGAGAGTTTGACGGCGGGCTTGCCTTCGACCGTGGATACCTTGCAGATCAGGCTGATGGGGTCGAAGTCGCTGCCGCCGGCGGGATCGCAGCCGCGGAAATCGTTGGTCAGCAAAGTTCCCCAGCCTGCGCTGAAACGAATGCGCCGGCCAGGGGTCCACTTTTTTGGATCGTGGAAATCGGCGGCGCTGCGGAAGTCGTGCCGCGGTGCGGCGTTGACGCCGCTCCGGCCAACGTCCGCCAAAATAGGCGTGCAGGCCGAGGATGTCATCGACGTCGAGTGCGTCGGAGGCGATGATGAGCTTATCACTGCGGATCCCGGCCGCGACTCTTGAGCCATTGGATATATTCGTCGCCTGCGATGTAGGGATTTTTGCTGTCGATGCGCTGGCCGGTCCAATCGGCTGTCCAGTCGGGAGCGTTGTCGAGAAATTGCGTGGTGCCAAAAGTATCCGGCAGCATGATGCGGAGAGCGCCTTCGTAGGTGGCCTGCCACAACTCGAGGACGCGGTACTGCGAAGCTCTCACGGCGGCGTCGTCATTGTCGGGCGCCAGTGCGGCGAGGACCATGGGGATTTCGTGGGCGTTGGTTCCAATGGCTTCCAGATCATGCTTATGGGCGAGAAAGGCATTGGAAGTTCCGGTGAAAGCGGCTGCCGAGATTCGCTGCCATGGCGTTGACCACGTATTCCTGCCAGAGGAAGCTGTGACGGCGGCGGGTTCCGAAGTCGGCCACGGCAAGGCCGGGGACGCCGCGGAGCCGCTCGATCTTTCCCCAGAGTTTCGTTTTTGCCCGGGCATACAGGATGTCGAGACCGAACTCGCGCAGTTTTTTCAAACCGGCTCGGGTCTTGAGTTCGTCAAGAATGGAAAGCGCATAGAGCTCCCACATGGTTGTCTCGATCCAAAGGCCGTCGAAAGCGAGAACGAACTGTCCGTCCTCGACGGATAGTTGGTAGTCCGACAATCGGAAATCGCGCTCCAACCATTCCAGAAAGGCGGGTTCAAAGATTCCGCGGCGGCCATAAAAGGTGTTGCCGGCGAGCCAGACCAGCTCCGACCTGCGAAAGCGGAGGCCGCGAACGTGCTCCATCTGGTGGATGAGTTCCTCTCGCGGGAACATGTCCGCGAGGCGCACGGAGGTGGAGCGGTTCAAGAGCGAGAACGACACATGGGTTTTTGGGTAATGCTTCCAGATGAACTGAAGCATCAGCAGTTTGTAGAAGTCGGTATCGAGCAGGGACCTGGTGACGGGGTCGAGTTCCCAGTTGTGGTTGTGCGCCCGCTCCGCGAAGTTGACGATCATTATTTTGCGATCTCGGTTTTGCGATCTCGATTTTGCGATCTCGGTTTTACGGTCTCGCGTACTATCCTCTGTGACCGTCCTGAGAAAATCAACCGCAGTGACTTGGAAGGTGCCTTTTTGCGGCTTGGCTGACTGGGGAGGGCAAACACGGTACTATCAGATTCCAACATGAGACTGCTTCGGCCCTTCACGGCTGCCCCCGGAGTTGCGCATCGTTATTATTCCGGAATTGCTCGCCGTTATTTCTGGCGATGGGACAGGCTGGCTGGCCAGGGTTCTCTGGCCATGTGGCGCGCGCGCTGGCGGTTGGTGTTCTGCCCGCGATGTTTGTTTTGCGATCACCCCGCGAAGAGGTCTACAACATTCTCTGGGCGCTGGTGTTTGGCTTTGCCACAATCAATATTTTGAGCCTCGGGGCGCGCCGTTTCGAACAGGAGAAGGGCGGCCTGAGTTTTGGCGAGATTCTGGCGGTGCTGGTGGTGCTGGTGTCGATCGTCCTGCTGGGTTGGGAGATGCTGTATCTGTTCCACATTCTGCCGATTCGACTGACGCCGCGATGACCGGATTGCGGTATGATCGCGTGTGGTGAAACGTAAATCCCATTCAAGTGAATCTAATTTTGACGTAACCTGCCCCTGCTGTGGCGCGGTGATGAAGATCGACCCGGCGACGCGGAACATCATCGCGCACACTGCGCCGGTCAAGCCGAAAACCTTCAATGACATGGAAGAAGCGGCTCGCGCCATGAAAGAACAGGACAGCCGGCGCGATTCAATCTTCCGCCAATCGATGGAAGCGCAAAAGCATGCCTCGGAGTTGCTGGAGAAAAAATTCCAGGAGGCGGTGAAGAAGGCGAAAGAAACTCCGGACACGGGCAGGCCGATCCGGGATTTCGATCTGGACTGAGAGAGCAGTTCTCACCGCCGAGACGCGGAGTGCGCCGAGAAAAGCAAACACTTGCATGAGTCTTCCTCTTCTTCTCGGGCATCGCGGGGCGCGGGCCTCGCGCGAAATTCCTGAAAATACTTTGGCGTCGTTCGAGCTTTGTTTGCAGCATGGCTGCGACGGGTTTGAATTTGACGTGCGGCGTTCCGCGGACGGGCAGGCTGTGATTTGCCACGATGCTTCCGTCGGCGGTATGAAGATTGCGATGACGGCGTCGAAAAGCCTGGCGTTGCCCACGTTGGAAGGCGTCTTGCGGCAGTTTGCTCATCGGGCGTTTCTCGATATCGAGTTGAAGGTCGCGGGGCTGGAGTCGCGGACGCTCGCGGAATTGCGCAAGTATCCGCCGCAAAAGGGGTACGTGGTTTCGTCGTTTCTTCCGGAGGTGCTTAGGTCAATCTACGATCTTGACTGGGCGATTCCGCTCGGATTTCTTTGCGAGACTGCGGCTCAGCTTCGGGGTTGGCGCGAAACGACGGCGCAGTGGGTGATTCCGCGTTTTGATCTGGCTGACCGGGAATTGGTCGAGCTGGTTCATACGGCGGGGAAGAGAATTATGGTCTGGACGGTGAATCGCGCCGAGGGCATGCGCGAGTTTGCGACGTGGGGCGCGGATGCGATTATTTCGGATGAGACGGAATTGCTGGTGAGTTCGCTGCGATAGGCGTTAGAGACGACGAGCGTTGCTCGGCTTGGACGGGGCAAAGCCCCGTCACCACACGGGCGTTCGCTGCCATTGCTCGCGTTAATTCGCGTCATTTACATTGAACAGGATGCCCACCACTGGCGAACGATTCGAGCGAGCGGTTCAGATCATGGCGCGGCTGCGGGCTCCGGGTGGATGCCCGTGGGATCGCGAACAGACTTTCGACACCATCAAACCCTACACGCTGGAAGAGACTTACGAAGTCCTTGAAGCGATCGACGATCGCGACTGGGCGGAGCTGACTGGCGAATTGGGCGACCTGCTGTTGCAGGTGCTGTTTTATTCGGAGATGGCGCGTGAAGCAGGTTACTTCTCGCTGGACGATGTGCTGGACCGGCTTTCTAACAAGCTGGTGGACCGGCATCCGCATGTGTTTGGCGAGGTGAAAGCGGACACTCCTGCCGAAGTGCTGCGCAACTGGGAGGCGCTGAAGGCGCAGGAAAAGGAGAAGAAGAAACGGCTCGCCGCAGAGGAAAACGCGCGGCAAGCGGATAATGGCGGCACCCGCCCAAGCGAAGCTTGGACGGGGCACCCGGCGGACGACGCTGCGTCCGTACTGGCGGGCGTGTCGTCGCGAATGCCCGCGCTGATGGAGGCTTATAAACTCAGCTCGCGTGCGGCACATGTGGGATTTGACTGGCCGGAGATGGAAGGGCTGTTTGCCAAGCTCGAGGAAGAGACTTCGGAGTTGCGCGAGGAGCTGAAGGCTGTGCCCATGCCCGCTTTCGGCGCGCAGTCGGCCGGGAAGGGAATTGCGGGATCGGGAAAGCCGCAGGTTCCGGCAGAGTTGCGCGAGCGTCTGGAAGATGAAGTGGGAGATCTGTTTTTTGTGCTGGTGAATATTGCGCGCTATCTGTCGCTCGATCCGGAGTCGGCGCTGAGGAAAACGAATCGCAAATTCAAGCGCCGTTTTCAGTGGATGGAGGAGCGGCTGCGAGCGAGCGGGCGGGCTCCGCAGCAGGCGTCGATGGAGGAATTGGAAACACTGTGGCAGGCGGCGAAGCAGGAGGAAAAACAGGGGTGACCGCGACGACCCCGGCAGCCGTCGACGCGACCGGCGTTGGCCCGACCATCCGCAAGTGCGAAACGCTGGAGGAGATGCAGGCGTGCTTTGCGCTGCAGAAAGAAGTATGGAAGTTTTCGGATGCGGACCTGGTTCCGGTGCGCATGTTCGTGGTGGCGGCGAAGATTGGCGGGCAGGTGATTGGGGCGTTCGTTCAGACGAACGACGGCGGAGAACTGATCGGTTTTGCGCTGGCGATTCCGGGGATGCGGAACGGGCACTGCTATCTGCACTCGCACATGCTGGCCGTTCGCCAGCAATATCGCAATAGCGGGCTGGGCCGGCGGATCAAGCTTTATCAGCGTGAAGACGCTCTGGCGCGGGGTTTTGAGCTGATGGAGTGGACGTTCGATCCGCTGGAGATCAAGAACGCGTACTTGAATATCGAGAAGCTGGGTGCGATTGCGCGACGCTACAACGTGAACCAGTATGGGATCACATCGTCGCCGTTGCAGGGAGGTTTGCCCACCGACCGGCTGGTGGCGGAGTGGTGGATGAAATCGAAGCGGGTGGAAGCGGTGCTGGCGGGGGCTCCGCGCGCGAAGTTCGAATGTGGCGCGAGCATCGAGGTGCCGGCGGAGATCTACGAATGGAAGGCCGCGCCGGCCACGCGCGCGCAGGCACTCGCGGTGCAGGAAAGCAATCGGGGACGGTTCATCCGGGCGTTTGCCGAAGGGAGTGAGTGTGCTTGGCTATGAGCGCGACGAACGCGGGAATGGGCGCTTCTTGCTGGGAGAGTGGGACGAAGGCTGGCGGTATTAGGGCAGCCCTCGGGGGCTAAAGCCGCTGATGTGGCGGGTTCAAACGGCAAGGCTGAACAGCTGGCGGAGAAACTGGTCGAGGACATGCAAAAAGCACACCTCAGGCGCTAAAGCGCGGACATATTGTCAACGACTTAACGGCACGAGTAAACTCGTGCCCTTCCCGTTCGATGAGAAGTCAGAAGCGATGGCCTGATACGGACCACAACTTATTATGAAAATCGAATCCGTGACACTGCGTGAGCTTCACATGCCGCTGGTGCATTTTTTTGAAACGAGCTTTGGCCGTACGTACAGCCGGCGCATCTTGCTGGTGAGTGTCGAGGCCGATGGAGTGCGCGGATGGGGCGAGTGCGTCGCTGGGGAAGATCCGTATTACAGTCCGGAATGGATTGGAACCGCGTGGCCCACGATCAAGCATTACCTGGCGCCGTTGTTGCTGCAGGGCGAATTATCGGCCGGGCGTGATTGCGCGGCGCGGTTTGGCAGAGTCCGCGGCCATCGCATGTCGAAGGCCGCGCTCGAAAATGCGGTGTGGGACGCGGAGGCGCGGCAGAAACAGCAGCCACTCTGGAAGTTGCTGGGAGGTTCGCGGCGCGAGATCGCCTGTGGCGTTTCGATCGGCATACAGGACTCTCCGGAACAACTTCTGCAGAAGATCGAAACTGAGTTGGCGGCGGGATACCGGCGGATCAAAGTCAAGGTGAAGCCGGGATGGGATTTGAATGTGCTGGAGAAGATCCGCGCGCGCTGGGCGGATATCGTGCTCAGTGTGGATGCGAATTCCGCTTATACGCTCGACGAGGTTGAGCACCTGCGCAAATTCGACGCCTTCAATTTGCTCATGATCGAGCAGCCGTTGTGGAATGATGAAATCTATCTTCATTCGCGGCTGCAGAAATCCATTCGGACGGCGATTTGTCTGGATGAATCGATTCTGAATGCGCGCGACGCGGATTTTGCGCTTGAGACTGGCGCCTGCCCGGATCCTCAACATCAAGGTGGGTCGCGTAGGGGGATTCGGCGAAGCGAAGAAGATTCATGATGTCGCGCTGCGGCACAATGTTCCGGTGTGGTGCGGGGGCATGCTGGAATCGGGAGTGGGGCGGGCCCACAACATCGCTCTTGTCGACGCTCGAAAATTTCCGTTTGCCGGGGGATGTGTCGGCGTCGAAGCGTTATTGGAAAGAGGACATCATCGAACCTGAAGTGGAAGTCCGCGCGGATGGAATGATCGTCATCAGTGATGCGGCGGGGACGGGCTATCAGGTGCGCGAGGATCTGGTGCGGAAGTTCACCGTGCGCGAAGAAACGTTTTGCGGCGGAAAATGAGGAAGTAACCGATTTTCTCCGCAGAGACGCGGCTTGCCGCGGCGCCGCCGCGGCGCCTGCCGCGGCGCCAGACGGGGCAAGCCCCGTCTCTACGGGAGACCGTCACTTGGCGGCGGAGTCTCCGCCCTCGGAGGATTCTTCCTTCTTCAGCAGTTCCAGCGCCTGGGCGAACGTCAGGTCGGAGGGAACCTGCTTGAAGCCGCTGAAGATTTCGGTCGAGATGATGGAGAGATTCTTGAACAGCAGGATCTTTCCGGTGAAGTTCAAGGTCATGCCTGAAATTTCCCAGAGATTGTCGCCCACCTCCTGCTGCTGAACCATGAAACGGCCGCCGCGATCGAGATGTCCGAGAATTCCCCACCCGAACCCGACTGACTTGAAGAGGGTGCCGTCAATGCTGGCAAGGCGGTAACGGACGGCGTCCACCAGCACGTAAGCCCTGCATACCGGTCAAGACTTCTTCCACGCGCGACGGCGGTTGGAAGCTGGGATTGGGCTGAAATTTCAATTTGACCAGGGGGGCGCCGATCCGGCCAATGCCTTCCGATCCCGGTTCTTCTCCCGCGTACTCAAACAGAAAGGCATCGGGCATCGCACGCATGATGCGCATAGTACGTTCGGCATAGTCGTGCTCCTGTTCGCGCTTCTTTTTCAGTTCTTCGGGATCATTGATGAAGCGTTCGACGCGCGCCTCTTCCGCCTGGCGTTGTTCGGGCAGTCAGAGGCTTGCCGTTATAGGCGACCACCAAGCCGGCGGTGACGTCTTTGGTTTCGACATAGAGTCTGGTGGTCGATCCCTTGGGCGTGGTCTTGATGCCGCGAAACAGGAAGCGGGCAGTGTCGTCATTGGCCGCCTTAATTTCGTTCTGCACGGCTTTGCGCACCAGTTCCGCTGGATCTTTATACGGAGAAACTGTTGCGGTCTGAGAGGCAAAACCAGCGGCGGAGAGAAGCAAAACCCAGGCAGCAGTGTGGGCGATGGAGTTGCGCAAGATCGAGTTAATGACCACGATCATTCGACTGAGCACCTTGATCTCATTGCGACGATGGTAACAAACCCGGGGTCTGGATCGTGAATCCACGCTTGCGATCGCTGCGGTAGGTCCGGATGGAGGATGATTTCTGGGTGCAGCGGCGAACCGCAATAGGGCGGATGATTTACAATCGGTTCATTCGCGGCGGGCAGAGCGCGAGAAAGAAGATGGAGGCCAAAGCATGGATGCTCCGCAGACCGGAGAGGTCGCCAACATCGGCAAGTCGGTCGTGATCAAGGGAGAGCTGTCGGGATCCGAAGACTTGTACGTGGATGGCAACGTGGAAGGCAAGATTGAGCTGCGCAACCACAGTCTGACGGTGGGGCCGAATGGAAATGTCAAGGCCAACGTCAGCGCCAAGGCGGTGATGATTCAGGGCAAGTTGGATGGGAGCGGTGAACGCCTCCGATCGCGTGGAGTTGCGAAAGTCGGCGGTGGTAACCGGCGATGTGACCACGCAGCGCATCGCCATTGAAGAGGGCGCGTTCCTTAAAGGGAAGGTTGACATTCAGAAAGAGGCCGGCAAGGCGGGCGCCTGCTTCTTCAGTAGGATTCGCTGGCGGAGACTATGCGGGCGGAGCGACGTCGCTGGCGCACGGATTATTCTTACATGGCATCTGTCTCTGACAACGTAATGAAATTCTTTCGCAGCTCTTCGAACCAGGCTGCGGGTCCCGCAGTTCCGCAGAAACTAACCCGCCGGTCGAGCGGGATGGGAGAGATTTCGCGGCTGCTGAACAGTTCGACAGGAGAGCGCTGTGCGTGCTCGACATGGGCTCGACCTCCGCCGCATAACATTCGCTTTTTCACCGGCAAGGGCCACAAGAATTACAGCGAAGATTTGTTGCGCTCGTCGCTCGACCCGGCGCTGCGCATTCAGGACGGCGCGGGAAACTGCGGTCGTGGACAGCAAGAAGGTTCATGGAAGAGAATCTGGTCTACGCGAACTCTCAGTTCGACGTGGTGCTGTGCTGGAATCTTCCGGATTACATGGAAGAGAGCCTGGTGAAGCCGACCATCGACCGTTTGTGGTCGGTGATGAAGCCGGGCGGATTACTGCTGGCGTTCTTTCACACGCGCGACGCGGGCCCGGACTCGATCTGCTATCGCTATCACGTGTCCGCCACCGACCTGCTGGAGATGCAGGAAGTGAAGTTTGCAGCGCCCGGGCGTCCGGCGTCCGATAAGCAATCTCCGCGTTTGCAGCGCGTGTTCAACAACCGGCACATTGAAAACCTCTTCCGCGATTTCGCTTCGATCAAGTTTTTTCTGGCGCGCGATGCGATCCGGGAAGTGCTGGTGGTGCGCTGAGGGTTGTTTTTCTTTGCAAGGTCAGTGGATTTCGGCTACTCCTGGCACGGGATTGGGGAACTTGGCGAAAACCGCCGGATCGTGGCCGGGAATGATGAGGCCGGGGCGGCTGGCGATTTGTTTCATGCGATCTTGCGCGCGCAGGTTTGATGCGGCGTCGAGCGTGGCCGCGATTGGCGCATGCCGTTCCAGATTCTCATACAGGTACATGTTGTCGCTGGCCAGCACGACGATTCCGGCGGTGGTTTGCACGCCTACATATTGTGATTGATAAGTATGTTTGCCTCCGGTATAGCAGGTTACGCCGGGAAGAATCTCCTGAGCATCGCCATTCACCAGGCCCACTCGTCCCTGCGTGTTCAGCTTTACTAGCGTGAGGACGTCGTCCTCATCGATGCCGCCGTGGGTGTTCCTCGACTGCCAGGCTTCTCCGGCGTAGTACTCGAGTTCATCTTTCTGAATCCAGATGCGAGCGTTGGGAAACAGATCCATGCCGTCGGCGTGGTCCCAGTGCATGTGCGAAATGATGACGTCGGTGATGTCTCGGGCTTCAGGCCAACTCGCTTTAGCGTGTCGGAAGGCTTGGTGAAGTCGGTCACATGCCAGTCTTTGAAAAAGCGGTCGTGATAGAAGCCGGAGTCAACAAGGATATTGTGGCCGTTGCCGCGGATCAGCCAGATCATCATGGCGATGTCGATCTTGCGCGCCGCTATCGGCGCCCGCACCAGCTCTGTGACGGGGAAGCCGGGTATAGTCGCGTAACGGATCGCGAAGATCTCGAAGTTGGGTTTCGACTGTGACACGGCAGTCAGGGGCGTGGCAAGGAGGAGCGCCAGGAGAATGATTTTCATGAGTCAGGAATTTTCAAAAGCTTCGAGAAAAAGAGATTTAATAACAGCGGCTGCAGAAGTCACAGGGAAAGTTATGCTGGTAGATCTACAAGTTCGACATGCAGGTGGGACAGGAATACGTGAACAGGCGGGCTTTGTGAGCTTGCTGATAGGCTTCCATTTCTTCTTTTGATGCTTGCGCTTTGCTTTCTCCGAAGTTTGGGCTTAACTTCATTCGGTAAGAAATAAGTCCATGCCGCGTGGGCACGGGTTTCGCATCTTTCAGGCGGTTTAGCGGGCATTCTGAATCGGCCAAGCGTGATGATAACCGAAGTTTTGCCGCGCCGAGACGCGGCGAGCCGCGTCTCTACAAATGATGTTGTTCGACTAGCCGAATTCCGCGGCCATTCCTATTTTCGGCGATCTCTTGTTAAGATGTAGGGTCAGGCATCGGTTCCGCGCGACGTTTTCCCGCCAACCCCGCCAGGTCCGGAAGGAAGCAACGGTAACGGGCTCTTTCGTGTGCAGTGGAGCGCCGGTGCCTGGCTTTTGTTTTTCTGCGTGTGGTGTTAGGTCTCGTACTTGCGTCCGAGTCGAGGTGGCCGGGCAGGACGCCCGGCTCTCCATCAACAAAGTTTATGACTAAGCGTCTTTACTACGACAGCTCTGAAGTGCACGAATTCGATTCGGTGGTCGAAGACGTTGCACCTCCTTCGTCTGAGCAACCGCGGCCGGCGGTCATCCTGCGCGAAACTGCGTTTTATCCCACCAGCGGCGGCCAGGTGCACGACACTGGATGGCTCACGCTGATGAGAGGCGCGTCGCGACGCCTGCGCGTCGCGGAAGTTGCGGATACGGAAGACGGCAGGATGGTCCACTATCTGGAAGCTCCGGCGAAGTTGCCGGTCGCTGGCGTACGGCTGCACGGCAGCATCGATCGCGAACGCCGCCGCGACCATATGCAGCAACATTCCGGGCAGCATGTTCTCTCGGCGGCTTTTGTCGAGCTTTACCAGATGCCGACAGTCTCGTTCCACATGGGTGACGACTATTGCTCGATCGATCTGGCGAGTCCGTCGGTAACGTTCAGAGCAGATTGTCGGAGCCGAAAAGCGGGCCAATCAGATTGTGTTTGAGAATCGTCCGCTGCGGATTCGCTATGTTTCGCGCGCGGAGGCGGAGAAGCTTGGGCTGCGCAAGCTGCCGCCGGCGGAGCGCGACGAGCTGCGTCTGATCGAGGTCGCGGATTTTGATCTGTCGGCTTGTGGCGGAACTCACGTCAGCGCAAGCGGGCAGATCGGATCGATCCTGCTGCGGAAAAGCGAAAAAGTGCGGCAGGGGACTGCGAGTGGAATTTGTCTGCGGTGGTCGCGCGGTTCGCATGGCGCGGCGCGATTACAGTGCGCTCAGCTGAAGCGGCTGCACTATTCTCGGCGCAGCTCTGGGATGTGCCGGAGCAGATCCGCAAGAGTCTCGAAGAGAACAAGCTGTTGCGCAAGCAAAAGGAAGATGCGCTCGATGAACTCGCCGAGCTTATGGCTTTGGCCGATCTGCATTCGCAGCCGGAGACGAACGGGCGGAAGATCATCGTGCGGGCGTTTTCCGATCGCGACATCGGCTTCGCCAAATTGTTTGCGCAGAAAGTGACGCGAGCGGGTACGCCGGCGATAGCGCTGGTGGCGAGCACGATGGATCCTCCGGGGCTGGTATTTGCGCAGACCGCCTGGCGGCACGGCTGGATCGACGGCTGATATGGGCGCGTTGCTCAAGCAAGTGCTGTCGTCGGTTGGAGGCCGCGGCGGTGGCAGCCGCGACTTCGCGCAGGGCGGAGTTCCGGCGGGCTCGTCAATGTCGAGCAGCTTTTGCAGCAGGCAGCGGGTACAATCGGAGCCTGATCCCGAGGTAGCGGCAGTTTGATGAGGGGTAGGGGTCCTTCGACGGCGCCGAAACTTCACTTCGTGAATTTTCGTGCTCTCCATCAGGATGAAGTTCAGACGACACTCGATGCTGGAACCGCGGCTGATACTCGTCAATCTTCTGATCAAGCTGGGCGTGGCGGCGGCCTTGTCGAGCGCGCTGGTGCGCTCCAAGGAATTCAAGAATCTGATTTTCCGGGAGCACCGCGTACAACGCGGCACAAAATTTATCTGGCGCTGTGGATGGCGATCCCCATCGCGCTCGGCGTCTGGATACGATTCAACGTCAAGAGCTTTCTCGCTGGCGACCTGTCGCTGGAAACAGCGTTGCTGCTGGGCGTGATCGGCGGGCGACTGTCGGGAGGGATCGGCGGAGCGCTGATGTCGCTGCCTGCTGCGTTGCATGGCGAGTGGGCCGCCATGCCGTTGAATGTGTTTGCCGGAATTGTTGCCGGGCAGTTGCGACGGTTCGCGCCCGAGCAGGAAGATATCTGGTCGTTCTCGCCGTTTATCGATCTCACCCTCTATCGCATGATTCGCCGCAATCTGCCGCGGCCGCGCGTGTTCGATTGGCAGATCGCTTTTTTTGCGACGATCGTGGGCTTGCGTTTTTTGCAGACGGAAATCTGGCGCTTCTGGCCGAACTCCATCTTCAGCCTGGAGAGTCCTGGCCTGTGGATGCAGGGCGTCGCGCGGAACTCTGTGACGGGTATTTGGTGGAGAGCGCGATCTACCTGACCGTGGTCATGGTGGTGGGCACGGAACTGAAAATCTTCAACAGCGTCCGCATCCAGATCAAGCTGGAGGAGCAGGAACGGCTGCTGCTGCAGGCGCGCATGGCGGCGTTGCAGAATCAGATCAATCCACATTTTCTGTTCAACACGCTGAATTCCATTTCGTCGCTGGTGCGCTTCGATCCCGATACGGCGCGGGAGATGATCCTGAAACTCGCTACCATTCTTCGCCGCCTGCTGCACAGTACGGATTCGTTCGTTCCGCTGCGCGAGGAAGTGGAGTTCATCGACAATTATCTGGATATTGAAGTCGTACGCTTTGGACGGGACAAACTCAAGGTGGTCAAGGATCTCGATCCGGCGTCTCTTGAAGCCATGGTTCCCAGCATGCTGCTGCAGCCGCTGGTCGAAAACTGCATCAAGCATGGGCTTGCTCCCAAGGTGGAAGGCGGCAGCATCACGCTGCGCAGCCGCGTGATCAAGTCGCGGCTGGTGGTTGAAGTGGAAGACGATGGCGTGGGCATGGGGTCGGCGCAAGAGTCGGTTCGAGACATTCGAGCACGATGGATGGTTGCGGAGCATGCGGCATCGGCATGGCCAACGTCGCCGAGCGTCTGAAGGTGCTCTACGGCGATGCCGCGAAGATGATGATCGAGAGCCGCGAAGGCGGTGGCACGCTGATCCGATTGCGTCTGCCCATTCTGCCTAATCCGGAAGAGCTAATGACGACTTCGACGACTGCTCCAGCACCTTTCGGTAAAAATCTTCGTAAAGCGGAATAATCCTGCTGGAACAAAATTTCGCCATGGCGGCGGCACGCGCACGCTTTCCCATGGCGCGCAGAGCGGATTCATCACCCAGCAGTTCGATGGCGTAACGCGCCATGGTTTCGACGTCGCCGACGTCGGCCATGAATCCGGTCACGCCATGCTCGATCACTTCCGGCACTCCTCCGGTGCGGGTGGCGATCGGGACGACCTCACAGGCCATGCCTTCGAGAGCGGCGAGTCCGAACGATTCCAGTTCGCTCGGCATCAACATCACGTCCGACATGGCCAGTTTTTCGCGGATCTGATCCTGCTTTCCGAGAAACAGCACGTGCTCGTGAATTCCTTTTTGTACCGCCAGCCATTCCGCCTGCGAGCGATCGGGCCCGTCGCCAATCAGCAGCAGCTTGGAGGGAATCTTCTTGCGCACGCGGTCGAAAATCTCGATTACGTCCAGGACGCGCTTCACCGGCCGGAAGTTGGAAAGGTGCACCAGCAGCCGCTCGTCGTCGCGGACATATTCGCTGCGCTTCTCCATCCATTCCGGTTTGCGCAGATACTCGTCGCAGTTCACGAAGTTCGGGATGACTTCGATGTGGTTCTTGATGTCGAAAATGTTGAGCGTGCGGTTGCGCAAATAGTGCGAGATGGCGGTTACGCCGTCGCTCTGCTCGATGGAAAAACGCGTAATCGGAAGATACGAGCGGTCGAGCCCGACCAGCGTGATGTCGGTGCCGTGCAGGGTGGTGACAAACGGCAGATTGCTTGCGCGGCGGAGTTGCCGCCAGCATCTGCTTGGCCAGCATCGCGCTCACCGAGTGCGGGATCGCGTAGTGCACGTGCAGCAGATCGAGTTCGTAGAGCTGCGAGACCTCAGCCATGCGCGTCGCCAGCGCCAGATCGTAGGGAGGATATTCAAACAGCGGATAGCGCGTGACCTCGACCTCGTGATAATGGATGTTAGGTTCCGGTCCGGTCAGGCGAATGGGCTGCGAATAGGAGATGAAATGAATCTCGTGGCCGCGGCGAGCCAGTTCCAGGCCCAGTTCGGTGGCGACTACTCCGCTGCCGCCGTAGGTCGGATAACAGGTGATGCCGATCTTCATGCGCCTCCCGGTGCGAGTCCAACGATATCATCAACATCAACCATCATCAGCACTATCATTGGATTCGCGGGAGCGGCTGGGGATGCAGGGGGTGGCGGTGGCGAATTGCGCTGCAACTCGTCTTTTAATCTTCAATCTTCAATGTTTAGTCTTTGCTTAGCCGAAAAACAATTCCGGTTCCGAACCGGAAATTGTCCTGGCGATTGTTGAGACCGTCGGGGATTTTGGTCATAAAGTACTCCGCCTGCACTGGCCGAACGGAGACGTGCCTGGACACTTTGCAATCAACCCCGCCGCCCGCCGTCATGGCAAAATTATTTTCGGGCCCAGTCGATTTGGCAATGCCGTCCGTTGTCCAAACGCCTCCGAAGAGAGCCTGAGCGAACGGAGTAACTTTGCCGCGCCGGAAATTCACTCTGGGCCCAAGAAGATAAGTGAACGCCGCTCCGGCGAATGCGCCGCTCCCGCTGCTGGTCGCCCGAAGGCCGCTCAGATCTCCCACCACACCGAGCCAGTGGCTGGCGTTGTACTCGAGCTGGCCACCCCCGCCGTTTCCGTTGTATGTTGCCGAGGGTGCCATGCCCGGGACGTTGGCATTTACATTAAAGCGCACGTAGTAGTAGCCGCCATATGCCTCAAGTTTCGCGGGTTGCTCCTGAGCTCTCATCGGCCCTACAGTCGCGAATAACCCAAGCAATGGGATAAGAGCGAATGTCCTATTCATCTTCGCCGTGCCTCAGTGGGCCTTGCGACGTTCGCGATGACGGCCCTAGTCCGAACTCGGTTTCTTCGGCGTCAGATCGCAGGCTTGTCTGATTCGATCCAGATTCAGCCCGCTGGGAGAAAATTCGGCAATCTGCCGACCGCTCCGTGTGGGAAGCGCGATGTTGAAAATGTTGGCCCCGATCATGCCGCGAACCGTGCCTTTGTCCATGGAGAGGAAGCGACCGCGCATCCAATTCCAGCCCTTGAAGTAGTGGGCGTCGTCAGCGCGGACTTCAACTTCCAACTGGGGCTGTCCCCAGAAGCCGGGACGGTTGGGCATGGGTAGTCTGATTCCAGGATTGAAGTCCGCGAACTTGAGCTTGCCGTTATCGCAAGTAAGGTTCACCCTGGGCCTGAACTCCGAATCCTCTTTAAAATAGTTGTTCGACTGGAGTTGGAACCGCACTCTCTTTGCGCCCGTCATTTTGTCGGTGGAGGCGAACTCCAGCCATTTTCCGCCGGCGCTGACTCCATCCTGTTCGCCCTGATAAGGGCTCATGGCGCCGCCCTGGGCGCAAACCATAGCTGCCGAGCCAAGCACGAACAACAAAACAGCGGCGCGCGCCGCCAACGATGAACCGACTGTTTCACGAAACAACCGCGATATTTTCAAGATCTCCTCCAGCGGAAAATCACGCCCCTACATACTATTGAATCCGGAAGCTTCAGAAAAGTTGTATGCAATGGTCCGGGGAATCATTTTCGGCGCGCGGCCTCACCTCAGCGGCTAAAGCCGCAGCTAGAACGAATCGCCTATCGCAGCGGTGAACCGCTGCGCCACCCAAAGGCGAGTACTTGGGAACCGCTGCTCCACGCCACCTACAAATCAAGTGCAAGGCTCGTTTTTGCGCATCCTGCTAGTGCTTTTTTCACGGCTTGCTAAGGCTGGAGCGCGAAGTTCGAAGCAACCTTACGAAACGCAGCCAACTGTTTCTCCTGAGTAAGATCGTCCCAACCCAGTTCTGAAGCCATCAAGTCCGCCACGGCGGGAGCCATAGCGAGAGCGGCGCGCGCATTCAGGAAAAGCGCTCGCGTACGTCTGGCGAGTGTGTCTTCCACAGTGCGGGCCATCTCTTGGCGCGCCGCCCAGACTACCTCCGCTCGCAAGTAGGGCAAAGCCCCATGCAGCGGTTCGCCGAGCTGCGGGTCTGCTTCGATGAGCTTGCGAATCTGGCACGCATCCGAGCCATAGACAGAGAGTGAGGCGAATTCTTTCACGGCGTCTTCTTTGGCAGAGTCTTCTTTCGCAGCATCGGGGAAGCCATGGAGCCGCAGGCGGTGCGTCACGCACGGCTTCTCCGGCAACTGCGCGAGGGTTGCCGCCTGATCGACGCAATCCTCGGCCATACGCCGGTATGTCGTCCATTTCCCGCCGCAGACGGTGACCAGGCCGGAGCGATCGATGTGGATGACATGATCGCGCGACAATGCCGATGTGTTGGAAACGCCGCTGGTCACGCCCGCGGCGCGCACCAGCGGCCGGATGCCGGCGAAGACGCTCAGCACGTCGTCGCGGGTGGGCGCTTTGGCCAGGTACTGCCCGGCGGTCGCGAGGATGAATTCGATCTCCTGCTCCATGGCGACCGGCTCGAGCGTTGCCTCTGCAACGGGCGTGTCGGTGGTTCCGACCAGCGTGTGGCCGTGCCACGGAATCGCGAATAGCACGCGGCCATCGCTGGTGTGGGGAACCATGATCGCGCTATCGCCTTGCAGGAAGCTCGACGCGAAGACCAGGTGAATGCCCTGGCTGGGGGCGATCATTGGAGCAGCGGAAGGCTCCGCCTTGAGCCGAAGCAGATCGGTGAAAGCGCCGGTGGCGTTGATCACAACTTTCGCGGTGGCGCGAAATTCGGTGCCGGTTTCCACGTCGCGCGCGCTGACGCCGTCTACGAATCCTTGCGCGTCTTTCGTCAGTCCGCTGACTTCGACATAGTTCAGCAACGCGGCGCCCTGCTCGAAAGCAGTGGCGACCATGTGGATGAGCAGCCGCGCGTCGTCGAATTGTCCGTCGTAATAGACTGCGCCGCCGCGCAGGCCTTCGGTCTTCAGCGTGGGCAGATGTTCGAGCGTCTCTTCTCGGGAAAGAATGCGGGAGACGCCAAATCCGTATTTGCCGGCCAGCAACTGATAGAGCTTCAGCCCGAGACCGTAAAACGGAGCTTCCCACCAGTCGTAATTCGGCACCACGAACGCGAGGTCGTGCACGATGTGGGGAGCGTTTTGCAGAAGCAGCCCGCGCTCTTTGAGCGCTTCCATCACCAGGCCAATATTTCCCTGCTCCAGGTAGCGCACGCCGCCGTGCGCCAGCTTGGTGCTGCGGCTGGAGGTGCCTTTGCCGAAGTCGCTCTGCTCCAGCAGCAGAACGTCATAGCCGCGCGACGCGGCATCAATGGCGACGCCAACGCCGGTGGCGCCTCCGCCCACGACAATCATGTCCCACGGTTTGGGATGCGCGTCGATGCGGCGCCACATTTCGGTTCGATTCATATCTGCATTTCGGAGCAAAGGCTTGTGTAGTGGGCTACGCCCCGCTTAGACGGGGCGGAGCCCCGTCTCCACACGGCCCGTCTCCACCTACGGAGATTCTACCCAGTCGAAAGCGCGGGTCACCGCTTTCTTCCAAAAGTGATAGAGCCGTTCGCGAGACTTCTTCATCCATCGTCGGCTCCCAACGTTTGATCGACTGCCCAGTTGGCGACGAGTTCATCAGTATCGCGGAAGAATCCGACCGCCAGTCCGGCCGCATAGGCTGCGCCCAGAGCCGTGGTCTCCTTCACCATGGGACGAACTACCGGCTTGGCCAGAATGTCGGCCTGGAATTGCATCAGCAGATCGTTCATCGACCATGCCGCCGTCGGCACGCAGCACGTCGAGCCTAATGCCGGAGTCTTCGTTGCCATGGCGTCGACCACTTCGCGGACCTGGAATGCGGTCGCCTCCAGCACGGCGCGGGCAATGTGCCCTTTGTTGACGAAGCGGGTCAGGCCGGCAATCACGCCGCGTGCGTCGTCCTTCCAATAAGGCGCATACAAACCGGAGAAAGCAGGAACGAAGTAAACGCCGCCGTTGTCACTTACGGTGCGGGCGAGCGTCTCGATGTCGGAACTCTTTTCAATGAGGCCGAGATTATCGCGGAGCCATTGCACCAGCGCGCCGGTAATCGCGATGCTGCCCTCAAGCGCATAGTATGCCGGCTTCGCGCCTAACTTATACGCGAGCGTGGTCAGCAGGCCGAAGTTCGAAAGCACTGCCTTTTCGCCGGTGTTCATCAGCATGAAAGCAGCCGGTGCCGTAGGTGTTCTTTGCTTCGCCTGGCTTGAAGCAGGCCTGGCCGACGAGCGCGGCTTGCTGATCGCCGAGATCGCCGCTTATTGGGACGCCCGCAACGGCCGGGCTGGCGCGCGGTGCCGTACACTTCGCTGCTCGAAACGATCTTCGGCAGCATCCGCGATCGGGATGGCGAAGTCTTGCAAAATTTCCCGATCCCACTGCAGCGTGTTGAGGTTCATCAGTTGGGTGCGGCTGGCATTGGTCACGTCGGTCACGTGGACTCCACCCCGAGTTCCACCGGTGAGGTGCCAGATCAGGAAAGTATCGATGTTGCCAAACAGGAGGTCGCCGGCCTCGGCTTGCGCGCGCGCCCCCGCTACGTTTTCGAGAATCCAGCGAATCTTGAGGCCGCTGAAATAAGTAGCGAGCGGAAGGCCGGTGCTGGCGCGATAGCGGTCCTGCCCTCCACGCGCGGAAAACTCGGCGACCGCGGGAGCCACGCGCGTATCTTGCCAGACAATCGCGTTGTACACGGGCTTACCACTTTTCTTGTGCCAGACCACAGTGGTTTCGCGCTGATTGGTGATCCCAATTGCAGCCAGGTCTTCCGGCCGCAGCCCGCGGGCTTCCATTGCTTCCCCGATAACCTCATTCGTGCGGCACAAAATTTCTTCTGGATCGTGTTCCACCCATCCCGGCTTGGGATAGATCTGCTCGTGCTCTCTTTGCGCAGTGCTGACGATACGCCCGGAACGGTCGAACACGATGAAGCGCGAGCTGGTCGTTCCCTGATCAATGGCGCCAATGTAGCTTGCCATCGTTTCTTTCCTCCGCGTCGTCCGGCATGCGCTCGTTCAGCTTTTGCCTCGTTCGTAAAGTCTGGATTCTAGCCCTGCGGCCGTCTGCAAGCCTAGCAGCCGGGCGAACCCAGACAGGCGCGGAGGATTCCCAACAAGGTCAAATGGTGGAGATAAACGAGTTAGCTAAGTCAGCATGGGGACGGATAGCATCAGGTAACTCGACATGGACTCTCTAGTAACTGCCATATAGCACCAACGTGGGTTGTACCTTTAGACGGCTGCGTGGCATCTTACATATATATAGAGTAAGGTTTGGCGGTCTCGGCAAGCGGGTAACCGCGGCAAACCAGGAGTGTAGGGCTCCGATGAAGAGTCTGGAAAGAGTAATTCGGTCTGTACAAGCCTTCGGCCGCGAATTGTCCCGCAGGTCGGCTCCGACCGAAGCGAAGCCCGCGCCCGCAATTGGCGTCGCCTTGGGCGGAGGCTTTGCCCGCGGCATAGCGCACATCGGAGTGCTCAAAGTTCTCGAGGCGGAGCGCATTCCGGTTCGGATGGTCGCCGGGACCAGTGTAGGCGCAATCATGGGGGCCGCGTATTGCAGCGGACTCACGATCGCGGAATTGGAAGAAGTCGCCCATAAAGTTCGCTTCACCACTTTCGCGCGCTGGACGCTCTCGCGCTACGGGTTCGCCTCCAATGACCGCATGGCCTCGTTTCTCACGCGCACCTTGAAGGTACATACTTTTGAAAAATTGCGCATTCCTCTGCGGTGTGACGGCCACCGACTTCAACACCGGGAAGGGAACTGTCTTTACCTCCGGCCCGATGATCGATCCGGTGCGGGCGAGTTGCGCATATCCCGGGATGTTCTTGCCGGTAGAAATTCGTGGGCGCTGGCTGGTGGATGGCATGCTTTCCTATCCGGTGCCGACGGTTCCTCTGCGTGAAATGGGCGCGGAGCGCGTTCTGGGAGTGCATCTGAAAGGGCAGTGGTCGAAGACGAGCGCGCCCCGGCATTACTTTGACGTGATCGGGCAGTCGTTCGCCATCGCGCAGGAGACCATGAGTGCGACGTGGAGAAGCGCTGCCGACTGGTGATCGAGCCCGATGTAGCGGGTTTCGACTATGACGACTTCAAACGCGCCGACGAATTGATCCGCGTCGGTGAAATGGCGATGCGCCGCGCGCTGCCCACAGTGCGAAAATGGCTGGAACTCCTGCGGAGGCGGCCGCCCCCAGAAAGTGCCTGCGTTGGTCGCAAGAACCGCCTCCGTAGCCAGCGGACTGAAACCACGAACCGACATGCTTGCCGGTGCCCTTCCCGTTTGAGTAGCCAGCCTCGAGTAGCCGGCCAAATCGAGTTCCCCGGATTCGATTGACTTGCGGGTGGAGCCGATCTAACATTCGCCGCATTGCCGGGCGATGACCAGTTATTACTGACAACGTTCTAGTGATTGCGACATAATTTCCGCGGTTTCAGTCCATGATAGGAGAGGTGCAATGTTGGGGAAACGCCGAGAGCCTCGGAGGCAGGCGAAACTGCATGTCCGAATCGCCGGGGTCGATGCCGGCGACGCCCGATCCTTCTCATGGTTCCGACGCGCAACGTCAGCCGGCAAGGGGCTTTGTTAGAAGGCGTTCAAGGCATTTTGAATGTTGGGGAGATGGTTACGATCACCCACAAGTCCAGCAGAGCCCGGTTCCGTGTGACTTGGGTGGGCGAGGGCGAAAGAGCGGGACAAATTGGTGTGCAGAGTACAGAGACGGAAAAATGCATCTGGGATGCGACAGATTTGCCGCCGATGGCTGCCGACGTCTACATCGGACCGCCTGCCAAGGAACCCAAAGGTTCGCCGTAGATGTCCGCCTTCCGGCAGGGAGCCCGAAGCTGCAATAAGTACGGTGTATTGTATTAACTGCCTCCGCATGCCCGGATG
>CAVXBU010000029.1:0-131564 GCA_963760175.1 uncultured Acidobacteriaceae bacterium
ACGTGGCGCGAACCGTGCCTGGAGCCTGAATCCGGATGCCAAACGACTTGAGCACGAGGTTTACTTTCGTGCCAACGGGAAACGTGGTGTGCATTTCCACATAGCATCCATGCAGGCTGACGTCGGTGAGGGTTCCCCACATGCGCGCGTCGTTGCCGTCGGCACGAAACTCCACGCTGCCCGAGCAGCGAAGCCGGAGGTTTTGGCGGCGCTCTTTCCATGCGGGACTGGCCGCATCGGTTTGAGATCCTCCGGTCGCTGTAGTTCCAGCTGCAGGTGCGTCAGCTGGCGCACTTCCCGCCGTTCCTCCCTTGAGCCGGCGAAGATAATTGACGCCATCATCGCCGGCACTCGAATCTTGTGGCAAGACGGGTTGTCCGGGATAGATGCGGTCCAAGAGTGCCTCCAAAGGAATGCCTGTTAGTTGTATCGGCAAATTGGGGGAAAACCTTAGACTGCCTTGAATCGCGCTAGAGAAGCGCGAATCTGGCTCCACAGTTCCTCTTTGCCGGCTCCGGTTTTGGCCAGAAGGCTATGATGGGCACTCCATAGGTTTGTCCGAGCGCGCGGATCGATTGTTGCAACTGGTTGCCCGACAACCGGTCACACTTGGTGGCTACAATCGCATGAGGGCGGCCTTTGGAGACGAGGAACTCCAGCAACTGGGCGTCGCTTTCCTGGGGAGGAATGTTGGAATCGACCAGCGCCAGACACAGAGCCAGACTCGACCGCTGGTGCAGGTAGGGATCGACAAAGCGAGCCCAGTCCGCGGAGATTTCGCGGGAGACCTTGGCGTAGCCGTATCCCGGCAGGTCAGCGAACAGCAACTCAGGCTTTGGCTGCCCTGCCCGGCGGAGTTCGTAGAAATTAATGGTCCGCGTTCGTCCCGGAGTATTGCTGGTGCGGGCCAGCTTCTTGCCCACCAGCGCGTTGATCACGCTTGACTTCCCGACGTTTGACCGTCCGAGAAAGGCGATCTCCGGGACTCCAGGAGCAGGGAAGTGCGTCAAGTCACTGGCCGACAGCATGAAATTCGCCAGAATGCGCATGAAGACAGTTTCCAGTGTTTGGGTTGCGCATGGCAAGCGGCGCGGAGAAATAAATTTGCCTTTGCTGAGGAGCTGCTAGAGACGACCTGCTACAGACCAAGAGGACGCTTGGTCTGTACGTCGTGTTCTTTGATCGGGTGCAGTCTGTGCCAGAGTGAGCCCACCTGCGATGATCTAGTCCGATGAGAAAGCTGATCAGGAAGAACCAGCGATACGCAGGCAACATGATCAGCAGAACCGCTACCACGACGACCGCGACGATTAGACCCGCTGATCCCTTCAGGCTGAATCCAGAGCGGATGACGGATTCGGGGTCCATGAATTTATTTTAGCTTCAAATTTGGCCGCGGCAAGCCACGAAGATTAACGGCCGCGGGCGGGGCGCCCGCGCCACACGAAATCCCAGGGGGGGAATGCACTCGTGGACAAGCGAAATAGACTATGTTAGAAACAATGACTTGAGACTAGAGACGCGGATACAGATAACAAGACCCTGCCTGGAGATAACTCACACATGCGAGCGTTGATAACTGGAATTACGGGGCAGGATGGCTCCTATCTGGCGGAATTTCTTCTGGCCAAGGGATACGAGGTTTATGGTCTGGTGCGCCGCACGAGTTCGGAGAAGCACGAGCGCATCGCGGGGATCACGGGAAACATTAAATTGCTGCAGGGCGACCTGACCGATCAAGGATCGCTGGAGACGGCGATGCAACTGGCTCAACCGGATGAAGTCTATAATCTGGCGGCGCAGAGTTTTGTAGCCGTATCCTGGACGCAGCCGGTGCTAACGGCCGATGTTACGGGAGTTGGCGTTTTCCGCGTGCTTGAGGCACTGCGTAAACATGCCCCCAAGGCGAGAGCTTTTCAGGCTTCCAGTTCGGAAATGTTTGGAAAGGTCAGCAGCCACTCGCAAAGTGAGCGCTCTCCTTTCCATCCCCGCAGTCCGTATGGTGTAGCCAAGGTGTTCGGCCACCATATTACGGTGAATTATCGCGAAAGCTACGGTCTTTACGCATGTTCGGGCATCTGCTTCAACCACGAGTCGCCGAGGCGTGGCATCGAGTTTGTAACCCGGAAAGTAACCCAGCACGTGGCTCGCATCAAGCTTGGGCTGGCCGGCAAGTTGCAAATGGGCAACCTCGACGTTCGACGCGACTGGGGTTTTGCGGGGGACTACGTTCCCGCCATGTGGATGATGTTGCAGCAGACTGAACCGGACGATTATGTAGTGGCGACCGGCGAAACTCATACCGTGCGGCAATTGTTGGAGATTGCGTTTGGCTATGCGGGCTTGGATTGGCAGGAGTATGTTGAAATCGATCCGAAGTTATTTCGTCCCGCTGAAGTCGACCACCTCTGTGGCGACTCGAGTAAGGCGCGGCAGGTTCTCGGCTGGGAGCCAAAAGTAGCGTTTCGAGAGCTAATCGAAATGATGGTGCAAGCGGACTTGGATCGGCTGGCACCGAAGCCCATGCGAATTGTGGCGTGATCGCTTGGGGAGCTTGGCTGAAGGCGATGGGCTAAGGTTCTAACATCTGAGATATAAGACTTAGGATCTAAGACCGGTTCGAACCCCGCAGCCGCCGCAGCCGGTAGCTTGTAGCGAGCAACCCCAGGCCGATCCGAAAAATCCTGGCATTCGACGATCCGTGCACGCGAGGAACGTAGGTAAATGGAACCTCGATGATCCGGCGCCCCTGGTTGTGAATTCGAATCAGGATCTCCTCAAGGGCGTCGTAAGTCTTACCCTCGAACTCGACCGCCTTGATAACGTCAGCCCTATAAAGTCGAAACCCGCTGGACATATCTGTGATGGGAAGACCGAAGGATAGGGCGAAGAACTGATTCAGCACACGGCTCAGGATACGGCGGGACAGCGGGGCGTGGGCAGTTCCCCCTGGGCAATAACGAGATGCTACAACGACGTCAGCCCTTTCGCGGTTTCCCCAGAGCCGGTGAATGAACTCGGGATCATGAGAAAGATCGGCATCGAGAGTGACAATGTACTCTCCGGACGCTGCTTTGAAGCCCTGTTTCAGAGCCAGACCGTATCCGGTACCATTCTGCTGGAACGCCAGGGCGCAGTGGCGCCGGGCCATTTCGAGAGTGCCATCGACGGAATCGCCATCAACCACGATAAGTTCGTACGTAACTCCGATCTCACGGAGTACGGAATTGAGACGAGGAAAAAGCAGCTCCAGGTTGTCTTTCTCATTCCGCGTCGGCAACAAGATTGATAGCTGAGGCATCGAGTCGGGTTGGATACGCCAGTTCGATTGAGCAGCGTCCGACGATTCACGCTCTTTTTCGTGCTCTTTGGCGATGAGTGGGATTCCGCCGCGCCGTGATTCCAGCCTACTGCCGAGCCGTCGGAATCTCCCCGGCCGGTGGAGTTGCGATCGGAGCCATGGTCTCGGCTTCGGGAGGCATCTGCGGCAGCGGGCCTTCCAGGGCCACGGCCAGCACCTGATCCATGTTGTCCACGAAGTGCAGTTTCATCGCTGTGCGCAGGTTCTCGGGGACCTCGGCTACATCTTTTTCGTTTTCCTGCGGCAGGATTACTTCGAATAATCCGGCACGATGGGCGGCTAGAAGTTTTTCTTTCAATCCGCCGATGGGAAGTACCTTGCCGCGCAGCGTGATTTCTCCAGTCATAGCGATGTCGCGGCGTACTGGAATGCGGCTCAGCGCGCTGGCTAGAGCGGTGGCTATGGTGATGCCGGCGGACGGACCATCTTTTGGAATCGCGCCTTCGGGCACGTGCACATGAATGTCCTGGTTGCGGTAGAAGTCGCGGGCTAGTCCTAGACGCGCGGCTCGGGAGCGGATGTAGGACATGGCTGCCTGCGCCGATTCCTGCATCACGTCGCCGAGTTGGCCAGTTAAGGTTAGCTTGCCTTTGCCGTCTACCACCGAGGCTTCGGTGCTAAGGATGGAGCCGCCTACTTCGGTCCACGCCAGGCCTGTCACCAGGCCGACTTCGCTCTTTTCGTGGGCCAGGGTGTCGCGGAACTTCAGAACTCCGAGGTAGTCGCCAATCTTGTCTGCCTGGATCGCGGCCGAGAAGTTTGCGCCTTCTTTGACTACTTTGCGCGCCACTTTGCGGCAGATGTTGCCAATTTCGCGCTCCAGGTTTCGCACTCCGGCTTCGCGGGTGTAGCTGCGAATGATCTGCCGGATGGCGTCGTCGGAGAACTGTATGTTCTTCTCGGTCAGCCCGGCCTGCAGCATTTGCTTTTTGACCAGAAACTGTTTTGCGATCTCGACTTTTTCCGGCTCGGTGTAGCCGTGCAGGCGCAGCACTTCCATGCGATCCTGCAGGGCGGGCGGAACGGTGTGAATCACGTTCGCGGTGGCCACGAAGAAGACTTGCGACAGATCGTACTCGACGTCGAGGTAATGGTCGACGAACATGTAGTTCTGCTCGGGATCGAGCACTTCGAGCAGCGCCGCGGAGGGATCGCCGCGGAAGTCCATCGACATCTTGTCGACTTCGTCGAGCATGAAGACCGGGTTCTTGGTGCCGGCTTTTTTCATCATCTGGATGATCTGGCCGGGCAGGGCGCCGATGTAGGTGCGGCGATGGCCGCGGATTTCGGCTTCATCGCGCACGCCGCCCAGCGACATGCGGACGAACTTGCGGCCGGTTGCTTTGGCGATCGACATTCCGAGCGAAGTTTTGCCCACGCCGGGAGGTCCGACGAAGCAGAGAATCGAGCCTTTGGGATTTTTCACCAACTGGCGGACGGCGAGAAATTCGAGGATGCGTTCCTTGATTTTCTCCAGGCCATAATGATCTTCGTTCAGAGTCTTTCTCGGCACGCGTGATGTTGCGGATTTCTTTCGAGCGCTTCTTCCACGGCACCGCCAGCAGCCAGTCGAGATAGTTGCGCGAGACGGTTGACTCGGCCGACATGGGCGGCATCGCTTCCAGCTTTTTCAGTTCCTGGATCGCCTTGTCGCGAACTTCTTTCGGCATGCCCGCGGCTTCGACCTTTTTCTTCAGTTCGTCGAATTCGCTCTTCTCGCCGCGGCCCAGTTCTTTTTGAATCGCTTTGATTTTCTCGTTGAGGTAATACTCTTTCTGCGCCTTCTCCATCTGGCGCTTTACGCGCGACTGGATGGTGCGGTCCATGTTGAGCTTTTCGATTTCGACGTCGAGCACGTCGCCGATGCGGTTCAAACGCTCGGCGGGATCGAAGATTTCGAGCAGTCCCTGCTTTTCCTCGATGGAGAGCTGCAGGTTGGCGGCGATGGTGTCGGTGAGCTTCGCCGGATCTTCCATGCGCACGGCGGCGATCATGGTTTCGTAGTTCAGCGACTGGCAGAGCTTTACATATTGCTCGAAGAGCGCGGTGACGCGCTGCATGCCGGCTTCGATCTGCGCCGTCGTTTCGGTGGCATAACGGGCGACGCGCACGGTGGCCTGCAAGATAGCCTCCGGTTTCGACGACCTGCAGGATCTTGCCGCGCTCGATGCCTTCGACCAGCACTTTGATGTTGCCGTCGGGCAGTTTGAGGCTCTGCACGATGTTGACGATGGTGCCGACCTGGAAGATGTCGTCCGGCTTTGGGTTCGTCGATCGTGGCATCGTGCTGGGTGGCAAGAAATATCTTTTTATCGCTGGCCAGAGCTTCTTCGAGCGCACGCACGCTCGACTCGCGGCCCACCACGAACGGAGTCATCATGTAGGGAAAGATGACCACGTCCCGAATGGGCATCATGGGCAGTTTCTTGCTCTCGAATTTTTCCTTGGGGTTCGACAACTCTGGTCTCCCGTCTCTGGTCGTGTTGGCTACAGCGTGAAAACCAGCGCCTAAAGGCGCTTTCATAATTGCGCTTGCGGTATGCCTAAAGGCATACCCTGATACAAGTCTTACTCTAATACAAGTGTTACTTGCACTACGGCCTGTTAATTGCCGTCGTTTAGCTCGCCGCTTTCTCGATCATGGCCAGCGAGACGTTGCGTTTCTCGACCATCTCGCGGGTGACTTCGAATTCCTTAACTTTCTTCTGGCTGGGCAGACTATACATCAGTTCCAGCATCAGTTCTTCGAGAATCATGCGCAAGCCGCGGGCGCCGACTTTGCGCGCCATGGCCTGGCGCGCGATGGCGCGGTTGGCGTCGTCGCTGAACTTCAGGCGCACATTCTCAAACTCGAACAGGCGCTGGTACTGTTTCACGATGGCGTTCTTCGGGCGAGTCAGGATTTCGACCAGCGCGTTTTCGTCCAGTTCTGCGAGCACGCCCACCACCGGCAGGCGGCCGACAAACTCGGGGATCAGTCCGAACTTGATCAGATCTTCCGGCTGCGCTTCGCGAGACCAGTTCGAAGTTGCGCTTGCGCGTCCAGGCCCGCTTCGGCTTCCTCGTCGTCGCCCGTGCGGAAGCCCAGAGCCTTCTTGCCGATGCGGCGGCCGATAATTTGCTCCAGGCCGACGAAAGCGCCGCCGCAAATGAAGAGGATGTTGGTGGTATCGACGGGGGTGAATTCCTGATGCGGATGCTTGCGTCCGCCCTGCGGGCGGAACGTTGGCGATGGTGCCTTCCAGAATCTTCAGCAGCGCCTGCTGCACGCCTTCGCCGGAGACATCGCGCGTGATGGATGGGTTCTCGTCCTTGCGCCCGATCTTGTCGATTTCGTCGATATAGATGATGCCGGTCTGGGTGCGGCTGACGTCGCCTTCGGCGGCCTGCAGCAGCTTGAGGATGATGTTCTCGACGTCCTCGCCGACGTAGCCGGCTTCGGTCAGGGTGGTGGCGTCGACGATGGCGAAGGGCACATCGAGCATGCGGGCCAGGGTCTGCGCCAGCAGCGTTTTGCCGGTTCCGGTCGGGCCGATCAGCAGGATGTTCGACTTGGTCAGTTCGACGCCGTCGCCGGTGCGCTGGCGGTTCATGTAGATGCGCTTGTAGTGGTTGTAGACCGCGACGGCCAGCTTCTTCTTGGTCTGTTCCTGCCCGATGACGTATTCGTCAAGGAAGGTCTTTACTTCCTGCGGCTTGGGCAGCTGGTTGGGGATCGCGGCCGGCGGAGTCGCGGTGCGGTCGTCTTCGAGGATCGAGTTGCAGACGGCGACGCACTCGTCGCAGATGTAGGCCCGGGGATAATCGCTGGGCGAGGAAATCAGCTTGGCGACCGCGTCCTGCGACTTGTGGCAGAACGAACAGCGCAACATCTCTTCCGAACCCGATCTGGTTTTCACTCCGCCTTACTCCTTTTCCGGTCGGCCTACGCCGCGGCTGGCTTCCTGCTCCAGGGCTGAGACTCGGCATGCCGCGTCTGCAGCAACTGCGTCACGAAATGTCGATCATATATTAAGACTGACCCTCTTACTCGTCTATCTCGTCTTATAGATGATATCGTCGATGATTCCGTATTCCTTAGCCTGCTGCGAATTCATGATGAAGTCGCGCTCCACGTCCTTTTCCACTTTATCCAGCTTCTGTCCGCTGTGCTTGGCCAGTAACTGATTGGTAATCTCCCGCATGCGCAGAATTTCGCGGGCATGAATGTCGATATCGGTGGCCTGTCCGGAAAGCCCGCCCATCGAGGGCTGGTGGATCAGAATGCGCGAATTCGGCAGCGCCAGGCGCTTCTTGGCTTCGCCCGCGGAAAGCAGCAACGCCGCCATGGAGGCCGCCTGACCGATGCAGATCGTGGTCACATCGTTCTTTACGTACTGCATGGTGTCGTAGATCGCCATGCCCGCCGTGATCGATCCGCCCGGCGAATTGATGTAGAGCTGGATGTCTTTTTCCGGGTCTTCCTGCGCCAGGAACAGCATCTGCGCGATCACCAGGTTGGCGATATTGTCGTCAATCGGCGTGCCGATAAAGATGATGTTGTCGCGGAGCAGCCGGGAATAAATGTCATACGCCCGCTCGCCGCGGCCGGTCTGCTCGATCACCATCGGTACAAGCATCATTTGTGGCGTCTTGCTTATTCACGTTACCCTTTCCACACTCCTGCCCTGAAGTCGGTCTCGCTGCTCAGGGGAGGATCGAAATGGTCCGCGTCATTAAAATTATGCGGACTGGTGATACAAAAATTCGAGGGTCTTCTCGTTGCGGATTCGTGTTCGTATCCTATCGAGAGCCCCATCCCGTGTCAAACGAGCGCGTACTGCTTCGGACGTCTGTTTTGATTGTCTGGCCAGCGCTTCAAGTTCCCGATCGAACTCCTCATCGCTGACCTGGATATTCTCTTCCTCCGCCACTCTTTCGAGCAGCAGCGGCGGCCTTTACATCGTGAATCGCCTGCTCGCGCTGTCCCGCGCGCAGACGCGGTCAAATCCATTTTCTTCATCTGTTCGGCGGTCAGACCCTGGGCTGCCAGCGCGCGCAGTCCGCGCTCCAGCCGGATGTCGATCTGCTGCTCGATCAGCGAATCGGGAACTTCAAAATCGTTGCGCTGAATCAGTTCTGTCACCAGTTGTCTTTGGCGTCGTGTTCGGCTTCGTGCTTGCGCTCGGATTCCATTTGCTCGCGAATCGCTTTGCGCACATCGTCGATGGTCTGGAATTCGCCCAACGTCTTTGGCGAACTCGTCGTTCAGCTCCGGCAGGCTTTTCTGTTTGATGCGCCTGCACCTTCACGGCGTAAGTGAACGTCTTGCCCGCCAGGCGCTTGTCCTGCGGTATCTTCCGGATAGTTCACATCGAAGGTGCGCTCATCTCCGGGGCTCGACCCGCGCAGGTGTCTCGGTGAATTCGGGCATGGTGTTCTTGCCGGCGATTTCGACCAGGACTTCATCCATGTGAACGGGCTGGCCTTCGTCCGTCTTTTGTTCTCCCGTCTTTGATTGCCGGGCTCGGTTGCGCCCGCTTTTGGAGTGCCATCGAGCGAGACCTGAGCGAAATCGCCATCGGCCAGGGCGCGGCCTTCCACCGGATTGAAGGTGGCATGGCGCTCGCGCAGATCGGCGAGGGCTTGCTCCACATCGGCGTCGGAAACCGCGATCTCCGGCTTTGTCGGCGCGCAACTCCTTGTAGCCTTGCAGCTTGATTTCCGGCAACACCTCGAAAGCGGCTTTGAAGCGCAGCGGCTCGCCATCGTGCAGGTGCAGGTCGGTCACCCGGGGCTGCGATACCGGATGCAGGCTCAGCCTCTCGGCCTCCTGCCGGAAGAAGCGCGGGATGAGCGCCTCGACCATGTCAGTCTTGATCTCTTCTGAAAAACGCTGGCGAATAATGGACGCCGGAACATGGCCGCGGCGGAAGCCGGGAATGCGCGCCACCTTCTGATATTTCTGGATCAGCGCGTCGGTCTGCCGGTTGACGTCCGCGACCGGAATCTCAACCGAGATTTCGCGCTTGGTGGCGCTCTCTTTCGCAGTACCTTGCCGGCCGTAACTTCCGGGGTCGCGCCGTCCTTGATATCAGTGGGGCTCACAGTTGCCTTTCCAGTGCGGCTGCGGCAGCAGAGTCGGGAGGGAATTGCTCCGCTGCGACGCGTTGTGCCACAAACTTGAGTGTAAAGACTCTTGAAGAGCAACGTCAAACGGTGGAGAGGGATTTCTTGCTCACCAAAGTAATCGGTAGTTTCTCGTAGCGCGGACACTCCTGTCGCGAGAGCCGCACCGGAGAGTCAGGGGCTACGGAGAGAGCAGAGAGTAAGGCAAGAGCCGCGGACAAGAGTGTCCGCGCCACACGAGCAAATACAATTGGGGGAATGGCCTTGCCTCGCTGGCTCACGGTTCTGAATGCTGAAGTCGTCGCCTGCACGCTTTGTCCGCGGCTGGTCGCGTATCGCGAGCGGATTGCCCGCGAGAAGCGTCGCGCTTACCGCGACTGCGAATACTGGGGGAAGCCCGTTCCCGGCTTTGGTGATCCCCATGCCCGCGTGCTTGTGCTGGGACTTGCTCCTGGCGCACATGGTTCCAATCGTACCGGCCGCCCTTTCACCGGAGACGCTTCCGGCAACTTCATGTATCCGGTGCTGCACGAAACCGGATTTGCGCTGCTGCCCACTGCGACGTCCCGCGACGATGGACAGGTGCTGACGGGCCTTTATATAACCGCCGCCGCGCGCTGCGCGCCGCCCGACAATAAGCCCTTGCCCGAGGAACTGGCCAACTGCGCTCCATTTCTGGAACGGGAACTCGAAGGACTGAAAGAGCTTCGGGTCATCGTTGCTTTGGGAAGAATCGGATTCGACGCCTATCTGAGTTATTTGAAGCGGAGAAAGCTGATCGCGGGCAAACGGGAGTATGAGTTTCGCCACGGCGCGGAATACGCAATGCCCGATGGACGCATCCTGTTGGCCTCGTACCACCCCTCGAATCAGAACACGCAGACGGGGAAGCTGACCAAGGAGATGTTCCGAAGGATATTCAAGCGAGCGCGCGAACTGGCCGATAAATCAACGGGGCGGATCTCGCGGTAGCGGACACCTCTGGGCCGGCATGGGGGCTCCGTCGCTACGGGATGCGCCGCCCTTGGTTATTGAATCATTGAATGATTGAATCATTGAGGCATCGAATCAATGATCCCGATCCCTTCAAAAGCCTACGAACACTGGTTCCGGCTCCAGTTGAATCCCCCAGGCCTCCAGGACGCCTTGCTGGACTTCATCTTTCAGCGCGACTATATCGCAGGCCTTCGCGTCTCCGCGGTTGATCAGGGCTAGCGCATGTTTTTGCGAGATGCCGGCTGCGCCCGCCGCATATCCTCTGGAGAAGCCGGAATGTTCCACCAGCCATGCCGCGGAAACTTTGCGTTGCGCATTAAGAGCGGGGTAGGTGGGAATCTCCAGTCCTTTGGATTCGGCGCGCTCGGCCAGGTTTTTGAACTGCTCCTCGGTGAGTACGGGATTCTTGAAGAACGATCCGGCGCTGCGGCAATCTTCGTCCCCGAGGACGAGCAGCATGCCTTTGCTTCGGCGTATGGCGCGCACGGCTTCGCGCACTTCGGCCAGCGATGGCGTCGTCTTTTTTCCGACGGCGTTCTCGGTGGTGTTTTCGGTAAAGTACTTTTGCAAATCGGCATATTTCAAACTCGGAGCGCCACCGCGCTTCAACCGGTAGTTCACGCGCAGGATGATGTAGCGGCCACGTTCGGTGGTGTTGAAGATGCTGGTGCGATAACGGAATCCGCAGGCGGGCTTGGGGAGAACCACAATGCGGTCTTCTTTTAAGTCGAACGCACGCACCGATTCGATTGTGTCAGCGACCTCCTGCCCGTAGGCACCGACGTTCTGCACGGGAGTGCCCCCGACGCTGCCGGGAATTCCGCTCAGGCACTCGATTCCGGCGCAGTTCTGCACGATGGTTTGCGCGACAAAGTCATCCCAGTTAACGCCTGCGCCGATGCTGAAGAGCACGGCGTTGCCGGTGGTGTCGCTTGTGGCTGGAGTGGCGATTCCGCCGATCGCAATTTTCAGCACGAGGCCGGGCCAACCGGAATCCGCCACCACCAAATTGCTTCCGCCGCCCAGCACGAAGAGCGGGAGCTTGCGGGTTTTTGCGAGTTGCGCGGCCTCTTGAACCTCGTCTTCTCTCTTTAGCTCAGCGAAGTAGCGCGCGGCGCCGCCCACCTGCAGGGTGGTGAGTGGGGCGAGCGGGACATTTTCCTGAATGGTCATCAGGCTGATTTCACTCTATAGTGGATTGAGCATCTCATGTCCTGCTGGCGCAGGGATATTGAGAAGCGAGCTACGTTGCGAATCGCTGCGGCGGAATGCACTAGGTCCTTCGCTTCGCTCAGGATGACAGAATTTATAGAAATTACAGGAGAGTCTATGTATCCAGAAATAATGGTGATCCCGATGCGTGAAGAGCTGACGCGGCTGGGAATTGAAGAGCTACGCACGGCCGCCGCGGTTGACCGCTTTGTGCAGAATGAACCGGGCACAACCATGGTGGTGGTGAATTCGATTTGTGGATGCGCCGCTGGGCGCATGCGTCCGGCGGTGCGTCTGGCTTTGCAGAATGCGGCCAAGCCCGGCAAGATCGGAACCGTATTCGCCGGACAGGATACGGAGGCGACGGAGCGCGCCCGGTCGTATTTCACTGGGTACCCGCCGTCATCGCCTTCCATTGCGATTCTGCGCGACGGCAAGGTGGTTTACATGATGCAGCGCCACCAGATCGAAACGCAGGACGCCTCGGCCATTGCCGCCGACCTGAAAGCGGCTTTCGATCAGCACTGCGCAGCCACGGTGGCGCGTTAGCCGCGTGCCCGCGGGGCTGGGCCTTGCCCGCCGGACGGGGCGGAGCCCCGTCACCACACTCAATCATCTGGGATGCAAATTTATGAAACGTCTGCTGCTTGTCCTCCTCTCGCTTTCCGTTGCGTCTTGGGCCGCCGATTCCTGGCGTGCTCCATCCACTCAGATCGATGCGGTCTATCCCCAGGTCGAAGCGCTCTATCTCGACCTGCACCGCAATCCGGAGCTTTCCTACCATGAGGAGAAGACTGCGGCCAAGATCGCCGACCAGCTTCGCAAACTCGGATACGACGTCACCACTGGATTTGGCGGCACCGGCGTGGTCGGCGTGTTCAAGAACGGACCGGGCCCGGTGGTCATGCTGCGCGCAGAGCTTGATGCCTTGCCGGTTCCGGAGAAAACGGGGCTCGCATACGCCAGCCATGTGACCACGCATGATGACCGCGGCGTCGAGGTGCCGGTGATGCATGCCTGTGGACACGATCTGCACATGGCGATTGGCATCGGAACGGCCGCCCTGCTGGTGCAGAATAAGGACCGCTGGCATGGGACCTTTATTTACGTTGGCCAGCCCGCCGAGGAGCGGATTGGCGGCGCCAAGGCCATGATCAAGGAGGGGCTGTTCACTCGCTTTCCCAAGCCTGACTTCGCCTTCGCCGTGCACGACAGCAACGGGCTTCCGGCCGGGAAAGTCGGCTACACTCCCGGATTCAGCGCGTCGAATGCCGATTCGGTGAACGTAACGGTGTACGGTGTCGGCGGACATGGATCGGCGCCGCAGGAAACGGTAGATCCGATCGTGATCGCGGCGCGAACCATTGTCAGCTGGCAGACCATCGTGTCGCGTGAGATTGATCCGCAAGAGCCTGCCGTGATTACGGTGGGTGCGATTCACGGCGGGACCAAGAACAACATTATTCCCGACGAAGTGCTGATGCAGTTGACCGTGCGGTCTTACAAGGATGAGGTGCGGAAGCACTTGCTGGCCTCTATCGAGCGGATTGCGGACGCGGAAGCGGCGGCGGCGGGTGCTCCCAAGAAACCGCTTATCGAACTGGTGGAGGGTGTGGGCGCGGTTTACAACGATCCTGCAACCACTAACCGGCTGGCAGATCGATTGAAGCAGGTGATGGGAGATTCGAACGTCGTACTTGGACGTCCGATTATGGCGAGCGATGATTTCGCCGAATACCGCTATGCGGGAATTCCGAGCGTCATGCTCGAATTGGGTGCGGTGAACCCCGAGAAATATGCAGCGGCCAAGAAAAGTGGAGAGGCGCTTCCAGGGCCGCATTCTCCCTACTTCGCGCCCGATCGCGAACCCAGCCTCAAGACTGGAGTCGAAGTCGAGATGGCCGCAATTCTGGAATTAATGAGCCAATAGAGCCATTTCAAAGTTTCAAGGTTTCAAGGAAAAGGCGCGTCTTGCAGGCGGTCACCTTTGAAAGCTTGCAACATTGAAACTTGAAACCTGCTTCCGTCACAAATCGAGGTAAGCGGCATCACAGCGGAGATCGGGTCGGTTGGGGGATCATTGTCCGGAATCGAAAGATGTGGAGCATTCCAATGACGATCGAACGGGATCTGACCGCAGCCATGAGCCGTGACCTAGCCGAGCCGCTGACGCTGGCGCAGAAAGAAGCGCTGCAGCGCGCGGTCGGCAAGATTGTTGGGTTGGGGACGCGGGTTGGAGTCAGTGCGGAACCAGATGATTCTCTTACTGGAGTCGGGCCTGACCGTCGGCGAACTGCTGGAGTACCTGGGGGCTCGGACTGGAGAAGTTGCTTAAAACCCACCGCTGCAGAGGGAGCCCAGCCCTTCGCCCGCGGCGCAAACTCCAGCCGTTCAGGCTCCGTACTCTGTCGCAGCTTCCGCCCGTTGCCTTGTACAATCTTCCAGAGAGGAAATCCATCGTTTTCCCCGACATCGCTTACAGTACGGAACAGCTTTCGGCGCAGCAGAAATTTGAGCTGTTCGTGGATAACAGCGTTTCGGTGAACTCGGTAACGCGGGCAATGCTCGGTTCGGCGGTCGGGACTTCCGGGCACAGCTAACCAAATGGGAAAAAGGCTGGCCTTCCCTATTCTGTACGCGCATCTAAGCTGAAGAACAGCGATTGCGACACGACCGTGGCTTTGCGGGCGTGACTCGTGGCTCTATAGCGGTTATATAACTTATGACCGCGAACTATGACGCGGCGGCACGACTTTGGCTCTGGGAAAGAGGAGATCGAGATTGAGGAATCGGATACTGTTGTTATTCACTTTTTGCGGGCTCATCGCATCGGCTTCGGCACAAATAAATTTCAGTAACCTTACCTATAGCGTCGGCGGCGGACCGGGCATCGGCCGCGGGGATGTCGCCAGCTTTGTCGGCAACTCGGCGCAAGCGGAGTTCGGAGTGGGCATGAAGTTTACCCGCATGTTCGGCATGGATGCCGAATATATGTACTACGATCTAGGCTTCAGACCCAATGTGATCCGGACTCAATCCCTGCCGGACCAAAGCGGACACATGCAGTCGTTCAGCCTGGACGGGGTGGTCAACGTTCCCCGCCATATTCGCAAATTCGGCGCATACGGAATTTTCGGCATAGGTTTCTATGATCGCCACGTTGCGTTGAAGCACCCGGTGACGCTCAACCCGCCCCAAGTTTGCCAGCCTGCATGGCTTTGGTGGGACCCTACCTGTGTCAGCAATTACATCACGACCTCGCAAACTCTTTCGTCGAATTCCGTGGTTGCGGGCGGCTTCAACTACGGTGGCGGCCTTACTTATCCTCTAAATCGTCTTAAGAATGCCAAGCTTTATTTAGAATGGCGGTACCATCGGGCTTATCAGGCCGACGGCAAGACGATCGTTATGCCCATCACGGTTGGACTGCGCTGGTGACGAGATCCGGAGCCTGAAGGCGTGCCCTGATACGAACCGCACGAATACGGAATCCCCACAATCCGAATCCCGCGATCTGGATCCCACTAGCACCACGGGTGCTAACTTGCTGCCGTGTCGTTACTACGGCGCTTCAGTGCGCTCGCGTTGTGTTGTCCTAAAGTCCGACCGTGCCATGCCGATGTACCCAGAAGCAAACATAAATAAAAGGAAGCAACCACCCAGGCGTTTCCTCCGTAAGAGGAGAATCAGCACAGTCTTATGTCCATACGCGCCCTCATCGTTGACGATTCCTCGGTCATGCGGAAAATCGTCGAGCGGTCGCTGCGCCAGGCTGGCCTCAATCTCGCCACAGTATACGAGGCAGGAAACGGGGCCGAGGCATTGGGCGTGCTCGCGGAAAACCAGGTGGACCTGATCCTTTGCGACATCAATATGCCGGTCATGGACGGGTTGGAATTTATCAAGCAACTTCCGCAAGTGGCGAACGCGAAAGACGTGCCCGTGGTCATGATCACGACCGAGGGCAGCGAATCTCACGTGGTACAGGCGTTATCCTTCGGCGCCCGCGGCTACATCCGCAAGCCCTTCACGTCGGAACAGGTGAAGGAACACGTAGTGCCTGTTCTAGGAGGAAAATCATGAACTCGGCGAAGCAGATGAATGCCGCCGACAGCAGCCATGAAAGCTGGATTCCATTGCTCGAAGTGGCGACGAGGGAAGTATTCGAGCTCATGCTGAGCTGCCGGCTGACTGGACCCACCGCCGAAGAGCCCGGCGCCGAAGAAACTAATATGGACGTTACTGCCATGGTGGGACTGGCGGGGCAGCTCTGCGGCGTGCTCAGCGTCCGTTGCACGGGGAAGGCGGCGGCACTCATGACCTCGAAGATGCTGGGAGTGGAACTGGACAAAGTTGGCCCAGAGATGCCGGACGCGATCGGGGAAATCGCGAATATGGTTGCGGGCAACTTCAAGAACAAGATTTCCGGCCTGTCGGGAGGGTGCATGCTTTCCCCGCCAACCGTAATTACCGGCAACAGCTACAGTCTGCACTCGCGGGCAGAGTCGCGTGGTCTTGTGCTCAGGTTGCTGTTTGAGAGCATGCCCATGATCATTTCCCTCCAGATCATGAGCTGAGAGCGGCGGCGCAACTCCAATCGTCCCGCCCCGCGGCACTTACAGCACGGGGTTGGACAGCATTTCTCCAGGTCTCAGGTGTGTGCGGGCACGTCTCCAGAAGACAGCCGGATCGAACACGCAATTTTTTGCGGGGAAAGCCTGTCCCAGACACCAGGTGAGGAGGATGGTTTCGACGCGGCGCAGCCCCAGACTGACGACCGCCGCCTTGATCGATTGGGGCGGTTGTGACGGGCCGAACAAGGGGGAGCCAGCTACGCGCAGACATTGAGCGGCGATGGCGCCGTCGTAAGATACCAGACGCACCACGTCGTCCAACCCCACTTCCTCAACGTTGCTCAACAACTTGACGAAGGGCAGAAAAACGCGGATGGCGGGCATGGTTTCGATGTGCCGCACGCGCTCGCGAATGGTATCGGTGAGGGATGTGGTCATAGTTTCCCACTGCTCAGGGATGGTTTCCAATATGCGACGGTTCCGGGAAAATGTACGAGGTGAAACTGGTCATTCAGATTCATCAGCGACTCCGAGGTGCCGAGAAAGAAATATCCGCCGAAATTGAGGTTGCTGAAAAAATGGTTGATCACCTTTGACTTCGAGGCGGCGTCAAAGTAGATCAGCACATTGCAGCAGAAAATGAGATCCATGCTCTTCATGAAAAGCATCTTGGAGTCGTCCTGCAGGTTGAGGCGGCTGAAGGCGATCAGCTTCTTTACCTCAGGGCGGATCTGGAGCTTCTTCTCATCGATGGCGGAAAAATATTTTCGCTTATAGAGAACGCTGGTGTTGCGCAGCGCGTAGTCGCCGTAAACACCGATCTTGGCCGCTTCCACGGAGTGGTCGTTCAAGTCGGTGGCCAGAATCTCCACCGTCCAGCCTTTCAGCAAGCCTTCGCTTTCTTCGAGCATGTTCATGGCGAGGGTGTAGGACTCTTCGCCGGTGGAGCAGCCCGCACTCCAGATGCGCAGCCGCTTGGTGATCTGCCCGGTTTTTGTCGTCACCAACTCGGGGAGGATTACTTTCCGCAGCGCGTCGAGCTGCGGCTGGCTGCGGAACAGGCACGTCTCGCCGATGGTGATTTCGTTCAGCAGTTCCCGGAGTTCCGCATCCCGGCCGGGCGCTACGGTGAGACATTCCCAATACTCGCGCGGGGTTCGCACGTTGAGATGCTTCATTCGCCGTCCGCAACCGTCGGCCAGGAGGTAGAGTTTTTCCTCCGCCTTGTAAATGCCGGAAATCTTGTACACCAGGTCGCGGATTTGCCGGTACACAGGGTCCAAGGTCTCGGGTTTCTGGTCGCGGGTGGGTCGCACCGGTGCGGGTTGGGGGACGACGGTCATTTTGCGCGCGGCTCCAAGGCGGAACAATCTTTCAAGGCTGTGTGGGGTCGAGGAGCGCGGCTCTGCAGCACGCGGCGCGTGATCTCCGCCGCCAAGCGATCGACGGGGTAGACGGCATCGGCCAGTCCGGAGGCGTGAACCAGGCCAGGCATTCCCCAGACCACGGAGGAAGCCTCGTCCTGGATGATGACCTCTCCGCCCGCGTCGTGAATCGCTTGCGCTCCGAGCGCGCCGTCCGAGCCCATGCCGGTCATGACGACTCCGAGAACGTGGGCGCCGTAGGCGAGCGCCACCGAGCGAAACAGGACATCGACGGCCGGGCGGCAGGAATTCTCCGGGGGCCCTGATTCAGGTTCAAACACCCGTCCACGCCGGTGCGGATCACTTTCATATGCATGTTTCCCGGGGCGATCCAGGCGTGACCGGGCGAGAGAGTTGCGCCGGCACGGCCCTCTTCCACGGGAATGGAGGAGCGCTCGGCGAGCCGATCCGCCAGCATACGGGTAAAAATGGGTGGCATGTGCTGCACCACGACGATCGGGACGGGAAAGTCACTGGGGATCCCGGGCAAGACGTCGGCCAAAGCGTTCGGACCACCGGTTGAAGTGCCGATGGCCACGATGTCGATGCGCGGTTTGCTCCGCGCTCGATTCTTTAATAGGGGACGGAGCTGGGGTAGAGGCAGGGAAAGCAGGGTAGCAACGCCAGATAGCGCCTTGATCTTGGGGATGAGCTCGGCACGTATGCGCTCCATCGCAACCGCGGCGCTGCCAGTATCGCTGGGTTTTGTGGCATAGTCGGACGCGCCTAGCGAGAGCGCATCCAAGGTCGCTGCCGCTCCGCGCTCGGTGAGAGTGCTGAACATGATGACCGGCAATTTTGGATACAACCTGCGTATGACCACCAGCGTCTCCAAGCCGTCCATTACCGGCATATCGATATCGAGGGTAATCAGGTCGGGATGGAGCAGTGGAATCTTGGCGAGAGCGATTCGCCCGTCGCTGGCTGCGCCAACTACCTCCAGCGCAGGGTCTGCCGACAAGGTGCCGGAGAGCAGCTTGCGAACCACTGCGGAATCGTCCACCACCAGGATGCGTATGGGCGCTTTGTCCAATGTGATCTTTCCTCTCCGGATTGCACAATTCCAGAACGACAACCTGACCGTGCGACGGGTTCAGTCTGGCAATCCCCTTGCCGCCCCGGGAATCGTTCGGGCGCGCGATTGTCCAGGCGGGTGCGCGGATGCGCCCACGCCACTACACCGAGGCATGCGCCGCCCTGCCCTTTGTCGATGCGCCGCCTTCCGCGATTTTTCTGTCAGCTCCCACGCCACCGAGGTTGAACTTTCCGACCAGGTCCTTTAGCAATCTGGATGTCTCCACCAATTGCTGTGCCGCCATCTGCGTGTCGTTGGCGCCGCGCATCGTGCTCGCCGCCGCCGCGGCCACACCGGTGATATTGCTAGTGATATCGCTGCTGCCGCGCGCCGCCTCGCTAACATTGCGAGCCATCTCATTGGTCGTGGCGTTCTGCTGTTCCACTGCGGCAGCGATGGTGTTAGAGATGCCGTTAATCTGGTTGATAACCTCGCTGATGGTGCCAATGGCATCCACCGCGGCCTTGGTGTCGGTCTGGATGGCTTCGATCTTGCGACTGATGTCCTCGGTCGCCTTAGCCGTCTCTTTGGCCAGTTCTTTGACTTCGTTCGCCACTACGGCAAAGCCTTTGCCGGCTTCGCCGGCGCGGGCCGCTTCAATGGTGGCGTTGAGGGCGAGCAGGTTGGTTTGTTGGGCAATGGAGGTAATGACCTTGATCACCTGGCCGATTTCGGTGCTCGATTCGCCCAGCTTGGCCACGGTGGCGGTGGTAGTTTCGGCGACCTTCACGGCGGCCGTGGCAACTTTGGCCGACTCCGTCGCGTTCTTGGCAATTTCGCGGATGCTCTTGCCCATCTCCTCGGTCCCCATGGCCACTGTCTGCAGGCTTCTGTTGACCTGCTCGGAGGCTTTCGTGACCACGTCGGTCTGGACCGACGTCTCGTCCGCGTTAGCGCTCATCTGCTGGCTCACTGCGGTCAACTCCTCCGAGGCCGATGACAGGTTCACCGCCGTCTCCGCCACCTCACGCATGGTGCTGACTTGGTGGGTGATGTCGGTGGCATACTTCACCACCTTGAACGGTTTGCCGTTCAAATCCATGATGGGGTTGTAGGAGGCCTGAATCCAGACTTCCGCTCCGCCCTTTCCCAGTCGCATAAATTCTCCCGCCTGGTACTCGCCCCGATTCAGCTGGGCCCAGAACTCCTTGTAGTCCGCACTGTGCCGGTACGGCGCTTCCACAAACATGCTGTGATGCTTGCCCTTAACCTCGTCGAGGGAGTAGCCGAGTGCTCGGAGGAAGTTTTCGTTGGCGTCAATGATGGTTCCGTCCATGCGGAATTCGATCACGGCGTGCGACTTGCGGATGGCGGCAACCTGGCCGGCATAGTCAATGCGGGTCAGGTCCTTTGCAACCCTTCGAGTGGCGTTCTTCCTCTGATGTTGCGGCCTTTTCATGGTCTGCTCTCCTGTGCCGATGCTCCGCTATTTCGACGTTCCAAGATGCCTCAGGCGTCGATTTTTGCCGTTGCCGGACCGGGCTCAGCCACATCTACCACGCGTTCCGTGTCCAGCAACAGCAGCAGACACTCGGGCATTTTGTGGACGCCACGAATCATTTCCCGTGCCACGCCCTGCAGCGTTTCCGGCGGCCGCTCGAAGGACTTTTCCGTGACCTCTATGACATCGCCGATTTCGTCCACCAGCAGGCTGAACGCGCCATCGCCGGTACGCACGACCACGTTCATCGGCAACTGGCTAGCAGGGCGTTCAGTCATCCCCAAACGCTTGCGTAGATCGATGGCCGTTACAATTTGTCCGCGCAGGTTGATCAGTCCGCGGACGACCGGTGGTACCAGCGGCACGCGGGTCATCTCCTGATAGCGGATCACTTCCTGAACGCGCTGCACCGGAACGCCGAAGAAGTGCCCATCGAGAAAAAACGTACAAAACTGCCCGCTATGCGCCATGGCACCCTCGCACTCTCATTGCGCAGCCATGGCGGTAAGGAAACCGTGATGGGCCGCGCGCACCACCCCCTCGACATCGAGCAGTTCGGTCACGCGCTGCTCGACCACCGCCGAGCCCAATACCCCGGCGCGTTCGGCCCTGCGATCGAGCACCAGGCACTCTTCCACAATGTCGAGGATGCGGTCGACTACCAGACCCACGCTCTGTCCCCGCTCGGCATAGACCACAACGTGCAGCGGAGCATCGGCATCGGCGGCGGCTTCGCCGGGGTCGCCTTCGGGCACGCCCACCGCCTCCGAGATGCGGATCAAGGGCATGATCTGCCCGCGGTATTGCACCACCTCGCGCGGGCCCGCTCGCTCGACCTTGCCGCGGGTAAACTCCTCGAGCCGTGCCACCAGGGAAAGGGGAATGGCCATACGTCCGTTCTTGCCAGTCTGAAATAGGAGAAGAGCTTGCCGGTTCGCGGTGGTTTTCCCGGCCGAAGACTCTGTCTTTGTCGATGCTTCCGCCACGGCGCGGTCCTGTACCTCGCGGGTGACATTGGCCTTCTGCGCGAGGCCGAGCGCGTCCAGAATGAGTGCCACTTTGCCGTCGCCCATGATGGTGGCGCCGGCAAAAGCGTTTACGCACTTGAGTTGCTTGCCCAGTGGCTTGACCACGATTTCCTCGGTATCGTTGATTTCGTCCACCACCAGGCCGAACTGCCGTCCCTCGGCTTGCAGCACAACGATGTTGACCGCATTCCCATCTAGCGAGGGTGAGTCTGGAACCGCGGTCAGTTCCAGCACGCGGCTCAGATACACCAGAGGAAGCAGGTGTCCGCGCAGCCTGTGCACAGGAGCGCCCTGCACCATCTCGATGCCCTTTGCTACCTCCTCGGCCTCGAGCCGGACTAGTTCGAGCAGGCTCGCCTGGGGAATGGCGTAGCGGTCGCCGCCGCAGGTCACGACCAAGGCGGGGATGATGGCCAGGGTCAGGGGAATCTTTACCCGAACCGTGGTGCCCCGGCCCAAAGTGGACTGCACGTCCACGGTGCCGCCAATTTTTTCGACATTCGTTTTGACTACATCCATCCCGACGCCGCGGCCGGAGACGTTGGTAACCTTGTCGGCAGTGGAGAATCCGGGAAGGAAGATCAAATTGAAGATTTCGCGCTCGCTCGTGCGGGCGGCCTGGTCGGCGGTGATGAGGTCGCGTTCGATCGCCTTCTTGCGAATGCGGTCCTGGTTCAGTCCGGCGCCATCGTCGGTGATTTCGATATTGACTTGTCCGCCTTCATGAAAGGCGCGGAGGGTTAGGCGTCCGGTTCGAGGCTTGCCGGCCTGCACGCGCGCTTCGGGAAGTTCGATGCCGTGGTCGACGGAATTACGCACCAGATGGGTGAGGGGATCCTTGATCGCCTCGATGATGGTTTTGTCGAGCTCTGTCTCTTTGCCCTCCATCTCGATTTCCACTTCCTTGCCGCAACTGAGCGCGACGTCGCGCACCGTCCGCGGGAACTGGCCCCAGATGTTTCCGATGGGCTGCATACGGGTCTTCATGACCCCTTCCTGTAGTTCGGTGGTGATCAGATTCAGACGCTGAGCGGCGGCCAGAAAGATGGTGTCCTGGATGCGATTGGTGAATTGCAGGACCTGATTTCGGGCCAGCACCAGTTCGCCCACCAGATTCATCACCTTGTCCAGGAGTCCAACATCCACCCGGATGGTGCTGTCGGAAGCGGTTGCCTGCGTGCGGTAGGACTGCTGGATACGCAGCGCATCCACGACATCGACCGGCCGCACCGCGCCCTGTTCCACGAGAATTTCGCCCATGTGGCGTGGGTCGCCCGCTTTCTGCCGATTCACCGCGAGCAGGATCTCGGCCGGTGAGACGCCGGCCCGCTGCATCAGAATTTCACCGATATTCGCTGGTGAACTGGCGGTTTTGGGAGTGGCCTCGGGCACGGAAGCAACCGCATGCTTCGGCGGTGGTTCCGGCGGGTGTTCCGCTTGGTGCTCCGCGGACGTTTCGGGCGGCGACTGCAGACGAGTTAGAGTGGCAATCAGCCTGGTGTCGTCACGCTCTCCTTCCGCCCCACTTATTTCGATACTGCCGAGCATTTGGCGGACAGCATCCACCATGCCGAGCAATGCGGTGGTGAGTTCCGGATTCAGCGTGAGTTGACCATCCCGCAACCGAGTCAGCAGGTTCTCGCCAACGTGGGCAACCTTCTCCAGTTTGTTGAAACCGAGGAAGCCGCAGGTGCCCTTGATGGTGTGAATGGTACGAAACACGCCCGACAGCGCGTCCCGATCATGCGGGTTTTTCTCCAAGCCGACCAGATCCCGGTCGAGCCGGTCAAGGTTCTCGTAACTCTCGACCAGAAAATCCTTGACGATGTCGTTATCGTTGTCGCTCATCGCTGCCGTTCCTTATCCAAATCCAAATGAGGACTGATTTCCGAAGGACCCGCAGCCTGTCTGGCGTCTGGTCTCCCTCTAACACCTATCGTCCGCGCTGCGATCTTCATTAGGGACCCGGGGCCCCATTGCCCGGAGGCCAGCTAAGGGCATAGGTTCGGCTGGCGTTTCTTAGACTGAGCTAATTTTCGTGAATTCTTTGACGCGCACGAAGTTGGAAACATTGCTTTACTATCTGAGGGTCGAGAGAAGCCTGTTTCGAAGAAAGAATATAGACAACGGAGGATGGAATGCGAGGACGGGGCTTGGGTTTTGGCTTTCTGATGGTGCTTGCCGTGTTTTGCTTTGCATCTGTTTCATGGGGCCAAGGTACCGACAAGACGGAACGGGTGTTGTTCAATGCCAAGGTATTCACGGGCGTCCCCGATCGTCCTTATGCCGAAGCTGTCGCCATTCGCGGCGACAAGATCGTGGCGGTTGGCAGTCTCGCAGAAGTCCTTTTAGCGAGCGGCAGGAATGCCGAGGGAATCGACTTGCACGGGAACTTTCTGCTTCCAGGTCTTATCGACAGCCATGTTCACCCCATCCTAGGTGGCCTCACCCTGACGGGCGCGGATGTGGGCGACCAAGTGCTGTCCCTGGACGAACTGGTCAGCTTTGCCGCCGATGCGAAGAAAACGGGCAAGGGCATGCGCGGTGACGTGCTCTCCATCAGTGGGCTGCCCTCGGTCTACTGGCTGAAGACAAACGACCTAAATTCGCGCTTCAACAGCGGCGATTACGCCGATTTGCCGGTGTTTCTTGCTGGATCCGACGGGCACACGAGCTGGGCCAATCGTGCTCTGCTCCGGCGCGCTGGAATTACGAAAGAGTTCCTAAGCCACCTTTCGGCGGAGGAACGCGCTTACTACGGGATGGAAGCGACCGGCGATCCCAATGGCTTTGCCGTCGATGCCGGAATGGACAAGATCTCCACGGTCGTGCCGGAACCCTCGCCGCAGCAATTACTCGCGGGGGGAAGCGCCGCTGTTCAATATCTGCACAGCCTGGGAATCACTGCCTGGCTGGATGCGATGGCTGACCGCCGGATCCTGTTGACCTATCAAAGTCTGGCGCAACAGGGAGAGCTGACCGCGCACGTAGCTGCGTTTCCGGTGGTGAATCCCCGTAACGATCCGACAAAAGAGCTGGCGGCGGTGCAGAGACTCCGGCAGGAATTCGCCAACATTCCGAATCTAACCGTCCCCGGCATTAAGGTGTTCGCCGACGGCGTGCTCGAGTACCCTTCGCAGACTGCATCCCTGACCAAGCCTTATCGCAACACCGGGAGGCCCGGTGACTTGCTGTTTGTTCCGGCTCGCTTTGCCGAACTGGCCACGGCAGCTGATAAACAAGGTCTTATCGTGCATGTTCACGCCTTGGGTGATCGAGCGGTGAAGGAAGCACTCAATGGAATCGAAGCGGCCAGGAAAGCGAACGGAAACAGCGGTCTCCCCCATACGCTGACCCATATACAACTGGCTGATCCCGAGGACTTTCCGCGCTTCCGTCAGCTGGGCGTGATTGCGGCGCTCCAGTTGTTGTGGGCGACTGCGGAATTAGACACGATTGAACTGATTAAGCCGTATGTCGATCCGGAGTTGTACCGCTGGCAGTATCCCGCCCGCTCGCTTCTCGATGCCGGCGCCATCATCTCGGGTGCCAGTGACTGGTTCGTTTCCTCCCCCAATGTGTTTAAGGCAATCTACCAGGCCGAGACACGCAAGGGACCCGAAGGGGTGCTGGATGCCGCTCAACGCATGCCGCGCGAAGCGATGCTCTACGCCTATACGCGCAATTCGGCGCGCGCCTTGAACCAGCAGGACAAAATCGGGTCGCTCGCGCCGGGCATGCAAGCGGATCTTGTGCTAGTCGATCGCGATGTTCTCACCATTACTCCCGAGGAGTTGCAAGATACCAAAGTTTTGTGGACCATGTTTGGCGGCGTAACGGTTTATCGTGCGCAGCCTTAGCCCCATTTTTATTTTCTTCGAAGCGTGCTCCCGGTTGATGAAAATCATTGCGCAATGTTCGCGAACGGGCCAGATGGGTGTAGACTGGGTGCCGTTCTTGAAGTTGAGAAGGAGACTCCGACCTATTACTTCCACGGTCCGGCGGCAGGACCACGACGGTTTCACGCGCCAGGATCCCGGGTTCCTGGACGAGGTTCTTAACAAGAGCGCTGACGTCACTCGTATCTAGCCTCCCGCCCGATGTCAACTGTCTTACTTTGCATGCGGTAGAACGCCAGCGAAGGCCATCGAGAAAGGACTTTGAATGAGCGTAGCAATCGTATTCCCCGCTCCCACAGCGCAAGAACAAGAACAACGAATGGATCTGATCAGCGTCAACACCATCCGCGCGCTCTCAATGGACGGTGTACAGGCGGCCGATTCCGGGCATCCTGGAACTCCGATGGCGATGGCGCCGGTTGCTTACTGCCTCTGGCAGCAGTTCCTGCGCTTCGATCCGCAGGATCCGGTGTGGCCGAACCGGGATCGCTTTGTGCTGTCGATGGGGCACGCGTCCATGCTGCTCTATTCGCTGCTGCACTTGACCGAGGTTCGAGCGGTCAGCAAGGACTACGAAACTCTCGGGGAAGTATCCGTGCCGCTCGATGCGGTGAAGGCTTTCCGCCAGTTTGATAGCCGCTGTCCCGGTCATCCGGAATACCGCTGGACCTCGGGCGTGGAGACCACCACCGGACCGCTGGGTCAAGGTGTTGCCACCAGTGTCGGCATGGCCAGCGCCCGGCAGTGGCTATCCGCACGCTACAACCGGCCGGGCTTCGAGAATCTGATCGACTTCAATGTCTACGCGCTTTGCGGAGACGGATGCATGATGGAGGGTATATCGAGCGAGGCGGCCTCACTGGCCGGCCACCTGCGCCTTTCGAATCTGTGCTGGATCTACGACAACAATCGCATCACCATCGAAGGCAACACTTCGCTGGCCTTTACTGAAGACGTGGCCACGCGCTTTATGGGCTACGGCTGGAATGTGACGCGTGTCGGCGACGCCAATGACCTCAACATGCTGGCCCGCGCGTTCCGCACTTTTCAGAGCACAAAGGATCGGCCCACGCTGATCATTGTGGACAGCCACATCGGCTACGGCGCGCCGCACAAACAAGATACGAGCGCGGCCCACGGTGAACCTCTGGGCGAAGACGAGATCCGGCTCGCCAAGCGCAACTACGGCCTGCCGGAAGACAAAAAGTTCTACGTGCCGGATGGCGTCTACGATCACTTCCGCCAGGGCATCGGAAAGCGCGGCAAGCAGTTGCGCGACGCATGGTTCGTGCAAATCGGCGAATATCGCAAGAAATATCCCGAGCTGGCCGAGGAGCTGTATCGCATGCAACACCGTCAGCTCCCGGAGGGTTGGGACCGCGATCTTCCCGAATTCCCCGCGGATGCGAAGGGCCTGGCGACACGCGAGTCCTCGGCGAAGGTGCTGAACGCTGCGGCCAAGAATATTCCCTGGTTGATCGGAGGAGCCGCGGATCTCGCGCCCTCCACCAAGACCCGTTTGACATTTGATGGCGCGGGGGATTTTTCGGCGGAGAATTATGCCGGCCGCAATTTTCATTTTGGAGTCCGGGAACACGCCATGGGCGCCATATTGAATGGGATGAGTCTGGTGAAAGTGCGCCCCTTCGGCTCGGGATTCTTCATTTTCGTCGATTACATGCGGGGATCGCTCCGCCTGAGCGCCCTGATGGAGCTCCCGGTGATTTACGTGTTCACTCACGATTCGATTGGAGTTGGCGAGGATGGCCCGACCCATCAGCCGATAGAACAGCTCGCCCACATGCGCTCCATGCCTGGCCTGATCCTGGTTCGGCCGGGAGACGCGAATGAGGTGCGAGAGGCCTGGAAGGTGATACTGCAACTGCATCACGAGCCGGCGGTGCTGGCACTCACTCGCCAGGCCCTCCCAACGATCGACCGGAAGAAATACGCCGCGGCTTCGGGCTTGGCCCGTGGCGCCTACGTTCTTGCGGATGCTGCCGGAGGCGACCCGGAGGTTATCCTCATCGGCACGGGCAGCGAGGTTTCTCTTTGTTTGGACGCCTACGAACAACTCACGAAGGAGGGAGTGCGGGCACGAGTAGTGAGTATGCCGTCTTGGGAATTGTTTGACGATCAGGACAAGAGCTACCGCGAATCTGTTCTGCCGCCGCGCGTGAAGGCACGAGTGTCGGTGGAAGTGGCATCGGATTTTGGCTGGGCCAAATACACCGGGAACGAGGGTCATAACATTTGTATCGAAAGCTTTGGAGCCTCGGCCCCGCTTAAGCACCTCTTGAAGAAGTTTGGTTTCAACGTGGAAAGCGTGGTGGCTGCGGCGAAGAACCAGATCGCATTGCACCCACTTGGGGCGGGCAGGGAATAGCTGCAGGCTAAGGGGCCTGCATGAATTAGGAGGAAAAAGATGAAGTTGCTTGAATCTCTGGAACAATATACGACCGTTGTGGCGGACACCGGTGATATCGAGGCAATCGCCCGTCACCGTCCGCAGGATGCTACCACCAATCCTTCGCTTCTTTATGCGGCGGCCAAGAATCCTCACTACCGGCATCTGGTGGATGAGGCGTCAGAACTTGCCCTGGAGCGCGGCGGCAGTCACGAAGAAATGGCGGAAGAATTCATCGATCATCTCTTCGTGCTGTTCGGATGCGAGATTCTCAAGGTGGTCCCGGGCCGCGTCTCTACAGAGGTTGCGGCCAGCCTGAGCTTCGATACCACGGCAACCATCGCCAAGGGGCGCAAGCTGATCTCTCTCTACGAGAAGAAGGGCATTGCGCGCGAACGCATCCTGATCAAGGTTGCCAGCACGTGGGAGGGCGTTCGGGCGGCAGAGTTGCTGGAGAAGGAAGGCATCCACTGCAATCTCACACTGCTGTTCAGCTTCGCGCAAGCGGTCGCGTGCGCGGAAGCGGGAGTGACCCTGATCTCACCTTTCGTCGGCCGCATTTACGATTGGTATAAGAAGGAGCAGGGCGGCGCGGAGATTCCCCCCGACAAGGACCCCGGCGTCGAGTCTGTGACTACCATCTACAATTACTACAAGAAATTCGGGTACAAGACGCAGGTGATGGGGGCAAGTTTCCGAAATGTGAATCAGATTATCCGGCTGGCGGGATCGGATTTACTCACCATCAGTCCGGACCTTCTTGACCAGTTGGAGCAAACCGAGGGCACGGTGGAGCGCAAACTCGATCCGGTGAAGGCGAAGTCGAGCAAGGGAGAAAAAATCCACCTGGACGAGAAAACCTTCCGGTGGATGCACAATGAGGATGCGATGGCGACGGATAAGCTGGCCGAGGGCATTCGCAAATTCAATGCCGACGCCCGCCATCTGCAAGAGTACGCGCTGTCGCAGGTTGCCGAAAAAGTTGGGTGAACCACGGTGTTCGGACGAGGAAGCCTGGAGGGGACCAGCAAGGGTGGTCCCCTAACGGGCCGAAGCGACCTCCAACTTTTCTCCCCCTTTACCTTTACCTTCGCTTAGGCGTGAACAACTTTTTCGCCGAAGCCGACAGTGGTCATGCCGTCCCCTTGGATTTCCGGTAGTAGGTGATCAGGTTGTTGGTGGAACTGTCGTGCGCAAGCTTCGGTTCCGCTTTGCTCTCAAGTTCAGGAATGATGCGCTGCGCCAAGACCTTACCCAGTTCCACACCCCACTGGTCGAACGAATCGATGTTCCAGATTGCGCCCTGAGTGAAAGTCGAGTGCTCGTATAGCGCCACCAGCTTGCCCAAACTTTCAGGAGTCAGCTGTTCAGCCATGATGGTATTCGACGGACGATTGCCTTCGAACACACGGTGCGGGACGAGCCATTCCGGAGTACCTTCCGCTTCGACCTGCTCGGGAGTCTTGCCGAACGCCAGCGCCTCAGTCTGTGCGCAGACGTTGGCAATCAGTATGTCGTGGTGCCGGCCGAGTGGATTGAGCGGCTTTGAAAAAGCGATGAAATCGCACGGGATGAGTCTCGTTCCCTGGTGAATTAATTGGTAGAAAGAATGTTGGCCGTTGGTTCCCGGTTCGCCCCAGTAAATTTGACCTGTCTCGTGGGCCACCCTCTTCCCCTCGAGCGTGACGTGCTTGCCATTGCTTTCCATGGTCAGTTGCTGCAGGTAGGCCGGGAAGCGCTTCAAGTATTGCTCGTAGGGCAAGACCGCGACCGTCTGCGCGCCAAAGAAATCGTTGTACCAGACCGCCAGAAGCCCCATGAGCACGGGCAGGTTTTGATTAAAGGAAGTTGTGCGGAAGTGCTCGTCCATTTGGTGGAAACCACTCAGCATCGCCTGAAAGTTTTCCGGGCTGATGGCGACCATGGTCGAAAGGCCAATAGCGGAGCACATCGAGTAGCGCCCGCCGACCCAGTCCCAGAATTCGAACATATTGGCGGTGTCGATACCAAACTTCGCGACCTCTGCCGTATTGGTCGACACCGCAACAAAGTGTTTCGCGACTGACTTGGCGTCGCCGGCTAATCCGGCCAGTGACCAGGCACGAGCGTTTGGGCATTGGTCATCGTCTCCAAGGTGGTAAATGTTTTCGAAGAGATGATGAAGAGCGTTTCCGATGGGTCGAGGTCACGGACAGCCTCCGCAAAATCGGTGCCGTCGACGTTCGAGACAAAGCGGAACGTCATGCTGCGATCGGAGTAATGCTTCAGAGCCTCGTAGGCCATGACCGGTCCCAGGTCCGAACCACCGATGCCGACGTTGATCACGTTGCGAATACGCTTGCCGGTATGCCCCTTCCACTCGCCGTTGCGCAGCCGGTTCGCGAAGACCGCCATCCGATCGAGAACAGCGTGTACTTCGGGCACTACGTTTTTGCCATCGACCATGATGGTGGCGCCTCGCGGGGCTCGCAGCGCCGTGTGTAAGACGGCTCGCTTTTCCGTGACATTGATTTTGTCTCCACGGAACATGGCGGCGATTCGCTCCTGCAGACCAGATTCCTCAGCCAGCCCGATCAAAAGCGCGAGGGTTTCATCCGTAATGCGATTCTTCGAGTAATCGAGATAAAGGCCCAGAGCCTGGGCAGTCAAACGTGTGCCGCGCTTGGGATCCTCCGCAAAAAGCTGCCGCAGGTGTAACTCTCGAATCTTCTTATAGTGAGATGTGAGGTTCTTCCAGGCCTGGCGTTTGATGACACGACCTCCGGTGATTGCTTCGACGCGTGCTGCCATCTTGATCCTCCTTATGAGCCGAGAGTTGAGGCGCTGATCCGCACCGCGCGTCTGAGGGAGAAGAAGGTGCTGGCTAAGCGCTCACTTCCTTGCGGCTGCCAAAACTTCTGGTAGCAAATACTTCTTGCAACTCTCCAATGCGCTGCAGGGTGATATCCGGCTTCGCATACTTGGCTACCTCCGATGCATCCCGCGCGTAGTGTCCCTGACGCGGAAACACCGTGGTCACCCGGTCCCCCCAATGCTTCTTAAAGGCTGCCAGAATTCGTACCTTGTCGTCCACCATCACGTAATGCTCCGCGGGATACTTTTTCTCCACATCGTCCAGTTCCAGTTCTTTGTGGATATAGATCAGGACGTGGCCTTCGAAGATCTCATACAGGCCGGAGCGGTCGATCTTGCGCGGCTGAAAAACCACGTCGCCGTCGCTCAGGATCACAGCGCGCCCTAACCGCTGCGCGTATGCCACCGCGTCCAGCGACCCCGGAAACAGGCGATTGGCAAAGGGATAATTGATCATGAAGTGCGACACCGCCAGCAGTTTCGGGTCGCGTGGCCGTTCGATGCGATAACGCTGCAGCGCGCCGAGATAGTCGGCGTATCCAAGTTCGGTGCGCAACTGCTCAAAGATTTCCCAATAGCGCTGCGCGCTGGCCTCACCAACCTTGCTGGCGAGGTAGACCTTCAAATCCTGCGATACGCGGTCGTTATCGAGGAGCGTATTGTCAACATCGAAGAAGAGCACAACTTTCGAGTTGGTATCGGCGCCATGCACACGATCTCCAGAATTACCTAGTAATCTCGTTCTTGACTTCAAGAACGGCACCCAGTCTACACCCGGGCACACCGATTAGGGGCACCGATGACAGCCATTTTGCAACATTTGCTAAGGGGCGGGATGGGTGTAGACTGGGTGCCGTTCTTCAGGTCGGGAAAGAGATACTGGGTAGTATCTTCTCGAAGCTAAATCGAGGTTCGTTCGGCGGGGTCCACCCCCGTCCAGAGCAAGTGAAATTCAAGGAGTTAAAGATGCAACTGGGAATGGTAGGTTTGGGGAAGATGGGCGCCAACATGACGCGGCGCCTGATGCGCGGCGGTCACACACTGGTTGTATCCGACCTTAGCGCCGAAGCTGTCAAGGGTCTCGCTCGCGAAGGTGCGGTGGCATCCTCTTCGCTCGACGACCTGGTGGGCAAACTGACTGCTCCGCGCGCCGCATGGATTATGGTGCCGTCGGGCGACCCGACGGAGAAAACGGTGCAGGCTTTGCTCAAGACCATGCAGGCGGGCGACACCATCATCGACGGTGGCAATTCCTATTTCAAGGATGATGTCCGCCGTTCCAAAATATGTGCCGCCAAGGGTGTGCATTACGTCGACGTGGGCACCAGTGGCGGCATCTGGGGAATTGAGCGCGGCTACTGCATGATGATTGGTGGGCCGAAGGAAGCCGTGCAGCGTCTGGACCCGATCTTTAGAACTCTGGCGCCCGGACGCGGCGACATCGAACGCACTCCCGGGCGCGAAAAAGTCACCGGCGCCGCCGCTGGCACAGCGGAAGAAGGTTACATCCACTGCGGCCCGTCCGGCGCCGGACATTTCGTGAAAATGGTTCATAACGGAATCGAGTACGGCATGATGCAGGCCTACGCAGAAGGCTTCGACATTTTCAAGAACGCAACCTGCAAGGATCTTCCGGAAGACATCCGCTACAATCTCAACCTGCCGGATATCGCCGAGGTCTGGCGGCGGGGCAGCGTGGTGAGTTCATGGTTGCTGGACCTAACCGCGATGGCACTGCTTGAGAATCCGACGCTCTCCGAGTACAGCGGCTTTGTCCAGGATTCCGGTGAAGGCCGTTGGACGATCCAGGCGGCGCTCGAAGAGGCAGTTCCGGCCGAGGTGCTGACGGCAGCCTTGTTCGTGCGCTTCCGTTCGCGGCAGGATCACACGTTTGCGGAGAAGATGCTCTCCGCCATGCGACAGAAATTTGGGGGCCACATCGAACTCCAAGCGCCGGCAAAGACGGCGTAAGAGAGAATTGAGTCATTGAATCACTTAGTCGTTGAATCATTGTGTCTCAATGATTCAATACCTCAATCGAGGGAACCATGTCTCAAACAGAGGTTCTACCAGCAATAACCGAACCGCGGGTTGGGCGCGTAGGAGATCCGTGTGTAATGGTTATCTTCGGTTTCGGGGGCGATCTGTCACGTCGAAAGTTGATTCCCGCTCTCTATAACCTGGCCAGCCAACAATTGCTGTCGCGCGAGTTCGCCGTGATCGGGGTGGGCCGCTATGCCATGAGCGGTGACGACCCACAGAAGAAGGTCACCGACGATTTTAAAAAGTTTGCTGGCGGCACCGTTGACAAGGATTTATGGGAATGGTTCGTCCGCCGCATCAGTTATGTAAATGGAGATTTCGACGATCCCGCGACTTACGATCGTCTGAAAGAAACGCTGGCCAAGGTTGATAAGGAATACTGCTGCCACGGCAACCACTTTTGTTACCTCGCCACCTCTCCCACCTACTTCGGTGACATTGTCGAACGGCTAGCGAAGGTCGGGCTGATGACCGAAGACAATGGCCATTGGCGGCGGGTGATTATTGAAAAACCTTTCGGCCACGATCTCGATTCCGCCAAAGCTTTGAACCAGCAACTACTGAAAGTTGCCTCGGAACGCCAGATCTATCGCATCGATCACTACCTGGGCAAAGAGACGGTGCAGAATATTATGGCGTTGCGTTTCGCCAATGGAATTTTTGAGCCGATCTGGAATCGCCGCTACATTGATCACGTTCAGATTTCGGTCGCCGAAACAGTTGGCGTGGAAAAACGCGGCAGTTACTACGATACCGCGGGCGCCCTGCGCGACATGGTGCCCAACCACATCATGCAACTCATCAGCCTCACCGCGATGGAACCGCCCATTTCCTTCGAGGCGAACGCGGTGCGCGACGAGCAGGCCAAGATTCTGCACGCCCTGCAACCCTACACTGACGAGGACGTACTCAGCAGAACCGTCCGCGGGCAATACGGCGACGGCACCATGAACAACGAGCACGCGCCCGCATACCGCTCCGAAGATGGCGTGCCCCCGGACTCGCGCACTGAAACCTTCGCCGCCATGCGACTGTTGATCGACAACTGGCGCTGGGCGGGAGTCCCCTTCTATCTGCGGACCGGGAAGCGGATGGCTGGCCGCAATACCTATGTCGTGATTCAGTTCCGGCGCGCGCCCTTCATGCTGTTCCGCGAAACCCAGGTCGAAACCATGATGCCCAACCAATTGGTGCTGCACATTCAGCCGGAGGAAGGCATATCGCTGCGGTTCGCCGCCAAGACTCCCGGGACCACTATGCAGCTGGGAGAAGTGAATATGGATTTCAACTACACCGACTATTTTGGGACCAGTTCCGCGACCGGCTACGAACGCCTGCTGCATGACTGCATGATCGGCGACGCCACGCTGTTCCAGCGGGCCGACATGGTCGAGGCCGGCTGGAGCGTTGTCGATCCCGTGCTCGATGTTTGGAAGGCACTGCCGCCGCGCAACTTTCCCAACTACGCCGCTGGAACCTGGGGACCCAAAGAGTCTGACGAATTGCTGGAACGCGATGGCCGGCACTGGAGAAATTTCGAGAAATGATTCTGGCGGGCGACATCGGAGGAACTAACGCGCGCCTTAGTTATTACCGCGAGCAGGATGACAACGTCCATTTCACCGCCGTCCATGAAAGTGTTTTTAGGAGCCGGGAATTTCGTGGGCTGGATGAAGTTGTACTCAAATTCGTGTCCGAAACCGGCCTCCGTCCCACCATCGCTAGCTTCGGGATCGCAGGTCCGGTGCGCAACGGACGCGTCGAAACTCCAAATCTGCCGTGGGTCATCGAGGCGACGCGCCTGGCGCAGGAACTGCAACTCGATTCTGTAAACCTTATCAATGATCTCGAGGCGCAGGCGTGGGGCATTCAATGCCTGGAGGTCTCCGACACGGTTGCTCTTAACCCCTTGATTGAGCAAACTTCGAGCGGCAATCAGGCCGTAGTAGCCGCGGGAACCGGTTTGGGTGAAGCGGGGCTTATCTGGGACGGAAAACGCCACGACATCTTCGCTTGCGAAGGCGGGCATTGCGACTTCGCTCCGCGCAATGAACTGGAAATCGAACTCCTCCGCTACCTGCTCACGCGCTTCGGACACGTCAGCTATGAACGCATCGTTTCCGGTCCTGGCCTGGTAAACGTGTATCTGTTTCTCAAGGACACGCATCGCGGCGTCGAACCGCAATGGCTACGCGACGAAATCGCAGCCGGCGATCCCGGGGCCGCCATCTCGCGAGCCGGCGTTGACGGAAAGGCGCCTCTGGCCGAACAGGCTCTGGACCTGTGGATTTCAATCTACGGCGCCGAAGCTGGCAACGTGGCGCTGAAAGTTCTGGCGACCGGCGGAATTTTCCTGGCAGGAGGAATCGCGCCAAAGATTCTTCCGAAGCTTGCGGGGCCGCTGTTCATGCAGGCCTTTATCGCCAAAGGACGCATGCAACCGCTGCTCGAAGCCATCCCGGTGCGCGTAATCACCAACGGGAAAACTGGACTGCTAGGAGCGGCGTGCTACGGCGCCCGTCACGCCCGACCCGGCGTTGAATGCTCTACTACCAGCAAATGAAGGTTCTTGACTTTGCTCCTTTTTCTGGGACAATGGCTACGCTTCCCCGAACATTCTTCCCTGACACCAGACTTCCGGAGGCTCAGCGTGGTTAAGTCACTGTCGGTCTTGCTATCTTTTCTGCTGGCTGCAACTCCCATGTTTGCGGGTCCAACCGATAGCCAAACGGCGGGTGAAGTGAAGGCGCTCATTCCTGCCGCATGGCGCAATGCGCAGACGGTAAAGGCCAAAGACAGCCTGGAGTGGAATGATCTGCTGCAAACCTCTGACCAGGGACGTTTGCGGGCCGGGCTCACTGACGGCTCCATAATCAGTCTCGGCTCCAACAGCGCGCTCAGAATCGTGCAGCACGATGCCGCGTCGCAGCAAACCTCGATGTATCTGGGCTATGGCAAGCTGCGCAGCCAGGTGGTCAAGATTACCAAGCCGGATGGCAAGTTCGAAGTCAGAACGCCGAACGCAGTGATCGGCGTCATCGGCACCGACGTCTTCGTAGGTTATGACAGAGAAAGAGACATCACTACAGTGATCTGTTACACCGGCAAATGTGCCGTAACCGCGGTGGGTACGGCGAAGGTGGTGAGAAAGTCAGATCAGGCAAACGGCGACCAGGCGGTTACCACTTTAGTGGCAGGGCAGATAGTTATGATCGGACTGAAACTTCCCCCCGAAGGATTGGCTCCCGAGTCCGAAATAATTCAGGCTTCGATGCGAGATACGAATGTCAACCCTCGTCCTGTGACCATTGCGCAACCGAAAGTCTGGATACCGATTGTTGTGGGTGTGTTAGGCGGACTAGGAGGAGGCCTTGGGTGGGCTTACGGGGGTGGTGGGCCAGCTGCCATACCTCCTCCAGTCACCTGTGGTGTCACGCCGAAGGGACGGTCGCGGCCGCAGTGCCAATGATGAAGCTAAGTTTGCGCGGTCCACTCTGGACGATGGGTCTCAGGTTCTTTTCGCGTGAGTGATTTCATCGGAGACCGGCGAGATTTTGGAACCGGCTAGCTCCTAAGGACAACGTCATGAGATCTGCGAAGACATTGGTTGTTTGCATAATCTTTCTCAGCGCTTTGGCGATGGCGCAAATCCCCTACATCGAACAACCCCTGGCTCCGACAGCGGTGCAGCCGGGCGGCACAGCACCTGTTACGCTTACGATTCCCGGTGCGGGGTTTAACCCGGATGTTCTGCAGTACGTGCTGTGGCAGCAAGGGAGCAGTTCCACTCAGCTGCCAATAGTGAGTTCCACTGCCACTCAAATAACCACGACTGTACCGGTGTCGAACTTTGCCGTCGCAGGGACCGCATGGGTGTCGGTGGTGGCCGACATCAGCGACACCAACATCAGCTCCAACGTGGAATATTTCCAGATTGCAACCCCGGTGACATCTCCGCAATTCGCCCCTCTCGCCTTTTATAGCGTTGGCGGCACGGCTCAGAGCGTGCTGGTCGCCGACTTTAATGGCGATGGCATTCTGGACTTAGCTACGCTCGTTTTGTTGCCCGGGGGTGGTTCCGACGTTTGCATTCTGTTAGGTATCAGCGGCGGCACATTTCCGCCGACAGCAACGTGTTATCCGGTTCCGAATGCGACCTCGATGGTGGCGGGAGTTTTTACCCCTGATGGCGGTGGGCTCGACATAATTGCAGGCAACAACTACCTCGAGAATAAAGTGGTGGGCAACCAGGAGACCGGCACCTTCACCGTAAACACCTTGAATGCAAACACGCCGGATTTTCAACCCTACGCTGTAGGCGACTTCAGCCAGACCGGGGAGTTGTATATTGCTGGCAACATCAACGGCAACGTGCAGATCTTGCAAAGCGAAGGGGGCGGCGTGTTCACCGTAGGCCAGAATTTCGCCACCAGCACCACGGAGTTCGGTGGTATGCTCGCGGCCGATTTCAACGGAGATGGCATCCTGGATTTGGCGGTGCTGGATGTCTACCTAATGGACCCTGTCGTTCGGGTGTTTATCGGAGCCGCCGGCACTGGGGGATTCAGCACAACCGCAAAGACTACCAGTACGCCTGCGGGCGGCGTCGCTTTCACGGCCGGCGACTTCAATGCGAGTGGCGATCAAGGCCTCGCGTTCGTCTACAACCCATCCGACACCACCAGTGAGGTTTTAATTCTTAACGGAAATAATGACGGCACTTTCACCAGCGGTTTTTCCGAGTCTTTAGCGATTCCTGTCAACCCCGCCGTTGTGACCACCGCCGACTTCAATGCGGATGGGAATCTCGACTTGGCCACGGGTACCTACATCCTGCTAGGAAACGGAGACGGAACATTCCAGACGGCGACGGCGTTCTGCGGAGAATGCTCAGGAATCTTGGCCACAGGTGATTTCAACGACGATGGCCTGCCGGATGCAGTAACCGGGGGCAATCCAGATGTGAACGTCTATTTACAACAGCCGCCTGCGGCTGCCCCCGGTGTCTCGCTCAAACCCACGAGCCTCAATTTTTCGCAGACTGTGGGAACTACCAGCGCCCCCCAAGGAGTTACCCTGACCAACACCGGCAATGCCGTTCTGGCCCTTGACTCACTCACCGTCACCGGGACCAACGCCGGCGAATTCAGCGTTTCATACGGTAGTTGCAGCGCCTCGCTCGCGGCCGGCTCGGCTTGCGTTTTCACCGTCACGTTTACACCCACAGCCGCTGGAGCGGCTGCGGCGTCGGTTAGCATTGCCGACAATGCTGCCGGCAGCCCGCAAACGGTCTCACTCACTGGGACGGGCGTGGGGCCATCAGGAGCGCCGGCCGTAACTCTCTCGCCCACGAGCCTCACCTTCACCGTGGCGGTGGGAACCACGAGTGCATCGCAGGCGGTAACAGTCAGCAATACCGGAACTGCAGCTCTGAATATCAGCTCCATCAGCATCAGCGGATCATCCTACGCGGTATTCAGCCAGACCAACAACTGTGGTACCTCGCTCGCGATGGCCGCCACTTGCACCATTAACGTCACCGCCGCACCCACAGCGATTGGACCGGTCACGGCGTCGGTCAGCATTACCGACAACGCTGCCAACAGTCCTCAGGCGGTTCCGCTCGCTGGAACGGGGTCGCCATTCTCGCTAACCACCAGCTGCACCGCCCTGACGGTGGTTCCGGGACAGACTGCGGAGTACACCGTGGATCTGGCTCCGGCCAGCGGATTCACCCCAACGTTAGCGCTCGCTTGCAGCGGAGCACCGTCTCTAGGGACCTGCACGGTGTCGACGATTGCGATGCCGCTGACTGGACCGGCTACGGCCACGGTCACGGCGACCACCACGCGGGCGACCGGCTTTCTGAAGTCGCCCTTCGACCATTCAAACGGGAACCGGATGGCTGGTTTGGTTGGACTCGCCGGGATCTCCGGGTTCGCAGCGTTGGTAATGCTGCCGGGCAGGCGTCGCATGAAACCTGGGAGGCGCCTGTACGGGTTGATTTTCTTGTTGTGCCTGCTCGCGACCGTTGCGACCTTGCCATCATGCGGAGGAGGAGCCGATCCTCCAGGTACTCCGGTTGGCACGTATCCGCTCACGGTGACGGGAACTTTCCAATACGGCGACGGGGGGACAATTACGGAGACGGTCCCCCTCACCCTAGTTGTGCAGCAGTAGGAGGAACGCGGTGGGCTAGCCTTGTACGCTTTCTTCGCGTGCCGTCGTTCTATGGAAATAGCGGTGACAATATGCAAGGGGTAGCCATTTCTCCTTGAAGGGCCAGAGCCAACTCCGCGCATTGATGCAGTTTGCGCTCCGTCACGCGGATGGGGCGATTGCTGTATTGATAACTGTCCTTGGATTGGCGTTTTTCGCTTTCACCGGAATCGGCGGCAACCAGCGTGCCGGCTTTCTTTTTCTCCAGGACATCGAGCAGCGCACACTTGATCTTCGCTTTGGCACGCGCGGCAGGCGTGCTGTGGATCCCCGCATCGTAATTGTGGGCATTGACGACAAGACGCTGCAGATGATCGGCTCCTATCCTCTGCCGCGAAGTCAGTACGCGTTGCTGGTGCGTCAGTTGAAACGGGGAGGCGCTCGTGTTGTCGCCTTCGACGTAACCTTCCCCACTGCGGCCAGCAGCGAAGCGCTTGACGCCCTTGCACGCTTGCGAAAGGAAATTGGACCCTCCGCGCCGGCGGGACTGCAAAATAAAGTTCAGCAGCTCGAGCAGGAATCCGATGTCGACGCCCAGTTTGCAGCCGCCCTCAAAGACGCCGGAAATGTGGTTCTCGGCCATCTTTTTCTGGGCGCCGAGCGTTCCAAGTTCACGGATCCGAAGCTGGCCGAGGCCTATTTCGATATCGTATGGGCGAAGGCCTTCCCGCAAGTCTTGAAGGTTAAGTCCGGCAACCGCGATTTCGATCTGAGCCGGGCATGGATTCAGGGTGGAGGGGCGGTGGCCGCCGGCGTGGAAGCCAACCTTCCGAAACTGGCAGAAGCCGCGGCATCGTATGGTTTCTTCAACATCGCTCCCGATGCCGACGGCACCATTCGTCGGGCGCTGTTCGTGATCCGCTACCGGGACCAGGATTTCTTCCCGTCGCTGGCGTTACAGGTCCTGCGACAATATGGAAACATTCCCGACCAGCAAATCGCGGCTTACATTTCTGCGGAGGGCATGGAGCGCATTCAGTTCGGCGATCACGAACTGCATCCCTGGCAGAACGGCAGTGCGCTGATCAACTATGTTGGGCCTTATCGTTCCTACCCGCATTACTCGATGGTGGACGTACTGCGTGGGGTTGTGCCCGCGGGTACATTTCGCGACAAAATTGTTTTTGTTGGCGGCACCGCGCTGGGCATCGGCGACCTGCGCAACACACCGTTTGAGAAACAGGGCGCTGGTTACATGGGAGTCGAGATCCATGCCAACATCCTCGATAATCTGCTGCACAGCGCCGAGCCGCGGCGCACCTTTCTCATCCGCGGCTTTGGCGAGGAAATGGTCGACATCGGCTTTATTGTCTTCTTCGGCCTCGGGCTCGGACTTTGGTTCGGCCGCATGCGCCCCCTGATTGCGACCCTGACGGCCATGATGGTGCTGGGCGCATTTCTATGTTTTATCTACTTCGGCTTTGTTCACTGGGGGCGCTGGTACAGTTTCGTAATACCGGCGGCGACGCTGGTGGGCTCTATATGCTTCGATTACCAGCTTTCGGGTGATCCACGAGGAACGCGAGAAGCGAAAAATCCGCAAGACATTTTCTCAATACCTTTCCCCTGGCGTTATCGGGCTGATTGAGAAGGATCCGGAAAAGTACATTCGTCCGGGAGGCGAAGTCCGCGACCTGACGGTGATGTTCAGCGACATCCGCGATTTCACCTCTCTGTCCGAGGGCCTGACACCGGATGATCTAGTGAATCTGCTGAATCAATACCTGACGGTGATGACAGACATTCTGTTTCGCAATCTGGGCACACTCGACAAGTACATTGGTGATGCCATTATGGCGTTCTGGGGATCGCCTTATCCGCAGCGGGATCATGCCTATAGCGCCTGTTGCTGTGCCCTGGAGATGATCGCAAGTCTAGAAGAATTGAACCGCAAGTGGGCGGAGCAGGGACGACGCCCGATCGCAATCGGCATCGGACTGAACACGGGCCCGGTGAACGTCGGCAACATGGGATCTAATAAGCGCCTGGCATGGACCGTGATGGGGGACAACGTCAACCTAGCTTCGCGGCTGGAGGGCATGACCAAGCAATACCGCAGCCAAGTGATCATCAGCGAAAGCACTTATTCCCAGGTGGCGGATCAGTTTGTGGCGCGCGAAGTCGACCGCATCCGCGTGAAGGGAAAAAAACAGCCGGTGGTGATTTACCAGTTGATGGCCAAGGATTCCGAACGCCACGCCTACGCCGCGCTGCTGACCCAGTTCAATGACGCGCTCAACGTCTACCGCAGCCAGAATTGGCGGGAGGCAGCCGGAAAGTTCGGCGAGTTGCTGGCCGTGTATCCAGATGATGGACCCACCCAGGTTTTGCTGCAGCGTTGCATTGAATTCATGGAGGAAGCGCCCGAGGCCGACTGGGATGGAGTCTACGTGATGAAGTCGAAGTAGTTTTCAGTCCATAGTTTTTTCGCTTCGGAGTTTTCACTCCGGGCGCGCTGATCCTGGTTCGCACGATCCTGGCTCGTACTCAGGATTAGTCGGTAGGGTTGCGCGGGAACTTTTGGTAGGGCAGGCGCACGTTGTCAATCACGACTTGATCGGCCCTGATACTGACCGGCGCCTGAAAATCAGGCACGCCACAGGGACCACCGGCGCCACAGGCGGCGTCGACTGCTCCCGCAGTGACGAAGTCGTCCTGGTCGACACCGTCTCCGCTGACCCCCAGTCCGCCGACGAGCACGCCATTTTGATAAAGCGGCAGGCTTCCGGGGAAAAAGACGACTCCGCTCATGTTGTTGGTGTTCGGCGCGAATGCCGAAGAACTTGATCCCTGGGTGCAAGGGTTGGCCGTATCGTAAAGATATAACGGGAAAAACGGCCCGTCGCCTGATCCCTCGATCCCCGGCGGAAACAGCGGCTGAGCTCCAAAGCTGATGGTGCGGTTGGTCACGGCGGTTCCCGCCGGGACGCCGGGCAAATCGCTCACGCCGACCGTGCTGAACCAGACCACGTTGCGGGCCTTGGAGGCGGCCACGTCGGTGCTGAATATAGTTCCATCCGGCATGCGATAGAGGCCGAGAATCGTGCCGTCGAGGTCCGCGACAGCAATTGTCATTCTAGCCTTGGAGCCGGGTGGAAGGCGGATCACGGCACGCGTTATGCTTGCCGTGGCTACGGCGTTCATGATGATTTCGTTGACGTCACTCTGCGACAGCGCGGTGCCAGCATTGGGCCCGACCAAGTAACCCTGCGGGGGCAGCGTGCCTGCTGTCGGGCGAATGCTCGTAGGAGCCCGCGTCCAGCGAATGGGCCGGGAGACGTGCCCGGCGGCTGCGTGGTCTGGTCCACGAAAGGCAAGCGCAATTCCTCCGATGACTACGACTCCCGGTGGCGGAAGCTGAGAAATAGTGGGCAGAAGGCCCGAATTCGATCGCCGCGGAAAACGCTGCGTATTCCGCGATCTGCGGCGATGTGCTTACCACTCCCACGCCACCGACTGCTCCGCCATTGAACAGGGGTACGCCGCCGGGATTGACCGCGAACGGCTGGTCGTCGTTCGTATCGGCTTTGCCAGTAATGATGCCCGGACCGAAGCTGCCGCTATCGATCGAGCGGGATGGATTCAACGTTTGTCCCGGCAGGAAATTAGTGCTCAGCGTACAGCCGCGGTTGGTGTTCTCGATGCCATACAGATCAGCATTGGGAGTGCCGGCGACGCCGGGTGGAAAATGAATGCCGCTGATGAATCGCACCGTACGTGAGGAGAGCGGCGCCTGATCGTTGCTGAAGAAAGCCGCAGTTCGCGCCAAGCCGACAGCCAAGTCGTCCGACGGCACCGTCTGGCCAAAATTTCCGATCGCTGTGGCTGGCGCGCCGGCAGTATCGTATACAGCGAGGATGTTGCCCGCGCGGTCCGCAACCGCGACCACCATGGGCGCGTTCACGGACAGCCACCGCATTCTGCACAACGTTGGTTACATCGGCGACAGCTGAGCGGGGTCGCTGTTGCTGGAGGGTCAGGCGTGCTCGAAGACGAAGATCCACCTCCGCCGCAGGACAAGCACAGCAGAACCGCCGCCGCGGCCACCAGAGAGAGTCCTGACAGGCCAAAAAGATAATGCTGCTCGCTCCTGGTCCTGATGATTCGAACTCCGTTCATGCGAGCTTTCCCTTTAAAATCTCTACCCGCAGCGGCCAGGCACTTCTTCGCAAACACGAATGCAGCGATATGCCGGATTTAGATTAGCTGCGATTTGGACCGATTGTTACGCGCCGCCTATTATGCCTTGGCTCGGGACAAAGTCAAGCAATGCTTGCTACCGGGCAGAAGTTGTGATAGGAGTTATGCCCCACCCGGTTCCGGTTAGTAGAAGCGACTTCAGTTCTGGCGATGAAAATCGAACGGGCAAGAGCGCCGCTGCTTATGAAGGCTTGGACTTTTCAGATCGCGTTTCTGTGCCTGGTCGCGCTGGCTGGGGGTGTGACGTTTGGACAGGAGACTGCTCCAACGCCTTCGCCTTCGGTGCAGCGGATTCCCGGACACACGCCCGCGAGCACCGCATCGCTGCAAGGCACGGTGAGAGACTCGCAAACCAAGCTGGCCATCCCCGGAGTCAAGATCAGCCTGCTCCGCGGGGGCGTCGTGGTAAACGAAAAATCAACTGACGTGGAAGGTATCTTCCGCCTGGTCGGCTTGGCGCCGGGAACGTATGAACTCAAGGCCGAGAAGCAAGGATTCCAGGTCCTGGACCTGCCGAGTCTCCAGATCAAGGGTCCTACCACCAAGGATCTGGCGTTAGAGGCGATAGCGAGCGAGACGCTGCCGACGAAAGGTCCATCCGGGGTTCCCAGCGCTGTACCCTCGCCCCCGGCGCCACCGCCTCCGCCGACTGGACCTTATCCTGGGTTGCGAACTTCCGCAACGCCTTCCTCTCCCGGGCCGCTGGGAATTGCTCCCGAACAGATGCCCCCGGACAGCGTGAACTCGGCGAAGGAGCCCGACCGGTGGAACGTGCACATGCCGGCCTGGGACCGCTACGGAAAAGGCGGCGAATACCCCTATACCAGGGGGCACTGGTACGACCCTTTTAATCGCAACCGCCTCAAGGGCGACCAGCCCATTTTCGGCCAACAATGGTTTTTCGACTTCACCGGAACCAGCCTCACCGGCCTGGACGTCCGCCGGCTGCCGGTACCCAGCGGCGTCTCAGCCGAGAACGGCGACAGCACTGACTTTTTCGGCCGGGGTGAGCAGGGCTTCGCCTCGCAAAGTTTCCGACTGTCGTTCGATCTTTTCGAAGGCGACACCAGTTTTCGGCCGATTGATTTCCGTATTCGCTTTACCCCGGAATTCAATCTCAACTTTCTGCAAACCCGCGAGCGCGGGATGGTCAATATTGACGTTCGCGACGGCATCAACCGATTCGACACGCATGCCGGTGTGCAAGAGGCATTTGTCGAAGCCAAGATCCACGACCTGAGCCCGAATTTTGATTTCATCTCGGTTCGAGCCGGGATACAACAGTTCGTCAGCGATTTTCGCGGCTTTATTTTCGCCGAGGAGCAGCCCGGGATACGCCTCTTCGGGAATCTGCGTTCCAACCGCATCAATTACAACCTCGCCTACTTCTATTTTCTGGAAAAGGACACGAACAGCGGGCTGAATACGTTCAACCAGCGCCATCAACAGGTTTACATCGGGAATGTTTACATCCAGGACTTCTTTGCCAAAGGCTACACCACGGAATTCAGTTTCCATTACAACCGCGATGACCCCACGATTCACTTCGACGACAATGGATTTCTGGTGCGGCCGTCACCCATCGCGTCGGTGGTGAATAACGGCATTCTGACGCACGGTATTCGCGCCTACTACCTGGGCTGGACCAGTAACGGCCACATCGGCCGCCTGAATGTAAGCCACGCGTTTTATCAGGCGCTGGGCCATGATACTTTCAACCCAATCGCGGGAAGACGCGTTAACATCGACGCCAGGATGGGCGCGCTGGAGTTATCGGTGGACAAGGATTGGGTGCGCTTCCGGTCGTCGTTCTTCTACGCTTCGGGCGACCCCAGTAACCGGTCCGATGCACTCGGAGCGGGCGGCGGCCGCGGTCCGACCGCGCGCGGCTTCGACACGATTGTGGATGAAACGAATTTTGCCGGCGGAGCCTTCAGCTTCTTCGATCAACAAGGCATTCGCCTGACGAGCACGGGAGTCGCGCTCACCAATCCTGGCAGCCTGCTGGTAAGCTTGCGCAGCAACAAGGAAGAAGGCCAGGCCAATTTTGTAAATCCAGGCGTCTATGTATTCAACGTGGGCGCTGATTTTAATGTGACCCCTAAGCTGAAGGCGTTTGCAAACGCGAACTACCTTCAGTTCGACCGGACTGAGCCGTTACAATTCGTCCTGGCACAAACGGGAATCCGGCATAGCATCGGTACCGACACCGGAATCGGGATTCAGTACCGTCCGCCGTTGACGGAAAATATCGTGATCACGTCGGGAGTATCGAACTTAGTTCCGGGCGCGGGGTTCGAGGCCATCTTCAACAAGCGAGTGTTAATTTCCGGATTCACAACTATAAAGCTAGTGTTCTGAGCTTAAGCTATGGGGCCTTCTCTCTGGCGACGATGTTGGTGGAGACGATTGGGACTAGTCTTATCCGTGGCGGCGTTCGTCTGCGCGGCGTTGGCGGTGTTTGGCCCTGCCGGCAGAACGGCGGCCTCCGAACAAACCCCCGAATCGTCGCCGCAAACGAGCACGGAACAAAGCTCGGCTGGGCTTGGAGACTCGCTCGAAGAAGCGGAGCAGAGGTCGGCCGGTTGCGTAACTTGCCACAACCCGATGGACAGCACGACCATGCATACTACTGGAACCGTGCGTTTGGGGTGCACTGACTGTCATGGAGGAAACGCTCAGATCGCGCTGCCCGCCGGGGTAGCCCAAGGATCGCAGCAATACATCGAAGTGACTAAGCAGGCTCATCCGCGGCCTCGATTTGCAGAGAGCGCCCGAACTTCCGCCAATCCGGTTCGCTCGTATGCCAAGTGGCTGAAAGAAGACGCGGATTACATCAAGTTTATAAACCCCGGCGACTTGCGCGTAGCGGATCAAACCTGCGGCCGGTCTGGATGTCATACATCGGAAGTCCAGCGCGTACGTACCAGCATGATGACCCACGGCGCGATGCTATGGGGAGCCGCGCTTTACAACAATGGCGCGATTCCGTTGAAGAATCCGATTTTCGGTGAAAGCTACGGCCCCGATGGCGCACCGCAGAGATTACAGACCTTCCCGCCCCCGACTGCCGAGGAGACGCGCACCAAGGGAATTCTGCCGTACCTTGAACCGATTGAGCGATGGGAAGTGTCGCAGCCCGGAAACGTGTTGCGGTCGTTCGAGCGTGGCGGCGAAAAGAAGCCCGAGGTAGGGATTCCCAGCCTCGAAGAGTTGCCGGGAAAGCCCGACGTCAAGCTCGGCGAGCGCGGCTTCGGGACGCTAACGCGCACCGACCCTACCGTTCTAGGTTTGCAGAAAACGCGCTTGTTCGATCCATTGCTGTCATTCCCCGGGACCAACGATCAACCCGGCGACTTTCGCGCCAGCGGATGCAGCGCTTGCCATGTGATCTATGCCAACGATCGTTCGCCGGAACACTCGGGACACTATGCGTCCGGTGGCAACCTTGGGCAGACCGCAACTGCCGATCCGACCATTCCAAAGAATGAGTCCGGACATCCCATTAAGCATGAGTTCACTCGATCGATTCCGTCGAGCCAGTGCATCGTTTGCCACATCCATCCCGGTACCAACATGGTCGCACCTTACTTCGGCTACACCTGGTGGGACAACGAGATCGATGGCGACAAGATGTATCCCAAGGAGCAACGCCATCCCAGTCCTAAGGAACAGCAATAGGTCCAGACGCGCGATCCGGAGCGCGCCGCGATTCGCGGCTACTGGTCCGACGTGGGTTTTCTGGAGAAGACTGGGACGCCGGAGTTCAACAAAGACCTGAAGAACACGCAGTTCGCCGATTTCCACAGCCACGGATGGATTTTCCGGGCGGTCTTCAAACACGATCGCAAAGGCAATCTTCTCGATGCCGAGGGAAACCAGGTTTCTTTCGACGATCCGGAGAAGTTCAGAAAAGCTGTCCACCTGAAGGACATCCATCTGGAAAAGGGAATGCATTGCATCGACTGCCATTTCGAGCAGGACAGTCACGGCAACGGAAAATTGTATGGAGAAACACGCAACGCCATTGAAGTCGATTGCGTAGATTGCCATGGCACGATCCAGCAACGAGCGACGTTGCACACATCAGGAATCGCGGCGCCTGCCGGCGGCACTGCGCTTGGCCAACTCCGCACGCCTTTTGGTGAACGGCGCTTCTACTGGCAAGGAGATCGGTTATTTCAGCGGTCGATGTTAGAGAAGGAGCAGCAATGGGAGGTGGTGCAGGTCATCGACTCCATCACTCCCGGAAACTCGCACTACAACGAGAAATCGCGACTCGCTAAAACCATCCAGAAGGACGGCAGCACCTGGGGAAGCGCTGACTCCGACTCGTCGCAGTTGGCACACGAAAACAGCCAGATGACGTGCTACTCCTGCCACAGTTCGTGGGCCCCCACTTGTTATGGATGCCATCTCCCGATGGTGGCAAATCAGAAGATGCCCATGCTGCACAACGAGGGGCTGATGACTCGCAATTGGACGTCCTACGATTTCCAGGTCCTGCGCGACGACGTTTACAGCCTGGCGATTGATGGCACGGTCACCGGGCATCGAGTCGCTCCGGTGCGTTCGGCGTGCGCTGTGCTCGTTAGTTCCCAGAACAATAACCGCGATTGGATTTATTATCAGCAGCAGACTGTTTCCTCGGAAGGTCTTAGCGGGCAGGCCTTCAGTACCTTCGTCCCCCACACTGTGCGCGCCACGGAAACCAAGGGCTGCACCGACTGTCATGTCTCGAAAGCAGGTGACAACAACGCCTGGATGACCCAGTTGCTCCTGCTGGGGACGAACTTCATGAACTTCATGGGTCGCTACATCTACGTAGCGACCGGCAACCGGGGATACGAGGCGGTTGCGGTTGCCGAACATGAAGAGCCACCGGCTGTGATTGGAAGCGACCTGCAAAGGCTTGCCTATCCCGACGACTACAACAAACATGTAGGAAACAAACGTGAGTTGAAGGAGGCATACGGGCACGCTGGGTCGGACATTCTGGACGTTCAGGCGCGCGGCGAATATCTCTACGCGGCCATGGGAAAAGGTGGCTTGCGCGTCTACGACATCGCTAACGTCGATGACAAGGACATTTCTCAACGCACGATTACTGCGCCGGTCTCGCCCCTCGGCCAGCGGTTCTATGTTCCGACGAAATATGCGATGGCGGTGGCGACTCCCACGACACTGGGTGTGGACCCGTTACGCACGCATCGCCCCGAAAACGAAGAGCAAGCCATTCACTTGATCTACGGTTTTCTCTACGTCGCTGACAAGGAAGAGGGCCTGGTGGTCATCGGCGATCCTAATTTGAAGAGCAAGAGTCCCGGCGTCGGCACCTTGCTCGACGGCAATCCCAACAACAACTTCCTCAAACGTGCTTTGGCGTTCAACCCCAACGGAGCGCTGAAGGGAGCGCGAAGGATTGCCATCGTGGGCACATATGCTTACATCCTTTGCGACGCCGGCTTGGCCGTGGTGAGTCTCGATAATCCACTTAAACCCGCACTCGTAACCCAAATCGGCGCGCCTTTTCTAATGGAGCCGCGGGGAATCGCCGTGCAGTTCCGCTACGCGTTCGTGGTCGATAGTCAGGGACTGAAAGTTCTGGACATTACGCATCTCGACCGGCCAGTTCCGGTTCAGGGAGCGCTGGTTCCGCTGGCCGACGCGCGCAACGTCTATGTCGCTCGCACCTACGCTTATGTTTCCGCGGGCAAGCAGGGGCTGGCGATCGTGGATATTGAGCATCCCGAGCAACCCAGGCTGGACCAGGTTTTCAACGCCGATGGCGCCATGAATGACGTGAACGACGTCAAACTCGGCATGGTTTCGGCGGAGTTGTTCGCCTACGTGGCGGATGGCAGAAACGGGTTGCGCGTGATTCAGTTGTTTTCGCCCGCCGACAACCCCAACTTTTCCGGATTCAGCCCGCGCCCGACTCCCAAGCTGATTGCCACTCACCACACGCATGGCCCGGCGCTGGCCGTCTCCAAGGGCACCGATCGCGACCGCGGCGTGGATGAGAGCGGCAATCAGTTGGCGGTGCTCGGACGCCGCGGCGCGCGGCCGTTCAATCTGCAGGAAATGCAGCGCATGTATCTTCGCAATGGCGAACTCTACACGGTTACCGACAGCCCGCCCGGCCCCGCACACTGACGCTGGTGGCTACTTTGATGTCGCCGCCCGCAATTGCTGGATGGTGAATTTTCCGTTGGCGGGTCGTTCCTTCGTCCAGTCATGATACGAATGGCACTCGGAACAACGGCCGCTGGCGGCATCATGCCGCGCCCCGCTGTCCTGGTGGCAACTGCGGCACGATGCAATTCCGGGCAGCAGGATGTCGGCGGTTTGACGACTCTCCGGCGTCCGGTTGTGGCACGCTGTGCAGCTCAACAGGCGATGGGAATCGTGGTTGAACTCGGCGTGCAGGAACCACCGCGCCGGGATGGAAGACTTCGCCACCATCGGCAGCGGTCCTTGGCCTTCAATCATGATGTGGCAGAGCTTGCAGCCTTTGTCGAATAGCAGGCGATCGGCCAGCATGACTTGCTGGTCTATCCATTCCTGCCGATTTTGCGGAACGGGCAGTGGCAATTTCATCTTGCCGGGCAGCATCCGTTCCGGCGCTACCGCTTCCGTCAGCGCTCCTGGATGAGACGCGAAGTAATCGCTGTAGCTCTGAACTAGAAATGCCTGGACGACTTCCGGCTTGTCGTGCGGCGCCGCTTGATCGAAGCGTTTGTCGAATTGCAGGTCCTTAACGTGACAGCCAGCGCACTGATTCACGTAAAGAATCGGCAACATGTAATCCCGGGAGCGCGAGTGCTTCAGGTCTGCGCCCATGCCGGCTGCGACGGACTTAGCCTGGGGCATGGCATACGGCCAGGTCCCGTCCATCGCCGACACGCGATGGCAGTCTTGACAGTCCATCTGCACCGGGCCAGCCGGGCCGGTGAGATTGGGACGCAAATGCGCGTAGTGATTCAGCTTGACCTGCCCGGGATCACGGGCGCCCGGGCGCAACGCGGCGAACTCTGGATGTTCCGTGTCGAAGTCTTTCACTACGCGCACGTAGTTCGGATTTCCGTTCCGGGTTAGCAAGTCCGCGTGACACTGCGTGCAACTGGCATCCCCTGTGCTCGCCAGTCGAAGCGAACCCCTGTGCTCTACGTGGCATGAAGCGCAACTAACCGTGAAAGCCACCTTGTCGGCGTGGTGTGCGGGCGCGTCGTGGCACTTCGAACAGGCATCGTCACTGACCTTCGCCCGGAAGAAACCAAGGGTCGTTACATGGCAAACGTTACAGCGCTGTCCCAATACGGAGTGCGCCGCTGAAAGCGGCCCGCTGCTATACACCTTCTGGCTACTTGCGCGCTTTGCCGCGAACCATCCGAGGGCGACGACCGGAATCAGGATCGACAGCCAGAGCCGCAAGCTGCGCAGGGGATGGGCCTGCGTGAAATACTGCAAGTCCATCCGCTTGGCGAGATTCTTGGTGGTGCGAACGCGCCGAGCCATCGTTTGTCCTCAATAACGCAACGCCATCACGGCGTGCACCGTCCCCAGCAGCAAGAGCGCGTAGGAAGCCGGTATGTGCACGAGCAGCCAGGCGTGCAAAATGCGATGATATTGAGCTTGTTGGTCGAGCTCGCGCTTTTCCTCGCAAATATTCTCCAAATCGTCGACCGTCGCATGCAAGTTTGGCGGTAGCAGCAGGCGCAGTTGCTGGAACATGCTTTGAGAACGATTGCGATCGGCCAGCGCCATGCCCATCGATCCGCTATGCGCGATATAGGGCTCCATCTCGCGCCGAAAGAATTCCTGAAGTTGGTCGCTGGCCCCTTCGTCTACCTGCAAGCCGGAGGCGACCGTGAGGCCGCCTATGGTTCCTGCGCTCGCCGATGCGGCACGCTGTTGCTCGGTGGCTTGGGATACACTTCCTGCGAGCGCGGAAGAAGCCTCCGCAACCATGGTCTGTGCTTCTTTGACTAGTAGCGAACGCACACGTCCGATCTGTTCGTAAATAGTTTCCAGCGGAATCCTCTGGGTTGTAAGCCTCGGCATGAAATGTTGCAAGATCGCTCCCACAATCCCGCTGACAAAAACCACAAGCAAAAGCCACATCAAAGCTCTCGTCAACCCCACGCCAAAGCGGAATCCCGAATGGAAGAGGATCAAGGGAAAACTGATGAAGCCCAGCCAGAGGTGACCGCGCATCCAGGCTTGCGCCCGTCCTACGCGCCAGATCGGCACTTGCTTCCGGGCTCCGAGCAGCCCGGCAAAAAGCATAAATGCTGAGGCGACGCTCCCATACATCAGGCCGGCCGCGGTGCCGCCGTTCGGGCCCTGTGGCGCAGTACGGCTGTAGGGGATGTAGATCGCGGTGGCGATGAGCAGTCCTGCCAGACTGCCGATGAACCATTTCCGATGTGTCTCATCAATGCGCAAGGGGCACTATCCTACTTCACTGACTCTGGCTCGCTAATTATGGCCTGCCTACCTTCTCTCGCTTCAGCAGGCCGGCGAAGAATTCTGGCGGGTTCACGCGATGTGCGGCATCATGCGGGCACGCGTATACGCAACTCGGTTCCGCGTGGTCCAGGCAGAGATCGCAAGATGTGGCTTTCATCTTCACGCTAGCGGTCCTTCTTCCCGGATAGGAAGGATCGTCCAGTTGGATCGGGAACGGATGCATATTGATATTCCCGTAAGGACAATTGCTTGCGCACAGGCCACAACCGATACACCAGTCCTCAATGATCACCTCGAGCGAATTGCGGCGGCGAATCGATCCCACTGGACAACCGACCATGCAAAGCGGATCACGGCATTGCCGGCACGAGGTGGCGACCAGATACCGGTCAAAGCGAAGTCCTTCACGAATCAGGCGGCTCACTCCGTCGTGGGCGTCCGCGCACGCGCGCACGCACTGATCGCAGCGGGTACAACGGTCGAGGTCGAGAAGCAGCAGGCTTTGCGCTTCCATCAGGCCCTGATTGAGGAACTGGTCCATGGAGACATCGGCAGCTGGCGCAACCCTTTGCCGGTTCTGCTCCGCATGCTCCGCCGACTCTGCTTCCAGCTTCCGCCGGATTTCCGGGAAGCGGTCGAGCATGAGCTGGAAATCGTCTCCGGGAATGCGCACCACCTCCACATGGTCCAGCGCCGTACACGTGGCGATGCGCGGTGTGCCCGTGAGGAAAGCCATTTCGCCAAAATATGAACCTCTCGCCAGGTAAGCCAGGACGATATCCCCGCCCGGACGATGCTGGGATACCTTCACGAATCCGAGACGCACCAGGTAAAAGCTATCGGCCACCTCACCCTGAGTGCAGATGACCTGTCCTGGTTGAAAGCGCAGCAGTTCGACGTGCTCCCGTAAATGGTCGATGAAGTCGGCGGTAAGCGGCGCCAATACCGGAACACTGCGCAGGTGCGAATCCAACGCGCGCGCCTTATAGGTGCGGTCAAGTTGCTCGCGGAAATTCTTGTTGCGCTGCATGATGTCGAGAACATTGCGCAGCATCTCGAGCATGATGCAATCGGTTTTCGCGCGCACGGTCGCCGAGCGCGGATAGTAACTCATGCATGTCATCTCGCCGAACAGATCGCCGGGGCCTAACTCGGCAATCGGGCTCTGGTATGGGAGATCCACCGAGGCGTCGATGGGTATGTAGGGCCGAGTGCTTTCTTCCTTGCGCTGATCCTCGTCGCGGGGGGTGAGCAGACTCTGGAGCTTGCTCAGGAATCCGCGGGCACCGCCCTCGGTCTTGACGTGGGCAATCGGGCTGGCCAGATACACCTCCGCGGTGCCATCCACGATATAGAAGGCGGTCGCTCCAAACTCGCCCTCACGACAGATGATTTCTCCTGCCTTGAAGCGTCTGTCCACAATCGCATTCCGGTTCAGCTTCAGAAATGTTCCGGAAACGTTTTCGAAAACTGGCAGGCCGGGAAGAAAATCCGGATCGACCGTCCCGCCTTCCAGGTAACTCTTAACCACGCCCCGATTCGTCAAAGCTCCCGTGGGGCAGGACACCATGCACTCGCCGCAGGAAACGCACGAGGACTCTCCCATCGGCAAGTTATTGTCGAAGGCAATGCCTGCCTGGTATCCTTTGCCCCGCCGCGCCAGCACCCAGTTGTTGCGGATGTCATCACAGCCGCGAATGCAGCGGTCACACAGGATGCACGACTCGTGGTCTACTTCGATGGCTAAGGAAGAGTTATCGTGCCCCCGCGGCGTGGTGCGACTGGGGAACGCGTGGCTGCCCGATTTCAGCCTGGGCGGCGAGCCGCTCCAATTCGCAATCTCCGGAATGCTGCTGTCGCGCGCACGGAGAAGGATGGTCGGACATTAACAGTTCAACGAGAGTGTTGCGAACGCCCAATACAGCATCGGTGTTCGTCTTGACAGTCATCCCTGCTTCGGCTTGACGAATACAGGAAGCAGCGTAGACTCTCTGGCCCACGTCCACTACGCACACCCGGCAAACCCCTACGGGATTCTCATTCTGCTGGTGGCAAAGTGTCGGGATAGGAATGCCGTGGGCACGGGCAGCGTCAAAAATAGTCGTGCCCTGAGGGACGGACACGGCTGTGCCGTCGATGGTCAGTTGCACGTATTTTGCAGGGATCGGTTTGCCTGCGACCGCATTGGAACTCATGATTTTCTCAGGACTGATTGAAGCAAACCCCTCCCGGACAGCGGCGGTGGACGATGTGCTCCTCTACCGTACCCGGAAAATGTTTCAGCACCGAAGCGATGGGGACCGGCACCACTTGCCCCAGTCCACAAATTGATGCCAGCCGCATGGCTGTCGAAAGTTCCTCCAGAAGCTGCATGTCTCCCTTGGAGCTTTGCCCTGCGGTCCAGCCTTTGAGCATCTCTACCATTTTTTGCGAACCCACTCGGCACGGCACGCACTTGCCGCAGGACTCATTGCGGTAGAAGCGAGTGGCATTCAGGGCCATATCTAACATGCACCTGCCTTGCGCACACACCACAATGGCTCCTGAGCCCACCATGGAACCCGCGGCCGCAACCGCGTTCCAGTCGAGCGGAAGGTTGGCCATGGAAGCCGGCAAATATCCCGAAGACGGGCCGGAAGGCGCAAAGGCGAGAAGTTCCAAACCGTCGGGGATGCCTCCGGCATTTTTATAGATCATTTCGCTATAGGTGGTACCCATCGGAACTTCAAAAATGCCGGGGCGAATCACGTCACCGCTGATTCCCACGAACTTCATTCCCACCGATCCATTCTTGCCTTGCGCCTTATACCAATCGACGCCACAAGCCAGGATCACGGTCGCCAAACAAAAAGTCTCTACGTTGTTGATGACGGTGGGCTGGTTCCACAAACCATTGGTGACGGGAAAGGGAGGTTTGTTGCGCGGTTCGGCACGCTTGCCTTCGATGGCCTCGAGGAGGGCGCTTTCCTCTCCACAGATGTATCCGCCCGGGCTGACAAAGATCTCCAGATCGAAGGCCAAATCGCTCCCCAATATCCGAGGTCCCAATAAACCCTGCTGGTAGCAGCGATCAATCTCTTCCTGGAGAACCTCTTTGGGTTCTTCGTATTCGTGCCGGATATACAGGATCCCTTTGCGCGCTCCGGTGATCAGGCCGGCGGTGATCATGCCTTCAATCACGAGATATGGCACATTCTCCATGATGCCGCGGTCTTTGATGGTACCGGGTTCGCTTTCATCGGCGTTGCACACAATGTACTTCGGCGAACCGGGCGCGTTGCGCACCAGTTCCCACTTGCTGGAGGTCGGAAAGCCGGCGCCACCCATCCCACGCAGGCCAGCCTCTTTCAAATCCGCAATTATGCCCTGCCAATTTCGGGTTTCAACAAAGCGGCGCACCACCGCATACTGGCCCGACCCCCGGTAGGGATCACAGACCACCGCCATGCGTTCCGCATTACGGTGTGTTTCTGGGAGAGTCTTGCCCGCGAGCACATCTTGTGCCATGGTGACTGCGTCCCGGCTGTTCACGTGGGAGTAAATAGTGTCATTCACCGTGATCGCTGGAGCTTGGTCGCAGCGGCCGAGGCAGGAAACATCGCGGATGCAAACTTCTTTCGGATCAGTACCTTGAAAGGCGGAATCGAGAGCGGACCGGACCTTGTCGCCACCCCGAAGGTGGCAGCTCATGTCGGCGCAGACGCGCACATCCACTCGTGGTGGAGGACTGAGATGAAAGTGGGGATAAAAGCTTGCTACGGCATGAATTTGGCTTACAGGGACCTTGATCCTTCCCGCCAGCGACTTGAGTTGGTCGGCGGGCAAGTAGCCGAAATCGCGTTGTATGGCCCTCAGTTCTTCAAACACGACGCCAAGCACTCCGCATTAAGCTATTTGAGGTCGAGCCTTGCCTAAGATGGTGAGAGCGCGAATGCTATAGCAAAACAGATTCGATGTCCAGACCTGACATGCCTAGACCTGACTGAATAGTGTCTCAATTTGGCGCAGCGTGACAGGGCCGCTCGCTGCTTTTGATTGATTTCTCGGCCGATTCGTCGTATAACCGACCACCCAACAGAAAAATCACTCCCGGTGCGTTGGTAGGGGTCACCAGGCAGGCAAAATCCAGTTCGTGAGGCAGAGAACAGCAAAATGCGAAAGCAACTGCTAGCGGCCGCCTTGTTGCCGCTCGTGCTGCTGGCCGTGGGCGGCGCGCAGACTGCCGGCCCGAGCGGCCCGGCTGCGTTGCAAAAAGTGGAAGTGCTCCGCGATGGCGATTCGAGTCGCGTCGAGATCACGGGCAGCGGCCACTGGGCGCCGAAATTCATGACTTTGGATTCGCCGCCCCGCGTGGTTGTGCTTCTGCCGGACACAGTGATGTCCACTTCGTACAACCACATCGATGTCAACGGCCGTCACGTCAAGGCGGTTCGCATAGGGACCGACGGCCGGACACCCCCAACCACCAGCGTGGTGATTGATTGTCTGGAGACCTGTGGATATGAATTGCTGCCGGGCAGCGGTAACCAGGTGATTTTGCGGATGCATGCGGCCAGTGCTTCGAACACGCCGGTCGCTCCGTTGAATGCAGCGCCGGCGGCACCGAAGAATGCAATAAATGCAATGCCGACGGCACCGAAAAATGAAGCGCCGGCAGTCGCGCCGGCACGCGCGCCCACGCACGCGCCGACGGCCGCGCCAACCCCCGCACCGGCTCCACAGAAGCCGCCGGTAAGCACCGCCACCGCTCCGGCAGGCCCTGCAATGGAAGCTGCCCCGGCTGCGGCGCCGCTCTACAATCAGAAGACAGTCTCTGCGGGTAAATACAACGGCCCGGGTGGATGCGCGGCCAGCAGTTGCCATGGCAGCGTGCAACCGAAAACCAACACCCGCATTTTCCAGAACGAATACACGATCTGGATCGCGCAAGACAAACACGCGCGAGCGTTCAGCGTGCTGCAGAACAATGTTTCCCAGCGTATCGGCAAGATCCTGAATATCGGGTCACCTACTCAAGCGCCGAAGTGCCTGGTCTGCCATTCCCTGTATGTGTCTTCCGATCAGCAAGCCCAGACGTTCGAGCTTGCCGACGGCGTCAGTTGCGAGAACTGTCACGGTCCGGCGTCGGGGTGGCTGGGTCCGCATACGACGAAAAACTGGCCCCACGAGAAGTCGGTTCAGCTTGGCATGTACGACACTCGCAACCTGGAGAGGCGCAGCGTAAAATGCCTGACCTGCCATCTGGGGACACCGGAAAAATTTGTGGATCACGAGATGATCGCCGCTGGGCACCCCGATCTTACTTTTGAGCTGGGTTTATTCACCTTTTCCATGCCGCCCCACTGGAGGATGCCGGAACAGGGTAATCCCTGGCGACAGGTGCAGGCGTGGGGCGTCGGACAGGCGGTACAACTGCGCGAATCTCTCAACCGCTTGGCACGCCGCGCGAACAGTCCGGTGTGGCCTGAGTACGCTGAACTCGATTGTTTTGCCTGTCACCACAGTCTGACTCGTGCCGAGGATAGCTGGCGCCAAGCGCGCGGATATGCAGGGCACCGGCCCGGCAATACACCATGGAACGAGTCTCGCGTTGTCGTATTCCGCGATCTGGTTGGGGAGATCAGTCCCACCGCCAGCCAGCAGTTGGACGAACAGGTTTCGCAGCTGGCGAACCTCATGAATCAACTGAACGGGAATCGGGAACAGATCGCCGCGTCGGCGATGCGGGCGTCCGTCCTGGCGGACCAGTTGGTGAAGCAGGTCGACGCTCAGGGCTACGACGCGGCAGTGACGTTGCGCCTGTTGCGGCGGGTTGCGAGTGACGGCACAGCCATCTCCAACGAGGGCGAGCGCTCGGCCGAACAGGCTGCCTTCACACTGGACTCGCTGTTCAGAGCCTATAACCAGAATGTGAAGCCGGCCAACAGCAGTGAGATACGCGCGGCGCTCGACGGGTTGTTCGCGCAACTGCAAGATCCATCGGCCTATTCGGCGCCTCGGTTTGCGGCTCAAATGCAAAAAGTCAGCGAGGTCGTAGGCCGATAATGCAGGCCGATAATGCCGGCCGATAGACGGCCGATAGCGGCCGGCTAGCTTTCATGAATCTGGAAGGCATGTGCCTGGTAGGGCGCCAACCTCACGTATAGGCCATTGCTGTCGATGTCGGCGCGCTCCCATAAATACTCCTTGCCATTCAACAGGTCGCGGAACAAGCACTTCTGGGACACGCCCACTGCGGCTTTCAGGACCTTACCCTGAGCCGTTCGATTGCCTAGATTCACCACAATGAGCCGGTTATCAGCCTGGTGACGCCAGCAGTAGGCGATGAGATCCCGAAACGTGTCGTCTCCCGCAGCCTGCACCTGGAGGAGCTGCCATTCACCATTGTGAAAGACGTCGGCGTGAGAGAAACGCAACAACTGCTCGTACAATTCGCGAATCTGCGGGTCTGCAGTTTCGTTTCGAGCCTTGTCGAGGGGCATAGGCACGAACGTCTTCCAGCCGTTCAGTTGGCCGTGATGGTAAAAACGCATCCCCGGCAGGGTCGACAGCAGAGTGACAGTGGCAGCGATTCTTTCGCGCGGGAAAACCGCTGCCGAGCGCGGCTCATCGTGGTTCTCAAGAAAGCGCGCCATCTTGCTCTGGTAGCGCGTGTCAGCGCCGAGATGGGCACGCACCTGTTCGGGCGAAGCCTCTCGCAGGCGATCATACAGGCGCTTATCATAAGTGAACTGGAAGCCCAGTTCTTGCATTCTCCATTCCATATCCCAGTAAACTTCCGCCAGCCACACGAAGTCCGGCAGTGCGGCCGTCGCCTCCTGCCAGAACTCGGTTTTTGGCACGGGCCACGATTTAAGAAAATGTCCCCAGGTCCGGTTGAAAATTTCATTCGTGACCAGCATCGCCATATCGCAACGCACCCCCTCACAATACTGGGCGATGTTCTCCAGTATCTCGATCATGCCTTGGCGGCACTCGGGATTGAAGTAATTGAGCTGCGCGACGTCAGACCATGGAGGAAAATACGGATCTCGACCGCGAGCGACGAACAAATTCTCACCATTCGTCCCCTCCACAACGTAAAAGGAGGCGGGATCGCTTCGAAAATCCTCTTCACTGCCCAGGATGTAACGGTCTGGATGCTGCAGGATCCAGCTATGGTCGAAGCCGGTGTGGTTGGGCACGAAGTCGAGAATTAACCCCATGCCGCGCCTGCGCAACTGGTTGTGCACTTCGCTCAAGCCTTCGTGGGTAGCGATGCGGGGGTCCGGACTGTAGTTCTGAATCGAGAAAGGTGAACCGACTACGTCATGCACTTTCCAACCCGGCAGAGCGGCATCGAAATTCGGAAAACTCTTGGGGTCTGTGCGAAAGATTTGCCGCCCAATCAAACTCCGCCGCCACATTCCCATCAGGTACACGAAATCGAATCCCAGGTCTGCGAGGTGGTTCCATTCTTCGTCCGGCACGTCTTGCAGACTGAGGCGGCGGCCGTGCCTGGCGGAAAGCTCTTCCAACCACACCCAGGTGTTGATCTCATACAAATGCGGGTGGGGACGGTAGGAGAACCTGGGCAACCGTTCTTGACGAGGGTTTGTCATGTTGCGGGTTCCTCTCCGCCAACGAGTCAGCTTGAGAGTGTACTCGTATCCGGGAGCAACCCCGCTAGTTTTTCTGGAGACCTTTCTGGAGCGACTACAGACGCTCGAAAAAGTTGGTGAATCAATTCGCAGGACTTCGGATACAATTTGGCCCGCACGGTTTGCTATCTGCAGTTTTCGTTCTTCGTTGCAACTATTCGTTGCGACGCTGTTCGTCGCGAGCACAGGAGAGAAATTGGTCAGTCGCAAGCAGCAGGCGGTACCTTCTCCTCAGGCCAGGAACGCCGCCTCTACGAGGGAGCATGCCCGCTTAGCCGAACCCTACGTCGATCCGGTGCCGCCCTGGCGCCGATGGGGACCTTACGTCAGCGACCGGTCCTGGGGAAGCGTGCGCGAGGACTACAGCGCGGATGGGAACGCGTGGGATTTTCTTACGCACGATCAGGCGCGCAGCAAGGCCTACCGCTGGGGTGAGGACGGTATTGCGGGGATCTGCGACCGCTATCAGTTGCTGGTGTTTGCTCTGGCGTTTTGGAACGGCCGCGATCCCATTCTTAAAGAACGCATGTTCGGGCTCTCCTGCAACGAAGGGAATCACGGCGAGGATGTGAAAGAGTACTGGTTCTACCTGGATAACACTCCCACTCACAGCTACATGCGGATGCTTTATAAATACCCGCAAAAGGAATATCCGTACCAGCAATTGCTCGAGGAAAACCGCCGGCGGGGGAGCGGAGCTGAGTTCGAGCTGCTGGATACCGGCATCTTCGATGATGATCGATACTTCGATATCTTCATCGAGTACGCCAAAGAATCGCCGGAAGATATCTGCATCCGCGTGGAAGCATTCAACCGAGGTCCCGAAGCTGCCGAGCTTCACGTATTGCCGCATCTGTGGTTCCGCAATACGTGGGCTTGGACCGACCCGCCCAGCGGTAAGCCCACCATTCATGGTGGAGCAGCAGGGAAGCGGCACGTCATGCTTTTGGCCGACGATTCCACGGCCAAGGCGCTGGAAAACATTCAACTGCAATACGCTCTCGGCCGGCGCTACTTGTATGCGGAGTCGGGGGGCGAGCTGCTGTTTACCGACAATGAGACCAACGCCTCACGCCTCTATGGGCCGTCCGCGGTTAACCGGTCTCCTTATGTAAAGGATGCCTTTCATCGCTACGTCGTGAACGGCGAGCAGTGCGTGAATCCGCTGCAGTTGGGGACAAAGGCTTGCATACACTACCGCGCCCAGGTGGCGGCGGAAGAGTTCGATTGTCTTCCGTCTGCGCCTGACCAAAGAAGAGATGGCCGACCCACTCCGCGACGTGGACGAAGTAGTGGAAGCCAGAAAGAAAGACGCGGACGAATTCTACGAAGCCATCCATCCTCCCGCGGCGACGGCGGAGGAGAAGCTGATACAGCGGCACGCTTTCGCCGGCATGTTGTGGGGAAAACAGATTTACCTGTTCGACGTCGAGCGCTGGCTGGAAGGCGACAGCATTCCTCCTCCCGAAGGCCACAAGAAACAACGCAATATCCATTGGCGCCACCTGAATTCGATGCGCGTGCTTTCCGTTCCCGATAAATGGGAGTTTCCCTGGTTTGCCTCGTGGGACTTGGCGTTCCAGTGCACCACGCTCTCCCTGGTGGATCCGGCGTTTGCCAAGGAAAATCTTTGGCCATGCTGTTCGAGCAGTTCCAGCATCCGAACGGACAGATTCCCGCCTACGAATGGGAGTTTTCCGATCTGAATCCGCCGGTGCATGCCTGGGCGGTGTGGCGGGTTTATCAGAACGAGAAAAGTGCGCACGGGCAAGGGCGATACCGCTTTCCTGGAAAAGTGCCTGCACAAGATGCTGATGAACTTTGCCTGGTGGGTAAACCGCGTGGATAGCGAGGGAAACAATGTCTTCGAAGGCGGATTTCCTCGGCCTGGACAACATCACCGTCATCGACCGCAGCGAGAAAATGCCGGGAGGAGCGGTTCTGGAGCAGTCTGACGCGACCGGCTGGATGGGGTTCTTTTGTCTTTACCTGATGCGGGCCGCGCTGGAACTGGCCAACTTCAATCCAGCTTATGAGTTCTGGCCACCAAATTTTTCGAGCACTTCATCTACATCGGCGCAGCCATGAAGAAGATGGGCGGCCGCGATTATCAACTGTGGGACGAGCAAGACGGTTTCTTCTACGATGTGCTTGCGCTGCCCAACGGGGACTTCAATAAATTCCGTCTGCGCTCCATGGTCGGGCTGATTCCGCTGTTTGCCGATCGAGGTGCTCAAGCGTGAAGATCTGGATCCGCATCCCGAGTTTCTCGCCAACGTGGAATGGTTCATCAGGAATCGTCCCGACCTGGTGGGCAACGCCTGCTACTCCGTTGATGGCAAGCGCTACGTGCTCTCCATCGCCGACTCCGACCAGTTTGCCCGTATTCTGCAGCGCGTCTGGGACCCGAAGGAATTCCTTTCCCCGCACGGGATTCGCAGCCTCTCCAAATATCACGAGCAGCATCCGTTCTGCTTTGGAGGACAATGTGTGGGGTACGAACCCGGTGAATCGAGGGTGAAATCAAGGGAGGAAATTCCAACTGGCGCGGCCCGTTGTGGTTTCCCACTTCGCTACTTGCTGATTCGCTCCCTGTTGAAGTTCAGCCGTGCGCTCAAGCCGGACTTCGCGGTACAGAATCCCCGGCAGCGACGGCCAGCCGATCACGCCGCTTGCCATGGCGGCGGAGATCGCCGACCGCATGATCGGTTTCTTCCGGCGGAATGAGCAAGGGCCCGTCCCTGCTTCGGCTCCTACCGCAAGTTTCAGGAAGATCCTCACTGGCGGGATTGCTTGCTCTTCAACGAGTACTACCACGGCGACACCGGGCAAGGCCTGGGGGCAAGCCATCAGACGGGCTGGTCGGGGATCGTAGCCAACTTGATCGACGAGTGGCGTCGCTGATGCTTCGGAGACGGCTGATTTCCGCGGGAATTCTCTTCTTGACCCTGATTACGGTGGCCGTGACCGGCTATCGCCTGCTCGGCGGACCATCCGTCAGCTTTCTGCAAGCACTCTACATGGCGGTCATCACCCTGGCCGGAGTGGGTTATGGAGAAATTGTGGACACCGCTCATAACCCCGCTCTGCGGGTTTTCAACATGGGCGTGGTCCTGTTCGGTGTGGCCGTAACCGTCTATGTGTTCTCCGTAGTGGCGGCCTTCCTGGTAGAAATCGAAGCGACAAATCCGTTTTGGAGGCGCAGAATGCAGAAACGAATCAGCGAACTCCGAGGGCACTACATCATCTGCGGCATGGGAGATACCGGCCGGTACGTGGCCGAGGAGATGCATCGGACCGGGACGCACTATGTGGTCATCGATCTCCACGAAGAGTTAATCAAGAAAGTGGCCGAGACTCACCCGGATCTGTTTCGCGACATGCTGTACGTGGTCGGCGACGCCACCGAGGAAGAAATTCTCAGCAAAGCGGGTCTCGAGCATGCCAAAGGCCTGGTTACCGCTCTTCCCACGGACAAGGACAATCTGGTAGTGACGGTTGTCGCACACCAGAACCTGCCCAATCTGCGCATTGTGGCCCGCTCCGCTGACCAGAAGTTTTCCGAGCGCATGTTACGAGCGGGCGCCTCGGCCACGGTTTCCCCGAGCCATATCGGCGGGCTCAGAATGGCTAGTGAACTGATCCGGCCTCACGTCGTGGGCTTCCTGGATCTCATGTTGAAGGATCAGTCGCAAACGTTGCGCGTGGAGGAGATTGGAATTGAAGCTTCTTCGCCGTGGGACGGTAAGCATTTAAGTGAAATTAAAATTCATGCCAAGCACAACCTCCTGGTGCTCGCACTGAAGAACGCGGGGGGATCGGCAGGCCCGAAGTTGTGGGTAAATCCTCCGGATACTTTGGTGATCCGGGCCGGCGCTGCCATCATTGTGCTGGGCGATACCAAAGATATTCGCGAGGCACGTCGCGAAGCCGGAGCGGCCGGCGCCACGGCGATGCCATCCAACGCGATGCCATCCAACTAACGGATCAACCGCAGGTTAGGGCTAGCCTTCGCGCACCTTGTGACCGGTCAGATTGCCCAGCCCTTCGTACGCGGCGTATTTGTATGTCTCACTGAGCGTGGGGTAGTTGAAGACTTGTTCGATGAACTCGTCAATGGTTCGGTTGTGGTCGAGAACCATCATTCCGATGTGAATCAGCTCGGTAGCGCTCTCGCCAATGATGCTCACTCCGAGAAGCTTCTTGTCGGCGCGCGCGAAGACGAGTTTCAGCATTCCGGCAGTGTCGCCGGTGATGTGGCCACGGGCGTTGTTGGCATAGAGAGCCCGCCCGACACAGTAGTCGATCTTTTTTTCTTTGCATGATTCTTCCGTCTCGCCCGCGGCGGAGATCTCCGGGATGGTATAAACGCCCATCGGCAGCATCGATGCTACTCGCTGCTTATATTTGAAATCGAAAGCATGACAGACGGCGACGCGTCCCTGCTCCATCGATGTCGAAGCCAGCGCGGGGAATCCGATAACATCGCCCGCCGCGTAGATATGCGGCACCGCGGTACGATAATTTTCGTCGACAGATATGTATCCGTGCTCGTTCACCGCCAGACCCGCCTTTTCGAGAGACAGTCCGTCCACCGCGGCGCGGCGCCCGGCGGCGAACAACACTGATTCGGCTTGCAGCGTCTTGCCGCTCTTCATCGCCAAGTGCACGTCCGACGCGCTGCTTTGCACCTTGACCGGCCTTTCGTTGAACCAGAAGTGCATGCCTATCGCGGCGAGCCGCACGCGAAGTCTCTCGGAAATCTCGGCATCGAGGAAGGGCAGCAAGCGGTCCCGGCCATCCACCAGGGTGACGTTCACGCCGAGCGCAGCGAAGATCGACGCATATTCGCAGCCAATAACGCCACCGCCGATCACCGCGAGGCTTTGTGGGATGCGATCCATCCGCAAAAACGTGTCCGAGTCAAAAACCCGGACGTCGTCGAAGGCTATTTCCGGCGGGCGGTGTGGCTTGCTTCCGGTGGAGATGAGAATCACATCACCGCGCAGCTGGCGAATGCCATTGGTACCGGAAACGGACACGGTGCGAGCGTCTTCGAAAGAAGCCTGGCCGCTGACTAGCTCGATGTGATGAAGAGCGAGATTCTTCAGGATCCGCTGGCGCTCCATTTCAACCACTTCTCGCTCGTGGTGCATGAAATCATTGACGGTGAGATTCTCTTTCAGTGAATAGTCGATGCCGTAGAGACCGCGCTGCTTGAGGCCGGAGAAGTAGAGAGCGGATTCACGAAGCGTCTTGCTGGGGACGGTGCCGGTGTTGATGCAGCTTCCGCCGACATACTCGGCGCACTCGATGACGGCAACGCGTTTGTCAAAATAGGCAGCTTGCGCGCCAGCTTTTTCTCCCGCAGGACCGCAGCCGATCACGATGAGATCGAAATCTTCGCTGGAAGCCACCACAACCTCCCCTCAAAACCCTGATGTACAATCCAAAAGATTGCGCTCTGATCGGTTTGCCGTCCCACATTCTAAACTAAACCCGGCAGACAAAAAGAAAACCGGCGATCGCGCCAGTGTAATGTCGGCCTTTCGGAGTCAATGTTCGTGATCCCTACCCCCACCCCCCTTTTTTTATTAAACACCTCAATTTAAATGAGTTATCTCCAAATACCTCACAGCAAAGGAGTTAAGAGCGACAAGCATTGATGACGCCGGGGTTACATGTCCATTTCTGGAGACTTTCTCTTGGCGCCGGCAAACTCGACTTAGTAAGTCAGGCTAACTCGGATTTCAAAGAACGTGAATGTGGCTGTAGCCACTTTGGGCCACTTACTAAGTGTTATTATAGTCTTTGATGTCAAAGTGGAATTATGCGCGCGGGCCACATTAGCGTCGAAGTCGTAACGGGGCAAAATCACATAGTGCAGGTTGTCGTGGGGGCCACTCTCAAAGGGTGTCAGAAGTGGCGCCCCCGGCTTAGGACCATGGTTTCTCCATGGTTTCGTTGTGGTCACGACCGACTTCCAGAATCTAGGCGATAGCCCAACGAGCGGCGAAACGAACTAAACCCGGCGGACAAAAAAGAAAACCGACGCTGGCCCAATGTTCTTAACCCGGAAACCGTTACGACAAGCGGGAGGCACCTTTCGATGAGACTATAATGGCGGGCGGATGGTGCTAACCTCGGGCACAAAACTCAGTCAGTATGAGATTCTCTCGCCTCTCGGAGTGGGCGGCATGGGCGAGGTATACCGCGCCACCGACACGAAACTCGGTCGCGACGTGGCACTCAAGGTGCTGCCCGCCGAGATGGCGCACGATCCGGAGCGGATTGCACGCTTTCGTCGAGAAGCGAAGGCCCTTGCCCAACTCGACCATCCGAACATCGTCACCATCCACTCGGTAGAGGAATCCGATGGTGTCCACTTTCTGACGATGCAGCTCGTCGAAGGGCAGCCACTGGACCGCCTTATCCCTACTGGAGGGCTCCCGGTCGAGCAGATCGTCGAGATCGCCAGTGCAATGGCCGAAGCCCTGGCGGCGGCGCATGAAAAAGGCATCGTGCATCGCGACTTGAAACCCTCCAATGTGATGGTGACCAGCGAAGGCCGCGTCAAGGTGCTGGATTTCGGGCTGGCAAAAGATGCTCGCGGGGCCACCCTCGGCGACGCTACCCTGAGTTCGACCAGCCACACGCAAGCGGGTGTCGTGATGGGGACGCCAGCCTACATGTCGCCCGAACAGACTTCAGGCCGCCCGCTCGACCATCGAACGGACATTTTCTCGCTGGGCATCGTGCTGCACGAGATGGCGACGGGCCGGCGGCCGTTCGAGGGAACTTCTTCGGCCGAGTTGTTCTCCGCGATTCTGCGGGATACTCCACCGCCCGTCACCGACGTTCGGCCTGAGCTGCCCGGCGATCTGGCGCGCATCATCCGACGCTGTCTGGAGAAGGATCCGCGCCATCGCATGCAGACGGCGCGCGACGTCAGCAACGAGTTTCGCGATCTGGCCGGGCAGATGCCGCAGAAGTTGGCAGCGGTAACGCGCCCGGCATCGCGTGCCGTGCCCGCCGCTGACTCGGGCGCGTCTGGTGCCAATGCTCGTGCCAATGAAGGTTTCTGGGTCGCGGTGCTGCCCTTCAGATACAGCGGCGCCAATGCTGAACTCGCGGCCCTGTCGGAGGGGCTGACTGAAGACATCGTTACTGGGCTTTCCCGCTTTTCCTACTTGCGCGTCATCGCATTCGGCTCGATGGTGCGGTACGCAAACCAGGCAGCCGATCCGCGGACTGCGGGCAGGGAACTGGGCGCCCGCTACGTCATGGAGGGGACTCTCCATCAAGCAGGAACCAGGCTACGTCTCGCGGTACAACTCGTCGATGCGACTACGGGTGTCCATCTGTGGGCTGAGAACTATGAACGCACCTTTAGTCCGGAAACGGTGTTCGCGCTGCAGGACGACCTCGTGCCCCGGATCGTCTCCACTGTCGCCGACATGAACGGCGTACTGACGCGCAGTATGAGCGAAGCGCTTCGCAGCAAGGCCCCCGACCAGTTAAGCCCGCACGAGGCGGTGCTTCGCGCCTTCAGTTACTTCGATCGAGTCACCCCGGAAGAGCATGCGCAAGTGCGAGAGATTTTGGAACGCGCCGTTCGTGACGCACCCGACCAGAGCGATACCTGGGCCATGCTGTCGAATATTTACCGGGACGAACACTGCCACGGATTCAACCTCCAACCCGATCCGATTGGCCGTGCGCTTGCGGCCGCGCGTCGCAGTGTGGAGGCCGCGCCCTCCAATCACCTCGCGTATCAAGCTCTGGCCGCCACGCTGTTTTTCCAAAAGGATATTCTTGCTTTTCGCCCGGCTGCGGAACGTGCGATCGAACTCAATCGGATGGACGCATCCACGGCGGCCATGCTCGGCATCCTGATAGCGTATTCGGGCGACTGGGAACAGGGCTGCGCGCTCGTGGAATCCGCCATGCAACTCAATCCCCGTCATCCCGGCTGGTACTGGTTTCCCGCCTTCTTCAATGCCTACCATAAAGGCGATTATCGAGGCGCCCTGAGCGTGGCGGTGAAGATCAACATGCCGGGCTACTTCTATACGCACGCCGTGACGGCGGCGGCGTACGGGCAGCTCGGCCTGCGCGAGGCGGCGCAGAAGGCATTGAAGGAACTGCTTGCGCTTCGGCCTGACATCGCCACAGCGGCGCGCCAGGAATTTGGAAAATGGTACGATCCCGAACTCGTCGAGCGGCTGATCGACGGGCTCCGAAAGGCAGGCCTGGAGATTGCCAGCGAGCAGTCATCGGCGTACGCCAAGCCTGAAGCCAATGCAGGATCGTAAGTGCCGCGGTCGCCCTACTGAGGGATGTGATGGATCCCGAACCGCCTGTCTCGAATCGAATCCGTGCTAAAACAGCAAACGAACCACTTGCCTGAGCACAGGTGGCAAAATTAAGCAGCGCAAGTTCATGGTGCGCAGACCGCATGTCGTCGGTCGCGGCGAGACATTCCTATTTCAGTTGTCCCGGCGCTGCCGGGCTAGGGTCTACTTGTCCTTGTGCATTTGGAGAATGTGCTACGCTGACGGCGGCTGCTTTCGGACGCCAAGAAGGTGCTTCATGGGAGACTTGAGCCGTATCGGAGTGTCGATCGATTCGGGACTATTGCGCCGCTTTGATTCGTTCATTACTGACCAAGGCTATGAGAACCGCTCCGAAGCGTTTCGTGATCTGATTCGTGACCGGCTCGTCGGCTCCGTGATCGTTGCTGCAGATGCACTTGTCGTGGGCACGGTTACACTCATCTATGATCATCACATTCGTCTGCTGCCCGAGAAGCTCACCGATCTTCAGCACGAGCATCACGAAATAATCATTTCCACGCTGCACGCCCATCTCGACCATGAAAGTTGCCTGGAAGTGGTCGTACTTCGTGGCAAGTCGAGAGCTGTGCAAAAGCTGGCGGACCGGCTCATCAGCACGAAAGGCGTGCAGCATGGGCGCCTCGTGATGAGTTCTCCAGAGACCCTGTCGCACCATCCCCACCGCCATCGCTGAGGCAACTGCAGGGAAAGCCCTATGGCGTACGCAGGGAAGGTCCTGTGGAGCGCAAAAAAGTTTGAATTGATCGCAATTTGGGGTACAAATTCGTGCTAGTGTGTAGCACGATCTTGAGAGTCGTGTTATTGCCTTGGGTAGCACGAACTGAGAGAACGTGATATGAGATATTTCTGCGCGAGCTTCGTCTTGATCGTCTTTTTCTGCGCGACCACCGCACGAGCCGCGAATAGTGGTATAGAGGCTACTCCACTCTTGGTTGCCGCGCAGGAGAAGACGCCGGTCGCCGCGAGCGATAAGGCTTATTCGCCTCGGCTATCAGGAACCGTGGTTGACACGTCCGGCGCGGTGATTGCCGGGGCTACCGTGCAGGTTCGAAGCGCGAACGGTACTGTACAAATAACGACTCAGTCGAACGCGAGCGGCTCCTTCAGTATTTCCGGACTCGCGGCTGGCAGTTATCGACTCGTGGTATCTAAACCCGGTTTTGAAACTAAAGAAGCGCCCGTCACCGTCGGGGCCACCGAGGCGCCGGCCCCGGTGCGCATCTCTCTGGCTGTGGGCGCCGTGAGCACCACCATCAACGTGCGGGGCCGCGCGGACGACCTTGTCGGGATCGCCGCTTCCGCCGGCCAGGTAACGGTGGGCGCAGAGGAACTCAAAAATCGTCCGCTTCTTCGCTCGGGAGAGATTTTGGAGGCGCTTCCCGGTCTCATCATCACGCAACACGCTGGCGGCGGCAAGGCCAACCAATATTTTCTGCGCGGCTTCAATCTCGACCACGGCACGGACTTTGCCATTTTCCTCGACGGTATGCCGCTTAACCTGCCGTCGCACGCGCACGGCGAGGGCTACTCGGACATGAACACCGTCATCCCGGAGTTTGTGGAGCGCGTGGATGCCGAGAAAGGTCCCTATTACGCCGATGTAGGCGACTACGGCTCGGCGGGAAACGCTCGTGTGGTGTTTTACAAGACACTGCCCCAGAACTTCTTCCAGGTCGACGGCGGCATGTACCAGTTTGCGCGGTTCGTTTTCGGCGTATCGCAAAAGCTCGGCAAAGGCAACTTGCTGTACGGCGGAGAGGCGTATCACGATGGCGGCCCATGGGTGCATTCGGACAACTATTACAAATTCAACGGCCTTGTAACCTACAGCCAGGGAACGGGGGCCAACGGTTTCAGTATCACGACCCGCGCTTACGATGGCGCTAGATGGAACTCGAGCGATCAGCTCCCCTATACGGCCATTCCCGTCGTCGGTTTCTTCGGCTCACTGAGCCCGTCTGACGGTGGCAGATCACAGCGTTATAGCTTGCAGGGCGAATGGCATCACAAGGGCGCAAATTCCGAAACGACACTAATGGCCTACGCGTTCTACTACGATCTCAATCTGTTCTCGGATTTCACCTACTACCTGGTCGATCCCTATAAGGGCGACCAGTTCGAACAGCAGGACAGGCGCTGGGTGGCTGGGTTCGACCTACGCCATACGATTTTCGGCCACTTCTTCGGCCGCAAGACGGAAACCACGTTCGGTCTGCAACTCCGCAACGATTGGATCCACAACGGCCTCTTCCGGACGGAAGATCGCGTGCGTACGAGCAAAACTTACTATACAGCTAACTATCTAGATGTACCCTCCTCCCTCGATCAGGTCGCGGTTTTGCCCGCGGACACGGATTTGAATAAATTTACGGAGACGATCGGAAGTCCCTGGGTGACGAGTAAGATCCAGTGGGCGAGCAAATTCCGCTCGATCCTGGCACTGCGCGGCGACGACGGCAAAGGTGTCATTACCAGCTTTACGAACCCCACCAACCCCAACTATCCCAACGATCCCTACCCAGCCAACTACAATCCCAATACCCACCAATCGATTAGCAAGTTCCTGCCCAGCCCCAAAGCGAGTTTGATCTTCGGACCGTGGGCCAATACGGAGCTCTATGTGCAGGGCGGAGCCAGTTACCACACCAACGACGTGCGTGGCTCAACGCAACTGTATGAACCGGTTTCGCCGGCCTATCCTTACTACAACACGCTGAACCCCATTAAAATTCCCTTCCTGGTCCAAACCAAAGGCGCGGAAGTCGGCGTGCGCACTTCGGCCGTCCCAAATCTGCGAAGCACCGTTGAAGTCTGGTATCTCCACAGTAATTCCGAACTGCTGCAGGATGGCGACACCGGAGGCACGAGTCCTTCAGTTCAGTCGAGCAACCGCTATGGCATAGAAGTTGGGAACTACTACACGCCAATGGAACATTTGGTTTTTGATGCTGACTTTGCGGACTCCCGCGCCATTTTTACCGAAAACGACCCATACGATTCGACGTTTTACACTTCGACCCCAACGGGTCCCCAGCTTTGCGCAAGAAACTCGAATTGCTTTGGGCTTATTCCGATCGGGGGCGGCGCTTACCTGCAAAATCCGTACGGCAAGGAGGTGCCCGAAGCAGTTCGGTGGGTGGTTTCATCGGGCGCCACACTGCAGGATTACAAAGCGCTTTTCGGCGAGTTTGCGCCTGCGCTACTTTGGCCCGCGCCCTTTGACGTCCGACGCAATTTATACCTCACCCTCAACGGCGTTGGTCAACCTGGGGGCCAGTTATAAAATCAACAAGAACTGGAGCCTTTGGGGCGAAGTTTTGAATTTGTTCAACCGCCGAGATCACGACGTTGACTACGCCTATGTATCGCAAATAACGCCAGCAGCCGGGCTGGGGCTACCAGCGACACCGCCAACAACCTTGGCAGGGCAGGAGTATGTTGCGAGTGTTGTGAATGCTAACGCGGCATTCACAAGGGTTATGCACCCCGTCGAACCGGTTCAGGCGCGATTCGCTTTACGTTACAGTTTCGGTCGCTGATCTCTTCCTCTTCCCAAACCGAAGGCTTATGATGTCGTCCACGGAGCAACGGATGACGTTTGGGGCTGAGAACAATAAGCCGGTGACCGAGCTCGATGTCCTCTGGATCACTGCCGGCCTGGGCTGCGATGGCGACACCATCGCCATGACCGCCGCGACCCAGCCCAGCATCGAAGATGTGCTCCTCGGGCGCCTTCCCGTGGATTCCCAAAGTCGAGCTGCACAATCCCTTTCTCTGCCCTGGAGAATGGCGACGAATTCATGGCGCCCTTCCATCGAGCCGCCGAGGGAAAGATCGGAAAGCTTTCATTCTGGTGATCGAAGGCTCGATCCCGAACGAGCACAATAAGGAGGAAGGCTATTGGGCGTCCTTCGGCACCGATGCAAAGACCGGCCAGCCGATTACCACTTGTGAATGGATTGACCGCCTGGCGCCGCAAGCCTGGGCGGTGTTGGCGGCGGGAACCTGCGCCACCTACGGCGGAATCCATGCCATGGAAGGCAATCCCACGGGCTGCATGGGGCTGCCGGATTATCTGGGTTGGCAGTGGAAGTCGAGGGCGGAGATTCCCATCGTGTGCGTGCCCGGCTGTCCGGTGCAGCCGGACAATTTCATGGAGACGCTTCTGTATTTGCTCTACATGGCGGCTGGCCGCGCGCCCATGATTCCGCTCGATGAGGCTCTGCGCCCCACCTGGCTATTTGGCAATACTGTGCACGAAGGATGCGATCGCGGCGGATTTTACGAGCAGGCGCAGTTTGCGGACGAGTATGGATCGCCGCTGTGCATCGTGAAGCTGGGATGCTGGGGGCCGGTGGTGCAGTGCAACGTGGGCAAACGAGGCTGGATGGGCGGGATCGGCGGATGTCCCGAATGTCGGCGGCATCTGCATCGGATGCACCATGCCCGGATTTCCCGACAAATTCATGCCATTTATGAATCAGCCGCCGGGCTCGCTGTTGTCTTCCGCGGCGGTGCAGACCTATGGACGCGCGATTCACGCCTTGCGGCGCTTCACCCAGGCATCGATGAATAAAGAGCCCAGCTGGCGCCAACCCGGAACGCGGTAATGCGGGTCAAAGCACCTGACTTAACGTAGAGTTACATGCGCTAGATATCATTCGACGCGAGCAAGGATGATCTTCGTTCCTCGTGGCCGGACAATGCGGACGGCAAATGCCCGCGCGTGGCGCCGCGTCGGCTGAAGATTCTTCCATGGAGCCGGCGCTGAGGCCGAGGCGATTCTGCAGGGTCTGGCCGGCGTGTTCAGCGGCCACAGCAATCCCGCGAGCATGCCCGACATGTGGTTTATCCGCCGGAACGCCGCCGACGGATGGTCCGGCGACCCGCAACTCTGCTAAATCTTGGAGGCCAGATACCGGGCCCTGGTCGAACAGATTCCAGCGGTCGTGTTCATGGCGTACCTGGATCGCGGCATTGGCGAGGCTTATGTAAGCCCGCAGATCGAAGCCGCGCTCGGCTTCTCGCAGGAGGAGTGGCTGGAAGATCCGGTGCGCTGGTACAGCCATATCCATCCCGACGACAAACAGCGCTGGAGCACGGAAGCGGCGGAAATGTTTCTTACCGGGGAGCCGCTGCGTTCCGCCTACCGCGTGCTGGCGCGCGACGGCCGCGTGATCTGGTTTCATTGCGAAGCCAAAATGATTCGCAAGGAAAACGGCGATCCCTGGTTCATTCACGGGGTCGGCTTCGACATCACCGACCTCAAGCGTACCGAAGAGGCGTTGCAGGAAGAGCGCAACATGGTTTCGGCGATTCTCGATACGGTCGGGCGCGTTGGTGGTGGTGCTCGATCAGGAGGGCAGCATTGTCCGCTTCAACCGGGCTTGCGAACAAACTAGCGGTTATTCTTTTGCGGCGGTTTCCGGGCAGCAAAATCTGGGATGTGTTCACGGATCCGGAGGACGCGCCGAACAGTTTCAAGTCAGTTTTTCAACGAGCTCTGCGCGGACCAATGCCGGAACCGAATACGAAGGCTACCTGGTGCGGCGTGACGGCACGCGCCGCTTGATTGCATGGTCGAGCACCATGCTTCCTGCCGTCGACGAGACCGGCCAGTTATATCTGTCGCCACCGGCACCGACATCACCGAACGCAAGCAACTGGAGAAGGCTATCCTGGAAATCAGCGTCGCGGGAGCAGCGCCGCATTGGACAGGATCTGCATGACGGCCTGGGCCAGCATCTGACTGGTATCGCCTTCATGACCAAGGTCCAAGAACAAAAACTGATCGAGAAGGGGATGCCCGAAGCCGGCGATGCGGCCAAGATCGTGAATCTGGTCAATGAGGCGATCCACAAGACCCGTGAATTGGCGCGCGGGTTGCTTCCCGTTCTTTCCGACGCGCAGGGCCTGATGTCGGCTTTGCAGCAGTTGGCGGCCGAGGTCGAGGATCTATTCGGCATCAGCTGCCGCTTCCAATGTCTCGCTCCCGTGCTGTCTGGATGACGACGATCGCGGCCACGCATCTCTACTACATTGCGCGGGAAGCGGTGAATAATGCTATAAAGCACGGGCATGCCCGCCAGATTCTGATTCGGCTGGCTGCCGACGACGACCAGGGGGTGCTAACCATTGAGGATGACGGCGGCGGAATCGGCGACATCGGTTCCCAGCAATAAAGGCATGGGACATGCATCTCATGAGCTACCGGGCCAAGATGGTGGGTGGTTCGCTGCGGGTGCAACCCGCTCCTACGCTGGGAACGCTGGTGATTTGCCTGTTCCCGGTGAGCGATCGCGGGATGAAGTGAAGCGGAACAAAACGAAATATGAACCTGTCGAGTAAAACTCAGAATCACGCATTTGTTAAAAAAAGAATCATGGTGGTGGACGACCATCCGATCGTGCGCCAGGGTTTGGCGCTGCTGATCAACCGTGAGCCCGATCTGGTGGTCTGCGGCGAAGCCGAAGAAGCCATGGGAGCGCGGCACGTGCTGGCTTCCGCCCGGCCCGATGTCCTGATCGTGGATATCTCGTTGAATGGTCCCGATGGTCTCGATCTGCTGAAGAATATTCGGGCTACGCATCCTACCCTTGCCCGTGCTCATGCTTTCCATGCATGATGAAGTCGATCTATGCGGAGCGGGCGCTGCGGGCCGGCGCGAATGGTTACATCATGAAGCAGGAGGCGACGGAAAAAGTGCTGGTCGCGCGTGCGCCGCATTCTGAGCGGCGAAATCTATGTGAGCGACCGCATCGCCAATCGTATGCTCCGGCACTACATCACCGGCTCCGGCACGCTGCGGAACTCTTCCATCGCCGATCTCAGCGATCGCGAACTGGAGGTCTTCCGCCTGATCGGCGAAGGCCACGGCACCCGCCAGATTGCCGAAGAACTGCACCTCAGCATAAAAACCGTCGAATCCTACCAGGCTCACATCAAGGAAAAACTGTCTCTGCGCAGCGCCCGCGAACTGATGCAACACGCCATCCAGTGGAATATGAACGAAAAAACCGTGTAAGCCGGCCGTTCCGATAACGCTGATTCAGCTACTCGGGTCTTGCCATCAGGGAATCCCTGATAGCACATCATGGTGATTCCCACCGAAGCTGGAAAAGTGGTGCTGCCCGCTTGTGACCGTCCTCGACTTTGTTGATTGTTAATCCTCATGCATGGCGTTCCGATGCAGCTGAATATTGCGAAGAGCTGCTCCTGACTCGCCGTTTTTGACTGTGTTTTCTGTTACGCAAGCTGGGGATCGTGAATTTTCCTGAGTGGCCTCAGCGTTGCTTACACAAATTGATCTAGGAAAGGAGAATTTAGTTATGGCAGCGGAAACAGTTCCGTACGGTCGAGTTACGCAAAAACCATCGCCGGTCGCCGAGGTGCACATACTCTGGATCACCGCCGGGTCTGGGCTGTGACGGAGATTCGGTTTCATCACCGCAGCCACGCAGCCCAGCATCGAAGATGTTCTTCTGGGCGCGATTCCCGGGCTTCCCAAAGTTCACCTGCACAATCCCGTGCTGGCCTATGAAAACGGCGACGACTTTCTGAAGTTCTGGTACCAGGCGGAGAAGGGCAAACTCGATCCCTTCGTGCTGGTGGTCGAAGGATCGATCCCCAACGAAAAGATCAAGAAGGAAGGCTACTGGGCGGCGCTGGGCACCGATCCGAAGACCGGCCAGCCCATCACCACCAACGAATGGATCGACCGTCTGGCTCCCAAGGCGCTGGCGGTGGTCGCCTGCGGCACCTGCGCGACCTACGGCGGCATTCACGCCATGGAAGGCAATCCCACCGGGGCCATGGGGCTGGCCGACTATCTCGGCTGGGATTGGCGGTCGAAGGCCGGCCTGCCCATCGTCAATGTTCCCGGCTGCCCGGTGCAGCCCGACAACTTCATGGAGACGGTTCTCTACCTGCTTTATCAGGTGGCGGGACTGGCGCCCATGATTCCGCTCGACGATCAGCTGCGTCCGACATGGCTGTTCGGCAAAACGGTTCACGAAGGCTGCGATCGCGCCGGCTATTACGAGCAGGGCGATTTCGCCGAAGTATACGGCTCGCCCAAGTGCATCGTGAAGCTGGGCTGCTGGGGGCCGGTGGTGAATTGCAATGTTCCCAAGCGCGGCTGGATGGCCGGAATCGGCGGCTGCCCCAACGTCGGCGGCATCTGCATCGGCTGCACCATGCCCGGCTTCCCCGACAAGTTCATGCCGTTCATGGATGAGCCGCCCGGCGCAAAGGTCTCCAGCGCAGCCGTCGGCGCCTACGGCCGGGCCATTCGCGCCTTGCGCACGCATCACCCAGAGCACCGTCAACAAGGAACCGAAGTGGCGGCATCCGCGCGCTGAACTGACCACCGGCTATCACCCACGACTTACTGAGGCCACTGACGAAGCGCACTATAAAGGAGCGATCGAATGAGCACGATTACTGCACCGACCAAGGAGTTCCCAGCAAAACGAGGAATCTGGTGGAGATGAACTGGGACCCGATCACCCGCATCGTGGGCAGCCTGGGCATCTTCACCAAGATCGACTTCGACAACCGCCACGTGGCCGAGTGCCACAGCACCTCGTCGATCTTTCGCGGCTACAGCATCTTCATGAAGGGCAAAGATCCGCGCGACGCCCATTTCATCACCAGCCGCATCTGCGGCATCTGCGGCGACAACCACGCCACCTGCGCCACCTACGCGCAGAACATGGCGTTCGGCGTCAGGCCGCCGCCGATGGCCGAGTGGATCGTCAATCTCGGCGAAGCCGCCGAGTACATGTTCGACCACAACATTTTCCAGGACAACCTGGTCGGCGTGGACTTCTGCGAGCAGATGGTGAAGGAGACCAATCCCGGGGTGTGGGCGAAAGCGCAAACAACGCCGGCGCCGCACGCCAGACCTGCACGGCTACCGCACCATCGCCGACATCATGACGCGCGCTCAATCCGTTTACCGGCGCGTTCTATCGCGAAGCTCTGCAATGAGCCGCATGACGCGCGAGATGTTCTGCCTGATGGAAGGCCGCCACGTGCATCCCTCCACGCTCTATCCGGGCGGCGTCGGCACCGTGCCCACCATCCAGCTCTTCACCGACTACCTGGTCCGCCTGATGAAGTATGTCGAGTTCATGAAGAAGGTCGTGCCGCTTGCACGACGACCTGTTCGACTTCTTCTATGAGGCCCTGCCCGGTTACGAAGAAGTCGGCCGGCGGCGCGTTCTGCTGGGCTGCTGGGGATCGTTCAACGATCCCGACGTCTGCGACTACACCTACAAGAACATGACGAACTGGGGCCGCGCGATGTTCGTCACTCCGGGCGTCGTGGTCGACGGCAAGCTGGTGACCACCGACCTGGTCGACATCAATCTGAACATCCGCATTCTGCTGGGCAGTTCCTATTACGACGACTGGAAGAACTCGCAGACCTTCGTCAAGACCGATCCGCTGGGCAATCCGGTGGACAAGCACCATCCCTGGAACCAGACCACCATTCCCCGGCCGCAGAAGCGCGACTTCGACGGCAAGTACACCTGGGTGATGTCGCCGCGCTGGTTCGACAAGCGAACCGGCGATCATCTGGCGCTCGATACCGGCGGCGGTCCGATCGCGCGCCTCTGGGCGACCGCGCTGGCCGGCCTGGTGGACATCGGCTACATCAAGGCCACCGGCAACAGCGTCAAGATGTATCTGCCCAAGACCACGTCGCTGCCCGAAGTCGAGTTCGAATGGAAGATTCCCAAGTGGAGCAACGCCATCGAGCGCGACCGCGCCCGGACCTACTTCCAGGTCTATGCCGCCTGCGCCGCGCTGCACTTCGTGGAGAAGGCGCTGGCGGAGCTGCACGCCGGCCACACCAAGACCTGGACCGAGTTCAAGGTGCCGGAAGAGGCCATCGGCTGCGGCTTCCACGAAGCGGTGCGCGGCGTGCTTTCGCATCACGTGGTGATCAAGCGAGGGCAAGATCGCCAACTACCATCCCTATCCGCCGACGCCCTGGAATGCCAATCCGCGCGATATCTACGGCACTCCGGGGCCGTACGAGGATGCGGTGCAGAACACGCCGATCTTCGAGGAGAACGGCCCGGACAAGTTCAAGGGAATCGACATCATGCGCGCGGTGCGCAGCTTCGATCCTTGCCTGCCGTGCGGCGTGCACATGTATCTGGGGAACGGCAAGGTGCTGGAGACGCATCATTCGCCGATGTTTGGTCTTCAGCCCTGAGACTGCTGCACCCATGCGGCGCATCCGTAGGCGAGGGAGTGAGGGCGATTGATTGCTAGGGGGCAGCCAGACGAGTCGTTGACGACGCGTCTGGCACTTCGATTCGCGCTCTCGCTCATGATTTGTTTTGATTGATGGCATTTCTTGACAAGGAGCATAGTGGCCGACGGCAAAGATTTTCGGGAAGACATGCAGCGGATCGGCGGGCTGGTTCAGGAAATCGAATCGATCGCCGATCCCGCGGTGCGAGCCGCCACCAAGGACCTGGTGCAGTCGCTGATGGATTTGCACGGCGCTGCGCTGGAGAAGGCGCTCGACATCGTCGCCGACGCTGGCGAACCGGGAATGAACATCATCGACCGGCTGGGCCGCGATTCGCTGGTGAGCAGCCTTCTGATTCTTTACGGCCTTCATCCCGAAGATATCGAAACCCGCGTGGTGAAGGCAGTGGACGGATGCGGCCGCAGCTGCGAAAGCAGGGTTGTGAAGTCGAATTGCTCGGCGTGACCGACGGCGCGATCCGGCTGCGCGTCGAAACCGGTTCGCATACTTGCGGCTCGACCGCGAAGACCGTGCAGGCCACGCTGGAGGGCGCCATGTACGACGCCGCGCCCGGATATGACTTCCCTGGCAATCGAAGGTCTTGAAGAAAAGCCGTCGTCAGGGTTTGTGGCTTTGGACAAGTTGATGGCCGGCGCGGCTGGATCACCAGTTCGCCGCACGGAACCGCAGGACGGATTAAAGGACGCGGCGGATTGAGCATTTGGAATGTTGAAATCATGAGTGCAGGACAATTTACCGGAATCCGCCGATGGCTTTGGAACGCTGCGCCAGTTTGCGCGGCGCGAGCGCCCGCTCGAGCGTTGCGAGTTGTGCAGCGTCAGGATTGCGGCCCGAGCATCCGCACCTGATCGAAGTGGCGCAGCGCAAGCTGCTCTGCACCTGCGAAGCCTGCGCGATTCTGTTCAGCGGCCAGGGCGTGAAGTTCAAGCGCGTGCCGCGGCGGGTGCGCTCGCTTCCCGGCTTCCATCTCAGCGACGCCGAGTGGAACGGCCTGATGGTCCCCATCAACATGGCATTCTTCTTCAGAAGCAGCCTTGAGGATCGCGTCGTCGCGCTCTATCCCAGCCCCGCGGGCGCGACCGAATCGCTGCTGGCGCTGGAATCCTGGAACGACATTGTGGCGCGCAATCCCGATTCTGAACGAAATGGAGTCCGATGTGGAAGGGCTGCTGGTCAACCGCCTGGGCTATTCCCGCGGATATTCCGCCGCCGAGTATTATCTGCTTCCGATCGACGAATGCTACAAGCTGGTGGGCCTGATTCGCATGCACTGGAAGGGACTTTCCGGCGGGACGGAAGTGTGGAGGGAGCTGGGCGAGTTCTTCACGAGTGTGAAAGCGCGATCGGTCGAAGTCCCGTCGAGATCAAGCCAAGAGGCATCCCGGATCGAAGAGGAATCTCATGCCTGATCTGAGCTTTCAAGTCGAAGGCGTCGAGGTTGTCGCCAATGCGGCGACCCCGCTGCTGGCTTTCAAGCTGCGCCTGACCGACGCCAATCCGGAGCAGACGATTCACACGGTCGCGCTGCGCTGCCAGATCCAGCTCGAAGTCACCCGCCGCAAATACACGCCGGAGGATCAGGAGCGGCTTCTCGATCTGTTTGGCGAGCCCAGCCGCTGGGGCCAGACCTTGCGCAATCTTTTGTGGACGCACGCCAATCTCGTCGTGCCTTCGTTTACAGGGAACACTCTGGTCGATCTTCCGGTGCCCTGCACTTTCGATTTCAACGTGGCCGCCACCAAATACTTCGACGGCCTGGCGGACGGCGAAGTTCCCGTTTGCCTGCAATTCAGCGGCACGGTTTTCTATGCGAACGGGGAAGGCGGACTTGCAGGTCGCGCCCATTTCGTGGGACAAGGAAGCCCGCTTCAAACTGCCGGTGAAAGTCTGGCGCGACATGATGGAGTCGTACTATCCCAACAGCGCCTGGCTCTGCCTGCACAAGGATGCCTTCGACCGCTTGTACCAATACAAAGTCCGGCACGGCATTCCCACCTGGGAAGAGGTGCTGGAGAGCATCATTCCGGCGAGAATGAAGAGGCGAAGAGAGGCGGTGATCTGATGAATCTCGCGAGCGGTGGACCAGATCGCGAAGGCGGTGCTGTACGAGGGATACATGCTCTATCCCTACCGCCCATCGTCGGTGAAAAATCAGCAGCGCTGGAATTTCGGCGTGCTCTGCCCGCAGTCTTACAGCGAGGCGCAGAAGGGCAGCGAAGCCTGGACCATGCAGACCGAATGCCTGGTCGAAGGCAGTTCGCTGACTGCGCTTGAAGTTCGCGTGCGTTTTCTGCAGTTGGTGGCGCGCTCTGTCGGCGAACTGAGAACGCCTGTCGAGCGAGTTGCGCCGCGGAGCCAAGATGCCGGAGTTTCGACTGGTCGAGAGACTTGCGGTGAATGGCCGCGTCTACCAGCCCTGGCAGGAAGCGGTCGAGCGGGAAGTCGATCTTGCCGCGTGTCGCAACGTGCGAAGCGCTGGGCCACGGCCCTGATCCCAGGCGCTTTCGTTTCCGCGCGGAAAAACAATTCGAATATCTGCGCGAGGCCGGCGGGCGCGATCGTCGGCGTGATCATCCGCGAGCACGAAGGGCTGTCTGGCGAGGTCTAGAAGTTGCGGGCGAAGCGGTCGAGGACCAGGAGTATTCAAGAGTCAGCGTGCGGATTCGCAACACCACGCCCTTTCGACCGCGCGCGGAAGGCCAGTCGTGAAGACGCACTGTTGAGTTCGCTGGTCTCGGCCCACACCGTCCTCGGCGTCGAGGATGGGCAGATTTGTTTCGCTGCTCGCGCCGCCCGACGACATGCGCGAGCTGCGTGGCGAGTTGCACAGAACGTCGGCACCTGGCCGGTGCTGGTCGGAGAGGAAGGAGAATCGCGACACCATGCTCTCTTCGCCGATCATTCTCTACGACTATCCGCAGATCGCTCCCGAAAGCGCCGGAGATCTGTTTGACGGAACCGAGATCGACGAGATTCTTTCCCTGCGAATCATGACGCTTGACCGACGACGAAAAGCGCGAGATGAGCCAGTCGGACGAGCGCGCCCGCCAGATGCTGGAGCGCACCGAAACCATGCCGGTGGAACAGTTGATGAAGCTGCACGGAGTGCTGCGCGGGCTGCGTTCGCTCACCGTCCTCGCAAGGAGGAGACCCATGAACGAGTGGGAATGGCAACTCCTCGAAGAGAAAACTCCCCTCGATCATCTGGAAATTTCGGGAGTCGAAGTGAGGACCGGAAGCCGCGTGCGCCTGCGGCCTCGCAAGGGCGGCGACGTGATGGACATCGCGCTGGCCGGCCAGATTGCGACCATCGAATGCATCGAACAGGATTACGAGGGCAAGCAGCCACGTCTGCGTGGTTCTGGACGACGATCCCGGCAGGGATATGGGCTTGCTTCGCCAGCCTGGTCATCGTTTCTTTTTCGACGCAGAAGAAGTTGAACCGCTCTCGCGTCCGACGAGTCCCCGCAAATCTCCGCCCGTCGCAGAAGCCAACCATCCTGGTCGCCGGCATCGGCAATATCTTCCTCGGCGACGACGCGTTTGGCGTCGAAGTGGTTCGCCGCCTGGCCGGCCGCAAGCTGCCGGAAAGCGTGCGCGTGGCCGATTTCGGCATTCGCGGCTTCGACCTGGCTTATGCGCTGCAAGACGGTTACGAAACCACAATTCTGCGTGGATGCGTGTCCGCACGGCGAGGCGCCGGGCACGCTGTACGTCATCGAGCCGGATTTGAAAGCGTTGGATGATCCGGACAGCTCCGCAAGCCGTGATCGAAGCCCACGCCATGAATCCCGTGAGCGTGCTGCGCATGGCGCGGGCGATGAATATCGAAGTGAAAAATGTTCTGCTGGTCGGCTGCGAGCCGGAAACTCTCGGCGGCGAAGAAGGTCAGATGGGATTGAGCGCGCCAGTTGAAGCTGCCGTGGAACAGGCGGTCAAGTTGGTGGAGTCGGTGATCGACAAACTTCTGAGCCGGAAGTCGATGCGGACCTGGGTTCAACTCGAGTAAATAATCTCTGCGATAAAAGGAGACTGCCGTGGCAATCGAACAGAATGGTAACGGAAACGTCAGCGACAAGGACACACTATTCATGCTGAGCGGAGTGGCTCTGGTGGTTTTCGGGGCCGGTCTGATTCTTTCCAATCCGATCGCGAGGCGCTATCTCGGCCAGTTCGGCCTCGGGAGTCTGGCGCAGGGCGCTTTGCCGGATCTGGACCGCTATTTGAAATTGCGGTCCATGTAGGAGCGCTGGCTGAGGTTGTGCGCATCATTCCGAGGGACAGAGCGGACCGCGAACGCATGTTCCCGACGGTTCGGGAGGAAGGCCCCGATGACGACCAGCGTTGCCACGATTCGTTACGTGATCGATACCGGATCGAGCCAGTTCACGGTGCAGGCTTTGCCAGCGGTTTGATTTCGGTGATTGCGCATAGTCCAAAGATCGCGATTCGCGAGTGGACAGGCGCGGTCGAAGATGGCTTCCGACGAACTGGAGGGTGCGTCCGTTAAGGTTCGGGTGAAGCCCGCTTCGCTGGAGGTTCTGGATGAGCTATCGGACGCTGATCGCCGGGAGCTTCACCGGGTGATGAACAGGGAGGTGCTGGAAACGGCGGAGTTTCCGGAGATTACTTTACGACAGCACGGAAGTGGCAGCGGAAAAACTGAAAGGAGAATCTTTACCGTGCTGAATGTGCGCGGGAGACTGGCTCTTCATGGGGTTTCCAATGAGCAGGATTTCGTGGCTCAAGCGTCTCTCGGAGTTGACAGCGCTGCGCGCCTACGGCTCATTTACGCTGCTGCAAAGCGACTATAACATTCGGATCGCTTCCATCGCCGGGGGCACCTTGAAACTGTCAGGACGAGTTAAAGTTCTTCCTTTTACGTGGTAGCGCGCAAGCTGGAGTGACGCCAGCTGAGGGTTCTCGAAGATTGCGTCTGATCGCCAGGGAGGTTTATTAGTGCATTACGCCATGGAACCACAGTAAAGCCGGAGGCTACGACGGTTCAGCTACATCATCGAAGCCAAGGGGAGCACCTTTACCGTCCGGGCATTTGCCGCCGGGCTGCTCTCTGCGCTCGGCCATAGCCCGACGATTGCGATTCCCGATTTCGAGGGCGAAGCTCTTATCTGAATCCTGACGCCGTCGAGCAAAGCTCTCTGCGGATTGTGATTCATTCAGCTTCGCTGACGGTCACCGACGACATCAGCGAGAAAGATCGCGAGGAAATCAACCGCAGAATGCACGAAGAAGTTCTCGAGTCCGACTGCTTTCCGGAAATCGTGTATGAGTGTCTCGCGTGTCTCGGCCAGCAAGACAGGCGACGGACAATACTGGGTGGCCTTGAACGGAGAGCTGACGTTGCACGGGGTCAGGCGCACTCAGCCGGTGTCGGCTGCGCGTGTCGGTGAACGGTGGATACGCTTGCGCGCTGACCGGAGAGTTCTCCGTCCGCCAGAGCGATTACGAAATCGTCCGGTTTCCGCCGCTCGGGGGCACCGTGAAGCTCAAAGATGAACTCAAGCTGTCGTTTGATATTACCGCTCGCAAACAGGCGTGAATCGCGCTTACAGCGGGCGAGGATTTTCGAAGATGGATCAGGATGGAGCGAATCATGATCGCCGTGGAGGATGCCGCATGTGTCTAGCCATACCAGGGAAGATCGTCGAGATCTCTTCCGACAATCAGGATCTCCGCGCTGGTCGATGTCGTCGGCGTGCGCCGCAAGATCGATCTGGGCCTGTTGCAGGACGACAAGCCCGTGCCCGGCGACTGGGTGCTCGTCCATGTGGGTTTCGCCATGAGCAAGATCAGCGAGCAGGATGCCGCCGACCAGATGAACACGCTGCGGATGCTGGGAGAGATCGAAGGAGCGATGCAGGAAGTCCAGGGATACGGACTGGAGGACATGAATTGACGCCGCCGCGTGATCCAGTCCACAAGGAGGGATCGGCATGAGATTCGTCGATGAGTTTCGCGAACCCGAATTGATTTCGAAGACGGCGGAAGAAATTCGCCGCCTCGCCGGCACGCGAACGCCACTACCGCATGATGGAAGTCTGCGGCGGACACACTCATGCCATCTATCGCTTCGGGCTGAAAGACATCCTTCCCGAAAACATCGAATTGATTCACGGCCCCGGCTGCCCGGTCTGCGTGCTTCCCATGGGAAGAATCGACGATGGTCTTTCCATCGCGCAGCAGCCCGATGTAATCTTCGCCGCCTTCGGCGACATGATGCGCGTGCCCGGTAACTCAGGGCAGTCCGCTCGAACACAAAGCCCGGGGCATGGATGTTCGCATCGTGTATTCGCCCTCCGATGCGCTGAAGCTGGCCCGGCTCAATCCCGACAAGCACGTCATGTTTTTTGCCATCGGATTTGAAACCACCGCGCCCTCCACCGCGCTGACCATGATGCGCGCCAAGGCCGAGGGCATCCGCAACTTCTCCGTCTTCTGCAATCACGTCACCATCATTCCCGCGATCCGCGCGATTCTGGATTCTCCCGACATGCGGCTCGACGCCTTCATCGGTCCCGGCCACGTCTCGACCGTCATCGGTTGCCGCCCTTACGAGTGGATCGCGCAGCAATGAACGCAAGCCCATCGTGGTTTCGGGCTTCGAACCGCTCGACATGCTGCAATCGATCGTCATGCTGCTGCGCCAATTGAAGGCGGGCGAAGCCAAGGTAGAGAATCAGTACAAGCGCGTTGTCCCCTGGGAAGGCAATCGCGCGGCGCTGAAGGCGATGGCTGAGGTTTTCCAGTTGCGTCCCTATTTCGAGTGGCGCGGCCTGGGGTTCATCTCGCAGTCGGCATTGCGCATCAACGACAAGTACGCCGAATGGGACGCCGAGCAGCGCTTCGCGGTTCCCGGCATTCGCGTCACCGATCCCAAAGCCGCGCAATGTGGAGAAGTGCTGAAAGGCGTGCTGAAGCCGCATCAGTGTAAACTTTTTGGCCGCGAGTGCACGCCGGAGCATCCCATCGGCGCACTCATGGTGTCATCGGAAGGATCATGCGCCGCCTATTACAACTACGAACACCGCAAGGCAGCAATGGTAAGTCTGAGTTCGATCGCGTAAGCGATCCGGCCGCCATGCTCGCCGAATCCGCGCCCATCCGGTTCCGCGACCCGCAAATCGAGATGGCGCATGGAGCCGGAGGGAAAGCCAGCCGCAAGCTGGTCGAAGGCCTGTTTGCTCCGCTGCTTTTTGGTTCCTCGCCCGGCCCGCTCGGAGATGCCGCGCAGGTCGACATCAACGGCACAAAGGTTGCGATCACTACCGACAGTTTTGTGGTCAAGCCGCTGAGTTTTCCCGGCGGCTCGATCGGCGAACTGGCCGTGAACGGCACCGTGAACGACCTCGCCGTCTCGGGCGCGAGGGCGGAAGCCCTCGTTGTCACCTACGTGCTCGAAGCTGGCCTGCCCACGCCGGTTCTCGAAGCCGAAGTTCGCGCCATGGCAAAAGCGGCGCGCGACGCCGGTGTGCGTATCGCTGCCGGTGACACAAAAGTCGTCGAGCACGGCAAAGCGGACCAGATGTACGTCACCACGACCGGCATCGGGCGCCTGCTTCGCGGAGTGACCATCGATCCTCGCTCGGTGCGTGTCGGCGACAGGATTCTGCTCTCCGGGCCGATCGGCGATCACGGCATCACCATTCTGCTGGCGCGCGGCGAACTCGATCTCGAGGCCGACCTTCGTTCCGACACGCGCTCCGTGCTTCCTCTGGTCGAAGCTCTCATTCGCGACGCTGGGCCGGGTATCCGCTGGATGCGCGATCCAACTCGCGGCGGCGCCGCGACTTCTTTGAATGAGTTGGCGCGCGATTGCGGCCTGGGCATGGTTCTTTTTGAAGATCAGATTCCGGTGCGTGATACCGTGCGCGGCGCGTGCGAGTTGCTCGGACTCGATCCGCTGCACATTGCGAATGAGGGCCAGTTTCTCGCGGTCGTCTCCCCGGAATACGCCGACGCCGCAATCAACGCCTTAAGCCTGGCGCCCGGCGGGAGCGAAGCGCAGGTGATCGGCGAAGTTCGCGAACAGCCCGCCGGCACGGTGCTGGTGACAACCCTCTACGGCGGCAGCCGAATCGTAGATATGCTCGTCGGCGATCCCTTGCCGCGGATTTGCTAGGCACAGACTCGATGGCAACGGCGTATAAACTCGCGAGCCAGGTCGAAGAGCGGCTGCTCGAGCGGAATCAGACTCTTCGAGAACTTCTTCTCGCGCGAGGCGCCCCGTCTGGCCGAAGCTTGCCGCGAGATGTCGGAACGATTTCTGCGCGGAGGCCGCTTGCTGGCCTTCGGGCGCGGCCCTTACGCCACCGACGCCCAGCACGTATCGGTGGAGTTCGTTCATCCCGTCATCGTGGGCAAACGCGCGCTTCCCGCGCTCGATCTTTCGGTTCTCTTTCGACCGTGGCTCGAAGCCATCCTTCATCCCGAAGACATCGTCATGGGATTCGGTCCTCCCGAGGGCGATCCCGAAGTCTGGGCCACGCTTCAGCAGGCACACAGCCGCGATGCCATGACCTTCGCTCTGCCCGGCGTCGAAGGTTCCTACGCGGTGGATGCGGCCACGCAAGATCCCTTCATGCATCAGGAGATGATCGAGATCCTTTACCACACGCTCTGGGAGACGGTGCACGTTTTTTTTGAGCACCGCGAACTCGGCCATGAAGTGGGAGAGTCCGGATTTCTCTATCCGTTCCTGGGCAGAGAAAAACAGGGAACCACCAACCTGGTAGCTGAAGTGGCGTCTTCCATCCTGATGAAGGTCCACGATGACGCCAAGCTGCGCGAGCAGGTGGCGCGAGAAGAGGCCGAGCAAATCGGCAGCACCGCGCTTGCGATCCATGAGCGTCTTCGCCGCGGCGGCAAAATCATCGTCTTCGGCAATGGCGGGTCGGCGACCGATGCCAACGATTTCGCCATCGATTGCGTGCTTCCGCCGCCTGGCTATCGGTCGATCCCCGCGGTTTCGCTTTCGCTGGAGCCGGCCAACATCACCGCCGTCGCCAATGACATTGGCACCGACGCAATTTTCCTTCGCCAGTTGATCGCGCAGGCGCGTCCCGAAGATGTTGCGATCGGCATTTCCACCAGCGGCGGCTCGCGCAACATCATCATGGCGCTGGAAGAAGCCCGTAAGCGCAATCTGTTGACCGTGGCGCTGCTCGGCTATGACGGGGGCGAGATCAAGCGCCAGCGTCTGGCTGATTTTCCCGTGGTGGTGAACTGCGACTACATCCCGCGCATTCAGGAAGTCCAGGCTTCCATCTACCACGTCATCCGCGAATCGCTGGAGGTGCTGACCAGGAGGTGTTGAACCGTGGCCAGGCTTGAACTTTATGGGACGGCTCGCTGTCCCCACACCGGCGAAATGCGCGAGTGGCTGGAGTGGAAGCGTAGCGAATTTGTCGAGTACGACGTAGAAGCCGATTCCGTGGCCCGCGGCCGCATGCGCGAGATCGCGCGCGGCCAGCGCACCGTGCCCATCCTGGTCGAGGACGGCAAAGTGGTCCAGGTCGGATGGCAGGGTCACGGCTGCATGTTGCGATAGTCGGCGAGTAATGCGCACGAGTAGATGACGTAAACAAAATGGCCAGCGCTTGTTCCATTCGAGTTCGGGGAGTAGTGCAGGGCGTGGGGTTCCGTCCTTTTGTCTATCGCCTCGCCTGCGCCAATACCCTGAACGGATGGGTGCTGAATGCCGAAGAGGGCGTTGAAATCCATCTCGAAGGCGCTGAGACTGGGCTGCAAGCTTTTGTTCGCGGACTTAAAGCGCAGCCGCCACCCGCAGCCAGCATCGCGGAAATCGACGTGCGGCCGGCAGAGCCAGTCGGGTTGCACGAATTCACTATCCGGACAAGCCAGCGGCGGGAGCGCCCCACGGTTCGTATTTCGCCGGACCTGCCCGTTTGTGACGACTGTCTGAAGGAGCTTTTCGATCCCGCCGACCCGCGCTATTGGTATCCCTACATCAATTGCACGAATTGCGGACCGCGCTACACCGTCGTGCTGGCTCTGCCTTACGACCGGCCTAACACCACCATGAAAGATTGGCCGCTCGACGACTACTGTGCCGCGGAATACTCCAACCCCGGCAATCGTCGGTTTCACGCGCAGCCCGTAGCCTGTCCGGCTTGCGGGCCCAACTACTATCTTCACTCGAGCCGTCACTCGAACCTTCTCTCGAACAATGATGAGACCACACCGGAAGTGAGGACAGCATCCGCCGGGCAGCTGAGATTCTTCATGCCGGGGCGATTCTCGCGCGTAAAGGGACTCGGCGGGTACCACCTGGCATGCGATGCCCGGAATCCCGTTGCCGTCGCGGCTTTGCGGGATCGCAAATACCGGAAAGAAAAACCTTTCGCTCTGATGGTGCGGGATGTCGAGATGGCGCGTACTCTGGTTGAGCTCTCCTCTGAAGCCCAAGCGTTGCTCACTTCCATCGCCCGTCCCATCGTGCTCGCGCCAGCAAGAATCGAACTCAGCGGGGTCGCTCCGGAGAACAACGAACTCGGCGTGATGCTGCCCTACACGCCTTTACACCATTTGTTATTTGCTGCCGGAGCTCCCGAGGTTCTGGTTATGACCAGCGCAAATCGGTCAAGTGAGCCAATCGCTTACGAGGACGAAGACGCGTTGCATCGTCTCGCGGGAATCGCGGACTCCTTTCTGATCGGGCAGCGGCCGATTGCCCGCCGAGTGGACGACTCGGTGGCGCGCGTCGGTGCCTTCGGCCCGGTAATCCTGCGCCGCGCGCGTGGTTACGCTCCGGGCGCGGTTGCATCCCTTCCCGCCGAGCGTCCCATTCTCGCGCTGGGCGCCGACCTGAAAAATACCATCACGCTGGTCGTCGACGGCCAGGCTTTTGTGAGCCAGCACATCGGGGACCTGGATCATTACCAGTCGTTCCGCGCGTTTCGAGGAGACGATCCACGACCTGGTCTCGATGTACGAAGTTCGCTGGGACGAACTCCTTCTGGTGCACGATCTTCACCCCCAATATCTTTCAACCGCCCACGCCGCCGCCCTCGGAGTGTCTCAGATCGAAGTTGCGCAAAGCGGAGCGGTGCAGCACCACCGGGCCCACGTCGCTTCCGTGCTTGCGGAACGCGGAGAGTGGACGAAACGAGTCGTAGGCGTGAGCTTCGACGGCACCGGATATGGAGACGACGGATCGATCTGGGGCGGCGAGATCTTCGTCGGCAGCGTGCAAGAGGGCTTCACCCGCGTTGCTCATTTGCGACGCGCGGCTCTCGCGGGCGGCGACGCCGCAGCGCACTACCCAGTGCAGGCTGCTGCTGGCTTCCTCACTCAGGTGGATGGCTTGCCCGACGTGCTTGTCGAGCCCTTCGCTTTTTCCGAGCGCTACCGTAATGCAATGGAGTTGGTCCGCAAAGGCGTCCGCACGTTTGCTACAACCTCTGTGGGGCGCCTGTTTGACGCCGCTGCAGCCCTTCTCGGGTTTACCCGAGAGGTCACTTTCGAAGGGCAGGCCGCGATCTGGCTGGAGCAACTCGCTCGCCGTGCGCCCTTGACGGAGCCCTACCTCTTCCCCTTCATCGGTGATGAACTCGATTTTCGCCCCTTGCTGCTGGCGGTAGCGCAAGACCGGGTTCGTGGCCGCGATGTGCGGGAAATCGCTCGATCGTTTCAGCACGGAATCGCTCAGGGTTTGTGCGATGCCCTCAACGTCATATCTCATAGTCACGGAGTGGATACCGTCGTTCTTTCGGGAGGAGTTTTCCAGAACGAGTTGCTGCTGGAAGATTTGAAATCCCTGCTGACGAACGGATCGCTACAGGTGTGGACAAACCATGCCGTCCCGCCCAACGACGGCGGCATCAGCCTGGGGCAGGCGGCAATGGCGGCGTTCGGCCGCTTCGATAGCCTTCCGCGAGGGGACAACCGGCACAGCAGGTAAGAAAACATGCATGAACTTTCCATTGCGATGAGCATCGTCGAACTGGCCGAGGAAGAGGCAGAACGCCGCGGCGTTCAGGTGAATGCCGTGCACTTGAAGCTGGGAGCCCTATCCGGCGTGGTCAAGGAAGCGCTCCTCTCCTGTTATGAAATGGCCTGCGAAAACACTCGGCTGCAAGGTTCACGGCTGCTCGTGGAAGATGTTCCCGTCGCGATCTTTTGTCCCCGTTGTCAAGCGCACCGCCCTCTCAGTTCGATGCAGTTGTTTTGTTGCCCGGAATGCGGTACTCCGGCCTCGGAAGTAGTGCAGGGCAAGGAACTCGAAGTGGTTGCACTGGAGATACAGGAATGCGTCCCGAACCCCGTTTGATCGAAGTCCGAAAGAATGTGCTGAAGCAAAATGACATCGTCGCGCGGAGCCTGCGCGACCGTTTTCGCGCCGCCGGAGTGTTCGTGGTGAGCCTGGTCTCCAGCCCCGGTTCCGGCAAGACCGCATTTCTCGAGAAAACTCTCACTCTGCTTCGGCCAAATTACCGCGTGGCTGCTCTGGTCGGGGATCTTGCCACCGAGAATGACGCGCTACGTTTGGCGCGCAGCCAGGCCCCGGTCAAACAAATCACGACCGGTACTCTCTGTCACCTCGAAGCCGCCATGGTCCAAAGCGCTTTGGAGGAATGGGACCTTAACCAGTTGGATTTTCTCTTTATAGAAAACGTGGGCAACCTGGTCTGCCCTTCTTCGTATGACTTGGGAGAAGACCTCCGCCTGGTGCTCATTTCGGTGACCGAAGGCGAGGACAAGCCACTCAAGTATCCGACCATTTTCAACAGCGCCGACGTTGCTGTCGTCACCAAAATTGATTTGGCGGCGGCGGTTGAATTTAGTTGGGAGACCGCATACCACAACATCCAGGCGGTGCGGCCGGGCATGCCCGTCTTGAGGCTTTCTGCAAAGACCGGAGAGGGAATGGAACAGTATTTAGGATTTCTTGCGGGCCGCCTGATAGAGTTGCGGCAAGCAGCAGCGGCACAAGGCGGAGAAATCCTGGTAGGCAGCCCTTGCCTTGGTCTATCTCCCTACAAAACATAAGCTTTGGTCAGTTGCAATTTGCGTCAGCGCGCCGGTTGCCGATCCTCGATACTCACAAAGTAAAGTGCATACTTCCGTCGCCCGTTAACAACAATTACTTCCTGTTTGCCCGTCACCCAGGATCCAGCATTTGTTTTCTCCCCAACTGTTCAGAACTTGGCTTCTGTGACGCCCTCGGATTTCACTTGTCCGCACTAGGCGTCATTGTCTGCATGAACGCCAGCGACCCAAAGGCACTTTGCAAGCGGCGCCCACGTTATAATCACAGGCACTCATGGACCTCGCTCCCGGGAAAAAGCTCGGCCCGTATGAAATCCAGTCACCGCTGGGTGCGGGCGGCATGGGCGAGGTGTACCGCGCGCGCGACACACGGTTGGAGCGCAGCGTGGCGGTCAAAGTTTTGCCTGCTCATCTATCGGACCGGCCGGAAGCTGGAGAGCGCTTCGAGCGCGAGGCGCGGATGATCTCTTCTCTCAATCATCCCAATATCTGTCATCTGCACGATGTCGGCGAGCAAGATGGTGTGCGCTATCTCGTCATGGAGTTGCTCGAGGGCGAGTCGCTGGCCGACCGTCTGCGACGCGGTCCGATGCCTATCGACCAGGTGCTGCGTTACGGCGCGGAGATTGCGGAAGGCCTGGACGCCGCTCACCGCCGGGGTGTGGTACATCGGGATCTGAAGCCCGGCAACGTAATGCTCACCAAGACTGGTGCCAGGCTGATGGACTTCGGATTGGCGAAGGAAATCAGCGGGGTGAAACCGGTGTCGGCTGAACTGACCGCGGCGATGACGAGTTCGCACGCGACTCCGCTGACCCAGCAGGGCACGATCGTCGGCACATTCCAGTACATGGCGCCCGAGCAAGTCGAAGGCAAAGAAGCCGATGCGCGAAGCGACATTTTCAGCCTGGGGGCCGTGTTGTACGAGATGATCGGCGGCAAGCGGGCGTTTGAAGGCAAGACGCTCGTCTCGGTGGCAGCCGCGATTCTCGAAAAAGAACCGGCTCTGATCCGCACGCTGCAGCCGGTGACTCCGCCGGCGCTAGAGCGTGCGATCAAGAAGTGCCTGGCGAAAGATCCGGATGCGCGTTGGCAAAGCGCGGGCGATCTAGCCAGCGAGCTGAAGTGGATTGCGGAAGGCGGGGCGGCCGCAGATGTACAGGCAGCGTCGCCGGGTGCTGCTCGGAACTCGTTGTTTTTTGCCTGGGCATTGACGGGGGTGGCGTTAGTCGCGGCGATTGCGTTGGCGTTCGTCCATTTTGGCGCGCGCGAGGCAAAGCCGCTCGTACGCACCCAGATCGCCTCATCGGATAAATGGGACTTTAATTTCGTAGGCGACAACGCTGGTCCTCCGGTGATTTCGCCCGACGGCACGCACATTGTTTTTTCGGCTCACGCGCAAGGCAAGCAGCAGCTCTTTTTGCGCTCGATGGATAATGTGACGCCGCAGCCGATTAATGATACCGACGACGCAACCTTTCCCTTCTGGTCACCCGACAGCCGCTACATCGGTTTCTTCGCTGACGCCAAGCTGAAGCGCATGGACGTCGGCGGCGGGCCCGCGACTATCATTTGTGACGCGCCCGTCGGGCGTGGAGCATCCTGGGGCCCGAACGGGACCATCGTGTTTTCTCCTCAATACAGCTCGCCCATCTACCAGGTATCGGCCACGGGAGGAACGCCTGCGCCCATCACGAAATTGACCAATAAGTACAGTACGCACCGCTGGCCGGTGTTCCTCCCCGATGGAAAACATTTTCTATATCTCGCGGCGAACCACGCGGCACCTACGGTCGGCGATACCGCCGTGTTTTGGGCATCGCTCGATGGCAAGCAGAGCAAGCTGGTTGTATCGACTCCTTCGAGTGCGGCTTATGCCTCGGATTATCTGCTCTTCGTGCGGCAGAACGCGTTAATGGCGCAGCGCTTTGACCCGTCTTCCGGTGAGTTAAAGGGCGAGGCTTCAGTTTTGAACGACGACGTACAGGTGGATAGCTCGGTGTGGCGAGGAACCTTTTCGGCCTCAGACAATGGGACGATGGTTTACCAGCCGGGAATGGCTGGCGGCGCGATGCAATTGACCTGGTTCGATGATCATGGCAGGGAAATCGGGCACCTGGGCGAGCCGGACGACTACTATCAGGTCGAACTCTCACCTGACGGCAGGAAGGCGGCAGCGGCCATAGGCTCTTTCTCGTATGTCATTTGGGTCTACGACGTGAAGCAAAATACCCGCACCCGCCTAACCTTTGGGCCCGGCCTTTATATCAGCCCAATCTGGTCGCACGATGGGAAGCAAATTGCATATATGCGCGGCGGAGTCGCGACGCTGCAGCAAGCCATTCTAGCTAAAGCGGCGGATGGTTCGGGAGAGGAAGAGAAACTGCTGGACATTGGCGCATATCAGGGTTTGCAGAACGGATTATGCGATTGGTCTCCGGACGGCCGCTACATCCTGTACATTGCTGGGACGGCTACGGTAGGAAATGGAACCGACATCTGGGCCCTTCCGCTGTTCGGAGACCGGAAACCGTTCGCATACATTGCTGCGCCAGGAAATCAGCTATACGCGCAGTTTTCTCCCGATGGACGTTGGGTGGCGTATTCATCGGATGAGTCGGGGACGCTGGAGGTTTATGTAGCGCCGTTTCCCTGGACGGGCGCGAAGTGGCAGGTTTCCAATGGCGGAGGCGTTCTGCCGCGCTGGCGGCGGGATGGAAAGCAAATCTTCTTTCTACGAATGGGGAGCGCCAGTACATTCGGCGCTGACGTTGATGGCCACGGATCGAGTTTCGAAGTGGGCGCGATGCACACTCTGTACAACGTCAACAATCTTTCTCCGAACACGGCAGGACAACAGTACTCGGTCACGGGTGACGGCCAGCGGTTTCTGCAGATCACTACCGGCGACACAGGAAAAGGCAGGCGGCCGTTAAATGTGATTCAGAACTGGACAGCGCAGCTACAGGGGAAATAGAGGATCGACGTTTCGGGTTCGATCCACGGTCACTCCGCATCGACTGGGCGACGGCGACAAGGCTGCTGGAACCTTACTTTTGATCCTCTTTCTTAAGTGCCGGAATTTCCAAAAGGTCACGATTGCAGGAAAACTCACGGGATTTCGTGATGTTGGCATCGCTACAGACGCGACGCTAGACAGCGGAATCCGAACTTCTTGGCAGCCTGCCTTATTCCCGCACCTGAATGTAATAAGATTGTTCAACCATTTGGGCGGCTTGGCGAAGGTTCGATCGATCAATGTCGGGAACCCATATGAAACCACCATCAAGGCTAACTAGGATGCGGCTTCCAGGGCTGCTGGTGGCGCTTTGTGTGATGCTAAACGGTTGCACATCGCAAAGACGCGATGGCGCACTTTCCATTGAATTCACCCATGTTCCTCCCGCGGCGCAGGGTGGCGCGGCGCGGGGTGACGCGGAAAAGGTAGACACCATCGCAGGACGAGTTCATGGCTCTCGTCCAGGAGAGCAGATCGTAATCTATGCCCACAGTGGGCCGTGGTGGATTCAACCCGATCCCGATCATCCGTTTGTTTCGATTCAATCGGACTCTACGTGGAGCACCCCAACTCATTTCGGACTAGAGTATGCCGCTCTGCTCGTAGAACCGGGCTATCACCCGCCCTTTACTTTGGATCTAACGCCAGCTCCGGGTGGCCCGGTAGCTACGGTAGCGATCGTGAAAGGCTCCGGCCCGCCGACCTTTGCTCCCACCAAACCTCTGAAGTTCAGCGGATACGACTGGGCCGTGCGCACGGTCGAGAGCAATCGCGGAGGATCGGAAAACCTGTACGATCCAGATAATGCCTGGACGGATGCCAATGGCGCGCTGCATTTGCGGATCACCCATAGGTCTGGCTTATGGTACTGTGCCCAACTAGCGCTAACCCGTAGTCTGGGATATGGCACTTATATTTTCAGAGTGCGAGATGTCTCCCATTTAGAATCGGCCGCTGTTTTTAGCATGTATACCTTCGACGAGTGGCACGGAGATCAGTATTACCGTGAAATGGATGTTGAGCTGAGCCGGTGGGGAGATTCCGCCAATCCGAACAATGCGCAGTATGGCATTCAGCCGTTTTATGTTCCTGGAAATGTATATCAGTTCAAGGCTCCAGCCGGCCCTCTGACGTATACCATGCGATGGAAATCGGGAAGCGTGGCCTTCACAACGGTCCGTTCGTCGCGCGACGGTACAGCGGGCGCCGTTGTAGCTGAGCACGAATTTACTGAGGGCGTACCTGCGCCGGGACAGGAAAAAGTCAAGCTGCAAGTTTACCTAGTTCCAAGCGACAAGTATCCGCTGCAGGAGGGTGGTGAAGTTATCATCGACAAATTCGAATACCTCCCGTAATCCTGGGCGCCTGGCGTGGCGATTACTGGGATTGGCTGTCGCCGGATTGGCTGTTGTGTGCCATTCAGTTTCGGTATTTGCGATTGATCCTAACCGGACGCTCTCGCAGTACCTTCATAATTCCTGGGGAACGGAAAAGGGATTCCCCGGTGGTTCCGTCACTTCGATTGCGCAAACTCCCGATGGCTATCTCTGGATTGGAACAGACAGGGGAATAATCCGCTTTGATGGGATCAACTTTCATATCTTCGAAGCGGGGCCAGCGACATCCACGTTCGGTCCTGTGCGCAAGCTTCTCGTGGATGGGGAGGGGACTCTCTGGATTCTGTTACAGAATACGAAACTCCTGCGCTACCGTGATGGAACTTTCAATCCTGTGCGAGGTGAGGCCGAAAACGGCATTACTGCATTAGGAGAAGGAGCAGGAAATGTAGTCCTGCTCTCTTCGCTCGCGATGGGCGTATTGGCATACAAGGACGGAAGCTTTGTGCACGCGTCGGGGGAGGCGCTGGCGCCGGGCCAAAATGCATATCAGACGGCTGCTGACTTTAGTTGGTCAACCAGCATCGCACCACATCGGTTGATAGAGCCCGCCGCTGCCGTGATTTCGCTCGGGGCAACCACTGACGGAAAAATCTGGCTCGGGAGGCAGGATCGCGGGCTCCTCGTTCTTGATGGAGGTGTAGTTCGTACTGTCGCACCAGAGTTGCGTAACTTGCGCGTCAACTGCTTCCTGCCCATCGAGAACCACAAGCTATGGATTGGAACGAACCGGGGCGTCTTGCTTTGGAACGGAGTTGGACTGACACGGGAAGGCATACCGTCTTCTCTCCGCGAAGTCGAAGTTCTTTCGATGATCCGGGACCGCGATTCGAACACCTGGGTCGGGACGACTCAGACACTAGTTCGAATCGACGAAACAGGTGTCTCTTCCTTAGCCCAGGAAACTGGTTCCCCCGAGAGTCGAGTGACGGCGTTGTTTGAAGATCGGGAAGGAGACCTATGGATAGGCGGCGTCCAGCACCTTGAGCGTCTGCGTGATAGCGCGTTTGTCACCTATTCTCTTCCGCGCAAGCAAGGGGCTGGAGCGTTGTATGTCGACCCCAATGACTACACCTGGATTGCGCCAGCCGAGGGAGGTTTGTGGCGGCTGAAATCGGGACAATTCGAGGGCATTGGGACGGCTGGGATTGCCCGCGATGTTGTCTATTCCATAGCCCGTGCCGGACGGGATGGATTATGGATCGGCCGGCAGCATGGAGGGCTGACTCGCCTCCAGTATGTCAACGGCGGACTTATAGCCAAGACGTACACCCAACACGATGGCCTGGCGCAGAATAGCGTCTACTCTGTTCTTGAGAGTCGTGACGGAACAGTCTGGGCCGGGACGCTTACCGGTGGAGTAAGCGAAATGAAGGACGCACAATTCACGAATCACACCACGGAAAATGGTTTGGCGTCGAACACGGTGTCTTCGATCACTGAAAGTGCTGACGGGACGATGTGGTTTGGCACACCAGGCGGTCTCACTGAGAAGTCCGCCAACGGATGGCGAACCTATCGTGAAGCTGATGGATTGCCATCGGCAGATATTAATTGCGTGTTCCAGGATTCCAGCGGGATGATTTGGATTGGAACTGCCGAGGGCCTCGCAATTTTCAGCGCCGGCCAAATACATACTCTCGCGGGGGCGCCCGAGTCTTTGCATGAACCGATATTCGGAGTTGCCGAGGACAGAAACGGCTGGCTCTGGATTACAACGGCCGATCACATTCTTCAGGTAAAACGTCCTGCTTCAAACGATCAGGCTAGTCCAGAGGTGCGCGAGTATGGAATCGCCGACGGTCTGGCTGGCACAGAGGGCGTGAAGCGAGACAGGTCCCTGGTCCGCGACTCGCATGGGCGCATTTGGTTCTCCACGAACCGTGGCCTTTCTGTTGTCAATCCAGCTCGGGGCACAGTCAATCCGATGCCGGCTCTGATTCAAATCAACGCAGTCCTTGCAGATGGGATCCCCCTCGATCTTAGAACCTCACCAACCGTTCCCAAGGGGCGAGAGAAGATTACATTTCGGTTTGTTGGTCTGAGTTTGGCAAACGAGGAGCGCGTGCGTTACCGTTACAAGCTCGATGATTTTGACAAGAACTGGAGTGAACCCGATGCAGCGCGAGAAGTGACCTATAACGCTCTTGCGCCAGGACCCTACCGGTTCCGCGTGGTTGCAAGTAATAGTGACGGGGCGTGGAATGGCGCGGAGGCGACGGTCGATTTCAAAGTCGAACCACAACTCTGGCAAACCTGGTTCTTTCGGCTGGCCGTGGTGCTCTGCGCGGGACTCATGGCACTGATTGTGTACCGCCTGCGCATGCAGCAAGTCACGCGACTGCTCAATGTTCGGTTCGAAGAGAGACTCGCGGAACGCACGCGCGTTGCTCAGGATCTGCATGATACGCTCCTGCAGGGAATTTATAGCGCTTCCCTCCACTTCGATCTCGCCAATAATCGTGTGTCGGAAAATTCGCCGGCGAAGCCTGCCATCGAACGCGGCATAGATTTGCTCGGCCAGGTTAGCCGGGAGGGCCGCGAGGCCCTGCGCTCTCTTCGTTCCCGGCAGACCAGCTCCGAGGGGCTGGAACAGGCTCTTTCTCTCCTTCCCAAGGAATTTGCGTTGCCAGAGAACATTGACTTTGTCGTGGCCACCGACGGCCAGCCTCGCGTGCTGCGGCCGTTGGTCCGAGATGAGGCTTACCTCATCGCCCGCGAGGCAGTGATTAACGCGTTCCGCCACGCTCAAGCCTCGAAGATTGAAGTTGAAGTCGGTTACGGGTCGCGCCACTTGCGTGTCATGGTGCGAGACAATGGTCGCGGGATCGATTCCCAACTGCTGCGGACTGGACGGGAGGGACACTGGGGGCTCCCTGGCATGCGGGAGCGGGCCGAAAAGATTGGCGGAAAACTGAGCGTATTGAGCGGCGTCGATGCCGGAACAGAAATTGAACTCTCGGTGCCCGGCACGCAGGCATTTCAGGACGGCTCCGCAGGCCGGTTCGGGACTTGGCTGCATTGGTTGTATCCCCAGAAGCGGCGAGGTAAGCTCCAGAAATCCAATGAGGGACAACCGAAGTGAACGAACCGGCAAAGATTCGTGTGCTTAGCATCGACGATCACCCTCTTGTGCGCGAGGGGCTCGCGGCCTTGATCAACTCTCAAACCGATATGTGCATCGTGGGTCAGAGCTCGACCGGCCACGAGGCAATCGAACTCTTTTGTGAGCTTCAGCCGGATGTGGCTCTCATGGACTTGCGGCTGCCTGACATGAGCGGAATTGATGTCATGATCGCGATTTTGAGCACTTCCCCGCAGGCCAGAGTCATCATGGTTACGTCCTCCGAAGGCGACGTGGAAATGGAGCGTGCTCTGGCGGGCGGAGCAAAGGGCTACGTACTTAAAAGCATGCCGCCCCGGGAGGTTCTGGAAGCCATCCGCAAGGTGCATGCCGGAAAGAAGGCCATCCCGCCCGAGATTGCCGCGCAACTGGCCGACCATATGAGTGACGAGACACTCACCGCGCGAGAAATCGAAGTCCTTCAGCAAGTCGCCGAGGGCAATCGCAACCGCGACATCGCTGACCGGCTGTTCATATCGGAGGGAACTGTGAAGGTTCACATCCAGCACATCATGGACAAGTTGGGGGCCAACGACCGCACTCAGGCCATCACGATTGCGGTCCGCCGCGGCATCATCCATCTTTGAGCCAACAAGGCGAGTACCACGGGCTATCACTATAGTGGTACTTCAAAATCTAAAATCCGGCAGATTCGCCTCCCGCGAACACTCGATAGTCTCTCATTGCGGTATTACGGAGCAATTGAGGAGGACTCTTGCGGCGGTTGTATTCCAGTTTTCCGGGCAGCCTGCCCGGAGTCGGTCTGTTGCTCTTGCGAATCACAATCGGCGCGGGCCTGCTGAATCAGGCTTCCGCCTGGTTGATTGAGTCGCAAACTTCCGACAATGGAATGTGGGCTCCGGGCCTGCTCGCGCTCGTCATGGGCATCTCTTTTATTTTGGGCTTTCTAACTCCTTTGGCGGGTGCCATTTCAGCGCTGGCGGGCGTAGCGATAGGCTTGTTGCATCCGGAGTGGAGTTCTTCGATGACAAGCCTGTTAGGTGTGAACCCGCTTGCGATAGTCATTGCTATCACCTTGCTGGGGCCTGGAGCATTCTCACTCGACGCCTACTTCTTCGGACGCCGCAGAATCATCGTTCCTCGCGTGACAAACACTTAGGCTTTTCTGGCCTCGCTTTCGTTGCCCACCTGCTTCTTCCGTCCAGTGCCACTTTCGATGTCTATCGACTGTTGTCATAGCCGAAAGTGGTATCTCAAACATCTCCCACAGCATTACCGAAAAAACTTCTTATCGTCGGATGCCCCGTCCATGCAAGAAACCGCATAGTGCATGCAGCGAACACGAAGATTCCTGACTCCGGCAATTATCCCGATAGCAACAGGATGAAGCGAATAGTCGCAAATCGAACAGTAGTAGGAGGATGTCATGAAGAAAATGAGCGCAACAATGAATGCGACGCTGAGGCTTGCTGGTTTTGTTCTCGCGTCGCTGATTCTTTGCAATATCAGTTTGGCCCAGCAGCCGCCAGACAACGTCCAAGGCAACTGGACGATTTACTCCACTCGAATGTGAACGACGGCGCGATTGAGATAAAGCACGTCCAGATCGCACAATACGGAAACAGCATCACCGGATACTTCGAAGGCCCCGACCAATCGGGTCCGATCAAGGGTGAAGTCCATGTCCATCACATCCGATTCAACACGGTGACTCCCAATGTTCTGACTTTTCATGGGACAAATCTATGGCGACACCATGTCCGGAACATACGGGATCCATGGCAGGCATGCGCCGTGGCAAGCCACGCGTCCGGCTACGACTCCAACTCCAGTTCCACCCAGCAGCGGGGCGGCGTATCAGTCTCAACCAGAATTGGTTCCGCCGGTAGCGCCAACCGCGTATGAGGCGCCCGCGCAGACCACCTATCAGACTCCGACGCCCGCTTACTCGTCTGCGCCTGTTGCTTCGGCGAATCCGACTTCGGCGTACCCGGCGACGAGCGATGGGACGCAAACCAATTCGGCACCCGCGACTGGACAGGGTCCAGCGCCGGCGCCGCTGTCGTCGGATCAACTCAACTCTCTGGTGGCTCCCATCGCGCTCTATCCCGATGCGCTGGTGGCGCAGGTGCTGGCGGCGGCGACGAACCCAGATCAGATCGCATATCGCCGATGACTGGCTGGCACAGAACAGGAACCTGACCGGCGCCGCGCTGGCGCAGGCTGTCGACCAGCAATCCTGGGATCCCAGCGTTAAGGCTCTGACGCAGTTTCCTTCCGTGCTGGATAACCTGGCGCATAACCTCTCGTGGACATCGAGCCTCGGGCAGGCGTTCGCGAATCAACAGTCCGATGTGATGGCCGCAGTACAAGCGATGCGCGCGAAAGCGCAGGCGGCAGGAACGCTGCAATCCAATTCGCAGATCACGGTGACTCAGCCGGCGTCCACTACGATCGTGATTCAGCCGGCGAACCCGCAGGTTGTTTATGTTCCGCAGTACAACCCCGCGGTGGTTTACGGCGCGCCCGTGGTGGTGCCGATGTACGTGGCTCCGCCACTGCCGGTTGCATCTTTTGGCCTCTACTTCGGAAGTGGTATCTCAATTGGCGCCACGTTTGGTGGCGGCGGTTGGGGTGGAGGCTTCGGCTGGGGCTGGCACTCCTGGAATGTGAACTGGGGCGGCGGCTGGGGTGGTGGCGGCGGTTCGACCATCATCTACAACCACAACACCTATATCAATAACCACACCTGGAACAACACGAACTACAACGGCTATCACCCCTGGGCGAACAATTCTGGCTATCATCCCGGCACGGACACTCATTACGGACCAAACGGCGGCTATCACCCGAATGGCTACTACGGTCCTAACGGTCACTTTCATCACGATGTTCCTGGCACTGGTCCGCACGACCAGCCAAACGGCGGAAACAATGGAGATCACGGACTAATTGGCGGCAATGGTGGCGTTCAGCATCCTTCTGGAACACCTCACGCTGACGGCACTTCCTGGGGAGATCGTGGTCCTAATGGTGGGCACAATGGCGATCACGGCATGATCGGAGGCAATGGCGGTATCCAGCGTACAGTCGCGGACAATCGCGATCGCAACAATTCGCGCATGAGCGGAGACGGTCGGGCAAACCGCATGGAAAGTAATCGTGGCCGTGGAAGCATGGAAGGACGACGCTCCCAGCCACATATGGCAAGAGCGCACGCACCGGCTGAGCACCACTCGGGCGGAGGCGGACGCCGTCGCTAATAGGCGGGGAGAATACGGCCCTTCAATATCAGCCATTCGATAAACAAGAGACAAATCAAAACTTTCATAAGGAGATTGAAAATGAAACCGAATCCGAACAAAACGACGAAGAAGTGGATGCAGGTTGTAATCGGAGTGCTGGCGTTCGCCGCCTTTGCCCTGGTGGTTCTACAACTCAAGACAAGAAATTCAGTGTTTGCCGAAGACACCCAGATGACGTTTCCGTCATCGGCCGAAGCCGGCGCCGCGCTGGCCAAGGCAGCAAAGACCGGCAATGAGGCTGCTGTTGCGGAAATCCTCGGCCTTGACACCAAGGTCCTGCTGAGCGCGGGAGACAAAGAGGCAAACAAGGCCGCGTTAGAGGCCTTTGCGTCAAAGTACGAGAAGATGAATCGTTGGGTCGACATGACCGACGGCAGTCGCGTGCTCTACATCGGAGCAGATAATTTTGCTTTCCCGGTGCCACTGGCGAAGAACGCCTCCCGCCAGTGGTACTTCGATGCCGTTGCCGGCGCTGAGGAAATCAGGGCTCGCGATATTGGCCGCAACGAATTGTTAATGATCGACGCTTGCTCCGCGCTCGCCAACGCGCAAGAGGTTTATTTTGCCGCCGGTGGTGATTCGGCTGAATTCGCCCGGCGGATTGTCAGCACTTCGGGCAAACAGGATGGGCTCTATTGGGCGGCGTCAGAGCAGCAGGTTTCTAGCCCGCTCGCGAACCTCGGCGAATTCGCCGGGCCGTCGCTCGCGAGGCTCGATCCTAATGAACCTCTGATCATCGACGGCTACGCGCTGCGCATCCTGACTGCTCAAGGCGACGACGCCCCTGGCGGCGCCCAGAGCTACATCGTGAATGGCAAGATGACCGGCGGCTTCGCTATCTTGGCAACGCCACTCAAGTACGCAGAAACCGGCATCATGACTTTCATGACCAGCCGTGATGGCGTGGTCTACGAGCGGGACTTAGGCCCCGACACGGTTAAGATCGCAGCCTCCATTCAGGAATACAATCCGACTAACGATTGGTCGACGGTCGAGTAGTGCTTCCACCGCGCCAAAAACGGGAAACGCGAAGGGAATGCGTTTCCCGGCTTTGATGTTTCGAAACGCTCCAAGGCCAGAACAGTGCGAATCCTCAAGCAGTTCTAATCGCCACAGCGAGAGCAACCCAGGCCGCGAAGGTTCCTCCGGTAGTATCGTCGGTAGCAACGGTCTGCGCTGCCGTGACCCCGGCGGTGCTATCTTCCATCAGCAGCGATGTGACCGGCGTTTGACGCGGAGTGAAGTTCGCACCCGCCATCATGTTCGTGTCCCTACCCGTGGATACCACGACGTAGACAATATCCCCTGACTGCGCGGGCTGCACGGAAACGCCCGCCATCGTCTCGATGCCGGCTGTTCCCGTGCTCGGGGAATGCGCCGTACTGAAGCCGTAAACTGTGGATGCGCCGGAGTATTCCGAGACGCAAATACTGCTGGGTCCCGTTGCCCCGCTCGGGAAGGTTGCGGTGATCGTCACGTTGCCGCCGGGAATGTTCGGCAGATAGAACAAGCCCGATTGCCGTAACCAAGGACCTGTTCCGGCCTGGGTGAACGGATTGCCGAAGTTGTCCGACACCGCAACACTGCCAGGGGTCGCGTCGGCGTAGGTGACTGCGACGATCAGGAGATTTCCTTTAGTTGTTGGATTCTGAAGGGTCACTGAGATCGGCCCATTGATGTTCTGTTCGTTGCCATTCGCCTGCACGAATCCAATCACGTAGTAGGTAAAGGTGTACGAGCTTGACGACAGGCTACCGTTTGTCGTTAGCACGACGTCGACCGGCCCGACCGCATGCGGCGGAGTGTTAGCGTCCACTTCCGAATCGCTGACAACTTTCACGTTGGTTCCGTTCACACCACCAAAAGTTGCGCCGTTTATGCCTTCGTCGGTAAAGCCAGATCCAAAAATTTTAACGGGTGCACCTCCGACGCTTGGACCGGAATCGGGCTCGATGTTACTGATCTGCGGCAATAACCCGGTCGAGTGTAGCCCGAAAACAGTGTCGCAGCCGACAAATCCCAGCAGTGCAAGAATTCCCAGGACGAAAATGGGTGTCAATAGAACAAATAGATCAATCATCGAGTCCTCCTTCATTAGCGCAGCGTGTATTTGGCCATGCGGGCGTTCTTAAGTTTCTTCCGGTCAGCGGTTTTTCGCAGCTGCACCAGCCCTCTTCGACGGAGATCCCGAAGCCGATGCTAGCCCTTCACCCGGCACGTACCCGTATTTAATTCCCGCGATCGCCCCACTTTTATCGATTGAGACGATCGTAGGCCACAGGCTCACTCCGTAGCCAAGCGAGATTTCGCGCTTCGGATCGGTCACAAGAATTGCTGTTAACCCGTTTTCAGCCGCGACCCCTCTGGCTAAGCTCGGATCCTCTCCGTCGTTAACAGCCATAACGATGGCAGGAGATTTGCTCTTCGCCGCCTGCGCCTGCAGATCGCGGATCGCCTGAATGCTCGGTTTAACAGAACTCCTCCAGAAAACAAGGATGATCTGCTGACCAAAGAGCTTTGCGAGCACCACCTCGCGGCCGGAGGCGTATTCAAAAAGGAAATTGGGCGCCAACTGTCCGATCCGTGCATTCAGCCGCGGCAGGCTGAGCCTCACCGGTGGTCGCTTTACCAGATACCGCGTAAGCGCACTGGCCAGGGCAGGCGCTTCCAACTCGCCTTCTTTCTGCCACACAACCTTCCCCGGTGGGGTGACGATCAGCGTTAATGGGCGCGTTGTCGATGTCGCGCCCAGCGCGGCCGCCCAGCTTCCATCCGAATCTACCGCATAAACGACGCCAGAAACGTACGAGGCTTTCGACAACTGGTCGGGAGTCAGCACGGCGACGACTGCTGTTGGAGCGTCTGTCCGATTACTGCGGGCCAGCGCCTCGGTCAGAAGTTGCAATTTCCCGGACGATTTCGGATCGACGAAATGCACAACGAGATTGGGAGCGTTGGCGCCAGTCTGGTCGACAGCAACCTGCGTCTGTCCCGAGACCACCATCCCCCCTGAAGGAACCGGGCGAGTGATCGCCACCACGGGTGCGGCGACGGTTCCGCTTGCGACCGTTCCGGGGAGCGGGAAGGGAAATCGCGTGTAACCGCACACGCCCGCGGTAACGGGCTCATAGGTTGGCGGGGATCCGAAGTTCGAGATTCGAGTGCCGGTGATGGTCAAGCAAAGCGGCGAATATCCTGGAACCGAAATCGTGGCAGCGCTCGCGTTGGGTCCCGCGTTCGTAGGTCCGGAATGGAGCAGCACAAACCGGTTCGGGTCAATGTCAAACGGATATGCTTGCTCCTGCCCTTGCACACTCCACTCGTATTGCGCGATTGTGCCGCCAGGAATCCAGGTATTGAGAGCGGAGTAATCCGTCCCCTGAACAATCGGCGAGACTCCCACTCCCGTCCCACTCGTGCTTTGCGGAATCGGCTCAAACTCCACATACGGTGCCGGCCAGTCAAGAAGAATCAGCGAGCCATGCAACACGATGCCTGCCTGCTGAATATCAACCGAGTTGTAAACCAGAAATAGCTGCTGAGAGGCTGTTGGCGAGCTTCCATCCGCCGGAGCGAACTGCGTATTGAGAAAATTCGCCAGGTTCGTGTTTGCGTTGAACATGTTGTTCACCGTGTTCCCCGCTCCCGTTACACCGATCGCCGCGGTGATCGCATCTTTTACAGCATTTGTAATGGCGCCGGTAAAGAAATCAACAATTCCGGCCAGCGTGCTGCTGGTGCTCACCGATACGTTCCCAACCACGAGTTCAACCGTAGGCCCAGAGGGCACTAGAGAAAAGTCGACCGTCACCGTAAAAGAGAAACTGCTCGGCGGGTGATGGTGGGTTTCGGGACCGGCATGCCCCTGAACGGTAAGCACGATTTTCCCGGGCTGGAGATCGAAACTGGCGCTGCTCAGCGCGATTGGATACTGGTAATGCAATGTCTCGCCAATGCCCCAGACCGAAAGATCGACAGTAAATTTCACTGGCGCGAACGTCTGGCTCATGATGTTGCCGCTGATCAAGCTGAACGTATTTAGCAGATAGTCACGACCCACAGCGAACGCAAAATCATCCGTGGGGGCAAGAAACACAGTGGTTACACTGCTCGTCGTCGATGGGTGATCGTTCAAATCAAGCATCAGGACGAGCGCGCCCGGGAGCGTTTTAAGCTGCACATCGGCGATGCTGTCGGGCAGAGTCACACTGGAAGGCAGAAAGCTGGTTTGCAGTGCGTTCTGAATACACAGGTTGATCCCCGCCATGTCTTCGGTGCTCAGCGGCTGGCTTGTGTACGACGGAGTGAAATTGATGGTGGCCTCATCCGATTTGAAATCGATCTCGAGCACGTTGATGCTCCCCGAGATGACCTCATTGATCGGCGCCGTGATATCCAGATCGCCTCGCATGAACTCCGCAAGAGGAGCAGTGTTTTTGTCCGGAAAGAACCGCGACATCAGATTCATGCGCACGGTGAGGCTCTCTCCATCGGCCGTCGGAACCGCGATCGTCGGCGGGAACACCTGGAGTTGAACGGTTCCTGAGATATGGCTGGGAATAATCTGCGGCGGCGCGATCACCAGTCGATCGGGATTCAGCAGTACCCCCAGCCGCGACGTAAGCGGATCGGTGACACCGGCAGGGCCGGGGAAAGGATTCGGATTCCCGATCATTCGTTGATTCGCAATCGCTTCGCCGAAGCCGTTTACCGAGCCAACGACTACCGGCCAGTTCGGGTGGGTTGGGTGAGGATTGTCATCAACGCGACCGGAGATCGAGTGCAGGAATCGCCCCGTCTGGTGCATTCCCGCTAACAGCCGGTTAATGGCAAGGACAGCAAACTCCGCCACCACATCGAAATCGCCTGTAAGAGTGTTTGCCATGGATTCACCGCCTTTGGGATTGCAGTGTCATCGAGAACAAAACGACTACTAGAGAAAAAGCCGGTCAATAACCCCGACTTGCGGTTGTTACACGCGAGTCGCAGCTCAACAGGGGAAGTAGTCCAAGAAAACACCAGTTACTACAGGGCTCGGCCCAGATCTAGTTTCGCCAGTAAATCGTCAGGGTAGAAATCGACAACAGCGTGATAACGAGCGAGATGCCATGCGCAATGCTAAAACCCGAAGCATTTCGCGGACGCTCGCGTCCAAATTCCATCAGCAACCGCCCGGCCGCGTAACCGAGAGAAACAAAAAGGAACAACGCCCCCGGAAATGGCGCGGAACGTCGCAAAAAGAGCGCACAGATCAGAAGCACGGCAGCCCACGAAGCTTCCAAGAGCTGGGTGGGAAGGCGTTTCTCCCACATCCCATCTCGATTCGGCAGATACAAGCCGAACCAGGTGCACGGACGGCCCGCGCAGCAACCATTCAACAGGCAGCCGATCCGCGTGAAGAACATCCCCACCAGGATGGTGAAGATCGCCACGTCCCAAAAAGCAGGCAGGCCAAGATGCAACACGCGTAATACGGGCACCGACGTCAGCAAAGCACAGGGCAATCCGCCATACATGATGTATCCGCCGTCGTCCCGGTCCCAGATGCGCTGCAAGTTATGACGATAGACTTGCCACTTCGCTGCCACGAACAGCAGGCGCGCCCCGGCAAGCGCCGGAACTATCAGAATCAGTGTCGCCACATATACTCGGAAGGCATCAAGTCCTGCCGAGTGCGCCACAACATTTCCAGCCACCACGCCCAGTACCAGCCCGATGTAGAGCATGGCAGGATAACTCCAGACGGTGACGCCTCGCCATTGAAACAACATTGGGCGCATAGGTCTCGGTAAACCGACAAACGGATCAGTACCAGAACGCGAGCAGCAATCCCCCGACGATGCCTATATCGGCCAAGTTAAAAGTTGGCCACCATCCAAACTCGATGAAGTCGAGAACCGACTCGTGGCGCAAAATGTCGAGCAGGTTTCCGGCTCCACCTCCCAGTGCTAATCCCAAACCCACCAACGATAATCGACTTTGAAACCATCTTCCAGAGGAGTGCAATGTTATTGCCGACACTCCAGCAAAGAGGAATGCGATGGTCATGGCGATCCGAACTTTCTCGCTTCGATAAAGTGGGTTCTTATTCTTCACGAGGTGAATGCACGGCAAACTGGTGAACGGGAGAGCCCGACCCCGTGCAAGGCGGAGAGCAATCCTCTTGCTCCATTGATCGAGCAGCAGTAGGATGCTGCCAAATGCAAGCAGGTTTTTCAGAAATCACCCCAAGCCCACCGGTGCATTCTTTACACGATCCAATTACACGTGTCAATGCGTTAGTCTTTGAAAAACATGGTGGCCAGGGACGGAGTTGAACCGCCGACGCCAGCCTTTTCAGGGCTACTTTATGCTGTAGTTTCAACAACCTAAGTGACTCCAGGTGGCCGCCTAAGTCCTTGAGAAGACGTGAGAGGCATCCGAATCGTGGGTTGAAATCGTGGGTTCAAGAACAGGCACAGAAAGCCCGCAACCAAGCGGTTCACCTCGACATTGGCGAACAAGCTCCTCATCTTATCGTTGTCATCTATTACCACATTTGCGGTCTCTTTCCCACACTGCTTGACCTTCGCTCCAAAGCGCGCCAGCACTGCTGGCTTATTACTTCACAAACCAGACGGTCCGTCACCACTTGCGGGGCGTATCGACAAGAAACACGCCGGTCTGCTGGCTACCTTTGATCGTCTCCGCCGGAAGCGCAACATCGCCCTTTATAACGACACCGGACTTGTTTCTCATCATGACGCCGAGCAAGCGCTCGAATCCGCCGCCGACTATTTGAATGTGATCCGAAGCTGATATCGCTGCACGACAGCCTTGAATCAAACCAAACTGAACGAGGGTGAGTGTAATCGCGATTGTGCGACAGTTAAGAAAAGCCGCACAACGGTTTCGACTCACTTCTCCCATGCAAAAATCTGCTTCCAGTCGCTTTTCATGCTGATCACGGTCCACCTTTCGCCTTAGCCTCGTCATACAACGCCTGAGTGAATTTACCGAAATGGGTATCAGGCAACCCCTGGGCTGGCCCGTAGGCATACTCCCGCTGCGCGTCGTCGTGCAGAATCAGCATTTCCAATGAGGCTCCGCCGCCCCCTTGAGCGTACTCCAGCATTTGTTGGTCGCCGGTCGAGTTGCCAAATGCGGCGTGCGGGCGCTTGCCAATAAAAAGGTAAATATCCTCGGCCTTACCGGCGTTGTTGTTGTTCAGCAAAATACTCTTTGTCCGCAACAGTACGAGGTTCCCATTCTTGTCGTATTGGTATTGGGTCTTCAGAGCCCGACCCTATGACCTGTTCAGGCGGGACGCCATATACCTGCTGCGAGTATGCGCGGACGAATATCTGACCGCCGCCTGTGACAATGTATGTTCGGTAGCCGTTGGCACGCACATACTGCATTACCTCCAACATCGGTTCGTACACTAACTCCGGATAAAGTTTGTCGAATCGAGGATGCTTCGCCGTCGCCATCCAGTTCTTCGCGAGAGCGTCGAATTCATCCACTGGCATAACGATTTGGGTCGCCTGGTCGATCGCGTCAAACTCATCCCCGCTGTACTTCGACATCGCGTCGGCGTCGCTGATGAGCTTTCCGTGGAAAAGAGGCTTTGTACTCCATTCGGGATGTTGGGACGCAAGAGCAGAGTAACGTTCCGAGGAAAAGACCAGCTGCGAGTACATGGGATGCTCAACCCACAGCGTACCGTCTTGGTCAAACGTAGCAATACGGTCCTCTGGCGCCACGAATTGCGTGCTCGCCTTGTCGGTCGTAGTCTTGGCAAAGTTGATGATCGCCTGTTTAGCCGGACCATCGTTCCAGGAAGGCAGTGGGTCGGCGCCGACGCTAGAGACTGCTTCGCCCGCGGGAGGGGCGGCGGAGCCGGATGGCGCAGACGGTGCGGACGGTCCAGGAGTTGCGGAGCAACCGAAAATAATGAGTGTTAAGAACAGCGATGTGGTGAGACTCGCTACACGGATTTTCATTTCCTAACCTTCTGGAATCTTGGGTCCTCGATTCCATTGACAACCCTTGGTCTGAATTCGACCACGAGTGCGATACTCCGCCAACTGTCACTCATGACAAGAGGCGATTACTCGGGTTCCGAGCGCTTAGAATGGCTACTTTTGAGGCTTCGGCGGGCACTGCGCGTCGTAGGTCGTCTGCATCTGCCTCAGTTTGAACACGCCGTAGAACACGGTAAGCGCCATGGCAACAACGAGAAGCGAGCCGAACCCCTTTTCCATGTTGTACGCGCCCTCGCGATTGGCGACATAGCTGGCGACGATCAAGCCGAAGATGCCGATGTTGATGGCCCAGTTTACGGGCCTCGGCACGATGTAATGCAGGGTGCCGAAGCCGGCGAGCTGGTAGAGCATGAATGGCAAGATCGCTACCATCGGCAGCAACTCCGAGGCACCCAGAGAGATGTCAACAGAGCCCGGGGCCACCGCGTGCAGCAGCCGGCTGTGCGCCAGTTGATGGAACAGCGAAGGAATCGCACACAATAAAGGCACCACGGCGAGCAACTCGAGCACCAGCGATCCGCTCCAGGCGCCAATCTGGGACGAAGGATCGGCGCCCTCACCCGACGATTGCGCACCAATGTACAGTCCACCGACTATGGCCGCCGCACTGGAATGTGCTCCCGTCTGATTTGGAACCTAAATTCCTTCTCGGGATACGGATTTTTGTCCACTGTCATTTCTAACAGTGGTTCCTAGGAACTCCCCGCACTCGTTGTTGACGGCTTGAATCAAACCCACGCACAAGGATATTCTTCTTTGCTCCAGAACAAGGAGTGGAACTAGTTGGCCTGTCGCGCACTAGCGGAGAGTTGTGATGAAGTGCCCGGTGCTCGCCCTAATTCTTCTTGTGAGCGCTGCGATGGCCTTCGCACAAACTGAAAGCGCCCGCATTGCTGGCAGAGTGACCGATCTGTCTGGCGCGGTGATCGTCGGCGCTGAATGCAAGATCACCAACCTGGAGACCAACGTCTCGACTGCCGTTCCTACCAACGAGGACGGGATCTACGTCATCCCCGATCTGCATCCGGCTACCTATCGGCTGACGGTTCAGAAGGAAGGCTTTCGCACCGTCGTCCATCCCAGTTTTCAGCTCTACGTGCAGGATGCCGTCAACGAGAATTTCACGCTCGCGATTGGTCCCGCGTCAGAAATCGTAACGGTGGGCGCCTCCCTGCTACAAACCGATTCGGCGTCGGTCAGTACCGTGGTGGACGACCAGTTCGTGCAGAATATGCCGCTCAACGGCCGCAGCTTCCAGCCCTTGATCGCACTGGCGCCAGGGGTCGTATTCACCTCGCAAAATCTCGGGGACGGGCAGTTTAGCGTGAATGGACAGCGCAGCGACGCGAACTATTTCATGGTGGATGGCGTGAGTGCGAACTTTGGTGTGACAATCAGCGGCCTCGGCGAGACTTTGGCCGGTGCGATCCCCGGATTTACCGCTCAAGGCGGCACCAACGGACTGGTTTCGGTAGATGCCATGCAGGAGTTCCGCATCCAAACCTCGTCGTATGCGCCTGAATTCGGGCGTGTGCCTGGGGCTCAGATCTCGATCGTCACGAAATCCGGGACCAATCATTTTCACGGCACAGCATTTGACTATTTACGAAACGACATTTTTGACGCCCGCAATTATTTTGACGCGCCCCCGCTCATCAAGCCTCCGCTCCGCCAGAACGACTTTGGTGGCGTCCTTGGAGGTCCCATCCTGAAAGACAAGACTTTTTTCTTTTTTTCTTACGAGGGGCTCCGATTATGGCAGCCGCAAACGGCCTCGGGTGAATTTCTTACTGCCTCTGCGCGGGCGGCGGTTGCTCCAGACTATCAGCCGCTTCTCAATGCGCTGCCCCTTCCGGATCCCAACTCTCCCCTCGTCGACCCGACTTGCGACAACATCACGAATCCATGCCTTGCGATGCTTAACGCCGCCTATTCCATTCCTTCTTCCCTCAACGCAACCAGCATCCGCGTTGACCATTATCTAAACAGCAAAATCATCCTGTTTGCACGCTATAACCACGCGCCCTCTTATAACACGACCCGCCGCTGGGAGGAATTAGCCTATGACAACGCGAACACCAACACGTTCACTGCAGGCGCGACCATCCTGATCGCTCCCACCAAGGTTAACGACTTCCGCGCGAACTGGAGCCGAAACACGAGTACTTTCATCACATCCCTTACGAATTTCTATGGTGGGGTTCCGCCGCCTATCTCGACTCTGTTCCCGTCCTCATCCCCTTACAGCTTTGATAACGGTCAGGCCCTTCTCTATCTCGGATCGATCGGCAATGGCGACATGGATATCAGAGAAGGTTCCGAATACAACAACGTCCAGCGGCAGCTCAATTTCGTGGACACATTCTCCTGGGCTGTCGGCGTGCACCAGTTCAAGTTCGGAATCGATTATCGTCATCTGCGCCCCACGTCCGGGCAAAGCACCGGATACGGCGTTTTTTCCACTGGGTACGCGCAGTTGGTGGCAGGAACCGTCAGCGCGATTGATTTCTCTGTTGACGATCTCTTTTCCGTGACAGTGCATAACTACTCGCTCTTTGCCCAGGACACATGGAGGGCAACGAATCATCTGACACTGACGTATGGGTTGCGGTGGGAGATCAACACACCGCCGGTCTCGGCAACCTCAGGCCAACTGCTCTACGTGCTGCAAGGAATCTTCGACTCGAATGCGCTTGCAATAGTGCCCGGTTCACTTTGGCACACCAGGTTTGACAATTTCGCTCCCCGGATCGGAGCCGCATACCAACTCACCCCCAAGACCGTGGTGCGAGGAGGTTTCGGCCTCTTCTATGATCTGGGCTACGGGGACATCGGCCTAGCCGCTTTTGGGTTTCCCTATATGCACTCGAAATCTCTTTCCCTTTCTCCGGCGGTGCCTTTCAGCATCACCAACCCAGCTTTCCAGCCTCCGCCCTTCTCCACGACAATCAATGCCAGCTTATATGACGTCAGTGCTGTCGATCCCAACCTGCGCGTTCCGTTCACCATGCAGTGGAATGCGGCCATCGAGAGCGAATTGGGAGCGAAGCAAACCTTGACGGCAACCTATCTTGGGTCCGACGGAAGACGGCTCCTGCGAGAGGATGCCATTTCTCCTCCGATGCTTTTAAGCACGGGCAGTGACGGATGGGTCAACGCAATACGGAATGCCGGATACTCTCACTACAACGCCCTTCAGTTGCAGTTCCAGCGCCGCATGTCGCATGGCCTGCAGGCGCTTGTCTCCTACAGTTTGTCAAAATCAAGCGATCTCGGTTCCACAGATGCAGAGGGTCTGACGGCGCCGAGCGTGGGCAACATCCTGCTCCCACCGTTGACGCCCTCCGACTACGACATACGTCAGTCCATTGCCGGGGCCATCTCTTATGAAGTACCTGCGCCTTCCTGGGACCGCGCCAGCAACGCGATCCTAAAAGGATGGGCCGTGGACGGATTGGTTCGCGTCACGACCGCGCCGCCCATCAATGTAACCTTCCACGGGCCCGATACCAGCCCCTTTAATGATTACACGACTGAGGCTGAAATCGTGCCCGGCCAACCCTACTGGATCGCAGATCCGACGCAACCGAGTGGCAGAGCGCTGAATCCAGCTGCCTTCACTTCACCCGCTCCAGGGCAGGCGGGGAACTTTCCCAGGAACTCGTTGCGCAGCCCATATTCAATCGACCAGACCGATCTCGCACTGCGCCGTCGTTTTAACCTCACCGAACGCGTCAAGCTCGATGTGCGCGCGGAATACTTTAACGTGTTCAACCATCCGATGTTCGGAATCCCCGGATCGCAATGTGCTCCGGATCCCATGTGGGGGACCGAGAATGGGCCGAATCCGGCATTTGGCAAGGTATGTCCGGGCACGTCCACAACGAACATCGACGCGGGGGGCGCCCCAAACGGGCAGAGCGCACTCTACGCGCCTGGCGGCCCGCGCTCGGCACAGTTCACACTCAAACTGCTGTTCTAGGCGAAACAGGTGCGACCAGAGATCGCGTCTTTTCCCCGAACTGAAGTCGTCAGGCCGCGTCACCGCTCCCCTCGTCGGGATAGTTTTACGCAGGGCGATAACACTCAAAACCCCTCAGCGCGGTCAATGTGGGATATGGCGATTTTGCGCCGACTGTCGGCGACACCCGCGCGCGGTCGCTTCACCTTTTCGAGGTCGCTGGGCTCCCAAGTTTTGGCAAAGGCAGGTGCCGTTGGGGCGTAGAGCCGGAAAATGGTGAAATAGCCCTTGGCCGGAACGGTTTTCATCCAGTTCTTTTCCTTCCCTGCCGGTGCGTTGGGGCCGAGGCAGAGATCAATGGAGCCGTCCGCTTTGACGACCGGATTGTGCCGCAAACCCAGCGACGGAAAAGGCTGGCCGTTATCAAGCCCGGCGGCTGAAAAGGCATCATACAAAGTCAAGGACCAGAATCTGTCAGTCGGAATATCTTTCGGCAGATGCAGTCGGTAGGCTGTCGCGCCGCGAAGTCCGTCGCCGTCGGCGTCCTTGTAGCCGATCAGGTAGATGGCGCCCTCGCCCGGCGTCCGCGAAGCCATTGCTAAACTCACCGCATAGATATTGGCAAAATACGCGATTCGCGCGTCGAGGTCACGGGTGTTCTGCGCCGTCAGCATCCAAGTCGCATCGAGGGTGAAGTCGAGGTTCGGATCGAGCCATTGACGGTCAGGATAGGTATGGGATTTCGCCCAGGTCTGGGGTGTTCTCGTAGGCGATCATCTTGCTCGTCTTCCACGCGGTCATGGCAGCCTTGTCGAGAATGCCACGGGTGCGGTCGTCGGGATTGAAGGGTTTGCCTTTCACGATCCCAATCGCGGCCAGCATGCCACGCCAGTCGGCGTCGGGAATGCCCCAATCCGGTTCGCTGTCGACGAAGCTGCAGTAGCATCTCGAAGGCGCTGGCATCGTCAGGCCAGATCATGTTGGCAGGCTTGGCGGAAGCATCGGGGAACACCATCGGCTTGGCGCTGTCCTCTTTGCCCCACGGATAAATCTTCGTCGCCGAAATCAACTTGACCGGCGGGCCGAGATCCGAGGCGTCCCTATAGAAGCTTGGGGATGCTTCGCCAGTTTGAGCCGTTGGACTAGATAGAAATTGGGAGTCCACATAGGATTCAGCCCGTTCCGGTTTGTTGAACGCGAATGAGCTCCTCATCTTTACCGATGTCAGTTGCTACCACACATGTGGTATGCTTCTACCACATGCTCGACTTTCGCTCCAAGGCGCGCCAGCAACTGCTGGCTTATTACTTCACAAACCCGACAGCCCGCCACCATCTGCGGGACCTGGCGGCGCGATTGAGCATCGATCCGTCTAACCTGTCCAAAGAGTTGGGACGCCTAGAAAGCGAAGGTCTATTTCGGTCGGAAATGAGTGGTCGCCAAAAGTATTTTCAACTAAATCGGGCGTATCCGCTTTTTAATGAAGTGCGCAAGATCGTTGCGAAAACCATTGGTGCAGCACCCCTGATCGCGCAATCCCTGAAGAGAATTGAGGGAATGGACGAGGCATACTTGTACGGTTCATTTGCCAGCAACCAGCAGGACGCTGCCAGCGATATAGACGTGCTCGTGATTGGCTCACCGCGCGAGGAAGATTTAGCACAGGCCGTGGGAAGGCTTGAGCGGCAACTGGGTCGCGAAATCAACTACACCGTGCTTACGCCAAAGGAATTTAAGTCGCGCCGCGCTCGGAAGGATGCGTTTCTGGAAAACGTCTGGCACAATAAGCGTGTTTCACTGATAGGTCCGAATGAAGAAGCTAAAGCCGCACGCGGTTGACTGGGCCCAAATCGACCGTTTCCTCGCAAGCGCGGATAAGAAGCTGGCCTCGGCCCGCAAGATTCTCGCTTTCGATGAAGAAGCTTGTCTTCAACAAGCTTACGAGGCAATGCTGAAAGCTTCCCTCGGGTTCATGTTTAGCCACGGATTCCGTGCGAGAAGTCAGCCTGGCCACCACATCGCCATCATCGATTTCGTACGGTCGCGCATCGACAAGACACATGCGGGCCTGCTGGTTGTCTTTGATCGTCTCCGCAGAAAGCGCAATCTGGCCCTCTACGACGACACCGGGTTCGTCTCTCAGCACGATGCCGAACAAGCTCTCGAATCTGCACGCGAGTACTTGGATGTCATCCGAGCCGATATCGAGGCCAGAAAGCCCTGAATCAGACAACTGATCTGTCGGGATCGTCCACGATTCCAACAAGTCGAGCGACTTACGTTTCACAAAGAGAACGAGTTCGTCGTATCAGCGATCCGCCACCAGCCGCGAAGACGTTCTCATGGACGCTGCCAAACGTTATCGCGTGGCTACGGACAAGCTTCAGAAAGCCGTGGCCAAAGAATTCGCTGCGAAACGAGATAAGGAAACGAGTAAGTCCAAGGTTCGTAAGGCAGTACCCTGAGTCAGTCCATTTGAACTTCTGGCGGAGTGCTAATTTGCACTCCGCTTTCTGTTGTTTATTCATAAGGGCTGCCGCGCGGGAATCATTTTACGAGTTCAACGTCCGGCATCTCGAACGATTTGTTCCAGAAGGGGTCCTCGGGTGCGTAGAGCCGGAGCCACGGATAAGGTTCTTTGCCCTCCGTTGGAATCCAGTTGGATTCCATTCCTGTCGGTGCTTTTGGTCCAAAATATAGGTCAATACTTCCATCGGCATTCTTCTTCATCCATGTTGAAAGAGCCTAACCCCGCTCGGTCCAGCGGGTTCTTGATGAAGACCCACGTCCTGCGGTCGTAAAGGGTCAGGGACCAAAACTGCTTGACTGGAATTTCTTTCGGAACGTGAAGCTTATAAGTCTTGCCACGTTCCAGGGGGCGCCCGTTGCTGTCAGCAATTGGGGCGAGGTAAATCTTGTTGCTATTTGCAGTACCGATGGGCGTCCCGGTGCAGGGCTCACACGGTGGAAACACGAACGATGGTCTTAGCCGGACACACCGTTGCCCGTGGTTAATCTTATTGACACAATGCCGCCCCGAGAACTGGCAAAACTGCCAGCCCCAGCACATCCTCAGTTCTTGGCTACTTCGATCCAGCCGTCGCCGGGGTTGTATTCCGCCATAGCTACGGCGACTTCGGTGGTCTTGTCACCCAAGTCTTTCTGGTAGACGATACCGTCCTTGCCAACAATGAACGTCATGATTCCCGAATTCCTGTATTCGGCGGGATAGGCGAGAATGGCAAACCCGCCCGTCATCTTTCCGTCCACGATGTAGCCCTTCGGGCCGCTGGGCGCTTTGTCTCCTTGTTTGGTCAGTATCTGGAAGTAGTAGCCATTGAACGGCTGCGGCTTGTTGCCTGAATTGGTATAGCCCACGGCTTCCGCGAAGTCGCCGAGCGCCCCAAGGGGGCTCGGGGCCTGACCCGCTGGAACCTGCCAGTACAATCCGTCATGCTTGCCTTCGGAGCTGGCGAGCTTCTGAGCGTACTGCTTCACCGTGTCGCCATCATGACTCTGGCTAAAGTATTGGGTCTGTGCATCGGCAACAGCAGCACAGGCAGCAATTGCCGTCAACTCGCCCTTCCCGATACGGCGTGCGAGGATTTCGTCCTTACCCGCGGCGGTGTCGAAGGACCACTGACCCGTGGAATTCCGGGCCAAGGGAATTGGAAAAGGATAGTTGTCTGCCCCAACGTACAGAATCTCGCCGCCCGGTTTAATCTCGCGCCAGCGATTCATTTGGCCGTAAGCGGCAACGAAGTCCTGAAGTGAGTTCTTGTCCTTTATCGCATCTCCAGAAAACAGTACGTCCTTGGTGTCTGGACCAAAGATCGCAAGTAACGCACCCTGATCGCCGGATTTCGCAGCTTCCAGGAAAGCAGCGCCTGCGTCTGCAGGCGAGGCGAAGGTCTCTTGGGCAGCCTGCGATGCCTGAGAATTTTCCGCTTTGTTACACGCGGGTAGCGACATGATCAGCGCAAACAGCGCCGCAAATATTGCTAGATGCGCAGCCTGTCTCCGATGGTTCCTAATAAAGCTCCTCACGTTAATCCTCCAAGCCTGCCATTTCATCTCTCTTGAACAACCGCAGCATGCGGGACATCAGCGACGAAAACCACCGCCCCCGAAACCGCCTCCTCCTCCGCCGAATCGGCCCCCGCCGAAGCCGCTGGCACCCATGCTCCCCCAGCCGCGACCGCTCTCGGCTCTCGATGACCAACCTCCGGAATCGCCAAATCCGCCGGAATGACCGCCCATGCCACTGAAAGCGGTTGATCTTCCGGCATTGGAATTGTCGTGCTGCGCCCAGGAGTTCGAGGCATTTTGTCTATTGACGTTCACGTTGTTATAGGTATTGCCGCCACCTTTGTAGCTATTGCCGTAGTTCGAGTGGTTATAGTTGTTGTAGTTGTTCGAATGGTTATAGGCGTTGTTGTAGCCATAACCGTTGTGGTATCCGCCGTTGTAGTAGCCGCCGTGCCAGGCTGAATTGCCGTAATATCCCCCACCGTGATAGATCACGGCCGTGCCGTGCCAGCCACAGTTCCAGCTGCTATACCCCCATCCGCAACATCCGCCGCTCATCATCGCGCCCACGGCGATTCCAGCCCCGAACGAAAGGAGGCTGGCCGCCACGAGGTCGCCGGTGCTGTAAACGGGCGCAACATATCCTGGAACGACGTAGGGATAGCCGTAAATCACCGCTGGATTGTACTGTGGGACGTAGACAATCTGCGGGCTCGCCGATTGAATGACGATCGTATCCGGCGTCTGTTGCACCACCTTGATCTGAGGACTGGACTGGAGATTGCCTTTTGCTTTGGCTTGCGCACGCAGGGCTTGGATGGCCGTCATTATCTCAGCCGACTGGTTGTGGTACGCCTCTCCCAACGAGGACGTCCAGGTAAGATTCTTCGCCATGTTATCGAGAACCGAGGGGAATTGGGTAAGTGCCTTCACGCTCGGATCCCACGATTGTTGATCGACAGCCTTCATCAGAGCACTTCCAGTCAGGTTCTTGTTCTGTTGAACCCAGTAGTTAGCAACGGCGACCTGGTCCGGAAACGTCGACCCACCAAGAATCTGCGCCACCAAGGCATCCGGATATAGTGCGATGGGTGCAACCAATGCTTGGAGTTCGCTCGCAGTCAACGGAGCTGTTTCTGTGGCATTCCCAGAGTCGTTCGCAGAAGCCGAACCCGAAACCTGGTATCCGTACAGGATCTGAGAAGGAGCTGAAACCAGAATGAAGCTGAGCGCTACCGATAGGAATCTCTTACCATCACTTGTGATCATGTGACTACTCCAGACTTTAGAATTCGGTTGCCATGTTCACTCGCCATCCGTAAGAGTGACAGGCTGCAGGAAAATCTCTGAGGCCCCAGGAACCAACATAGCCTAAAGCTTATCTTCGCGAATCCGCCACACAAGCGGCCCTATCGTTTCACAAGCGAGGCAATAGCTCGTTCCTCCGACCTCAATTACTGAAGCACGGCGCTGCCAGCGGTTCTGCCGTGACACTGTTTGAACTTTTTCTCACTCCCGCATGGGCAGGGGTCATTGCGACCGACTTTCGTCGCTGCCGTCCGATGCCGCGCGTCCAGCGCGGTGTGCATCTGCATGATCTCGTCGGCAAATCGGCCCTGGCGCAACAGGCCGGCCATGATCTTCATCGCAGCGTCAATATGATTGAAGAACGCCTTATAGCCCGCGCAAAGGTAGTTGAGCCCAGGCTCGCCATCCGGGGTCGTGATGAACCGGTTGCGCGGACACTCACCATGGCAGGCGAACCGCACCTCGCACTCCCGGCAGTACTTGGGTAGGCTACTCAGTTTGTGCTGCCCGAAAGCGCGCTGCTTCTCCGAGTCCACCAGTTCTCGCATCGGCGTCTCCTGGATATTCCCTAGCAGGTAGTCGGGCTCGACGTAGTGATCGCAGGAATACAGATCGCCATTATGTTCCAGTGCGAGGGCATCGCCGCAGGTGGGTGAGAAGATGCACAAGTTGTGCTGTCCCAGCCAGCTTCCCAGCGCCACATCGAAAGTTTGCACGAACACGTCCCCCACATCGCGGCGCACCCACTCATCGAAGATAGCGATAAGAAAGCGGCCGAACTGTTTGGCCCCGACCGACCTTTCAGTGACCAGCCCGCCGCGCTGGGTGTAGAGCGGGCGGTCCGAACCGGGCCGTTCGCCCCACCCCAGGTTGGCGAGAGGAAGGAACTCCTTCGTAGTCCGCTCCACAATGGGGATGAACTGTATATACTTTGTCCGCAGTTGGTCGCGAAAGAACCGGTACACCTCGATCGGGTGATCGGCGTTCGCAGCGTGAATCGTGCACAGGATGTTGACGTCCACCCCGCGCCGGCTCAGGGCTTCCCAACCGCCCATGACCTGATCAAAGCTCCCGGCACCGCCCTTGTTGACGCGGTAGGCGTCGTGCATTTCCTTTGGGCCGTCTACGCTGAGACCGACGAGAAAGTTGTGCTGCTTGAAGAACGCGCACCATTCATCGTTCAGGAGGGTGCCGTTGGTCTGTATCGTGTGAAGGATTTTCTGCGCCGGCTTTCGGTATTTTTCGAGGTATCCGATGGCGCTCCGGAAGAAATCGAGGCCCATGAGGGTCGGCTCGCCGCCCTGCCATGCGACGTTGACTTCGCCGGACGGGTGCGCCTCCAGAAGTTGCCGGATATATGTATCCAGCAAGTCCTCGGACATCCGGAACCGGTCGCCCGGGTAAAGCATTTCCTTGGACAAAAAGAAGCAATACTTGCAGTCGAGATTGCAGGTAGCGCCGGTGGGCTTGGCCAGAAGGCTAAACGGCCGAGGCAACAACATCGTGTTTTGTTCCATGGGTTGCCCACTCCACCCGCAGCCGGACGTGGGCTGCCGGTCTTTGCCGCCTGGTTAGTCGTGTGTGCCCGCGAATGCCGTGTACATTGCATTCAGCTTGCTCTCATCTGCCGTGCTCAGGTTCCGCGGTCCTAGCCCAATGTCAACACGCTCGACCGTTCCGGTAAACAGAAACGGCGGTTGATAGTGTTACTGACGGGTGAGCCAGTGTCTGATCCGGGAATGCCGAGATGAGGAGATCGGGTTCCCGTTTCCTCAACGGCGAGATTAGGCGGCCATTGCTTTGTTGACATGCATTTCTGCGATAGCCCTCTGTGCCTCCTCGCTGAGGTTGGATTTGCCGACCTGGACGGTCACCTTGTTAATCTTACCGGTGAACCTGTTATCGCCCACTTTGTAGTCGTCGCTAACACACGTATAGAGATTTTCGCCCACGTCCGTCGTCTCGGCGCCAAACGCGAACGGCTGAGTGTGCCCGATCCGCCCTGCGGCGACTTCTTTACCGTTGACCAGGATCACACCGTTACCCCCCGCACCGAGGCCACCGCCATCGTAAGCAAACTCGAAACGGAGTATCACCTTCCCGGCCGGCAGACGAGCGGGGCCAACGATCTTGTAAATCTCACGGCCGAGAAAGTTCCAGGCAAACCGGGGTGCGCCGTCCGTGACATAGAGGCTCCAGCCGCCCATCTCCCCGCCCTGGGCGATGACCACCCCTTTCGCGCCTGCCTGCGGGACCTCGATATCGGCCGTAACCACAAAGGAGCTGTTCTTGACGTTGATGAAGGCATTCTCGGGGATTCCCTTCATCCCTTCATAGACTGTCATCTCGGTGCGGCCTTCCAGCAGATCCGGACGGCCCGCCAGGGCGGCATTGAAGCGCTCCCAGGCGCGGTCGTCAAGCGGAAGCACGTTGTACTTGACAGCCTCCTCAAGGAAGACTCCCTTTAGCTTCTCAAGTTTGTCGGGGTACTTCGCGGCAAGGTCATGCGCGCAACTGAAGTCTTGCTCTACGTTGTAAAGCTCCCACTTGTCGTTGGCAAAGGTAGCGCGCGCTTTGGGCTCCCACGGCGGGCGGTGCACCGTGGTGGCGAACCAGCCATCCTGATAGATGCCCCGGTTGCCAGCCATCTCGAAGTATTGCGTGGTACGGTGCGACTTGGCCTCGGAGTTATTAAAAGTGTCGAGCATGCTCACGCCTTCGATCGGTTTCTGCTTGACGCCGTAGACGACCCCGGGCTGGGGCACCCCAACTGCCTCCAATATAGTTGGGACAATGTCAATCATGTGGTACCACTGCGTACGCAGGCCGCCCTTCTCCTTGATGCCCTTCGGCCAATGGACCACAATTGGTTGGCAGATGCCCCCGTAGGAGGCCACCTGGTGGCCCCACCCAAACGGCGTGGCGCCGGCGAAGGCCCAGCCATTGTTATACAAAATCTCGGATTTCGGCCCGCCAATCTCGTCATAGTGTTTCAGCGCAATGTCGAGGGGTTCCGGCATCCCGTTGAACACGGACAGAACATTAAAGGCACCGTTGAGGCCGCCCTGGAAAACCGAGCCGTTGTCGCCGGTGATGTAGAAGATCAACGTGTTGTCCATTTCGCCTAGGTCTTTGATCGAATCGACGAATCGCCCGATTTCGTAATCTGTCACCTCGCCAAAGGCGGCGTAGATTTCCATGTATCTGGCAAAGACCTTTTTCTCATCGGCCGTCAACTCGTCCCATTCCTGAATCCCGGGTGGCTTGGGGGCAGCTTCCGTGCCCGGGGGCACGACCCCCATTTTGATCTGGCGGGCCAGGGTTTCCTTCCGCACCTGGTCCCAACCCTGGTCAAACTTGCCTTTGTACCGGTCGCGCCACGTCTCGGGCACCTGGAAAGGGCTGTGGGTGCCGATAGCCGAGTAGTAAACGAAAAATGGCTTGTCGGGCGCGAGCGACTTCTGGGAACGCACCCAGTCGATGGCCTTGTCGGTGATGTCGGTGCTGGCATAGTAATCAGGGCCGGGATGCATATCCACCCTGTTCATGTTGTCGTAAATGACCGGATGAAATAGGTCAGCCTCGCCGGCCATGAAACCGTAGAACCGCTCAAACCCGCTATGCAACGGCCAGCGGTCGAACGGTCCGACATCGCTGGCTTCCCACGGCCCCAGCTCGTGACACTTGCCGAACATGGCGGTGCTGTAACCGTTCAGCCGCAGGATCTGGGGCACCATCGTAACGCTCGCGGGACGCATCGCCGTGTACCCCGGGAAAGCGGTGGCAATTTCCGAGATCACGCCGAAGTTTGCGCTATGACTATTGCGGCCGGTAAGGCAAGCCACGCGGCTGGGCGAACATAACGGAGGGACTTTGAAATTGTTGTAGCGCAGCCCGGTCTCGGCCAATCGGTCCAGCGTCGGCATCTGGATCGGTCCTCCGAATGTCGACCCGTCGCCGAAGCCGAAGTTGTCGAGAAGGATCACAACCACGTTGGGCGCGCCTTTCGGCGCTTTCACCTGGAACCGTGGCGGGGCTTGTGCATTGTGCACATCAAGCTCGGTGATCGGCGGATACTGAGGCTCGGGGACGGGCAGCACCGTACGGTCCACGGAGGCAGCCTCGTCGAGAGCGCCGCTTTGGGCCCCTGACTTATTAAGCATGGGTCACCCCCAGCGGTCCAGCCGATACCAGAGTGAAAGAGCGTGTCATATCCTTACTCCTATCGATGACTCTTGACTGCGATCGCAAGTGACGGAGGATGCGCCTTGATGTTTTTCACAACCGTCGCTGTGACCGCACGTTCTCTGCTTGCTCTGGGCGTGTCGTGTCTTTGATTGACTCGGTCGCTTTGCGACGGGCGCGCCGATTACGCAGGAAACGGTCGCCCTCGACCCAGGCACCGCATGTAGCCACGAATTGTATTGGCCGCCATGCGACCCCGCCGACTGGCAAAACTGACAGTCTGCACGGAAAATCGCCCGAGCCTCTGGACCTGCACAGTTATTCCGATTTCAACAGTTATTCGGAGTGGAGCCGATGTTCAGCCTCTTTGCACCATCGAACATGATTCCATTGCCTCTTCCAGCCGTGGAATTCCTTCTCCGGGGTACAAGAGTTACTTGCGCAAGAACCCTATCCATCACACAATACAAGTATTCGGTTAGAGGATTCTCCATTCCTCACGTGACGATCAAGACGGGCCTCACGACTCCAGACGGGCGCGAAGAACTGCTCACTGAATACTTCTGTGACCACGCTGGTTGCCCCAACGTAGCTACCCAAGTGCTCGGCTGTGTGGCGGAACTCCGCGCCGTCGCGGTCGTTTGCGACGAGCACGTGCCTAAGCCCAAGCATGGCGTATTCATTCGACGATGCCAAGGCAGCAGAGCGGCATGAGACGCAGTACTTTGAGATGATGGGCAACCGCGGCATCTACCACAAGGGCTGGACCGCGGTCACCCGTCACCGCACTCCCTGGCTCACTGGTGCCGTCGCGCTCGTGCCCTTCGACGACGATGTGTGGGAGCTGTATGACACCACCACCGACTGGACTCAGGCGAACGACTTAGCGAAGAAGAATCCCTAGAAACTGCACGTACTGCAGCGCCTGTGGCTGATCGAAGCGGTCAAGTACAACGTGATACCTCTCGACGACCGGGCGGCGGAGCGGATCAATCCCGATCTCGCAGGCCGGCCGCAGTTGATTACAGGAAGCCGGCAGTTGCTGTTCGGGGGAAGGAAGCGGTTGAGCGAAAGCGCAGCGCAAGCACTCAACCCCGATTTGATTCTCCTCGACATCGGACTCCCCACGCTGAATGGAATCGAGGGCGCTCGACAAATTCACAAACTTGTCCCGGAGTCCAAAATAATCTTCGTGAGCCAGGAGTCTTCTCCAGACGTGGTGCAAGAAACCCTCAGCTTGGGGGCGCGGGGATACGTTCTGAAAACAAGGGCCGCAAGCGATCTACTCGCCGCCGTGGATGCGGTGCTTGCGGGCAAGCAGTTTGTAAGCGATGGTTTGCTGGGCAGCAGACTATTAAGCAGCAGCGGCTGTGCTAGCGTCTCCCAGTAACTGCAAATCGGCATCCGTGATAGTAAACCGCGAAGCACCGCAATCAAGGCAGCCAGAAACCTTCGGGAACACCAGAACGCCGGGCTTATCCACGTGCTTGAGGCCATTGAAATGGATCATCATCTCAGTAGGAAATTCCGTCTGATTGCCAGACTGACATAAAACACAATTCATACCGTCTGGTTAGTCGTGTGTGCCCGCGAATGCAGTGTACATTGCATTCAGCTTGCTCTCATCTGCCGTGCTCAGATTCCGCGGCCCTAGTTCGATGTCAACGCGCTCGACCGTTCCGGTAAACGGAAACGGCGGTTGATAGGTGTTGCTGACGGGTGAGCCAGTGTCTGATCCAAGGCCGAAGGTGTCGATGCCGAAGCGACCAGGAACCGTATGGGCAATCCGGGCCCGGCCCACCTCTTTGCCGTTGATTCCGATGACTGCCTCGCCGCCTTTACCAAGCCCACCGCCGTCGTAGGCGAACTCCACGGTGACAGCAGACTTGCCGACAGGAACGGGGATGTTCGAGACCAAATTCGTGCGCTCGCGCTCGAACCAGTTGTAATGGTAGACGAGCTTGCCGTTCTGAATGTAAAGCGCAAAGCCAGCCGATATGCCTCCCTCCGCCAAAATCACTCCTTCTGCCCCGGCAGGCATGTCGATCTGCGCTGTAATCCTGTGCGAAACGTTTTTCGTGTTCGGCGCCGCAGTCTCGGCCAAGCGAGAAACACCGCCGTAATACGTAAATTTGGTGCGCTTGGGGTCTGAGCCCCCAGGCGACGGTTTCGGCACAAACGCCCGCCCGATGCCACGGTCATCGAGGGGATAAACGTTGTTCTTCTCGCACTCCTCATCGAAGAGCGTCTTCAGCTCGGCAAGCTTGTCCGGATATTTGGCCGCCAAGTCGTTGCCTTCGCTGAAATCCTCGTCGAGGTTATATAACTCCCACTTGTCATTCTCCCAGTGGCCTGGGGCCAAGTCCTGGCGCCAGGGCAGCGTATGTTGCGCGCAAGCGATCCAACCCTTGTCATAGATGGCCCGGTTGGTGAATATTTCGAAGTACTGGCGTTCGCGCACAGGCCGAGCCTTAGCGTCGTCGAAGGTCGAAGCGAGGGATACGCCATCCATCGGTTTTTGATCGACACCGTTCACGCTTACCGGCGCTGGAATGTGGGCGACGTCTAAGATCGTGGAGGCGACGTCGATCAGGTGCGCGAATTGGCTACGGATTCCTCCTGCGTCCTTGATCCTCGCGGGCCATGAGACGACCATCGGGTTCCGTGTCCCGCCCAGGTGAGAGGCAACCTGCTTGACCCATTGGAAGGGAGCGTTGCCAGCCCACGCCCAGCCGACCGGGTAGTGGGGCTCAGTATGCGGCCCACCGATGTCAGCGAGAATCTTTAAGTTGTCAGCCAGGGACGATGGGATGCCGTTAAGATTCATCACCTCGTTAGCCGTCCCCGAAAAGCCTCCCTCGGAACTCGCACCATTGTCGCCCACGATGAAGAAGATGAGCGTGTTGTCGGCGTCCGGCAGTTCCTGGACGGCTTCGAGCAAGCGACCGCACTCGTTATCCGCGAAGGCGAGATAACCTGCGAAGTTCTCCATGAACGCCGCAAACAACGTTCGTTCATCGCCGGACAGCGAGTCCCACGGCTTGACCCACTCCGGACGGGGCGTCAGAACCGCATCGGGAGGGATGACTCCCAATTTGAGTTGCCGCTTGTAGGTCGCCTCGCGCACAGCGTCCCAGCCGGCATCGAACATGCCCTTGAATTTCTCGCGCCAGTCGCGCGGCGAATGGTGCGGTGCGTGCGCTGCTCCTGGGGCGAAGTACATGAAGACGGGCTTCTGCGGCGCGACCGATTTGTTGTAGCGCAGCCAGTGAATCGCCTTGTCCGTCATGTCTGTCAGGAAGTGATAGCCTTCTTCGGGCGTCTTGTCCGGCTCTACCGCGGTCGTGTTCTCGAATAGCACCGGATACCACTGATTAGTCTCGCCACCGATGAAGCCGTAGAAGTAGTCGAATCCCAATCCAGTCGGCCAGCGGTCGAACGGGCCCGCTACGCTGCTCTCCCAGTCGGGAGTGTTGTGATCCTTGCCGAACCACGAAGTGCTGTAGCCATTGCCTTTCAACACTTCGCCGATGGTTGCAGTGGTCTTCGGGATCATGCAGTTGTAACTGGGAAAGCCGGTAGCCCACTCGACCAGAAAGCCCGATCCGCAATTGTGATGATTGCGCCCCGTGAGCAGCGCCGCGCGCGACGGGCCGCAGATCGCGGTGGTGTGGAAGCGGTTGTAACGCAGGCCGCGCGAGGCGAGTTTGTCGAGTGCCGGTGTGGGCACGGGGCCACCGAAGGTGCTCACCTGTCCGAAGCCAACGTCGTCCAGCAGAATGACGACAACATTTGGTGCACCGGCGGGTGGCGCTGGAACCCTGGGCCAGTCCATTTCGGACTCCAGATACGTCTTGCCGATCTTGCCGCGAAAAGGCAGTTCCGGCAGGGGGAGCTTCGAGCGGTCACGATCTGTTTCAACGTTCGGTTTCTCGGTTGCCATGGTGTTCTTTCCTTAAGTAATGCGGCTTCTCAGCCCGCTGTCTGGCAGCCCAGTTGTGGCTGCCTGGTCCCAAACATGCGTACTCCTACCCTAGGTGCACGGATGTGTCCGTCTTCTTTCGCCCATCGTTCCGTCTCGGTGTGAGCCAGTTGACCGGACCCCGGAGCAGGAGGTACGGGACGACCGCGAGGAACAGTGCCACCAACAATGCTTGGCTCGGGTAGAACCAGCGGAAGACCTTGAACTGGTAGACAGCGTCAAGAATAAGAGCAAGGACGAAAACCTTGCCCACCGACTTCCAACCGCTCAGTAGCACCTCGCGCCGTTGCGCTGGATCGGTTATCACTCGAAAAGGCTTCCGCTCTGCATGGGCGTCTCTTCTTCCGTCCCGAATGGCAAAGATAGACGCCATGAGTGGCTGGAAGATGAACCGAAAATGCAATGGTCCATCCAGCCGGCCCACGAGGTCGCGAACGGTTTGTGCCAGATCCTGCATACTCTTCTCGCTGCGCCTCTTCCGCTGGTTGGCAACTTATACCCGGCGGACCTAAGTCTCGCGCGGCCCTAAGATTTCGGTGTCTTGGGAGCTTGCGGCTTCGGAACCCGTAACGTCCACGAAAAACCGAACACAATCGTGCGTCCCTGAGGACGAGCCTTGGCTGCATATTCGTCGTAATATTTGAAGAAACCCACCAGGTTCTTGGTCGGGAGAATGAAATTGGCCTGAACACCGATACCTTGTACTGAATAGTAGGGAATTTTGCTCGCAGAGACAGGTGCACCGGCAACGATTACCGTTCCACCGTTATTCGAAACCTGCCACTGGTCATAACCAACCACACCAATCTGGGCCAGTCTGCTCATGTCTTTCTTCAAAGGAAGAACCTGCCCAAGTCCCCACTCGATGGTAAAAGCCTGGCCGGGCGTTTTGTTGCTAATTTGGCCCGATGGTAGGCTAGCGGTTTTTCTTTGCCCGTGGATTTCCCAGTCGGTGGCCAAGTTTGCACTCGTGCCCTTGTTCTTGGTGATGTAGAACGTGGTGCCCGTCGTAATGTTGTTGCCCCAATATCCCGACCCTACGTTATCGCTCGCTCCCGCAGCGTATCGGCCGGTAGGAGCGAGGAAAGCATATCCGGCGTTGAAGTCAGCTCGCTTCAGGTGCCAACCCATATTCAATGGCTCGACGTAAGTGTCGGCGAAACCACCGCCGCCCGCGCCGAGACTGGCCCCGGAAAAAATTCCGGGTACCTCAGGTATGTCTGCCACCAACGAACCGGTCGCATAGGCTAGATTGATGTAGGGCATGAAATATCCGCCGAGGAACTTGTGTTCCGGGACGTAGTAGATGATGTTCTCATCCGCCCAGAACGAGTAAGTCCCCGTAACATTCTGAAGGATGCGATTTCCGTCGGGGCCATTCAATCGGCTGGCGGAGTAACTTATCGGCATCGCTGCGTAAGTGATCCCAGGCTCGGGAATCACGCCGGCGTTGAGGCCATATTGTCCCGGCACCCATTGTCCCTTCTGTTGTGCCATCGCGGTCGCGATGTGACACAGGATGATGCCAGTAAGAAGTGCCAATCTGTTATTGCATCTCATGCGCTTTCCCTTCGGATACCCATGCTATAGCCATCATGCTAACCGCCTAACTGTCAAAAGAGACAGCGTGACGCAGATCCTCTGAGAGCTCCTCGGTTTGCGACCAAGTTACGTGCAAAAGTCGCATCTCGACTAAAACGGCCCGCGTCGCAGCACAATACTGTAAAACGTGATGACTCCAATCAGGATGACAGCCAGCCCCACCACGGAGGAGATAGACAACACGTGCCGCGTCTGGGATGCACCGATCTCTTTCAGAAGATTCCTGTGCTGCCAGGCCGCGGCCGATAATGCCAGAGTTCCTAAGGCAACAAGGGTCATTCCGAGATTACGCGGCGCCTGCGGGTGCCTGATGTTACCGGCGGCAATTTCTTCGGCCTGGTATTGGAAGAACTTGTAGATGCTGAAACCGAATCCGATCATCGAAATGGCGGTTCGGATCCATGCCATCAGCGTTCTTTCCGCTGCGATCACGGTGCGCTGGACAGCGAGATCGGTTCGCTCTTCGGCAAGGACTATTCCCCTGCTTTTTAGCTCTGTTTCAACAATGGTCATGAGACATTTCTCAAACAACTCCGAGTTCGTGACAGTCGGCCTTCCGAGCGAGTTGGCGGTGAGACGCCTTCTGCCTGCATTCTGCGACAATTGACGAAAGGGAGACCTTTCGATCTCCCTTTACCGACCAAAACGCCACGTTATGCAGCTTTCGGTGATTTCTTTGCCGCTTCCTTTTCCTTTTCCGCCTTGATGGCCGGTGCTAATTGCTCCATCACGGAGTCAAGGTTGAATGAGGCTGCCTTCTGGCGGGGCGGGTACTTCACAAAGTTCTCGATCTGGGCCGCCACGATTGCCTGTGCTCCGTAGAGGAGGAAGGCGTGACTCATCACCCAATTCCAGTAGGTGTTCGAGTTGAAGTCGGCGCGTTCGAACGGATCGCGTCGCAGGTGAAACACGAGCGGCATTCGCAACTTTACCAGGGGCTCTGCCCAAACCCTCGTTGAGCTTGCACGCTGTTCCTCAAACACCAACTTCCAGTCACCGTGCCGGAGCGCCATGACGCCGCCGTCATCGCTGACGTAGAAGAAGGATTCTCTTGGACTCTTTTTCACTTGGCCGGTGAGGTAGGGAATCATGTTGAGACCGTCAATATGCACCTTGAAGGTCTTGTCCCCGATTTTGTAGCCGTCCAGCAGCTTTTGGCTTACGTTCGGATCACCCGCCGCTGCCAGTAACGTGGGCAGCATGTCTTGGTGGGACCCGATGCCGTTCAGGACCGTGTTGGCCTTAATCTTTCCGGGCCAGCGCATGAAGCAAGGAACGCGCCACGCGCCTTCCCAGTTCGTGTCCTTCTGGCTGCGGAACGGCGTGTTGGCGCCATCGGGCCAAGTGTCATTTTCCGGGCCGTTGTCGGTGGAATACATGACGATGGTGTTATCGGCCACGCCCAACTCGTCGAGCTTGTCGAGCATTTGCCCTATCTGTTCGTCATGGGTAACCATACGATCACTGTAATCATCCTGGCCGCTCTTGCCACGGTTCTTGGCCGCGAGGTGAGTTCGCATGTGCATGGCCGTAGAGTTGTACCAGAGGAAGAAGGGCTTGTTCGCTTTCACCTGCTTCTCCATCCAGCCCAGAGCGTGAGTCGTGATCTCCTCATCGACGGTACCCATGCGCTCGATGGTCAGCGGACCAGTGTCCTTAATCGTCTGCTTTCCTACTTGGCCAAACCGGGGATCCGTTGTTGGGTCATCTTTGTCAGTCGCGATACAGTGCAACACGCCTCGGGGTCCGAATTTCGCCTTGAATGCCGGGTCTGTGGGATAGTCAGGCAGTTCCGGTTCCTCTTCCGCATTCAGGTGATAGAGATTGCCGAAGAACTCGTCGAATCCGTGCAAGGTCGGCAAGAATTCATTCCGATCGCCGAGATGGTTCTTGCCAAACTGACCGGTGGCGTAGCCGAGCGGCTTGAGCAGTTCGGCGATGGTCGGGTCTTCCGCTTGAAGTCCCAGAGTAGAACCGGGCATCCCGACTTTGGTCAAGCCGGTGCGGAGCGGGTTCTGGCCAGTGATGAAGGCTGCACGACCAGCCGTGCAGCTCTGTTGGCCGTACCAGTCGGTGAATTTGACGCCTTCCTGGGCGATGCGGTCGATGTTCGGCGTTGGATAGCCCATCATCCCATCGCTGTTTCGACTGATATTCCAGTAGCCAACGTCATCGCCCCATAGGATCAGGATATTCGGTTGTTTTGTAGCCATGATTTTGTTCCTCTCCTTGAATTAGTTGTGGTGCGACTGCGAATTCGCAAGGGATCCCCCTAACCGCGCGTCAGTAGTGCACCACGAGCGTGGATGGGAGCCAACTGTCACTTGTGACAGTCGGGGCGAAGCCTTCGGGGAGACCGTAAGCCCAGCCCAAAAGGAACTTGGACGGGGCTTCAACTTAAAGGAAGGAGACATCAGCTTACAAGATCGTTGCTGTATTAGGAAACTGCCAAAAGTTACAGGAGCAACGAGATCCAAACGTACGGCTCCTGATAGTTGACGAAATCAGGCGAATTAACGCTGCGATCATGGTGCGCTGGACAGCGAGATCGGTTCGCTCTTCGGCAAGAACTATTCCTCTACCTCTCAGCTCACGATCCACTTGAAATCAGGCCACCTTCTTACCCTTTGTTTGAGGGACTCATCCGCCGCGGCCATCCCCGCCGGCGAGAGCAGGTCGATGGTCACTTTTTCAATCTTGCCCGTAAACTTGAACGGCAGCTTGTAGGTGAAGTCCACCGGAGAACCCACGTCCATGCCGATGTCGAGTCCTTCGCCAAGCGTAAACTGGTTGGGGATGGTCCTTTCGAGCCGCCCTCCAGCTACCTTGGCTCGATTGGCGGTCATGGAGATGGTCCCCCCTTTCGCGATGCCGCCGCCGTCGTAAGCGAAATTGACGACGAGTTGCGTTCTGCCTTTCGGCAGGGGGTCTTTCGCCGCAAACGTGGTGCGCTCTACACCCAGGAAGTTGTAAACGAACGTCGGCTTCCCATCGCGCAAATAGAGGCCGTAGCCACCCTCCACACCTCCGTGGGT